>CAWIAR010000008.1:0-389567 GCA_963834185.1 uncultured Actinomycetota bacterium
CTTGAGATAGTCGGAGAGGTTCATCGCCGGATCATCCTGGCCTGGCTGGGGTCCGTGAGACGTTTCCCTGAAACCAAGCAGCGTCCCGCAGGGCTGCAGGACGCGCTGTGGAAGCAAGACTTTACACCACATCACGACTGGTCACTTCAACGGATTACGTCGTGCTCACTTCGATGCGGTGGTCTTGTTTTCCATATTCACGACCTGCACGCGGCGGTTGACCTCCGCCATCGGCTGGTTGGGATCCTTGAGCTTGCTCTTGCCGTAGCCGACGGTGACGAGGTCGGTCGCCGTAATGCTGTACTTCTCGACCAGGTAGCGCTTGATCGAATTCGCGCGGCGTTCCGACAGCTCCTGATTGTAGCCCTCGCCGCCGGCGGCGTCGGTGTCAAACGACCACGAAGGTCGAGCCCTTCAGATCGGGGCTGGTCAGCGCGCGGCCGAGCGCCTGCACTGAAGCCATCGACTTGGCGCTGATGTTCGCCGAATTGTAGTCGAAGGTGATTTCGAGATCGATATTCGGCTTATCCTTGGCGGCGGAAGCGATCTCCTCACGCTCGGTCGAGGACAGCGAACGCGTCGCGCGGCCGCGCACGGACTGGATCAGCTTGGTCTCCGCCGCGCTCGGGGCGGGATCGGCCTGAGGGGCGATCGAGAGGCCGCGGGTCAGCGGCTTCTTCGGCGCCGGCGCCAGCGCGCGGACGATCTCGTCCTCGGTGACGTTCTTGCTGTTGCCGTCATCCCCGGCAAAGGCGGGCGGGATCGTCAGCGACGGCCGCGCCGACGGTGATGATGGACAGGATCGCGGTAAGTCCTTTTGCAGCCAATCTCATTGCCAGTCCCTCCTGCGCTAGCTAAACTGCTTGGTTCCAAAATTCCTGCGATCGGCCCCCCGGAAAGGCCGCCTGCGGCATCCGTTCATTAGTCTGTCTCGGGCCGCCGAGGGTTCGAGGCGCCTGTGGCCTCAACTCAAAAAAATACTAGCGTACTCCGTAGCTTGCGAATTCCTGAACGATGTTCGGGCCATCGCCTTGGCATTGGCGATATCCAGTGCGCCTTCCTGGGCCGAGCCGTTGCGCTGCTTCGCGATGCCCCGTCCATAGAGCGAGGAGGTCACGCGCGGGTTGATCCGCAAGGCCGCGTCGAAATCGGCGATGGCGTTCTTCGCCGCTCCCGACTTCAGATTGACGAGCCCCCGGCTGTCCAGCGCATCGACGAAGTTCGGGCGCAGCCGCAGCGCCTCATTGCAATCCTTCAGCGCGCCCTGGAGGTCGCCGATCACGGTGCGGGTCCAGCAGCGGTTGTTGAGCGCCTCGACATCCTTCGCGTTGATCCGGAGCGTTTCGTCGAAATCCTTGATCGCAAGGTTGTAGGCACCCTTGCTGGCATAGACCTGGCCGCGCCGGTAGACGGCCGTGCTGACGGCCGCCCCGCGGACAGCCAACACATAGGCGGCGGCAGCGTGGAAATCGGCGTCCGGATGTCCGCCCTCCACGTAGACCGCGGCCTGGGCGGTCTGCGCGCGAGTCGCGTAGGCAGCGATGGCCATGTCGGCGCAACGGTGCTTGACGGCCTGGAACGTGCCGATCGGCTTGTCGAACTGGATTCGGGTCTGCGCGTAGGACGCCGACATGTCACGCACGGCCTCGGTGATGCCCAGCAGCTCGGCGGCGGCAAGCACTCGCACCCGGGCCAGCGGCATTGAGCCCGGGACGGTGACGACCGGCTCTCCGATGGTGATCCGCGCGAGCCGCACTCCTGGATCGACGGCCTCGACCGGGGTCAGCTCGTTCACCTCGCACAGCTTCGCTCCCTCGGCATCCACGACCAGGACCAGGTCGTCCTTTCTGGCGTCGACGGCCAGGTCTCTCGACCATGCAAGCCGACGCGGCGCTCGCCGCCGATCAAGGCGGCGACGAGGTCGCGTCGCCGGCGCGGGACGCCAGCCAGGCGCCGAGGATCGTCGAGCGGAACGGGCCGGGCGCCAGGTGCCGGCCGAGCTCGATCGCCAGGACGGTCTCCTCGGGCAGGCCGAGACCGATGACCGCCGTCGGTCCTCCGGGACCGCGAGACCGAACCAGCCCAGGTCGGCGACCCGATGCCAGGTCTGGTCGTCGATCGCCGGCTGGTCCGGCTTCGCTCCCAGCTCACGCAGGCGGCAGACCGGGAGTTCCGTAGAGAGGAATTCCCTTGCTGTTGCGGCGATCTGCGTCTGCGTTTCATCGAGCGCAAGGTTCATCGCGGTAGTCCCAACACCCGTTCGCCGATGATGTTCTTCTGGATGTCCTTGGTGCCGCCGGCGATCGTGGAGCTGAACTCCCCGAGCCAGTGCTGCGTCGACCGGTTCTTCTCGATGCCGTTGCGGCCGAGCGATGTCCAGCGCCAGCCTGGCCACTTCGATCTGCGCCTGGACGTAGAACGTGCGGATCGCCGTGGTCTCCGGCCCTGGCGTCCCACCCTTCGTGGCGGTCGAGATCTGCAGGTAGGCCATGGAGCGGACGGCGGCGACGATGGCACGCGCCTGCGCCAGCCGCGACGGCGAGAGCCTCGTTGCGGAGCAGCCCGCGCTCCTTGGCCAGAGCGACGAGTTCGTCGACCACGCGGATCAGCGTCAGCCTGCTGTCCAGGAAGCCGGGACCGCGCTCGGCGGCCAGCGTCGACAGGGCGACGCTCCAGCCGTTGTTCACCCGGTCGACGACGTTGGCCAGCGGAACCCTGACCTCGTCGTAGAACACCTCGCAGTTGTGCGGGAAGCCGTCGATCGAGCGTGATCGGTCGGATGTCGACGCCGGGCAGGTGCATGTCCATGATCACCCAGGTGATGCCCTTGTGCTTCGGCGCGTCGGGATCGGTGCGCACGAGCAACTCGCCGTAGTCGCGCGACGTCGGCGAACGACGTCCAGATCTTCTGGCCGGTGATCACGATCTCGTCGCCGTCGACCACGCCTCTGGTGCGCAGCGAGGCCGAGGTCGGAGCCGGACGCCGGGCTCGGAGAAGCCCTGGCACCAGGGGGTCTCGCCCTTCAGGATCTGCGGCAGGTAGGTGCGTCTTCTGCTCCTCCGACCCGCGCATGATCAACGTCGGCCCGGCGTGGCCGAACGCGACGGCGAACACGCTGAAGGTCGGCGCGCCCGGCGCGGACCAACTCCTCGTACCAGACCACCTGCTGGATCAGGGACAGGTCCGCGTCCGCCGTATTCGGTGTCCCAATCGATGCCGGCCCAGCCCCCGGCATACTGACGGCGTTGCCACTCCTCGTCCTACTGCGCGCAATTCCGGGCCCGGTGGTGTGCGGCCGGGGCTCGGTCGGCACATTGTCCTCGAGCCAGGTTCTGGCTTCTTCGCGGAATTCCGTCAAGCTCGGGCCTGATGTCAAGGTCCATGGACGCGCCTCAGCCGCTGCCCGACGCCGGACGACTCCGCGGGCGCAGGGATCGATTCAAAGGCGAGCAGGGTCCACTCCGGGGTGACATCCAGGTAGCGCACACGTACCCGCTGGCCGATCCGGACGTCGTCGGCGCGATGTCGGGCACGGTACCGATCATCCGGAAGCCCTCGTCCATCGAGACATGGACGATGGCATACGGCGCGTCGGCCTGGTAGGCCTTGGTCGGCGCCCGGCGCACCACGGTGTAGGTGTAGATCTCGCCCGTGCCGGCGATCGAGGTCCAGGTCGAGCGGTCACGACTGACACTTGGGGCAGATCTCCTTGGGCACGTAGCGAAGGTTCCGCAGTCGTCGCACCTCTGCACCTGAACGCTCGTGTTCCTTCAGGGACTCCCAGAACGGCTTGTGGTAGCCAGGAATCTGCTCTCGGGCAGGAACTTCTGCGTAGGCGGTTTCAGTCGTTGTCATGGTCAGACCTTTCCGAGGATCGCGGAGAAGTTGTTCTGCATCGCGCCGCCGACGCCGTTGAGGTAGCCGTAGGTGGCGTTCTCCACTTGGCGCGGGCCAGCCTCTCCGCGCAGCTGCTCGATCACCTCGATCAGGGTGAACACCCCGCACAGCCCGGCGTGACTGAACGACAGGAAACCGCCGGCGGTGTTGGTCGGCAGCCGACCGCCGATCTTGAGGGCGCCGTCGCGGACGAACTCCCCGCCCTCACCGACCTTGCAGAAGCCCGCAGACTCGATCCCGAAGAGCACGTTGACCGTGAAGTGGTCACCGATGCCGGCGACGTCGATGTCGTCGCGGCTCACCCCGGACATGGTCGAACGCCGTGTTCGCCGCGACCTGCGCCGCCGGGAATTCGGCCAGGCTGGGCGACGCGTTCGGGTCGATGTGACTGTGTCCCTCGCCGTAGCCGAGGATCCCGATCGGCGCGTGCTTGCCGTTGGCCTTCACCGCATCGGCCGTGGTCACCACGATCGCGCCGCCGCCCTGGTTGATCGCGCAGCAGTCGAGCAGGTGCAGCGGGTCGGCGATCATCCGTGAGCCCACCACGTCGTCGACGGATGATCTCGCCGCGATGCCCGTTGACCGAAAGCGGATGCAGAGTCGCGCCGTACCGTTGGGCCACGGCGATCTCGGCGAGATGCTCTGATGTGGTGCCGAACTCGTGCATGTGGCGATGGGCCAGCGTCGCGTAGTCCGAGACCCGGGTCGTGCCGTAGACGTACTCGTACGGTCCGCTGAGCTTGGCCATGGTGGCGACGGCCGAGTCCCGGTCGACGCTGGCATATCCCTCGACCACTCCGGCGGCCGCGTTGCCGATGACGACGACGTCGGCGAGTCCGTCGGCCACGGCATATACCGCAAGGTTCAGCCCCGCCGCCGAGGCGGCAGCCCCGATACTGCTCGAGGCGTGGAAGCGCAGCGGCTTGCCCAACAAGTCGTATCCGAGTCCGGCGCCCGGGAGTCCGTCGCGAATACCTGCGCCCTCCGGGCCGTGTCCGATCAGGCCGTCGATGTCGCCGACGGCAACGCCGGCGTCCTCGCAGGCGCCCGCTGACCGATTCCCACCACACCTCGGGCTGGGTCCGGTCGACAGATCGCCCTGCTTGGTCTGGTAGACCCCGGCTACCGCGACGTCTCGATTCAGTCGCATGCGCACTCCCTGCTCCTCGGAGGGCGGCGAACATCCGACCTCGCTGTTGGATCCTTTGATGAGTATCGTATTTCGCGTGAGGAATCAAGAGGCTCGTTCCAGGAACTGTTCGGTGTCCGTCGAATCGGCCGGATGCCGCGTAGAACGGCCTGAAACCATCGGACTCCATGGGCTTCCGGGCGTCCAGGCGGCTGCTGCCGACCCCGAACAGTTCGATCGATACCAAAGTCTCCTGCGGGCTTGACCCGCCAGACGCCCAGCGATAGTTTGAGGATCCTCTATCCGAAGGTGTCTCCTTCGGTGGTCGGTCTCGACCTCCGGCGTGGGACTGGCGCGCGTGCACGCGCGGAAGGACGGCAACGGTGTCGGACCGACGGTTCGTGGACTACGAGACGCTGCACGACGGAGCGATTGCCCGCATCACCTTGAACCGGCCACGGACCCGCAACGCGCAGAACCGCGGCCTGCTCGTCGAACTCGACGAATGCTTCGCCCGGGCCGAGCGGGACGACGGGGTCAAGGTCATCATCTTGGCCGGCGCCGGCCCGCTGTTCTCCGCCGGACACGACATGGGCTCCGCCGAAGCGGCCGCGGAGCGCGAGCCCGGTCCTGACCAGCACCCGAGCTTCCAATCGCATGGCGGCACCAGGCTCGGTGCGGAGAACCGCATGCTGCAGGAGTGGCACTACTTCTTCGACAACACCCGTCGGTGGCGGAACCTTCGCAAGATCACCGTCGCCCAGGTGCAGGGACCCGTATACGCCGCCGGACTCATGCTCATCTGGGCCTGCGATCTCATCGTCGCGGCCGACGACGCGGTGTTCGCCGACGTGGTCGGAACCCGTCTGGGCATGTGCGGGGTCGAGTACTTCGCCCATCCCTGGGAGTTCGGTCCGCGGCGGGCCAAGGAGCTGTTGCTCACCGGAGACAGCATCGACGCTGCCGAAGCCCACCGCCTCGGCATGGTGAGCAAGATCTTTCCACGCGACCAGCTGACGCAGCGGACCGAGGAATTCGCGCAGCGCATCGCCAAGACGAACACGATGGCCGCGTTGCTGATCAAGGAGTCCGTGAACCAGTCGGTCGACAGTATGGGCTTCTACAACGCGCTGAACGCATGTTTCAGCCTCCACCAGCTCAACCACGCCCACTGGGCCGAGCTCAACCCCGACCACTACGCCGTCGGGACGCCGGCTTTCGGTGTACTGCCATGGAACGAGCACCCTCCGATCGTCGCCGCTCAGGTCGACATCGCCGATCCAACCGGCCCGCAGGTCGACGCCACGGCCGGCCGGGCTCCTTCCTCCTGATCCGGCCGCCCAGAGCCCCCCACCGCCTGCACGAGCACGATCCAGTACGAAGGACCCATCCATGAAGATTGTTGCCCTTATCAAGTACACCCCTGACTCGACCGCCGACCGCGCCTTCTCCGCCGACCACACGGTTGACCGAGCCAACGTCCCAGGGTTGCTGTCCGAGTTGGACGAGTACACGGTCGAGCAAGCCCTCCAGGTTGCCGAGGCCACCGGCGCAGAGGTCACCTACTTGAGCATGGGACCGGCCGGGGCGGTCGACGCACTCCGCAAAGCGCTGTCGATGGGCGGGGACGGCGCCGTGCACATCGTTGACGATCGGCTGCACGGATCGGATGCGCTAGCCACCTCCGCCGTGCTTGCGACGGCCGCCAGGTCACTCGGATTCGACCTGCTGCTGGCCGGCATGGCATCCACCGACGCCGGAATGGGTGTCATCGGCTCGATGGTCGCGGAACATCTCGGCATCCCTCAGATCTCGCACGCCGGCGAGCTCAAGGTGGCGGGCACGCAGGTCACCATCGAACGCGAGACCGACGAGGGTGGCTGGACCGTGACCGGAGAGTTGCCCGCCATGGTCAGTGTCACCGATCGCACGGGGCCGGCTCGCTATCCGTCGTTCAAGGGCATCATGGCCGCCAAGAAGAAGCCGGTGACCACGCTGACCCTTGACGAACTCGGCATCCCTGCAGACCAGGTCGGGCTCGGCGCCGCGCGCAGCAACGTCACGTCCATAACCGGCCGCCCACCACGCCAAGCCGGCGAAAAGGTGAAGGACGAGGGTGACGGCGGGATCAAGCTCGCCGAGTTTCTCACCGCCCATCGCTTCGTCTGATCATCGCCGCCGTCATTCTCGAGGAGTCATGCATGGGAATCGTTCTGGTCGTCGTCGAGTCGACCGCAGACGTGCCGTCGAAGGCCACCCTGGAACTGCTCACGCTCGCCCGTCGGATCGGTGAGCCGCATGCGTTGATCTTCGGCGGCGAGTCATCGGCCGTCGCCCCCAGGCTCGCCGAATACGGTGCCACCACCGTGTTCACGGTCACCGACCCGATCGTCGACGAGTACCTGGTGGTGCCGAAGGTGGATGCTGCGGCTGCGGCGATCGAGCGCCTGGGCGGGCCCGGCGCCCTGACCGCGGTGTTGATCGGCTCGTCGCCCGAGAGCAAGGAAATCGCCGGGCGCCTCGCCGTCCGCATCGGCGCTGGGCTGCTGACCGACGCCCTCGACGTCCGCCCCGGCGACGGCGGGGGCGGCGTCGCAGCCACCCAATCGGCGTTTGCGGCGAACTTCATCGTCGAATCGGCGGTCGATGGCCGACTGGCCATCGTCGTCGTGAAGCCGAATGCGGTGGAACCGAAACCAGATCCAGTGGCCGCGAACGTGCAGGCGCTGTCGGTGAGCTTCTCCGACTCGGCCCGCGGCGCCAGGATCACCGCGGTTCGGGAAAAGGCGACGTCGAACCGGCCAGGGCTGTTGGAAGCATCGATCGTCGTGTCCGGTGGTCGCGGCCTCGGCGGCCCGGAGAAGTTCGGACTCATCGAACATCTCGCTGACCAGTTGGGTGCGGCGGTCGGCGCGTCGCGAGCTGCGGTCGACGCCGGCTGGTACCCGCACTCGCATCAGGTCGGCCAGACCGGCACTCAGGTGTCTCCGCAGCTGTACGTGGCCGTCGGTATCTCCGGCGCGATCCAGCACCGCGCCGGCATGCAGACATCACGCACCATCGTCGTGGTCAACAAGGACCCTGATGCGCCGCTGTTCGAGCTTGCCGATTTCGGTGTGGTCGGTGACCTGAACGACGTCGTGCCGCAATTGTCCGAGCAGTTGGATGCACGCGCCTGAGGGGTCCCGGTGACCGCGATCCAGGCGGCGCAGGTCACCGGGACCGTACAGCGCGAGTCATGGCTCGCAGGCGCGGTGCCACCGGTCGAAGAAGTGCGCGCGGGGATCTGGTCGCTTCCCGTCGTGTTCCCGGACAATCCGTTGCGCTACACGTTGTGCTACCTGATCGAGGACGGCGACGGTCCGGTCCTCATCGACCCGGGGCTGCCGTCCGAGCAGACCAGGGTCAGCCTGGTCGAGGCCATGGACAAAGCCGGATATCGGCTGTCCGACGTGGCCGGGATCGTGATCACGCATGCCCACTTCGACCACCATGGGCTGACCGCTGCCGTGCGTGATGAGTCCGGCGCGTGGGTCGGAATGCACCGGGCCGAGGCCGAGTCGATCGACGGGTTCGCGGGCCTCGCGACGAACGGCGCGAACGAGCGCGCTTGGCTCGAACGGGCAGCCGTGCCGCCGTCGGTTGCGTCCGAGTTGCGCCTCGGCGCCGGCACCGTTGCGCTCGTCTCGGCAGCAGCGCGAGCGACCGTCTCCTTCGCCGATGGTGACCGGCTGCCGCTCGCCGATCAGCACATCACCGTGGTCCACACGCCCGGTCACACAGTCGGCCACGCCTGCCTGCACCATGAGGAGGAACAGCTCTTCTTCAGCGGCGATCATGTCCTGCCCAAGATCAGCCCGCACATCAGCCAACAGCCGAACGGCACGGCGCGGCCACTCACCCGGTACCTGGAGTCATTGCGCAAGGTCAGGACGTTCGACAGGGACGAGGTGCTGCCCGGTCACGAGTGGCGCTTCACCGGTCTGGCCGACCGGGTCGACCAACTGCTCGAGCATCACGAGCATCGATGTGCCGAGATCATCGACCTCCTCACCGCGACCCCAGGCTCCACGGCTTGGGACCTGACCACTCGGCTCACCTGGTCGCGCGGCTGGCCCGCCATCACCGGTTGGATGCGCCGGACAGCACTCGCCGAATCGCTGGCACACCTGGAATACCTCGAGGAGTGCGGGCGGGTCGCGGAGTTCACCGATCCGTCCGAGGGAACGGTGCACTACACCGCGTCCTCCTGAGAGGGGCTGCCGGATCTGGGCAGCCGTGGCCGATTCGGTCGGCCCTCAGCCGACCGGAGCCGGCCGGAAGTTCAGAGTTTCGACGAAGTTCCGCAGTTGTCGGACGTTCCGACACTCGATGACCCGGTCGCATGCCGGTGCGTAGGCTGCGATGACCGAGTCGCCGCTGTTCCACGCGGCCCTGGGTTCCGGGTTGAGCCAGTACAGTCGCCCGGCCCTGCGCGACAACGCACGGAGTTGCTCGGCGCGTGGGGCGTGATAGTTCGTGCGCGCATCGCCCAGTACCAGCACAGCCGTGCGGCGGCCGAAGCTCGCGCCGTGCTCGGAGACGAAGTCGGCCAGGCTGCTGCCGTAGTCCGACCTGCCGTCCAGGCGCACACCGAGCCCGCGCTGGTTGATCGCGCGCGCCACCTCGACCAGGTCGGATGCCCTGGCCATCAGGTCGGTCACCTCGTCGACCCCGTCGATGAACACAAACGATCTGACCTTCGCGAACGCGTTGCGCAGTGCATAGGTCAAGGAGAGTGTGAATGACGCGAACGTCGCGACCGAGCCCGAGATGTCGGCCAGTACCACCAGTTCCGGCTTGGCCGGGCGCGGCCGGCGAAACATGGGTCGAACCGGGCTGCCGGCGGTCGCCATGGCTGCGCGCATGGTTGCCCGGACATCGAGCCGCCCGCGGGAGGAATCCCGCTGCGATGCAGCCAGCCTCGCCGCAAGCTTGCGGGCCAGTGGTTCGACCACCTGCCGTAGCCGATCGATCTGCTCCTTGGACGCGGTGAGGAAGGCCAGGTCCTCCGGCAGCGGCTGCCGGGTGCTGCGGGCGAAAGGATCCGCGCCGCGATCCGCCACGAGCCGGTTGCGGATCTCGGTCTCGATGGCGCCGCGTAGCTGCGCCACCCGCTCCCCCGCCTGGTCGGCCAGCATGTACGCAATCAGCGGCGAGGGCGGCGCCGGCGCCGCGTCGACCAGGGCGGCGACCAGCGCATCCGGGTCCAACGCGCGCAGTGTTCTCACCAGGTAATAGGTTCCGGCGACCGCGCGTCCGGCGACCATTCCGGCATACCGCGAGACCAGCTCCGTCGCCAATCTGCGCACCAACGCGTCGTGATCGTCAGCGAGCGCGCGGATCACCAGTGCCCGCAGCGCGGCATCGCTCACGTCGGCCAGCCCGCCGCCCGATCCTGACGCAACCACCGCGGAGTGCGTTTGTTGCTTGTCCGAGGCCCGGCCGATCGGCCCACCCGGCATTGCCGGAAAGTAGATGTCGAAGGCCAGCTCGAAGATCGGCAGCTGGTCCCCCGATTTGACCAGGCAGGCGGCCAACGCGGCGCGCACCTGACTGCGGCGGGCCAGATCGACCTCAGCCAGCGCGCGAGACGCGTCGACCACCTCGGACGTGCGGACCGGCACCCCGATGGCGCGCAGCTCAGAAACCAACCTGTGCAACGGAGCGAGCACAGAAGGTGTCACGCCGAACCCAACAGAGTCCTACCGGCCACCTCCATATCCGCCTCGTGCTTGAGCAGCACCGGAAGGGTCTCGGCAATCACCTCCGGCGTCAGCGCGTCGGCGCCGAGCACCAACAGCGAACGGGCCCAGTCCAGAGTCTCGGCAACCGAGGGCGGCTTGCGCAGGTCCAGCCTGCGCAGGCTGTGCACCACCGCGGTCAACGATGCCGCCAGCGCTTGGTTCAGCTCAGGAACCTGCGAGGCGATGATCTCCTGCTCCCGCTCAGGTGACGGATACCCCAACGGCAGGAACAGGCACCGCCGCTTGAGCGCCTCGGACAACTCGCGACTGTTGTTCGACGTCAGGTACACCGTCGGGATGCGGGTTGCCGTCAGGGTGCCCAGCTCGGGGATCGACACCTGGTATTCGGACAACACTTCGAGCAGCAACGCCTCGGTTTCGACGTCGAGCCGATCGACCTCGTCCACCAACAACACCACGTCGTCCTGCGCACGGATGGCGGCCAGCAGGGGTCGGGTGAGAAGGAAACTCTCGTCGAAAAGCTCGGATTCGAGTTCAGCTACGACCGCGGTGCCCCTGGCCGCCTCGAGATGCAGCAGTTGCCTGCGGTAGTCCCACTCGAACAATGCTCGCGACTCGTCGAGACCCTCGTAGCACTGCAACCGGATCAGCCGGGCCGACCTGGCCAGGGCGACGCTCTTGGCGAGTTGGGTCTTGCCCGTGCCGGCCGGGCCCTCGACCAGGACCGGCTTGCCGAGCCGATCGGCCAGGTGCACGACGGTGCTGGTTCGATCGTCCGGCAGATAACCAACTGCCCGCAGTCGTTCGGCGGCCTGCTCGGCGGACCCGAATGAGTAGCGCGGGCCCTCGGGTGGACCGGTCACGCGGCCAGGTTCCACGGCCATCCGCTCCTCCGAAGTCACCCCGAACTGCTCGGACTCTTGCGAAATAGTTCGCAGATCATCAAACTTAACGACGATGGATGCCTTGGTCAACGGGTTGACCGCGCGGGGTCGACCTGCATATTTTGAAGTTCCTCAATGATTCGCCACAATGTCGTGATCCGTCGGAGGACCCATGTACTTCAACCTGACTGCTGATCAGAAGCTGTTCCGGGACTCGACGGGCAACTATCTCGAGCGCGAGGCGCCGCTTGCCGAGGTTCGCCGGCTCGGCGACCTCGAGGTCGGATATGACAGCACGTGGTGGCGACGCGGAGCGGAATTGGGGTGGCTCTCGACACTCGTGCCCGAGTCCCTCGGCGGTGGCAGCGTTTCCGACTCGGGACTACGAGACCTCTCGGTCCTCGCCCATGAGATGGGTCGGCGCGTCGCCCCCGGACCGTTGGCCATCGCCAATGCGGCGATCCAGACCCTCGCTTCGGCCACCCGCCCGGACGGCGAACTCCTCGCGGCGCTGGTCAGCGGCGAGCAGACCGTGACGTGGGCCGTGGCGGAAGGGGCAGGCGCTTTCGATCCGCTGCGGCCCACCGTTCGCGCGCAGGAGGTTCGGGACGGGTGGACGTTGGACGGCAGCAAGGTGCTGGTCGAGTCGGCGGACCAGGCCGACATGTTCCTGGTCACCGCGGATGGCCCGGACGGCCCCATTCAGCTGCTGGTGCCCAGTGGCGCCGACGGTGTGGGCATCACCCCGGTTCGATCGCTGGACATCGTCCGCCGCTACGCCACGGTGGCCTTCGATCACTGCACGGTCCCGGGTTCGGCCAGGGTCGAGTCGCCCGCGGGGGCCGTTGCGGACATCGTCCGTCAATGGCAGACGGTCTCGGCTCTGCAGAGTGTTGAGACCGTCGGCGTTGTCGACCGGGTATTGGAGTTCACCGTGCAATGGGCCTTCGATCGGTACACATTCGGCCGCCCGCTCGCGTCCTATCAGGCGCTCAAGCACCGATTCGCCGACATGTACACCTGGCACCAGGCCGCAGCGGCGGCTGCCGGGGAAGCAATCGCTGCGGTCGCCGATGGCAAGCCGGATGCCGGCGATGCTGTCTCGACCGCGGCCGCATTCGTCGGCCAGCGGGCGACCGACATCATCCAGGACTGCGTGCACATGCACGGGGGCATCGGTGTGACCTGGGAGCACGACATCCACCTGTACCTGCGCCGGGCCACCGTCAACCGGATGGCCTACGGAACCCCACACGACCATCTGTTGCGTCTCGCCGCCGCCGTCGCGGCCGCCTGAAGGGAGCGACTCCGATGACCGATGTACTCGAGGTCGACGTCACGAGTTCGGAAAGCGTCGAATCATTCCGCATCCGCGCCAGGACCTGGCTGGCCGACAACATGCCGGCCGCTCCGTCGGTCGCCGCCCCGCTCGGCCGAGCAGGCGGACTGGGATCGGGCCAGGGAGTTGCAGGGCAAGCTGTTCGAGGGCGGCTTCGCCGGGATCACCTATCCGAGGGAGTACGGCGGTCTTGGTCTCAGCGAGGCCCATCAAGCCGCGTTCGACGAGGAGAGCGCCGGCTACGAGATGCCGACGATGCTCGGCACGCCCAACTTCTCGATCTGCGCGATGACCATTTTGGACATGGCGTCCGAGGAGCTCAAGCGGGAGCACCTGCCGAGGGTGATCCGTGGTGAGGAGGTACTGCTGCAATTCCTGTCCGAGTCCCGCGGCGGCTCCGACCTGGCCGGGGTGACAACTCGGGCCACCCGCGACGGTGACGTGTTCATCCTCAATGGGGAGAAAATCTGGAGTACCGGTGCTTTCGCTGCCGACTATGCATTGTGTTTGGCCCGTACCGATTGGGATGCGCCGAAGCATCGAGGGGTCACGATGCTCCTGGTCAAGGTCCATCAACCGGGGATCTCGGTTCGGCGGATCAAGCAGACCAACGGCCACGCCGACTTCTGCCAGGAGTTCTTCGACGACGTCGAGATCCCGGTCGGCAATGTCGTCGGCGAGGTCAACGGGGGCTGGGCCGTCGCCACGCGGCTGCTCTACCACGAGCGCAAGGCCACCGGCCACGCATCGGCAGCCGCCGAGCCACGGGTGCACGCGCGGCAGATGCTCGCTCTCGCGCAGCGCAACGACACGGCGGGCGACCCCCACATCCGTCGGTGCGTCGGTGAGTTGTACATGCTCGATCGTCTGACCATGGCGCTCAGCGAACGGGTGGCCACCGGCATGGCTGCGGAGGCGCTGTCACCGGCAGCGGGGGCCGTCGCCCGACTGTTCAGCGGTGAATCGGTTGCCCGGCGGTCGGAACTCGACACCGAGATCGCCGGCATCGCCGGCATCATCGACGACAGGTCGGATCGCACCGAGCTCACGATCGGCGACGCATTCCTGTTCCGGCAGGCGCTCTGCGTGGCCGGCGGCAGCCTCGAGATGGCCCGCAATGTGATCAGCGAGCGCATCCTCGGGATGCCGAGAGAATATGCCGCAGACCGGGATCTGCCGTTCTCACAGGTGCGACAAGGACGCTGACAGGCCTGAGGCGTCGACCTGCTGTTGAACCCTGGAACATCGAAGGAGCCTGAAGTGACGTCGACCCGGCCCAAGACCGGCAACGCTCGGCCGGGCGCCAGAGCCCTGATCGACATCGTGCTGGACGAGGGCTCGTTCGTCAGCTGGGATCAGCCGGTCCGGCGCCCGGACGATCTCGACCCGGCATACGCCGCCGAGCTCCGCGCGGCCGCGGAGCGGTCAGGGACCGATGAGGCCGTTGTCACCGGGGCGGGTGCCATCCGAGGTCATCGGGTGGCACTCCTGGCGAACGAATTCCGCTTCCTGGCCGGGTCGATCGGGTTGGCTGCCGCCGACCGCATGGTCAGCGCCATTCACCGGGCCACGGCCGAGGGGTTGCCACTCCTGGCCGCCGCATCATCGGGCGGAACCCGTATGCAGGAAGGGACTGCCGCCTTTGTCCAGATGGTGCGCATCACCGAAGCGATCGGCAACCACAAGTCCGCCGGGTTGCCGTTCCTGGTGTACCTTCGGCATCCGACGACCGGCGGAGTGTTCGCATCCTGGGGTTCGCTGGGCCACGTCACCGTGGCCGAGCCGCACGCGTTGATCGGCTTTCTCGGACCCAAGGTTTACGAGGCCATCTATCGCCATCCCTTTCCGGAGGACGTGCAAACCGGCGAGAATCTGGCCGCGCATGGTTTGATAGACGCCGTCCTGCCGCCGACGCGGTTGGCCGAGATCGCTTCCCGCGCACTGACAGTTCTGCAGGCCCGGCGGCGCGGCATCCCGACCCTGCCGGCGCCCGCCGAGGAGGACCAGCCAGAACTCGAGGCGTGGCAGTCGATCGAGCTGACCCGCCGCACCGATCGTCCGGGGGTGCGTGAACTGCTGCGATTCGCTGCGACCGATGTGGTCCCGCTGACCGGGACTGGGCAAGGTGAGGCCGAGGCGTCGATGCAGTTGGTGCTCGCGCGGTTTTCCGGAGTTCCGTGCGTGCTGCTCGGTCAGGATCGAGCGTCGCAGGCCAGCAGAGGGCCCCTCGGACCCGCCGCCCTGCGGGTGGCCCGACGCGGCATGCGGCTGGCCGCCGAACTCGACCTGCCGCTCGTCTCCGTGATCGACACCCCCGGTGCGGCACTGTCCAAGGATGCCGAAGAAGGTGGTCTGGCCGGCGAGATCGCCCGCTGCCTTGCCGATCTCGTCCGACTGTCGGCACCAGTCGTCTGTGTCCTGCTCGGTCAGGGGTCCGGCGGCGGGGCAATGGCGCTGCTGCCCGCCGATCGGGTGATCGCCGCCCGGCACGCCTGGCTGTCCCCACTCCCACCGGAGGGCGCCTCGGCGATCGTGTACGCAGGCGACACGAGTCACGCAGCCGAGATGGCCGCCGCCCAGGGCGTGCGGGCAATCGACCTACGAAGGCGGGGCATCGTCGATCGCATCGTCGCCGAGTACGACCACGCCGGCGCGGAGTCTGCAGCATTCAGCCGACGGATGGGCGCAGTGCTCGCCCAGGAGATGAGTGTGTTGCTGTCCCGTCCCGCCGCAGAGCGGCTTGCTCGCAGGTCCGGTCGCTACGCGTTCGGTATCTGACCACTCCGACGAGAGGAAGGTCATGCAGCCCAGCTACACCGACCATGTCGAGATCACCCAGCTGCTCGCCGAGTACTGCCTGGCCCTCGACCACGACGACGCGGACCGCTGGGTTGCGGTCTTCACCCCCGACTGCGCATTCGAGGTCTACGGAAGATCCTTCGACGGTCACGATGGTCTGCGCAAGATGATGCGCGTCGCCCCGGGCGGACTCCATCTGGGGGGGCCACCGGTCATCGAGATGGTCGACGATAACCGGGCCCGAACCGAGCAGAACCTGCTGTTCGTCGAGCGCGGCACCCAACAGCTGCGCAGCGCGGTGTACTACGACGACCTGGTGAGAACCGATGCCGGCTGGCGTATTGCCCGCAGGCACTGCACGTTCATCGTCCGCGACGGTCTGCGCGATCGACCCGACGAATGATGCCGAAAGCCTGCTTTTCGAGAGGACCGCGCCGTGCCAACTGAATCCACCGACAGGGTGTTGTTCGACATCGACGGGCCGGTGGCCCGTATCACGCTGAACGGGCCTCCCCACAATTTCTACGACGACGCCGTTCATCAGGCGTTGATCCGGGCCTGGACCGACATCGAGCGGGACTCCGGTGTTCGGGTCGCCATCCTGCGGTCGCAAGGCAAGAACTTCTGCGGTGGCCATGATGTCGAACAAGTGGCGATCACCGGGCACGAGCACCTTGCGGTCGATCTACTCGTCGCACAGACCGCGGTCGCAATACCGACGATCGCCGCCGTCCAGGGTGCGTGCGTCGGCGGTGGCTTGCGGTTCGCCTGGGCCTGCGACCTGATCTACGCCGCGGACGATGCGTATTTTCGCGATCCCACCGTTGCCATGGGTCGCGGGGGCATCGGCCTTTTCGACAGCGTGTGGGACTACGGTCCACGGTTGGCCAAGGAGATGCTCTTCACCGGCAAGGGTATCGGTGCGCGCAGACTCGAGGCCCTTGGCGCCGTCAACGCGGTCGTGGACCGCGATGTCTTGTGGTCCACCGTCGATCTGGTCGCCGATCGGATCGCGTCGATGCCCCGGGAAGCGATCCGCGAGGCCAAGGCCGAGGTGCAACGGGCAGCGAAGGCCGGTGGGAGAGGTTCATCGGCTCAGCGCTTCGCCGAGATCCAGCTCAACAACTGACGGGGTCGTTGGGCCTGCAGCGGCCTCAGGGCTCGCCCAGCGTTTTCCGGCCGCGGCTCAGGCCCACGGCAACCGCGACCAGCGACACTGCAGCGAGCACAACGAAAACTGCAACAAACCTGGCTTCGGGAGGAACTGCCCCGATCGCAATGCCGCTGGTCAGGATGCCCGCGGTCAACTGGCTGCCCACGGCCCCGCCGATGGTCCGGACGTTGGTGTTCACCCCGGTCGCCACGCCCGTCTGACTGCGGGGAACCGCGTCGACGATGACGGCAGGTATGGCAGCGTAGGTGAGTCCGGTGCCGACCCCCAGAAGGGTGCTGGCCACGAGTACCTGCCAACCCTGGTCGTGGGCGATGGCCAGCATGGTCAGCGCGACCGCACCGACCATGGATCCGGCGACCACGGCGCGCGCCGACCCGATACGTCGCTCGATCCCGCCGGCCATCAGGCCGAGCACGAAGGCGGCCATGGTCTGCGGCAACAGGTACAGGCCGGACTCGCTGACCGTGGCGCCGAATCCATAGCCGGTGGAAGTCGGAGTCTGCAGCAACTCCGGGACGATCCGGAACGATGAGTAGAGCACGATGCCGAACAGGAAGGCTACGAGGTTGAACCGCCACACCGCGGGTCGCACCAGCATGCGCAGATCGACCAGTGGGGTGGTGGCCCGGCGCTCCGAGAGCACCCAGAGCGCGAAGAAGACCAAAGTGGCCACGAACAACCCCAGGACTACCGGGGACGTCCACCCGAGTCTCGGACCTTCGGTCAGCCCCAGCAGCAGCGCGGTCATCCAGGCGCTGAGCGCCACGGCACCGGCCCAATTGATGCGGCCCGAGTGCACCCCGGGCTCATGCGGGACCAGTACCGCTATGGCCACGGTGGCCATAGCGATCAAGGGGCACGGGATCCAGAACAGCCAGTGGTAGTTCAGGTGCTCGACGATGGGGCCGGCCAGCACCACCCCGAGGCCACCGCCGAAGGCGAGGGTCGACGAGATCAATCCGATGGCTCCGGGCACCCGGTCTTCGGGAAATCGATCGCGGACGATACCGAAGGCCAAGGGGAAGAGGCCGCCGCCTACTCCTTGAATCACTCGTGCGACGATCAGCACCGGCAAGGTCGTGGAGATCGCGGCCAACAGCGTGCCCATGAGAAGTACGCCGAGAGTGGCGACCAGCACCCACTTCTTGCCGAACAGGTCACCGACTCGACCGAGGATCGGCGTGGCGATGGCCGAGGAGAGCAGATTCCCGGTCAGCACCCAGGTCACGGCCCCGGTGCTGGACCCCATCTCCTGTCGTATCAAGGGCAGGACGGGAATGACCAACGACTGCATGACCGCGAACGAGAGCCCGGCCAATCCGATCGCCACCAGCACCAGTGAAAGATCGCGCTGACTGTGAAGATGCTCAGGCCGACCGGGCATTGCCGATTCCGCCGAGACCTGCGGGTGCGTCGCGTCGAACGCCACCGACACACCTCCCACGACGCCCGGTCGATGCGAGGACCCGGATTCGTCGGCCGACTTCGTTCGCCAGACTGAAGATTAGACCACGCTCGAAGCATCCGGGCCAGCGGGGCGCCGACCCGCTCAGATCGATGGCCAGGTTGATTCCAGGATTGGCTGTTGTAAAATCGTCGATCTGGTGCATCATCAGGAGATGACCCAGTCGTCGACCGGCGTTGCCCCGGATCGCGCACTCGTTGGTCGGGTTGCCGTCGTGACGGGGGCCAGCCGGGGGTTGGGACGCGATGTGGCGCTGTCCTTGGCCAGGGCCGGGTCCGATGTCGGCGTCATAGCCCGCACGGGTGCTGACCTCGAAGACACCGCGCAGGCGGTCAGGGCGCTGGGTCGTAGAGCGGTTGCCACCATCGGAGACGTCGGAGATCCAGATGACATCCGGCGTTTCGGGTCCGAGGTTCGAGCCGAGTTCGGCACTGTCGACCTGATCGTCAGCAACGCCGGCAACCTCCTCTACAAACCGTTGGTTCCCCTTCCGGGCATGCGGGCGATCGACCCGTCGTTTCACACGCCGATCTCCGAGGAGGAATGGCACTCGGTGTTCCGGACCCATGTGGACGGCGCCTTCCACGTTCTGCGCGAGTTCGTCCCCGGCATGCTGGAAGCGGGTCGAGGGCGGGTCGTGATCATCGCGTCGAACGTCGTCGAGAGGCTGATCCCGTTCTGCTCGGCCTACGACGCGGCCAAGGGTGCGCTGGTCCAGATGGCCCGTTCCTATGCCATGGAATGGGCCCGGCACGGAGTGACGGTGAACGCCATCGCACCCGGCCATTTTCCCTCGGCCATGTCGCACGAGCAATTGACCGACCCGGCCTTGCGCGACTGGGTGCTCAAGCGGATCCCGATGCGACGGACCGGATCCAGCGACGAGCTGGCTGCGCTGGTGACCTTTCTGGCGAGCGACGCGGCCGGGTATCTCACCGGCCAGGTGATCACCCTGGACGGCGGCGAGTCCCTGTGAATTTGAACCGATGCACGCTTCGGCAACGGTTGCCTGGGCAGGGGTGACCTGTGGATTACGCACTCGGCGCCGACGCGGCGGAACTTCGCAACCATCTCAGGGACCTGATCGCGGATCACGTCCCGCCCGACTTCCTCGGCGAGTTCACCGAAGACCCGGACGGGCCGGCCGTCGTGGAACGATTCGCAGCACTGCTTGCCGATGAGCGGTTGCTGACGCTCAACTGGCCGGCCGAATACGGCGGCGCCGACGCCTCGGTGTGGACCGTTGCCGCGCTGCGCGAAGAGATGTGGGCACACCACGAACCGCGGGGTGCGCACTACATGGGGCTCAACTGGGTCGGCCCGGCGATTCTGCGGCACGGCACGGCCGCACAGCGGGCCCGTTATCTCCCGGCCATCGCCGACGGCAGCGCGGTCTGGTGCCAGGGTTTCAGCGAGCCGGAGGCTGGATCCGATCTTGCTTCTCTGCGTACCCGGGCGACCCGGGTCGACGGCGGATGGTCGGTCACCGGGCAGAAGGTCTGGACGTCTTACGCCCAGTTGGCCGACTTCTGCGTGCTGGCGGTGCGAACCGGCACCCAGGAGTCGCGGCGGGACGGAGTGTCGCTGTTCCTGGTGCCGACGGACCGGCCCGGGCTCGAAATTCGTCCACTGGCCAGCATGCTCGGCCCCCATCATCTCAACGAGCTTTTCATCGACGGGCTCCGGGTCGCCGACGACGAGGTCCTCGGGGCGGTCGACGGCGGCTGGGAGGTGATCACCGCCGCGCTCGCGTTCGAACGCGTCGGCATCGCCCGCTATGCACGCAGCGATCGATTGCTGTCGGCGGTGCTGACCGAACCGGAGCTGTTGGACGCCATCCCGCCTGGCTTGTACGCCCGATTGGTGCGGTCTCTGGTGCACACCCGGGTCGCTCGGTTGATGGCCTACGAAGCGATCGACGCGCTCGACTCCGGCGTGGTTGACACGGCCGGAGCGTCGGCGGCCCGCATCGCCACGGTGTTGTTGGATCAGGAAGCCAGCGATGTACTGATCGAGGCAGTCACCGAGGGTCCGCTGTTGCCGGCCGTCGAGGACTTCTGGCGTTACTCGAGATCATCGACCGTCCCGGCCGGGGCGGTCGATATCCAGCGCAATCTGGTCGCCAGGTCCGTGGTGGGACGGGCACGATGAAGCCCGTGCTGCCGAGCGAGGTCGTGTCCTTCGGCAAGGCTGCCGCGGCGGCGATCGGCGCCGCCGGCGGGATCGAACTCGCCCGCCGAGCAGTGGTCGATCCGTCGGTGCGCACGACCGACATCGCCCCGGTACTCGAGTCACTGGGGATCGACGACATCGACGCCGCGGCCGACCTCGAGACTCTCTTGGCCGCTTGCGAGCTCACTCGGGTCTGCGGCAGCTTCGCCGTTCCCTATCCGGTCGGCCAGCGGCTGGCCGCATCGGCCGCCGAGTGCGACGAATCCTTTCTGGCTGTGGTGGACCGGGTGCTCGCCGTCGAACACGGCGACCTCCCCGGAGGCTGGCTGGTGGTGGAACCGGCCGGAGCAACCTGGCTGCCGATCGCGAGCGGTGACGATCGGCGGTACGTCTCCATCCCCTACGTTCATCACGTCGATCGCGGCGAGCGGAGGGCGCCGGCCACGGGCGGGCAGGTGGCGCTCGGTCTGGTGCTGCAGAGCTGGGAGCTCTTGGGCGCGGCGCAATCCGCACACGCGTGGGCCGCCAGCCATGTTGTCGAGCGGCACCAGTTCGGGCGCAGACTCGCCGACTTTCAATTGGTTCAGGGCCGGGTCGCCGACAGTGAGGTGGCGGTTCGAGGTCTGCGTCAGCTGGCTCAATTCACCAGCTGGCGATGGTCGACCTCGCCGGAACATGCACTCGTCGACGCCTGGGCCTTGCGGACCCAGGCGATCGAGACGGTCAGGGTGGTCCTCGCACACAGCCATGTTTTGCACGGCGCCGTCGGCTTCTGTGACGAACACGACCTGTCCATCCTGGACATGAAAACGCAGGCAGCCGTGAGGCTGCCGGCGGACCTCGAGAGAAGCACCGAAATCCTCGGGCTGCTCATCCGCGACCACGGGTTCAGCAGTCCCTTCAGTGATCCGACGTGTCCACCGGTGGAAGAACGTCGACGCACCCGAAAGGTGGCTCCGTGAACACGCTCCTGCTCGACCGGGTTGATCCGGGAATCGCTGTGGTGACGTTCAACCGCCCGGAGCGGCTGAACGCCATGTCCGGCGAGATGATGGACGAGTTGCAGCAACTGTGGATCGATCTGGCCGCGGAGCCAGACCTCCGCTGCGTGGTGATCATCGGGCGTGGCCGCGGGTTTTGCGCCGGCGCCGACGCCGGCTTCCTGTCGGCCGAGCGAAAGGGACGCGGCGAGGGTGCAGCCGGTGAGCTCACCTTCGTCGGCGGCTCGGTGGTCGACGCACCGTTCATCGTGGCGGTGAACGGTGTCTGCGCCGGCGGCGGCCTGCACTTCGTCGGGGATGCCGACATCGTGATCGCAGCCGAGTCGGCCACCTTCAGCGATCCGCACGTATCCGTCGGTCAGGTGAGCGGCCTGGAACCGACCTCGATGCTGGGCCGGATGCCGGTGTCGGCGCTGCTCCGGATGGCGTTACTGGGCCGGGCCGAGAAGCTCAGTGCACAGCGCGCGTATGAACTCGGCATGGTCACCGAGGTGGTCGCCGACGAGCGGATTCTCGATCGCGCGCTGGAACTGGCCCGGCTGATCGCCGGGAATTCCCCGGCCGCAGTCCGGGCGACGCGTTCCGCGCTCCGCCGACTCACCAGCGATGCCCTCATGCCCTATCTCGAGCTGGGCTGGACAGACGTGATGGCGCACTGGGCCCATCCTGACTCCCGAGAGGGTCCGGCGGCGTTCAGTGAGAAGCGTCAGCCGGTCTGGGACTCGGACGTGCCAGGCAGCTGATCCTGCTCGGATTCGAGGAGGGGCGCCGGCATCCCGGCCAAGGAATTCACCAAGGCCTTGTTCGCTGCCAGCACCCGCGGCTCGAGCGATCTGAGCCGGGACGTGACGGCGTCAACCGCACTGTCGAGTTGCTCGTCCTGAACCACACGGTTGACCAAGCCCATCCGCAAGGCAGTCTCCGCGTCGATGATGTCGCCGAGGAGCAGGATCTCTTTGGCCGCCTTCGGCCCGAGCACATGCGGTGTCACTATGACCGGTGGCGACCACCCATGGTTGATCTCCACCTCGCCGAACCGAGCTGTTTCCGAGGCGATGGTGAGGTCACACACAGCCGCAACCTCAAAGGCCTGGCCGAGGCAGAATCCGTGAACCGAAGCAACGACAGGTTTCGGCATCAGCCAGATGGCATTGGCGATGTCCACCGCACGTCCCACGTCTTCCCCTTCAGCTACTGCCTTCACGTCACCGCCGGCGGAAAATGCGCGACCATTCCCCCGGATCACCACTACCCGCACTGCGGGATCGGCTCCGGCCTTGTGCAGCGCCTGCACCAACTCACGATGCATGGCGCCGTTGATGGCATTCAGCTTGTCCGGACGATTCAGCGTTACTCGCGCAACCTGGTCCACCACGGTGAACTGCACGGTGTCCGTATTCACGGCTCGACTCCTTGCGGTGGACGCGGCAGACGCGAACGCAACAGCAGTTCGACACATGTAAATCTATCTCAAGTCCGGACGTTAAGCGCTGAAATCTGCGGAGTCAAGGCAGCAGGTCACCGGAGGCCGGTTGCCCGATCGCGCGCACCGTCACCGTCAGCTCCGACCGCCGCCGCTCCGTGGGGTCGAGGCGCGGTGCGGCGCCACGTACCCGCTTCCCGACCGCCCCCTCCCCGGGCAACACATTCGCGGGCTCCACAGCCACCACGTAGGCGCGACGGAACCAGGGAAAGCCCGCCGAGGCATGCAGCTCCTGCCAGAACCAGGCATGGGGGAAGACGTCGGCATCCCAGTCCATCCGCATCACCAGCCCGGTGGTCGGGCTGGTGATGGAGAACCAGGCGCTCTCGAAATCGGTGAGCGCACCGAAAACGGACCGCCGACCCGACGGGACTCTGCGCAGGTCAACCGCCGAGCCGTCGGAGCCAACGGCGAACGGCCAGTCCGACGCCCGGTCCGCGGCCAGCAGCGATCCCGGCGCTTCGGCATCCGAGACAAAGGTGGTGGCACCGGACTCGATCACGCAGTGCTCATCGACGAACGGCGCACCGAACCCCGGATGCTGCACCCACCGGACATCCAGCGCCTCGTCGCTCAGATTGACCAGCTCGTCCTCGACGGCGAGTGTGTCGCCGTCGAGCCGGACCGACCTGGTGAGCCGGACCGGCGCGGTGAACAACTCGACGGCCAGCACCACCCGGTCGGCACCGACGTCCAGCACCCGCCAGGGGCGGATCGCCGCCTCACCGTGATAGCCCTGCCGCACTCCACCAACGACCCGGGCAGGACCGGCGTTGGGCACCAGCTGCTGCCAGCCACCGGGATAGCGGGCCAGCCAATCGGTCTGGGAGTCGCCGGTCCAGGGGATCCCGGCCGGCTCACCCACCGTCCATGGCGTGTGCCAGAGCAGGTCGATGCCGGACCGTCGATCGATCAACGAACAGATGTCCGCGCCCTTGCCGGCCCAGATGTGCACCTCGAGTGCCGCCGAGCGCAGCAGCACCATTCCGGCTCGATCCGGTCCGTCCGACATGTTCTGACCTCCTCTGAATCGAAACACTGACACACGGGGCTTCCCCGGATAGTCATCCAGTGATTAGATCACTTGGTGCCGAGCCACCGGATCGACCGATGACGCGGCCCGGCGAAGGGGTGCGTCGGGCGGCATTGTCGACCGATCTGGGCTCCGCGGTCGCGGCGATGATCAGTGCGGAGGGTTTGAAACCTGGCCAGTCCATTCCGAGCCTGCGGGTGCTGGCCGAGCGGTTCGGCGTCGCGGTGCCCACCATGCGAGAAGCGCTGCGGCGATTGGAGGGTAACGGCATCCTGGAGTTCCGCCACGGCTCTGGCATCTATGTCGGGCCGAACTCCAATCGGCTGATGTTCGTCAACGAGCTGGCGCCCAGTCCCACCCGTGATCAGCTGCTCCATCTGCTCCGCGCCCGGCTGGTGATCGAACCGCCGATCAGCGCGTTGGCCGCCGAGACTCGCGACCCGCACGGCGTCACCGTGCTCGAGCGAGCTTTGGAGACCGCGCGATCCTGTCTGGCGAATGCCGACGACGCCTTGGCCAAGGCAAACACCGACATCCACCGTGGCGCGGCGGCGGCCACCGGAAATCCTGTACTGGCCGAGATTCTCGACTCGCTGTCCGCAGTCCACGGCGCCGACCAGTCCGAGATCCTCGAGCTCTACGGCGACCGTGATCAGGACTTCGCCGAGCACGTCCAGATCGTCGAGCACATTCTCGCCGGTCGGGTCGAAGCCGCCCGCACCGCCATGCACGACCACCTCGCCGACGTCATCGACGTCATCGCCGCCGTTCCCAGAACTGACGATCCTGCCGCCTGAGCAATAGAGCCCACGTACCGCAGCAACTCTCGACGAGGAGAGCCCATGCCACGCATCGCCAGCACCCGACTCCGCCGGGCAGCACTGACCCTGCTGGGCGTCACCGCCCTGCTGCTGACCGCACCGGTCACGGCCAACGCCGGCGGTCACGACCACGGAAAGCCGCCATCCGATCGTGGTTGCTCGCTGACCAGGTCGACCATCACCTCGACCGCAACCGTGGACACCGCCAGAGCCGCGCGGTTCACCGCCTACGGCAATTCTGGCGGCGCGGACGGTGCCGGTTGGTCCGGCGGCGACTCCACGTACTCCGCCGCGATCTCCGGTGGCCGGCTGGCCTGGGTCTTCTCCGACACGTTCCTGGGTCCGGTCGCGGCCGACGGCAGCCGCCCGATCACCAGTCCCTTCATCAACAACAGCATTGTGGTCGAACGGCACGGCCGGTTGACCACCGTCAAGGGTGGAACTGCACAGGACCCGCAAGCCCTCGTGCCGCCGCCCGACGCGGACAGCTGGTACTGGTTCGGCAGCGCGTTGGCCTCGCGCAGCGGCAACACCTTGGACGTCATCGCGCTGAAGTTCAGAAAGTTCGGTCCGGGGATCTTCGACTTCGGTTGGGACAGCAACTACCTTGTCCGGTTCGACACCCGAACCTGGAAGCGCACGGCAGTGTTGCCGCTGCCGTCATCGTCCAACGTGCAGTGGAGCGCGTGGACCCAGCGGCAGGGCCGCGATGTTCTCGTCTACGGAGTGGAGGATCTCGGTGCCGAAAAGTACCTGCACCTGGCCAAGGTCGTCGGTGGCGACCTGGCCCGCACTACCAGCTGGCGGTATTGGACCGGAACCGGCTGGTCCACCCAGGAGACCGCGTCCACGCGCATCCTGAGCCACGTCGCCAACGAGATGAGCGTGACCCGCTACCGTGACGGCTACCTCGCGGTCACTCAGGACACCACGGTCGCCTTCGATCCGACCGTCCGCGGCTACGTCTCCTGCAGCCCCCAAGGACCGTTCACCGACATCGGTCCCCTGTACACCATGCCGGAGACGGGACCATCCGGTAGCTACGGGGATCCGAATGTGTTCGCCTACAACGCCCATGAACATCCCGAACTCCGGCGCGGCGACACCCTCTACGTGACCTACAACGTCAACTCCTTCGACAACCAGAGCCTGTACTCCGATGCCTCCATCTACCGGCCCAGGTTCGTCAGGATCCATCTGCAGGTCCGCCCCGGCTCCTGACCCGCGCCGGCCTTCCAGCGCTGGCAAGCCAGCGTCCACCCCCCACCACGAGGTGATGAAATGAAACGATCCACCCGCCCATCCATGGTGTTGGCCGCCCTGCTGGTGCCGGCGCTGCTCGTCGCCACCGCCTGCAGCAGTTCGGACTCGGGCTCCGGCACCACCACCCCGACCACCGCGGCCGCGACGACATCCGCTGCGCCGACAGAGACGTCCGCTGCAGCGTCCGAGACCGCAAGCTCGGAACCGGCCGGCTCGAGCAGCGCCGGATCCGAGGCGGCCGGCTCCAGCGATACAGCCGGGTCGG
This sequence comes from uncultured Actinomycetota bacterium, assembly GCA_963834185.1. GTDB lineage: Bacteria > Actinomycetota > Actinomycetes > Mycobacteriales > Nakamurellaceae > Nakamurella. The sequence goes on from CAWIAR010000008.1 coordinate 26,474, forward strand.
GCGCCGCCACCCCGGTCGACTGCAAGGTCGAGGCCTCGGGTCCGCTGCAGTTCTACACCGACAAGGCCGCGCTGGCAGCCGGACTTCGAGGCGATGAACGACAAGTCCGAACGCCGACTGCGGGCTGAGCATCAACTTCACCGGCTACTCCGACTCGGCCCAATACGACGCGTTCATCAAGCAGGGCTTCCAGACCGATCAGAAGCCGACGCTGTTCACCTGGCACACCGGCGACCAGCTCAAGGAACTCGTCGACCAGGGCTACATCGCCGAGACCACCGACCTGTGGAAGGCCGCCGAGGCCAATGGCGACGTGCCTCCCGGGCTGATCGACAACTACACCTACAACGGCAAGCAGTACTGCGTACCGCTACTGGTCGCCTATTGGGTGATGTACTACAACAAGAAGATCTTCGCCGACAACGGGCTCGAGCCGCCGAAGACCTGGGACGACTTCATCAAGATCTCCGACACCCTGGTGGCCAAGGGCATCACCCCGCTGCACCAGATGAACATCATCTTCGAGTTCGTCTGGTACCAGGCGCTGCTCGCCGGTAGCGACCCGACGGCCTACGAGGGCCTGGGCACGGGTAAGGCCAAGTACACCGACCAGGCCAGTGTCGACGCGGTGAAGAAGTGGTACGACATGGCCTCGAAGAAGTACTTCATCGACCCCGGCGTGCAGACCGACCCACAGACCCTGCTCAAGACCGGCAAGGTGGCCATGGCCTACTTCGGTACCTTCTTCACCGGCCAGCTCACCAGCGTCGGAATGAAGTCCGACGAGGACTACGGCGTATTCGTGCTGCCCAACGTCAATCCCGCAGTGTCCAAGCAGCAGATGGTGCTGGAGACCGGCCCACTGTGCGTGGGTGCCGGCTCCCAGGACGAGCAGTCAGCGCTGGCCTACAGCGCTTGGTGGATGGGCCAGGATGCCCAGCAGGCCTGGTCGGACAAGCGCGGCGACGTGTCGTTCAACCCGAAGGTCACGGCGAAGGATCCGGCGCTCTCCGCTCTGCTGAAGGACCAGGCGAATTGGCAGATCCAGAAGCGTTGGCTGGAGGCGACCCCGAACCCGATCTACACGGTCGCCTCCCCGTTGTTCGGTGAGTTTGTCACCAACCCCACCGACGACCCGATGCCGATGTTGACCAAGATCCAGGACGCCGCCGACAAGTATTGGGCCGGCCAGTAGCCGCCCGAGCCTGCCAGGGCGCCATGGGCACGGCGAACGGGTGCCGGGCAACGGAGTTGCCCGGCACCTGAAGCCGGGCCCGTCGACCGCCGGCCGGGTGGTGCTCTGCCCACGTTTGTGACGCCACCCGGCCGGCCCACGAAGGAGACGAGCATGACGACGGTGGCAGCGCCGCCCACGACGCGGGCGAAGACCGCCGGGCCGCCCGGCCAGCGGTACTCCTGGTCGGCGCGGGCGTTTGCCGGACCATCGCTGGTGCTGGTTGCGATCGTGCTGTACCTGCCGTTCGTCTGGACCGGTTACCTGAGCTTCACCAAGTACTCCGGAGTCGGCAAGGCGAGCTGGATCGGCATCCAGAACTACCGGGACATGTTCAGCAATCCTGAGTTCTACAACGCGATGCTGAACACGGTGTACTGGGTCGTCGGCACCATCGCGCTCCCCGTCGCACTCGGGCTGGCGATCGCCTTGCTCGCTCACGGCATCCGGGGATCGTTCTGGTACAAGCTGCCGTTCCTGTTGCCGTACGCCATCTCCGGTGTCGCGGTAGGCATCATCTGGACCTTCATCCTGCAGACCGACGGCGCGCTCACCGAGGCACTCGAGTTCTTCAACCTGCCGGGCCAGGATCTGCGCTGGCTGCTGGATTCCCCGCTCAACACCTGGATGATGATCATCGCGTCGACCTGGCAGGGAGCCGGAGTCAACGCGTTGTTGTTCGGCATCGGCCTTGCCTCCATCCCGGCCGGCCCGGTCGAGGCGGCCCGGATCGACGGCGCCTCCGGCTGGGGCATGTTCCGGCACATCTACTGGCCGATGTTGCGGCCGTTGACCACTGTCGTCGTCGGGCTGGCGATCGTCGGCAGCCTCAAGACCTTCGATGTGGTCTGGGCGATGACCAAGGGTGGCCCGGGCAAGCAGTCCGAGACCCTCGCCCTGCGCATGTGGAAGGCCACCTTCCAGGAGAACCAGTGGGGCATGGGTGGTGCGATCGCGGTGTTCCTGACCGTGATCACGGTGCTCGCCGCCGGGCTGTACCTGCGCCGGCAACTGTCCGAGTCACGGTCGGTGGTCTAGATGAACCGGCTCACCGTCGGCGGGGTCATCCGCCGGATCGTGCTGGTAGCCCTTGGACTGTTCTGGCTGATCCCGGTCTACCTGCTGCTGGCGAATGCGGCCAAGACCGACGATCAATACGGGTTCGTCGATGTCTGGAAGCCGGTCGGGCTCGGGGGTCTCTGGGGCAACATGGGGGCGGCCTGGGAGAAGGGCAACCTGGGCGCCGGTGTCGCATCCACCGCCTTGTACAGCATTTTGTCACCGGCGATCGCCGTACTCATCGGCGCCGCGGCGGGTTTCGCCATCGTCGCCCTGCGTCTGAGGCACGGCTTCACCTGGTTCGTCATCATCTTCTCCTCCACCGTGATCCCGATCCAGATGATCCTGATGCCGCTGTTCCGCGGGTACGTCAAGTTCGACCTGTACGACACCCGGGTCGGCATGATCATCATCTACACCGTCCTGACGATCCCGTTCGCCGCGTTCGTGATGCGCAACTTCTTCTCCGGCATCGCCAGGGAGATCTTCGAAGCGGCCACCGTCGACGGCGCGAGCAGCGTGCGCATCTTCGGCCGGATCTATCTGCCGATGTCGGTCAGCGCCTTGGTCGCGATCTTCATCCTGCAGGCCACGCTGATCTGGAACGACCTGCTGATCGGGCTGACCTTGACCCGATCGTCCGACGTTCGCCCGGTGATGACGGCCCTGGTCGCCATGCAGAGCACCTACGGTGGCTCGACGATGCAGGTGGTGCTGGCCGGTGGTCTGCTGGTCTCGCTGCCGACCGTCGTGCTCTTCCTGCTGACGCAGCGCACCTTCACCCGGGGCATGGCACTGGGTCAGTTCTGATCGGGCCCAATCTGATTCGGCCAGCATGAAGGAGTTCAGGTGTCCACCAAGGACGAGTTGATCACTGATGTCCGTGCCACCACGGTGACCGTGCCGCTGTCGGGTGCGCTGCGGCACAGCAACGGCACGCACTGGGGCCGCTTCGTCCGCACCATTGTCGAGGTCGAGACCGGCGACGGGATCGTCGGTCTCGGCGAGATGGGCGGCGGTGGTACCGGGGCGGAGCAAGCCATACTCGCGCTGAAGCCCTACCTCATCGGCCACGATCCTGCCCGTACCGAGGCGCTCCGGTTCCTGCTCGCCAACCCGACGGCCAGCCTGTACAACAACCGGACCCAGCTCCTGGCGGCCATCGAGTTCGCCTGCCTGGACATCGTCGGCCGCCGACACGGATTGCCGGTGCACGACCTGCTCGGCGGCCGGGTGCGCGACGAGGTGGAGTTCGCCTCCTACCTGTTCTTCCGGTATCCAGGGCCGGACGGCGCCGGGGAGGTACGCACCGTCGATCAGTTGGTCGCCCACGCCAAGACGCTCAAACAGCAGCACGGGTTTCGGGTGCACAAGCTCAAGGGCGGAGTGTTCCCGGCCGACTACGAGCTCGAGTGCTACCGCGCCCTGGCCGCCGAGCTGCCCGGCGACCGGCTCCGTTTCGACCCGAACGCCGCGTGGGGTGTCGAGCAGTCGGTCCGGTTCGCGACGGCCATCGCCGACCTGGACAATGACTACCTCGAGGATCCCACCTGGGGTCTCGGCGGCATGCGCAGGGTGCGCCAGCACACCCGGATCCCGTTGGCCACCAACACCATCGTGGTGAACTTCGATCAGCTCGCCGCCAATGTGCTCGATCCCGCGGTCGACGTGGTACTGCTGGACACCACGTTCTGGGGTGGGATCCGGCCGTGTGTCAGGGCCGCCGGCATCTGCGAGGCATTTCAGTTGGGCATCGCCGTGCACTCGTCGGGCGAGCTGGGTATCCAGCTGTCCACCATGCTGCACCTCGGGGCGGTGCTGCCGACCTTGCAGCTGGCCGCCGACGCCCACTACCACGAACTGGCCGACGACATCATCGTCGGCGGCAAACTGCCCTACCGCGAGGGCCGGATCGCGGTGCCGGACGGCCCCGGGCTTGGCGTCGAGTTGGACCGGGACAAGCTCGGCCGAGTATGCCGAGCTGTACCGGGAGGTCGGCGGATATCCGTACGACCGAGATCCCGGTCGGCCGGACTGGTTCCCGCTGCTGCCGAACTCCGAATACGCGGACCCCGACGTCGACGGCACCCCGGACCCGCTGGCCGAGTCGTACCGCCGGTTGAACGCCGGCCGAGCCGCCACGAGGACCACCTGATGCCGCTGTTCGACCTTTCGCTCGAGGACCTGCGCGCCTATCGCTACCCACGCGCCGCCCCGACCGATCTCGAGGACTTCTGGGCCGAGACCCTCGCGATGTCGAGGGCAGCCGGGTCCGGGCCGATGACGAACCCCCAGCCGACGACGGTACGCGCGTTCGACATCGACGACGTGGTGTTCCCCGGCTTCGCCGGCGAGCCGGTGCGCGCGTGGTGGGTGCGGCCGAAAGACATCGTCGAGCCGCTCCCGGCCGTGGTGGAGTACATCGGGTACGGCGGGGGCCGCGGGCTTCCGCACGAACATCTGCTCTGGGCCGCCCACGGCTACCACCAGTTCGTCGTCGACACCCGCGGCCAGGGCAGCCGGTTCCTCACCGGGGACACAGCCGATCCGCACGGCAGCGGACCGGCCGCTCCCGGCTTCCTCACGCGCGGGGTGGACGCGCCGGAGAATCTCTACTACCGAAGGCTTTTCACCGATGCCGCCCGTGCCGTGGACGCTGTGCGCTCGCTCCCGGGCGTCGACCCGGACCGGGTGGTCAGTTGGGGGCACAGCCAAGGCGGCGCCCTGGCCCTGGCCGCCGCCGCTCTGGTTCCGGACATCGCCGCCTGCGCCGCCCGCACGCCGTTCCTGTGCGGCATCGACCGGAGCGCGGCGATCAGCCCGAACGCGCCGTACACCGAGCTCGGGTACTACCTGGCCACCCACCGGGTCAGCGGCCCGGCGGCGCTGGATGTCCTGGCCTACATCGACTGTGCCCTGCTGGCACCGTGGATCCGCTGTCCCACCTGGGTGTGTGTCGCGCTGATGGACACCGTGTGTCCGCCGTCGGGCATCTTCGGCGCGATCAACAATCTCACCGCGCCCGTCGACGTGGTAGTCCGCCCGTACAACGAACACGAGGGCGGTGCCGGCTTCGACGAAGCCGACGTAGCCCTCTGGTTCGCCACCCAGCTCGACAACCCGACAGGAGACCACCCGTGACTTCGAGCCCCCGACTGATCCCGCAGGTCGAGGACTTCACCAGCGCCGCGGTGCTCGATGCCTACGACGACATGGTCAACCCACCTGGGCTGACCAACCACGTCGCCGTCGTTCAGGTCGACCACGACGTGGTTGCCGTCCGGAGCCTGAACGTGCCGCCGGTGTCGACCGGCGACACCGTCACCGGTCAGCTCTATCTCGACGGCAGGCTCGCCCGCTCGTTCGGCAGCCCGGTGGAGTGCGTGTGGCGTCCTGACCGAGTGACGAGGTCGACCACCATCGGATCGTGGACGATCAGCACGGTGACCGTGTGCCCGCCCGGAGCCGGTGGCGTGCTGGTCCGGATCGACGTGCGCAACGACGGGGCCGACGACACCACTGTGGAGCTGGGCCTTGCCATCGAATCGGCCGTGGTGCACGCCGGTCACCCGTGGATCGAACAGATCGATGAGCCGTGGGGGAACCCGTTCTCGCCGACCACGTCGAACACGGTCGACGCCGACGGCAGTGTCCGCATCGGCCGACCCGATGACGGCTCGGCGAGCGCGGTGCAGGGCCTGCACGGCCTCGACGACGGGTGGGCGATCGGCGGGCCCGCCCACCAACTCCAGGCGAGCGCAACCATCCCGGCCGGCGCCACCCGTTCACTTGCCTACGGGTATGCCATCGCGTCGGCCCGGCGCAGTCAAGACGGCGGCGCCGCTGCTGCTCTCGCCGACTTCCGCTCCATGGTAGGAGATGTCGACGCCGCGCTGACCGCATCCACCGACACCTGGAACGCGGGCCTGCGCGCCCTGTTCACCCCGGACAACGACGAGTTCTCCGGATGCCTTCCGTTGCTGCACACCGACAACCAGGCACTGCGCACGCTGTACTGGTGGGGTGCGATGGGCGTGCTCTGGTTCCGCCGGGACAACCCGGCCAGCGTGCTGGGCCGCACCTACGACACCCTGATGCCCAGACACTGGCAGACCACCACGTTCATCTGGGACTACAGCCTGTCCTCCCAGGTACACGCGCTGCTCGACCCGGTCGAGATGCGCAGGCAGGTCGCCCATTGGGTGGGACTGGACATCCACTCCCACTTCGGCACCGAATGGCTCACCGGCGGACCGGTCGGCTATTGGTACTCGGTCAACGACTATGCGATGACCCGTCTGCTGCACGACTACCTCCGGTTCACCGGGGACCTGGACTTCCTGGATCTGGAGCTGGCGGCGGCCGACGGCAGTCGGGCGACCATGGCCGAGCACGCCCAGGACTGGGCGCGGGCGTGGCACCAATTCCGGTCGGCCTCCGGTCTGGCCGATTACGGCGGCATCGACAACCTGCTGGAGTGCGTGCCCGGCTACACCCACGAGGTTGCGAGCTTGAACGCGGCCAACGTGTGGTGCCTGCGCCGCGCCGCGGAGATCGCCGACCTGCAGGCCAGGGACGACGAGGCCGCCGAACTGCGGAGCGAAGCAACCGATCTCGCCGCGTTGGTGCAGACCAGGTATGTCGAGGGGACCGGCTACTTCCGCACCGGGATGCCGGACGGCAGCACGCCGGAGACCCGGCATTGCTACGACTTCGCCACCGTCGGCACCACGATCGCCGAGGATCTGCCGGCGTCCACCCGCGATGAGATGGTCGCGTTCTTCGTCAGGGAGCTGCGCACACCGTCGTGGATGCGGGCGCTGTCCCCGGCCGATCAGGATGCCGCGTTCTCCGTGCGCCCCGACCATCAATGGAACGGCGCCTATCCGGCGTGGCCCCCGGACTCGGCCCGCAGCGCAATCTCCCTCGGCCACCCCGAGGTCGTCGCCGAGTGGATCGACGGACTGGCCCGCAGCGCCCTGCAAGGCCCGCCGGGTCAGGCGCACTTCGTCGAGGAGGCGGCGACTCCGGTCGCCGGAGGGGCCCGCAAGGCTCCGGCACAGTACCCGTACCTCATCGACTGGGCGTGTTCCTCGGCGGGGGCCTGGTGCGAACTGGTGATCTCCGGCGTATTCGGGATCGAGGTCGATCTCGACGGCACGGTCCGCGCGCAGAATGTGCTGGACCACTTCGATCCGCACGCCCGACTGACCGGACTGTTCGTGCAGGGTAGAGCACACACGGTCGACCGCAACGGAGTTCACGTGGAAGAAGATCAGGCATGACCGAACCTCGCGCGGCGGCAACCCTGTCGGCGGTCGGCGCGTCCAAGGTGGTTCCGGTGCTCCGCTCGACCTCGGCGGCCGCCGCCACCGCTGCCGCCATCCGCCTGTTGGACGAGGGCATCGGGTGTGTGGAACTGACCACCACCACGCCCGACTGGCTGACCGCGCTGAGAGCCGTGCTCGACCACCGTGACGCCGCCGGCCTCACGGCGCCCATCGGCGTAGGCACGGTGAGCACGGAACGCGACGCCCTGCGCGCAGGCGAAGCCGGCGCCGATTTTCTGGTCAGCCCGTTTCCCGCCCCTGAGGTCAGGGACGTGGCCGGGCGGGCCGAGATTCCGTTCCTGGAAGGCGGGCTCACGCCGGGCGAACTGGCGTCAGCGGCCGCCCGTGGAGTGGCGAAACTCTTTCCCGCTCACGTGGGCGGGGTGGCCTACCTGTCCTCGGTGTTGGCCGTCCTACCCGGTGCCCGGATCATCCCGACGGGCGGGATTGCGCTGTCCGACGTGCCGGCCTGGCTGGGCGCGGGAGCTTTCGCCGTGGGGGTGGGTCGGGATCTGGCCGAGCACCCCGATCCCGGCGCAGCGATCCGGGCGCTTGACCTGCCCGGACGATGACCCTCGACGATCGGCTGCGCGCGGTCCGGGACGCGGTCGCCGTCGGTGAGTGCATGCTGGAATTCTCGGCCCGACCCGACGGCACGTACGCACTCGGCTATGCCGGTGACACCTACAACGTCGCGGTCTATCTCGCCCGCAGCGCGCCCGAACTCGGCGTCGCGTACGTGTCCGCCGTCGGCACCGACGCGTTCAGCGACGCCATGCTCGCCGCCATGGCCGAGCATCGAATCGACACGGCCGGTATCTGGCGGCACCCGACGCACACCGTCGGGCTGTACCTGATCACCACCGATCACACGGGCGAGCGCTCATTCACCTACTACCGCAGCGCGGCGGCGGCCAGGGAGTGCTTCGGCGACGATTTCCCGATCGCCATCGCCGACCGAGTCGCGAACGCCGATCTCGTGTACCTGTCGGGCATCTCGCTGTCCATTCTTCGACCGGCCGGCCGCCGCCGGCTGTACGAGGTGCTCGACGAGGCTCGTGCCGCCGGAGCGCTCGTCGTGTTCGACACCAACTACCGCCCAGCCGGTTGGCCGTCACGGTCGGCAGCGCTCGCGGAAGTCGAGAACATCGTCGCCCGTTGCGACCTCGCGCTACCCACGCTGGCGGACGACCGGCTCCTGTTCGGTGCCAAGACCGCCGAGGACTGTGCCGCCTGGTACGCCGAACGGGGCGTTGCCGAGGTCGTGGTGAAGCTCGGCGAACAGGGCTGCCTGATCTGGCATCGTGACGACCGCCACGAAACCGTCCCGGCCGATCCGGTCGACCAAGTCGTCGACACCACGGCCGCGGGTGACTCGTTCAACGGGCGTTACCTCGCCGAGCGCATCGCCGGCCACGGTCCGGTGTCGGCCGCCCGGCGGGCGCACCGAACTGCTGGGCACGTGATCGGTCACCGCGGAGCGATCGCACCACCCGAACCGGTCACTGCGGCCGAACGGTCACGGGCCGAACCGATCACGGCCGTCGAACCGATCACGGCCGTCGAACCGACCGCGGCGGCAGAGAAATCGGGCCCGGTCTGATCGAGCGCCGTGCGGCCATCGACACGGCGACTCTCGAGCCCTAGTCGATGCGCCGTGCTCCCAGCTGGGTACTCAACAGTTCGATCGCCACTTCCTCAGGGTCACGGACTTTCCTGTCGATCGGTGACGGTTCCTCGCCGTAGTCGTCGGGGATGTCGTCGTCATCAACGGGTGGCGGCTCCGGGGGACCGGGCACGTCCGCGTTCACGCCCCGAGTCGGTTCGGGGCGTGCTGCGCTCGCCGGCCCGGTGCCGGATGGTCGGGGGTTGCCGGCGGGCCGACCACCGCCGGCCCGGTCTGTCCCACCGTCACCGGCCTCGCACCGGATCGTCCAGTCGACACCCAACACTTCGTTCAACGCCGAGCGCAACAGGTCGGCGTTCGCGGCCTCGACCACTCGACGTGCCATCCCGGCCGACGGCATGGTGAGTATCAACGCCGAGCCCTCGACCCGGGCGACGGTGGCGCTCTCCAAAAGGATCTGGGTTGTCCTGCGCTTGCGCTGCACGGCAGCGAGCACCTCGGGCCAGACCCGCCGCACATCGGTGGCGTCCAGCGAGCGAGTCCCACGTCCACTCGAGGGCGGCGCTGATTCCGGTGGCGCTGCGGTTGGTGCTGGTGCAGGTGGTCGGCCCTGCCGATCGGTTCCGGCCTGGCGATCGGTCTGCGAAGTCGGCTCGGATGTGGCCGCCTGGGACGGCCCCGGCTCGGGTGGCCCCTGCTCGGGCTGGGCGGGCTTGGACCGAGCCGGCTTGGATCCGGCCGGATTGGACAGCGTCGGGGGCGGCGGGAGCCCCAGATCCGGCGCGGACGACGGCGGACGAGCTCTCGTCGGCCGCTCGGGCGTGGCAGTGTGTCGACCCGCCTCCGCAGGCTCGCTCGGTCGCGGGCGCTCGGTCTTCGGATCCGCGGCTGTGGCGGCGTCGCCGGCACGGTCGGCGTCGCCGGCCGGGACGGCGGTGGCCGGACTGGAGAGCTCCGGCTCTCGGTCGGCATCCGGCACCGGATCGGCCTGGGAACGGGCCGGAGGGACGGGCGTGATTCCACCAGCCGGCGCGACCTCGCCGGTGATCGCCAATCTCCGCTCCAACCGCTCGAGCCGCTGCAGCAGCGGCCCCTCACCGTCCGCGGCAGGCAACAACATTCGCGCACACATCAACTCCAGCGTCAGCCGCGGCGTCGTGGTGCCGCGCATGTCGATGAGTCCGGAGTGGAGGATCTCGGCGAACCGGGCGGACGTCGCAGGGCCGAGTCGTTCCGCTTGCCCCACCATGGCTTGGAGCTCGTCATCGGGCTCGTCGATCAGGCCGGTGGCGGCCGCCTGCGGCACCTGGGCCAGGATCACCAGGTCCCTGAGTCGCTCCAGCAGGTCGGCGGCAAACCGGCGCGGGTCGTGGCCGGCCTCCACCACCTTGTCCACGGCGCCGAAGACCGCGGCACCATCACCGGCGGCCAGCGCATCGACCATCTCATCCAGCAATGCCGCGTCTGTCACTCCGAGCAATGCCACCGCGGCCTGATAGGTGACGCCCTCGGGGCCCGCGCCGGCCAACAGCTGGTCGAGGACCGACAACGAATCGCGGGCCGAACCACCGCCGGCCCTGACCACCAGCGGCAGGACCGCCGGTTCGACGGTGACCTTCTCCTCGGTGCACAGCCGCTCGAGCAACCCGCGCAGCGTGGCCGGCGGGATGAGCCGGAAGGGGTAGTGGTGGGTGCGGGACCGAATGGTGGTCAGCACCTTGTCCGGCTCGGTGGTGGCGAAGATGAAAACCAAGTGCTCCGGCGGTTCCTCGACGATCTTCAGCAGCGCATTGAAGCCCTGAGTGCTGACCATGTGGGCCTCGTCGATGATGAACACCCGGTACCGCGACTCCGCCGGCATGTAGAACGCTTTGTCGCGCAGGTCGCGGGTGTCATCGACACCGCCGTGACTGGCCGCGTCGAGTTCGACCACGTCGAGCGAACCCGGGCCCTCCGGCGCCAGCGCAATGCAGGAGGCACACACGCCGCACGGGTCCGGCGTCGGGCCCTGCACGCAGTTCAACGAGCGCGCCAGGATGCGGGCACTCGAGGTCTTGCCGCAGCCACGCGGCCCGGAGAACAGGTACGCATGGTTGACCCGGCCGGCCGCCAACGCGGTCCGCAGCGGCTTGGTGACGTGCTCCTGACCCACCACCTCGGCGAAGGTCGCCGGACGGTACTTGCGGTAGAGAGCCACGGACACGACCCGACACTACTGGCGACCTCCGACAAGCCGAAGTCCCATCTTCGGGACGGGATTGCGGCGGGGCCGTACGAACCGGCGACACCCGTGCCGGATCAGCCGGCTCGATCAGTCAGGGTCGATCAGTCAGCGTCGGTCGATCAGGGTCGATCAGACAGGGTCGATCGGACAGGTCGACAGTCCGGTCGAACCCGTCCGGTCGATCACTGCGGCCGACTACTCCGGCCGCTCGAACCGGGCCAACCAGCGGGCCAGGATGGCCTCGAGGTCACGGGCATCGTCGGCGCTCAATTCGTCCAGCAGCCGCCGCTCGTTGCGCATGTGCTCGGCGAACACCCGCTCGATCAACTCGCGCCCTGGCTCGGTCAGCGCGACCACCCGGCCCCGCCCGTCGGTCGAACTGGCCCGCCGGGTGACCAGCCCGTCCCGCTCGAGACGGTCCAGTCGCTTGGTCATCGCCCCGGTGGTCACCATGGTGTGCGCGGCCAGTTCACCGGGCGCCCTCTCGTAGGGCGTGCCGGCGCGGCGCAACGTGGCCAGCACATCGAACTCTCCTTCGCCGAGACCGTGCTGTCGGTAGACGAGCACCAATTGCTCGGTGAGGTGTCGGGCCAGGCGGTGCAACCGGCCGATGACGGCCATCGCACTGGTGTCGACGTCCGGCAGCTCGGTGGCCCAGGCCCGCCGGATCCTGGCAACGCGATCGAGATTTTCGGGCATGTCTTGCATATTAGCTTCCTCGGAAGTTACTTTGTCTTCCGTGGAAGCTACTTTTCGATGGTCCGTGATCGCAGCGGTCGCACCGATCGCCTGGGGTTCGAACTACTACGTCACCCATCAATTCCTGCCGGCGGGCCAGCCGCTGTGGGCATCGGCGTTCCGGGCCCTGCCGGCCGGGCTGTTGCTGCTCGTGATGTGTCGCCGGCTGCCGCACGGACAGTGGTGGTGGCGTTCGCTGGTGCTCGGCACGCTCAACGTCGGCGCGTTTTTCGTGTTGATATTCCTCACCGCCCACCTGTTGCCGACCAGCCTGGCGGCGACGGTGATGGCCACGTCGCCGATGGTGATGATGCTGCTGGCCTGGGCTTTGGTGGCCGAGCGGCCCCGAGCGGCTCCGCTGGTCGGCGCCGCACTGGGGATCGCAGGTGTCGCGGTGATGGTGTTCAGCGGGACGGTCGCGGCGAACGGCTGGGGGGTTGCCGCATCGCTCGGGGCCATGGTGATGTCGTCCGTGGGTTTCGTGCTGGCGAAGCGATGGTCCGGCCAGGTCGACGTGCTGTCGTCGACGTGCTGGCAGTTGGTGGCCGGGAGCCTGCTGCTGGTGCCGATCGCTGCCGCTGTGGAGGGCGCTCCGCCGATCCCGACCGGGGCCGCGCTCGCGGGCTACGCGTACGTGGCCGTGGTGGCCACTGCGCTGGCGTTCGTCTGCTGGTTCGCTGCGCTGCGCCGGCTGCCCACCGGCACCGTCGGACTGGTCGGGCTACTCAATCCAGTCACCGGCATGCTGTTGGGCACGATGCTCGCCGGAGAAGACCTGACCGGCCGGCAGTTGGTCGGCATGGCCATGGTGATCATCGGCGTGCTGCTGGGCCAGCCGGAGCGGGTCGGCCGGCTCCTGGACCTGACCCGAGTCGCATGGGCTGATCTGGCTCGGCTCGGCCGGCCGGGGACGAAGGGGACCCCCGCACCCGTCAGAGCTCCCGGACCCTTGCTGCCTTCCGACCCTGGGGGAGTTGAGGAGATGGACGCCGCGGGGGTCCGTGGGCCAGTGTACTGCGCCGAGGTCGGCGTCCACGCCCCGTCACGGTGCTGACCTGTGCGTCCCAGCCGGTAGACTCCTGCGCGGAGGATTCGACTAGCGGCCTATGTCGCACGCTTGGAAAGCGTGTTGGGTGTCACAGCCCTCAGGGGTTCAAATCCCCTATCCTCCGCGCCGAGGCGCCCGGGAGCTGAGCTCCCGGGCGCCTTGTCATTTCTGACCTCTGTCGCGGATGGTGCAACGGGCTCTCCGGCTCCCGGCCTGGCAGAGTGGTCCGATGGTCGACGACGTCCCGGCAACACCATCGACCGCCGCCGGCAAGGCGCGGAAGTCCGACGTGCCGGTTCCGGAGACCGATCCGGACGACGAACCGCCCGAACACCCCGATCACCACTACGTGCGGCACGAATCCGAAGCGCAACGGCTGGACCGCAACTACAACGAACTCCTGCAAGAGTTGCGCGTCGCCCAGGCGGGCGTCCAGATCCTGTTCGCGTTCCTGCTGACCATCGCGTTCCAGCCGAGATTCGCCGAGCTGAACACTTTCCAGCAAGACCTGTATCTGGTCACCCTGACCATGTCCGCGCTGGCCGTGGTGTGCTTCGTCGCACCGGTCTCCGCGCATCGGTTGATGTTCCGCCGCGGGGTGAAGGACTCCCTGGTCACCTTCACCGGCCGAACTGCCACCGCCGGCCTGGTGTTCCTCGGGCTGTCCGTGCTGGGCGGTGTGATGCTGGTCGTGGACTGGATCCTGAACCTGACCGCGTCGTTGATCCTCACCGGCGGCATCCTGGTGTTCGCGTTGGTCCTCTGGGTGGTCATCCCTGTCTCCCTGCGCAACCGAGACTGATCCCTCGATTCCGCAGCCCGACGCGCTGGCGATTCACCGATGTTTCGGGGTGCCGGTGCGCCACCATGGATCATGGCCGACGACAGCGGTGTGGGGGCCGGTCCGGGGGAAGTCTGGTTGGGCAGCCGCGATGACGCAGGTCGGCCGGTGCCGGTGCCGCGTTCGGCGCTGGAGGATCTGCTCGTCACGCTCGATCAGCTCTGGCCACCGGTCGGCGCTCCTGAGGAACATCGATCGGACTGGTATCGGGTGCGGGCGACGCTGCTGGACCTGGTGCGCCGGGCCACCGCAGCATCCGACCCGACCTCCTCCCGGCTCGCCACCGGTCTGGTGGACGAGGCCCTCGGCGAGGCAGGTCTGATGTTCCAGCCGCTGGGCGCCCCACCGCGCCGCGGACGACACCACCGAGCCGCAAGCGGCGACGATCACGACGTCCAGGGGCACGACCAGCCCGAACCCGTGTGGCGGGCGGAGATGGAATCGCTGATCAGGCGGTATCAGCTTCGGTATCCGCAGGTGCGGCCGCGGACGACGGTACCGGCCCCGCCGCACCGCTCGACCGACGCGCAGCGCTATCGCCGCTACTTCCGGCTGACGGATCCCACCACCGGCCCCGGGCCGGGCGCGGCCGCGACAGCGCAGGATCGCGCGATCTGGCAGGCCCATCGGGCCGAGCACCTGGAGGCCGTCGCGGCCGAGTTGTTCGGCGAGGGAAGCTGCGGATCGGAACTGGCCCGCAAGGCGGCTGCGGCCGCGCGGGGAGCGGCGCACCGAGCCGCGCTCGGCTACTGACCCCCGACGTCGCGCTCGCCCCACCGCTTCCACTGTCGGGACGTCCGGGCAGACTCGGGGTGATCCGCCCGGTGCCGACCGGCCACGACGGGTGACCTGTCGAGAATCAACCCGTACCGCCAGTCCAGCTTGGAGGTCAGCACCGTGACCGCGCCGATCCGGGTCGATCTCATCGTCGTTCCCGTGTTGTCGTTGCCGATGGCGACCAACGGCATCGTCCCGGTTCAGCGCGTCGAGATCACCTCACCGAGTCGGCACGCGGCGGCCCGGGTGGTGGTGACGTTGACCGGCGAACGCGGGCCACTGGCACCACCGGTCGAGTTGATCGCCGATCTCGGCGGCAGCACAGTGATGACCGACGTGCCGGTGCACCTGGATCCGGACGCGTTCGGCGGAGAGGTTGAGCAGGTCGGCCGGGTCTTGGTCGAAGTGTTCGACGGACCGTCGCCCGACGGCACGGCCCTCGACGGTCCCCCCGCCGATCCCGCACCGACTGCACGACTTCTCGCTTCGGCCGCCGCCGAGGTGCGGGTGTTGGCCGGCCGCCAGTGGGTCGCCACCCCGACCCTGCTGGGACTGGAACTGCTCTCGGCGTTCGTCCAGCCTCAGGATCCCGCGCTGGATGCTGTGCTCGCCGTCGCCTCGAACCGGGTGGCAGCCACGACCGGCCGCGCCGAGCTGGACGGCTCGTCCGCCGATCCGGATCGGACGGACACCTTGGCGGCCAGCGTGTTCGGCGCGCTGACCGACGCCGGCGTGCAGGTGATCGCAGCGCCACTCGGGTCGACGACCACGGGCCAAGTGGTGCGAACCCCGGCCGAGGTCCTCGACGGCCGAGCCGGTACCAGTCTGGACATCGCCCTCACGTACGCAGCCGCCCTTGAGCGGATAGGCGTCGCTCCGGTGCTATGGGTGACCGAACACGAGGTGCTCGCCGGCTACTGGCGGGAACCGCATGCGCTGACTGCCGCGGCGACCACCGAGAGCGGCGCGGTCGCCAATCTTGTCGATCTGTCGCTCGTCAGGATCGTGCGCGCCGAGCCGATTCTCGGATTCGGCCGGGCCGTATCCGAGCCGGTTGCCGCGCTTCTGGGTCACCTGGATCGCGACGAGCCGGTGTCCACCACGGAGCCCGACCGGATCGTCGGGGTGGTAGACGTCCGGCAGGGCCGACGCGACGGTATCAGGGCGCTGCCCTCACGCGTGGTCGCCTCGGACGGCACGGTCACCATGGTCGAACAGCCTGCGGCTGCGCTGCCCGCCGTCCAGGCCGTCTCCGCCGACTCCGCGACCGGTTCGACGACCCGCCGGGTGCCGGCCAGGGTGCAGCAGTGGAAGAACAACCTGCTCGACCTCACCCTGCGCAACCGCCTGTTGAACTACTCCGCACGCTCCGGGATCGCCCTCACTGTTCCCGAGGGGCACTTGGCGGCGATCGAGGACGCGGTCAACAAGGGCTCTCCGGTGACATTGCTGCCCAGCGACCGCGTCACCGATCTGCATCGGCGCCAAGGCGTCTCGCGCGGGCGTGACCTGCCCGCCGCGCAACTCGCCGACGTGTTCACCGGGCGCACCTCGCTCTTCACGGACGTGGCCGCCGAGGGCTACCCGGCTCGACTGCGCGGTCTGGCCTACAAGGCCCGCACGGTCATCGAGGAGACCGGTGCGAACAACCTGTACCTCGCGCTGGGCAGTCTGCTCTGGCAGCTCGACGGTCGTGACCTCCGCTCACCGCTCGTCCTGGTGCCGGTGCAGCTGGTCGCGCGCACTCGTGGCACCGAGTATCGGATGGTGCTCGACGACGCCGGCACCAGCACGCCCAACTTCTGCTTGTTGGAGAAACTGCGCCAGGTACACGGCCTCTCGGTGCCCGGGCTGGCCGAACCGGTCGAGGATGACACCGGCATCGATCTGGCCGCAGCGTTGCATGCGGTGCGTACGTCGGTGGCCGCGGCCGGCCTGCCGTACCGGGTCGAAGAAACGGCCGACCTGGCCATCCTGGCTTTCGCCAAGTTTCGGCTGTGGCGGGACCTCGACCAGAACTGGTCGGATCTGGCCGCCAACCCGTTGGTATCGCACCTGATCGACTCCCCCACCGAACCGTTCGCCGACCCGGTGCCGCCGTCAGGTCCGGTGGACCTGGATGGCTTGGCGGCCGCGTGTCCGGTGTCCGCAGACGGCTCCCAACTCGCCGCGATCGCCGACGCCGTCGCCGGCCGGACGTTCGTCCTTGAGGGACCTCCCGGCACCGGAAAGTCACAAACCATCACCAATCTGCTGACCCGGGCGGTCGCCGAGGGTCGGCGGGTGCTGTTCGTCGCCGAGAAGCGGGCCGCCCTTGACGTGGTGACGCGCCGGCTCGATGCCGTCGGCCTCGGTCCGTTCTGCTTGGACCTGCACGACAAGGCGTCCCGGCCGACAACGATCCGCGCCCGGGTGAGATCTGCGCTGGACCATCGTGTCTCATCCGACCAACCGGGCATGCGCGTGCAGTCCGAGATCCTCGACTCGGCCCGCAGGCGGTTGGCCGCCTACGCCAGGGAGCTGCACGAGCCGGATGCGGCGGGGCTCTCGTACTATTCGGCGCACACCGCCGCGTTGGCCATCGGGCCGGACGCCCCGATGCTGCCGGTGCCGACCTCGATGGTGGTGACACCCGGCGCGGTGGCTCGGGTCCGAGCGTGCCTGGGGACGCTGATCGACGACGCGGATCCGGCTCGCCCCCGCTCCGACCACCCGTGGGGTTTCGTCGATCCGCCCGACCCGTTGACCGCCGACCAGTCGGCGATTCGGGCCGCCGCTGTCGAGTTCGATCGTGCGGCCGCCGTCGGACTGGCCGGTGCTGAGGTGGCAGCTGTCCTCGCTCTGGCCCGAACCCCTTCCGACGTCCAGGCATTGGCCACGCTCGCCGGAACCTGGGCGCAGAACCTGACTCTGCTCGACGAGGCGGGCAGGGATGCCTGGCGCGGCGCCGCGGCGGCGGTGCAACAGTCGGTGCGTACCTTCGCGGGCGCCCCGCACCCGGCGATGACCAGGGCGGCGCCTCGAGCGCTCGACCTGGACGTCGAAGACCTACACACCCGCGCGGTCGCGGCCGCCGGGTCGAGTTGGTTCGGGCGGCGGCGCCGCCAGCAGGCCGTGCTCGACGACCTGGCGGTGGCACTCCGACAACCCATTCCACGCGCCGACCTGACGGCCCTGACCTCGGAACTCGTCGACCTTCGGCACCAGGTGCGGGCACTCGCCGAGCGAGCGACCGGGCTACCAGGGGTGACCCTGCCCGTGGATTGGAACCCGTTGACCGATCAGGGGCTCCGGCAACTCGACGACCAGGTCGGCTGGCTCATCTGGGCATCGGATGCGGTCCGGGTGGCCGACGGGCTGGGCCGACCGATACCGGACCCTCCGCGCTTTGCCGTTGCGCTCAGACGTTTCGTCGCCAGCGCCGTCACCGCCTCCTCGACTGACCGCGCGACGCTCGACGATCTCGCCCGAACTGCCCGGACCTTGCAAGGTGCGGTGAGCACCCCCGACGCTCGGATCGACCGCTGGGCCGGCGACATCGGGTTGGTCGCGCGTTGGCGGTCGACCGCGGCCGATCGCGACCTGGGCGATGAGCAACTCCGTCCGCTCCGGCGCTGGTTGTCGCTGCTCGCCCACGTGCAGCCGCTGCGCGATGCCGGCGCCGACGAGGCCCGACTGGCGTTGCTGGAGGGTCGCGTCCGGGCCGACGATGCCGTGCAGGCGTTCGACGCGGGCACGGTCTCGACGGCCCTGGCCGAGCGGGCATCGGCCACCGGCTTGGACGGATTCGAACCGTCCATCCACGACCGCTACGTCGAGCGATTCATCGCCGCGTCGGCCGCGGTGCGCGCCGAATTGGTCCGCACCATTCCCGAGGCTCTCGTGGGCTTGCGAAGTTTCGACGCGCATGGAGCACTGGGCCAGATCGGCGAATTGCGGCGGGAGCTGGTCAAGCAGCGGCGCGGGCTACCGGTGCGCGGATTGCTCGGCCGGTACGGCGAACTGATCACCACCATCATGCCGTGCGTGCTCGTGTCACCGGATTCGCTGGCCCGGTTCTTCCCGCCCCGCGCCGGTCTGTTCGATCTGGTGGTGTTCGACGAGGCGTCGCAGATCAGAGTCGCCGACGCGATCGGTGCGATCGGCCGGGCCCGATCAGTCGTCGTGGTCGGCGACTCCCGCCAGATGCCGCCGACGTCGTTCGCCGAACCAGGGTGGGACGACGACCTGGGCGGAGCGACGGAGGACGCACTCGCGGTTCCCGATGAGGAGTCGATCCTCACCGAGTGCATCCAGGCGGGTGTTCCCCAGCAATGGTTGTCCTGGCACTACCGGTCCCAGGACGAGTCACTCATCGCGTTCTCCAACCGGCACTACTACGAGGATCGGCTGTCCTCGTTCCCGGCTCCGATCATCGGGCCGGCTGACCCGGGGCCGGCCGGCCACGGCATCAGCCTGGTCAGGGTGGACGGACAGTTTCAGCGTTCGGTTGCCGGAAAACTATTGCGCACCAACCCCGTCGAGGCGGTCGCGGTGGTCACCGAGATCCGCCGACGGTTCGCCGGGGATCCCGACCGCGTGCCCTCGATCGGCGTCGTCACGTTCAATGCACAGCAGCGCAACCACATCGAGGCATTGCTGCGCGACCTGGGCGACGAACGGATCACCGAGGCCCTCGACCGCACCGACGGCGAGGGGCTGTTCGTCAAGAACCTGGAGAACGTGCAGGGCGACGAGCGCGATGCGATCTTCTTCTCCACCGCATTCTCGCCGGACGATCGCGGCCGATTGCCGCTGAACTTCGGGCCGCTCAACCGCACCGGCGGTGAGCGCCGGCTCAACGTTGCGATCACCCGTGCCCGACGGCAGATCCTGGTGTTCTGCTCGTTCGACCCGGAGCAGTTGCGCGCCGAGGAGACATCGTCGATCGGGGTACGCCACCTGCGGGCCTATCTCGATCTCGCGGCCCGCGGTGCGGCGGCGTTGGTTCCGAGCGCCCGGCCGCTGCCGGTCGACCGACATCGGGACCAGATCGCCGCAGCGCTCGCCGCGCGCGGGTTGGGAGTCCGGGCCGATGTCGGGCTCTCGGAATTCACCCTTGACCTGGTCTTACGGGAGCGGCCGGGCGCCGACGCCGAGCCGCGGACTGCGGTGCTGCTGGACGGACCGGGGTGGGCAGCACGCCGCACGGTCGGCGATCGCGACGGACTACCGGTCACCGTGCTCGGCGATCTGATGCGCTGGCCGGCGGTCGAGCGGGTATGGATGCCGGAATGGCTGACCGAGCCCGAGGCGGTGATCGACCGGCTCGTGGACCGCACGGCGCATCCGCCGACACACCCCGATCCGGCACCAGAAGCCGAACCGAGTTCGGCGATCGAACCGCAGGCCGCGCCCGTCACGGCGGAACGCCCCGTCACGCACCCGGAGCCCGTATCAGCCCTCTCGGACGAGACAGACTTCGTCGCGTGGCGGCCCGCACGCGCCGGCGACCGCGAGGTACTCGACCGATTGGCCGATCAGCATGCCGTGCATCAGGTTTGGCAGGTGCTGGTGGCCGGCATCGAGGCCGAGGCGCCGATCCACCTCGACCGGCTCGCCCGCCTGACCGCGGGCGCGTTCGGCCTCACCCGGCTGACGGCCGAACGGCGTGCCGACCTTGTTGCCTGCCTCCCGCCCGGACTGCCGGCGGACCCGGATGGCGAACCGTTCGCCTGGCCGTTGGGTGTCGATCCTTTGGATTGGCGTGGCTTCCGACGGTCGACCGACGACCTGCTGCCGGTGGACCAGATCAGCCTGATCGAGCTCGGGAACGCCGCGGCGGCATTGTGCCGGGCCGCCGCTGGGATGAGCGTCGATCAGCTGCGGCTGTCCGTGCTGCGCACATTCGGATTCGCTCGACGCACACCGGAACGGGACGCCAGGATCGACCTTGCCCTGGACGTGGCAACCCGGCGGGGACGGCTCACCCAGAGTCCTGGCGGTGTCTGGCAGGCGGCCTGACGGTTCGGCCTTTCAGGGTCAGGTGTCCTCGCCGCGACCGGGTGTTGGCCCCCTGGCGACCAGGATGTGGCCGCCCGGCCGCTGGGGTCCGGCGGGCAGCCCGAAGAAGCGCGCACCGAAGTCGGCCGGCCCGAGGTCCTCGATGACCGCGAGTCCACGGCGGCGGAGCACCGCATGGAGTTCCTCGGTGTCGAAGAAGCTGATCCACGGCTCGCCGACCGCCGCGACCCTGGCCAGGTCATCCTGCCGACGGCGCCGGCTCTGCTCGGCGAGATCGGCTGTGGGATTTGCATAGTCGAACACGGCGAGGGCTCCGGGAAGGTCCGCGATCACCTCCAACGTCTGGGTGATCGCGGCTCGGGTCAGGTACGGCACGACGCCGAGCCAGCCGAATACCACCGGGAGGGTTCGGTCGACGCCCGCCTTCTCCAGTTCCGCGGCCAGGTCGTCGGTTTCGAAGTCGACGCCGACGAAGTCCAGGTTCCCCGGCACCGGGATGCCGGCGTCGGCCAGCCTGATCCGCTTCCACGCCTGACTCGCCGGATGGTCGACCTCCCAGACGTGCAGGTCAGGCGTTGCGGCATGCCGATATGCGAACGTGTCGAGGCCGGCGCCCAGCACCACCACCTGCGCGGGGCCGAGTGTCGATTGTTGCTCGGCGAGGTCTTCGAAGATGCGGTGCCGGCCGGCAATGAACAGCCTCAGCCGTCGGCGTTCCGGATGGGCCTGGGCCTCCTCGATCGCCATCTGGGCATCGGGCAGGATCGGCACCGCCAGGCGGTCCCGGAAGATTCGTGCGTCATCGAGCACCTGGTGTGCCGCGCGATGCGTTGCCGCGCCGAGCGCCGTCCGGCTGGGTCCGTCGTGGTTCACGCCCTCGATGATGCCGTCCGGACTGTTGCCTTGCCGTTGGCCCATTCGGCGATGTTGCTCTGCCCCGGTGCGGAACCGGCCGCCGGCTTCGCGGTGTCCCAGTTGGTGGCGGCCCCGACCGCGCGGCGTTCAATCCACGCAGCCGGGGCCGAGTCTGGGCGGGCCGAGCCCGGGCCGGCCGAGTCCGTGCCGGCCGTATCGTGCCGGCCTGCGACAGGTGCCGCACCCGAGCAACTCTCGGCCGACACGTCAGCAGTCCGTGAAGCCGCCACGAAGAACGGTCCTACGGCGAGGACATCGATGCTCCTGGCTGGCCTCGCCATGCAGATGACTGCCGGTAAGACGATGCGCCGCACCTGCTGATACACGGACATCCCGGTCGTTTTCGTCGTCGTATCGACTGTCGGACCGCGATCGCAGGCACTCATCCGACATTTGCGCCAACCTCGAGGCGACGGACGGATCGGGCGTATCTGACCCGCCGGGTGGTCGCTCTGGTCGGCGTCCGCATCACCCACCCAGAAGGGTTCCCACGCACATGTCCGCCGTTCTCGCTCCCGCCCCGACCTCCGCGCCGCGCCGGCCCACCGAGCGTTTCGCGGGCTGGCTTGCCCGCTACAGCATCACCTTGCTTCGCATCAGCCTCGGCCTGGTGTTCTTCGGCTTCGGTGTGTTGAAGTTCTTCCCAGGAATCAGCCCGGTGGAGGAATTGGTCTCCAAGACCTTTCACGTCCTGACCTTCGGCATGATCGACGGCCGGGCCGCGATGATCCTCACCGCCATCCCCGAGTGCCTGATCGGCCTTTCTCTGCTCTCCGGCCGTTTCCTGAAGGCCGGCCTGGCGCTGATGGGCGTGTGCCTGCTGGGCATCATGTCCCCCCTGGTGCTGCTGACGTCCGACCTGTTCCCCGAGGGTGCCCCCACCCTGACTGCGCAGTACGTGATGAAGGACGTCATTCTGGCCGCCGCCGGCCTGGTCGTTGCCGCAACCGCGCTCGGCGCCCAGCTGGTCGTCACCAACCGGGAGGCAGACACGAACAGCTGAACAGATTCCCCTCCACAGTCACGTCCACGGCGAAGGGCCGGTCCCATTTCGGGACCGGTCCTTCGCTGATTCCCTTTTGGGCAGAATCGCGGCGTTTCTTTGACCAGCAGAGGGCGGGTTCGGATACTCGTGTGATGAGGGCCTACGAGCTACCCTCACGTCCGCCGCCTGTACCCGCGTCGCGCGGTGACCGACCCGGCGCTCCGTCGATGCGCGCGTTGCTGGATCTGCAACGGTCGGTCGGCAACGCGGCAGTTGCCGGAGCCTTGAGCCGGGATGCCACCACGGACGCACCTCCGTCACCCGTGACCGGATTGGCCCAGAAGGCCGGCACCGCCGCGGCGCTGCGCGCGATGCTCGGTGCGGCGCCCGCCCTGGCCCAGCAGGTTGCCGCGTTCTTCGCGGCCGGCAATGTCGATGCCGAACTGAACTCGATGATGGCCGACGCGTTCCCGGCTCCTGCTGAGCAAACGGGGAACGACGGCTCCGCCCAGGAACAAGCCGCTCCGACCGGCGACGGCGCCGCGGACGCCGATGCCGCTGCGGGCGGCGGCGCGGAGAAGGCGCCGAAGGATCCGAAGCTCCCACTGCCGGCGGCGTTGACCGGGACCAAGACGCTGACCAAGGGCTTCATGGAGTGGACGCTGGCTCCGGTGAATCACCAAAGTGCCAGGGTCGACGTGGAATTCATCCCCGATGGCACCAAGGTCGACGCCAAGAACGTCAGCTACGGGCAGACGGTGATCAACAAGATCGGGAGCGACCTGGCGTACGCAGGCGGTACCGAGGCCGATCCAGCGCGGAACAAAGCGAAGTTCCAGCCGTTCGAGGACCCCACGTCCAAGCATCGCATCGACCACCTGGTGGACAAGGAGAACGATCCCTTCTACGGCGCGCAGTGGGACCAGACGAAACAGCAGTGGGTCGACGAGCCCGGTGGAGTGCGCGTCGGATCGTCATCGACCAAGGACGGCATCGGCATCGGCGCGACGATGAACGACACCCCTGAGGCGCCGTCACCACGAACCGGCAAGGGCGACTCCGAGTTGTCGTTCGAGACCGTACCGATGGTGCTGGAAACCCGAGAGCCGCTCGGTGCGATCCTGTGGGGCTTCAAGATCGAGGACAAGGAGAACGCTCCGATCGTGCTCACCGGCGCGAAGGACGCGGATGTCACCGACACCCCTTCGGCCGCCTGGTCGGCGACCATGGATCAGTACTACGCCGCCAAGTACGCCGAGATTCTCGACGACTTCGACATCGGCAAGGCCGATCTCAAGCCGGCCCACAAGGTCCAGCTGGACAACGTCGTGGTCAAGTTGACCGGCAACGCTGCGTTGCGGGCGCAGCTGGGCGGCGCGGCTGACCTCACCGGAAGCGCTGCGGTGAACATGGCGCTGAGCTTGAAGCGGGCCGAAAATGCCAGGGACTACCTCGTCTCCAAGGGCATCGACGCGGCGCGGCTCGAGGTGCAGAGCTACGGAGCTGACTGGGCGAGGGTGGAGACCACGTCCGGGACCAACGAGAGCAAGAACCGGCGCGTCCAGGTGTGGGTGCACTGACCGTGGACCCAGCACTGCGGGAGGCGCTCACAGCCGAGCTGGACGAGATTCGCCAACGCCCCTTGGATGCGGTCGGGTTCGGCGAGAAGGCATACCTGCCGTACTCGACCACTCTGGGGCAGGGGCTGGTGTCGGCGCCGGATCCCGAGGTGACCACCTTGCTCGGTCAGGCGATCGACGAGGCGTCGGAGCCGGTCGTCGCACTCGCCCTGCTGCACCTCGTGGGCCAGCGGTCGGACGAGTTGGTCGACCCGGTGCTGCTGCGCGCCTTGGACTCCCGCGAGTTGAGCGCGACCGCGGCCTATCTGCTGGGCAGGGTCGGATACCGCGGATACCCGGAGCGGACCCGCGACACTACCGCTGTGATCAGCCGGCTACGGGAGCATCTCGCCGACTCCGGCACGTTCCAGGACCCGTTCCTGCACAAAACGTTTCGACGCACGGACTTTGTGGTCGCCGCGTTGGTGCGATTGCTCGGTGTCGAACGGTTCACCGGCATCGACGACCGACAGGCTCCCCTGGTCGGGCTGGCCCTGCCGGACTTCACCGACGACCAGCGGGCGGATCTGATTCGTCAGCTCGAGGCCACGAGCTGAGTCGAGCGCGGTCGCGCTGGGCACCACCGCACTCGTTCGTGCCCGGCGTCCGTCACTTCTTCCGCGGTGTGAAGGACGTCGAGCACGCGTACTTCTGAGCGCCCTTCTTGGCGGTGACGCTGACCACGACCTTGTAGTTCGGCGTGGCCCGGGAGATCGCGTACTTGACGCCGGCCTTGCCCTGGGAGGTCGATTTCGCGGTCTTCTTCGTCGTGGTGGTCTTGTACTTGGCCGAGGTGGTGACCGTGACGCTCGCCGGCACCTTGGAGACGTTGACCGTGACGGTGCTGTACTGGTACGGCCGCGAGGTCGAGACGGTGACGGAGCACTTCTTGGTCGCCGGCACGGCGGCCTCGGCGGCGGGGGCGAGCAGGCCGGTTGACCCGACGGTCAGCACTGTCGCGACGATCAGACTCTTGACGAACCTGCGCACCACACACTCCCTGCGTCAGACGGCTGCGGTTCCGCACCCATTCACACGGGAGACGGCCGGGCGGAGGCCCACTCACGCGAGTGTGAGCAACGCCATTCCGCGAGGAACGGACATCTCGCGGTCGGTCGTCGAACCGACGAGCGGGCGCGGGATCTGGCCAAGCCGCCCGTCTACGTCCTCGGCACTGACACGAGCAGCAGGTCGAATCCGAGCGACCTGGCGGCCGTCGAAAGCACCGCGGACCTGGCCGGCCGAAGTCAGGCCGGGCCTGATTCGTCGCGGAACACCGGCAGCGCTCCGAAGCTCTGCGTGACCGGCATGAGCTCAATCGCATTGATGTTGACGTGGCCGGGAAGGGTGGCCGCCCAGTGCACCGATTCGGCGACATCGTCTGCGGTCAGGGCGTTCGCGCCGGCGTACAGCGCGTCGACCCGCTGGGAGTCGCCGCCGAACCGCACCGTCGAGAACTCTGTCCCGCCGACCATGCCCGGCTCGATGCACGTGACCCGGACACCGGTGCCGTGCAGGTCGGCGCGCAGGTCCAGGCTGAACTGCCGCACGAAGGCCTTGGTCGCGCCGTAGACGTTTCCGCCGGGATAGGGATAGGTGCCGGCGATGGAGCCGAGATTGATCACGTGGCCACGCCCGCGTTCCACCATGCCGGGCAGTACTGCCCTCGTACACCAGGCCAGGCCGGCGCAGTTGGTGTCGATCATCTGTTGCCAGTTCTCCTGGTCAGCCTGCTGGGCCGGCTCGAGGCCCAGGGCCAGACCGGCGTTGTTCACCAGGATGTCGATCTCGGCGTACTCGGCGGGTAGCGATTCGACGGCGGCCGTGACCGCGTATCGGTCCTGCACGTCGAGTTCCACCGGGTGCACCAGCTCGCCCAACTCACCGGCCAGCTCTTGCAGCCGGTCGAGTCGCCGCGCGGCAATGACGACGCGGGCGCCGTCCGCGGCGAACCGTCGGGCGATGGCCGCACCGAATCCGGCGCTTGCACCGGTCACCAGAACTGTGGTCATGCCTGGCACGGTAATCCAGCAAAGGAAGGAACCCGCACCGACCGCGTCGGGGCTTTACGGTCGGGTCGGATCCGGGACAGTTCCAGCTCAGAACGGTGGCGGTTCGTCGGACTCAGGCTTCGGCCGTGACCTCTGCCGCTGGATCGCGGCGATCTCGCGTGCGCGCCGGATCCCGGTACGCCAGTCCGCCTCCTCCCAGGCTGCGTCGTCATCGAGTGGGTTCCCGTTCACCTGGTCCCCCTCAGCGCGGTCGCGCTGCCCTGGATCCCCGTGCCCTGGATCTCCGTGCCCGGGATCCCCGTGCCCGGGGTCCCCCGGCCTTGGGTCCCCGGGCGTTGGAACCCCGCGTGGGTCGCCTGCGCCCTGGTCCGCCGGGTCCTGCTCGGTGTACCCGCCCGCCGCCTGGTCCACATCAGGCCGTCCTGCCGCGTACTCCGGCCGGCCGAGCAGGTCGACCGGCTCGCGGGTATACGTGCGTCCGAGCGGCGACGTCCAGGTGTAGGAGCCATCCGGATGTCGCACTACGTCCCAACCCATGCCGTCCTTGCACAGATGATGGTGCCGGCAGTCCGGTGCCAGGTTGGTCCTGTCAGTCGGTCCATCAGTTGGCTTGCGGGTGCGTCGATCGGGTCGTGCTGGCACGACATGATCGAGATCGCAATGGTCAGCCGGTCGCAGGCATCCGGGCATCACACAGGTCTGGTCTCGAGCACGGACCTCTCGAGCGAGCACCTCGGGAGGTCGGTACACGGTGTGGCCCGCATCGACAACCAAGCCGGTCAGCGGGTCGCAGACCAGCCGGGTGAGTTCGGCGTCGGCGGCGATCTGCCTCGCCTGTGCACCAGTGATCCACCCATGCCCTTCCAGCCAGGCCGGCGCACCCCCGCCGAGCAGCGCAGACAGCGGCATCGTCACCCGCACCTGGGCCCGCCTCTTGCGGGTGCGATGTCGTCGGGTCCGTCGGGCAGCGGTCGCACCGACAGACTCCGGCTGCGTCGCCGACGCTGCGGACTCCCAACCAGCGAACCGATCGAGCGCGCCGATGCACAATTCGACCAAGGCGTCCGCCCGCCGGTTGCCCATGTCGCGGCCGTCGCCGGCGGCTTTCGCATGGTCGGCGAAGGCGGTCAATGCTTGCCAGATCGCGGCAATGTCCTGCGCGGTCGAGATGACTGCGAGTTCGGCCATCCCATCCTCCAGCACCCGCCGCCGAACGTGTCTTTGTCTCACCGCCTTCTCGTGCCGACGGCGGCTTGCTTCCGCGTCCAAGCGCGCGACCCGGTAGGCACAGGACTGATGCACTTGCTGATAGGTGCGGCCGACCGCCGTGGGAATGACAGCGGCCTCGACGGCCGCAGCAACGCCGTCGGTGGTCTCAGCCGTGGCGGCGAGCACCGCATCAGCTGCGTCTACCGAGATCCGCCCGGCGCCAAGGGCATGGAGCGTGACGGGCAGCCGACGGGCAAGGGTTTGCGCTCGGTCGACGAGCCGTCCGGCCTTGGAATCCGTCATGCCCAGGGCACGGCCGACCTCGGTGGCCAGGAACTGGTCCACTCCCGGGTACTCGCGGGACAGCAAGTCCAGATCTCGGGCCTCGTCGGCAGCCAGCGACGCCATCAACCGTCGTCGCGCCACCAACCCGTCCATGACCGCGGCAGCGTGCGACCACTGCGAATCCAGGTTCGCCACGCAGGTCGGATAGTCGGCTCCGGTTTGTCGCTGGTCGCTCAGCCCGGGATGGCCGGGGAAGGCCTCGGCGTTGGCCAACAACCCGCTGACCACGGTCGGTGAGCACGAGCCCGCTGGGCCGGCGAGCGTGTCCGGGCGGGAGCGCAACGCGGCGAGCAATTCCGGCGCTCGGGCCGGGTCGATGGCCAGGCCATTGATCCGTCCCCGCCACAACGCAAGATCGAGCACCGCATCAGTCCACCCGACCGGAGCGCCGCCACCCGGCGATCCTGACTCATGTTGCGGCAACCCGGGTTCGCCGAATTCGGTGCCCCTGATTCGATCGATCACATCAGCTTCGGTTTGACCGGGAAGCAACAGCACCCGCTGCGGGCCGGTTCGGCAGTCGCCCCACGCAGCTTGGCGAACCGCCGAGCCGCAGGCTGTCGATACGGCCAGCCGCAGCGTCGGCATTCCGGGCCGGCGCGCAGGGTCGAACACCCAGGCCCGCGAGCCCCGGAACACCGTCGCGACGAACATGCAACAAGGATAGAGCAACGTACCGACAGCAGTTCGAATCATCCACAATTACCTGCTCAGCAGAGCACAACGCGGCCGTTCACAACCTCAAGCGTCAACGCCGGCGCGGCCGGGCTTGGCATAGTGGCGGCATGACCGAACCAGTCCTGGCCGAAACGGTCGCTCAGGCCGTGACGGATGCGCTGCGGAACGGACCGCTGGCCGGCGACGACGTGCTGGCCCGGCTCGCAGCGTCGGGCATGGCCCTGGCCGCCGAGGACCTGGAAGAGTTGCGGGATCGCCAGTACCTTCCCCTGGTGTGGGACCTCCCGGACGGCCGACTGGCCGACGTTCGGGTCGTTCTGTCCGGGAAGATCTTCACGCATCGACTCTCCGCCAACGAGATCGAGCATGATCTTCTTGGCATCTCTCCCGACCTCACGCCGCTCGCGATGCTCACCGATGGTCCTGACCTGTTCGAGATAGATGGCACTGCCACCGATGTCATCCATGATGGTCCAGGCGTGGCCGAGGGCGGAGCGTTTCCGGTTGCGTCCGGAAAGTTGGCCGGAGCGGGACCGAGCGACCTGATCGGGCTTCGCGTCATTTCCGGTGGGGCGGCCCTGGATCTGCGCACCGAGCCGGAAGCAACACCTTCGACCTTGATCGAGAGATTGCGCAGCGCGGTACGGGACGATGACGGCGAAGTCAGGCCCCTCTTCCTGTTCGGGGCCGTGTGCCAGCTGTGCGCCGATGACCCGGCATTGTTCGCCTCGCCGTTGGCGCCACTGAGCGAGATCGTCGAGTCCGCTGGACTGGCCGTCTGGGGTGACTATCTCGCGCCGACGGGGTTCGACGTACACGGTTGGCTCATTTCCGGCGACGTCGAAGCGATTCAATCGATCCACGGCCTTCCGGTGGACATGGCCAGGGCAATTGTCGAACTCGGGAGCGAGATACGGGCCAACGCGGTGCTCGCCGAGAAGCTGCCCAGCTCAGCGGAGCGCCTGCAGGTCATCGCAACGGCAACCGCCACCGTGTTGGGAGCGTTGCACGCCAGCGAGGTGGCCTCGGCGCTGTCCGTTCAGGTGTTGAAGGCCGATGTCTACGCGGCTGACAGCCTGACGTTGTGGGTCGACCAGCAGCGGACCGTGGCGCCACCCCGCGCCCGGCCGGCGCTGCTCTGGTTGCAGGGAACGGCGTTGCGCAGGTCGGGTGAGATGGTCCGGGCGGAGGGCGTTTTCCAGGCCGCTGTCGACCTCGACCCGCGGTATCGGCCTGCTCTCCTGGATCTCGCCGACATCGCCTCGGATCGCGGGGAGCGTGAGCGCGCCATCAGCCTCCTGCGCAGGGCAGAGGTCGCTGATGATGACCCGATGCTCGAACTGCTCGAATCGCTCGAGCCGGTGGTCGGCCCTCAACTCGGACGGAACGAGCTCTGTTGGTGCGGCTCCGGCCGAAAGTTCAAGCAGTGTCATCTGAATCGTCCGACAGCGATGTCCACGGGCGACCGTGCGCGATGGCTGTACTTCAAAGCGACGTCGTTCGTGCACGAGGCGCCTTTCCAACCGCTGCTTCTCGACCTCGCAGCGATCAGGGAGCCCGAGCGGAACGACCCGGATGGCGACGGATTGCTGGAGGCGCTCGAGAACGAGCCACTCGTGACCGATCTGGCGCTGTTCGAGGGTGGAGGGCTCGAGGAGTTCGTCGCTCAGCGCAGGGAGCTGCTGCCGGACGCCGATCTCGATCTGGCGAGGGCGTGGATGGCGATCAGCCGTTCGGTCTATGCAATCGAAGGTGTGGGGGCCGAGGCCAATGTGCTCCTTCGCGACCTCAGATCCGGCGACGCGATCGAGGTCAGCGGCCTCCCGGAGATGGACCCGATCCGGCCGGGCCGACGGCTGTGTGCGCGCCTGCTCCCGGTCGGGGCGGAGCTTCGGGCCTTCGGTGGAATCGAGCCCGTGGCGGACGACCGCGCCGAGTCATTGATCGAGATCCTGGCCGAGATCGACGAAGTCCTCGATGCACGCCTGGAGATTCCCGACGAACTGGCCGAACTCGTCGCGGGCATGGACCCCGAGACGTTGGAACACGCGGTGGCCGAGGCCGCTCGTCAGCTGGCAGAAGGCGGCGCGTTCCCTGATGAAGAGTCTGTGGACGACGATGACGGCGCCGAATTCGAGGACTATGACGAGGATCGCTGGTGGGCGGCGACCGCCCTGATGTCGGCGCTATCCTTCGAGCGACCAGCCGCCGGCTGACGAGCGATGGGCGTAGCGCGCACTCCGACTGCACTGATCCAGGTGCATCGGTCGTGGGACCGCGCTGGGCGGCCCGCCCGGGCGCCGATCGCCTGGAACCCCCCACTCTGGTCGACTCATTTCGGGTGCCGCGACCGCGTGCTGCGATCCCTGCCTGATCGCCGCGGCAGGGGCCGAACTGGCTGCGGCCGCTCGCCGGGTCCGGACTCCGTCGACCGCGCTGGACGCGTTCCTGGTCCCAATGATCTGGGGGTTTGCTGCTCGCTCCAGCTGATATTTGAACCTTCAACTATTTCGGTGTAGGACTGGAGTGATCAGCACCCACTTCACGAGAGGCCTGCGATGACCACCATCAGCATCATCGGCACCGGCACCATGGGAAACGTGATAGCCGACATACTCTCTCCGGGCGCCACGGGCACCCAGATCATCGACCGAGACCGGGCCAAGGCAGAAGCATTGGCAGAACGGATCAACGGCACGTCTGCCACTCTCGACGACGCCATCACCGGCGACATCGTCGTCCTCGCACTCCCCTTTGGTGCCGTCGACGAGGTGCTCGACGCCGTCGACGTGCAACTGGCGGGCAAGACGGTTGTCGACATCACCAATCCGGTCGACTTCACCTCGTTCGACGGGCTGATGGTGCCCGCCGACTCCTCTGCGGCCGCCCAGATTGCGGCGCGCCTCCCAGAAGCGAACGTTCTCAAGGCTTTCAACGCATCATTCGGAGCTGCACTGGTCGCCCGTCAGGTCGCCGGTCAGGACGTTGCCGTGTTCGTTGCGGGCGACGACGCGGACGCCAAGAGCGCGCTGATCGAACTGGTCGACCAGGGTGGGCTGCGCGGAGTGGATGCAGGTTCGCTGAACCGTGCTCGGGAACTGGAGGCCCTCGGCTTCCTGTCCATCACCCTTGCTGCGGCCGGGAAGACCAGCTGGGCCACCGGTTTCGTCTTGGTCCCCTGAGTCGTTCAGCGCGCTTCGTGCTGCTCGTCTCCGCCCGCCGGGGCAGCCAATGTCGGGAATTCTGTCGGGTACAGCCCCGCTACGAATCCGTAGGTCTGCTCGCCCTGCCGCGGTAGCTGACTGAATTCCGCTGCCAAGTCCAGCACCCGCTTCCAGAACTCCCGCACATGCGGCCGGGAGATCCTGGCGTGCCGGAGGATTGCCCTCAGATCATCGTCCTGCTGCGCCGGAAGTGATTCGCGCGCTGCCACTGCGATGTCGTTGAGGTCAGCGACATCGCCCACCTGCTCGGCCGAGAGCACACCGCTGATATAGAACACACGCGCAGTGCGGCCGTAGAAGCGCTCCTCGATCGCTCGGACCTGCCGAGTACGCACCACTTTGATCAGGCCGGCGTCGTGCAGCACTCCGACGTGGTACGCAACCGTGCTCTTCGCCTTGCCCACGGCCGCCGCCAACTCTTTTACGGTCGCCGCCCGCTCCAGCATGAGCTCGAGCAGCAGGTCCCGAAGCCCGTCGGCCAGGGCGCGCAACTCCACTCTCGACCCCACGATGCGCAGGTCCTCGAGTTGGTAGTCGGGAATGCTCGACATTGTTGGATCATTCCGCTAGCTTGGATCGATCGAAGTAGTTGGATCATAGCGCGCCGGACATCGAACACCACGGAGGCACCACGAGATGGACATCATTCTGATCCCGGGCATGTGGCTCGACGGTTCATCCTGGAGTCGCGTGGTGCCGGCACTTCAGCGAGCGGGGCACCGACCGCACCCGCTCACCCTGCCCGGTTTGGAGTCGCTCGCCGCCGACCGCTCGTCGGTGACCTTGGCCGACCACGTCGCCGCAGTGACAGCGGCCATCGACGCGGTGCCGGCGGGCGACCCGGTGGCCGTGGTCGGCCATTCGATGGGCGCGGCCCTGGCC
Source organism: uncultured Actinomycetota bacterium (assembly GCA_963834185.1). Classification (GTDB taxonomy): domain Bacteria; phylum Actinomycetota; class Actinomycetes; order Mycobacteriales; family Nakamurellaceae; genus Nakamurella. The sequence goes on from CAWIAR010000008.1 coordinate 59,224, forward strand.
TATGCAGCGGTGGACGCACGGCCGGATCGCGTCGCCCGTGCCATCTACATCGGCGGGTTCCCCGCCGAGGACGGCGACATCCTGATCGGCGGCTACCTGGCGTCCGGCGGCGAGATACCGCTGCCCGCCTGGTCGGAGTTCGAGGATGAGGAACTCGACGGGCTCGATGAGGCGGAACGGTCGCGCTTCCGCGAGAGTGCTGTTCCCACACCCGAGGGCGTAGCCCGCGGCACCCAGACCCTGTCCGACGAGCGGCGCTTCGCCGTTCCGGTCACGATGGTCTGCACCGAGTTCAGCGCGGCCCAACTGCAAGCATGGATCGAGGCGGGTGAGCCTCCGGTTCAGGAGTTCCGCAAGTTCAGCGATGTCGAGTACGTGGACCTGGCGACGGGCCATTGGCCCCAGTTCAGTCGTCCTGACGACCTGGCTTCGGTGATCGCATCGGCCGTGGACCGGACGTCGGCATCCGTTTCGGGCCGGTCATGACAACCCGGTTCACGCCGGACGAGTTCGACGCAGCCGTCGGTGATCTCGGCTGGCGGGCCCTGTTCGAGGGCGGCCACGCCTGTTTCCGCACCGGTTCCTTCGCGGCCGGTGTCCGATTCGTCGAGGCCATCGGGCGGCTTGCGGAGGTTGCCGGCCACCACCCCGACGTCGACCTGCGGTACGAGGCGGTGACCGTCCGGCTGTCCACCCACGATTCGTTGAGCCTGACCGATCGAGATGTCTCGCTCGCGCGCGAGATCTCCAAGGCAGCAAACGACCTGGGCATCCAGGCCGATCCGACAGCTGTGCAGGTGGTCAACCTCGCCCTGGACGCGCATGTCAGCGCCCAGGTGATGCCGTTCTGGCGGGCGGTACTGGGATACGAAGTACGCGGCGACGAGGACGTGGTCGATCCCGGTGGCCGCAACCCGGGCATCTGGTTCCAGGACATGGACGTCCCGCGCACCGGTCGCAATCGCATCCACGTCGACGTCGCCGTGCCGCACGACCAGGCGCGTGCGCGGGTCGACGCGGCCCTGGCCGCCGGCGGCCGGGTGGTGTACGACGAGCGCGCGCCGATGTGGTGGACCTTGGCCGACTCCGAAGGCAACGAGGTGGACGTCGCGACCATGGTCGGCCGCCGGTAGCCGAGCCCGCGGGGTACGGGCCGGCCGGCCCCTCCAGTCTGCAGTTCAGAGTTAGGCCTCGAACCAACGCCCTGACCTGCGGTGACGCGACCCGTCCATCGGTGCGGGCGCGTTGCCACCGTGATTGTCGGAGCACGGTCGTAACGTCCCGAGGCATGACCGCAGACTGGCTCGCCGAGGTGACCGACGCGGCGCTGCGGCGTGCCCTCGGCGATGCCTCGGTCGAGCGCGGGTGGGCGTACGTGCAGGACGATCGGGTCGTCGACGTCACCGCTGCGCGCGGCAGGTCCGTTGTCGGCACGGTCCGCGGCACCGGAGGGCGCACATACAGCACCGTCGTAGCGATCCAACACGCCACGCCAGGGGCTTCGGTGCAGGTCTCCGGGCGTTGTACCTGTCCGGTCGCCATCAACTGCAAGCACGTGGCAGCGGTGTTGCTGCACGCCAGGGATGCCGAGCAGGGCGCGACCGCTCGACACCTTGTCGCAGTGCCGGATCCGGGCGATTGGGAGCGAATTCTCGATGCCGCGCTGCCGCCGGCCGAACCTCCGGCACGTACCCCGGAGGTGCCGCTGGCGCTTCAGTTCGAGTTGACGCTGGGTCATGGGCGTCACTACGCCACCAACGGGTTGGTGCTGCGACCGGTGATGCGCGGGCGCTCGGGACGATGGGTACGCACCGGCGTGAGCTGGCGCGAACTGGATCGCCCGGCGTACGGGTGGCCAGGACCGGATCCCGCTCATCGGGCGGCGCTGCTGCGCATCGCCCGCGAGACCCGATGGGACCCGCGAAACTTCGGCGCGCCCGATCGGCCCGTGCACGCTGACGAACTCGGCCCGCGACTCTGGCCCCTGCTCGATGAGCTGGCCGCCGCCGGGGTCGAGTTGGTGGACGTGTCCGGTCGGCCGGTGCTGGTGGCCGGCCAGTCGGCCGAGGCGAGCATCGACGTCTCCGCCGCGTCGGGTCCCGCGGTGTTGACGCCGTCGCTGGTGCTGGATGGGCGGCCGCTGCCTCTGCACGAGATCACATTCCTGGGCGACCCCGCACACGGCATGTTCCTGCCGGCGGAGCCAGAAGGACTTCTGCTCGCTCCGTTGTCCAACCCGGTTCCGATCTCGCTGGCCCGGATGCTGCAGTCGCCCCCGGTCACCGTGCCGGAGTCGGAGATCCCCCGGTTCCGCCGTGTTCAGTTCCGCAGGCTTGCCGCCCACGTCACGGTCGGATCCGCGGACGGCACGATCGACGCACCGACCCTCGAGCCGCCGCTGCTGGAGCTGCGGGTCGTGTTCGGGCACGGGCACACTGCCGATCTGATCTGGCACTACGCCTACCGGTTCGACGGTCGCACCCTGCGCTCGGCGCTCGACGACCCGGCAGATCCACACGCCGTGCGGGATCCGCACGCAGAACGCGCTCTGCTGCAAAATCTCTCGCTGCCGCCGGCGTTGGCCGCGCTGCTCACCGCTCACGGCGGGCTGGTCGCCCATCAGACGCTGACCGGATTGCGCACTGCCACGCTGGCCGAGGGACTGTCGGCGCTCGAGGCCTGCGGCGTTCGGGTGACCACGGTCGGTGTGCCCGCCGACTATCAGCTTCCTCGACGGTGAGCTCGTCGTCACCTCCTCGATCAGCGATTCGGACCGGCGGGATTGGTTCGATCTCCGGGTCGAGGTGACGATCGACAGCCGGCACGTGCCCTTCGCTCTGCTGTTCACCGCCCTGGTCAAGGGCGAAAAGCAGGTGATGCTGGACGACGGTTCGTACTTCGACATCGACCGGGCGGAGTTGCATCAGCTGCGTGCCCTGATCGACGAGGCACAGGCGTTGCAGGACAAGTCGTCCCGCGGCGGGCTGAAGGTTTCCGCGCACCAGGCCGGACTCTGGCGCGAACTGACCGACCTCGGCCCGACCTACGTACAGAGCCAACGGTGGTCGGCAGCCGTCGACGGCCTACTGGCGTTGGAGTCCGTTCCGGCACCGCCTACCCCGCCTTCGCTGACCGCAGAACTCCGGCCGTATCAGCGCGACGGCTTCCGTTGGCTGGACTTCCTGTGGACCCACGGGCTCGGCGGGGTGTTGGCCGATGACATGGGCCTTGGCAAGACCGTGCAGACGCTGGCCGCAATCTGCCGAGCCAAGGACCAGGGCCGTCTGGGGAACCCGGCGCTGGTGGTCGCGCCAACGTCCGTGGTGGGAAACTGGCTGGCTGAGGTGACGCGGTTCGCGCCGAGCCTGCGAGTCGTCGTGATCGATCGTTCGAGTGCGAAAAGTGCGGTGTCCCTGGCGGAACAGGCTGTCGGCGCTGACCTCGTGGTCACCTCGTACACGTTGTTCCGGATCGATGCGGCGGCGTATCGGGCGTTGCCGTGGTCGGCGCTGATCCTGGACGAGGCCCAGTCGGTCAAGAATCATCAGTCTCGCGGGCACCGCTGCGCGCGAGACCTGGACGCCGACGTCAAATTCGTGATCACCGGGACGCCGCTGGAGAACAACCTCATGGAGTTCTGGGCGCTGCTGACTCTCGCGGCACCTGGATTGTTCAGCAATGCAGACACTTTCACCCAGGTGTACCGACGTCCGATCGAGCGCGGCGATGCGGAGCTGTTGGACCGGATGCGCCGACGGGTCCGCCCGCTGATGCTGCGGCGGACCAAGGCGCAGGTCGCGCCCGAGCTGCCGCCGAAGCAGGAGCAGGTGCTGGCCGTCGACCTGTCGCCCAGACACCGCAAGATCTATCAGACTCACCTGCAGCGCGAACGGGCGAAGGTACTCAAGCTCCTCGACGAGGATGCCGACCAGCACCGGATCGCCATTCTCAAGTCGTTGACCCTGCTGCGCCGATTGGCACTGGATCCCTCGCTGATCGACGACGACTACGCCGACGTCGATTCGACCAAGCTCGACCTGCTCGTCGAGCAGCTGCGCGAGCTGGCCGCCGAGGGTCACCGGGCGCTGGTGTTCAGTCAGTTCACCAGCTACCTCGCGTTGGTTCGCAAACGGCTCGAAGCAGCGGGCATCGAGTACAGCTATCTGGACGGGTCCAGCCGCAATCGAGGGGCGCTCGTCGCGGACTTCAAGTCCGGCGCGGCACCGGTGTTCCTGATCAGCCTCAAGGCCGGCGGATTCGGTCTGAACCTGACCGAGGCGGACTACTGCTTCGTGCTCGACCCGTGGTGGAACCCCGCGGCCGAATCCCAGGCAGTTGACCGCACGCACCGTATCGGGCAGACCAGGACGGTCATGGTGTACCGGCTCGTCGCGACCGGGACGATCGAGGAGAAGGTGGTCGAGCTGCAGGAGCGCAAGCGCGAATTGTTCGCCCGGGTGATCGACGGTGGCGATGTGTTCGGTGCCGCGCTCACCGCCGACGACATCAGGGGCCTGCTGGACTGACCGGCCGTTGGCCAAGCCCGGTGGCCTATTGGGTGCTGGTCGCGGTGACGCCGACCGATGCCGACCAGGATCAGATGTTCGGCCTGAGTCGGTGCCACCGCGACAGCCGCCGGGAACCGTGACCACCGACCCGGAGACGGTGCCACGGATACCTGCTGTGATCGACGCGGCGCATCGCTGACTCCCCTGCTCATCGTGGGCAACAGCCCTTCACCCCACAGTAGCGATGGTCTCCGACACGTGTGGGGCGGCAAGAACCAAGGGTGCTAGGGACGGTCGGGGTACCACCGGACCGGGTCGATAGGCTGCCCGGGTGTCCAAAGTCCTGACGTCCTTGCCCGCCGGCGAGCGGGTCGGCATCGCGTTCTCCGGCGGCCTCGACACTTCGGTGGCGGTCGCTTGGATGCGCTCGAAGGGTGCTGTGCCCTGCGCCTACACCGCCGACCTCGGCCAGTACGACGAGCCCGACCTGTCCAGCGTCCCGGACCGCGCGGTGGCCTACGGCGCGGAGATCGCCCGCGTGGTCGACTGCAAGGCTGCGCTGGTCGAGGAGGGTTTGGTCGCGTTGGTGTGCGGCGCGTTCCACATCAGGTCCGGCGGCCTGCCCTACTTCAACACCACGCCGCTGGGCCGAGCGGTCACCGGGACGCTCCTGGTCAGGGCGATGTTCGACGACGACGTCAGCATCTGGGGCGACGGTTCGACATACAAGGGCAACGACATCGAGCGGTTCTACCGCTACGGGCTGCTGGCGAACCCGCGACTGCGCATCTACAAGCCGTGGCTGGATGAGCGGTTCGTCGACGAACTGGGCGGACGCGCAGAGATGTCGCAGTGGCTGGTGGAGCACGGTCTGCCCTACCGGGACAGTGCGGAGAAGGCGTACTCGACCGACGCGAACATCTGGGGAGCGACGCACGAAGCCAAGACCCTTGAGTTGCTGTCGACGTCGGTCGAGATCGTCGATCCGATCATGGGCGTCGCGCACTGGGACGCGGGCGTGGCGATCGAACCCGAGGACGTCTCGGTGCGGTTCGACCGGGGCCGGCCGGTGGCGATCAACGGCCAGGAGTTCGAGTCAGCCGTCGATCTGGTGCGCGAGGCCAACGCGGTCGGTGGACGGCACGGGCTGGGTATGAGCGATCAGATCGAGAACCGGATCATCGAGGCCAAAAGCCGCGGCATCTACGAGGCGCCGGGCATGGCGCTGCTGTTCATCGCCTACGAGCGGCTGGTCAACGCCATCCACAACGAGGACACCATTTCGACGTACCACGTCGAGGGTCGCCGGCTGGGCCGATTGCTCTACGAGGGCCGGTGGCTCGAGCCGCAGTCGCTGATGCTGCGCGAGGCGCTGCAGCGCTGGGTGGGCAACGCGGTTTCCGGCGAGGTGATACTCAGGCTTCGGCGCGGCGGCGATTACTCAATCCTCGACACGACGGGGCCGGCGCTGAGCTACCACCCGGAGAAGCTCTCGATGGAGCGCACGGAAGACGCTGCGTTCGGCCCGACAGACCGGATCGGGCAACTGACCATGCGCAATCTGGACATTGCCGACTCCCGGTCGAAGCTGGAGCTCTACGCCGGCCTCGGACAACTGGATGCGCAGCAGACCCTGGTCGGGCATTTGGAGCGCGGCGGGGCGGAGTCCATTCGCGAACTCGGCGCGACGAATCCCGACGATCAGCGACTCGATGATGCAGCCATGGAGTCGGGGACGGATTGACTCGGCTGGTCGGGAACTGGCGGCGACCGGTCAGTTGCCGCCGTTGCCGGCGACGAGGACGGATCGCCACTCGCCCACGGTCAGGTTGGTCGCGCCATTGGTCTGCAGGGCCAGAGTTCCGGACGGTCCGACGTTCGACGTCCAGTTCACGGTCCAGTCGACGGTCGCCGTGACCGGCCACTTCGCGGCGCCGTTGGTTCGTTCCTTCGTCGAGCGCAACTTGTACGTGTAGCCGCACGTCGGCTCGGCATTCGCCAGGTCACTTTCATCCGGCTCGGTTCCGACGCCGTCGCACTTCACCGACTCGCTCCCTGGCTCTCCCATCGTCCAGGTCACTGTCGAGATCGTCGCGACCGCGTCGACGGTGACCCCCCGCAGGCTCACCGAAGCCGTCAATGGCCCAGGATCATCGACCCAAAGCCACACCGGGTAGTTCACCGAGGCTTTGTCCGGCGTGGGGCCGAAGTGCAGAACCGGCGGCGGTGCTTCAATCGCGTGTAAGCTTGCTGGGCGAGAACGGCTGGGTCTGGTGGGGGTGGACCAGCGGAGGCGCTTCGCCGGTCGTCGCCCAGCGTACCCCTGGAAGCGTGACAACCAGATCGTCAGATGCCTAAGCTCAATCGCGTCTGGACAATAGACACGATATAAGCGTTCCGGTCGATGGGTCCTGGCCGTCCAGGCGATCGCGATCTCCCCCATGAGACGGTCGTCTACTGCGGATGTAAGTACACAGGGTCAGGATCGGTCGTATCGCCTTGCGTGACGAGCTCGACTTCTTCCGAAGAAGGCGCTCGCGCGTTGATCTGATGCGTGAGCCAGATTTACCGCCGTGATGGCGTCTGGTCAAGTTCGAACGTGGCCAGACGTGAGATCACCCTGGTCGCCTGACGTTTCGACGATTAGCTCGGTGTCAGTCCGCCGAATTGCTCGAGGGGGTGAGCGGGGGCTGTCCATGTTGCGACGAGGGCTAGCGCGGCGATGAGAGCCCTCGCATCATGCCGTACACCCGTCATCGAGCACAACCTGGATATCTGGACGCCGCCAAGCCCATCGGGACTCGATCGAGGATCCCGTGAAAATCTGACTTCACTTCGTCCCGTACCGTCTTCTTCTTCCCGGTCTTGATGTCGTATGAACCGAAATTGCTTTGGTCCATGCAGTCGCCAACGTGACTGCACGTATCTTCGTCGCCAACTGGCACGGTCCAGTACACTTGTGTTCGATCGTTCCGCACTTGTCCAAGTCCCTTCTCATCGAACTGCTGCGGCGTCTGATGACCAACGTCTGGATCAGAACTGGTCGCCGGCCACTACGCTAGGGCAGCTTCGCTGACGAGCCCTTGCGGGTATCTTGATCAACGCCGCGTAGATATCCCAGAACGCAATCCACTGCTTCTCGATGGCCGCGCGGTCCGCGGCTTCATGTGACCCCAGTCGTGACGGTTTGACCTACCGACGGTCCCAGTTGGCTGGTCTTGCTGCCTCCGACCGTTCCGGGCTTCGACGACGTGCTCGTTCTGCTGCTCTGGCTCGTCTGTGGATCGTTGGTCGTCTTCGTCGTGGATGTGCGCGACGTTGGCGCACTCGAACCCGTGCGTCGGTGAGCTCGGAGAGCCAGTTCCTCCGTTCGACGGCGAGGCCGAGGCTTGGGTCGGCAGGCTCGCTGTCGCGGGCGTGGACAAGGCCGAGGAACCGGGAGTCGACGATCCGGAGGTCGTCGGAAAGGTGGTGGTCAGCGCCTGAGGTGGATCGGAGGTGCAGGCAGCGAGCGCAACAGCAAGGCCCATCGCCACGATGCTGACTAGCGCCCGCCGGCGAATGCCTGTACTCCCGGCCCGCATCTACCCTCCCCTTGACCGACGTTCAGGTGCATCTTGACTGATCCTCGGCATTGCGGACAGTGTTCGGTCGGATTCGCAACGTAAGGATTCGCTCCGTCATCGCAACCGGACAAATACCGCCGTGCCTGCGGGCCCGACCTGCCGTTCCCGCTCCGCGCCAGGTCGCCGCGGGTTCGGAAGCCGCCACTATCGCACGTCGTAGACACGGTCGGGAGCCTCTGTGGACAACTCCTGGGGTCCGATGCGTCAGGTCGAATCGTCCACCGCGCGCTGCAGTCGGGCCGCAAGCGCGCGGAGCTCGTCGATCAATTCCGGTGCGTCCTCAACCGTGAAGTCGGCGTCCAACATCACCAAGTGCTTGGCCAGCATGGCGGGGTCATCCGAACCGAGTTCGACCCTGCAGCTATCCCCCGGCAGGACCTCCAGGTCAACCGGGACCGGTAGCCGCTCCCGCACCGCGCTCTCGGCGGCGCGGACGGTCACCCGCGCTCGGTAATGCCACGGCGCCACCTGGACGCCGCGAGCCACCCGCTCAGTGATCTCGCGGTCCGGGGGCAGCGTTCTGGGTGTGAACCTGCGGCCATTGGGGGTCCGCGGCACCATCCGGTCCACTCGAAATGTCCGCCAGTCGCTGCGACCGACGTCCCAGGCGAACAGGTACCACCGGCGGTGAAACGTCACCAATCGATAGGGCTCGGCCTGCCGACGCGTGACTTCTGCTGTGTGGCTTCGATATTCGAACCGCAATTCCTCGTGATCCCGGATCGTCATTGCTATGGCGACGAGCACGTCGGGATCGACTCGAGGTCCACGGAACGGCACGGCCAGCAGGGAATCGCTCAGCGCGGAGATCCGCGTTCGAAGCCGGGCCGGCGTCAGTTGCGTCAGCTTGGTCAGCGCCTGCAGCGTGGCCTGCTCCAGACCGGCCAACGAACCGACCGCAACCGTTCGAAGCGCCACGGCAATGGCAACAGCCTCGTCGTCGTCGAGAAGCAGCGGCGGCAGCTTGCCGCCATGGCCGAGTTCGTACCCGCCTGCCTGACCCCTGACCGCCTGCACTGGATAGCCGAGCCGCCGAAGGCGCTCGACGTCAGCTCGAACAGTCCGCGAGGTGACGGCCAGCTGCTCCGCGAGCTCGGCACCGGTCCACCATCTCCGGGACTGCAGCAGCGTGAGCAACCGGAGCAACCGCGCCGAGGTTTCCAACATCGAACGATCCTGTCAGGAATTTAGGAACGAAGCCTTCCTCAATCGTCCCTACCGTGGAGCCATGACTCACACCCAGGCCGTCCACCCGTTCCGCATCGACATCTCGGAGGAGGCGATCACCGATCTGCACCACCGCCTGGATCACACTCGCTGGCCGGGCGAGCTCGACGGCGTGGGCTGGTCGCGAGGCATCCCGCTGGCCGATCTGCAAAGCCTCGCAGCGCGCTGGCGAAACGACTTCGACTGGCGTCGCCACGAAGCCGACCTGAACGCGCATCCCCAGTACGTCACCGTGATCGATGGTCAGCCCGTCCACTTCCTACACGTTCGGGCCGAACGCGACGACGCTCTCCCTCTGCTGCTCACCCACGGCTTCCCCAGCTCTGTGGCCGAGTTCGGTCAGCTCATCGCCCCGTTGACGCGCCCCGACACCGGTCCTGCCTTCCACCTGGTCATTCCTTCGCTGCCCGGATACGCCTTCTCGACCCCGCTCGCCGACACCGGCTGGACCATGGCCCGAACCGCGAGGGCTTGGATGGAGTTGATGGGGCGCCTCGGCTACGACCGTTACGGCGTGCACGGCGGCGATGTCGGAGCGGGAGTGTCCGGCGCCGTGGCCGCTCTCGACCCCGACCATGTCGTCGGGATGCACGTGGTCACCGATCCGCTGACCGCGGCCAACACCGCGACCTTCATCCCGGGCATGGCGGATCGGCTGGACGAGAAGGATCCGATCGATGCGCTGATCCTGCAGCGGATGGCTCGGTTCAGCACCGATGGGTCGGGATATCTGGCGATCCAGAACACCCGGCCGCAGACGATCGGATACGGCCTGGCCGACTCACCCGTCCTACAGCTTGCCTGGATCGCCGAGAAGGTCGAGGAGTGGACCGATCTGCCGGTACCTGTCGACCAATTGCTCACCACGGTGAGCCTGTATTGGTTCACCAATAGCGGCGCTTCCGCGGCGCACACCCTGTACGAGCAGGCGCATTCGTCGGATTGGGGCGCCCCTCCGACGTGCCCGCAAGGCTTTGCGGTGTTCGGCGCCGACGAGACCGTCCGTCGCCTGGTGCCGGCGCCCGAGGATGCCCATTGGGCAGAGTTCCCGCACGGCCAACACTTTCCGGCGATGGAAGCGCCCGCTGATCTGGTGGATGATCTCCGGACGTTCTTCGGGCCGCTGGGCTGACTCGCGGTACGGCCGCGCATGGCCGTCCGCCCTCCGGCGCCGAAAGGTGCACCACCATCGCACATTGGCGGTCCCCCCGACGTGGATGTGGACAACCGAGCAGGTCCGGTTCCACCACCTGTGGACAACTTGGGAGCGCTCTGCGGGATCGTTCTACCGTCCCGGGCATGGGCAACGTGGGGGCGTTCGCGGAGCAGGCGTTTGCGTTGCGCGGGGACCCGGCAGCGATCGGCGCGTCCGCCGAGATCTGGACCAGGTTCGCCGGCGACGCCGGCAGCGTCGCCGGCGAGTTGCGCGGTCTGGCCCCCACCGACTTCGAGGGCGACGAAGCCGATACCTACCGGGGACGGATCAATTCCGATCTGCCGCCGTACCTGAACACCACCTCCGAGGCGTGGACGATGGTCGGTGGTGCCCTGCGCCGCTACGCGTCCACCCTGGCCGACCTGCAATCACAGATGGGCAATCTGCGCTCCACCGGCTGGACGCAGTGGCGATCCGCAGCTGCCTCCGACGCCGCAGCCTGGCAAGCCGAAGCAGACGACAAGGCTCACGCCGCTGACCGACACCACCAGGCCGCGACCCTCGAGCCCGGGAAGTCACTGCCGGCCGACACCTACCGCTCCGTAAGCGACACCGCCCGCCGCAGCGCCGACATCGCGAACGCCGCTTATGACAACACGCTGTCTGCCGCCGACCAGCTACGTGCTCAGCACCTCCAGGCGATGAACGCCTGCGCCGATGCCATCGACCGGGCTACCGCCATGCGCTTCGCCGATCCACCCAGTTGGCTCGGCCACCTCTGGGAAAGGGCCTGCGACTGGGTCGCCGACCACATCGACATTCTGCAAACCCTGTCCGCAGTACTGAAGCAGATCTCCTCCATCGCCGGCACGCTCGCCATGATCCCCATCCTCGCCCCGCTGGCCGGGCCGGTCGCCGCCGGCGCAGGCATGTTGGCCTTCGGCATCGACGCCGGGATCAAAGTCACCACCGGCCAGGGCAACTGGACCGACATCGCGCTCACCGGAATGTCCTTCGTCCCCGGTGCCAAAGCCGCCATGGCCACCGACCTGCTCTCCACCACCAACGACGCCGCCCACGGAAATGTCGACTGGACCCAGGTCGCCGCGGCCGCAGTGGTTGGCCAGGTCGGGAAGGGACGACCAAGGCCCAGCACCAATGAAGCGCGGTCCCCAGAAGCGCGTTCGACCAAACAACCCGTCTCGTTGCAGGGCCAATCGTCGGCTCCACCAGAGGAGCACCTTGAACTAGCCGACTCCGGCACCGTTGATCGCGATCGCCCAAGCGTCGATGCAGAAGACTCGACTGATGCGCCGGCGCAGCCGGACTGGCCACCGCCAGAGCCTGTCGACCACCCGCTCCATGCTCGGCTGGTGGCCAAGCGCGAAAAGCTGCCTGAGGACAGACAGTTTCTGCTTGACTACGATCCTCAACTACCGGGAGTTCCGAAAGGTTGGGTTCCAGGCGTGGCGGACAATGCAAACGGCTGGACGTGGCAGCATCCCGACTCGGTTGGAACCGACGGGCGGATTCTGAGGATCATGGGCCCAGTCGCGGGTCGGCACCCCTACCCGAATGGCTACGCGCGACTGTCGCGAGCCGACGGCGAAGCCATCGCTGCAAACGGCAAGGCCAACCAACCGCTGAATCAGTCGCACATTCCGCGCGATGAAGACGGAAGCTATGCAGTACCGGAGGGATGGAACAGTGTTCTCGATTGATCTTTCGGGCCAGGAAGTCGAGGTCCTAGCGCTGAGCAGAGCCGTACGATTCACGATCACGTCTGGATTGATAACACTTGAGACGAGGTTCACCCTCTTCGGACCGAACGAGAAGGATTTTCGGACGATCGATCCGTTCAACCCAGACGAACTCCCGCCCTTGATCGCACTCTTGTTCCACACGATCACCGCGTCACAGATTGACGAGGACAGTTCGACACTCACAGTCGTGTTCGACAACGGCTATTCGATTGTCGCCGGGCCGGATGACGCCTACGAATCCTGGCACGTCGGGCTCAAGGACGGGACTGCCGTGGGTTGTGGACCGGGCGGATTCAACGCGTAGCTCCCAGGACCCGGGCCGCTACGAATGTCGATGGCTCCAGGGCGGCTCACTCATCCAGCAACAGGAAGTCGTTGGCCTTGATCAGCCCGGTGATCTGCCTGGGCGCCCAGGGCAGCCAGTGCCGAGTCTCGTCATGCTCGAGCCGCGGATTCGTCAAGTGCACCGTCCGCCTCCGGGTCGTCAGCAAGCACTCGCCCGCAGCGAGCACGTTACGAACCCAGTCGGCCGACGTGCCGTAGGTCAAGCAGGCGACATACCCGCCGTCCCGCCGAAAGACATTGATCGGTGTTCGATAGACCTTGCCGGACTTGCGCCCTCGATGCTCGACCAGCCCGAAGCCAGGCATCCACGGTGCGATGTGTCGGGTGAGCCGGTTGAGTACCTTCTTGTTCCACGTGGCGACGGTGCGTCCGAGCGGCATGTCGTCAGCCTCCCTCACTCCCGATATCCCGAGCGTCTCGAGCGTCTCGAGCCGAGCGTCTCGAACCAGGTCGTGCACGAACGTCAACTTGCGAGCGACCGGCTCGGCGATGACGAACGGATAGGCGTCCGGCTTGCCCATGGAACGGTTGAGTTCGTTGAACACCCAGGCGAATCGTGCCCACAATTGCAACACCTCACCCACCTGGTCGGGTGCGACGTCGATCTGTGCTCGGACCGCCGATCCCGCGACCGTCTGCTCGGGCAACAACCCGTTGTGCATCGCCGTCCGCAACGTGCCGGTGATGTGCAGGTAGTGGGCCCAGACTTCGGCGAAGTCCTCCCACGGATGTGACGACGCGTAGGGCGTGATGAACTGCGGATCCAGCGGGCGGCCCGGGTCCCTGGCGTAGTGCCGCTGCAACGCTTCGCTGTAACTCTCCCGTTCGTCTCCGAACAGGTCGCGGAACGGCGCCTCCCACCTAGTCCCGGGAATCAGCACCTGCCAGTAGTAGTGCCCGATCTCGTGCCGGAAGTGCCCGAGCATCGTCCGGTACGACTCGTCCAGCCACACCCGCACCGACTCTCGATGCTGATCGTTGGACTCCGCCAGGTCGATGGAGATCACCCCGTTGGCATGCCCGATCATCACCGGACCGTCGCCACTCTGCGAGGACAGCAGATCGAAGGCCAGTCCGCCGTCGGGCCGATCGCGGTAGCTGACGATCGGCAGCCCCTGATCCTTCAGCTGGTGGACGAGGCGGCGCTTCGCCGTCGCGGCAGCCGCCAGCTGCTCCCAGGCGATCGTGTCCGCCCGCGGCGGTACCTTCCGATTCAGGCGGCACGCTTCACAGCCGGCGTACTCGTCGTCGTCGTGGACCAACCAGTTGCAGCCCCAGGAGACCTCCGCACACCTGTGCCACCCGTCGAACGGCCGGTCATCGGAGGACTCGCTGACGATGTCCAGCCGGTCGGGCCGGTAGCCGAGCGCATCACCGCATTGTCCACAGGTCAGATCCTCGAAGCGGACGCTCGAACGGCACCGGCCGCAGACGAAGGCGTGCATGGGGCATTTGTACGTCACCGCCCAGACCGAACCGGATCTGGGCCACCGGTCGAACCCCCGACCCGCCGCCGCTCGATACCCTGAATTCGACCGACCGGATGCCACGACACGTCAGCGGGTACTCACCTGATGTCCGATCCGCCCGCCAAGAGGAGCCGAGTGCCCAAGCTGAGCAAGTCGCTGACCAATCTCGCCGCGCCCATCGCCAAGGCCGTGACTCCTGCGTACGTCTCCGGCTTCATTCGCAGTGCGCTGGACAGGGCCATCGACGGCGCCGGACCGTTGCGTGGGGCCGCAACCACCGCCGACCGCGAACTCGTGCTGGCCGGTGGCGACCGGGAGGAGGCCATCAAGGCGGTCATCTCGGGCCACGTCCGACTCGCCGGCGCGCAGGGTTTCCTCACCAACATCGGCGGCATCATCACCACGGCAGCCACCATCCCGGCCAACATCGCCGGCCTGGCTCTGGTCGAGTGCCACATGGTGGCCGCGATCGCGCATCTGCGCGGCTACAACCTTGCCGACAACCGCACCCGCAATGCGGTACTTGCCTGCATGGTCGGCGAGGAAGGTCTCAAACACCTGATCAAACAGGGCAAGCTGACGGCGGGGCCGCGCAGTCTGGCCGAGGCCGAGGTCCCCGACCCCGAGACCGACGAAGCGATCGGGCGCATCGTCGCCGCCGAGCTGATCGCGCAGGTCGGTGGGAAGCGGGTCGCCATCGCGGTCGGCCGTCGGATCCCGCTTGTCGGTGGTGCGGTCGGACTGACCGCCGACGCATTTCGGACCTGGCGGATCGGCCGGTTCGCCGCCAACGTGCTTGCTCCTCGCAAGATCCGCCGAGCGTGACTTCGGACTTGCTCACGGCCGGGCGGGTTCGATCAGCCGCCGGTTCCGTCGTAGCGACCATCCGGTGATCACGTAGAACACCGTGTCCGCCAACACCTTTCCCGCGAACCAGCCCGCGAACGGGCTGCCGAGGACCATGGGCCCGAGATACAACAGCCCAGGACGCAACAGCGCACTGTCGACAAACTCGGCCGGTCCGAACTCGATCAGCAGACTGCGCGTCGTCAGGCCGAGCGCCACCACCAGCCGGCGACCGCGAGTCCCGGTGAGCACCGCAAGGTAGCTACGGAAGGCGCGCACGGCCGGCATCGCATAGAACCCGACTGTCCCACCGATGACACCGCCGACCGCTGCCGCGGCCAGCGACCCGGTCAAGGTCAGGGCAAACCAGGCGCAGCCGAACGCACCGAACGTGCTCAGCGCTTCGCACGGCCCGTACCGGCGCAGCCAGGGCAACGCCACAGCCCACCACCGCATCCACCTGGGTCGCAGACCACGTCCGTTCACCCCCGCCAGATGGCCGGCGACGTCCGCTGATACGGACAATGCCCACCGCTCCGGGAAATCGGACGGGCCAAGTCCGCGAAGGGATGCTCAGAACCCGAACGTCATGACCGGAGGAACCCACCCGCTGCGGAATGCGCTGAGCACTGCCAACTCGTGGGGCACCATGGGCGAAGGCAGATCGTCGAGCGAGAACCACTGCAGGTCAGCCTGTTTCGCGGGCTCCCGGCGTCGCGGCTCGCCGATCCAGCGCCGACACGCGAAAAAGAAGTCGACGCGCTCGTCGATCGCTCGGCCGTTGCCGTGAGTGCGGTGCATCCCGGTCAACGGTTCGAGGTCGGCCAGGTCCACCACGACGCCGATCTCCTCAGCCGCCTCGCGCACCGCCGCCTCGAACACCGACTCACCGTCCTCGACGTGCCCGGCCGCGGCACACGCCCAGTGGCCGTCGCGGTAGCCGGTGTTCTGCCGCAACTGCAGCAGCACCCGGTCGCCGTCGACGAAGAGCACATACGCCGCCGGGACGACCTGGAAGCGCACGGTCGTCAGCTGCGTTCGGGTAGGTCGAACAGGCCGACCGAACCCCCGGCGTTCACGGTGACCGAACCATCCGAACCACCCGGCTCGGACGGCGCAACCCCGGTGCGGGTGTCGCCCAACCGCGAGAGGACCGACGGCAGCGGACCCGAGTGCACCACGCCCAGTCGCTGCGTCGAGCGGGTCAGCGCAACGTACAGGTCACCCATGCCGTGCGCGCCCGACCGGGCGATCCGCTCGGGCTCCACCACGATCACCGCGTCGAATTCCAGGCCCTTGGCCTCCCGAACGGTCAGCACGGCCACCCGGTGCCCAGGCCCGGCGTCGTTGGACGTCCCTGGCACCGCAGCCGCAACCGCGGCTCGGACGCCAGCAGCACCCTCGGCCGGCACCAGCACCGCCACCTGCCCCTGCTCGTGCGAGGAAACTTCGTCCAGCACGGCTGCAGCAACAGCTCCCGGCAGATCTGCGGCCGCGACCCCCAACACCCAGGGCCGGAAACCGCTCCGCCGTACCGACTCCGGCACCTTCAACGACGGATCGATCGCGGCCAGCACCGGCTCGGCCACGTCCATCATCTCCTCAGGTGTGCGGTAGTTGACGGTCAACTCCTCCAACCGCCACCGGTCCTTGGCGTGCGGACGCAGGGTGCGCTCCCAATTGGTCGCGCCCGCCGGGTCGGAGGTCTGCGCAATGTCCCCGACCACCGTCATCGACTTCAGCGGACAGCGACGCATGACCATCCGCCACGCCATCTGCGAGAGTTCCTGCGCCTCATCGACGATGACATGTCCGTAGGTCCATTCTCGATCAGCTGCAGCCCGATCAGCCACCGAGGCGAACGACCGCTCCTCGACGTTCATCCGGGCCAGATCCTCGGCCGAGATCATGCCGAGGGTGAACCCGATGCCGGAATCCTCCTGATCGGCGGCCGACTGGTTCATCGCCTCCAGCGTCTCCTGCGCGAACCGCAGCTCTTCGGCCTGGCGGCGCGCCCACGCGGCATCGCCGGCTGCGACCTCGCCCAGCAGCTCGGCGGCCTCGTCCAGCAGCGGCACATCGGAGACCGTCCAGGCGGTGGGATCCTTGCGCAGCAACAACTCCCGCTGCCGCGGGGACAACATCGGCGCGGCGAACGCAAGCCGCGACGGCGACGTCAGCAACTGGCCCACCAGTTGCTCGGCGGCGATCGGCGGCCACAGGTCGACAAGGGCCGCCTGCACCGCCTCATCGGACGCCAGTTGCTTGCGGATCTCGCCGACATCGGCCTTGATGTCGAACTCCTCTGACTGCTTCACCCCAGGTCGGCCGGCGACCTGGCGGGCCAAGCCGTCGAGCACTGCCCGCACGAAGATGTGTCGGGCCCGGTTGTGCGGCAGCCGCGAACCCCAGGCCCGACGCTGCGCCTTGACCAGCAAGGAGTTCTCCAGACGCACCGGCATCCGGTCGAACAGCACCTCACGCGTCCGCCGGGGCATCCGCTGCCGCTGCAGCACTGCATGATCAATGACCTTGGCCATCACCGGCCGACCCTTCAGTTCGGCCACCACACCGTCGTCGACCCGGCCGGCCACCACGCCCGGGAAGAGCGTGCCGATGGTCGAGAGCACGACCGAGGATTCGCCCAGCGAGGGCAGTACCTGGGAGATGTACGACAGGAAGGTCTGATTCGGTCCGATCACCAACACGCCGTGGCCGCCGAGGCGAGCGCGATAGGTGTAGAGCAGGTAGGCCGCCCGGTGCAGTGCGACCACCGTCTTGCCGGTTCCCGGTCCGCCTTGCACCACCATCACACCGTTGCGGTCCGACCGGATGATCCGGTCCTGCTCGGCCTGGATGGTGGCGATGATGTCGCCCATCCGTCCCGTGCGCGGCGCATTGAGCGCCTCCAGTAACGCCGAATCACCCGCCGCCCCGAGGTCTCCGGTTTCCGGAACGACGTCGGCGGCTTGCAGGTACTCATCGGACACCGACTCGACCGCACGCCGCCGGGTGCGGATGTGCCGGCGCAACGACACCCCATGAGGGTTGAGCGCGGTTGCCGTGTAGAACGGCGCGGCCGCCGGCGCCCGCCAGTCGATCAGGATCTGCCGGCGCTCCCCGGTGCCGTCCGTCAGGCCCATCCGGCCGATGTGCCGCGACTCCCCATCGTCGGTGTCCAGCCGGCCGAAGCACAGCTTGTCCTCGGCCGCGGAAAGTGCCGCCACCTCTTCGGCGTACCGGTACTGCAACGCGTCCCGGGTGAACCTCCCGGCCGGTGTGCCGTCCGACGAGAAGGCGGCATCTTTCTTCCGCTGCTGAGCGTCGATGCGCATCTCGTCGAGCCGGATGTACATGGCATCGAGCTCGCGCTGCTCTTCGGCAATGACCTCACGCGACATGGATCTCCAGCGAGCCAGGTGCCGCTCGCCGGGTTCGGCGCGACACGGCCATCCAACCTACTCCTGCCGGCTCGGCCCGGTACGCACGCCCCGGGGACCTGGCTGTTCGACGCTGAAATCAGCTCGAACGTCCGCTGGCCGCGGCGCCGGCGGTCGCCGAGATCGAACTGATCGCGGTCTGTGCGCCCGGGTCGGCAGCCAACTGCCCGGCGGACTGCAGATCCGAAGAGTCCTGGTCGGGGTAGGACGTCGAGAGCACGACGATGATCTCGTCGGCGGTGAACCCGGCCGAGTGCAACGCGACGACGCCGCCGAGGCAGCAACCCCATCCCTGTTTCGACCCGGCACCGCTGATCGCGTTCACGCCGAAGTCCTGGTCGAATCCGTCGGCGGCGGTGTCGGTGGCCGCCGCCATGGCGCCGGCCAGCCAGCTCCCGGTGCCGATCGCCGACAACGCCTGATAGAGCAAGGAAGCGACGTCCGACGCCGTAATGCGGACGTCCCCCCAGTACTCCTCTTCCGGCGATGGCGACGACCCGGTCAACCCGTAGTCGGCGATGACCCGCTCGATGGATGCGCTCCCGCCGTACTCGGCGTACACGTCGGATGCGATCACGTCGTCCGATGTGCTGATCATCGTCTTCAGCTCGGCCAGGGTCGCCGCGTCGACGTTGCTCACGCCGCCGGCCGAGTCGATCACATCCAGCGCCAGGAACAGCTTCACCAAGCTCATCGCCGGCACTGCATCGTCCGAACCGGCTGATGTGATCAGTGCGCCCGTGGACCGATTGAGCACGACGACCTGCTCGGTGACGCCCAGGGCGGCCGCGTTCTGCACTGCCTGTCCGACGGCCGCGGCCACCGCATCCGCATCCGGGGCGACGGACGTCGTGGACGCCGCGGCTGCCGCGTTCTTCGCGGTTCCGGTCGAGATCACTCCCGCCGCCCCGCTGCCGGTCGTCGTCGGAATCGCGGCGCCGAATGCAACCAGGACGCTCACCAACAACGCCAGCACCGACCGCACGGCTGTTCCTCTCGACCTGTTCCGGTCTCGACGCTCGCCCTCGGGGCTGAGCGTGGGCTGTGTGCACTCGGTGCAGGTTCTGGGATCTGCGGTGATGTCGGCGGCCCGTTCGCCCCGAGCGAAGTCGGGGAACAAAGCGATCGGCGGACGCATTGAGTCGTACAGGCTCAATCTTGCTGAACCGTGAAGGATGAACATGACCGAACCACGCAAGCTGCCCGTCCTGAACCTCGCCGACACCGTCGTGCTGCCCGGCATGGTGGTGCCGCTCGAACTGGACGAGGCCGCTCAAGCTGCCGTCGACGCCGCCCGCTCCGTGCACGCCGAAAGTGCGTCCGGAGAGGGTGAAGTGCTGCTCGCGCCCAGACTGGACGACCGCTACGCCACCCACGGCGTCGTCGCGACCATCGAGAAGATCGGCCGCTCCGTCGGCGGGTCACCTGCCGCGGTGCTTCGTGCGGTGGTCAGGGCGAGGATCGGGACCGGCGTGACCGGCCCCGGCGCCGCGCTCTGGGTGGAGGCCGAGGAGCTGCCGGACGGCACCCCGACCGACCGCGCCCGGGAACTGGCTGTCGAGTACAAGGCACTGGTCATCGCCGTGCTGCAGCATCGCGACGCCTGGCAGGTGGTCAACACCGTCGAGCGGATGACCGACCCATCGACGTTGGCCGACTCGGCCGGCTGGGCGCCGTACCTGACCGACGAACAGAAGCGACAACTCCTGGAGACCACCGACCTCGAGGCGCGCCTGGAGCTGGTCACCGAATGGACCCGCGCGCACCTGGCCGAGATGGAGGTCGCGGAGAAGATCCGCGGCGATGTCCGGGACGGCATGGAGCGCTCCCAGCGCGAGTTCCTGCTCCGTCAGCAGCTCAACGCCATCCGCAAGGAACTGGGCGAGGATGAACCCGAAGGCGCCGACGACTACCGCACGCGCGTCGAGGCAGCCAACCTGCCCGAGAACGTCCGGACCGCCGCCATGCGCGAGGTCGGCAAGCTGGAACGCGCCAGCGACCAGTCCCCGGAGTCCGGCTGGATCCGGACCTGGCTGGACACGGTCCTGGAACTGCCGTGGAACGAGCGCACCGAGGACGCCGCCGACATCGGCGCTGCCCGCGAGGTGCTGGACGCGGACCATCACGGCTTGACCGACGTCAAGGACCGCATGGTCGAGTACCTGGCCGTCCGGTCCCGCCGGGCCCGCCGTGGCATGTCCGTGGTCGGCGGCCGTGGTTCCGGCGCGGTGCTTGCCCTGGTCGGTCCGCCCGGTGTCGGCAAGACCTCGCTGGGCGAGAGCGTGGCCCGCGCCCTCGGCCGCAAGTTCGTCCGGGTTGCCCTCGGCGGCGTGCGCGACGAGGCAGAGATCCGCGGCCACCGGCGCACCTATGTCGGCGCGCTGCCCGGGCCGGATCGTCCGGGCCATCGGTGAGGCCGGCTCGATGAACCCGGTCGTGCTGCTGGACGAGATCGACAAGGTCGGCGCCGACTACCGCGGGGACCCGGCCGCCGCCCTGCTCGAGGTGCTCGACCCGGCGCAGAACCACACCTTCCGGGACCACTACCTCGACCTGGACCTGGACCTCTCGGACGTGTTGTTCCTGGCCACCGCCAACGTGATGGACACCATCCCCGGCCCACTGCTGGACCGGATGGAGATCATCACGCTGGACGGGTACACCGAGGACGACAAGGTGGCCATCGCCCGCACCCACCTGCTGCCCCGGCAGCAGGACCGGGCGGCGCTGGAGACCGATGAGGTCACGGTGACCGACGAGGCGCTCCGCGAGATTGTCGCGTCGCACACCAGGGAGGCCGGCGTCCGGCAGCTCGAACGGCTGCTCGCCAAGGTGTTCCGCAAGGTCGCGACGCAGTTGGAGTCGACCGACGGCCCGGTGACGGTGGACGTCGGCGACCTGCGCGGCCTGCTGGGCCGGCCCCGGTTCACCCCGGAGACGGCGGAGCGCACCGCTGCGCCTGGGGTGGCCACCGGTCTTGCCGTCACCGGCCTGGGAGGTGACGTGCTGTTCATCGAGGCGTCGTCGGTGGTCCCGGGCGAGGGCGGAAACGGCGACCATGGCCTGACCCTGACCGGCCAACTCGGCGACGTGATGAAGGAATCGGCGCAGATCGCACTGTCCTACGTGCGCTCGCACGCCGACGCACTCGGCGTCGACCCGACCACGCTGGACCGGCGCATCCACCTGCACGTGCCGGCCGGCGCGGTTCCCAAGGACGGACCCTCCGCCGGCGTGACCATGGTGACCGCATTGGTGTCCATGGCCACCGGACGACAGGTCCGCTCGGACGTGGCGATGACCGGTGAGGTGACCCTGAACGGCCGGGTGCTGCCGATCGGCGGGGTCAAACAGAAGCTCCTGGCTGCGCAGCGGGCCGGCGTGAAGCTGGTCTTCGTTCCGCAGCGGAACGAACCGGACCTGGACGACGTGCCGGCGGAGATCCTGGCCGAGCTCGAGGTTCGTCCGGTGGCTGACGTCGCCGACATCCTGGCCGTGGCGTTGGAGCCGGCGGACACCGGTGCGGCCGCCGAGCTCGGCCGGACCGCCGCCTGAGGACGCTCAAGATCATTGTCAGCGGACCGGATTGCTTGTTTTCCAGCTAATCCGGTCCGCAGACGGTGATCATGAACCGGGACCGTCCTAAGGTCGGCTCATGACCACGGCACCCATGTCCGGACGCACCGCATTGGTCACCGGGGCTGCCAGCGGCATCGGCCGGGCCATCGCCCAGCGATTCGCGGCCGACGGTGCCGCGGTCATCGTCGTCGACCGTGCCGCGGAACCTCTGCAGGCGTTCGCCGAGCAGATCGGCGCCCGTCCGCTGGTGATCGACCTGTCCGACATCGCCGGTCTGCCGGAAGCGGTCGAGCAGGTCGCGGGCAGCGTCGACATCCTGGTCAACAACGCCGGCGTTCAGCACGTCGCGCCGGTCCCGGAGTTCCCGATCGAGATGTTCGAGACGATCCAGCGGCTGATGGTGACCGCACCGTTCGTGCTCAGTCGGGCCGTGCTGCCCGGCATGTACCTGCGGGGCTGGGGCCGGTTGATCCACATCTCGTCCGCGCACGGCCGGCGGGCCAGTCCGTTCAAGGTTGCCTACGTGACGGCCAAGCACGGGTTGGAGGGACTGTCCAAGGTGATCGCGTTGGAGAGCGCGGCCCATGGGGTGACCAGCAACTGCATCAACCCCGGCTACGTCCGTACTCCGTTGGTGGACGCGCAGATCAAGGACCAGGCCGCGGCCCACGGGATCAGCGAGGACGAGGTGATCGAGCAGGTGATCCTGGCGTCGTCGCCGATCAAGCGGTTGATGGACCCCGACGAGGTGGCCGGCGCGGCCGCCTACCTGTGCGGGCCCGGTTCGGCGTCCATCACCGGCAGCGACCTGGTGCTGGACGGCGGTTGGGGCGCCCGCTGAGCCTCGGACCACTCCGGCCGGCGGATCCGACGGCCGGCATCAGACCCTTCAACGCCGCCCGGATCGCCGCCCGACCTCCGTCGGTGAACACGATCGAGTAGTGGTTGCAGTCGGGCACCTGCACCAGATCGAGGCTCGCCGGCAGGTGCGCGGCCGCCAGCAGCTCGGCGGTGTACAGCCCGGGCACCTGGTTCATCAACCCGCGCGGCGCCCAGAGCAGGGCACCGGGCACGGTCAGCTCTTGCACCGCGTCGAGGACGGCCGGCTCGAGCACCACCGCGCCGCCGTCGACGCGGATCGCGTCCAGCACGCACGAGCTCCGCAGCCTGCCGTCCTCACCGGTCAGCAGGTCGTGGTCGAGGTAGCCGGCCAGATCAGCGGCGGCCTCGGGCCCGAGGGCGACGGTCTCGGCGACCGCGGGATTGCCGAGCATGAAGGCCTGGTAGGCGTCCCGGTCGGAGAAGGTCATGGAGAGCCGGGTCATGGCCGGGCCGATGATCGCGGTCAGCAGTGCGTCCACGTCCGCGTCGGGCGGAGCCGGGAACGCCACGCCGCCATCCACCAACACCACCCGCTCGATCCGGTCGGGATGTCGCGCTGCTGCCATCGCGGCGACGAAGGCGCCCATCGAGTGGCCGAGCATCCGGAAGCGGTCCAGCCGATACGCGTCGGCGACCGCGATCAGGTCGGTCGCATGCTGTCCGATCGCCCACGGTCCGGTGATGTCCCGGCTGCACGCCCGCCCGCGGAGATCGGGTGCGACGAACCGGACATCAGGCATCGAGCGGGCCAGTGCCGCGAACGACAGCGCGTTGGCGGTGATGCCGTGCGCGGCCAGCACCACCTGACCGTCGGATGGTCCGAACTCGTGGACGGCCAGCCGGCCCCCCTCGACCTCGACGTACCGATTCGGTTCCACCCGACGCGCCACCTGGTCGTCCGTCACAGCCGTGCTCCTCCTCGTCGTGGGCCGGCTCCGGATCCGCCATCAGCACGCCCGAGGCGAGTAGATCACCCCTAGACTCGGCCGGGTCGACAGGAGGTGCCGGTGGCCGAGTGGTTCTCGGACTCGCCGTTCCTGATCGCCTTCGTCGCGCTCTTCGGCATCGTGTTCGCCCGCGCCCAGCTCACCTATTGGGCAGCCCGCGGCCTGGTGGCCGGCGCCGGCCGTACCCGGCTGCGGGACAAGCTCGACAACCCGAAGACACTCCGGATCACCGCCGCGCTGAATCGGTGGGGCCCACCGCTGATCACCTTGTCGTTCCTGACGATCGGCATCCAGACGGCAGTGAATGCCGCCGCCGGTCTGACCCGGATGTCCTGGCTGAGGTACACCGCCTGGATGGTGCCGGGGTGCCTGGCCTGGGCGGCGATCTATGCGACGGTCGGACTGGCCGCGGCCCAGGCCTGGATCGCGCTCGCGGCCCGGTCCGCGTGGGCTCCGTGGTTCGTGCTGGCCGTGGTGGTTGCTGTCGTGGCGCTGGTGATTGCCCTGCGGCGGTCTGCTGCCCGGCGCGTCGCGTCGGCCGGCGCCTCGGACGACGGCGCCCACTGACCCTCACACCCGGGGTGGACCGGCCGCGATTCGTCGGTTCACGAACTGCACGAGCGGCTCGCCACTCTCCGGCGGCTGCCACTTCGACTCCAGCCACCAGGTGCAACCGGCCTGGGCCCAGGGCCGGACCAACGCAGCCGCCGCTGCGGCATCGTCCGCAGGAGTCTCGCCCTCGCTGGTGACGTCGAGGTCGGCGGCGGCACCGTGCTCGGCCAACCACGTACGCATCGCCGGAATGTCCCCGACCTCCACGAACTCGGGCACGACGCCCTCGCACCGTGCGCCCCGCAGCAGTGACTTGGGCTTCGGCCAACGCACCGGGACCCAGATCGGAATGCGCTCACGCACCCCGCCGCCGGTGGCGAAGTCCGGGCCGCCGCGGGTGAACGAGTAGTGCTCACCGATGTGCTCCTGGCCGCCGGCCCACAGTGTGCGCATCAGGTCGATGCCCTCGTCGAGCATCGCCGCGCGCACGGCCCGCTCGGTCGGCTCCGCCGGCGACTGCGGCAGCACCGGATCGACCGCGCCGATTCCGACCGTCAGGACGAGCCGGCCACCGGACAGCTGGTCGACGGTCTCGGCCTGCGACGCCAACTTCCACGGCCGACGCCACGGCAGCGGCGTGAGCATGGTGCCCAGCACCACCTTCTCCGTGCGCGCTGCCACGGCACCCAACAGGGCCCACGCGTCGACGCCGTAGGCCGTCTCCCAGACGAAGATGCCGTCCCATCCGGCCCGCTCCGCAGCGATCGCCTGCTCGACCTGCTCGGATGCCGTGCCGCCCGGCAGGATGATCCCGTAACGCATGACTGCTCCCTCCGTTGCCGACCACCACTCTCCTCGTCGACTCCGACAGCCCTCCGGCGCGCGCCTGTCGGGACGCCGGGAAGATGGAAGTGCTGGCACGCTGCTGGCATGGCCACGCGATTCGGCATCACGGTTGACTGCGCGAACCCGGCGGCCCTCGGTGCCTTCTGGTGCGCGGTGCTCGGCTACCAGGAGGAGCCTGCGCCCGCGGGATTTCCGAATTGGGCCAGCTACGACCTCGCCAACGGCATCAGCGTGGAGCAGGCCAACGCCGGCATGACGATCGTGGACCCGGCCGGGACCGGTCCGCGCATCTACTTCCAACGCGTGCCGGAGCCCAAGGTGGGCAAGAACCGCTGGCACCTCGATGTCGTCGCGGCCGCGACGGCAGCGTCCGGCCTGGCCGCCGCGGTCAGCGCCGCCGAATCACTGGGCGCGCGCGTGCTGCGGCGGTCGACGGATGCCTCGGACGTGTTCGTCGTGCTGGCCGATCCCGAGGGCAATGAGTTCTGCCTGGTGACCTGACCTCTCCCGCCGGGCCGCTGCGAGGTCCACGGCGGTGGCATCGGGAGGGTCGACCGCGGGCGCGGCGGCGACCGCCGCGCCGATCAACACCGTGAAGCCGAGCCCGGTCGGCCACCACGACCCGAGAGCGAGTCCGGCGAGCGACACCGCGGCCCAGGCCTGGGTCGCCGCGGCCACCGCCGTCGACCAACCGGCCCACCGCGCGAACCATCCGTGCACCTGCCGCAGTGAATCCGTCGACCTGACCCGGGCGGTGAGCAGCACGGCCAGCCCCCGCACCAGTCCGAAGAGCAGGCAGATGCTCAGCGCCGCCAGCGGCTCAGCGGTCAGCACGGCCAAACCCACTGTGAGGTACACCGCCGTCGTCATGATGTAGGTGGTGAAGCCCGAGCCGATCTGGACCCCGAATCCGGCTGCGTAGAGCCATCTCCGGTAGCGCACCAACCAGGTCTCGTCGACCTGCCGCGGATGCTCCGGGAGTCGGAAGCCGCCCCAATGCCGGTCGGCGGCCAGAGTCACCAGC
This sequence comes from uncultured Actinomycetota bacterium, assembly GCA_963834185.1. Taxonomy (GTDB): domain Bacteria; phylum Actinomycetota; class Actinomycetes; order Mycobacteriales; family Nakamurellaceae; genus Nakamurella. The sequence goes on from CAWIAR010000008.1 coordinate 85,434, forward strand.
GCGACCGCCGCTCCGATCGCGCACCAGGAAGTCCCTGGCACCGGTAACCGACCGAGGCCCCAGGCGGCCGCCGCGACCGGCAGGCCCAGCAGGAACGAACCGAGCACCGACCCGACCACGAACCAAACGGCGGTCACCGGGTATCGATGGCCCCGAGCACGTTCGGTCATCGGCGTCAGGGTGGACAGCATCGACAGTCCACACGGGGACCACGTCGACCGGATGGCGGCTACCACCGCCACCACGACCGGCACTGCCAACGACGCCATGGCCCACATCGTCATATTCGCACCACCTTCCCCGTCGCCGGGTCGTACGCGAGGCTGCCCTTCTGGAAATCGATCCGTGTCCGCGTTCCCCAGGTGCGCGGGTCGGAGGTCGGCAGCCCCAACCAGTTCGGTCCGCCGCCGGCCTGATAGGCCCGGTACAGCGCAGTGGGCACATAGTGCGTGCCCGTGGTCGAACCGCTGTACATCGAACCGTCCTGCATCAGCACCTGGTACCACGTGGTGTGTCGGACCGCCTCGCTCACCGGGTATCCCATCCCGGCCTTGGTGCCGCCCATCGACTGCCACTTGGCCCAGAACACCCCGGTCAGGGCCCGGGCACCGGCCTGCGGGGTGACGAAGATCGCGCCCTTGGAGAACCGTTGGGCAGCACGGGATCCGGACAGCGTGCTCTGCTCACCCGTCGGCATGCCCAGCGTTCCGGTCGCGCCGCCGAGCGCCCGCCACCGGGTCAGGATCGCGCCGGTGACGGCACGGGCGCCGGTGCCGGCCGAGTAGGCGATCACTCCCCGGGCGAAGGTGCCGATCTGTCGGCCACCGGCGTTGGATTGGTTGGCCGTGGGCAGGCCGAATTTCGCGTCCCCGCCGAGTGCCAGCCACCGGGTGTAGACCGGCCCGGAGATCTGATGCACGCCCGTGGTCGACGACCAGTACATCGCACCGTGCTGGAACCGCATGCGTAACCGGCCGCCGGCTACGCTCTCCCGCTCGGTGATCGGCAGTCCCAACCCGGAGTTGCGGCCGTCGATCTGCTTCCAGCAGGTGTAGAACCCACCGTAGATGCTGTGCGCACCGGTGCCCGTCGACCAATAGATGATGCCCTTGGCGAACGTGACGAGGCTGAGGGCCGCCCCCGTCGTCACCGGGCCGTTCGGGAAACCGAGGTAGCCGTTGGCCGTGTTCATCGCCCGATAGCGGGTGAGCATCGGGCCCCGCAGGACCTGCACCGGATAGTGCGGAAGGGTATAGATGATGGCGTTGGCCAGGTTGTGATATCGACTGCCGGAGACTCCGTTCCGCTCCGCCGACAAGGACTTCCCCAACGCGCCGCCCGGGCCCCCGTGGTCGTACCAGTACTTGTCCAACGTGCTCGGGCAGGTGCCGGGCAGGCACGGCGCCGAGTGGCTGACTGTCCGATTGTCGGTCAGGGACGTGGTACCGCACGCTTTGTCGAAGTGCCACGGTGGCGTGCAGGTCACCACCCGGCAGACCACCGGGCCGTAGCACGAGATCTCATGGTGGCACTGGCCGTAGCGAAACTGATTGCACGCCACCCGCCGCTGATCGCAGGTCCCGCTGGCACAGTGGCACTTCCAGCCGGACCCACAGCTGGCGTTGCAATCGATGTAGTAGCGGGCCGAGCCGCAGCAAAAACCCGACCGGTCGGCCTTCCACCAGCCGGCCACGAAGGAGCCGGGCGGGCACTGGTTCGCCCCGGTGATCGTGCAGCAGAACGCCGACCAACCCTCGTTGCACGCGGCGCCGTCCCCGCACACCGTGGCCATGGCGGACAGCGGTCTGGTCGCATATTGCACGGGATGGGTAGCCAACGCCGAACCGACCACGGCCGCGCCGGCGAGCAGCGACCGTCTGCCCACCTTCTTGCGGGACCATCGGGTCGACAGGCCGGTGACAAGGCGCTCGGTCAAGGTGGTCATCGCCGACTCACCTCCGCGGGCCGATAGTGGTGTGCGACAACACCGTTCGAGTGCTGGTCAGCAAGGACGGGGCAAACCTGATCGAGCCGACCACCACGTACAGACAAAATGCCCGGCCCGCCTCGGTGAAGAAGCGCTGATAGCCGAGCTGGCCGGAGATCCTGCGCTGCAACGTGTCCGGAGCGAACTCGGCGACCCGCGGGACGGGTCGCGGATGGTCGAAGAGCGCGGAACCGACACACTCGTCGCCGTACTCGACCAGCGCCATCAGCACCCCCGACTCGCCCATCACGTCGACGGCGCCCGAGCCGAAGTCCCCGCGGTCCGGCGGCAGGGCGAAGTTGCCGGCATGCGTCACCGGAAAGAGCCGGCCACCGCCACCGTCGTCCTCGCCGGCCGCATGCGCCGTGGGCGCGTCGGCGGGGACCGCCGGCGCCGCGTCGCCCAGGACGGACGCCGCCGGCGCCGGCGCGACTGCCCCGCTCCGGGCAGTGACCACCGGGCCGGCCACCGTGCGCAACCCGATCCGCCCCTCCCAGCCGGACGGCAGCTGGAGCGAGATGCCCTGCGCGGACAGTGGGATCATCGAGTTCCCGCCGGCCGCCCACCATCGGGATACAGGCTGTCATCCCCGGGAAGCACGCCGGCCGCGAGCAACTCGCGGTCCACCCTGGCCTCGCGATCCAGGTCGCCGATCGGCCGGTGTCGGTGGTCGGTTCCGGTGGTCAGATAACCGAGGTCGCCGGTGGCCTGGGCCAACAGCCTTGCCACCTGCTCCCAGGAGGGCCCGGTGCCCTCGCCCTTGACCCGTCCCGACCTACCGTCCACCGCCACCACGTAGGGCGACCCCGGCACCCGGAAGTCGGCCCAGGCCTGGCTGGACATGACCAGGTCGAGGCCAGGGGGCGCGACCTCGAGGATCGCGCTCGGACTCTCCTCCTCCGGCCCCTTGGTGACGATCACGACCCGGGTCCGGGGTGGCAGCGAGAGCCGCCGGTCGGCCAGATCCCGGAAGAAGCGCTGGCAGGTCGAACAGCCGGACGACAGGAACACGACCACCGTGTCGGTGGCCATCCCGGTGGTGCGCACCAGCACCGACTCCCCGGTGGGTGTGACGCCCGAGAGGTCGGCCGCCGGGGCACCCGGGACGGGGTCCGGTAGCGGGGCCGGCCCGTCGGGTGGCGCCGGCACGCCTGGGAACGTGCGGAAGTCCGGGCCGCCGGCCCGCGCTTGAAGTCCGGCGTCCGACTGCGGATCGCTGCCGGCCGGATCCAGTTCGTGCAGTCGCCGAAGAATGGTGGCGTGGCTGCGCAACAGGCCGGCCACCAGCACGGTCAATCCGGCAACGACGACAGTGAGCCCGATGACCGCGGCCGTCATCGCACCTCCACTGCCTTTCGCGCGTCGGCCAGGGCGGGCAGCGCGGTGAAGGCCAGGAAGCCGACCGTGACCAGGAGCGCGACCACCAGAGCGTGCGCCACCGCCTGTGCCGGGGTGCCGAGGCGCTCGGCCAGCGGGGCGGGCGGGAAAGCGAGCGTGACCGCGGCAGCCGCGGTGAAGACCGCATCGACGATGACGTGGACCCGGTTCACCGGACTGCTGGCAGAGCCGAAGCAGCCGCAGTCCGTGGCCGGTCCGGCCGCCAGTCGCCAGGCGACGATGGTGAAGCCCAGGTAGAAGGCGGTCAGCACAGTCGCCCAGGCCCGCCCACCAGTGCTGAGCGCGACCAGCGCCACGACGATCTCGACGCCGCCCAGCATGCGGGCGACCGGCCACTGACCGAGACCGTTCCAGCCGGGCGGGTGCAGGCGGTCCAGGGCCGCGGTCACCCCCACCGGACGCACGAGCTTGGCGACACCGGCGATGCCGAGCAGCACCGCAAGTGCGTCGAAGATCCCCCCGGTCTGCGCCATTCCCGTTAGTACCACCGACCTGCAGGCGCACGGAAGACCTGAACTCGGCCATCCTCGCGCCCAATGACCACCATTTCGGACACAGAGGATCCATCGGCTCTATTCACCGTCCGTTCACCCTGGGGCGTTATCCCTACACACAGTGGTTCGCCGGTCCGGTGGCCGCCTCATCAGATTGCGGAGACCGCGGCATGGACACTGCCCTGTTCATCGTGGTGTTGGTCATCGTGACCGCGTTGTTCTTCGACTTCACCAATGGCTTTCACGACAGCGCGAACGCCATGGCCACCTCGGTGGCCACCGGGGCACTCAAACCCAAAGTCGCGGTGCTGATCGCCGCCGTGCTGAACGTGGCCGGTGCGTTCTTGTCCACCGAGGTCGCGAAGACCATCTCCGGGGGGATCGTCAATGACGCCCTGGTGACGCCGACCATGGTGTTCGCCGGGCTGGTCGGCGCGATCCTGTGGAACCTGATGACCTGGCTGGTCGGCCTGCCGTCGTCGTCCTCGCACGCCCTGTTCGGTGGCCTGATCGGCGCGGTCATCATCGGGGCCGGTGCCAACGCGGTGAACTTCAGCACGGTGATCTCCAAGATCCTGCTGCCCGCGGTCGCCGCGCCACTCGTTGCCGGCGTGGCCGCCGCCGGGGCCACCTACCTGGCGTACAAGCTCACCCAGGGCGCCCGCAGCAAGCGGGCGACCAGCGGCTTCAAGCATGGTCAGACGGTGTCCGCGTCCATGGTGGCCCTCGCCCACGGCACCTCGGACGGTCAGAAGACGATGGGCGTGATCACCCTGGTGTTGATCACCAGCGGCTACCAGGCAGCCGGGACCGGGCCGCAATCGTGGGTCATCCTCACCTCCGGGCTGGCGATCGGACTGGGTACGCTGTCCGGCGGCTGGCGGATCATGCGCACGATGGGCAAGGGAATTGTGGACATCCACGCACCTCAGGGCTTCGCCGCGGAGACCTCGGCGAGTGTGACCATCCTGGCCTCGTCGCACCTCGGCTTCGGGCTGTCCACCACCCAGGTGTGCTCCGGGGCGATCGTGGGTTCCGGCATCGGGCGCAGCTTGCACGAAGTGCGCTGGTCGACCGCTCGCAAGATGGTCTATGCCTGGCTGCTGACATTGCCGGCGGCCGCACTGGTCGGCGGCATCGCCGCGGCCGTGGCGAGCACCGGAGTCTTCGGCACCGTGGTCATCTTCGTCGTGCTGATCGCAGCCTCGCTCGGGATCTGGGCGGTCTCGCGTCGCACCCGAATCACTGCAGCGAACGTCAACGACTCGCCCGACGTTTCGATCTACGCCGCCGAGCCGGTGCCGGCCGGCGTCTGACGGCGACCAGAACGGAGCTCGGATGCACATCGACTGGAAGTCGCTCGGGGTCGTCGCCTGCGTGTCCATCGGCGCGGCGGTGATCATCGTGGCGATCGTCGCGCTTGGCATCGCATCGCTGGCCACCGCCGACAGCCGCCGTGCGGTGAACCAGCCCGCCGGGCTGGCGCGGACCGCCGGGTACGCATGCATCGCTGCGGCCGGCCTGATCGTGCTCTACGGGCTGTACCTGATCATTCCGCAATTCCACTGAGCCCTTACCTCGCGCGCCCGACCGATCTGACCATTCCTGTCCGCTTTTGCCCGAAGATCAACTACGGTCGAGGGTCATCACAGCGACGGGAGGACCCGATGCGCAGGAGTCTGTGGCTCGTGCTGGCGGCGGCATGGGTAGGCCTCGCCGGGTGCTCGTCCGGAGTTTCCGGCGAACCGCAACCGGCCACCCCCGACAGCAACCTCGCAGACGCGTTGGCCGTGGTGCCGGCCTCGGCCGGTAGCGCGCTGGCCGTCGACCAGGCAGCCATGAAGCAGCGCTGGGGGGCCGCCGACGTCAATTCGTCCAGCGATCCGGACTCCGACGCCTACCAGGAGTATCTGCACCACCTGACGGATTACCTGGTCGCCGGGGATCTGGTGGTGTCCAGCGAGAAGATGCGGGAGGACTACGGCTGGAACTACGCCGATGTGGACTGGGCCGTCGAGAGCGCGTCGCCGGACGACCCGCCGGCCAGGGTGTACAAACTGCGGGACACCCTGGACATGACGGTGGTGACGACCTCGATGGACGACCACTACCAACGCTCCGGCCCGGACAGTAGGCCCGTGTACAAGCTCGACCTCAAAAATGTGGAAGGCCGGCCGCCGTTCCTCCTCGGTGCCGTCGTCATACCGGATCAACACCTGGTGATCGACGGCGCTGACCCGTCGGCCGTGCTGGCGGTGATCGACGGCACGGCAGACGGTTTCGGGGAGACTCCGACAGCCAAGCAGATGCTCGTGGCCGTCGGTGACGCCGAAGGCGTGATCGCCGGATGGGGTGCCTCGGCGTGCCAGAACCCCGGCCCCGCGTTGCCGGCCACGACCTCGACGACCCGTCCGTCGCTCGGACCCGATGCGGAACTGGATGCGCTGGGAACGGTGACCTGGACGGCGGTCGGCGTCTCCGACGAGACGCATGCGTCGGCATCCGCCGGCTACCCGGATGCGACGGCCGCCGCAGCCGACACCCCTCGCCGGGACGATCTCGTCACCAATGGGACCAGCCGGGTCACCCGCCAGCCCTATACCGAGATCCTCGGACCGACCACCGTGTCGGCTGCCGGTGATCAGGTCCGGTATCGGATGGATGCCATCACTCATCCCACCAGGTTGGTCAGCCTGTGGTCGCGACGCGACGCCCCGTGGGCCTTCTGTGGGTCCGGCTGACCACCGACGTTTCCGCAGCACCCGATGGCGGCCTCGCTTCGCTCGGCACGACTACAACGTGTCTGTCAACTCCGTTGCCAGACACGTTTCCGCAGCACCGAATGGCGGCCTCGCTTCGCTCGGCACGACTACAACGTGTCCGTCAACTCCGTTGCCAGACACGTTTCCGCAGCACCGAATGGCGGCCTCGCTTCGCTCGGCACGACTAGCTGGTGACCGCGCCGAGGCCCTGCCCGAACACCGCGACGCCCACGACGAGGAGCACGACGCTCATCATGGCCGCAGCGTGGAACTCAAGCCACTCCTGCCACTCGGTCAGCCGCGGCATCATCCGGTCCCGGCCGAGCACCGCGAGTGCGGTGATCGCGAGCACGCTGCTGGCCGACAGTGCCACGAACAGCACGATGCCGATCGCCGTCCCCACGGCACCCAGCCCGCCGGTGACGATGGCCACACTGGCCGCGGCGATCATCAGCAGGTTCTTCGGACGCAGTGCGCCGAGCCCCGTGCCGATCAACCCGGCCCGCACGGTCCCGACCCCATTGATCGCCGCCATCCAGCGGGGTCTGGGCGGCGGCGGATCACCGGTCCGTCGTCGGTGGTGGAACTGCCGGATTCCCAACACAGCAAGCCCGATGCCGATCAGCACCAGGATCCAGCCCTCGTACGTGTTCCAGTTCGTCGTCAGGTTCACCCCGGCCAGCCCACCGAGCAGGACGAACAACAGGATGTCGATGGTCAACCCGGCGGTGTAGCCCAGGCTGAATCCGATCGCGGGAGCGTTCTGCGCGCCGATCAGCAAAACAATCACCACAGTGAGGATGGTCGGCGAGATCGCCACCACCAGACCCAACGGCAACAGTGCTCCGATGACCGATCCCACGCCGTCAGCCCACCAGCGCCGCGGTCGCCCTGGCGATCGCGAGTTCCTCGTTCGTCGGCACCACGAAGACCGTCACGCGTGCGCCATCTGGCGAGATCACCCGGGGTTCGTGCGATCGCACGGCGTTGCGCTCCGGGTCCACCGAGAGGCCGAGCACCTCGAGACCCTCCAGCACCATCGCCCTGACCAGCGTGTCGTTCTCCCCCACGCCCGCGGTGAAGGTCAACGCGTCGAGGCCACCGAGCACCGCCGTGTAGGCGCCGATGTACTTGCGCAGCCGGTGACAGTAGACGTCCAGTGCCAGCGCGGCCCATCTGTCACCGTCGGCGACCAGCGCGTGCAGGTCGCGGAAGTCGTTCACCCCGGACAGACCGAAGACTCCCGATCGCCGGTTGAGCAGCGTGTCCAGATCGTCGATCGACAGATGCGCCACCCGGTTCAGGTAGGTGAGCACTCCCGGGTCGATGTCACCGCTGCGGGTGCCCATGACCAGGCCCTCGAGCGGAGTGAGGCCCATCGAGGTCTCGACCGCGCGGCCGGAATCCACCGCCGATGCCGACGCGCCGTTGCCCAGATGCAACACGATCTGCTTCAGGTCGCTGCGCCCGAGCAGCCGGCTGACCTCCGAAGAGACGTACTGGTGCGAGGTTCCGTGGAATCCGTACCTTCGGACGTGGTGGGTGCTGGCCACCTCCCGGTCGATGGCGTAGGTGGCGGCCGCCGGCGGCAGGTCGATGAAGAACCCGGTGTCGAAAACTGCCACCTGCGGAACACCGGGGAACGCGGTGGTGGCCTGCTCGATGCCGGACGCGTTCGCCGGGTTGTGCAGCGGGGCGAGGACCGCCAGTTCAGTGATCTGTTCCAGGGCAGCGGCGTCGACGACGAGCGGTTCGGAGAACAACGACCCGCCGTGCACCACACGGTGACCGACCGCGATCAGTCCGTCGTCCGGATCCACCCCTACCCGCGTCAGCAGCTCTCTGATCAGCTCGAGAGCCTTGGCATGATCGCGGATCTCGCCGTCCCACTGCACCTGGTCGGAGCCCCGCCGAACCTGCACGTGACCGGCCGGTTCGCCGACCCGTTCCGCGATGCCCGAGGCCAGCGGCTCCTCGGTCTCCAGATCGACGAGCTGGAACTTCATCGAGGACGACCCGGAATTCAGTACCAGCACTGTCCTCACGAGCCGCTGCCCGCAGCCTGGATCGCCGTGATGGCAACGGTGTTCACGATGTCGGCGACCAGAGCGCCCCTGGACAGATCGTTGACCGGTTTGTTCAGGCCCTGCAGCACCGGCCCGATCGCCACAGCACCGGCCGTCCGCTGCACGGCCTTGTAGGTGTTGTTCCCGGTGTTGAGGTCCGGAAAGATCAACACGGTGGCCCGGCCGGCCACCGCCGAGTCCGGAAGTTTCGCCCGAGCGACGGCCGGATCGACCGCGGCGTCGAACTGGATCGGTCCATCCACCAACAGATCTGCCCGACGGGAGCGAACCAACTCGGTCGCGCGGCGGACCTTGTCCACGTCCTCGCCCGCCCCTGAGGTCCCGGTGGAGTAGGACAGCAGCGCGACCCGCGGGTCGATGCCGAATCGAGCGGCAGTGTCCGCCGAGGAGATGGCGATGTCGGCCAACTGCTGTGCCGTCGGATCCGGTACCACCGCGCAGTCTCCGTAGACCGATACATGGTCGGCCAGGCACATCAGGAAGACGCTGGACACGGTGTCGGTTCCCGGGACGGTTTTGATGATCTCGAACGACGGCCGGATGGTGTGCGCAGTGGTGTGGGTCGCGCCGGAGACCATGCCATCGGCCAGCCCTAGGTGCACCATCATGGTGCCGAAATAGGACACGTCGGTGACGATGCTGCGGGCCCGGTCGACCGTCATGCCCTTGTGCGCCCTGACCCTGGCGTATTCGACCGCGAACCGCTCGACCGATGCCGGGTCGGTCGGCGAGAGCACCTGCGCCGCAGCGATGTCCACGCCGAGGGTGGATGCCTTGGCGCGGATGGCGGTCTCCTCGCCGAGCAACGTGAGATCGGCGACACCCAGCCGCAGGAGCGAGGCCGAGGCGCGCAGGATGCGTTCGTCATCGCCCTCGGGCAGCACGATCCGTCGCCGGCTCTGCCTGGCCTTCTCGATCAGCCGGAACTGGAACATCAGCGGCGTGATCACCCCGGCGTCGTCGACCTCCATCGCGGCCAGCAGGCCCGGGCCGTCCACGCATTCGGCGAAGGCGCGCAGGGCGGTCTCCACCTTCACCGGTGATCGCGCGGACAGTGCGCCGCGCACGCCGGACAGCAGCGACGCGGTCTCGTATGTGTCGTGGTCACTGACGATGATCGGCAGGTCCTGCTGTACACCCGCGATCAGCCGCTGGATCGGTTCCGGCGGGAGGTAGCCGCCGGTCAGCACGATGGCCGACAGGTGCGGAAAGGTCCCGGACTGGTGCGCCAGGAGGAGACCGGGCAGCAGATCGGTACGGTCGCCGGGCGCGATCACCGTGACGTCCTCGTGCAACCGGATCAGCACGTTCGCCAGCGACATGGCCGCCACCACGAAGCCGAGACACTCGCGTTGCAGCCACTCCGGATTGCCGCGCAGCAACCGACCGCCACACGCCTCCTGCAGCGCGCCCACGGTCGGTGCCACCAGTAACGGAATCTCCGGGATGACGCCGGCCGGCAGGGACGAGTCGGCATTCAGCTCGGCCCTGGTCGCGTCGATCGCGTCCGGCTGCACCCGATTGGCGATCACCGCAACCGGGCGGGCGTACCCGGCGGACAGTTCGGCACGGGCACGATCGGACGCAGCGCGGATCTCCGCAGAGCTGCGGTGCAGCCCGGAGATCACCAGCACGACCGGAGCGCCCAGATTGGCCGCGATCTGGGCGTTGAACTCCAACTCGCTCTGGGTGGACACATCGGTGTAGTCGCTACCGACCACCACCAACGCGTCGAACGACCGACTCAATTCGGCGAAGCGTCGAACGATCTCGGCGTGTGCGGCAGCTTGGTCGGCGTGCAGGTCGTCGTAGCTGACCCCCATCGCGGTCGAGGGGTCCTGGTCGATGCCGGGGTGGGCGAGCAGCATCTCGACCACCAGGTCGATCTCGCCCCCCCGGCTCACCGGCCGGAACACACCGACCCGTCCTACCCGCCTGGTCAACAGGTCGAGCAGGCCGAGGGCCACCGTCGATTTGCCGGTCTCTCCCTCCGCGGACGCGATGTACACGCTGCGCGACATGGTCCGGAGGATACGGGCCCGGCCGGGCCGGCACGGTGACGGTCGCGGTGAAGTAGTAATTCACCGACTGTTGACTTCTACCTTCGACGCGAGGCATAATTCACCCGTCGTTGAGATTCGATGCTGGAGGCAGCCATGGACATCGCCATCGAGGTCGCGGGCCTGACGGTGCGGCGCGGCACCCGCACGGTGCTGCAGGACTTCGACTGCACGATCGAGCGGGGCCGGATCACCGGGCTGCTCGGGCCGTCCGGAGCGGGCAAGACCACCCTGATCCGTGCCGTGGTCGGTGTGCAGAAGGTCGCGGCCGGCACGGTCAGCGTCCTCGGCCTTCCGGCCGGCTCGGCTCCACTGCGCAACCGGATCGGCTATGTCACGCAGGCCCCGAGCGTCTACGCGGACCTGACCGTTGCCGAGAACGTCAGATACTTCGCCGCGCTGGTCGGCGCCGATCACGGCGCAGCCGGCCGGGCGATCGAGGAGGTCGGCCTGGCCGACGCGCGTGAGCAGGTGGTGACGACGTTGTCGGGCGGCCAGCGCAGCCGGGCCTCGCTGGCCTGCGCGCTGGTCGGCGATCCCGAGGTGCTGGTGCTCGACGAGCCCACGGTCGGTTTGGACCCGGTGCTGCGCGAGGAGCTCTGGGATGCGTTCCGGCGGCGGGCCGAGGGCGGTGTGACCGTGCTCGTCTCCAGCCACGTGATGGACGAGGCCAACCGGTGCGACCGACTGCTGCTGATCCGCGAGGGTCGGGTGATCGCGGCGGACACCCCGGTCGGGGTCAAGGCCGACGCCGGCACCGACGACCTCGATCTGGCCTTCCTGACCTTGATCCGACGCAGCGAGGAGGCCGTGAGATGACCGCCAGAATCCTGTCCGCGACGATCGTCCGGGTCCTGCAACAACTTCGGCACGACCACCGCACCGTCGGCATGATCATCGCCGTCCCGGTCGTGCTGATGACGTTGCTGTACTTCATGTTCGACGGCGAACAACCACAGGTGTCCGGGCTGATCCTGATCATGCTGGGGATCTTCCCGTTCATCATCATGTTCCTGGTCACCAGCATCGCCATGCTGCGCGAGCGGACCACCGGCACGCTGGAACGACTGATGACCACCCCGACCGGCAAGTTGGACCTGCTGTTCGGCTACGGCATCTCCTTCGGCTCGGCGGCCGCGGTCCAGGCATCCGTGGCCGCAGCCTGCGGGTACTGGCTGTTCGGGATGCAGACCGCCGGCGCGGCCTATCTCGTGGTGGTTGTTGCGGTGCTCACGGCGGTGCTCGGCGTCGGCATCGGACTGCTCGGCTCGGCATTTGCCAGGACCGAGTTCCAGGCCGTGCAGTTGCTGCCGATCGTGGTCATCCCGCAGATCCTGCTGTGCGGCCTGTTCGTCCCGCGGGAGGAGATGGGCACCTGGCTGCAGGTGTTGTCCGATCTCATGCCGCTGACCTATGCAGTCGATGCGCTGCAGCAGGTGGGCCTGCACAGCGAGCCGACCGGGCAACTCTGGCGCGACCTCGCGGTGATCGCCGGCTGCGCGGTGCTGGCGATGAGTCTGGCTGCGGCCACGCTGCGGCGGCGCACCGATTGACCGCCAGCGACAATGGCCGGATGGCGGCTGGTGGACGACGGCAGTCGGTCGGTCGTACCGGCCGGCGGCCGGGGAACCCTGCGACCAGGGAGCGGATCCTGACCGAGGCCCGCCGGGCGTTCGCCGAGTCGGGCTACACCGGAGCGTCGTTGCGGCACATTGCCGCCAGGGCCGAGGTCGACCCGGCTCTGATCCATCACTACTTCGGCACCAAGGAGCAGCTGTTCCTGGCGATCGTGCAGGTGCCCATCAACCCCGCGGAGGTCATCGCGCGCATTGCCGACGGGCCAATTGACTCGATCGGAACCCGTCTGGTGGGCACGATGATGGGCGTGTGGGAATCGGAGGCGGGTCCGGCCATGGTCGCCACGGTGCGCCGGGTGCTGGCCGACCCGTCCGACACCAGGACGTTGCAGGAGTTCGTCGCCGGGCAGATCATCCGAAGGGTGATCGCCGCGGTGCGGCCGCGACCGGAAGAGTCCTCGATCCGCGCTGCACTGGTGACCTCGCACATCCTCGGGTTGGTCGTCGGGCGCTATGTCCTGGCCATGGCCCCGTTGGCCACGGCGCCGCGCGACCAACTCGTTGCCTCCGTCGGCGCGACCGTGCAGCACTACCTGACCGGCCCGTTGCCCGAGGTGGCGCCATGAGAGCGGGCGTCAGCGCGGGGAGGGTCGTGACATGAGCGAGCGCCAGCGAGCGAATCATCAACACTTCATGGCGCGACCCAACCCGAGCGTCAGCGAGGGGAGGGTCGTGACATGAGCGTTCGCGACCCGCAACCGGATCCGCCGCCGGCGACTCCGCCGGCCGAAGCCTTGGTGCCGAGCGACACAGCCGAGCAGCATGCCCTCGACGAGGCCGAAGGCAAGCGTGACGTCGAGGAACTCCAGGAGGCCTTCGGCTGGCCGATCAAGGCCGATGACTCGCCGGAGGACCCGGTCGAGGCTGACGCGATCCCGGAGCGGGAACCGCGACCACCCCGGCCGTGGTGGCACACCGCGCTGCGGGTGCTGGCGCTTGTGGTCGTTGCCGCCGTGGTGGTCGCGGTGTTGTGGGGCAACATCCCGTCGCCGGCCGACATCTGGGACGCCCTGCTCAACGCGAACTTCTGGTGGATCCTGGCCGCGGCCGCTCTGCAGATGGTGTCGCTCGGCATGTTCGCCCGGCAGCAGCGCCGGCTGCTGAAGGCGTTCGGCGTCCGGATGTCGATCGCTCGGGCCGAGGCCATCACCTACGGGTCGTCGGCGATCACCAACTCACTGCCGGCCGGCGGTGCGGTGTCCGCCGGGTGGTCGTTCCAGCAATACCGGGCCCGCGGCGCGAGCAGTGCAACCGCGGCCACCGTGATGGTGCTGTCCGGCGTGCTGTCGATCGCGGCCCTGCTGGGGCTCTATGGGATCGGTGCGCTGGCCGCCGCCTGGACCCAGTTGATCAAGCTGGCCGAGGACCACCCGGTTGGCGCCATGTCCATCGGCATCACCGTCCTCGCGGTGCTGGTGGTGCTGATCAGATTGGTCGCTGATCGCAAGGAGATCGATCTCGACGCACCGACGCCGAAGTTGGACCGCTACGAGAAGGAGCATGCGCGGATCGGTGCTGCGCTGCGCCAGGTGGTCACCACCCTGCGACAGGCCCGCCGGGTCTCGTTCCTGGACTGGAACCTGGCGCTCGGGACGACCGCCGCGAAGTGGTTGCTCGACGCGGGCTGCCTCTGGGCGTCGTGCGAGGCGTTCGGCATTTCCATCGACGTGTTCAAACTGAGTGCGCTCTACCTCGGCATCCAATTGGTGCGCCAGGTGCCGCTCACCCCGGGCGGTATCGGGGTCATCGAGGTGGCGCTGTTGGCCGGGTTGGTCTCTGCGGGTGCGCCGGAGGGCCCGGCCGCCGCGGCCGTCCTCGTGTACCGCATGCTGTCGGCGTGGCTGATCATTCCGATCGGCTACCTGGTGATGGCGTTGATGGCCCGCTGGGATCGTCGGCATGCGGCGACGGCTGGTGCGAGTACGCCCGAGGCATCCGAACAGCAGTCGGGTCAGCCGAGCTGAGCACACCCTGCCGGTCCGTCGATGACTCCGGTGCGGAATGCATCGAGGCGCTCCCACGATGTCAGCGCGCCCGTGTCCACCACCGGGTTGCCGGCGCCGGCCAGCAGCAGGAACTTCACCGCTTCGTCCAGATCGCCGGGTGACAGCACGGCCGGCGTGCGGTGGAAGAGTGAGTCGGCGAAGGCCCCGGTCGAGCAGATCCGGGCGGCCGGCCCGGCCGGTAGACCGCCCTGGTCCTGGACGGACTCCGCATAGCCCAACCCGAGCGCTGTCACCGTGCTGAAGTCGCCGAAGCGGTCATGGTTGGTGGTCAGCGGCGCGAGCGGTCCGAGGCCGACGGTGCGGCCGTCCGGACACAGCGCGATCAGCAGTGTCCGCGCGCACTCGGCAGGTTCGACAGTGATGACGGGAGCGGCGAATGTCCGCCCGGCGTCGGTGAATTGGGTGTTCCAGAACTGCTGGAGCAGGGTTGTGCCCTGACTGATCGCGGTCGCGAACGGCAGATTTCCCTTTCCGTCGGTGGAGGAATCGGTCGTGGGGAACGCCATGGAGACGAATGGCCGGGTGTCCGGGAAGTCGGTGGCACAGCTCCGTGGGCCGTCCACAAATCCTTCCTGCAGCGCGCTGACCCGGTCGAACACCGAACCGTGGGCGTCGCGGTGATTCGGGTCCGTGCCGACCGGATCGCCCATCTCCCAGACGTAGTCGCCGAGCGTCCGGTCGAGATCGTCGGCGCGGAAGGTGACGTGCGACGCGTTGCCACCCGCGGCCCAGGCCGCCCACGATCCCGCGTAGCAGTCGGCCTGAGTCTCCTCGGTGATCGACTTCGTTCCGCCGGTCGGGAACCGTCGTTGCAGCGCATGGCCGAATTCGTGAGCGAGTGTCATCGCCACGTCGAGGTCGGAGTACTGCCCGGCCAACCGCTCCAGGTACGTCCGGTCATAGACGATGGCATCGGCCGTCGGGCAGTAGAACACATCACCCTTGACGGCCGAGAGATCGGACAGGCAGGGCACTGTCGAGCCGGCCGCCGAGCCCGGATCGACCGAATACAGCCCACCGCGCAGCGGCTGCAGCCTCCCGCGGAACACCTTCGGGGCCGCGGACGTCCAGTAGGCGACGATGTCGGTCGCGGCGTCCCGGACGACTGCGTCGATGCCGGACGCAGCGGCCCCATGGATGGTGGGCGGCGGCGCCGAGACGGAGGGGACGGTCAGCGTCGAGGGCGAGGTCGACGGGCCCGGCGAGCTCGGGGTACCGGGGGCGGTCGACCTGGATGTGGCCGTCACAGCTGCGGAGGACGCGACCGGGACGGCGCCCTCTGTCGCGCTCGCACGCACCGCAGTGGTGAACGAGGCGACCGCCGATGTCGGCTCGGTCGAACACCCGACGAGCAGCAGCACGACGACCGACGCGACGACGAGCACGACCGCTCCGGGTCGCGCGGCGGCGGCTGGGTCACGGCGACCCCCGACGATGGCGCGAGGCGAAGATCCACCGAGGGTACCGAGAGGAGGGCCCAAGGATGTCGTTCCGGATCGCACAGGGATCAGGGACCGCCCCGAGTGTCGGAGCATGAGATCTGGGATCGTGTCCGCCATCCAGTCGATGATCTGCTGATGGGTCCACCCCGTTCCACCCGAAACGCGAGGTAGAGCTGGGCTGGAATGGCGATATGATGTGGGCGATCTGGGGTGAGTGGGGCATGGACGGTCGAGCATGGCACGAACTGTCGATACCCCTTCACCTTAGGCTCGCGGTACGTCCACACCGCCGCAACTCGGATCGGTCGGCGCCGCGGCCGTGCGACTTGGCGGAGCGCGGAAGCTCTTTCGAAGATGGGCCCGCTCCCGACGACAAAGGCGCGGATGGCCGCGGCGGGCCATCGGGATGGGCCGCGGCCGCCTGCGCCCAGGATTGATCAACCGGCGATCTGTCCTCCTTACGAGGACGGCCGCATCCTGCGCCGCGGCAAAGAGTTCTGGCTTGGTGTGGAAGACGAAGTAGACCGTCTGAACGGCCACCCCGCGCCGGCGGCGATGGCAGCCATGGACGTGCCGTGGTAGCCCTTCCCGACGAACTCGGCGGTCGCGGCTTCGATGATGCGCATCTGGTCGCAGCGGCCTGCGCCTGCGTAGTTTCTGTGGGTTGACGTCATCCATGAGCGTGCGACGCTACGAGATCATCAGCACTAGTGATACGCACTAGTGAGCTACCCAAGGAGATCCGAGAGGCAGCAAGCGGTGCAGAGGGTCTGGAGCATGGACACGTGGGGGGTCGACGCCGCCGGCGCGATCGCGCCTAGTCGAGCGAATCATCGAGCATCGAGGCGATGCCCGGCTATGTCGCGGCGATGCACGCCCGGTCGGCCGACGGGGTCCGCACTTATGGAACCGTCGTCTTCGACGATCCGGCCGCCGCGCAGACCTTCATGGGTCATGTCACCAGGGATCCTTCGGACGCGATCGCCGCCGGCGTTCACCTGCACTCGATCGAGATGCTCGACGTCCCGGGAAGCTGAGTCCGGACCTGTCACGCGGCGCAGGGGTGCGCCAACCTCCGAAGCCGCCGGATCGACCGGACTGCACTCGGTACGCCGAGAACTCGACGTGAGGAGGGCACCGAGAACTCATCGTCATGTCGCGTGGCCGTCACCCGGATGTGTCGCCCGCTACCCTTAGGCTGACCATTCATGAGCCGAGCGGCAGCGAGCGAGGCATGAGCGGTGCCGCGGTGGACCCGCGCTCGATGGCCGCCCCGGCGACCCGCGGACAAGTGTGGGCCTGGGGACTGTGGGACTGGGGCTCGGCGGCGTTCAACGCGGTCATCCTGACGTTCGTCTTCTCGGTGTACCTGACCGATGCGGTCGGCGACGACCTGCCTGGGACGACGTCGGCCAGCACGTGGTTCGCCTGGTCATTGGGCATCGCCGGATTCGTGGTGGCTGTCCTCGCCCCGGTGACCGGGCAGCGGGCCGACGCATCCGGGCACCGCAAGTTCTCCCTCGGCGTGTGGACCTACCTGTGCGTGCTGGGCACCGCCGGGTTGTTCTTCATCCGCAACGACTATCACTACCTGTGGCTGGGCCTGGTGCTGATCTCGGTGTCGTCGGTGTGCGCCGAGTTCGCCACGGTGTCGTACTACGCGATGCTCCGTCAGGTGTCGACGCCGGCCAACATCGGCCGGGTCTCCGGTTTCGGTTGGTCGATGGGCTACTTCGGCGGGATCGTGCTGCTGCTGGTCTGCTACGTGGGGTTCATCTCGGGCGAGGACGGCTCGACCACCAAGGGCCTGTTCGAGGTGAGCACCGATGGCGGTCTGAACATCAGGGTGATCGCGATCTTCGCCGCGCTGTGGTTCGGACTGTTCGCGATCCCGGTGTTGTTCAAGGTCCCCGAGGTTCCCGCGATACCCGGACGCGAGCGAGTGGGCTTCTTCGCGTCGTACCGCCTGCTGTGGCGGGACCTGGCCGACCTGTACCGGGTCGATCGCAACGCCGTGTACTTCCTCGGTGCCTCGGCGCTGTTCCGGGACGGGCTGGCGGCGATCTTCTCGTTCGGGGCGATCCTGGCGCACACCGTGTACGGCATCTCGACCGCCGACGTGCTGATCTTCGGCGTCGCGGCGAACGTGGTCTCGGCGATCGGCGCGCTCGTGGCCGGCCGGTTCGACGACCGGGTCGGACCCAAGGCGGTGATCGTGACCTCGCTGACCGGCATGTTGGTGGCGGGTTTCATCCTGCTGTTCCTGCACGGCCCGACGTCGTTCTGGATCTTCGGCCTGGTGCTGTGCCTGTTCGTCGGCCCGGCCCAATCATCCTCGCGCACCTATCTGGCTCGGATGTCCCCGCCCGGGCACGAGGGGCAGATGTTCGGGCTCTACGCCACCACCGGACGGGCGGTGTCGTTCTTGGCCCCGGTGTTGTTCGGGGTCTTCGCCGCGATCTTCGACGCCGACCGGGCCGGCATCGTCGGCATCCTGCTGGTGCTGCTTGGCCGGCCTGTTGGCGCTGCTGCCGGTGCGGCCGCCGGTGGACACGGTCACCGGCCGGCAGGTCGGCGGCCGAGCCGTCGAGAACGCAGCACCGTAAGGGATGCAGGCTGTCATTCGCCGGTGGTGCCGTCGATGGACTCGCGCAGCAGATCGGCGTGACCGTTGTGCCTGGCGTACTCCTCGAGCATGTGGGTCAGGATCCAGCGCAGGCTGAAGCGTTCACCGCTGCGGTCGGCCTTGACCGTCAAGGTGTCGAGGCCGTCCGAGGCCAGCGCCGCATCGGTGATCTCGTCGGAGCGGGCCACGGCCTCGTCGAACAGTCGCCGCAACTCCTCGGGGCTGTCGTCGGGAGCGGTGTGCCACTCCCAGTCGCGATCGTCGTCCCATGGCGCCGTGTCGAACGGCGGCATCAACTCCCCGCCCGCGACGTACTCGGAGAACCAACTCGACTCGACGACCGCCAGGTGCTTGAGCAGCCCGGCCAGGGTCATGGTGGACGGGGCCAGCGTGCGGTTGAGCTGGTCGTGATCCAGGCCGGCGGTCTTGAGCCGCAGGGTGTCCCGGTGGAAGTCGAGGAAGCCACGCAGCGTGGCGACCTCGTCGCCGGCCAAGGGCGGGTCGGTCCGGACGAGCGCTGCCGGGCCGGTTGAGTCGGGCTCTGGGTTCATCGGGCAAGTGTGACCGGTGCGGACTCGCCGGGCCGCGGTGACGGGCGTGTATGCCCGGCACCGCGGCCCCGAGGGCCGGGTCGACGTGACGGTCAGTGACCGGCGCGGTCCTACGCCGCCATACCCGCTCGCCCGTCAGCAACAACCCGCCACCGAGCATCAGCAGCAGCGCCATCAAGCCCATCTGGGCCGCCGGCACGCCGGTGTTGGGCAGCGGCGGAGGCGGGGCGGCGCCGGCACCGTCACCACCACCGTGTCGCTGGCGCACTTCTGCGCCTCGGCGGGTATCGACGGGTTCAGCCAACAGGTCGTGGCGGTGTTGGAGATGCTGCTGGTCGACCGTAGATGCCACCACCACCGACAAGGTCACCTGCGGAGCCGAGGCCGCCACGCCCAACGCCCCCGACAGCTCACAGTTCAGCGTCCCGCCGAAACCGGCGGCATCGCTGCCGGTGATGGCGCAGTTCTGCCAATGCGGCAGCTCCGTGTCCTCGATGGTGATGCCGGTGACCTTCAGGCTCGCCGGGATCGGGTCGGACAGCGTGACCGGGTAGGCCACCCCCAGCGTCGACGCGTTCTTGACGTTGATGTCGTAGTCGAACGCCTGGCCCGGCGCCGCCGTCGAGACACTGGCGGTCTTGGTGATCTCCAGGTCGGGCTCCCGCGGCACCGCACAACCCGCCGGGGTCTTCCCGGGTAGGTCACCGACGCCGTCACACTCGGGTTCATCTCGAACGTCACCGTCATCGGCTGACCGGTAGGCAAACGACGGCAAGCTGGCATCGGCGATCGCCGTGCCATACATCTCACGCCCGGCTTGCAGCGGGAAATCGGACTGCCTCCAACTGCCGCCACCCCGGCCACTGCACCGCCACACCGTCGGCGTTGAGCACCATGCCCGGCCACAACAGATCGCCCTTGAGCTGACCCGCCGGGATCGTGTCGACCCGGGCCACCGTGCCGTCCGGCAGCTTCCACGTCGCCGTCACCGGCAGACTGCCGCGTTCGGCACGTTCTTCGAACTGATCGAATAATGCAGGTACGCCGCGTCCAACTTGCAATCATCGGCGACCTTGACGATCAACTGCTTGACCTTGTGCGTCGTGGTGCAACCATCTGCGGTGGCGCATTCCCCGCCCGGCGTGGTCGGGACGACCACGTTCTTCAGGGTCTTGCCGGCGGCCGTGTCGTCGACCGTGACCTTGTACGACACCGACACGGGGTCGGAGCCGGCGGGCAGGTCCGGAATCGCCCAGGTCAGCGTGCCGTCGCCGTTGTCGGTGAGCCCGGCCGGGAGCGGCGTCACCAGGGTGACGTCGGTCGGCAGGGTGTCCTTGGCCATCGCACCGGTGACGTCAACCGCGGTCGTGTTGGTGGCCGTCAGCGTGTAGGTGATGGTGGATCCGGTGTCGACGCTCGATCCCGATGCCGGGTCGGAGGACTTCTTGAGCGTCCAAGAGCCGACGGGGTGGTCGGTGGTGCAGTTCGCCTCGGCGGTGCAGTCGCCGCCAGGACCCGGCGTCGCGACGTTACGGATCGTCACGTCGAACGCGTCGGCGTCGACCTTCACCGTGTAGGACAGGGTGGCATCCGCCCCGCCCGCCGCGATCGTCGGGACGTTCCAGGTGAGCGTCGTCCCGGTGATCGTGGCCCCGGCACCCACCGACACCACCGAAGCGTGGTTCAGCACGTCGGACATGTCATCGGTGACAACCGCACCAGCGACCGTCGCATCGGAGTCGTTGTGCACGGTCAGCGTGTAGGTGATCTCGCTACCCGGCTCGACCGTGGATCCGGATGCCGGGTCCGAGGTCTTGGACAGGACGTAATGCGGCGTGAAGTGGTCGGTGGTGCAGTCGGCGGCCGAGGTGCAGTCGCCGCCCGGGCCCGGAGTCACGACGTTGGTCAGCGTCTTGTTGTAGGCGCCGGCGTTCACCGTGGCCGTGTAGGTCAGGGTGGCATCCGCCCCGCCCGCCGCGATCGTCGGGACGTTCCAGGTCAGGGTCGTCCCGGTGATCGTTGCCCCGGCACCGACGGTAACCGTCGCGTTGTTGAGCACCGCGGACAGGTTGTCGGTGACAACAGCACCCGCGACCGTCGCATCCGAGTCGTTGTGGACCGTCAGCGTGTAGGTGATCGTGTCGCCCGGGTTCACCGTGGATCCGGTCGGCGGATCGGACGACTTGGACACCAGGTAGTGCGGCGTGAAGTGCTCCGTGGTGCAGTCGGCCGGTTCCTCGCACCGGCCTCCCGGGGACGAGGTGGTGACGACGTTCCGGACCGTCTGGTTGTAGGCACCGGCGTTGACCGTAACCGCGTAGGAGACGCTCACCGAGGAGTGCGGCGCGATGTTCGGGATCGTCCAGGTCAGCGTCCCCGCCACCGAGTCGTCCAGTGACGGGTCGAGCCCGGCCGTCACCAGGGCGGCGTTGGTGGGCAGCGTGTCCGCCGCGGTGGCACCCGTGACCGTCGCCGAAGAGGTGTTGTCGGCGGTCAGGGTGTAGGTGATCGTGTCACCCGGGTTCACCGTGGAGCCCGGGGCCGGATCCGACGACTTCGACAGGACCCAATGCGGCACTGGTTTGCAGGCGTCTGCAGTCGCCGTGCGCCCGCCCGACGTGGCTGTCGCCAGGTTGTAGAAGCCATGGCCCGCGCCGTTCTCCGAGCAGTCGGCGGCCTCGGTGCTGATGTCGGCCGGCGCGGTGGCGTTCACCACGATGGTGTAGCTGTCAATGCTGAAGGCCGGCAGGTGACGAGCGCTGACGATGGACAGCGTCGTCCCATCCCAGGTGTTGACCAGCGGTGTGATCGGGTTCGTCCCGTCAGAAGAGTCCGTCACCGCCGCCGTGTTCACCGTGACTGCGGCGTCGAACAACGGCGTGTCATCGAGCGAGTAGACAACGGCGGTCGTGTTGCTCACGTTCGTGACAGTCAGCTTGTAGGTGACGTCCCAACTGCCGTCCGGGGAGCCGCTGACCAGGTGGGGCAGCACGGAAACCGCCGACTTGGTCAGCGTCGGGAAGGTCGGTGAGGAGCAAGCCGAGGTGTCCTCCGGGCCCGACCAGGTGGTGATCGTCGCCGAATTGAAGAACCCGAACCCTGGCGTGCCCTGCGGGCTGCAGGCCGTGTCGGAGGGCGGCACGGTGCTGGCAACCGTCGCGGTCAGTGCGATCGTCCACGTCTCGGTGGCGCCCGCTGCCAGCGGGCGGTCGGTGGCGAGGATGTTGGTGCCCGAACCGTCCCAGGCCGGGCCGGCGGTTCCGTCCGGCATGGTGACAGCGGCGCCGGTGATCGTCATGCCGGTGCCGAAGTCCGGAGTGTCGGACAGGCTGTAGGTCGCGGCCAGCGCACTGTCGGGATTCGTGACCACCAGGTCATAGGTGATCGTCCACGAACCGTCGTTGTTCTCCACGGTGCTAGCGACCGTCTTGGTCGCGGTCGCGACCGGCCTGTACGTGTTCGTGATTGTGCACGTGACGTCCGCGCCGTCCTCCGGGGTTACCGAAGCCGTCGTGGTTGTCATGCCCGACTCCGCGTTGGCGTTGACACACGTCCAGACGCCGGTGGTGGTGTAGCCGTCGGTGACGGTGCTCGAGGAGTCCGTCGGTGCCTCAGTGAGGGCGTATTCGGTCCCGCTGGCCACGTCGGCGTTCGGCCCGGTGGTGTTCGTGATGCCGGGCCCATTGATCGGTGTGGCTCCGCCACCGGTGGCGGTCAGCATCCAGTCCGGCGACGAGGCCGGACCCGTGCTGCCGTTCACGACGTTCTTGACCAGGGTCAGGCTCGGTGTCACCGGGTTCGTGGTGTCGCAGCCCGGGGTCGTGGTGCAGTTCGGCACGTCGTCACCCGGCACCACCGTGTTGTCGATCGTGGTGACGCCGCCCGCGGTCAGCTCCGCCCGCGTCTTCACGGTCCCGCTGTAGGTGACCGTCACCGAGGCGCCCGCGGCCAGGTTCGTCGCCGTCCCACTGAGCGTGCTGGTGCCGGCGTCAAAGCTGGTGGCGACCGACGGGTCGGAGGAGTTGAAGTCCGGAGCGCCGGCGAGGGTGACTCCGGCGACCGTGCTGGTCAGATCGTCGGTGAACAGCGCACCCGAGTAGGCCACCGTCGAGGTGTTGTTGACGGTGATCGTCCACGTGAGCACATCACCCGGCAGCACGTGCGTGCCGGTGCCGCCGACGACGGTCCCGCCCCTGGCTACCGACACGGTCTTGGACAGCGTCACGTTGGGGACGCACACGTTGACCGTCTGCTGGGCCTGCTGCGAAGTCTCCTGGATCCGCGCGGTATTGGTGTACGCGGTGCAGGTCCCGAGGCCACCAGCGGCCAGGGTGAGGTCGTATTCAAAACTGGTCGGCGTCCCGGCGTCGTTCCAGGTGGCTGTGCCCAGGTCGACGAAGGTGCCGGTTGTCTTGTTGTCCTGGACATGGATCGTCTTGTTCGTCTCGGCGCCCAGCCCGAACGTCACCGGCTTGGCCGTGCTGCTGGCCGTCCCGCCGCCGTTGCGGGTCCATGTCACCGTTCCGGTGTTGGTGCCGCCGGTGTAGTTCGGTTGGCCGGTGAACGTGCAGGTGTAGAAGGCGGTCGCAGCGCCGTTGGCCGGGATCGTCCCCGTCGGACCCCCGGTGATCGTGCAGGCCACGCCCCCGCCGACACCCGCGGTGACGTCGGAAACGGTGACCGGGACCGGAACGTTGTTCGGGTTGGTGATCGTGATGGCCCCGAATATGGCCCAGTCCGAGTCCTGGAAAGCGCCGGGGGTCGCCGTCACCGTGTAATGGAAGGTCGCGTTGCCGCCGGGCGTGGTGGTGACCGAGGTCTGGTTGACGTCCTTGGCGATCGTCCACGAATAGGTGCGGTCGTAGGTGGCGTTGACGGTCTTGTCGACGGTCAGCGACTGGAAGATTTGCGTGTTGATGATGGCGCAGGTGGCGTTCTCACCGGCCGCGAGCACGATCGTGTCCGGGCTGGTGAAGGTGCCCCCGGTGCACGTCCAGGCCGCGTCCGGGGTGTAACCGGCTGGTCCGCCCGATTCGCTCAGGGTGTAGGTCACTCCCGAGTTCACCGGCGCGCTGATGCCGTCGGCGGCAACCGCCGGCTTACCGTTGATCGGGGTGGAGGAGTCCGAAGCGGTCGCGGTCAGCGTCCAATCCGCCGAGAAGGTTACGTCCCCGTCGAGGTCGCGGACCTGCTTCTTCAGCGTAAGCGTTGGCTGGATCTCGGTGTTGGTGATGGTGCAGGTGACGTTTTCGCCCGCCGCGAGGGTGATCTTGTCGGGTGCGACCGAGGTGCCGCCGCCCGTGCACGACCACGTCGTGCCGTTGGTGTAACCGGCGACCGTCGTCTCCGACAGGGTGTACTGCACGCCCGAGTTCACCGGCTGGCCGGTCACTGCGGCGCTGTTCCCCGGCCCGGAGAAGCCCCCGGTGCCGGTCGCGGTGAGCGTCCACCTGCCGGCCAACGCCGGCGTGGTGATGTCAACGCCGGTGTGATCGACGACCTTCTTCACCAGGGTCAGGGCCGGCGTCACCGGGTTCGTGGTGTCGCAGCCCGGGGTCGTGGTGCAGTTCGGCACGTCGTCACCCGGCACCACGGTGTTGTCGATCGTGGTGACGCCACCCGCGGTCAGCTCCGCCCGGGACTTCACCGTGCCGCTGTAGGTGACCGTCACCGACGCGCCCGCGGCCAGGTTCGTTGCCGTGCCGCTGAGCGTGTTGGTGCCTGCGGTCCAGGTCGTGGCGACGGACGGGTCCGAGGAGATGAAGTCGGGAGCCCCGGCCAGGGTGGCGCCGGCGACGGTGCTGGTCAGATCGTCGGTGAACAGGGCGCCCGTGTAGGCCACCGTCGAGGTGTTGGCGATGGTGATCGTCCAGGTGAGCACGTCACCCGGCAGGACGGGCGTACCGGTCCCACCGATCGAGGCCCCGCCCCTGGTCGACCGCGACCGTCTTGGACAGGGTCACGTTGGGAACGCAACGTTGACCGTTCTGCTGGGCCTGCTGATTGGTCTCCTGGATCCGGGCGGTGTTGGTGTACGCGTCGCACGCGCCCACGCCGCCGGCGAGGAAGGTCAGGTCGTACTCGAAGCTGGTCGGCCCGTCGAAGAAGTTGGCGGTGCCCAGGTCGACGAAGGAGCCGGTGGTCTTGTTGTCCTGGACGTGGATCTCCAGATTTGTCTCGTTTGTCACCCCGAAGCTCACTGGCTTGGCAGTGGTGCTGGCCGATCCGCCGCCGTTGCGAGTCCAGGTCGCCGTCGCGGTGTTGGTGCCGCCGGAGTAGTTGGGCTGACTGGTGAAGGTGCAGGCGTAGTCGAATGGCGCGCTGCTGTTCGCGGGGATCGTCGCGCCGGCACCCCCGGTCACCGTGCAGCTCACGCCGCCGCCCACACCGGTCGGGACGTCGGTCACGGTCGCCGGGACGGCGACGGGGTTCGGGTTGGTGACCGTGATGGTGCCGGTCATGGCCCAGTTCGAGTCCTGGAATCCGTTCGGCGTCGCCGTCACGGTGTAGTGGAAGATCGCGTTTCCCCCGGGTGTGGTGGTGACCGAGGTCTGCCCGACGTCCTTGGTGATCGTCCACAGGTAGGTGCGGTCGAACCTGGCGTTGACGGTCTTGTCGACGGTCAGCGGCTGGAAGGTCAGCGAGTTGATGATGGTGCAGGTGACGTTCGCCCCGGGCGCAAGCAGGATCTGGTTCGGGCTGGTGAAGGTGCCGCCACCGGTACAGGTCCAGGTGGTGCCGTTGGTGTAGCCCGCCGGGCCGCCGGACTCGCTCAGCGTGTAGGTCACGCCGGCGGTGACCAGCGCGCTGATGCCGTCTTCGGCGACCGTCGGCTTGCCGTTGATCGGCGTGGTCGAGTCCGAACCGCCGGCAAGGTAGCGTCCAGTCGGCGGAGAAGGTCACGTTCCCGTCGAGGTCGCGGACCTGCTTCTTCAGCGTGAGCCGGGGCGCCTGCGTCGTTGTTGACGTAGGTGCAGACGCCGCTCTCACCCACGGCGAGCGTGATGCTGGCCAGTTCCCGAGGGGTCGCGTCCACCGACGTGACGCAGGTGATTCCGGTGAGCGTGTAGCCCGGCACGGTCGACTCGGTGAGGCTGTACGCCTGTCCCGGTCGTACGAAGATCGTGTTCGCCGGGCTTGCGGTCTCGGCGCCGGCGACGGTCTGCGCGACCAGGCCCGCGGGCGGGGTGCCGGACGGGGACGCCGTGAGGTTCCAACTCGCCGCGGTCGCGGTCCCGCCGTTGTCGTTGATCACGTGCTTGATCAGCACCAGCGAGGAAGTCTGGTTGCGCGCGGCACAGCTGACGGCGAACCCACGTGGCACGGTGACGCCACCGTTGAGCCCGTCCGAGAAGCCCGAAATGACGGCGCCGGTCGTCGGGTCGACCTGGGCGCAGAACCAGCTGATCGTGGAGCCGGGGATGGCGACGGCGTTCGGCGCGACCACCTGCAGGTAGCGCGGATCGCCCGCAGACTCCGACAGCGGGTAGGTGACCAGGGGGGTCACCGGCGCGGTGGCACCTGCGGAGCCACTGACCCCGCTGGGGCCGGTCAGCGATCCCGCCGGCGCGTGCGCGGTGAGGGTCCACGCGGTGGGTGCCGCGTTACCGTTGATGACCTGCTTGACCAGGGTCAACCGGGCTGGGCAGGTCGCCGTGTTGGTGATCTCGTAGGTGTTCAGGTTCGTGACCAGGGTGGCGGCATAGGGCAGCGCGGAGTCGACCGTCGTGCCGTTACTCCGTGTCACCCGGCTGCCGGTGATCGTGCACAGGGATCCGCTGGCCACCGCGGTTGTCTCGGAGACGGTGACGACGTCGCCGGCGTTGAATCCGCCCCGCGGCGTGCCCCAGTCCTGGGCCGTCCCGTTGAGCTGCAGGGAAGCGCTCAGAGCGGCAGGTTGCGCTCCGTTCGCGAAGATCGTTCCGTCGACGTTCCAGAACTTGTTGACCTGGATCTGGGCCGGCGGTTGCGGCGCGGTGTTGTAGACCGTGCAGCTGATCGGGAATGCCGAGTTGGCCGTGACGCTGAATCCGGGTCCCGATGCGGCGTTGGTGACGGCTACTGCCGCACCGGTGTCAAGCCGGGTACAGACGGCGTTGAACCCACCAACCGGATGCAGTGTGTATCCCGACTGTTGGGTCTCGGTGGCGGTGAACGTGGACGTGGTGACCCCACCCGGGAACGTCAGATTGAAGTTCAGCGCACCGGTGTTGGCCGCGGTCTGGCCGCTGGCCGGGGCCACTGTCACGCCGCCGGTCGTGGTGGCGCCGAACGCCCAGCCACCAGCCGGGACGGCGCCTGCCTGGGAGTTGGCCGGGGTTCCAGGTGGGAGCACCTGCTTGACCACGGTCACCGTGCCGGAGCAGCTCCCGAGTGCGAGCGCCTTCAGTGCGTTCCCGGCATCCGTGTAGTTGCTGGTCTGGTAATAGTCCGAGTTCAGGGTCGGGCCGGAAATCGACCGCAGGTTGAGTCCGGATGCCGCGTTGGCGACCCCGTCGCCGACACCCAGTGCCAGCATCCGGGTGTTCTGGGCCTTGATCGCGTTGGCGGAGAAGATCCCGTTCTCGACCTCACGGAAGCGCGTCAGGTTTCCCGGGCCCTGGACCGGGGTGCCGTAGAAGGTCGGATTGCCGTCGGTGATCACCACGACCAGGTCGTAATGCTGGCTCTGCTGGGCCACCACGGCGAACGCGCGGTCCCAGTTGGTGCCACCATCCTGTCCGCCGGGAAGCGCCCATCCGTTGATGAAGCCGTGGACCGCGTCGGCGCCGGCGGTGGTGGACACCGAGTTCAACGCCGGCCGGTTGATGTTGGTGGCACCGGCGGCCGGTGCTGCCGTGGCGAAGGTGAACAGCGACACGGTGGATGGGGTACCGGTCAGCGAGGTGACCAGCGTGTTCGCCGCACCCTTCAGATTCCCCAGATCACTACCGACCGAGTTCGACAGGTCCGCGATGATCGCGACGTGCAATCCGCATTGGGCCGGCAGCACCGGGTTCGTCCTGCTGTCCTGCCAGGTTCCCCCGGAGGCGACGGTATTGGCGTTTCCGGTGTCGATCATGAAGTCGACGGTGGAGCGATAGATGGTGCCGGCCCGAAGCTGAGTCCCGGTTTGGAAGCTGTAGGCAGTGGAGGCGACGGTGGACCCGGTGCCCAGATTGGGGTTGGTGAAGTAGCCGCTCGGCGCCGAGATCTGCTTGACGAAATACCGCGCGTCGCGGTTCGCGCCTGCGGGGCCGCCGCCGGCAGCTTGGGTATTGGGCACCGTGAAGCTGCAGTCGCCGTCGACATCCGAGGTACATGTCCCGTACCCGGCAACCGGCGTCGTTCCGCCCGCGGTGGTGAACAAGCCCAGTTGGACCCCCGCCAGGTTCGTGACCGCGGACGTTCCGGCTCGGTCACTGCCGACCTTGACCGTGATCACCGCGTTGTTGCCGGTGGCCGGAGGCACCACCTGCGGAACCACGGCTTGCGCTCTGGCCCGCGGGGCCGTCGACCCGGTCACAGCGGTACTGGTCGACGGCGCGGCCGACGAAGGTGAGGTGGTGGCCGTAGCCGGGGACGTCGGGCCGGAGGCAGACGTACTGTTCGACGAACCGCTCGTGGTGGGCGGTGCCGAGGACGTCGAGGGCTCGGCCGAGGTGGTCGCCGGAGCCGACGACGTGGTCGGGGCCGAGGTGGAGACCGACGTTTCGCCGGCGTCGGTGGTCGAAGTCTCGTCGACTGTGGGCTCGGCCGCATCCGCGGGCGCCTTCACCGTCAAAGTTGTGGAGCAGGCGTCGCCGGTCGCACAGCCGGCATCCGAGCCCTGCACCGTCGCCGTCGTGATGAGCGTGTCGCCCTCGGCCGCGCTGTCATCGACAGTCGCCGAGAACGACGCCGTCGACGCATCCCCACCCGGGATCGGCTCCGCCGGCGTCCAGGTGAGCGTCCCCTTGTCCTTGTCCAACAGCAGACCGGCGGCCGAGAGATCGGCGGGGGTTGTGGTGATCGTGGCCGCGGCCAGCAGCTCCGAGACGTCGTCGACGACGGTGACCGGGGTGTCTGCGCTGCCGGCAGCGGTGTTCTCGATCTTGAGTGTGTAGGTGACGTCCGCGCCGGGCGTAACGGTGCCGTTGGAACTGGGATCCGAGGTCGCCGTCACCGTCCAGGCCGCCGTCGGCGTGGGGTCGTCGGACGCCGAGGCGTTCGTGGTGATCATGACCGAGGTGAGCAGCGTGATGACTGCGACGAGCGCCGCGCCGACCCGCCAGGGCGAGGCATGCGTGGCAACTCGATCAAAGCTCAGCCGACGATGCTGCCCCTTGGACATGCGCGCTCCCA
The DNA here is from genome assembly GCA_963834185.1 of uncultured Actinomycetota bacterium. Taxonomy (GTDB): domain Bacteria; phylum Actinomycetota; class Actinomycetes; order Mycobacteriales; family Nakamurellaceae; genus Nakamurella. Next base: position 114,807 of record CAWIAR010000008.1, read on the forward strand.
CGTGAAGTTGTCCGGGTGCAGCCTCGCGGCCACCCCCGCCCAGGGCTGCGGCCGACTTCATGTCGAAGCGACAAGAAGCAAACCCACACACCTGAGCCCGGATGATTCTGCCTCCACCACGGGTGACAGCGGAAGGGTCCAAATGGTGAAGCGACCCGAGTTAGCTCGCTCGGTTGGGTTAATTGCCACCGATCGGCGGCGGCCGACTCCACGCTGCTGAGTGGCTGCGGTCCGGCCGCGCATCGCCGACCGACACGGCTCGGCTCGGTCAGCCCACGGCGAGGGCGAAGGGGAACACCGCGATCGCACCAGCTCGGCGCAGCATCCTGGAGGCGACCGCGAACGTCCATCCGGTGTCGGTGCGATCGTCGACCAGCAGCACCGACTTACCGCGCACCGTTTCCGGGTCGGGCAGAGACAATCGCTCGAGCACGCCGGCCAGCCGGCGCGCCGAGTTCACGTCGTGGTTGCCCGGCGGCCCCAGCACGTCGATCCTGGTGAGCACGGGGATCTTCAGGTAGCGCGCCAACCCGGAGGCCAGATGGTCGGTCAACTCCGGTCGACTGGTCGATCCGATGCCCACGACGCCGTCGAACGGTCCGGCGGTCCAGCTGTCCAATACCTGGACCGCCGCGTGCCGCAGCGTCACCGGCGTCTCGCCGTCCGGCCGCGCGGGGTCGAACAACTCGCGAAGGGCACTGCCCCATCCGAGGCTGTCCAGCCGACCCACGGCTCGGCCCTCAGCCGCTCGCTCATCGGCGGCGATCCGACCGGAGAGCGCGACACCAAGGGAGGACATCCCCGTCGGCCACTGGGCCCGCGGCCCGATGGGCTCGCCCGGCACGGCGAGACTGCTCGCAGCTGCGTCGATCTCGTCTTCACTGACGGTCGCGTCCGCGGCGACACCCAGGCACACGTCGCACCGGCCGCACGGCTGCGCGTCCGCATCGTCCAGCGCCTCACGCAAGAACTGCAGCCGGCACTGCTCGCCCCGCAGATAGTCGAGCATCGCCTGTTGCTCAACGGCCCGGGCCTGAGCCACCCGCTGGTACCGCTCCTCGTCGTACTCCCACGGTTGGCCGGTCGCCACCCAACCGCGGGCCTCGCGGCGCACCACCCCGTCGACGTCGAGCACCTTGAGCATCATCTCGAGTCGACTGCGCCGCAACGAGACCCGGGGCTCCAGCGCCGGTACCGAGATCGGACCACCCGCCCGGTCGAGTTCGGCCAGCGTCTCCCTGACGTCGCGCTCAGCCGGAAAGGCGAGCGAGCCGAAGTAGTTCCAGATGTCCCGGTCCTCTCGACCCGGAAGCAGGAGCACCGCGGCCCGGTCGACGCCGCGGCCGGCCCGCCCGACCTGTTGGTAGTAGGCGATCGGCGACGGGGGCGCCCCGAGGTGAATGACGAACCCGAGATCCGGCTTGTCGAAACCCATCCCGAGCGCGGACGTGGCTACCAACGCCTTGATCCGGTTGGCCAGCAAATCCTGTTCGGCTTGCAACCGTTCCGCCGGATCGGTCTGGCCGGAGTAGGCGGCGACCTGGAATCCTTTGGCCCGTAGGTGGTCTGCCACTTCGACCGTGGCCGCGACGGTGAGGCAATAGATGATCCCTGAGCCCTCGAGGTCGGGGAGGTGCCGGACCAGCCACGCGAGCCGAGCCGCCTGGCTGGGCAGCTGGACGACGCCGAGGTGCAACGAGTCCCGATCCAGTGACCCGCGCAGGACCAGCACCTCCCGTTCGGCGTCCTCCGGCCGGGTGCCGCTCAACTGTTCAGCGACGTCAGCGGTCACCCTGGCGTTGGCTGTGGCGGTCGTCGCCAGCACCGGGATGCCGGCCGGCAGCTCGCCCAACAGGGTCCGGATACGTCGGTAATCGGGACGGAAGTCGTGCCCCCAGTCCGAGATGCAGTGCGCCTCGTCGACCACGACCAGACCGGCGGACGCGGCCAACCGGGGCAGCACCTCGTCACGGAAGCCGGGGTTGTTCAGCCGTTCCGGAGAGACCAGCAGGACGTCGATCTCGCCGGCATGCACGCGATCGTGTACTGCGCCCCAGTCCTGCGCGTTGGCCGAGTTGATGGTGGCGGCCCGGATCCCGGCTCGCTCGGCCGCCTCGATCTGGTTGCGCATCAGGGCCAGGAGTGGCGAGATGATCACGGTCGGGCCCGCTCCCGCCTCGCGGAGCAGCGCAGTGGCCACGAAGTACACCGCAGACTTGCCCCAGCCGGTGCGCTGTACGACCAGCGCGCGGCGGTGATCGGCGACCAGGGCCTCGATCGCGGTCCACTGGTCGTCCCGCAATCGGGCCGCGGGGTCGCCCACCAGCGCGACGAGGTGGTGCTGGGCCCGATCGCGCAGCTCGGCCCGGTTCAGAGTGTGTTCGGCCGTCAGTCCCATCAGATGTCGTGCCGGTGGTGGTGCGCGGGTTGCTCCTGCCGCCCGACCTGGGTGGCACCGGGACGGCTGGGGGCGTCCGCGCACGGACCGCTGGTACCCACGGCCGAGCGCGGACCGTCCAACGCGGCCTGCATCCTGGTCACCTGACCCTGGCTGAACATGAACATCGCGTCATCGTCCACGTAATCCATGTAGTTCATGAACAGATCGCCGTTCGGCCCGTTGTTGCAGGTCACATGGGGAAATGCGGGCTTGCCGTAGTTGGGGCCGCCCTGATTCGGAGTGTCGTCGACGAAGTCGGATCCCGAGCACCCGGTGCCGTCGTCGCCCCAGATGTGCCGCAAGTTGAGCCAGTGACCCACTTCGTGGGTCGCGCTCCGCCCCTTGTCGAAGGGCGCGGTGGCCATGCCGGTGGTGCCGAACCCGGTGTTGACGATGACGACACCGTCGGTCTCGGCGGGCCCGCCGGGGAACTGTGCGTAGCCCAACAGCGCGCTCCCTTGCGAGGTGACCAGATCGCCGCACACCCACAGGTTCAGGTACTTGGCCGACGGCCACGGGTCGGCGCCACCGGTAGCCGAGGACTTGACGTTGTCCGTGTCGGACACGAACGAGGTTGCGGTCGACGCCGTCCGGACGATGCCGTCGGTCGCGTTGCCATCCGGATCCTCGGCGGCCAGCGCGAACTGCACCCTGGCATCGCCGACCAGGCCGGCGAAGACATCGGGCACGTCGGAGATGTCGGCGTTGTGGGCTCGGTAGTCGGCATTGAGCACGTCGATCTGGCTGTGCACCTGCTCGTCGGGCAGGTTTTCCGCGTCGTTGCGGTACACCACGTGCACCACGACCGGGATGGTGGTGCACCCGGTGCGATCGGTGGGTGCGCCGGCCTGGGTCGCCTGCAGCGTGTAGTTCTCGATCTCGGCCCGGGACTCCGCATAACCGGGCACCGTGCGCAGCAAGCGTTCGTTGACCTGGTCGGTGCCGCACGACCGGCGCACCGGCGGCCCGACGTTGAGTTGCACTGACTCGGGATTCCGGGGTTCGGTCATGGCGTCGGTTCTCCTGCATCGTTCTGCGTTGGCTCGGTCGGGCCGGGGCCCGGCCGCAGGGACAGTTTGGCCGGCTCCACCGACAGCACGTCGTACGCGGCGCTGCGATGCGGCAGCTGCACGGTCAGCGCGGAGCCCGAAACCTCCCAATGGCCGGTGGCGCTCACCCCGCGGTCGTCCGGACCGGGGGTACCGACCGCCGCCGTCCCGTCGGCCTGCAGGGTGAACGAGTCACGGCCGCGTGACGGGGGAAGTGGGTAGCCGGCCGGGCGGAAGACCACCACGCCGTCCCCGTCCTCCTCATGGGAGTGCACCCAGGACCCGACCAGATCCGGCATCTGCGCCATGTCTCGTCCTCCCGCCCGCATCGATACGCTGCCTGACGCCAGCATGCACCCGGCGGGCCGCCGATAGCGCGTTCGGCGACCCGACGCGTACGGTTGACATGTCAGCTATCCGACTGCCATCCGTAGGAGTCGTCCGATGCCGGACTACGGCAACAACTTGCAATTCGGCACCTTCGTCACGCCCACCGTGTCGCAGCCCGAGATGCCGGTGGCGCTGGCCGAGATCTCCGAACAAGCGGGTTTGGACCTGGTGACATTCCAGGACCACCCCTACCAACCGGCCTTTCAGGACACTTGGACATTGCTGAGTTACGTCGCCGCCCGCACCCGCCGGGTGCATCTGGCGCCGAACGTCCTCAGCCTCCCACTGCGTCAGCCGGCAGTGATGGCCCGGGCGGCGGCTGGGCTGGACCTGCTCACCGGCGGTCGGGTGGAACTCGGTCTCGGTGCCGGCGCGTTCTGGGATCCGATCGTCGCGATGGGCGGCCCGCGGCGCTCACCCGGGGAGGCCGTCGAGGCGTTGGCCGAGGCCATCGAGATCATCCGCGGAATCTGGGCTGTCGACGACCGCGCCGTGCTCAAGGTGGACGGCAGCCACTACGCGGTGTCCGGTGCGAAGCGTGGGCCCGCGCCTGCACATGAGATCGGACTCTGGTTGGGCGCATACAAACCTCGGATGTTGCGACTGATCGGCCGGTCGGGCGATGGGTGGCTGCCGTCGTGGGGCTACCTGAAGTCGGCCGCCGACCTGTCCGACGGGAACGAGGTGATCGACGAAGCCGCCACCGCCGCCGGCCGGGATCCGCGCTCGATCCGAAGGCTGTTGAACGTCTCCGGCGCCTTTCGCCCGCGGAGCTCCGGATTCCTGCAGGGACCGGTCGACCAGTGGGTGGACGAACTGACCGGCCTGGTCGTCGACCACGGGATGGACACGTTCATCCTGGCCGCCGACGATCCCGGACTGATCGAGAGGTACGGCGCCGAGGTCGCACCGGCGGTCCGCGATGCGGTGGCCGCGGTCCGGGCCGGGGTTCCCGACTCGACCGAGGACGCGTCCGCCGACAGCGGTGATGCCGGCCGGACAGTGATCTCCACATCCGTCTCGGCCGAATACGAGCGGCTCGGGGTCCTTCCCACGGCCGACCCAGGTGTTCGACTGTCGGCCGAGCAGCCCTGGGACGAGTCTGCTCGGCCGCACCGCGCCGAATCCCCGCCGGACATCCGGTACACCGATCAGGGACGGCAGGTCGGCGGCCACCTGATCGAGGTGCACGACATGCTGCGTTCCGAACTTGCCCAGGTGCGCGATCTGATCGACCAGGTGCGCGCCGGGCAGCTCGGTGTCGGGGCCGCCCGCTCGGCCATCAACCAGATGACCATGCGGCAGAACAACTGGACGCTCGGCGCGTACTGCGCGAGCTATTGCCGGGTGGTCACCCAGCACCACTCGATGGAGGATCAGGCGGTCTTTCCGCACCTGGCCCGACAGGATGCCGACCTGGCGCCGGTGATCCAGCGGCTGGCCGACGAGCACGTGGTGATCCACGAGGTGCTCGACGGTGTCGACCGCGCGCTGATTTCCCTGGCAGCCGATCCGGCGGAGCTCGACGGTGTGCAGCGGGCCGTTGACCTGCTCACCGACACGTTGCTGTCGCATCTGTCGTACGAAGAGGTCGAGTTGGTGGAACCGTTGGCCCGGTTGGGTTTCTATCCTGGTCAGGTGTGATGTTCCCGACGGCGGCACGGAGGACTGGATGCCCGAAGCGGTGCGGTTGAGCGCGTTTCCCGACGGGGACGTCGGCGGTAATCCGGCCGGTGTCGTGCTGGATGCCGCCGAGCTCGATGACGCGTCCATGCAGGCAATCGCCGCCGACATCGGTTATTCGGAAACCGCTTTCGTTTTCGATCCGAGCCCGGACGGTGCGATTCCGGTGCGCTACTTCTCGCCGATCAGCGAAGTTCCGTTCTGCGGCCATGCGACCATCGCCACCGCGGTTGCCCTCGCCGAGCGCGACGGAGCCGGCACCCTGGTGTTCCGGACCCCGGCAGGCGACGTCCGGATCGTCACCACGATCGACGGCGCCGGCGTGGTCTCGGCGGCCTTCACCAGCATCGAACCTGTTGTCTCCGAGTTCGATCCGAATGCGCTGGCGGCGCTGCTCGAGGTGCTGGGGCTGACCGTCGACGACCTTGCGGATGGCTATCCCCCGCTGCTCTCGCATGCCGGCAATCCCCATCCCGAACTCGTCCTGGCCGACCGGGACCGATTTGACAGCTTCACCTTCGACCCGCGCGTGCTGCGGGCCTTGATGGACGCCCAGGGCTGGACCGGCACCGTCACCGTCCTGTTCGTCACCTCGCCCACCGAACTCGAGGCCCGCAATCCCTTTCCGGTCGGCACGGTCACCGAGGACCCGGCGACCGGTGCGGCTGCCGCTTCAGCCGGCGCCTATCTGCGGGCCATCGGGAAGATCACTCCACCAACGGATCTGGTCGTCCACCAAGGGTCGCACGTCGGTCGGCCGAGCCTGCTCCGCGCCCATGTCCCGGTCACGGGTGGCATCACGGTGTCCGGGGGCGCGGTGCCCATTCCGCCCGAGGCATGAGCCGACGACGCCGCGAGTCAGCTTCGGCGCTGGGTCAGGCGGACCGTCACCCGCTCGCCCGGGACTTTGCCCACCGCGGCCAGCAGGTCTTTGGTCACCGGCAGCTTGTGCGTACCGTCGCCCAGCGCCATGAAAGAACTCTCGAAGGGCTGTCCGTCCACGGTGCCGGACACCTTCACCAGCCCCTTGGTGCCGAAGATCTCGGCCGAACGATCCAGGGTGACATAGGCCCATCCGCCCTTCGCCGGTGACTGCTGCACATCGGCCTCGAAGATCAGGTCGATCGGTCCCGACTTGTCCATGGTGGCACCTCCTCGTCTCCGGCCCCGACAGTCCAGTCAGACCCGGCAGCCCGCGCATTCTCATCGCGGCGTCCTCACCAGTCTGCCCTCGGCGCGGTGCGATGGTGGCGGCAACCCAGCCACCGACCAGCACGCTGCCCATGGTCACCAGTCGATAGAGCACGACAGCCCCGAGGGCCGCGGTGGGCGCCGGCGATCACCAGCCCGGCGGTCATCAGGCTCCGTCCCGCCGGTCCGATGATCCGGCGGGCTTCAGCCTTCACGCCGAAGGTGACGCGTTGTTGTTTTGTCGGCTGATCGCCGGCTGTGCATGTCGGGCGACACGCTGAACGACGCAGAGACACGAGCGACGAAGCGTGGCGCGGCCTCACCGGAAAATCGCTTCCCGGAACTCCTCGCGTTGCCGGCAGGCGGCTTTGATGCGCTCGAGTTGTTCGGGCGTGCACTCGAGGTCGAACACGTCGTGGATGAAGTCGGCGAGGTCGGGGCGGTAGTCGTGGGCCCACGCCCGGTACGCCCCGGGGATCTGAGCGTTCTTCATGTCGATCAGGGATTGGTAGAAGGTCGTCACGATTCGCCAGCGCATCGACGGTGGGATGCCGCGCGGTGACCGGCCCGGCACCGCCTCGGGGAGCGGTCGCGTCGGGCCGAGCCAGGATGGCCGACGGTTGATCAGGCCCGGCCCGAACTTGGTGACGCCGTCGTTGTCGTGGCTCAGCAGCACGTAGCGGACACGTTCCTTCGATTCCTCACCGAGTTCGCAGAATTGCTCATAGTCGTTGACGATCGCGATCAGGCTGCTGTCCACGTCGGGCCGCGGTTCGCCGGTGACCTCGTGCATCCACCGGCTTGTTTCGGGCGTGCCGACCCACAGGGCGCGGTCGATGCCCAAGGCCTGCAGGCCGAGCGTGCCCCAGCCGGTGAGAACATTCTGGCTGGTCAACGCTCCGAGGGACTCACCGAAGAGCACGACCTTGGGCCGGTCCTCTGGCGGCATCGCCCGCACTCGTTCAAAGATGCGGAGCCAGAGAAGTCGGTTCTGTTCCCCGGCGGCGCGCACCTTTCCCAGCGACAGCGGCGAGGGCCGCTTGGAGTACTGCAGCGTGACGCTCGCGACGTCACCGCGGGTCAGGTATTGCACGCACGCGGTGGCCACATAGTTGACGTACCCGGTGCCGGTGGGCGAGATCAACAACAGCACCGACCGTGACCAGGCGTCGGTGCGGTCCAGCTCGGCCATCGCCAGCTCGACACGCGCAGCCGGGGTCGGCGCGGTGTCCAGTCCGACGAAGACCTGGATCGGGCTGGCCCGCGGGTCCTCGCGCATCACAGTGCTGATGGAAAGGTCGGGCCGCGTTCGTCCGCTGATCTCCGTGGGCCGGTCGGTGGGCGGCCTCGCCCGGACGTACGCGATGGCGTGCCGGCGGCCCTCGCGGCCCAAGGTCGCCCACGGTACTAGGCTGTCCGGATCTCCGCTGATCGTCGGGTTCGTCCACACGCCCGCGGCCGTTTCGCCCATCGCGTCGTCGTACTTCGTGGTGCCGGCTTCGATGCCGCGCATCGCCCTGCTCCAGACGACGTGGGTACCGAAACCGACCCCGGAAATCAGCGCCCCGTGGCTGGCCAGCCGCCAGAACATCTCCGAGCCGGGCAGCACCCGGCCGCTGATCGAGCCGAGCAGACGCGCGGCCCACCCTTCCGCCGCGGCGACCCCGGCGAGCGACAAGACGATGCCCATGCCCGCGGCGAGCCCTCGCAGCGGACCAGCAGGGTCCCCTTCGTTGGCATCGTGGTCGTCCTCGTTCTCCCGCTGCCGCAGGCGCTCGACGATGACCGACGTCGCGAGACCGACGGGTACGGCCACCGGGAAACGCGCAATCCTTCCGCCCGCCCCCAACCGATCGTCCAGCGTTCCGGTGACCGCCAGTGCGCCTGCCAACAGGGCGCCTCCGGTACCGGTGACACCGAATCGAAGCCCGATCTGGCGCAGCAGCGTGCGCATCTGCGAGTCGTTGTCACGGAACCGGAACAGGGCGCCCAACCCGAACCCGACCGGGACGACCGCGATGTCGAGCAGCAGGATTGCGGCCCGCCGCCGTCGCGCGACCGACCACGACTCCGGGAACGGCAGCACGTTCGCCAGCGCGGCACCGCCGAGGTCGATGCCATCCTGGGCGACAACGGAAACCAGATAGTGGGTGATGGTGGCCAGACCGGTGACGATCCCCTGGTCGAGCCAGGAGCGTTCCGACAACGAACCTGCGAAGGTACCCGGCACGGCGGCCGAGGCGACCACCAGTCCTACCTGAGGTCCATTGCCGACCATGTGTGACCTGTCCATCACCCTCCAGCAATGTCCCGTGGCCGGAGCGGATTCAATGTCCGAAGGCGATGTGCCACAGCCGTTTCCAGTCGATTCGGGGCCGGGGCGGTGGAACGCCGGGCCGAATCCTGGGTAGCAGCACCCGCAGCGCCCGGGGCCGGACGGTGCAGTGCACAGGCGTCTGCACAGTGACCGCCTCTCCGTCGATTCCCACCGGGATCGTGGGTGTCTCGGCATCCACGATCACCTCGCCGGAACTGCTGGTGCTGGTGACCGACCGGTTTTCATTCCGTCGGAGCAGACCGACCGCCTGGGTTGCGCTGGTCAGTTGCGCCGCCAGGATTCCGAGGGTGCCTTGATCCAGCCGCGCCCGGCGACCCATGTCCTGCACCCGGCCGGAGCCGTAGGGATTGTTGCTCACCAACACGGCCTGCAGCCGGTCGCGGGTGCCGGCGTCGGATCGCACCGTCAAGTTCGCCCCGCCTGAGCCGCTGAGCAAATCCGGCAGCATCGCCATGATGGTGCGGTTCTTGTTGTCCCGGTATTCCGGGCTCTGCACGATCTCGGCGTAGGCGCCGAAGGAGGCGTTGTTCACGAACGGCCGGTCGGCGATCATGCCCAGATCGACCCGCACTTCCTCCCCGTCGGTGAGCGCCCGCAGGCAGGTGGACGGGTCATCCCGGTCAAGGCCGAGGTCGAGCGCGAAGTGGTTGCGGGTGCCGGCGCTGATGACCAAGAGCGGGATGTCGTGCTCTGCCGCAATGCCGGCGACCAGCGCCTGGGTGCCGTCCCCGCCGGCCACCCCCAACAGGTCGGCGCCGCCGTCCACCGCATCCCGAACGATGGCGGCAACGTCGACATAGCCCGGACCGTCGAGCAGGGCCACCTCCGCCCCCAGTGCTCGCGCCTTGGCGGCCAGGTCGAACCGCACGACCTTCCCGCCACCAGAGCGGGGGTTCATCACGATGAACGGCCGGCGTGGCGGCGAGGCGGCGGCGACGGGCATCCACGGCTCGGGCGTGTGTCGCAACGCGTGGCGCGCGGCGACCCCGCCCAGCACCAGAAGGCCGAGCGAGATCACCGCTACCACGATCACGTTTTCCCGGAGGAAGGCGACCACGACGAGCACGACAGCAATCACCACCACCGCCAGGCCGATCCACCGGCGGACGTCGCGCTTGCTGATGAACCAGAAGCCGCCGGCCAGGATGGCCGCCGACCCGCCCAGCCCGATGACCAGCAGGGTCAGGCCGATGGCGCCTTCCGACCCGACCAGCACCACCAACGCTGCCAGGATCGCCACGAACGCACCCCGGGCGAGCCACCGCTGCCCGGTCGCCGGTGGACCGGATGCAGGCTCCACCGTCCCAGTCATGCCGCGCTCCTCACGCCGAGCCATTCGGAGGTGCCACCGTGCGACGCTTGATCATCGGCCGATCAGTGGGACTCAGGCCAGGGCTTTGGCCTTGAGCTGGTCGAATTCGGCCTGGGTGATGGCACCGCTGTCGAGCAGGCTCTTCGCCGAGGCGATCTCGCTTGCGACACTCGTGGCGGGGTTGCCGGCGACCGACTTGATGTACTCGGTCTGTGCCGCCTGCGCCTGCTTGACCTGCTCCAGCTGGCGCTCCTGCATGCCGCTCCCCCGCGCGATCACGTAGACGAGCAAGCCCAGCCACGGAATGAAGATCACGAACAGGATCCACAGTGTCTTGGCGACACCGCCCATGTCCTTGCTCCGGAAGATGTCGCCCAGGACCCAGAACAGGCACATGAACCAGGCGAAGAACAGGAAGAACTCGAGCATTGCCAGTAGGAAGGATCCGTTGTTGTTGAACATCGATCAAGCCTTTCGTGAAGTGCGTTGCGGTGGCCCGAATCAGCGCTTGGGTCTCGGGCATGGCGGTGGCCTGCACCGCTGGTGTCAGCCCAAGATCATCCCGTCGGCTGACCCCGACGGTTTCGGCTCCGGCAGGCGCATCATACGGAATGAGTTGAACAGCCCGATCAACCCGGCGAGGATCGGGATCAACAGCCCGATCTGCAAGGCGAGCGGCCGGGCGTCGGTGTTGATCCGGATGATCTCAGCCTGGCTGGCCGGGGGTTGACCGGCGAGTTGCTCCTCGAGCGCGGTATTGCTCATGACCTCGGCATCGTCCTCCAGCGCCGTCGCCACCTGTTGCTGTTCCGATGCCGACAGCACTGTGCTGGATGTGGCCATGCTGGTGAACGTGATGGACAACGCCGCCAGCATGATCGCCCCGGCGAAGGCGAGGCCGAAGGACAGTCCGAAGGACCCAGCGGCGGAGTTCACCCCGGCAGCCTCGCTGACCCGTTCCTCGGAGATCGGCGCCAGCGTGTAATTGTTCAGTTGCGAGACCAACAACCCCAGACCGGATCCGGCGATCACGAGCGGGAGCACCAGATACCAGCCGGAATCGGCCCTGGGCACGATCGGGAGCAGTACCACGAGTCCGAGGGTGAGCAGGACGAAGCCCCACCGGATGATGGCGGCCGCCCGCCTCTTTGCGGCCATCTTGCCCGCCAGGATGGCAACGGCGAACATCGTCAACGAAAGCGGGGCCAGCGAAAGACCGGCCTGCATGGCGTTGTACTCGAGGACCATCTGCAGGTAGATCGGCAGCACGATCATGGTGCCGCCCAGCGCGATCTGCTGCAGCATCTGTCCCGTGATCCCCAGTCGGAACACTTTCGAGCTGAACAGGTTCGGGTCGATCAGCGTCGCCTTGCCCCGACGTTTGCGCCGCACCAACCAGTAGCCGAACCCGGCCATCGCGACCGCGCCGAGCACCAGCAACGCCCCGACCGCCTCGCCGCCCTCCTGCCACACCAGGATGCCGAGCACGATGCCGCCCATCCCCAACACGGACAGGATCGCACCGACGACATCGACCTCACGTGGTCCGGTGTAGGGCACGTCGCGGACGAGTTTGATACCGGAGAGCACGACGGCGATGATCACCACTTCGAGCATGAACCCCACCCGCCAGGAGAGGTAGGTCGTGATGAAACCACCCAGCAACGGCCCGACGGCTGCTGCGATCGCCGCAGCGGCGCCGACCAGCGCGTACACCTTCTTCTGCGCGGCCCCCTGGAAGTTGCCGTGGATCAGCGACTGCATCGCCGGCAGCAACAACGACGCGCCGAGCCCCCCGACTACCGCCCAGAAGATGATGATCGCGGTCAAACCCTGGGCGAGGGTCATCGCCAGGGCCCCGACCGCGTAGCCGAGCAGGCCGAGGACGTAGGCCCTCTTGCGACCGATCAGGTCGCCGACCTTGCTGCCGATCAGAATGAATGCGGCCGAAACCAGGGCCTCCAGCGCGATCGCCGATTGCACGCCGCTGACCGTGGTGTCCAGGTCCTTGACGACGGCGGCGATCGAGACGTTCATCAATGAGGTGTCCACGACCAGCACGAACATCGCCATGGACAGCAGAATCGCCAGCCGCCGATTCAGCGGGGCGTCCACCTGGCCGGCGGCGTCCACCTGGCCGCTACCGTCCGGGGGCTGCGTCATCCAGCATTCCTCTCCGCTGCCGGTGGCTGCCGACCGCGTGCGGCGGCCGGGATGGCGCGAGCGGCCGTGTCGCCCCCTGGGGGCGCCGGCACACGACGGACCGGCGGACGCCGCGTGGCATTGCCGACACCCGGGTCTCCCCTCCCATGTCCGTCATCAGCCCAGCTCCCACCGCCGCACCGTCTCGTGTTTGGCGATGCTCTCACGCCGAGCTGATTCCCGGCTCCTCCGAAACGTGTGAGAGGCCCCGGCGGGTCGGCAACCATGACGCCGCCGGACGGTCCGGTTCCGGTCAGCACTCACTTGGCCAGTCGGATCCACACGAACGCCGCGAAGAGGAAGAGGATGACTCCACCGATCAACAAGAACCCCGCCCACGAAAAGGGCGTGCCCGTTATGAAACTCACCACCACGCCGGCGAGCAGCAGGATCACCCCGAACCCGGCGATCAACCAGGTAGCCATGCGACGTCGGGACTGCCGGCTGGGGCCCTGCTCGGAGCGCTCAGGACTGGTCATCGGTGGCACCCGCCCCAGGCGCAGGGAGATCGGCACATCGGGCGCTGACGCGGGTCATCTGAACCCCTTCCTGAGTTCAACTGGGCCCAGCATCCCATATGCCCATCTGGCGCCGAGCCCGACGTGCGGCGCCCTGCCTTTTGAAGGCTCCAGAACCGCAGTCCGGGCGAGTGGGAGTAACCCGCTCTTCCGACGCAACGTGCGGCGGTGATCGCGGCCCAGCCGGTCTTCGTCCTCGAGATGCGTTGCCATCGCTCACGTTCCCCAGTTTCCGCCGGCAGCCGGCGGAGGCCGGGTTACGACGGTCCCCTGCGCCGCGGGGCTATCGGCAATGCCGACCAGGTCAGCCACCTGCGTGTCGATCAGGCTGTGTCGGCCCCTCTGGATAGGGTCCATGTCGGGGAAATCCCTTTGGTACCGTTCCCGCGGGGCGAGAGTCATGGAAGGGTTGGATATGTTGATGAGACCCGTTCGAGGCACGGCCCGCTCCCGTTCTGCCGGTCTCGTCGCCATGATCGCGGCCGTCGCGCTGCTGTCGGTGGCGTGCAGCAACTCCGACGGCTCGAACACCAATGGCTCAACCGCGCAGCCATCGTCGGCGAGCTCCGCGCCGGAGGATCCGGTGGCCGTCGCGCAAGCCCATGTCGGCGACGCCGAAGCCGCGGTGAGCGCCGCGGAGGGCGCGCTCACGTCGGCTCACCAGAACTTCTGCGGCGCGACCGAGGGTTACGTCGAAGTCCTCGACCGCTACGGCCGGGTGTTCACCGACAGCAGTGCGACCGTTGGAGATGTGCAGACCCTCGGTGCTGACCTCGTCGAACCGCGCGACGCCGTCGCCGCCTCGGCCGATGCCGTCGAGGCCGCGAAGAGCGACCTGGCCAAAGCAGAACAGGATCTCGCCGACGCCCAGGCGGCACTCGCGGCCGCGATCGCCACCGCCTCGAGCCTTCCCGTCAGCTCGACAGCCCAGACCTCGGCGACGACCACCGCCACCTCGCTGGTCCCCGCAGCCACGATCGAGCGCGTCAAGCTGGCCGAGGATGACCTCGCCCGGGCAGCGCGGAAGATCAACGCGGACACCGCGCTCGTCGACGCGGGAGCGGCATACAACTCGGCCGCGCTGGCTCTCGAGATCGCGTGGCTGAACCTGCTCAACGACGCCGGGTGCCTGTCGGAGGAGCGGCAAGCGGAAGCCTTGGCGCAGCTCACCGCATACACCACCGGTGTGCAGACCGACCTGCAGCGGGCCGGCTACGACCCGGGTCCGATCGATGGTGTCTACGGCCCGCAAACCGTGGCCGCGGTCGAACAGCTGCAGACCGACAGTGGTCTTCCGGTGACCGGTTTCGTCGACGAGGCGACCGAACGAGCCCTCCAGGAGAAGCTGGGCGCCGTCGGCCAACAGGAGGCCATGCAGATCACCTCGCTCCAGACTGTGCTCAAACTGACCGGCTTCTGGGACGGCCCGATCGACGGCGTATGGACCGACGAGCTCACGCAGGCGTTGAAGGACATGCAGAAAGAACTCGGGGTCAAGCCGACCGGCGAGGTGGACGCAGCGACCATGGCCGCCTTCGAGAAGGCGCTCGGCGCGCTGACCACTGCGGCCACGGCGTCACCGACACCCGTGACGGCGACGACGACCGCCACCGCGACAACCACCGCTACCGCTACCGCCACGGCAACCGCGACGGCCACTGCCACGACGACGGCCTCGGCACGAGTCACCGCGACGACGAAGACTGCCCCCCCACCGACAACGACGACCGGCTGACGAACTCGTTACTTCACCAGGGCCGGACGGAACGGCTGCAGCTCGTCGTGGCCGGCCCGAACGACACCCCAACTGGACTCCGGAACCTCATTCCAGGCGCCTTCCAGATCGCCCAACGGCTCGGAGACCACCAGCCGGGCCTCGTCACTCAACGTCCGGAGGACCGGTACTTCCGGATGGAGCCGGCGCAGGGCGACCACGTCGGTCGAGTAGAACAACGAACGGGAAGTTCCGGCGCTCGAATAGCGGAAGGCCCAGATCGACGACCCATCACTGATAGCCAGGGTCATCTGAATCGGATGCTCGATGCCATGACGGTGTCCGACATCCTCGACCAGGCCGACCGCGCGCTCGACCGCCTTGGGTGGATCGTCCATCAACCCGAAGGTCAGCGCGAGGAAGAACAGCGTCTCCGAATCCGTCGAGCCCTCGATATCCGGATAGAGCGACGGGTCGATGGCCAGTATCAAGTCTCGTTTGACCTCGTGGAAGTCGGTGATCGACCCGTTGTGCATGAACAACCACCGGTCGAACCGGAACGGGTGGCAGTTGCTCCGCTGGACCGGGGTGCCCGTCGACGCCCGGATATGCGCGAGGAGCAACCCGGTCCGGATATGGCCGGCGAGTTCACGCAGGTTCCGGTCATTCCAGGCCGGCTCGATGGCCTTGAACACGGCAGGTATCGGACCGTCGCCGTACCAGCCCATACCGAACCCGTCACCATTGGTCGTCGTCACCCCCATCCGGGAATGCAGGCTCTGATCGATCAGCGAGTGCACCGGCCGGAACAGCAGGTCCTCGGCCAGGATCGGATCACCGGAGTAGGCCAGCCACCGACACATCGGCCCTCGCTTCCCAAGCCTTCTCGAGCACTCCACCAGGATCGGCGGACATCGACATCGCCCCGTGAGGACGAGCGCCTTCAGGCCTTCGAAGGGCTCAGCCGAGCCGAGCGGCGCAACAGACCGACCCTAGTGCCTTCGCGCCGTCAAGCGAAGGCGTCAGGATGAACTGGTCGCCGGACTGACCGCAGCAGCGCACGTCCGCAGCGCGTCGTCAGCCGTCACCGCGCACTCGCACATGGGTGTGTCGGCGGTAGCACAACCGCTGCCGACCCTCGGCGGACGGACGGCCGGAGCGGTGAGTACCCGGCCGCACCGCTGGCCCAGGGCACCGATCTGCTTCGTGACGAAACGGCCTGCGGCCGGCCAGGGTTGGAGTCGCCCGGCCGCGTCCAGCACGGCGCTGCCTGCTCAGCTGTTCGGACCGGCGAGGCCGAGGTTGGATCAACGGCCCCGTCGCTCGACGATCTGCTCGACCAGGATGTCGCCGTGCCCCGCATGACGCGCGAGTTCCTGAATCATGTGCAGGTAGACGAAGCGCAGGCTGACTCGGTGCCCGTGCCACAGGTACTCGTCATCCAGCGCCGCCGCCGCAGCAATCTGCCGTGAATGCTCGCAGGCTGCCACGAAGGTGTGCCGCACGGACGCGACCGTGTCCGACGGCGCGAGCGCATAGCTCTCGTCGACCTCGTCAGGAAGGCCGAGTTCGGCGCGAGACACGCCCGCGATCCGGGAGTGGAACCACACCTTCTCGACGAAGGTCGCGTGCTTGACGAGCCCGAGCGGCGTCGTCAGCGACGGCACAAGCCGCAGCCGCGCGTCCTCCTCGCCGAGGCCGTCGAGCAGCTCCACGATCTCCGTACGCTGCATGTCGAGCACCGCCTCGAGCAACTCACGCTCGCCGGCCAGGTAGTTGGTCACCCCGGCAACCTAGCCCGGGAGCGATGTGCGTCGATCCCCATCACCCGGCCGGCCAGCCTGCGCTCAGGGGTCGATCTCAGCGGTAGTTCAATTCGGCCAGTTCGGTTGCCGGCTTGGTGCGAAAGGCCGGAATTCGCCCGAGGAGCGGCCGCATCATGTTGCGGGCACCGCGCAGGACCGGGCTGTGGGTGGTGGCGATCCGGGTCAACCGGTCGGCGAACGCGACCACCCGCAACGCCACCGGACGCCGCTGCGGTTCGTAGCCGTCGAGCTGCTGCGTAGCGAACGCGCGGCCCAGCGCGTAGCCGTCCTGGATCCCGGTGTTCATGCCCTGTCCCCCAGCGGGGCTGTGCACGTGCGCCGCGTCGCCGGCCAGGAACAGTCGCCCGTCGCGGAAGCGCTCGGCGACCCGGTGGTGCACGCGGAATCTCGAGGACCAGCCCAGGCCGCCGACGGCCGCTCGCCCCGGCGCCCGCTCGTCCAGCAACCGCTGGACGAACGCGAGGTCCGGACGCTCCGGAGCATCGTCGACGGTGGCGACAATCCGGTTAGTGGTCGTCCCCGGGCAGCGGCGCGACGACGGTCAGTCCGGTGGAACCGAAGGTGAGTGAGACCTCCTCGACGACCCGGCGCCCAGTCCATCGTGACGTCGGCCAAGACGAACGACTCCTCGTAGGCGGTGCCGCTGAAGCCGATGTCCGACGATTCCCGGACGATGCTGCGCATCCCATCGGCGCCGACCACGTAGCCGGCGCGCAGCGCTATGTCCTGAGGTGGTGTACACGGTCACCCCCTCGACATCGTCAACGACCGAGGCGACCTCGTGCGGGCGGTGCACCTCATGGCCGAGCTCCCGTAGTCGGCCCAGGAGCACTGCCTCGGTGGTCACTTTGCGGAACCATCAGCGTGTACGGGTAGGACGTCGGCAACCGGTCGAACGGGATGGTCAACAACCGTCGAGGCCCGTCATTGACCGCGAATCGGGTGATCGGCATTCCCCGGGCGATGAGCGCCTCGGCGGCGCCCAGCTACGTTCTAATACCTCGAGGGTCCTGGCGTGCACGACGGCGGCCCGAGAGGTGTTCACCCCTTCGGCAAGTCGGTCCAAGATCACGAAGTCGACACCGGCGGAAGCCAGCGTGACGGCGAGCGCCAACCCGGTCGGTCCGGCCCCGACGATGGCGACCTGGGTGTCGGTTGGCAGTCCGGGGATGGTCATGAGTGGGTCTCCTGAGTCCGATGGGTCGATGGGGTGCGCAGTGCTACGCAGGGCGATGGTCACGGGGAAACGAGGGATGAGCTCACTGACGGACAGTCAGCGAGAAGATCAGCTGTCGAGATTCCGGACACAGCGGCCACCGTGGAAGCTGGACGATACGCTGGTGCGGATCAGCTCGGCGCCCAAAGCATACGTCGCCCCGATGCATCGGAACGCTCGCACCGGCGTGCTGCCTGGGACGGCAACCATGGCTTCCGTCGCCGGACCACCGGAATCGCTCTAAACGGCGCCGGCGACCAGCGACGAGCCACCGCGGGGAACCACGGCGGATCCAGGGAGCCAGCACCGCGAACGGCACCGTCCCCGCAACGACCAGCCCGATCCACACCCGCCGGGAAACCCGGCGCAGCCACGGAACGATCATGAGCAGGAGCCCACTCACCACGCCGACGGCCATCGGTACGGCTGAGGCGCCGGCCGCCATCAGGATCTCGAAGCCGCCGAGAGCGCTGAGCAGTACCCGGAACCAATTTTCGACGACCGCCCGACCGGTATCCCGCCAGCCCTCGACCGTCATGACCCCGGCAACCACCAGCAGTACGGCCGGGAGATACCAGAGTCCGCCGACCGTACTCAGGCACAGCAGGCCCGGGCCGATCATCCCGAGTGCGCAGGCCGCCCGGGCCTCCACCGTCGGCCGACGGCGCTGGGCGATCGCGGCCCAACCGGCCACCAGCGAGAGCCCGATGGTCAGCAATCCCAGAGCGACGGGAGCCGACTTGGCACCTGACCACTGCGGGATCTGGGTGCCGACGCTGACCTGGATGATGCCGGCCGCCACCCCGAGGGTGCTGCCGGCCAGACCGGCCCGGGTCACCCACATGGCGCCGACGCGAGCGGACCGGTCATCGGGTCACCTCCGCCGCGGATCGGCGTGGGGTCGGACGGGCGGCGCGCACCGGGAATCCGACCCGGAAGGTCAGCAGCGGCCGGGCCGCCGGCGGCAGCAGGGCGGCGAAGCGGGGAGCGAAAGTGGGCGCGGCTGCGATGGACGACTCCCGGTCGATGCGTTCGGTGATCTGGTTCATGTGGTGCAAGGCCACTCCTCGGCTGGTCGCGGTGAGATGGATGCGCTGCAACAGCCGGCCGGCGTCGAGCTGGGTCCGTCGGTCGTCGGGGGTTGTCGACGTGATCACGCCGTAGGCGGACGCCGTCGCGGTGTGCACCGTGCGGGTCTGATCGACCCAGAACTGGTCACCGGCGGCGCGGGACGACGCGGGGAGGAGCTTGGCCATGCTCAACATCAGCGGGCTCATCCCCTGGCCGTCCAGGACAAGGCCGTCCCGATGGCGCTGTACCTCATCGTTGTTGCCGCGAAACCAGACGAAACCGTCCTGCGACTGTTGCTGGTCGGCAGTGAGTGCGGTGGCGGCGTCGATGAGCAGCTCGGCCATGGCCGAGCGCCGCGCCGGATCGGTGATCCACTGCACCGCCAGACCATCGCGCAGTCCGGTCCCGTCGACCAGCGCGGAGAGCAACACAGCGGGCATCGGCCGTCCGTCGTATGGGCCACGGTTGGTGTGCCGGTCCCCGATCGCCCGGTACAGCGGGCTCGTGCTCGGAGCGGCCGGGGACAGCGCCAGGTGCGCCACCCGATCACCAGAGGCACCGTCAGGCACCAGCGGTCACGGTTGGTTGAAAACCTCTGGCGCGCAATGCCAGGACCAGGTTCTCCAGGCGCACCCGAGGCCGACGTACTGTTCCCGCGCGAACGGATCGACAGCGCCGGTGCCCCGGGACCGGTCGACGAACAGGTCGATCGCGGTCGGGGCTCACTGCGAAGATCCACGGTTGGGTGTTGTGGGGGCTGGCCGCGAGGACCGCGGCCGCGACGGCTCCCTCCGGCCCGGTTCCCTCCTGCCAGCGGTTCCACGGTTCGAATGCGTTGCCACTGCCCGGATCGAGCGCCGCGGCGTCGTACACCCGGTAGCTCAGGACGCCGGTGGCCGCGACCACCACCGTGGCGGCCCCGAAGCCGAACGCCCGCAGCACTTTCCGCCTGGACCACTCGGCGGCGGCGGAACCTGCTCAGCACCTCTGCCTGCGGCCCAGTTGGTCCGGCTCGTCGTGGGTCACTGTCATCGCTACCTCGCCCGCTCTCGGATGGAAGGACGACCATGGAGGCCGGCCGCCGGGTATGCAAGACGAGAATCCGACCGACCCGGGTGGCGGCACATCACCCCGCGACCGGATGCACCCCGGGTAGTACCCCGGCCGGGGTGCTGCGCCCCTACCCCGCTGCCCGACAACCTGGTTCGCACCGCGAGACCAGAGAGCGTAGGTACGGATCAGATGACATCACCGAGCGTGGACACGACGATGCGAGCTGACGGTGGCTGGGCCGCTCGCACATTCGTTCGTCCAGGCCGTCCGGGCCCGCTTCACCGTCGACTGCCGCCGCACTGCGGAGGCGACACGGTGCTGACCGTCGGGAGCGCCGACCAGGCGGCCGTCCGGGCCGTCATGACCATGCTGTGGGACTCCGGCCACGTGGTCCTCGCGATGGCGACAAGGTCGAGGCGGAGTCGTACCGGCCCGAACCGTGAGCTCAGATAAGACCGAGATCCCGGGCCGCGGAGACCGCCTCCTGCCTGGACGCCACGCCGAGCTTGCGGTACAGGCTCTTGTTGTAGGCCTTGACGGTGTTCACCGACAGGAACAGCGCCTTGCCGATCTCGCGTTGGCTGGCCGGCCCGGGGAGCAGCCTCAGGATGGACAGCTCGCGGTCGGTCAGCTCCTCGCTCAGCACCCCCGAGCGTCGCGCCGACCGGACCGCGACCCGACCGATCCGCGCCTCCGCCTCGGCGAGAGTGCGCGCGGCGAACGGCGTCACCGATTCGTCGTCGACGATGTCGCGGGCTCGGGCGAGTGTGGCCCTGGCCGCCGTCCGGTCGCCGCAACCGAGCTCTGCCGTCGCGAGGTGGACCAGACCGAGAACGCGGATCGTCATCCGCGTCGTCGAGTCCGCCAGCGGTACGACCGCGGCCAGCACCGGCCCGGGCGGTGGTGGCGTCGCCGTTGCGGTAGTGCTGACGCCCTTGGGCCATCCGCAGGATCGCCATGAACGGCCCGGCCGTTTCGGTGCCCCACTGGCGTTCGGCCTCGTCGGCCAGCGGGCCGGCCACTCGGAGCAGGGCGTCGACCTCGGCGTCGCGACCGAGTTCGAGCAGGCTCCAGCTCAACGTGCCGGCGATCTGCAGTCGCACGCCGGAGCTCCAGGCGATCTGGTCGTTCTGTTGCCACAGCTGCGGAGAGGATCTCGGCCGCCTCGCCGAACTGTGCGTCCAGGGCGAGCGCGCCGCCCAAGGCCCCGAGGGCGACCCGGTACCCGTCCCCGGCTGCGGTCTCCAGCAGCACCGCCTCCCGGCACAGGGCCACTGCCCGAGCGGAATCCGCCTCCGCGGTGCCGATCAGACCGCGCAGGGTGAGCACGGCGGCCCGTGCGCTGCTCCACGCGCGATCCGTGGAGGAAAGCGGGATCACGGTGTCGCGGCCCGATCCCGTCGTCGGCGACATCGAGCCAGTAGGCTGACCCGGTCGCGGCTGCCGTTGATCGCCGCCGAATACGCCATCTCGACAGCAAGGTGCGGCGCCACCTCCGCACGCGGCAGCCGATCCCCCAGCTGCAGATAGACGGCACCGGCGCCGCGTTCCCAGAACCAGGCCTGGCTGCGGTCCAGCAGCGCCGCCGCGGCCGGCGCATCGTCGGCCCGCAGCAGGAGCCGCGCCGCCTCGTCGATCTGGTCGTGCTGTTCGTACCATCCGGCAGCCCGCCGCATGACTTCACGATGGCCCGCCGCCGATGACGGGTCATTGCTTTCCCGTAGCAACACATCTCGGAACAGGTGGTGGCAGCGGTACCACTCACCGTCGGCGTCGAGCGCGACCAGGAACAGGTCGGACCGGTCCAGTCGACGTCAGGACCTGACGCCGAGCCGGACGACCTGGAGCGCGGCGTCGCACAAAGACCCCGACAACCGCTCCAGCGGAGCCGCTCTCACCAGCAGATCACGCTGGTCCGGTGCGATCGCCGGGCAGCACCTCGGCGGCGAAATAGTCGAGGAGGTGCCGATCGTCACCGCGCACCCTGATGGCCGACCGGTCCGGCACTGCGGCGGGCGAGACCGGCCAGCTGCAGGCCGGCGGCCCACCCTTCGGTCCGTTCCCACAACTCGGTGGTCTCGACCTCGTCGAGTTCGGAACCCGACACGGTGGCGACCAGCATGGCCGCTTCACTCGCGCGACAACCGCAGATCGGCGGCTCGCAGCTCGGTCAGCTCACCCCGGGCCCGCATCCGGGCGAGCGGCAACGGTGGATCCGCGCGGCCGGCCACCACCAGTCGGAGCGCCGGAGGCAGGTAGCTGACCAGGAACTCAACACTCTCGTGGATCCGCGGGTCGGCGATGACATGGAAATCGTCGAGCAACAGCACGTGACTGGTGGACGTAGCCGCCAGCTCGTTCAGCAGGATCGGCAGAGCGAGATCGATGGGTTCCCCGGGGCCGGCGAGGGCATCGGACGCGGCGTCGGTGATGTCCGTGGCTCGGCGCTGCGCAGGGCGGAGAGGAGGTAGCTCCAGAACCGGGTGGGCTCGTCGTCGCTCTCGTCGAGCGAGACCCAGGCGACCCGCACCTGGTCACCGGGATTCGATGCCCACGAACTCAACAAGCTGGTCTTGCCCCAGCCGGCCGGGGCCACCACCACGGTCAGCGGGGTCCGCGCATCCCGGAGCTGCCGTTCCAGCTCGGGGCGGGGCACTGCCCCCGGGCGGACCGGTGGGATCAGCTGCTTGACGGTGAGCAACGGCCGCCCCGGGCGGTCCACGGTCATCACGCTCCCGCCCGGCGGGTCGACGCCGCCCTCGGGCAAAGTCTGCCAGTCGCCCGCCCGTGCGCCGAGGGCGCTCCACTCGGGCTGCGGCGACAGCCGTCCCACCGGCGAGCCGGATCAAGCAGTGCTGATCTTCTTCCACCGTGACTGCAGCGCCGCCATCCGGTCGGCGTTGCCGCGAAGACCGACATACCGGTCGCCGAAACGGAACAGCAGGGCGTCGTCGAGGCGCCGCACCGCACCCGGCGGGTAGCGGTACCCCATCCGCGCGGTGATCGATCCCTCGTCGAGGCCGCGCAGGGTGTCGGCCAGTTCGGCCAGCGACGTGATGCCGAGCTCGAGCAGCAGGCCGGAGATCCAGGCGTAGTGCTCGGTCCGCGACCACCCGGCATCGGCGTACTGGCCGGCCAGGAACGCGGCCAGCTCGCGGGGGCTGAGCCGGGGGTCGTCATCGAGCTGGTGGGGATCGGCGCCGGTCGACTCCGGGACTTCGGTGCGCAAACGGTCGCGGATGGTCGAGAACTCGTTGTCGGCGAGTTCCAGCAGGCCGGCCGCCAAGGTGAACCTCCGGTCGAAGTCGCTGGCGTGCTCGGCCGGAATCGTCCCCTTGTAACGGATGTCGTGTTCGAACTCGGCCCAGGCGTGTTGCAGCACCGTGCGGATCTGGATCTGGGCGATCCGCCCGGCGATCGGTTCGCCGTCCGACGCCGACCGCGGGCTCGGGGTGGATACCTGGAGATGACGGCTGGCGTACCCGAACTGGCCCAGCCGGGCGGTTTCCCGACCGCGGTCCCGGTCGTCGTGCACAACGAGCTGGTCGTGCAGGAGGTCGGCGACGGTCGCCACGTCACTTTGGACGTAGGTGATCACGCGCACACCGATCTGATCCCCGATGTCCTGCAACGGATCCGGGAAGATCATCTGACCGTCGGCCAGCCGGGCCGCCTTGTCGGCGAAGGACGCCACGCTCTTGATGCGCCCACTCACGGTCAGGTAGTTGATCCCGGCGTCGTCGAGCATGCCGGTGATCTGTTCCAGCAGCCGCTCGCCGGTGGCGATGAGCTCCGGCCGGAGATCGGCGTAGGCCCGCACTGCCGCGCTGATCGGATCTGCGACCGCCGTGCGGGAACGGATCTCCGGCCGCAGATCGGGTGGCAGCGTCGGTGTGACGATGTAGCCGGTGGCGAAATCACCGTAGGTGGTGGTCAGGTCGGGCCGGCGGACGGCGAACAGCGCCACGTAGGCGCAGACCACGGCATCGACCTGGTCCTCGACCACCCGCAGCTCGCTCTTCCTGGTGGCCGCGTCCACCGCGGCGAGCAACTCGGACCACCCCGCGTCGAGGATCAGCGGCGGCTCCGCACGCTCGAGACCACTGAGCAGACCCATCAGCACCAGCAGCTCGGACCGCAGGTCAGCGACTGCACGCCCGGGCTTGTTCTTGTACTTCAGGGTCCGGCCCAGGCGGAACAGCGCGACGATGGCCGGATGCGGATAGACCTCGATCGCCCGTCTCTTCCGGCGGGACCGGGGGTTCATGTCGAGGCCGAGCCGAGCACACAGTGCTGCACCTCGGGGAGTACCGCTGAACTCGGGCTTGCCGGTGTTCGACGGGTGGGCGCCGGCCTGAAACCGGGCGAAGTCGCGGTTCAGGTCCGCCTCCGCGGGCCGGTTGCCGGTGGCGTTCGGCACCACCAGCGGTGCGTCGATGCCGACCAGGCAGTCGCCGCTCACGTAGGGCTCGACTTCCGCCACGATCTCGGCATCGGTCCGCACCGCCGCGACCCGCAGCAGGCGACCGGTGTCGTCCAGGACAGCGATACCGGTGGGTTTGCGTTCGCCCCAGGCGAGGTCAATGCCGACGAAATGCACGCCGCCAGCCTGCCCGACCCGGAGGCCCAGCTACAAACCCCCGGCCAGAGACGTAGCCTCTGACCGAGGGTTTTGGCGGTAGCGGTGGGATTTGAACCCACGGAACGCTTTCACGCTCACACGCTTTCGAGGCGTGCTCCTTAGGCCGCTCGGACACGCTACCTTCGCCGCGGTACTTTACCGGACCCGCGACCCTGCTCCCGGCCATCGGTCTTCCCACGGTGCTCATGCTCGGTCGCTGCGCAGCTCCCCGAAGAAGCTCAGCAACGGTGCCGCGCACTCGTCGGCCAACACACCGCCCTGCACCTCGACGCGGTGGGTCAGCCGACGGTCCCGCAGCACGTCCCACAGCGATCCGGCGGCCCCGGTCTTCGGCTCCCAGCACCCGAACACCACCCGACCGACGCGCGCGTTCACCAACGCACCGGCGCACATCGTGCACGGCTCGACCGTCACCGCCAGGGTGCAGCCGGACAGACTCCACGAACCGAGCCGGGCCGCAGCGGACCGCAGCGCGAGGATCTCGGCGTGTGCCGTCGGATCGCGCAGTGCCTCCCGTTGGTTCCAGCCCGAGCCGAGCAATGCACCGTCGTCGGCCACGACGACGGCACCGATCGGCACGTCGCCGGTCTCCGGAGCCCGCACCGCACACACCAGGGCGGCACGAATCAACGCGGCGTCGCCGGCCGGTGTCCCGACGCCGACGAACGCCTCGGTCAACGTCAGGACTTCTCGATCGCGCGGGCGAACTCGTCGGCGAAGCCGCAGCGTTGGGCGATCAACGCGAGCTGCTCGTCCGGATACAGGTCGACCTCGTCGACGATCAGTTGCATCTCCTGCTCGGGAATCCCGAGATCGGCGAGCAACGTCAGGTCCCCCTCCGGCCATGGCTCGTCGTCCTCGACGTCGTCCTCGTCCGGGATCGGGACCTGCAACAGATCCAGCACGTCGGCGGCAACGTCGTAATCGAGGCCGGCCGTGGCGTCCGAGAGCAACAGCGCGGCGCCACCGGGAACCGGGCGCACCAACACGAAGAACTCGTCGTCCACGGCGAGCATGCCGAAGACCGCCCCGGCCGAGGCGACCTGCCGGAGCGCGGTGATGACACCGTCCAGGTCCTCGAGCAGTTCCTCGGCGAGCAGCGAGCACCGCCACTTGCCGTCCTCCCGGACGACCGCAGCCGCGAATCCCTCGACGCTCACCGGGCAAACGCTACCGACTCCGACCACGACCGGCCACGCCATAGCCATCGGTGCTGGTCAAACGTTCATCGGAGCATCGCGCAGGGTTCGCGTTCCCGGCTGGAGCCCGTCATGCGGCGCCCCGAGGCTGGGATCCGTGACCGCAGCGCTCGCCGGCGATTCTGCCGATCTGTCGCTCCCGACGGCGCTGTGCTGGCTGGCGCCCAGCATGATGTGCGATGTGACCACGGCGAGCACCCCGCTTCCCCCGGCCATCTGCGTTCTGGGCGCCGGGTTGATCGGCGGCTCACTGATCCGGGCGGCCGCCGGCGCCGTTCCCGTTTCCGCCTGGTCACCCAGCCCGACGACTCGCGAGGCCGTAGCAGCCGACGGATTCGCGGTGCACGACACGCTGGATGCCGCGCTGGAGGCCGCCGGGAAAGCCGAAGCCCTCGTCGTGCTGGCCGCACCGGTCACCGAATTCGCTCCCCTGATCAAAGCCGTCGACCGGGTGGCGCCCACCGTCGCGCTCACCGACGTGGCCGGTGTCAAGGCGTCCGTCGCCGAGCTGGTGGACGAGCTCGCCCCGCGAGCTCGGTACGTCGGTTCGCACCCGATGGCAGGCACCCAGCACTCCGGCTGGGCCGCAGGGTCCGCCGATCTGTTCCGCGACGCTGCATGGGTCACCTGCCTGACCGAGGACAGCGACCAGGATGTCTGGGCCGCCGTCGCGGGTCTCGCGTTGACCATCGGCAGCCGGGTGGTGCCGGTGGACGCTGACGCGCACGATGCCGCCGTCGCCAGGATTTCCCACCTCCCGCACCTGTTGGCGCTCACCTTGGCCCAGGTCGGGGCCGGCGGCGGGGACCTGGCGCTGGCGCTGGCCGCCGGCTCGTTCGCCGACGGCACTCGGGTCGCGGCGAGCCGGCCGGAGCTGGTCAGGGCCATGTGCGAAGGCAACAGGGAGGCGTTGCTGACCGCAGTGGACGACGCGCTCGGCATCCTGGGAGTCGCCCGCGGTTCACTGGCTTCCACCGGGTCTCTGGCCAAGTTGACCGAAGCCGGGCACGCCGGCCGGCTCCGTCTGGACCAGCGCGGCCAGAACCTGCACGAGGTGACCCTGCGGGGCAGCGATCTGATCGACGAACTGCTCGCCGTCGGCGCCGCCGGCGGCTACCTGACCGGTCTGTCCACCGCCGGCACCGAGTTGGTCGCCACCGCCTGGTACCCGATCGACGACACGACTGATCCCCTGGATTCCCCCGGCCCGCGGGGAGTTGATCCGCCCAAATCGGACGCGATCCTGCGTCTAACTCCCCGCGGTCCGGGGGACTGTAGGAGTCCGGCGCGACCCTCAGCCGTGCGGGCCGCGGCCGGACCAGCTCCAGGCGTAGGCCCCGTCGTCGACCGCCCGGCCCGCTTCGCCGAGCTCCAGCGGCCGGAACGTGTCGACCATGACGGCCAGCTCGTCGAAGTAGTCCTTGCCGAGCGCGGCCTCGACCGCCCCGCGCTGCGGGCCGTGCGAGTGTCCGCCGGGATGCACGCTGATCGACCCGCGACCGATGCCGGACCCCTTGCGCGCCTCATAGTCACCGGCGACGTAGAACATGATCTCGTCGCTGTCCACGTTCGAGTGGTAGTAGGGCACCGGGATCGCCAGCGGGTGGTAATCGACCTTGCGCGGCACGAAGTTGCAGACGACGAAGTTGTAGCCCTCGAACACCTGGTGCACTGGCGGTGGCTGGTGCACCCGACCGGTGATCGGCTCGAAATCGCTGACGTTGAAGGTGTACGGATAAAGACAGCCGTCCCAGCCGACCACGTCGAACGGGTGGTGCGGCGACACCACGATCGAGCCGACGATGCCGCTGGGCCCGTTGCCGCGATGCTTGGTGTAGATCTCCTCGTCGGTGCCGTCGACCAGCAGCGGTTCCGTCGGGCCGTGCAGATCCCTTTCACAGTAAGGGGAATGCTCGAGGAGTTGGCCGAATCGGGATAAGTAGCGCTTGGGCGGGCCGATGTGCGAGTTGCCCTCGATGCAATACAGCCGGCTCGGCTCGGCCGGTACCCAGCGATGCACGGTGGCCCGCGGGATCAGCACATAGTCGCCGGAGCGATAGGGCAGCGCGCCGAACACTGTCTCCACCGTCCCGGCCCCGTCCTCCACGTACACGCACTCGTCGCCGATCGCGTTGCGGTACAACGGACTCGGCTGCGCGGCGCGGACGTAGGAGATCCGCAGGTCACCATTGCCGAGCACCAGTCGTCGACCTCGGACGGCATCCACCTGGGCGGGATCCACGTCCGCGAACAGGTCGTGCAGTTTGAGGTGTCGTGGAGCGAGTGGATGATTCGGCACGGTGGCCAGGTCGGGCAGTTCCCAGACCCGGGCGTCGACCATCGCGGACGGGATGCCGCGGTGGTACAGCAGGCTCGAGTCCGACGAGAAACCTTCCTCACCCATGAGTTCTTCGGAGTACAGGCTGCCATCCGGCGCCCGGAACTGAGTGTGCCGCTTGGCCGGTATCTCACCGACCTTGGCGTAGTGGACCACGCGATCGCTCCTTGCTGTCGAATTCAGGGATGGGTTCAGCGGCCAACCGTGACGTCCGCTCAGCGGACGAGTGTGTAACCTTCGATTCGACGGTGCGCTAGAGTCCACCGCGTGTCAACCCTGTTCGCTGGGCTGGTCGACGACGCCGCGGTGTTCCCGCCGGGCCTGTCGCCGTTGGACGCCGCCATGGTCTCCCATCGGGTGTGGCACGCCGGGCCTATCAGTCCCTATCTCGGTCCGCTGCTGGTACCGGCGGAACGGGCCAGTGAACTCCTACCGATGCTGTCCGTCGACGAGGTCGACATCGTGCTCATCGGCACGCCGGGTGGGGTGCCCGAACTCTTCGCCGCCGTTCGCCTGCTGTCCCGACCCGGGCTTCGCGTCGTGGGCGTGGAAGTGCCTCTGCCGCAGGACGAACCCGATCCCACCCCGACGGTCCGGGCGCTGGCCCCGATGCTGACGGCCGGCGTGACCGTCGCCGTCGAATTGGGCCGACAGCGGCCCATCGACACGCTGCGGGCTCTGGCGTTGCTGCCCGAGGTCGACGACGGTTCGGTGCGCGCGAAGTTCCGCACCGGCGGCGTGGATCCCGAGCACGTGCCCAGCTTCGCCGAGCTGGCCGCCGTGCTCCACGCTGCCGTTGATTCCGGGGTCGGGATCAAGCTCACCGCCGGCCTGCACCACGCGGTCGCCGCCAACCGCTCCGACGGCACCATCGCGCACGGCGTGCTCAACGTGATCAACGCGGTCGACGCGGCAGATCGCGGGGCGAGCCGGTCCAGGGTCGCCGCCATCCTGGCCCAGCCCGATCCGGCGGACGCCGTCCGGCGACTGGACGAAGCACGCGTCGCCGCGGTCCGCAGCACCTTCCTGTCGTTCGGTTGTTGCGGGGTGACCGAGCCGCTGGCCGAGATCGCCGCACTCGGCCTGATTCCGCCGCTGACCGCGAGCGTTCCGGTCTGACGTGATCGGCGGCAGGACCAGCTGGATTCCCGAGGCAGCAGGCAGCGGGTTCGACGTCGATCATCTGCCCTTCGGCGTGTTCGTGAACACCCGTCGGAACGGACCAGCGCGCGTCGGGACCCGGATCGGGAGCCACGTGCTGGACGTCGGCGCGGCGCTTCCCCAGCACGCACGGCTGTTCGACACCGGAACCCTGGAGCCGTTCCTGGCCGCCGGGCCGCGGATGTGGTCGGCCGTGCGGGCCTCGCTGACCGACCTGCTCACCGACCTCGACGCAGCTCCGCAGGCGCGTCCTCACCTGTCCGGACTCGGCGATGTCGACCTGCTCCGTCCGGTGGTGGTGGGCGACTACGTGGACTTCTACGCCAGCGAGCACCATGCGGCCGCGATCGGCCGGATGTTCCGGCCGGCCGCAGAGCCGTTGCTGCCCAACTGGAAGCATCTTCCCGTCGGCTACCACGGGCGAGCCGGCACCGTGGTGGTGTCAGGCACGCCGGTCCGACGCCCGTCGGGGCAGACCAAGCCCCCGGACTCGGATTCGCCGGTGTTCGGGCCCAGCAGCAAGCTGGACATCGAAGCGGAGCTCGGCTTTGTCGTCGGTGTGGGTTCGGTCCAGGGCGAGCCGGTTGCGGTGGCAGACTTCTCCTCACACGTCTTCGGGGTGTGTTTGATCAACGACTGGAGTGCCCGCGACATCCAGCCCTGGGAGTACGTCCCGCTCGGTCCATTCGTGGCGAAGTCGTTTGCCACCAGTATGTCCGGCTGGATCACCCCGTTGGCCGCACTCGCCGCGGCGCGTGTCGACCCACCGCCGCGCACCCATCCACTGCTGCCCTACCTGGCCGACGTCGAGCCGTTCGGCCTGGACATCTCGCTGCAAATATCTTGGAACGGAACAGATGTCGGACATCCCCCGGCCCGCGAACTGTACTGGACCGGAGCCCAGATGCTGGCCCAGCTCACCGTCGGGGGCGCCAGCGTGCGGCCGGGCGACCTCTACGCGTCCGGCACGATCTCCGGCCCGGACGCCGGCACGGCCGGATCGTTCATCGAACTCACCCGCAACGGCACCGTCCCGGTGCGCCTGGCCGACGGCTCGTCGAGGACGTTCCTGGCCGACGGGGACACCGTCACGATCGCGGCGACGGCGCCCACCCCCACGGGTTTCCTCAGCCTCGGCGAGGTCACGGGCACGGTGCTGCCGGCCCGCTGACCGCTGTGCGGCCTCAGGCAGCCCGGCCGGCGGCGCTGCGAGGATCAACTTCTGTCACTCTGTGACAGATGTGACAGGTGGCAACACCTTCATCCTCGCCGTCGAAGTTGATCCTCGCCGGACCGGGGATCACAGGTTGCCGCGGCGGTCCTGCTCGCGCTCGATGGACTCGAACAGCGCCTTGAAGTTGCCCTTGCCGAAGCCGAGCGACCCGTGCCGCTCGATCAGCTCGAAGAACATCGTCGGGCGGTCACCGAGCGGTTTGGTGAAGATCTGCAGCAGGTAGCCGTCCTCGTCCCGGTCGACCAGGATCTTGCGCTCCTTCAACTCCGCGACCGGCACCCGCACCTTGCCGATCCGGGCGCGCAGTTCGGGGTCGTCGTAGTAGCTGTCCGGGGTGTCCAGGAACTCGATCCCCTCGGCCCGCAGCGCGTCCACGGTGCCAAGGATGTCGTTGGTCGCCAGTGCCAGGTGCTGGCAGCCGGGTTCGCCGTAGAACTCCAGGTACTCGTCGATCTGTGAGCGCCGCTTGCCCACCGCCGGCTCGTTGAGCGGGAACTTCACCCGATGGTTGCCGTTGGCGACCACCTTGCTCATCAGCGCCGAGTACTCGGTGGCGATGTCGTCCCCGACGAACTCGGCCATGTTCACGAAACCCATGACCTTGTTGTAGAACTCGACCCAGTAGTCCATCCGGCCGAGTTCGACGTTGCCCACCGCGTGGTCCAGCGCCTGGAACAGCCGCTTGGGTGCGCCCGGCCGCTTGACGAACGAGGACCTCCGGGCGACATAGCCGGGCAGATATGGTCCGGCGTAACCGGAACGGTCGATCAGCGTGTGTCGGGTCTGGCCGTAGGTGGCGATCGCAGCGATCCGGACGACGCCGAATTCGTCGGATTCGTCGTGCGGTTCGACCAGCACGGTCGCCCCCTGGGCACGGGCGTGCTCGATGCACTTGTCGACGTCGCGGACCTCCATGGCCAGGTCCACCACGCCGTCGCCGTGGCGACTGTGGTGCTCGTGCAGCGGGCTGCTCGGCGCGACGCCACCCTTCAGCACGAACCGGCAGGAACCCGACTTCAGCACGAAGGCAACGTGATCCCGGTTGCCGGTCTCCGGGCCGGAGTAGGCGACGAGCTCCATGCCCCAGGCAGAGATGTAGTAGTGCGCCGACTGAGTCGCGTTGCCGCAGACGAACACCACGGCGTCCATCGCGTTGACCGGGAACGGGTCGGTGGACTCGTCGTACTCGACCAACCCGACGAGTTGCTTGAGCTGTTCGACGTCCAGGTCTGCGGCCCGTTCGTCCTCGGTCAGGGAAATGACACGTTCGGTCGTGCTCATGGGTGCTCCGCTCGTTGTGGCGTCCTGCGCGGTCGGCGCGACACCGGGAACGCTGCGTCGCGATGTCGCAACGGTGACCCGGTCCGCGGTGATGGGCAAGAGTTGGCTTTGAGACTGCCTGTTGTGTGCAACATGATCTACTGATCCGCGAGACTGCTGGACAATGTGCACAGGAGACGATCATGGCCTTGGACACTCTCGATGCCCGACTGCTGGAGTTGTTGGCCACCGAACCGCGCATCGGTGTGCTGGAGACCTCGCGCCGGCTCGGGGTGGCCAGGGGCACCGCGCAGGCCCGGCTGGACCGGCTGATTCGTGACGGAGTGATCGCCGACCTGGCCCCGACGGTCGACCCCGCCGCGCTGGGTTACCCGGTGACCGCGTTCCTGTCCCTGGAGATCGCTCAGGGTGCCGGTCGAGCGACAGTCGTGGCGCATCTGACCTCGATCCCCGAGGTCATCGAGGTGCACACCATCACCGGCTCGGCCGATCTACTGGTCCGGATGGTGGCCAGATCGAACGCCGACCTGCAGCGGGTGATCGACGCAGTGGTGGCAGATCCGGCGGTGCTCCGGACGTCGACGGTGATCGCGCTGGACACACTGCTGGCGCGCCGAACCGGCCCGCTGGTTCGCACCGCCGTCGGCTGACCGCTCAGCCGAGCAGGCCGGCCAACCGCTCGGCGGCGGAGCGGAGCGCCTTGCCGGCGGCGCGTCGGTCGAACTCGGCCAACGCGACCAGCCCGACGGAAGCCTCCAGCGCCTCGGTCGGAACCGCGACGGCCATACCGAATGCGCCGGGCTGCAGCTCACCGCTGCTCTCGACGACCTCGTTGCGGCCGGCGCGCGCGGCGAGAATCGCCCGGCCGGCGGCGCCCCGGTCCAACGGGTGTCGGGAACCGACCCGATACGCAACGTGCAGGTCCGTCCAGCTCGGCTCGACCACCGACACTGCGGTCGCCTCGGCGCCGTCGGCCACGGACAGGTGCGCGGTCGCGCCGATCCGCTCGGCCAGATCGCGCAGCACCGGCACGGCGGCTCGCCGCAGGTGCGGTTGAGCCCGTTGGGCCAACCCGAGCAGGCCGACGCCAAGCGTGAGCCGGCCGTCCGGCGCACGACGGACATAGCGCCGGTCGATCAGCACGGCGATCAGCCGGTATACGACGGGCCGGGACAGGCGCATCGCTGCCGCCAGATCGGTCACGGTCAAGCCCTCAGGGTGATCAGCGAGCACACCGAGGACCCGCAGGCCGCGCTCGAGGGCCACGGAACTCTCCGGGCCGCGGGCCCGGACGGATTCGCTCGACGGCTCGCTCATGAGCCCGATCATCCCGCGGTTGGCCGCCGCCGACAGCGACCGGCGGCCGCCTGCGGTCAGCCGATACAGACGGTGGTCGAGCCACCGCTGATCGTGCCGGTCGAGCCGGACACCGCCACCGAATCCGCGATCCGGGCTGCCGGGCGACAGGAGGAGCTGTTGAGGGTGATGAGCGGCGCGGTCACTCCCAGCACACCGCCGGACGTCACGGTCGTAGCACCGCCGGCGTCCAGGGTCAGGTGTGCTGCCGGCTTGAGGACGGTGGACCCCCCGGACTGCACGGTCAGATCGGCTCCGGTTCTCACCGTCGTCGCGCCGCCCGCCTCGACAGCAGCGTTGCCCGACACCTGGATGGTGAGCGTCCCACCGGTGACCTTCAGCGTGTCGCCGGCCAGCACCAGCCCGGAAGTGCCGTGGCTCACCGCCACTCCTTGGTCGGTGACGCTGATCGAGTACGCGCCGTTGGGGCTGGTGAAGGTGCCCGAGAACGGCGCGCCGTCCTGCCCGGGCGCGCCGGCAGCACCGCTGCAGACGTACGCCGTCGATCCGGCCGAGTCGGTGATCGCGGCTCCGCCGGCCGGACAGTGCCGATCGCCACTGGCCAGCGAGGCAACGGTCGGCGCGCCACCCGGAGCGCCCGCTGGGCCGTCCATCCCCGTCATACCGGGCGGGCCGGCGGGCCCGGTCGGCCCCCGTTGACTGAAGGTGAGGTCCGACTCAGCCTTGGTCAGGCACCGCTCGCCGCGCGCCGGTTCGATGATCCGGACGATCCCGCCGACCTTGCCGTAACACGCATGGATGGTCCCGTCGGCGTCCGGCACCGCCGCGGAGGCCGACATCCCCGGAACCAGGCCCATGCAGGCCACGGCGCCGATGATGACTGCCGCAAGTCGTCTGTTCATGTCTTCCTCCGAGCGCGGCACCGCCAGTCGGCGCAGCATATGCACGGATTGTCTGCTTGATCCGAACTGCCCGCTCAGCCTTCACTCGGACGGCCCTCCGGCCATCCCGGCACCGCCGACGTGCGGCTCGGCCCGAGATGGACCGTTGCGCGGGAGCTGGGCCGTACGCTGATCTGCGACGTCACGCGGCCGGCACGACCGGGACCGGCAGAACCACGAGGTGAGGGCGATGCAACGGCTGTCCGGATTCATGCGGACCTATTGGAGCCGGGGCGAACCCGGCCGGGAGACGCCGCGCTCGCTCGCCGTGTTCATGCAGCGCATGTGGCTGGCGGCGCTGGCGTTCAAGCTGCTGGGTTCCTCGTGGGACGTTTCCTGGCACTTCAAGTGGCTGCGAGACGACCTGGCACCGCCGCACATCGTGAACACCGTCGGCACCGGGATCGCCATCGGCCTGGTGCTGGCCCACACGTTCACCGGCTATGGCGTCGAGAAGCGTTCGCTCCGGCTCATGCAGTGGGGCACGGGCATTTTCGTCGTCGCCGGCCCGATCGACGTGATCAACCACCGGATCAACGGGCTGGACCTCACCAGTTGGTCACCGTCCCATCTGCTGCTCTATTTCGGCACCTTCATCATGATCATGGGGGTGATCCGGAACTGGTACCGGACCTATCCCAGCGACGGGAAGTTCCGCTGGCAGTGGACGGCCGGGCTCACCGCGCTGTTCGCCTTTCTGTTCGAGGACGCCTTCTTCCCGCAGTTGCAACAGGAGTACGGCATCCTCGAGGTCGCCTCGTGGTTCCGTGGTGCTCCGTACGCCGAGCCGTCGTTGCTGTCGTTCGCGGCCAACCAGATCGGCCGACCGGTGGACGACGCAGCCGTGCAGCACTTCGCCATGCCCATCCCGGCCTGGGTCTACCCGGTCTGGGGCATCGCGGTGTGTGTGGCGATCCTGGTGTTCGCCCGGCTGATGGTCGGCTTCCGCTGGACCGCGACCTGCGCGGTCGGTGGCTACCTGGTCTACCGCCTGGCGATCTGGCCGTTGCTGGTCGTCGGGGGCTTCCCACCCTCGTCGCCGCCGTTGTGGCTGCTGCCGGTTGCGCTCGCCATCGACCTGCTCTTCCTGGTCCGGATGAACGAGTACCTGCGTGCCGTTGTCGGCGCGGTCGTGGTGACCGCGGTCGGCTTCGGCTCGCTGCTGGTGCATGCACTTGCCCTCGGATCGCCGCTGACGCTGGCCGACGACGACATCGTCGCGCTGCGCGCCGCGTGGGCAGCCGGGGACGGCCTGAACACCCCGCCGATCGCGTGGTGGTCGTGGTGGATCGCCGGCATCGGACTGCTCGTCACCTGGGCCGCTGTTGTGTGGCTGGCCTCGAGGACGATCGGCCTGGGCACCCAGCGGCCGCCGGAGATCAGCGTGCAGTTCGGCCCCGAGCCGCGCCGGTCCGACAAGGGCGTACTGCTGGGCTGGGACGAGCCCGCTCCGTCGGCCACCGAATCGGCGGGGCGCACCTCCATCGACTGACCCAGAGTGTGTCCTGGTGACTGCCCTGCAGGTCCCAGGTGCCCGACGGCACGGGGAGCGGGTGTCAGAAGGGGGTGACCGGAGCCCGGGTCAACGCCACCGCGATGCCGAAGGCCAGCGCGAGCACCAGCAACTCCACCCCGCACCAGACCGCGACGGCGGTGCGCCGGCCGGCCGCTATCCGCGGCAACAGCCGGAACCGCACCACGGACGCACTCCCGGCGACGATCGCCATGCAGACCAGCTTGCCCACCAGCAGCACGCCGTAGTAGGTGGTGAACAGATTCCAGGGCAGCGATGTGATCGGCGAGAGGGACAGCTCGACCAGTCCGTTGAACAGCCCGGTCAGGGCCACGACGAACACGCACCAGGTGGCCAGCTTGGAAAATCGCGGCAGGGCGACCGCCAGCAGGTCCGGCTTGCCCGCCAGGAAGATCACCACCGCGGCCAGACCGCCGGCCCAGGCGGTGGCCGCGACGACGTGCAGCTCCATCGAGACCATGGCCAGGTCGTGCCAGTACCAGTTGGACGCGTGGCCGGTCAGCGGCAGCGGGAGCAATCCGAACAGGGCAACGCCGACCCGGAGCTCGGCCGGCACCTTCTCGCCGTGCCGGAGCGACAACCGGGCCAGCCAGAACGACGCCAGCCCGCAGATTCCGGACAGCAGTAGTCCCTTGCCGGCGGGGATGTTGGACAGGTATGCCCAGAGCTGCTCCGGACCGGGGAACGTGCCGCCGATCTCCCAGGCCAGCAGCACGATCGAGACGAAGGCGGCGACCGCCCAGACCAGGGAGGCCCAGACGGCGATCGGCCGGGCCCGGCGCATCACCGGCTCCGTGCGCTCGGGCTGATCGAAGCCGAGCATCCGGGACAGCAGCGCCAGGCCGGCCACGGTGACCGCACCGAGGTCGACCAGCGTGCGGAACAGCGGGATGCCGAGCCGGACGAAGGCAGGGGACTCCTCCAGGCCGGCCACCACCGGCGGCTGGCTGATCCCGGCGCCGACCAGGGCCGCAACCAGTGCGGCAGCGACCAGGAGCAGCGCGAACCGGGGCCCTGACGACAGCAGACCGGCGAAGCGCACCGGCCCGACAGGCTCGGCGGGCAGCCGTCCGGTCCTCGGCGCCGTGGCAGGGGTGCGCCGGTTGCCCGACCCACCAGACGCCCGCGTGCTCACGCCCACCATCGTCCCATCCGTTATCACCGATGGGTGCCGGACGCGAGCACGGCTGGTTCGAACCCGACCGACGGACGATCCGGCCGCACTCCGGACCGATCCGACGGACCGAACCGGTGGACGGATCTCGGGCTCAACGCTCGCGCTGCACCCTGGCCGCGTCCCACACCGGCTGGTCCGATTCGCGCACCGAACCGTCCTGCGTGAACACCAGGAACCGGTCGAAGGTGCGGGCGAAGGCACGGTCGTGAGTGACCGCGACGACCGTGCCCTCGAAGCCGTCCAGCGCATCCTCCAAGGCTTCAGCGGAGTGCAGGTCGAGGTTGTCGGTGGGTTCGTCGAGCAGCAGCAGGGTCGCACCGGACAGTTCCAGCAGCAGGATCTGCAGCCTCGCCTGTTGACCGCCCGAGAGCGTGTCGAACGTCTGCTCCGACGCCCGGGCGAGCCCGTACCGGTCGAGCACCCTGGCCGCCTGCTCGCGACCCATCCCGGCGCGATGGTCGTCGCCGCGGTGCAGGATCTCCAGCAGGGTCCGGCCGAGCAACTCCGGATGGGCGTGGGTCTGTCGAAAGTAGCCGGGGCGCACGCGGGAGCCCAGGACCGCCGAGCCGGTGTGCGCCACCGGCGGGATCGACTCGGCGTCGACCGGTCGGTGCTCGATGTCGGGGTCCGAGCCACCCTGGGCCAGCAGCCGCAGGAAGTGCGACTTGCCCGATCCGTTCGAGCCGAGCACGGCCAGCCGCTCGCCGTAGAACACCTCGAGGTCGAACGGCTTCATCAAGCCGGTCAACTCGAGGGTCCGGCACACCACGGCCCGCTTCGCCGTCCGACCGCCGCGGAGCCGCATCGCCACCTTCTGGGTGAGCGGCACCGCCTGTGGCGGTCCGGCTTCCTCGAACTTGGCCAGCCGGGTCAGTGCCGCCTGGTAGCGCGAGGACATGCCGTCGTTGTAGGCCGCCTTGATCCGCAGGTTGAGCACCAGCTCCTTGAGCTTGGCGTGCTGCTCGTCCCAGCGCCGGCGCAGTTCCTCCAGCCGGGAGTTCCGCTCCTCGCGTGCCTGGTGATAGGTGGCGAACGACCCGCCGTGCACCCAGGACACCGCCCCGACCGCGCCCGGCTCCAGGGTGACGATCCGAGTCGCGGCCCTGGCGAGCAGCTCCCGGTCGTGGCTGACGAACAGCACCGCCTTGTCGGTCTCCCGCAGCCGGTCCTCCAGCCAGATCTTGGTCGGCACGTCGAGGTAGTTGTCCGGCTCGTCGAGGAGCAACACCTCGTCCGGCCCGGCCAGCAGTAGGTCCAGCACGAGCCGCTTCTGTTCCCCACCGGACAGACTGGTGACCGCCCGGAACTTGGCGCGGTCGTAAGGCACGCCGAGAGCGGCAACCGTCGCGACGTCGAAGAACGTCTCCTGGTCATAACCCCCGACGTCGCCCCAGTCGGCCAGCGCGTGCGCGTAGGCCATGGCGGTGGCGTCACCGTCGTCGGTCATCATCAGCAACTCGGCGGCATCGAGCGCCGCGGCGGCCGCCCGGATGTCGGGCCGACAGACGGCCAGCAGCAGGTCACGGACAGTGGAGTCGTCGCGGACGGATCCGATGAACTGTGGCATGACGCCCAGGCCGCCCGTGCGGGTGACCACGCCGTCGTCGGCAGCCAGCTCGTCGGTGATGATCCGCAGCAAGGTGGTCTTTCCGGTGCCGTTCGGCCCGATCAATGCGGTCACCGAGCCCTGGCCGACCCGGAACGTGACGTCGGCGAGCAGCGGCCGCCCGTCCGGGAGGGCGAAGGACACACCGGAGACGTCGAGATGACCCACGACGGACCAGGGTCCGGTGTGACGGTCGCGGCGTCAACCTCAATCGACCCGAGTCCGGCAACCGTCGGGTCCTGACCTCGCTCGGTGCGGCTCTGCCGGGCGGGCTACGGTAGGGCGCGTGACTGCTGCCGCCGGATCGAAATTCCTCACCTGGGGCACCCTGGACGGGCGCCTGCTGGAGATCGTGCGGGTCGCCTCGTTCGAGCGCGGACTACGCGCCACCGGCACCATCGTCAGGGCCGGACGTTACGGCGCGTCATACAACCTGATCGTCGGAGCCGACGGTGTGGTCCGCCGACTGGTGGTGCGCACCGAGTCGGCGGAGGGTCCCCGCAGCCTTTCGCTGACCCGGAACCCGGACGGCAATTGGGTCTCCGAATCCAACTCAGGGTCCAGCCCGATGCCGTCACTGGCCAAGGCCGAGGACGTCTATCTGCGGGGGTCGGTGTTCGCCGCTTGCCTGCCGATCATGCGGACCGGCTTGTACAAGGAAGTGACCAGCGTGTCCGGCATCACCGCGGACGTGCACCTGCCGTCCTTGACCGTGGAACCGGCTGAGCACCACGGCACGACGACCGAACTGTCCGACCAGGGCGCCCGGATCCACTACTCGGGCGCGTTCAGCGACCGGGAACTCCTGGTCGACGACGAGGGTTACCTGATCAGGGTCGAGGGCCTGGTCCAGCGACTGGACTGAGCACCCGCGCCCGTCAGCGGCGGCCGACCGGTCGTCGGCAGCCAACGGGGAGGCACACGATGGTCGACTTCAACGAACTCGCGGACAAGGCCAAGGGCCTGGTCGGCGACCATGCTGACCAGATCAAGAGCGGGATCGACAAGACCGGCGACTTCGTCGGCGGCAAGATCGGCCGCGACAAGGTCGACCCCATCCAGGAGAAGGTCAAGGGCCTCGTCGACAAACTCGCCGGCGACCAGGCGGCACCGTCGGCCGAACCGACGACCCCGCCTGCTCCGCCCGCAGCGCAGGAGCCGCCGGCTCCCGCCCCTGAGCCTCCCGTCACGCCGCCGGCGAGCTGACCTAGCGCCGCAGCGCGGCAACCGCCGCGCGGATCCGCTTGGCCGACACCGGGATCGCCGTGCGCATGGGTTGGGCGAACTGGGCGAGCCGGAATTCCGCGAGCATGCGGCGTACCGCCCGGACGTCGGGATCGTTCCTGCGCTCGGGGCGGAGTTCGGCGACGACCGCGTCGATCTCGGTGGCGACGTCGAGCACTTCGGCCATCCGCTCCCGGTCCCGGTCTGGGTTCTGCCCGATCCGTTCCGCGCGCAGCGCCAATGCCTGTAGGTAGCGGTCCAGGTCCGGCAGTCCGGCCGCGGTGGTGCTGCTGAGGAAGCCGGGACCGACCATCGCCGCCAGTTCCACCTTCATATCGGCGATCTGCGCAACGAGCTGGGACCCGGTCACCGCGTCGATCGCAGCCTGCGCCCGGTGCGCACTGCGCAGCGCGGTGGTGCCGGCCACCACCACGTCCAGCACCGCCTTGTCCAGGTGCCTGGCCAGCCTTGCCGGCCAGCGCGGCGAACGCCACCCGATCCCAGGCCGGGCCGCCGGCCCAGTCCAAGAGGGCATCGATCGCGGCCGTGCCGGCGTCGGCGATGACGCCGTCGAACGAGCCCTGCGGTGCGGTGGAAAGGGTGAGCAGTTGGTCGCGGGTGAGCTGGTAGCGGACGAAGCCGGCCGGGGAGCGGGCACCGAGGGCCAACAGCCGGACGGTGCCCGCGCGCATTGCCCTGGTCTGGTCCTCGACGCTGGTGAAGACCGCAACACCGACCGACGTGGTCTCGTCGACCAGGGCGGGGTAGGCGCGAACCTCCTGGCCGTCAACGCTCCGGACGATCTCCGGCGGGATCGGCTCGTCGGGGAACGCGGTCAGACCGCCCTGTTCGATGCCGCCGACCAGCTGGGCCACGGCGGCCCTGGTGTCGGCACGCAGGTCCTCGCGGAGCTGCCGTAGGTCCTTTCCCGACTGGCCACCTCCGCGCCGACGTCGTCGACCACCCGGAAGCCCATGCGCAGGTGGGTCGGCAACTTGTCCTGGTCGAAATCGGTTGCAGCGACTCGGATCCCCGTCATCGCGGTGAGTTCGGCGGCCAGTTCGGTCGGCAGGTCACCGGCCGCCCGGTCCCCCATCCGGGCCAGCGCCG
Organism: uncultured Actinomycetota bacterium; assembly: GCA_963834185.1. Taxonomy (GTDB): domain Bacteria; phylum Actinomycetota; class Actinomycetes; order Mycobacteriales; family Nakamurellaceae; genus Nakamurella. The sequence continues at coordinate 155,574 of CAWIAR010000008.1, forward strand.
CACGGGCGAAGTCGGGGGCGGGCACGAAGTTCCGGCGCAGCGATTTGGGCAGCGTGCGCAACAACCCGACAGCCAGATCCTCGCGCAGCCCTGGGATCTGCGCTCCGAACGCTGCTGGATTCACCCGGGCCAGCACGGCCAGCGGGATGGTCACCGTGACCCCGTCGTCGGGCCTGACCGGGTCGAACACGTAGTCCAGGTCGAGATCGACGCCACCGGAGGTGAACCGGTCCGGGATACAACTCGGCCGAGACGGCGCCGGCTCCGGTCGCGGTCAGCTCGTCCTCGGTGAACGTCAGCAGATCCGGGCGTGTCCCGGGACTGCCGCTTCCACCAGGCGTCGAACGCCCGGGCGGAGGTGACGTCGGTGGGGATCCTGGCGTCGTACAGCGCGTAGAGCGTCTCGTCGTCGACGACCAGATCCCGTCGGCGGACCCGATCCTCGCGCTCCTCGATGGCGGCGATGGTAGTCGGCGTTGTCGGTCAGGAAGCGGTGCCGGCTCTCCCAGTCCCGCTCCACCAACGCCTTGCGGATGAACAGGTCACGGGCCAGTTCCGGATCGATCCGGTCGTACTGCACGGTCCGCGCGGCCACCAGGATGACGCCCAGCAGGGTGACCCGCTCGGTGGCCACCACCGACCCACGCCTGGCCTCCCACCGGGGTTCGGAGTGGCTGCGGCGCACCAGGTGCGCGCCCACCTGTCTCCGCCCACGCCGGATCGATGCGCGCAACCAGTCGGCCCCACAGCCGCGAGGTCTCCACCAGTTCGGCCGCCATCACGAACCGCGGGGGCGCCTGGCCAGCGCGGATCCCGGCCAGATGGCGAACGTGGTCCCCCTGGTTCCCTGGAACTCCCGCCCGGGTTCGAGCTTCAGGCCGACATGGGAGAGCAGGCCGGCCAGCAGCGCGATGTGCACCCGCTCGGCATCGACCGACACGGCATCGAGCCCTTGCCCTGTTGGGTCGCATCGCCGGCCAGCCGGGGCGGCGTCCGTTGTCGCGGCTTTCCCGTCGGCCGCCTCGGCGGCCCGGTGCGCGGCGGCAGCGAACGCCGAGGAGCCCTTTCCCCGGCCGCCGCTTCGAACGCTCACCGGCGGCGGCCTTCTCGCCGCTCGTGATGCTCTGCCGGCTCGACCACGACCTGGGTCCATCCCCAGCCCGCGAGCGATCTGCGAGAGCTGGCCGTGCAGGTCCTGCCACTCCCTGATCCGTAGGTAGTGCAGGTACTCCCGCTTGCACATCCGGCGGAACGCGTTGCCGGACAGACGATCTTTCCCTGGTCGGCCAGGTACTGCCACAGGTTGAGCAGGGCGATGAAGTCCGAGTGCGGGTCGACGAACCGGGAATGGGCGGCGGTGGCCCGTTCCCGGTCGTCGAGCGGGTATTCACGGACGTCCTGGATGGCCAGCGCCGCGGTGATCACCAGCACCTCGCGCAGGCAGCCGAGCCGATCGGCCTCGACGATCATCCGGGCCAGCCGCGGGTCGACCGGCAGCGCGGCCAGCGCCCGGCCGGTGTCGGTCAAGCGTCACCGGGCCGGAGCCGGTACGCCGGTCCAGCGCGCCCAACTCCTCCAGCACGGTGATGCCGTCGGAGATCTGCCGAGGATCGGGCGGTTCGACGAACGGGAAGGACGCCACGTCGCCGAGCCCGAGCGAGGCCATCTGCAGGATCACCGAGGCCAGCGACGTCCGGGCGATCTCCGGGTCGGTGAACTCCGGCCGGGCCAGGAAGTCCGGCTCGGCGTAGAGCCGGATGCAGATGCCGTCGGCCACCCGCCCGCACCGGCCGGCCCGCTGACCCGCGGAGGCCTGGGAGATCTTCTCGATCGGCAGCCGCTGCACCTTGGTCCGGGTGGAGTAGCGCGAGATGCGGGCGGTGCCCGGATCCACCACGTAGCGGATGCCCGGCACGGTCAGCGAGGTCTCGGCGACGTTGGTGGACAACACGATGCGGCGGCCGGCGTGCGCGCTGAACACCCGGTGCTGGTCGGCGATCGACAGCCGCCCGTACAGCGGCAGCACCTCGACCGGCTCCCGGGACCCGGCCAGATGGCCGCGCAGAACCTCGGCGGTGTCGGTGATCTCACGCTCGCCGGACAGGAACACCAACACGTCGCCGTCGCCGTCGCGTGGCCAATTCGTCCACCGCCCGGCAGATCGCGGTGGCCTGGTCGACCGCGTTCGTCCCGGGGCGATCGGCGGCCGGCGCGGGCGGGCGGCGGTGCCGACTCGGCGTCCTCGGCGTCGTGCGTCGTCGGCGCCCTCGGCCGGGCCGTAGGGCCGGTACCGGATCTCGACCGGATACGTGCGCCCGGAGACCTCGACGATCGGCGCGCCACCGAAGTGGGCGGAGAACCGCTGGGGGTCGATGGTGGCCGAGGTGATGATCACCTTGAGGTCGGGACGGCGGGGTAGCAGCTCGGTGAGATAGCCGAGCAGGAAGTCGATGTTCAGGCTCCGCTCGTGCGCCTCGTCGATGATGATCGTGTCGTAGCGGGACAGCTCACGGTCCCGGGTGATCTCCGCGAGCAGGATGCCGTCGGTCATCAGCTTGACCATGGTGTCCGGGCCGGTGTGGTCGCCGAACCGGATGGTGTAGCCGACCAGTCCGCCGAGGTCCGTGCCGGTCTCCTCGGCGATCCGCTCGGCCAGCGAGCGCGCGGCGATCCGGCGGGGCTGGGTGTGCCCGATCAGCCCGCGAACCCCACGACCCAGCTTCAGGCAGATCTTCGGCAGCTGGGTGGACTTCCCCGACCCGGTCTCACCGGCGACGATGACCACCTGGTTCGCCTCGATGGCGGCCATCAGGTCGTCCACCCTGGCGCTGACCGGCAGCTCGCCGGGGAAGGTGATCGTGCCGACCGCGGCCCGACGGCGGGCGACCCTGGCCTCTGCCCGGGTGATCTGCCCGGCCAGGTCGGCCAGCGCCGCGGTCCGGCGCTCGGAGTCCTTGATCCGCCGGATGCCGGCCAGCCGTCGGCCGAGCCGCTGCTGGTCCGCTGCGGCGAGCTCCGGCAGCTTCGCGGCCAGGGCGCCGGCGGTCGGTGCAGCAGTCTCGGTCATCGCCGGTTCAGGATAGGTGCCACCGGCAGCGGGCGCAGGCGGCATTTTCCGCCGTGACCGGACCACAGACCGGCCTGTCGCTACTACGAAACGCCCGGGGCATCCGGCACACTGAAAGTTGAGGGCCCCTTCCGAGTATGAGTCGGAAGGGGCCCTCAGGTGCGATGGTCATGGCCCGACTTCGCGGTTGCCCGCTCCGCCTTGCCGTCGGCGTGATGTCCGCGCCCGCCGTCCGCGTCTCCTGGCCGAAGCCTTCGTCCGCGCCGGCGGTGTTCCACCGCTCCCGGCTGCGTCCAACACTGGCTGTCCCTCGTCATCACCCGAGGTTCGGCTGCGAGTCACCCCGCTGCCGACAACCGGTCGGAACTGCCTCCGGTACTCCACCGCTCCCGGTCGGGCCGGTCGAGGTCTCCCTCTCGTTCCCATCCGTTCGCCGTGGCGTAGGCATATTTCTAGTCTGTGTTTGCCTGCCGCACAAGAGGTTTGGCAAAAGATCTTGAACTTTTTTGCGATGTTGACAGATCTGTGGACAAGCCCCCGCAACGCTGTGGACAACGTCCCGAAACACTGTGGACAGGGCGTCCGGACTCCGTGTGGACAAGGCGCTGCCGAATGTGGACAGTGGGATTCTGCCCGACCAGGGCGCCGCCGGGTTCGGCAGCGGAGGCTGACAAACGATGACGGACATCGATCACGCCGGAGTTCCCCGATTCGTCGAACGCGGCGCCGCAGCCCTACGTCGCCCGCCGGGCCACGGTGACGACGACGACCATCCCGGAGATCGCCGACCGGATCCCCGAGGTCCTGGCCTGGTTGGACGGCCGGGCGATCACCCCGTCCGGGCCGCCGTTCCTGCGGTACAGCGTCATGTCGCTGCCCGACCTGATGGTCGTGGAGGCCGGGTTTCCGGTGGACGCGCTGCAGGCCCTGGACGCCGACGACGAGGTGCTCAGCGGGAAGCTGCCCGGCCGGTCGCTACCTCACCGTCCGCCATCACGGGCCGCCGATGGGGTCTGGCGGAGGCCACCGCCGATCTGCTGGCCTGGGCGGCACAGCGCGGATCTGCGGCTTCGACGTGCAGAACCTGGATGACGGCGAGCACTGGGCCTGCCGACTCGAGGAGTACCTGAGCGCCCCGACCGATCGATCCGCAGCGACTGGGACACCGACCTGACATTCAAGCTGGCCGACTGACGTTCTAGCGGCCACGATCTGCCGTACGGTTCAGATTCCGTATTCGGCCGGCAGTCGGCCGCGCTTGACCGCCTCGACCAGCAGCGCGTGGTCGGCCTCGGCCTGGTCGGCGTACGCCGCGGCGAAACCGGCGAACGCCAGGTCCAGGTTGTCCGACGTGCCGACGTACCCGGCGATCATCGACGCGCCGCTGGTCCTGGCGTGGCCCTTGGCGAGCAGGTGTCCCAGGATGCCCGCGTAGTCGGCGAGCGCGGCGGCATCGATGCTCTCCAACGTCACCGCACCCTTCATGTCCCGGAACTGCCGGACGTAGAACTGCCGCTCGCCCACGCTGGTCCAGCCGAGCAGCGGGTCGCTCACCGTCTGCAGCGCCTGCTGGTACTCGACCACCCGCTGTCCCTGATGCGGGTGCCAGGCGGCATTGCCGTGCACGAACCGGGCCAGCACCGACCGGTTGGCCTCCTTGAGCTGCAGGAACAGCACGTCGTCCGGGCTGGACCCCTCGAGCAGCGCGACGTACGCGCGCAAGCCGACGCTGCCGACGCCGACCACCTTGTGGGCCAGGTCGACCAGCGTGTAGCCGGCGACCACCCGCCGCCAGTGCGGAGCCAGCGTCTGCAGGTACTCGTCCAGCGCGGCCGCCAACTGATCCGCCTGCTTGCCGGTGATCCGGGTGATCAGCGGCGGCTCCTCGACGATCCGGCGGCGGCCGCGATGGGTGGTGGTGAACCGCGGCAGGGCCCGGTCGGAGGTCTTCCTGCGGGCTCGGCCCGAGGCCCGGACGATCTCCGCGCGGAGCGTTTCGTCGGCGGTGGACTCGGTGAGCTGGTCGACGTCCAGCCGGTTGAACGAGCGGTACAGCAGCGGCTGGCGGGCGAGTGCGCGCACCTCTTCGCGGTAGGCCCGGGAACAGGCCAGCACCGCGGCCGAGCACTGCTCCTCGGTGGCGTTGTTCTGCCGACCGGCCAGGTGCACGCTGGCCACCAACCTGCGCAGATCCCATTCCCAGCAGCCCGGGTGGGCCTCGTCGAAGTCGTTGCAGTCGATGACCAGGGCGCGTTCCGGCGAGGCGTAGAAGCCGAAGTTGCCCAGATGGGCGTCGCCGCAGACCACCGGCATGATCCCGGTCGCCGGCAGCGCGGCCACGTCGGCGGCCATCAGACCCGGCGGACCCGCGGAAGAAGCCATAGGGAGTGGCCGTCATCCGCCCGATCCGGATCGGGATCAGCCAGTCCTGCCGTCCCTGCTGGGACAGTTCCACCTGCAGCACCGGATCGATGCGGTCGGACGCCGGGGTCCAGTCGGCCAGCGCGGACGCGCGGTACCTGGTGCCGCAGCGAACGGCCCAGCTTGGTGCGCTCGGCCCGGGAGATGGGCTTGTCCCTGACCGAGTCGAAGCCGGCGGAATCGGCGCCGGCGAGCACCCGGTGGCTGGTTCCGCCGGTCCGCCGCGTCCGCGCCACCGACCGTCCCCTCATCGCGCCCGCCACCACCTGTCCCGCTCATTGTCGGCCGCACCTCGCACTCGGCGCGGCCGGGCCGGTCGGCGGCCCCGTGTAGCGTCGCGCAGCGATGAATGCCGAGGATCCGGAGGCCTCGTTCCGGGCGATCTTCACCGGCCGGCGGGGTCGGCTGCTCATCGGCCTGCTGCTCGCCGAGTTCGCCGCCGCGGCCCAGGGAATCGCCTACTCGACGGTGCTGCCGCTGGCCTCGGCCGATCTGCACGGCGCCAACCTCTACGGCGCGACCCTGGCGGCCAGCACGCTGGCGACGATCGTGGTGCTGGCGGTCGGATCCCGGTGGGCGTCGGCGCTCGGCGCGAAGCTGACCCTGTTGGTGGCCACCGCCGTCTTCGTCGCCGGCGTGCTGTTCTCGGCGCTGGCTCCGTCGATGCCGTGGGTGCTCGCCGGCAGCGTGCTGCGCGGGCTGGCGGCCGGGCTGCTCGCCGCGTTCGGGCTGACCGCCATCGGCGGGCTGTACAACGACGCCGAACGACCGCGGGTGCTGGCGATGTACGCGGTGATCTGGCTGTTGCCGTCGATCCTCGGTCCGCCGCTGAACGCGGTGATCGCGGTCGCCTGGGGCTGGCGCTGGACCATGGCCTGGCCGGTGATCCTGATCATCGCCGCCCGGTTGCTGGTGGCCAGGGACGCCGATGTCATCCCGTGGAGCCGGGACGGCGCCAGGATCGACCCGGTCGGCGGCTTGACCGTCGCAGCCGGGCTGGCGGTGGCCACCGCGGCGTCCGGGAACCCGGGCGACCTGGTGGTCGGTCGGCCTGGTGACGCTCGGGTGCGCGGTGGCGATCGTCGCCGGGATCCGCACGCTGCGCATCCTCGGGCACGGCGCGCACCTGCGGTTGCTGGTGGTGTTCGCCGGTCTGGCCGTGGCGTTCTTCGGCGGCATCTCGCTGATCCCGCTGATGGTCATCGACGCGTTGGGCCACGGTGTGGTCGCCGGCTCGATCGCGTTGGGTGCCGGGCTGCTGGCGTGGTCGGTGGCCGGGCTGGTGCACGCCACGCTGCCGCGCGCCGTCGCGTTCGGGCTGTGGTTGGTCCCGATCGGCCTGTTCATCGGGGCGGCGCTGTTGACCGAGGTGCTCGGCCGCTGGCCGACCCTGGTCGGCGTGGTGCTGGCGTCCGCCGTGGCCGGGACCGGGGTCGGGCTCAGCTATCCGCGGCTGTCGTCCGGGGCGTTCGACCGGCTGGACCCGAATTGGGTGAACGGGATGGCCGCGGCGGTGGCGTTCGCCGAGATCACCGGGACCGCCTTGGGTTCGCTGGTCGGGTGGCGGCAGCTATTCGATGACGGTGACGGCCGGCGGCAGCGCGCGCTGGGGGTGGCCATCGGGCTGGTGCTGTCCGGGCTGTTCGGCGTGGTGACGCGCGGCGCTGTGGGTTCCCGCGCGAACGGTCAGCCCGCACGTCGCGCAACCTGGCGCCGGCGGCGCCCGGCCCGGGGCGCGGCACGACGTCCCGGGGTGAGTCGATGACATGGCCGGCGTCGCAGTGCAGCCGGCATGGACCGCGGCGCCGCAGTCGCGGTGCACGGTGCTCAGCGGCGGGCCCTGCCGGATCGGCGAGATAGCGATCGCCCCAGTCCTTGACGGCGACCAGCACCGGCCACAGATCCAGGCCCATCTCGGTCAGCCGGTACTCGTGCCGGCTGCGTTCGCCCGGTTCGCGGTAGGGCACCCGGCGCAGGATCCCCCGGTCCACCAACATGGCCAGCCGGTTGGTCAGCACCTGCCGCGGAATCGCGGTACGCACCCGCATGTCGTCGAACCGGCGGATGCCGTTGAACACCTCGCGCAGCACCACGACCGTCCACCGTTCGCCGAGGATCTCCATCGTCCGGCCGATGGTGCAGTTGTCCACCGACCAGTCGAGGGCGTCGTAGTCCATGCCCACGAGGCTAGGTCTCGTTGACAGACTCAGCAAGCCCTGCCAGGCTGCGTCCATGACCCAGACTCAGGACGGCCAGACCCAGGAATCGCCAGACCCAGGACGCGGACCGACCCGCACCCGCACGTTCTCCTGGGCCGACCCCGTGCTGCACGCCTCGTCCATCGGGCGGTCGAGCGGCCTGGCAGACCCTGCAGTCGATGGTGAACGGCGAGATGCCGCCCCCCCGGTGATGCGCATGCTGGGCATGGGCCGGATGGATGGTCGCCGAGGGCACGGTGACCGTCACCCTGGAGCCGCAGGAGTTCCACTACAACCCTCTCGGGTCGGTGCACGGCGGGGTGCTCGCCACCCTGCTGGACACCGGCACGGGTTGTGCCGTGCACACCACGCTGGCGGCCGGCACGGGCTACACCTCGCTGGACCTGAACACCCGCTTCCTGCGTCCGGCCACCGTCCGGTCCGGCCTGCTCACCTGCGTCGGCACGGTGATCGCCCGCGGCCGGCGGACGGCAACCGCGGAGGCCCGGATCACCGACGCCCGCGGCGCTCTGATCGCCCACGCCACCTCGACCTGCCTGCTGTTCGAGCTGCCCACCGGCGAGCAGTGACCCGCAGGAACTCGGGCCGCGGGTGTCGGTAGCGTTTTGGCCATGGCCCATCTGAGGTGCGACTTCTTCGCCGAGTCCCTGACCCTGTCCACCTCGATGACGGTCATCCTGCCCGAGCGGGCGGCCGGGCAGATCGGGATGGGCGGCGCGGACGGCGATGCTCCGCCGCCGGTGCTGTACCTGCTGCACGGACTGTCCGACGACGACACCATCTGGCTGCGCCGGACCTCGATCGAGCGCTACGTCTCCTCGCTCGGGCTGGCCGTGGTGATGCCCCAGGTGCATCGCAGCTTCTACACCGACGAGGTGTACGGCGAGAAGTTCTGGACGTTCGTGTCCGAGGAGCTGCCCGCCGTCGTGCAGTCGTTCTTCCGCGTTTCGTCCGCCCCGCAGGACACCTACGTCGCCGGGTTGTCGATGGGCGGCTACGGCGCGTTCAAGCTGGCCCTGCGGCACCCGGACCGGTTCGCCGCCGCGGCCTCGCTGTCCGGAGCGCTGGCGTTCAACGCGGCGGAGCGAGTCCGACGACATCGTCCGGTCGGCCATGATGACCCGGATCTTCGGCGACCATCGGGCCGCCGGGACCGACGACGACCTGTTCCACCTGCTCGAGACCGCCGACCCGGCAACGCTTCCGCCACTGTTCCTGACCTGCGGCACCGACGATTTCCTGGTCGAGGCGAATCGCCGCTTCGTCGACGCCTGCGCGGCCCGCGGCGTCGACCTGCTCGTCGTCGTTCGCCCCCGGCGAGCACGAGTGGGGCTACTGGGACACCCACATCCAGCAGGTGCTGGCCTGGATGTGGGACCTGCGCAGCCACCGGCTGACGCTGTCAGACCGTGCGCTCGAACGGATCCCAGTCCGTCGGCAGCGGCTCGAACGGCTCGACGGTGCTGGACAACTCGACGAACCTGGCGTCGGCGGCCGACTCGGACGCGGACACCATCAGGTCGAGGACATGGTGGGCCAGCTCTCCGGTGATCCGATGCGGCACACCGGCTCTGATCGATCTGGCCATGTCCAGTACGCCGAGCCCGCGACCGGCGGTGATCCCGGCGAGTTCGATCGGCTCCCAGTCCTCGCCGCCCAGCCGGCGGATCCGCAGGTCGCCGTCGAACATGTTCGGGTCGGGCAGGCTCAGCGTCGCCTCCGTGCCGGTGATCTCCACGAAACCGCCGCGGCTCAAGGGAGACTCGAAGCTGAAGATGCTCTGCGAGGTCCCGCCGCGCGACGAACTGGGCGAGCATCGCGAGGTGCGTCGGCACCTCGACGTCGAAGGCCTGCCCGGCCAGCGGGCCGGACCCGATCACCCGGGTCGGGGTGGCCTTCGAGCCGACCGCAGCCACCCGGGCGGCCGGGCCGAGGGCCTGCACCAGGGTGGTCAGGTAGTAGGGGCCCATGTCGAACAGCGGACCGGCGCCGTGCTGGAACAGGAAGGCCGGGTTCGGGTGCCAGGACTCCGGTCCCGGGCCCTGCAGCAGGGTCAGACCGGCCAGCGGGCGCCCGATGTCACCGGCCGCGATCACCCGCAGCGCGGTCTGGATGCCGGCGCCCAGCACGGTGTCCGGCGCGCATCCCAGCCGCACACCGGCCTCCGCGGCGGCGGCCACCACGGCCCGGCCGCTGTCCCGGTCCAGCGCCAGCGGCTTCTCACTCCAGACGTGCTTGCCCGACTGCGCGGCCAGCGTGCTGATCTCGGCGTGCGCCGCCGGAATGGTCAGGTTGACGACGATCTCGACGTCGTCGTTGCCCAGCACGTCGGCCGGGGACCCACTGCGCGGCACCCCGAATTCCTCGGCGCGGGTCGGCCGCGACGTCGGGCACCAGATCGCCGACGACATGCACGACGACGTCCGGGAACCGGGTGAGGTTGCGCAGGTAGGCGCTGCTGATGTTGCCGGCGCCGATCAGTCCGACGCCGACAGGTCCCCGGCTGCTCACGCTTGGCCTCGGCCGCGCTCCAGGAACGCCAGGGATCGGGCCACACCGTCGAACAGATCACCGTCGTAGTCGTCGAACTCGACGATGCCGACCTCGAGACCGGTTGCCGCGTCGACGATGTCCCAGATCGGCAAGGTTCCTTCGCCGGCCGGGACCTGGGCCTTGGTGTCCAGCGTGGCCGGTCCGTCCTTGATGTGGATGAACTTCACCCGGTCACCGAGCCGCCCCAGCAGCGCAACCGGATCGGCGCCGCCGGTCGCCGCCCAGTAGGTGTCGACCTCCAGCACCACGGCCGGGTCGAGCAGGGTGGCGAAGTGCTCGAGCGCGGTGGTGCCGTCGATCGTCGACTCGAGTTCGAAGTGATGGTTGTGGTAGCCGACGCGCAGCCCGCGCTTCCTCGCCGCCTCGGCCGCGCGATTGAGCGCGTCGGCGGTGCGGGCGACGGAGTCGTGGTCCTGCCAGTTGTCCGGCCCCACGAAAGGCTCGATGACCGTGCCGATGCCGAGCCGCTCCGCGGCGTCGAAGATCTGTTCCCGGTCGCCGGCCACCAGTCCGGCATGCCCGGACGGCGCGGTCAGTCCGGCCTGGGCGAGCGCGGGCTCGAGCACGTCGACCCTGGCCGCGAAGTCGAACGGCTCGACCTGGGTGAAGCCGATGGCGGCCAACCGGTCAAGGGTGCCGGCGGCGTCCTCGGCCAACGCGGTGCGGACCGAGTACAGCTGGACGGAGTAGCTCACGATTCCTCCCGACGGGTGCGGCGTCCGAGCCTACTTCGTCCCGTTTGGTTGACGTCGGACGCCCACCGGTCTCCAATGAGCGGAGCGCCGCAGACGCCGGTGGCGCCAGACGAGGAGCCGGCATGACCAGCCTGGTGCCGCCGGCCGGCGGTCTCCGCGCAACGCGACCGGGCCCGGTCCGACGGGAAACGGTCGAGCAGGCCCCGCGCGACTATCTGCCGGTACCGGCCGCGGCCTCTCCGAGAGGCAGCGTCGTCCGGCGGATCACCAAGACCGAACTCGCGGAGCGCGGTGCTGCCATTGGTGTGTTGGCTGCGGCGGCACCGACCAAGGGCGCGAATCTGATGATCGCGACCCGGCCGGATCTACCGCTGACCGTGCACCTGATCGGCACCGAACACGGGCTGCGGCTGACCCAGATCCGCGCCTGGCGGACGGTGGTCCGATATCTGGGCTCGCAGCCCTTCACCCACGTGTTCGCGGAGACCTCGTCTCCGTCCGAGCCGGACCTGCCGCCGCTCGCTGATCTGCTACGAGCTCTGGAGGACAAGATCGCCAGGTCCGCCGATCTGGACGCCGCGGTGCGTAACAAGGAGTCCAGGCCGACGCAGTTCAGGCTCAAGCATCAGATCGACCAACTCGACCGGGATGTCAGCAAGATCGACCAGGTGGCGCTGGACGACGCCTACGCCACCGTCGCGATGAAGCTGAGTCCGGGCAAGCCTCAGCGGGCGATGCTCGACAAGGACAACACCAGGGCACTGGCGGCCGCGGCCAACACCGACCCCCGGACGCCCGAGCACGAACGTGTGCGCACGGCTCTCTCCGAGCCGCAGGACGCCGACGAGAAGGCCAAGCGGCGCCGGGAGCTGTATCGCGGCACCGTCGATATCGCCGAGGGTAACCAGCATGCGATCTTCGCCGGCGATGCGGCGGAGAAGGCGCAGGGGGTCGACCTGGCGAGCGCCGAGGAACGCAATCGCATCTGGATGGACTCGACGGTTCCGGTCATGCATCCGGGCGAGAATCACCTCTGGATCGTCGGCGCGGCGCACCTGCCCGGTCTTGCCCTGCGTTTCAGCCGGCTCGGCTGGAAGGTCGACCACGTGCCCGTACCCGAGACCGATCCGCGCACCGCGCGGCCCATCGAAGAGCCGACCGAGGAGGTGTCCGCCCCGATCCTCCTGTGATCGCCGACGGGGCGACCCGGTCGAACAAGCCACGGCCGATCGCGGCGAGGAGGCGACCGGGGGTCGGGTCAGAGCACCTTGCCGGGGTTGAACAGGTTCAACGGGTCAAGAGCCTGCTTGATGGCCCGTTGCATGATCACCGAGCCCGGATCCAGTTCGCGGAGCATGCCGGCCTTCTTCAGCAGACCGACACCGTGCTCACCGGTGACCGTGCCGCCGCGGGCCAGCGCCGCGTCGATCAGATCCTCGAACGCGGCCTGGGCGGCGATCCTGGCCGCGTCGTCACCGGTCTCGGTGACGAACATCGGATGCACGTTGCCGTCGCCGGCGTGGGCGATGGTGGCGATCTGCACGCCGTGCTTGCGGCCGATGGCCTGGATGTCGGCGAGCATGCCCGGCAGTTCGGAGCGTCGGACGACCAGGTCCTCGGTGAGCACCGGGCCCAGTCGCTCCAAGGCCGGATAGGCCAGCCGTCGCGCGTCGAACAGGGCCTCGGCCTCCACCGGATCCGTCGACGCGGCCGCCCACAGCGCACCGGCTCGCTCGAAACAGTCGGCCAAGCGCTGCGGACTCGACATCACCGGCCTCCCCGGCGACATCCACCCTGGCCAGCAGCAGAGCCGCGGCCTCGGCCTCGATGCCCAGGTGCTTCCACTCCTCCACCGCCACCAGGCACTGCCGGTCCAACAGTTCCAGGGCGGCCGGGATCAGTCCGCTACTGGTGACCAGCGCGACCGCGCGACCGGCGGCGACCAGGTCGGGGAACGCGCCGACCACGGTGCGCGGCGGATCGGTCAGCGCGGGCCGCAGCCGCAGGGTGACCTCGGTGACCACGCCGAGGGTGCCCTCGGCGCCGACGAACAGCCCGGCCAGGTCCAGCCCGGCGACGCCCTTGTTGGTGCTCCGGCCCAGCCGCACTGCCGTCCCGTAGCCGGCCTCGCCACCGACCACTGCCCGCAGGCCGAGCACGTAGTCACGGGTGACGCCGTACTTGAGGCAGCACAGTCCGCCGGCGTTGGTGGAGACGTTGCCGCCGATCGTCGACCACGGCGCGCTGGCCGGATCCGGCGGATACCACAGGCCGTGCTCGGCCACCTTCGGCCTTCAGGTCGTTGTTCACGATCCCCGGGTTGCACGGTGCAGGTCATGTTCGCCCGGATCGATGTCCAGCACCGCGTTCATCTTCGAGAGGTCGAGCAGGACGCACCCGTCGACGGCGTTGGCACCGCCGGACAGGCCGGTTCCGGCGCCGCGCGGCACCACCGGCACGTACAGGTCCGCGCAGACTGCGCACGACGGTCTGCACCTCGTGTTCGCTGCGGGCCCGGACGGCAACGGCCGCCCGACCCACCGGTGCCCACTCGGCCTCGTCGTGCGAGAGGCCTCGCGAGGACGTCGGGATCGTCGACGATCCGGTCGTCGGGCAGCTCTGCCCGCAGGGCGTCGAGCAGCGTGCGTCTTGCCGGGTCGTTGGTCGAAGTGCTCACTGCTCTCCCGTCCTCCCCGTCGGTCCGGGCTGCCGTTCCAGGGTCGCCGCTCAGGGCCTCTCGGATGAGCTCGGCGGTGATCGCCGCGCCGGTCCTGGTCATGATCGTTCCCGCGTGGTCGTGGCCGGGCAGGTAACGCACGTCGGCCAGCCGGTCGCCCCATCCGGCTACCTCATCCTGGGTGTAGAACGGCGGCGCATCGGGGCCGGCGCCCCACTGGGCATGGCTGAGCCGGACCGGCACAGTCGATCCGGGCGAACGGATTGGGCTCGAAGAACAGGTCGGCCGCGTCGTCGAGCAATGCGCTCGGTGACAGCCTCACCTTGCCGTCGCCCGCCAGGTCGTGCGCGAGGTACTCGCGCAGCAGCGGGTCGTCGCGGTCGAGCAGGACGCCGGTGGTGGAGGCGAAGTAGTCGAGATAGCTGTCGAGGTCCGGCCACGGATGTTCGAGCCGGCCGAGCCGATCGGCGAAGCCGGCGGCGACGTTGTCCCTGGTCAAACCCGGTGGTGGGACGACCGGGAGACCTCCGTCGACCAGGATGAGGCTGGCTACTCGGTCGGGGTGGCGGGCCGCCAGATGCACGGCCACGAATGCACCCATCGACATTCCGCAGACATGGACGCCCTCCAGGCCGGCGGCGTCGAGAACGAGCGCGAGATCGTCGGCATGCCGGTCCATCGAGAAGGGGCCGCCGACGTCGATGCTGTCGGCCCGCCCGCGCAGATCGGGGGCGAGCAGGCGCAGGTCCGGCGCCTCGCGGTGCAGCCAGAGCCAGAGCTTGCGCTGGCTGCTGACGCCGTGCACGGCCAGCACCGGTTCGGATCGTGCCCGGGTACTCCTCTACTGCGAGCCGCCCTCCGGGGACCTCGACGTCCATGGCCTGCACGGTAGGCCGGGTTCATGAGCGGGCTGACTGCAATGCCTGCGGATGGCCGCCGCTCGGTGGCTTCAGTCCGGTCGAGGCAAGGCTGCCACCCCGCTGTCGGGGGGCGGGTGCACACTGCTGTTCGAGGGCCGATCCGAGGCGGTTTCCGGGTCGCGCAAAACCCTCCACCACAGGTCGATAGACCGGCCGAGTGAATACATAGCTACTGATCAACAACTATTGAATCAAACACACTGTGCTATGAGAAAATCAGGTAGCGAGGGGGAATCCAGGCGATGAGCACCGCAGCCGAGTACGACCAGCCGTACGACGGCGACGACCCCCACCGCGAGTACGCGCAGCCCTGCGAAGAATGGGACCGTCAGTACTGCTACCACGGCCGTGACTGCTCCTGCAGCAACGACGACTTCCCGGATCCGCCCGTCCGCGGTGTGCACCCGGCCGACGCGAAACGGTTGGACGGTCCGGCCGCAGACGCGCTGTTCGGCCTGGAACTGATCCGGGACGTCCCGTCCGCCGAGGTGCCGGCGGCGGTGATGGTGCAGGCCGTGCTGGGGGCGCAGCGAGTGGCCAGTTACGCCAAGGCGCAGGCGATGTACTGGACGGCGGCGTTGGCCCGGCCGGGCGTGGCGGTGCCGATGTCGGACCTGTTGGATTCCATCGCCCACCGGGGTGAGGAGCAAGGCCGGGGCGGTGATGTCCCGGAAGAGCTGGCCGAACGGGCCGCCGCCGGTACCGAGGTGGTCGGCGACGACAGCCTGGGACACACTCTGGCGGCGGAGGCCGCCGGTGGGGCCGAACCGGAATTGTCCGCGGCGTGGCTGGTCGCGCCGATCACCGCCCGGCGCCGCATCGCCGACGCCCAAGACTTAGTCGAACAGTTGCCCGCCACGTTCACCGCCCTGGAACAGGGACGCATCGAGGAAGTGCGGGCCCGGATCATCGCCGAGACCACCGCGGTGCTGCGACCCGGCGCTGCGCCGCCGGGCGGAACAGCTCATCTTGGACCGGGCCGCCGGGGCCTGTCCCCGGGGGACCTGCGCCGCCTGGCCACCAAGATCGTCGCCGACATGGACCCCGACGCCGCCGACACCGGCGCGCCGAGCAGGCCCGGGCCGGCCGCGGCACCGGAGTGCGCGAACCTGGGCGATGACCTGGGCCGGTTCACCGCCGATCTGGCCGTCGAGGACGCCGCCCTGACCCAAGCCGTGCTGGACCTGTTGGCCGCCGCCATCCCCGCCGAAGCCCGGCACGGCCGCGGCCGCCAACTGCGCGCCGACATCTTCGCCGACCTGTTCGGCGAATTGGCCGACACCGGCCTGATCGACCTGCGCGGCATCCACCCCGACAACCACCCGACCCGACCGACACCCAAACGGACCCGGCAGCTGGACTCGAACCGGACCCGGACCCACCGGCGGACTCCGACCGGCCGAGCCGGACACCGCCACCGACAGTCCTTCCGCTGACACCGACGGAACGACCCCGCCGACCCCGCCCGCAGCGACGACACCGACACCGCCGGCCAGCCGATCAGCGCAAGGCGATCTCGACACGATCGACGCCGATCCGCGCGAGGCAGATACGAACAAGGCCGAGGCCGACACCATCAGATTCAGCCCGGCCAACCGGTCGAGCCCGACGCCGATCCGGCCCCACCGACCGTCCCGATCGTGACCCCTCCCATCCCGGTGTCGATCGGCAAGCAGCCGCCGACCCCGCTGAACCCGGCCATGCCGACCCGGGCGACCCCGACCCGGCGGCCCCGACCCTGCCGCCGACCCGCCCGGCCCGACCGCCGCCGAGCTGTTGGCCCGGCTGCGCAGCATCGACTGGCAATCCCGGCCCGACCCGAACTGCCAACGCCGGGGTGGGCTGCTGTCCACGGTGCGGTTACCCGCCGGGGTGCGGGTCAACCTGGACGTCACCGTCGCCCTGTCCACCCTGGCCGGCTGCGACGACCTGTCCGCCCGCCTCACCGGGCTCGGCGTGATCACCGCCGACACCGCCCGCGCCCTGGCCACAGCGGCCGGCACCGTCCGCATCCTGGTCACCAACAACCCGCCGACGGGTACACCGCCGGATAAGCCACCACCGATCAACGCGGTCACCACAGCAACAACGGCGGCATCCACCACCACTCACCCGACTGCGGCACCGTGCTGGACTTCGGCCGCACCACCTACCGACCACCCGCATCGGTCATCGACCGCGTCAACACCCGAGACCACCGCTGCCGTTCCCCGGCTGCGCCCATACCCGCGACCCGCTGCGACCACGACCACCGCACCACCTGACGACCGGCGGCGCCACCTGCCCCTGCAACCTCGACACCCTGTGCCGCTTCCACCACCGCATCAAAACGTTCACCGCCTGGACCGCCGTCCGCGACCAACACGACCAACACCCTGACCTGGACCAGCCCCCTCGGCCGCACCCACGTCGACCGACCAGCACCCGACCTCCCCACCGGCACACCCCTGAACCTCCCGACCGCCCGACCCGGTCGACACTCGCCGAGCCGAGCCGGACGCCACCGGCGCGCATCCGCAGACTATGGCGACCTCGGTCCCGCCGACGGCGATCCGCCGCCGTTCTGAGCACCTGGCCCAGAACAGCCAGACCGACCGCGACCGCCGATCCGATCCGCCCGTTCTGACCCGATGCGTCGGTCCGCTGGATCCCGACACGCCGATCTCGGTGCCGGGTCAGCGCGGAACGACGTGACGAGCCACGGCGACGATCCGGGCGGCACAATCCGACTGGCCCGGCATGGATGTGGAGCCGGCGCAGATGGGACGCCGATGGCGGGCAGGGACGAGCACCACCAGCACCGAGGGCGAGTTGTCCGTGCGGCAGTGGGCCGGAACGGCGCCCACTGTGCTGTTCCTGCACGGACTGGGCTCCACTGGCTGGCATGCCTCGCCGTCTGGCCGACGCGCTCCCCCACGCTCGGGTGATAGCACCCGATCTGCGCGGCCGCGGCGGCTCGTCCGAACTCCGCGGACCTGCCGGCCTCGGTGCGCACGCCGACGACCTGGTTGCAGTGGTCGACCCTCGGCCTGGACGACTTCGTCCTGGTCGGCCACTCCATGGGCGCCTACCTCGCTCCGGTGGTGGCCGAGCGTCTGGCCGGTCGGGCCGGTCGCCGATGGTGCTGCTGGACGGCGGACTGCCACCCAAGCTGCCGAGGCTGCTTGCCCGGAAGTCCTTGGTGCGCTGGAAGTTTCGCAAGGACGCCAGAAGGGCCTCGGTCCGTGGCAGGACGTCGACGCCTTCGTCGCGGCCGGCATGGCCCCTGGCCTGACCGCGCGACCCGACCTGCTGCCGGTGGTCACCGAATGGGTCCGCGACGATCTGGTCGGCGAACCGGGCCGGCTGATCCCGCGCGGCGACGTCGACCGCATGATCGACGACGCGGTCGACTCCTTCTTCGGGGACACCGACCGTGACGTGCACTCGACCACCTGTCCGTACCCACCCATCTGCTCGCCGCGGCGCATGGCGCCACCGATCGAGACCCACCGCTGCTGGCCGACGAGGTGCTGCGCAGCTGGCAGCAGCGCATCCCTGCCCTGACCACCGAACGGGTGCAGGCCAACCACCTCACGCTGCTGTTCGCGCCCGAGGTGGTCACGGTCGCGATCGCCGGCTGAGCAGGGTGACGACCGCCATGTCGACCAGCGCCTGCCGCATCGCCCTCACCTCGACACGGCTATCGTTAGTTTGCCTAAGGTACTTACCTCGCCCAGGGGAGCGCATGGCCGACCAACCCGTGACCCGCCGACGGCTGTCCGTCGACCGGGAGCACCCGCATTACCGGTGGGTGGCGCTGTCCAACACCACGCTCGGCGTGCTGATGGCCACCATCAACGCCTCGATCGTGATCATCTCGCTGCCCGCCATCTTCCGCGGCATCGAACTCGACCCGCTCGCGCCCGGCAACGTCAGCTACCTGCTCTGGATGCTGATGGGCTACCTGGTGGTGACCGCCGTGCTGGTGGTCACCCTCGGCCGACTCGGCGACATGTACGGCCGGGTGAAGATCTACAACGCCGGTTTCGTGGTCTTCACCATCGGTTCCATCGCGCTGGCCCTCGACCCGTTCAAGGGCAGCGCCGGCGCGCTGTGGCTGATCCTCTGGCGGTTGGTCCAGGGCGTCGGCGGATCGATGCTGTTCGCGAACTCCACGGCGATCCTGGTGGACGCCTTCCCGGCCAACCGCCGTGGCATGGCGCTGGGCATCAACCAGGTCGCGGCCATCGCCGGCTCGTTCATCGGGTTGATCCTCGGCGGCGTGCTGTCGGCCTGGGACTGGCGGCTGGTGTTCTTCGTGTCCGTGCCGTTCGGGCTGGTCGGCACCGTCTGGTCCTACCTGAGCCTGCAGGAACTGGGCGAGCGGCGCCCGGCGCGCATCGACTGGTGGGGCAACATCCTGTTCGCCGTCGGGCTGACCGCGCTGCTGGCCGGCATCACCTACGGCATCCAGCCCTACGGCGGCCGACAGCCAGGGCTGGACCAACCCGTGGGTGCTCGCCGGGCTGTTCGGCGGCACCGCCATGCTCGTCGCGTTCTGCATCGTCGAGTCCAAGGTCGCCGACCCGATGTTCTCCATCAAGCTGTTCAAGATCCGGGCGTTCTGGGCCGGCAACCTCGCCGGGCTGCTGGCCTCGATGGCCCGCGGCGGCCTGCAGTTCATGCTGATCATCTGGCTGCAGGGGATCTGGCTGCCGCTGCACGGCTACAACTTCGAGGACACCCCGCTCTGGGCCGGCATCTACCTGCTGCCGTTGACCGTCGCCTTCCTGGTCTCCGGCCCGCTGTCCGGTGCCATGTCGGACCGGTTCGGCGCCAGGGCGTTCGCCACCGCCGGCCTGGTGTTGGTGGCGCTCAGCTTCCTGGGCATGCTGGTGCGTGCCGGTCAACTTCGCCTACTGGTGGTTCGCAATCCTGCTGGTGGTCAACGGGATCGGCTCGGGCATGTTCTCGGCCCCGAACACCACGGCGATCATGAACAGCGTTCCGCCCGGCGAGCGCGGCGCGGCGTCAGGGATGCGCGGCACGTTCTTCAACGCCGGCTCGGCGTTGTCCATCGGGGTGTTCTTCTCGTTGATGATCGCGGGGCTGGCGACCACCCTGCCGCCGGCCATGTACCAGGGGCTGACCAGCAACGGCGTGTCCGTCGGCCATCGCGACGCAGGTGGCCCAGGCCCCGCCGGTGGGCAGCCTGTTCGCCGCGTTCCTCGGCTACAACCCGGTCCAGACGCTGCTCGGGCCGCAGGTGATCGGCCAGCTCTCGACGACCGACCAGGCGACGCTCACCGGCAAGGAGTTCTTCCCGCAGCTCATCTCCGGTCCGTTCCACCAGGGTCTGGTGGTGGTGTTCGCCGCGGCGATCATCATGTCGCTGATCGGCGCCGTGGCGTCGTTGCTGGCCGGCGGGAAGTACGTGCACGAGGACGTCGAGCCGCGACCGGCGGAGGTAGCGTCGCGCGGGTGAGCCCGGCACCAGATCAACCTGGTCCTGCCGTCACCCTTTCCTCGGCCACCGGCCGGTGGGTGGTGCTGGCGTGTGTGCTCGGCTCCGGCGTGGCCGGCATCGACGCGACCGTCGTGAACATCGCGCTTCCGGACATCGGCCACAGCCTCGACGTCCGGTTCGCCGCCCTGCAGTGGACGGTCACCGCCTACAGCCTGACGTTGGCCTCGCTGATCCTGCTCGGTGGTTCCCTGGGTGACCGGCTCGGCCGGCGCCGGATCTTCGTCGTCGGGGTGATCTGGTTCGCGATCGCCTCCGCGCTGTGCTCGCTCGCGCCCGGCATCGGGTGGCTGGTCGCGGCGCGGGCCCTGCAGGGCGTCGGCGGCGCGCTGCTCACCCCGGCCAGCCTGGCCATCATCCAGTCGTCGTTCGCCGAAGGGGACCGGGCGAAGGCGATCGGCACCTGGAGCGCATGGAGCGGCACCGCTGCGGCCCTCGCCCCGTTCGTCGGCGGCTGGTTGCTCGCCGTCGGGAGTTGGCGCTGGATCTTCGTCATCAACCTGCCGCTGGCCGCCGTGATCGTCGTCCTCGCGGTGCGACACGTCCCGGAGACCAGGGACGAGGCCGCGCACGGACGGCTCGACCTGCTCGGCGCGGCACTGGGCATCCTCGCTCTCGGCGGGATCACCGCGGGCACCATCGCCGCCGCCGACCACCCGCTCGGCTCGCCCCTGGTCTGGGCGCCGCTGGTGATCGGGGTGGCCGCCGCGATCGGCTTCGTCGTGGCGGAACGCGTCGTCGGCCAACCCCATGCTGCCGATGTCGATGTTCGCGTCTCGGCAGTTCAGTGCCACCAACGCGGTGACGTTCCTGCTGTACGGCGCGCATGGGCGGGGCGCTGCTGCTGCTGGTCGTGGCCCTGCAGACGGTGTCGGGATTCAGCCCGCTGCTGGCCGGCACCGCGTTGCTGCCGGTCACGGTGATGATGCTGGCGTTCGCCGGGCGGTTCGGCGCGCTGTCCGGGCGGTTCGGGCCGCGGCTGTTCATCGGTTTCGGGCCGCTGGTGTCCGCCGCTCGGTCTGGTGATGCTGACGTTCCTGTCCACCGACTCGGGCTACTGGACCACCGTGCTGCCTGCGATGGCCGTGTTCGGGCTCGGCGCGGCCATCTTCGTCGCGCCGTTGACCTCGACCGTGCTGGCGGCCGCACCCGCCTCGCACGCCGGTCTCGCGTCCGGGGTGAACAACGCCGTGGCCCGGGCGGCCGGGTTGATCGCGGTGGCGGCGTTGCCGACGATCGCCGGGCTGTCCGGTGACGCCTACGAGTCCGCGGCCGGCTACCTGCCGCCGTTCCGCACGGCGCTCTGGATCTGCGTCGGCCTGCAGGTGGCGGCCGGGGTCCTGGCGCTGTGCACGGTGCGCAACGACCGCGCCCGACCGCAGCACGACGCGGTGGGCTGCCGGTCGATCGGACTGGCCGGCGACCAGGTCGCGCCCCGCCGGCCGTCGGGAGCGCACCGATGGGACCGCGGCCGATCGGGCACCTCGCCGGTAGGACGGACCGCCGGAGGACACCCGCCGGTACGGACAGCCCAGGCGGAGACGACCATGGCTGACCCCGCAAACACCACGCCGCAGGACGACCTGCCCGGCGTGGACGAGGGCACCCCGAGGAACAACGACTGGACGCCCTGGCGCCGGTCGACACCGAGCAACTCGAGACCTCGCAGCGGGCCATCGACGAGGCCAAGCAGGCGGCCGAACCGGTCCGTCGGCAGCAGCGCGACGACGTCGACGACGAGCCGGAGCCGGCGGTCACCCCCGACGCCGACATCGACGACGAGCGTCGAGGCGGTGGAGCGCCAGGAGGAGGGCGGCAGCGAGAACACCGGGTGATCAGGTCACCGGCAGGGGTTGCGTCGGCGCCCCGAGCTCCGGCTCCGTCAGCACCTGTCCGTCGGGCGTCGCTCGATGCGCTCGAGGTCGACGACCACGACGGTGACATTGTCCGGGGCGCCGGCGGCCAGCGCGTCGGCGAGCAACGTCTCGGCAACCTCGGCGCGGTCCGCGATGTCCCGGAGCCGCTGCTCGATGCGCTCCGGCCGGCACCACATCCGACAGGCCGTCGGAGCACAGCAGATACCGGTCGCCGGCCAGCGCGGCGTAGGTGGAGAACGTCGGAGACACCGACATCCCGTTGAGCGCCTTGAGGATGACGTGCCGCTTCGGGTGCCGCCAGGCCTGCGCCGAGGTGATCGTGCCGGCCTCGATCAGGTACTGGACGAACGAGTCGTCCCTGGTCACCTGGTGCAGGGCGGGCTCCCCCCGGCCGGGCAGGTAGTACGCCCGCGAATCGCCGATCTGGGCGAACACCAGACGCTTCGCCGACACGATCATCGCCGTGGCGGTGGTGCCCATTCCCTCGAGGTCGGGCTGCTCGCGGAGCAGTGCCGCCAACCGGTCGGTCGACAGCTCCACCGCCTCGGCCAGCACCCGGTACGGGTCGGTGTCCAGGCTGCGGTGCTCGACCTCGGCAAAGGCCGAGGCCACGGTGGCCGAGGCGACCTCGCCGGCCACCGCACCGCCCACCCCGTCGGCAACCACGATGAGCCGGTCGCCGATGAAGAACGAGTCCTCATTGTTCGGCTTGACAAGCCGGTGTCCGTCCGACCGACGGCGGCGACGCGGTAATCCACCCGGTGAACTCTGCCATCCGGCCGACCGAACCCGCACCGGCGGCGACCACGGGGTGGATCAGCAGGTGGACGGTTCCGGATGGCCGGCCCGGGCATCGGCGAAGAAGGTCACCACATCGCCGACCGCCGCCAGTGCCACCGTGCCGTGGGTGGCGCCCTGGTACAGCTTCAGCCGGACGTCCTCAGCCGGCGGCACACCGTCCCTGCACGTAAGCCTCGGTGGCCGACGGCAGCACCAACGTGTCGGCGGTGCCCTGCGCGACAAACATCGGCACAGTGATCGGCGCGCCGCCGGGCGTATTGCGGGTCAACAGTTCCGACCACGGCGGCGGTCGTCTTCGGGTCACTGCTCATAACCGGCCGACCAGCGGGTCTGCGATGGCGTGCAGCTTGTCCAGTTGGCCGAACAGGCACAGTTCGACCATGGCCGGGGTGGCCGCGACGCCGGCCGGGGTGAGGATCGAATCCAGCGGCACGCCGTAGGCCGTGGCGTAGGCCGCGAAAGCGTACGAGCCGAGCGTGACGCCGGAGATGTCAGTGGCGTGGTCGTCCAGCAGGGTCCCCAGGTCGGCGGCCGGCGCCGCCACCGCCACCGCCGTCAGCTGCAGCTCCGGGGCGTAGTCGCGGGCCTGCTGGGCGGCGAACAGCGCCGCCTGCCCGCCCTGCGAATGGCCCCACAACAGCATCTCCGAGTCGGCGCCGGCGGGAAGTTGGCGGGCGGTCCTGACGATGTCGAGCACGCTGGTCGCTTCGGACGAACCGATCAGGTACGAGCTCGGATTGGCCACGCCGAGCCCGGGGTAGTCGGCGGCGGCGACCACGTAGCCGGCGGCGATCAGTCGGTCCAGGCCCTCGATCAGCACGAATGGCGCGATGCTGTTGGACGGTGCGCAGCGGGGGGCGGCGCCGGTCGTCGGGTGCGCCCAGCTCACCACCGTTCGACCGCCCGGCCGGCGCCGGCGCGTCCGGCGCGACCACCACCCCGGACACCACGATGTCCCGGCCGCGCTCGTCGGTGGAGTGGTAGAGGACCCGCCAGGCGACAGTGCCGATCGCTGTGCTGTTCAACCGTTCGGACCGGACCAGGGATCCGGGCGGTCCGGCGGGCATGCGGATCGGGCGGCGAGTAGAAGCGGCCATCACCGATCTCCTCGACGAAGCCGTCGATCGCCCGGCTGAGCGATCGAACTCGGGAATCAGCGCCAGAACCACGCCCATGGCAGCGGCCAGGACCACCGCCGTCCGCGAGAGGAAGCGTCGGGTCACGCGTCACGCCGGAGGTTCGAACGCGCAGAACTCGTTGCCGTCCGGGTCGGCCATCACCGTCCAGCTGATTTCGTCGTCACGCGCCCGGACCACCCTGGCTCCGGCCGCGACCAGGTCGGCTACCGACCCGACGACGTCCCAGTGGATGCGGTTCTTCACCGTCTTCGGCTCCGGCACCGTCGCGAAATCGATCGACTCGAACGGCGCTCCGGGGATCCTCTCGATGTACGAGTAGCCGCTGGGGTCGTCCACCTTGATGGCGCCGAACACCTCGGCCCACCACTGCGCGATCCGCGCAGGGTCCGCGGTGTCGACCCCGATCTCGTACAGGCGCAGGGCGGGTGGGTCGTCCCGGACGAAGGCGCACAACTCGCCGCCCTCCGGGTCGCGCACACTGTCCAGGGAAGTTCGCCGGGCGCTGACCCGCGCTCGCTCCGAGCGCCTGGACATCGGCAATGGAGGCGACGTGGAGGTCGAGATGCACCCGTTGCTTGACCGTCACGGGCTCCGCGACCCGATTGATCCAGACCCGGTGTTCCGGGGTGGGACCGGTCAGCGCGTGATCGCCGTCCTCGAGGGCCTCGTCGGTCAGCCCGAGCGCAGCAGCCCAGAACGGCCCGAGCAGGTGGGGTCGACCGCGTCGATGCACAGGTCCTTCCAGCGGGCGATGCCGGAACCGGGAGATCGTCATGCCCACGACGATAGAAGGCGCCGACAGACAGAGAGCCGGTTGCCGGTCGGGTCGGAGCGCGGGTACCAGCAAGGGCATGAGTGAGCACATGGCACGGGCCCAGGTGACCATCGATGCGCCCGCGGCGTGCGGTCTGGCTGGGTCTGACCGAACCCGAGATGATCAGCCGGTACATGGCCGGCAGCAGGGTGGAGACGACCTGGGAGGTCGGCAGCCCGATCACCTGGAACGGCGAGTACGACGGCAACGCGTACCAGGACAAGGGACAGGTGCTCGAGTTCGAGCCGCCGCGGCGGCTGGTGGTCACGCACTTCAGCCCGATGATGGGTCAGGACGACGTGCCGGAGAACTACCACCGAGTGAGCTACGACGTGGCCGAGGACAACGGCCGGACAACGGTCACCCTGCAGCAGGACGGCAACGAAAGTGCCGACCAGGCGGAACAGTTTTCCGCCAACTGGCAGCAGATGCTGGACGGGCTCAAGGCCGAAGTGGAAGGTGGCGGCTCCCCGGGATAACCGGCCCGACTCTGTTGAGCCGGCCCGGCCCTTGCGCCTCTCGGCACGTGGTCGTTCATGACGACTGAAAGGGGTGGAGCCCGGGGCATGGACCGGGGAACCGCCAGCCCTTCAAACCAGTGGACGGCCGGATTCATTCCCCTGGCGCGCAACACCCTGCTTCAGGGCGCCACGTACAGCAGGTCGATCGAATCGTGGACTGTGCCCCAGGTGAGTTCAAGATGCCAACAACCAGGTCCGGGCATGTCCACGAGAGAGGGCCCAGGGCCGCCCGGCACCGTCGTCGTCATCGTCATCCCATCGCCCTCGCGGGTCCCGGCGATCACCATGTCTCCGGAGCCGCCGGCCGCGTTGGACACCCAGAGGATCTTGTTGGCATGGTCCTTCGCCTCGGGACTGCTCAGGGGGGCGCCGAACAGGATGGCCACCAGGTGTCCACTGCTGCTGGTGACGAACGGCATGGACGGTTCCGCGTCGGAGAAACCGCCGCGGGCCCAGGTGGGAAGCACCGCCGTGGTCACCGGCGTGCACGCGGACGGCACGGTTGTCGGGTGCTCCGTCCTGCCGCCCCGCGCCCCCACCACAGCGGCGACGACCACGATCACCGCCAGTGCAGCGGCGACGGGTGCCGCGGCCACCGCGACCCGCCAGCGTGATCTGCGCCTGACGGTCCGGGCAAGGTCGGGATCGTGCGGAGCCCGGGACGCCAGATCGCTGATCGCTGTGGTCAGCAGGTCGTCGGTGTTCACCGTCGGTCCTCCTGGTCGGTGGCGGCAAGCCGGAGCCGGAAGCGCTCGCGGCCGCGGCTGGCGTGGCTTCGCACGGTGCCGACCGAACAGCCGAGCACCGCGGCGATGGCCTCGTCGTCCAGGCCGTCGAGGTGACGCAGCACCAGCACCGCACGCTGATGGGGGCTGAGTACTGCCAGGGCATGGGACAGCTCGTCCCGATCCACTACCCGCGTGGCCGGGTCACCCTCCGGCGACACCGTGTCGGGGACAGCTGCGATCGGCACCTCGGTCGCCGACCGGGCCCGACGCGAGTCCAGATAGGCATGGGTGACCATGCGCCTGACATAGGCGTCGGGCAGCTCGACCTCGATGACTCGCCGCCACCGCCGGTACATCTTCAGCAGCACGGTCTGCAGCAAGTCCTGTGCCTTGTCCGGGTCACCGGTGAGCGCGTACGCGTAGCGCTCCCAGTCCCGCCCCCGGGCGAGGACATACGCGGTGAAGTCGCCGTCGTGCGGGGCGAGGTCCGCCCTGGCGCCGACGGCGTCGCTACGGCGAGCTGTCCTCATACCTTCCTCAACGCGTCGTGGGGCGCCGTTGTTGAGGGCCGCCCGGCATCGATCGGGCCGGGCAGATCGTCCGGCCTTGTTCACCATGAGTCCATCTGCGGCTGGCAGGCTGCATGGTATGACGACCGACCACCTGAACCGGGCTACGGCGAGCACCGAACCGGCCGCCGACATCGGGCTGCTGCCCGAGGACTACACCGTCCGGGTCGACGATTTCGGTGACGACCCGATACTCATCGGACCGGATGGGCGTGAGGTGCAGACCTGGCGGGAGGGCTATCCCTACGACGAAAGGGTTCGCCGCCACGACTACGAACTGCGCAAGCGAGTGCTGCAGATCGAGTTGCTCAAGCTGCAGCGCTGGGTGAAGAGCTCAGGGGAGCGCGTCGTCGTGTTGTTCGAGGGCCGCGACGCGGCCGGTAAGGGCGGCACCATCAAGCGATTCACCGAACACCTCAATCCGCGGGGAGCACGCGTGGTCGCGCTGGACAAGCCCACCGAACGCGAGCAGAGCCAGTGGTACTTCCAGCGGTACGTGGCGCACCTGCCGGCGGCCGGGGAGATCGTGCTGTTCGACCGCTCCTGGTACAACCGCGCCGGGGTCGAGCGGGTGATGGGCTACTGCACCCCGGCCGAGTACCACCTCTTCCTCGAACAGGTTCCCGCCTTCGAGCGGATGCTCGTCGGCTCGGGCATGAACCTGATCAAGTTGTGGTTCTCGGTGACCCGCCCCGAGCAACGCACGCGGTTCCTGATCCGGCACATCGACCCGGTACGACAGTGGAAGCTCAGCTCGACGGACCTTGCCTCCCTTGACCAATGGGACTCCTACACCGAGGCCAAGGAGGACATGTTCCGGTTCACCGACATCCCCGAGGCGCCGTGGACGGTGGTGCGCTCCAATGACAAGAAGCGCGCCCGGCTCTCGGCCATGCAACATGTGCTGACCACGCTGGACTATGACGACAAGGACCTGGGCCGGATCGGTCGACTCGATACGCAGATCGTCGGTCCGGCAAAGGACTTCGTCGAGCTCTGACCGCAGCCTCAGCCGGTGGCGGGCTTGTCCTCGGCGCCGGATCGCCCTTCGTCCTTGGTGAAGAACGAGACCTGCCCGTTGGCCTCCAGCACGGCCAGCCGGATAGCGCCGAGCGTCTCGAAACCTTGTTGGCGGGCAGCCGCTTTCAAGTCGTCGAGGGACATCCGCTCGCGACGCATCACCGAGTCCATGGCCACCCCGTCCCGGACGATGATCACCGGCACCCCGTGCGTGACCGCTCGCAGGCGTGGCCACCTGACGTTCGCCCAGGACAGCCCGATCGTCAGCACGGCAAAGGTGGAGACAGCGAGAATGCCTGCGGTGACGGAATAGTCCTGCTGGGTGACCGCCTGCTGGACCATGTCGCCCATGGTGATGAACAGGATGAGCTGGAACGTGCTGAGTTCTCCGATGGTCGATCGTCCGACCACCCGGGTGATCATCCAGAGGAACAGGTAGATGATCAGGGCGCGGTAGACGATCTCCATGCTGGGCCTCCAGAATCGGTCACGGGAACAGGAAGGTCCGGATGTCCACCGAGACCGCAGCGGCATCGCCGTCGAGCACAGAGATCCTCGCGGACGCGCCCCGCTGGGCCGATGGCTGGATGTACGCGTCGTAGTCCAGCACGAACGGCTGTCCGTCCGCGGGCGGATCGAAGCTGAAGAAGACGTCCTGGCCGTTGCCGGTGCTGGAGTCGGCATCCGGGAAAAAGCCCTGGGTCTCGAAGATGGTGAAGTACTCCCGGGAGATCGACAGCGTGATGTGCTCGCCCCATGGACGATCGGAATCGACCTCGACCCGCATGGGAACGTCGAGCCCGGCCCTGGCGACCCCGGCGTAGGTGACGGTCAGCTTGTACCCGTGCGCAGACGCGCTCGCCTGGCTGGTGTGCACCCCGAGCCAGCCGGCGCCGGCCGCACACAACAGGGCGACCAACAGACCGATGGTGATCCGGGTAGCCCACCTGGCCGCCGGTGATACCCCGGTCCGCAGGTCGGTCAGCGTCGAACTCGGGTCCCTGGTGCTCGGGTCCCTGGTGCTCGGGTCCCTGGTGCTCGGGTCACTGTCGCTGTCCACCGCCACAGCGCCTCCCAGCCTCCGCGTGCCTCTCCGTGCCTCCCACGGTCCACCGGACCAGTGCCCAGGAGCCGACCCGGACAATCCTCGCGTTCAGCCGGCGAGATGGACGCAGGAAGGGGGGACCGTGTTCGCCCGCCGACGATCGGCCAGGCGTTGGCGAGCCAGCCGATGGACGAATTCGTCCAAACCCCCGGCCGGTACCTCGCCGGCCAGATCGGCGGCGGCCGACCAGACCACCTGTCGGATCTCGGCAGGTCCGACCCAAGCGGCGAACTCGCTTTCCAGGGCGCAAGCGACTGCGAGCAGCCGGTCCTGCTCGGCCGCACCGACGACGGCGAGCCTGACGCGGCTGCTCGATCTGCACACCTTCATGCTGCCCGTCGACGCGGGCGTCGCACCTTGGGATGACCTGACAATCGGCTGTGCGAACCCCGTCTCGAGACCGGTCAGACCGGAACACCGCCCGGGTCGTCGGGATTGAACGGGCCCGGTTCGGACGGCGTCGGCGGCTCGGGGGTCGGCGGTACCGGAGGTGCGGGTGCCGGGCTGGGGTCGGTCGGGCCGGGAACGATCGGGCCGTCTGGAATGGTCATGCCCGATCCGTGCCCGGCGGCGGCCGACTCGAACCGGTCACGACCGGAACGACAGGCGGGCGTGGGCCAGGGCCGCGCGCGCTGCATTGGCTCCGCAGGCACCGTGCACGCCGCCACCGGGATGCGCCGAGGCCGAGGCCAGGTACAGCCCGGCGACGGGAGTCTCGGCCCGGCCCCGCCCGGTGATCGGCCGGAAAACAAGCTGTTGGTGCAGGCCCGAGGTACCACCGCCGATCGCGCCGCCGTCGAGGTTGGCGTTGCGCGCCTGCAGATCGGCGGGGGTGAGAATGCGCCGGGCGACGATGTGCGAGCGAATCCCGGGGCGAACCGCTCGATCCGGTCCTGCATCCGGTCGGCCATCCGCCTCGCGTCGTCGGCATCCCAGCCGCCGCGGATCGCGTCCGTCCCGCCGGTTGCGGCGTCCGACCGGATCTGGCGCGGCACCCTGGTGTAGGCCCACAGCGCCTCCGTACCCACCGGCGATCTGCTCGGGTCGGCCGTGGTCATCTGCCCGACAAGCAGGAACGGGTCATCGGGCACGGCGCCCGCCATGACCTGAGTCATCCAGCGCGCCAGGTGCTCGTCGGAATCGGCCAGGTGCACGGTCCCGGGCGCCGCGGCCGGGGTACCCCGCCACGGCACCGGACCGTCCAGCGCCCAGTCCACCTTGACCGTGCCTGGATCCCACTGGAACCGGCGCATTCCGCGGTGGACCCGGGCGGGCAGTGCATGCGGGTCGAGCAGTCGCCCGTACAGCGCAGGCGCCGAGACGTCGGCCAGCACAGCCCGGCGCGCGGCGACCGCGGTCCCGTCGGCCGTGCGCACGCCGACCGCCCGGCCGGCTCGGACGTCGATCGCCGTCACCCGCTGGCCGCAGATCACCTCACCGCCGTGCGCCGAAAGCCGGCTGACCAGCGCCTCCGCCAGTCGACCGGCACCCCCCACCGGCACCGGGAAGCCGACATCCTGGCCCAGCATGGCCAACAACCAGCCGAACAACCCGGACCCGGCACCGTTCGGATGCAGATCGGCATGCGCGGCATTGCCGGAGATCAGCAGGCGCGCGCCGGCGCCGACGCAGTCGGGACTCGGTCAGGGTCGCCGACGGCTCCAGCAGCATCCGGACGAAGTCGAGCCCACCCACCCGACGCAATCGGCGCGCCGCCCGCAACCCGGCACGGACCGGCGGGAACGGGTCGAGCAGCGCGGCCACCACGTCGTCTCCGATCACCCGCCACTGCCGGAACAACTCGGTCCACACCGCGCCGTCGCCGGGCGCGGCCGTTTCGAGGTCGGCGGCGGTCCGGGCCGGATCGTGGTGCAACAGGCTCCAGCCACCGTCGGCATCCGGCGTGCCCAGCACCGCCGGGGCATGCGACCAGGTCAAGCCGTGATCTTCCAGGCCGAGCCCGTGGATCACCGGGGACGCGGCGGCCAGCGGATAGAACGAGCTGAAGGTGTCGTGGACGTAACCGGGCGCGACGTCGGTCGCGCTGGCCACGGCCCCGCCGGGCGTCGGCCCTGCCTCGAGCACCACCACGTCCCAGCCGTGGTCCGCCAACAGGTTCGCGGCGACCAGCCCGTTCGGGCCGGACCCGATCACCACAGCGTCATGTTGGTCCACATCTGTCACGTGCCCGGTTTTCGCCATCGGTCTGCGGGCACCACACGGAGGAACGCTGCAACGCTACGAACTGGAGTGCCGTGACCAAGCCGCTGGACGTTTCACCTGTCGAGGTGTGGATCGGTGCCCCGACGGAGGTGGTTTGGTCCGTCCTGGCCGACGGCTGGGGTTACGCAGGTTGGGTCGTCGGTGCGTCGCGCATCCGCGAGGTGGACCGGAACTGGCCGCAGACCGGAAGTCGGATCCACCATTCGGTCGGCGCGTGGCCGCTGCTGCTCGACGACATCACGGAGGTCCTGGCGGCGCAGGAGGGCTCGTCGCTCCTGCTCCGGGCCAGGGCATGGCCGACCGGCGAGGCCCAGGTCAGGTTCGACCTGACCGAGGCCGGGGCCGGGTGCCGCATTGCCATGCGGGAGGACACCGTCGCGGGTCCGGCCCATGCGTTGCTGCCAGGGCCGGTGCGACAGGCGCTGATCCGGCCGCGCAACGCAGAGACTCTGCGGCGGTTCGGGCTGCTGGCCCGGGGCCGGCACACCGCAGAGCTCGCCGTACCGGCGGTACAGCACACCTCGGCCTGATCGGCCCATCAGGGTCAGATCGGCCCATTCACCCGGGTCAGATGATGCGGCGGCGTTCGGTAGCGGCGAAGATCTGGCCATGAGTGCGGTCGCGTGGATCATCCTGCTCGTCCTGGTGCTGCCGATGCTCGGTCCTGTTGATCTGGGCGGTCATGCGGTCGTCGTTCGTCCGGGTGCCCTCCGGCAGCCTGGGGCTGTTGCTGGTCAAGGGCCGGGCGACGGACAAATCGCTGCTGCCCGGCGCGCACTTCGTTCCCGCCCTTCGCCGCCAGATGGTCGAGCTGTATCCGTCCGTGGAATTGGCGTTTCGCGCCGACGGCGCGGTGGACGAATCCCCGCTCACCTCGTCGGCGCCGCCGCTGACTGTCACGCTCGGCGATCGGACCACGGTGACGGTCACCGTCACGGTCAGGTTCCGGCTGGTGCCGGACCAGCTGCGGCTGGTGCACGAGCGGTTCGGGCCCCAGGGCATCTTCATCGTCGTCAGGGACGAGACGAGCAGGGCTGTGCAGCGCGGTCTCGGCTGCGCCCGACATCGGGGTGAAGGACCTGCTCGGCGCGGCCCGCGAGGCGACCGAATCGACACTTGCCGAAGCCGTCGCCGAGGCGTTGCGGCGGGACGGGATCGAACTCACCGTGTTCACCCTCGGCAGCGTCGACCTCGGACGGACCGGCGAGGTGGTCCAGGCGATCTCCCGGGCCTCCTACGAGTTGGAACGCGAGGAGGTCGAGGCCCTCACCCGGTTGGCGCGGGCCCGCAACGATGCAGAACTGCAACAGCTCCTGCAGCCGGGTGCCGAGGCGGCGTGGCGGTACCGGAACCCGGACCTGTGGCGCGATCTGTCGCCGCGTGCGGTCAACTTCAGCCTGGCCGTCCCGGCGGACAAAGCCGATGACCCGACGCAGGCGGATCGACGCGCGAGGACCGACGGACCGCCGACCGAGCAGCCCGAGCAAGATCCGTCGGCGAGCGCCCCGTGAGCGACGGCCCCGAGCCGTTCTCGGGACGGATCATCGAGATCATCGCGGTGCTGGTGCTCGGTATCACCACACTGGGTACCGCATGGTGCAGCTACGAGGCCTACCAGTGGAACCGCGAGGAGGCGAACCTGTCCCAGCAGGCGACGAACGAACAGTTGGAGGCGAGTCGACTCTTCGGGCTCGCGACCCAGACGATCTCGTACGACACCACGATGCTGGGACAGTATGCGGTGGCCTATCGGTCCGGTGACGAGAGATTGATGCAGTTCTATCGGACGTCGTTGATGCGGCCGGGTTTGCTTCCGTTCCTGGATGAGTGGGTCGCCGAGGCCAAGGCCGGCCGAGCCCCGGAGAACCTGCTGTCGAACGCCGCCTACATGGACCAGGTGCTGGCCAACTACAACGCCGCGGCGACCCGATCGGCGGACCTGGACCGGCAGAGCAACGAAGCCGGCACCGTGGCCCAGCGCTATCTGGTCACCACCATTCTGCTGGCCATCGGACTGTTCTTCGGCGGTGTGACCACCTCGTTCAAGTGGCCCGCGGCGAAGACCGCGATGATCGCGCTGGCGGTGATCGCCGTCGCGCTGGCCGCCACCCGGCTGGTGGACCTGCCGATCAGGCTCTGATCGGCTCTTGCCCAGCCGCCGGGCACAATGGCCGGGTGCGAGGGTTCCGGGACGGCACGGCGGCGGTGCTGATGATCGCCGCGCTGGGCTGCGTGGCCGGTGTGGCGGGCTGCGCCAGTGGCGCCGGTCCGGACGGTCCGACCGACCGGGCGTGCAAGGAGCTGGCCGCGGCGAGCCATGCGATGTCCTCCCTGCCCACCGGAGATCTCAGCGCAGTGACCGACAGCCAGATCACCTCGGCCCGCACCATCGCCGACCAGCTGCGAACCATCGCCACCGACGCCACCGGTGGCGCTCTGGCCGATCGGATGAGCGCCCTGCAGCAGGCGGCCGACACCTGGGAGGCGGGCTGGACGACCCGCGACGCCGGTGCAGTACAACGAGTTCGACAGCAGGTCGCCGACGACGTCCAGGCGTGCACGGACGCCGGTGTGATCGTGTGACCTGTGGCTCCGGTCACACCACGGTGGCCAGGTTGTTGAACGTTTGTTAATGTTCCAGCCATGCGCTCCGTAGTCCTGACCTGGCGTCGCCACGTCGACTTGATGGCTATCGCAAGCTCCGGCTGTTGATCTGCAGAGGCCCTGCCTCGCACACCTTCTCGCTGCCGCTCTGACCACCGGGCCGAACCGACTCTGTCGCGTCCGGTGCGTTGCCGCTGCCCGTGTGGCGGCCGAGCGCTGCGATCTCGGCCCGTCCCGTTTCTCTCCTCGTCGCCGGCAGGCGACCTAGCACGGATGCCCCCATGACCCTGACCCCTGCTGTCCGCGTTGCAAGAACGCGCGCCGATCCGACCGACTCAGACTCCGCGGCCGAGCCGCTGGTGTCGTCGGCAACGCGACATCACCGTTCCGCCAAGCGATCCGGGCGAGCCGGGCGATTCGGACGCGTCGTCGCCGTACTCGGCCCACCCGCTGTGCTTCTGGTGGTACTCGCCGGCGGGTGGCAGTTGATGGCCGTTCGGGTCGACAGCCCACTGGTTCCCACCCTCGGCGCCATCGGGGCCGAATTGCTCGAGCTGGCGCGGAGTGGCTCGCTGTGGCAACAACTCTCGGTGACTTTGATCCGCGTGCTGCTGGGGTTCGCCCTGGCCTTCGTGGTCGCGGTGACCGCAGGCATCGCGATGGGCCGCAGCATCTGGCTGCGCCGTTTCCTCGAGCCCGCCGTGCTCATCGGGCTCGTGACACCGGGCCTGGTCAAGGCCCTCCTGTGCGTGATCTGGTTCGGGATCAGCATCTGGAACCCGGTGCTCGCGGTGGCCATGGCGGCCGCTCCCGCGCTCATCCTGCACCTGACCGAAGGGGTCGCGGCCGTGGAGCCCGGTCTGGTGGAAATGGTTCACGTCTATCGATTTTCGCGCTGGACCCGACTGACCCGACTGTGGCTGCCGGCGTTGTTGCCCGCCCTGTTCGCCGGCGCCCGGCTGGGCATCGCGTTGGCCTGGAAGGTGATCGTGCTCATCGAGATCTTCGGCATGGCAGACGGTGTCGGCTATCAGCTGAATCTGGAATTCTCCCAGAACAACGTGGCCGGCGTACTGGCGTGGACCATTGCGTTCACCCTGGTCATGGCGTTCATCGAGTACGGCGTGTTCCAGACCTTGGAGCGACGCGCGCTCCGGTGGCGCCGGGAGGTGTCGGTATGACGGTCAGCGCTCCGCCGACCACCCGGGCCAGGGGCATCGTGGTCGACAACGTCCGGAAGACTTTTGTCGACCGCCGCACCGGACAGGTCCAGGAGATCTTCCGCGACTTCTCACTGCGCGTCGAACCCGGCGAACTGGTGGCCGTGGTCGGCACATCGGGCACCGGGAAGTCCACCCTTCTCCACCTGCTGGCCGGCTTGGAGTTGGCCGATTCCGGTTTCGCCGGATACACCGGCGAGACCACCCCACGGGTCGGCGTGGTGTTCCAACAGCCACGCCTGTTGGACTGGCTCTCGGTCCGACGGAATGTGGAGATCGCCGTGAGGGCAGCGAATCTGTCCACCCGAGGGGTAGGCGACGTACTCGAGGCGGTCGGCCTGTCCGACTATGCGGCCAGCTACCCGACAGTCTTGTCCGGTGGCCAGCGGCAGCGGGTCGCGGTGGCCCGCGCGTTCGCTGTCGACCCCGACGTCCTGCTGTTCGACGAGCCGTTCAGCGCACTGGACGAACTGACCGGCCGCCGGTCACGGCTGCTGCTGCAGACCCTGTGGGCCCACCGCCCGCGGACCGGCCTGCTGGTGACTCACAATCCGCTGGAGGCCGTGTTCCTGGCGGATCGGGTCATCGTGCTGGCCGGGCGCCCGGCACAGATCGCACTCGACCTACGAATCACCGCCCCGCGGCCGAGGGATCCGGAGCATCCGGATCTCTTCGAGTGGCACCGCCGGATCATCGCCGAGCTCACCGGATGACCCCACGACGGCACTGTCCCACCACCCACTGAACCTGCGCACATCCCTCCCGACGTCGGCGCCCCACTCGTCGCCGACGACCCGTCTGCAATCACCACGAGGAGAACGTCATGCCTGCACCCCGCGGTACCTCCTTCAGCCGAGAACTCGCGCTCGGCCTCGACCGTCGAAGCTTGTTCCGGCTCGGCGGCGGCCTGGGCCTGGCCGGCCTGCTTGCGGCCTGCGGCCAGGCCGCCGCGGCCGATTCATCCGGCGCGAGCGCCACCGGAAGCGGATCCGCATTGCTGCCGATCACCGTGTCCAGCCCGGCACCCGGTGGGTCAGGGTCGATCTGGGATCCGCTGCAGAAGGATCGGGACCTGGTTGCCAAGCACGGCCTGACCCAGACGTTTGCCGGCGGCGGAATCGGCACCGGTCAGGAGCAGTTGTTGAGCAAACTGCTGGACACCATGGCTTTCGGCCCCTTGGGCGTCACCCAGGCGAACACGTCGGGCCATGACGTGGTCATCGTCGGCCCCCAGTTGCTCAACCACGGGCGGTGGATCGTGCCGGCCGACAGCAGCGCGACCCGCATCGACGATCTCAAGGGCAAGCGAGTCGGTGTCCAGCCGGCCTCGTCGGACACCTACCGAGCAGCCGCGCTTGCGGCCGCGGTCAACGGCCTGACCTTCGACAAGGATTTCCAACTCTTTCCCGGGCAGCCCATCGCCAACCTCGCCCTCTACGAACGCGGCGACCTGGACGCCATCATCGCCATCGAACCGAATGCCACCCGACTCGTCGCCGCCGGCAACCGACAGCTGGCCGCGGTTGCCGACCTCTGGCAGCAGGGCACCGGCAACACCGATCCACTGTTCCTCAACGGCAGCGCCTTCCGTCGTGACTGGCTCGAAGCCAACACCGAGACCGCACGCCGCTACGTCGCTCTCGCCACCGAGACCAATCAGATCATCGTCGCCGATCCCACTCTGATCGCCCGCTACCACAGTGCCTACGGCGTTCCGGACGACGAGGAGAAGGCGATCGACCTGTTGCCAGATCGGCTCAAGGGCGTCTACGCGACCCGCTGGGACGCCGCCACCTTCGCCAACATCGACAAGCAGATCGACGTAGCCGTGCAGATCGGATTGCTCGACGATCGGGCCGCCGAGCCGGTCTACCGGATCCTGACCTGACCGGCCCGATGACGACCACCGTTTCCACCGGCGGCCGCCTCGGCGGTGCGGCCAGATTCACTCTGGTGGTGTCCTGCTCCAGTTTGTTCCTTGGTTCGCTGGACAGCACCGCGGTGACGGTGGCGCTTCCGGACCTGCAGGCCGACCTCGGGCTCGATGTCGCGACACTGCAATGGGTGGTGACGATTGCCGCCCTGGCCCGGGGCGCGCTGCTGTTCCCGGCCGGGGTGCTCGCCGACCGCTTCGGTCCCCGCCGAATGTTCGCACTCGGGACCGCGATCTTCGCCGGGGCGTCCGCCGTGTGCGCCGCCAGCCCATCGGTCGGTCTTCTGCTTGCCGCCCGCGCGGTCCAGGGTGCCGGCGGCGCACTCATGACCCCGTCGTCGATCGCGCTGCTCGTCGTCACGTTCACCGAGCCACGTGCAAGAGCACAGGCGCTGGGGTTCTGGAGCGCATCCGCGGGGGTGGCGACCGCCATCGGACCGCTGGTCGGGGGGGCTCTGGTCACCGTCGCCGGCTGGCGGGCAGTCTTCGTGCTCTGCCTGCCGTTCGCCACGCTGATCCTGCTGGGTATCAGGCGAGTGCCGCGCGACCGGCCCGCCGACAGCGACGCCGATCGATTCGACATCACCGGTCTGGCGCTGTTGGGAGCGGCCATGATTCTCGCCACCTCCGCGCTGTCCGCAGTGGCGCGGCACGGCTGGGCCACCGTCCAGGTGCTGGGCGGGCTCGCCGGTGCGGCCGTGGCGGTGGCCGGCTTCGCGATGGTCGAGCGTCGGGTCAGGGTCCCGGTGCTGCGGCCCGGCACTTTTGCCGACCGCCGCATTCGTGGAGCCGTCCTGGCCGCCGGGTTGGCGTACCTGTGCCTGGCCGGCATGGCCTTCGTGAACAGCCTGTACCTGCAGCAGGTTCGCGGGCTGTCCCCGCTGCAGGCCGGGCTGATGTCGTTGCCGTTGACCGTGACCACCACGGCCGCGGCGGTACTGGCCGGACGATGGATGGGCACCGCGGGGCCGCGCCCGCCAGTGCTGGCCGGCCTGGGTCTGCTGGCCGGCTCGCTGATCCTGCTCGCCGCCCTCACCACGCCGGCCGGTCCGCTGTGGCCGTTGCTCGTCGGCTACCTGCTCATGGGTCTCGGCATGGGGCTGACCAACCCGCCCGCCACCGCATCGGCCGTCGCCGGTCTCGGCGGCGAACGCAGCGGGACGGCCAGCGCGATCACCAGCATCTCCCGGCAACTCGGCACCAACGTCGGGGTGGCGCTGGCCGGTGGCATCGCGACCAGCGTCGCGGGCTCGCTCGCCGGCGCAGCGATCGGCTCCGCCGGCAGCGCACCGGAGGAGTTCACCGCCGGGGTCAGGGTCGCCTACGCCGCGACGGCCGCCCTGGTGTCCCTCGGCTGGATCGTGGCGGGTCGGCTGTTCCCCGCGTCAGCCGGTCCCGACCCGCCGCCTCCGCCAGCCCCAGCATCCCGGCCAACAACCGAGAGTCAACAACCAACAATCGCTTCGGAGAGGACCACAGCATGACCGAACTGCGCACCATCACCACCGTGCGTTCCGGCGCCATCTTCACCCTGCCGTACCTGGTCGGGTTGGAGCGTGGCTACTTCGTCGACGAGGGCATCGACCTGCGCTTCGTCGATCCGGGAGAATACGCACCGACCCTGAAGCCGATCGAGGATCACACCCTGGTCAAGGCATTCGGCGGCTTGTCGCTCGGCTTCGAGGCCGGCGACGTCGCCTTCTACCGGGCCTGCGAATGGGGCCAGGTCCGGCGGGCCCACGACTCGACCCGTCAGGGCCGCATCGTCTCCA
The DNA here is from genome assembly GCA_963834185.1 of uncultured Actinomycetota bacterium. Classification (GTDB taxonomy): domain Bacteria; phylum Actinomycetota; class Actinomycetes; order Mycobacteriales; family Nakamurellaceae; genus Nakamurella. The sequence goes on from CAWIAR010000008.1 coordinate 193,958, forward strand.
AGCGCGCCGCGGTCGCCTCGCAGGCGATCTTCGTCCGCCCGGATTCACCGGTACTGCATCCGCAGGCGTTGGCCGACAAGACTGTTGGCGTCGCCTTTCATCACGGCTCGCACTACCTGGCCATCCAGACCCTCGAGGGCTTCATCGACCCGGAACACCTCAAGGTGGTGCATGTCGGCGGGCCGGCGGAGCGGTTCAGGGCGCTGCGCGACGGGGTCGTCGATGCCGTGGCACTGATGGAGCCGTACCTGACGCTGGCGCTGACCCAGGGCTACCGACTCATCTCCGAGGCGTTCTACGTCGGCTCGGAGATTGCCGACGAGAACGTCGATCCGGAGGTCTATGCGGCGATCAACCGGGCGGTGGTCAGGGCGGTCGCCGACATCAATCGGGACGTGCGGCCCTTCCTGCACCACTTCGTCGACGAGGTGCCCGGCGAACTCGGCAGCATCACCGAAGCCGACCTGCAGACCTGGCGGCTGCGCTACACCGACCCGGCGCCCTACCCGCAGCAGGAGTTCGAGCAGACCTATCGCTGGCTGCTCAAATGGGGTCTGATTCAGGACGATCCCGACTTCGGCACCCTGGTCGACAACCGGTTGACCCTCACCGGGGGCGCGTGAGCTGACGGCCGCTCCCGACTCCGGTGCCGCGCAGACGTTCGGCGCGGCACCGGAGGGCTCTCATCGGGGTGGGGGAACCGTCAGCCGGATCGCGCCGACCTTCGGCTCGCGTCCGCGCCACTGGTCGAAGCGATGCGACAGCAACGAGAACCGGGCCTGCCAGCCGTACTTGGCCACCAGAGCGTCCATCACCCTGCAAGCTTCTCGGCCGCTCGACGAGTTCGGCGCGGCCTGGCACCGGCACGCCGCGCGGACGGCCGCGCAGAGTGCATGGCACCACACGGATCTCACCGTTGCGCCGGATCCGCTTGACCTTGCCGGCGTCCGGCGCGGTCCACACCCAGAGCTGTCCGTCCACCGACACCGACCACACCGGGGTCGGGACCGGCGTGCCGTCCTTGCGGAACGTGGTCAGCAGGATGTACCTGGACTCGGCGAGTACCTGTTCGGGAGTCATGGTTCAGTGCCGGACGACGGAGATCAGGTCGCCGACACCGGCGGTGGGCAGGTAGGCGCGGGTGATGGCGATGCCGATGCGCGGCAGGTCGGCCTCGTCGCGGAACATCATGTACATCGGCTCCCGCCGCGGCTTGAACTTCGCCTTGAACGCGTGCAGCGAGCGGAATCCGTAGACCGGCTCCAGCGACTCGCCCAGGGTCTCCAGGAACTTCTCGATCGCGGTGTCCGCCGGCGGTTCGTCCGTACGAGCGGGCCAGCGGCGCCCCGGACAACGACAGGAACTGCGCCCCCTCGGACTGGAAGTGCAGGCAGGAGGAGGCGATGAGGAACTCGATGACCGAACGGAACCCGCCGTCCCGGCGGCGCATCAGGTCCAAGGTCCAGCCGCGCACCACCCCGTCGCCGGCGTACACCGGCATCCAGGACAGCACGCCGTGCAGTGAACCCTGCTCGTCCACCGCCAGGCCGACCTTGACGGCGCGGTCCAGCGCCTCGGGCACCCCGCCGAGGGTGAATCCCATTTCGGGCAGGCCCTTGTCCCCCAGCCACTGCTGGGACAGGTCCTCCACCTGCCGCACCATCGACCACGGCTCGTCGGCCAGCGTCACCATGCGAAAGGTGATGCCCTCCTTGCCGGCCCGGTTCAGCGCGGTGCGGATGTCCTGCCAGCTCTTGCCCTTGAACTCCAGCCCGGGCAGGTCGATCAGGTTGTCCTCGGCGACCTGCGCGGATTGCCAGCCCAGCGCGTCGGTGATCGCCGCGGTCGCCGCCGACGAGGAGAACAGGTACGGCACCAACGCGGTCCGGTCGCACAGCCCGACGAAGTCGGCGATGGTGGCGCCGGCCGAGCCGGGCGGCCCGACCGGGTCGCCCAGCGCCACCGCCACTCCGGCGTGCTTGCGGAACGCCAGGTAGCTCTGCCCGTCCGCGGTGACCATGTGCCGGTTCTCCGGCCAGGTGGTCATCCAGGAGATGGTGGAGCCGCCGTACCTGACCAGCAGCTCCTTGGCCAGCTCCGGTTGTGAGGTGCTGGTGGCCAGCCTGCGCTTGGATCGACGGGGCACCCGGAAGGCGCTGCGGCCGAGGATCAGCACGATCAGGAACGCCAGGTACAGCACCGCGCTGGCGGCGGCATCGGCGATCCCGTCGAGCGTCGCCTCGGCCGGGTCGACGATCTCCACCACGATCGACGATCACCAGCACCGCGACCAACAGCACCAGCGGCAGCAGGCACAGCACCACCGACACCCGCCACGCCCAGCGATAGCCGTGGCGCAGCCCGTTGGCGATCAGCAACGAGATCGACGAAGGCGATCGTCGAGAAGATCCAGGACGTCGTCCCCGGTCGACTCGCCGAACGGGCGTCAGCCGGTCGGGCAGCAGCAGGCTCAGCAGCTGCGGTGCCGGCGATGACCAGCACGCCGGCCGCGGCCAACAATCGGATCTCGTGCCGGGTCGGCAGCGCCCGGGCGTGCAACCCACGGGGACCGGCCAGCCGGGTGGACAACGGCATGCACAGCAGCACCGCGATGGCGTGTTCCAGGTCGGCCTGCCGGCCGATGAAGAACAGGCCGAACAACACGACGGCCCAGATGGCCAGCCGCAGCCGCAGCCGCCACGGCGGCCGGATCGCTCCGGAGGCCACGCACAGGACGGCGATGGCCCCGGTGGTGAAGTTGACGTCGACCCTGGTCGGCGGTGACCTGTGCCCATTCCCAGCCGGTGTTGCGGAAGATCAGCAGGAACAGCGCGGCGCCGAGCACGCCGATCAGCTGGTAGCCGATGGTGATCACCATCGTGCGCCGGGTGCCCAGCACCCACTCGGCGAATCCGGTGAACAGCGCGAACAGCGCCGATGGCCCAGATGTAGTAGGCCGGTTTGACCGCGAAGAACGCGCCGAACACCAGGGTCTGGATACTTGCCGTCGGAAAAGGCCGGCAGGCCGTAGGCGACGTCGTGGTACCAGGACTTGCCCTGCGCCGCGCTCCACAGCGTGCCCGTGGCGATGGCGACCACCAGGATGATCACCGACACGGTGGCGGTGAACGGAACCCGGGCCAGGAAGCTGACCCAGGCCGGCCTCGGACGGGTCGCGCGACCGGGTCGGCGGCCGCGGCTTCCGGCCCGGGGTCGGTCACGGGTGCATCACGCTCGCCCGCTGCGAACGGGCTCGCTGCTCGGCCATCAGCTCGTCGAACTCGTCCCGCCAGGTCGGGCTGACCGCGGATGCCGGCCCGACCGCCTCCTCGGTGCTCAGTTCGACCGGGAACCCGTAGGTGTCGTAGAGGGTGAACAGTTCGGGCGCCGCCGACGCCGCCCTGCGGCGAACTCCCCCAGCTTCTCGATGCCGCGCTGCAGGGTGCGGCGGAACGAGCGTTCCTCCTTCTCCAGCACGGCCTGCACCTCGTCCCGGTGCTCGGCCAGCTCGGGATAGTCGTCGTGATAGATGTCGGCCACGGTCGGGATGATCTCGGGGAAGAAGTCCTCGGTCAGCCCGAGGTCGAACGCGAACCGGATGGCCCGGCGCACCAGCCGGCGCATGACGTAGCCCTGCGCCTTGTTGCTGGGCCGCACCCCGTCGACGGCCAGGAAGATGGCGCCGCGCAGGTGGTCGGCGATCACCCGCATGGCCACCGTGTCGGTGTCGTAGCTGCGACCCGACAGTTCTTGCAGACGCTCGATGATCGGCCAGAGCAGGTTGATCCGGAACACGTCGTTGGAACCCAGGGACGCCGCCGCGATCCGGGCCAGCCCACCGCCGAAGTCCACGTTGCGCCGCGGCAACTGTTCGAAACCGGTTTCGGTGCGCCGGTACTGCATGAACACCGAGTTGCCGATCTCGATGAACCGGCCACAGTCGCAGTTCTGGTGGCAGTGCGCGCCGAACGCCGGGTCGTGCTCGACCTCGGGGAACAGGTAGAACATCTCCGAGTCGGGCCCGCCCGGCTCGCCGACCGGCATGGCCTCCATGTCGCCGCCGCGACACCACCAGTTCTTGTGTCCGTAGAACGCGATCCGGGCGCCGTGGCTGCCCAGCCGGGCGCCCTCCTCCTCGGTGCCGAGGTCGACCCGATCGGTCGATGCGCCGGCCGCGGCGAACAGGCCGGTCCAGATGTCCGCGGACTCGGTGTCCTTTTCGATGCCGTAGCGCTCGTCCCCGATGAAGCAGGACACGAAGATCCGCGCCGGATCCAGCCCGACCCGCTCGGTCAGGAAGGTGAAGATCTGCGGGATCTGCTCGGCCTTGAAGTAGTCGCCCAGGCTCCAGTTGCCCAGCATCTCGAAGAACGTGGTGTGCCGGTTGTCGCCCGACGTCCTCGATGTCCTGCACCCGCAGGCAGGTCTGGCTGTCGGTCAGCCGCCGGCCGGCGGGATGGTCCGCGCCGAGCAGGTACGGCAGCAGCGGCTGCATCCCACTGCCGGTGAACAGCGTCGTCGGATCATCCCGTCGGCACCAGCGGCGCCCGCGGGATCACCACGTGGCCCCGCTCGGTCATGTAGTCCAGATACGCCCGCCGGATTTGGTCCCCGTCCATGGCGGAATCCTGTCATGGGCCGCCTGCCGGGGCGCGAGCGTGTGCGCCGGCGGGCCGAACCCGGCCGCTGCCTGTCATCCTGGGTATCAGGACGCTCGACGCGGAGCGCACCGATGATCTTGGAGGCAGGATGAGCACTCCCGACGAGCGTTGGGCCGACCGGCCGGAAGAGCGGCTGGCGCGCGACGCGGGCGAGCGGCCGGAGACCCTGGAGGACCGGGCGGACTCCGCCGAGCAGATCGAAAAGGACGCCGGCACCGAGGACGTGCCCGGCATCCACACCGACGCTCCCGAGCAGATGGCCAAGGACGCCGGGGAAGTTCCGGAGATCATCGACCGCGCGAGTGGATGTGCCCGAGCAGATCGCGAAGGACGCCGGCGACGCCGACCGCGAGTGATCTGGTACCTCACGCGGCCGGCCTCGAGAGCCGGGTCGATCGACACGGTGCGGGACCGGCTCGACGATCCCGAGCTGCCTGGTCTGGGTGGACATCCCGACCTTCGACGAGCCTGCCGAACGGCTGCTCACCGAGGTGTTCGGCGCCCACCCGTTGGCCGTCCACGACGTCCGGGAGCGGTCGACCGTGCCCAAGGTGCACGCCTATCCCGATCACCTGTTCCTGGTGCTGCACGCACCCGAGCGCGGCGCCGGCGGACATGTGCACTACGTCGAGATCGACCAGTTCATCGGCCCCCGCTACCTGGTCACCGCCCACGGGCCGCTCAATCCCCAGGTGGATCCGGCGGCCGCCCGGGTCGAGGTCGACGCCGTGCTCGGCCGGATCCGCTCGGGCCGGCTGGAGCCCGAAGTCCGGCTTCGAGTTGTCGCACGCGGTGCTCGGCGCGCTGACCGCCCGGATGCGCACGTTCACCGCCACCCTGACCCACGAGGTCTGGCACCTGGAGCAGCGGGTCACCGGCAACCATCTGGACGACCCGGAGACGTTCCTCGACGAGATGTTCCGGACCAGGCACGGGCTGCTGACCGTGCGCACCATGGCCGCGCTCAGCCGGGAGGTGTACGGCCGGATGCTGACCATCGAGGCCTTCGGCTCGGGCGCCGAGCAGCGCCTGCTGGTCGACGCGGTCGACCAGTTCGGTCACCTGACCGTGATGGCCGACGGACAGAAGGACTACCTGCAGGGCACCATCGAGTTCTACCAGGCCCGGACGAACACCAAGATGACCATCGCGGCCGAGCGGCTCGCGGTGATCGCCGCGATCACCTTGCCGATCACTGCGTTGTCCTCGGTGCTCGGCATGAACCTCATCGTCAACCAGGGCACGCACTGGGTGGTGCTGGTCGCGGTGCTGCTCGATCATGCTGGTGATGTCGGCCGCTCTGCTGGTCTGGGCCAAGCGCAAGGGTTGGTTCTAGGCCTCGGGCTCGAACTCGCCGGACGTCGGAAAGATCAGCCGTTGGCCCCGCCGGGGCGGGTCGATGAGCAGGTCCGCGACCAGTGCCGTCCAACCGGTCTGGTGCATGGCGCCGAGCCCAGCGCCGTTGTCACCGTGGAAGTACTCGTAGAACAGCAGGTTGTCGCGCCAGGCCGGGTCTGTCTGGAGGCGGTCGACGGCGCCGTAGACAGGGCGTCGCCCGCCGGCATCTGGGAGCCAGATGCTCACCAACCGGTCGGCGAGATCTCCGGCCACCTCCCGTAGCGTCATCCGCCGGCCGGATCGGGTCGGGTACTCGACGGTGAAGTCGGGGCCGAAGAACTGGTCGTACTGCAGCACCGCCCGAATCACCAGGTAGTTGACCGGAAACCAGACCGGTCCGCGCCAGTTGGAATTGCCGCCGTACATCGCGGTGCGAGATTCGGCTGGTTCGTAATCGATGGTCGCGTCGGGCATGCCGGGCACGACGTACGGAGCCGTGTGCTTTTTCGAGATCGACCGAAGACCATGCGGAGACAGGAATGTGTCCTCGTCGAACAGGTTGGCGAAGACCCGGGCCAGCCGTTCCAACGGGACGACCGACAGCAGCAGTCGCCGCGAATCGCCGGTGCCGCGGGACTGCCAGTCGAGGATGTCGTGACGCTCACCTTGTTGGAGCCGTCGGGCGAACCGCTTGCGCAGGCGGCGGATGCGCTCGGTGTCACCGACCGGGATGGTGACCGCGGGCAACGCGGGGATCACCCCGACCAGGGTTTGCACCTTGATCGGAATGCCGGCGCCACCCGGTTCGATGAGGCGGTCGTAGAAGAAGCCATCGTCAGCGTCGTAGCACCCCGAGTCCTCCAAGGCGTCCATGATCAACACAGTTTGTTCCAAGAACTTGACGACCATGTCCTCGTAGACCGGGTCGTGCTGCGCGAGGGTCGTGGCCAAGGTGAGCATGGCGACCGAGTAGTACGCCATCCACGCGGTCCCATCTGCCTGTTCCAGGCCGAAACCGGGTGGCAGGTGCGAACGGTCGATCGGGCTGATGTTGTCCAGGCCCAGGAAACCGCCGCCGAACAGGTTGTTGCCGTCCGGGTCCTGCCGGTTGAGCCACCAGGTGAAGTTCAGCAACAGCTTGTGGAAGACCCTCTTCAAGAAGTCGAGGTCGGTGCCGCCGTCGATGTTGAATACCCGGATCGCGGCCAGGGCATGGACCGGAGGGTTGACGTCGTCGAAGCTCCACTCGTACGCCGGCAGCGCCCCGTTCGGATGTTGGAACCATTCCCGGAGCAGGACCTGCAATTGATACTTCGCGAAGGCCGGGTCCAGGTGGGCCCAGGTGATCGTGTGGAACGCCAGATCCCACGCGGCGAACCAGGGGTACTCCCAGGGGTCCGGCATGGACAAGATGTCGAAGGAGTCCAGGTGGCGCCAGCCGGCGTTGCGACCGGTCCGGTGGCCTGCGGCCGGTGCGGGCTGCCCGGAGTCGCCGTCGAGCCACTTGTTGACCTGGTACGGATACATCTGCTTGGACCAGACCAGGCCCGCGCAGGACTGGCGCAGGACCCGCATCGGTTCGGGCCCGAGGTCCGCCGGCGCGATCGCGGCGAAGAATTCGTCGGCTTCCTGCTCCCGGCGCGCCATGACCTCGTCGAAGGGGCGGCCGAACCAGGACGTGGCCGGCTCGGGTTGGCCCGGATCCGGGCGGTGCAGCCGTAGCCGCACCTCGGCCTGGCCCCCGCCCGGGACGGTCAGCCGGTACCACCACGAGGCCTTTGTCCCCTCCAGGGCCGGGTTCACCGTGTCGGCGCCGGAGACCACGTGATCGTTGATCCCGTCCTTCGGGTAGGCGGTCGCGGACGGGGAGCCGAACAGCCGCGCAGTGTTCGTCTCGTTGTCGCAGAACAACGCCGCAGGTCCGGATCCGTCCGGGGCCGGGCCTGCGGCGAGTCGATAACCGGACAACCGGTCGTGGGTCACGGCAATCCCGCCCGCACCGTCCAGGGTCAGCTTGGGCCGCTCGGCGCCGGTGAGCTGCCAGCTGTTGTGGAACCAGAGCGTGGGCAACACCGAGAGAGTGGCCTCCTCCGCGGCGTGGTTCACCACCGTGATCCTGACCAGGATCTCGGTGGGTGAGGCCTTGGCGTAGCAGACGTCGACCGCCCAGTACCGATCATCGTCGAACACGCCGGTGTCCAGCAGTTCGAACTCCGGTTCGTCCCGCGATCGCCTGGCGTTCTCGTCGATGAGCTGCTGATAGGGAAACTCGCTCTGCGGGTAGTGATATCGCCAGCGCAGCCAGGCATGGCTCGGCAGCGCGTCCAGGTACCACCAGTAGTCCTTGACGTCCTCGCCATGGTTGCCCTGCGGGCCGGTCAGTCCGAACATCCGCTCCTTCAGGATCGGATCCGCCCCGTTCCACAGCGCCAACCCGAGACACAGGTCGTGGTGGATGTCGGACAGCCCGGCCATGCCGTCCTCGTTCCACCGGTACGCCCGGGACCGGGCGTGATCGTGCGGGAAGTACGACCAGGCATCCCCGCTCGCGCTGTAGTCCTCCCGCACGGTCCCCCAGGCCCGCTCGGCCAGGTACGGCCCCCACTCGTACCAGGGATTCGCGGTGAACAAGTCGTCCTCCGCCGCACCGGTGGCCTCCGCCAACCGGGCATGCTCAGCAGTCAACTTCACCGGAGCCTCGGACGATGTCCCGTCGGTCATGAGTTTCCTTCCCAACCGTGCAGCCAAGGGGTCAAATCGGCCGGGTCGGGCCAGGATTCTCAGGCACATTCCCACACCCCGCCCGCCGACCTCGAGGTGGGCACGGTATTCCCGATGAACCCCAGGTGAATTTCGGAAGACGTGCTGCCGTGGATGGGCCTGCCGTCCGCCCCGAGTTCACCTCCGGTTACCCATCCCCCTGTACGGTCGCGCTGCCCGGGGCCGTGAGAATTGTCCCAGGCGGACGCTGGGTTCATTCCGGTCTCCGTGTTTCATGCTCGGGGCCCCACGCGCCTCGACGGAGGAGGGAGCATGACCCAGCCGAACCTCGGCCGACAGCCATCGACCTCGATCCGCACCGTGCTCGTGCCGCTGGCCCTCGCCCAGTTCATCTGCAGCTTCGCCGGCTCGAACATGAACGTCATGATCAATGACATCAGCACGGACCTGGGCACGACGGTCCAGGGCGTGCAGATCGCGATCACCATTTTCCTGCTGGTGATGGCCGCCCTGATGATCCCCGGCGGCAAACTCACCGACAAGTACGGCCGTAAGCGGTGCTTCACGTCGGCTTGCTGATCTACGGAGTCGGCGCGCTGTTGAGCGCGCTCGCACCAGGTCTCGGCGTGCTGATCATCGGCAACTCCATCCTGGAAGGTGTCGGCACCGCTCTGCTGATCCCACCCGTCTACATCTTGACGACCCTGCTGTTCACCGAGTTGACCTCCCGGGCCAAGGCATTCGGCATCATCAGCGCCCTCGGCGGTATCGGCGCCGCGGCCGGGCCGCTGATCGGCGGTTTCATCACCGCGGCCATCAGTTGGCGCGCCGCCTTCATCTTCCAGGCCCTGGTCATCGCGATCATTGTGTTGCTGGCCCGGAAGATCCACGATCCGCTGCCCGCCGACCCTGGCCGGTCCGTTCGACGTCGTCGGGGCGATCCTGTCGGCCGTCGGGCTTGTGCTGGTTGTCACCGGCATCCTGGCCGCGGACAACAACGGGTGGCTGATGCTGGCCTTGATCGTGGCCGGGGCACTTGTCCTGGCCTGTGGTTCTTCCGTTGGGTGCGGGGCCGGGAGCGGGCGGGCAAGGAACCTCTGCTCTCCACCAGCTTGTTCCGCAACCGCACGTCGAACCTCGGGATGATCACCCAGAACGCTCAGTGGCTGCTGCTTTCCGGAGTCTCTTTCGTCGTCGCGGCGTATCTGCAGGTGGTGCGCGGCTATGACGCCATCCAGACCGGGGTGATCTTCACTGCGACCACCGGCGGGCTGTTGCTCTCCTCGCTGGCCGCCGAGCGGCTCGCGAAGCGTCGCCGGCAGCGCACGCCTGATCATCGCCGGTTTCGTGGTGACCATCGGCGGCATCGTCGTACTGCTGGCCGCTGGTCACCGGTCTCACCCGGCGTATGGGCGCTTCGTCCCCGGCCTGCTGCTGATCGGGCTGGGCCTCGGGCTCATGCTGACGCCTTCGGTGAACGTGGTGCAGTCCAGCTTCGGTGACGAGTCTGCAAGGCGAGATCTCAGGGCTCTCGCGCAGCGTGTCGAACCTCGGCTCGTCGTTCGGCACCGCCATCGCCGGCACCATCCTGGTGGCGGGGATCACCACGACGCCTGGAGCGCTCCTACGGGCTCGCGATTGCTGCGCTGGGCGTAGTCGGCCTCGTCGGGTTCGGAGCAGCCCTGTTCCTGCCACGCACGGTGGCCGCCACCGGGTCCGCCCGGGTCGCCGGCGACAGTCCCCGGCGGCGCCAGCCGATGAGGTGATCGACGGGTGGGCGATGGGACCGGGTTCGTCGGCCGGGGCCGCCCCGAGCCAGCACGGTCGGCACGAGCTCGCTGACCACCAGTCCGCCGTGCGCGGTGAGCTCGTCGATGACCGGGAACAGCCGGGCCACCGTTCTCCGGTCGGTCGATCGTCACGGTGACCGTCGGCACCCGGCGGCCGACCTGCCACAGCCGGTCGCCGTGCGGGCGGTGATCGCCGTGGAAGCCCCACACTCCGCGCAGCGAGGTCACCCCACCGGCCCCGGCCCGCTGCAACTCCCGGGTGAGCGTGCGGTGCAGCGGTCGGCCGTCGGATCGGCCGCCTCCGAGCTGAAGACGCTGATCTTCTGCCACACCGGCCGGCCGTGGATGTCGGTGTCCGGCAGTCGTGGTGGGGGCTGCAGGAGCTGGCCGTCCCGCTTGCAGATCGTCACCCGCTCCAGCGTGAGCAGTCGCGTCGGGCAGCAGGGCGCTCAGTTCGGGCAGCGCAGCGGAGACCTGCGGCCCGCCGCCGACGGCCAGCACCATCGCCGGCACGTCGAGGTTGCCGCCGAAGAAGCCGGCGCGCTTCCGGGCTCCGCGCACGGTTCCGTCCACCCCGAGCAGCACCGTGGCGCCGTGCGATGCCGCGCCGGTGCAGCAGGTCGCACACCGCGACGAAGGCCGGAGACGCCGCCCAGTCCGCCGCCCGCGCCCGACGAAGATGCTCAGCCTGGTCGCCTCATGCAGGTCGTCGGGCAGCACCGGGGCAGCGCGGCGGACGGCACCAGGCGCGCACGTTCGAGCGTGACCAGCCCGGTGCCCGGCATGGCGGCGACCCGATCGATCACCGCCTCGATCTTGTCCCTGGTGTCCACGCGCGATGGCCATCGCCGGCAGGTCCTCGGACAGGGTCAGCGAGACGTCGCTGCGCAGTTGGTGTTTGGCCCCGAATCCCTCGACGCCGCGCATCATGATGGCGACCGCGAGCTGGTGGCGGCCGTACAGGTCGAGCAGTTCGTCGGCGACGAACCGGCCGTCGACCCGGTGTCGCTCGCCGAAATAGCAGGTGAGTTTGAGCGTCTCTACAGCCACTGTCCGATCACCTCACCCGAGCGCCGCCGCGGCTATCCCGAGGACGAGGCTGAGCACGATGTTCAGTCCGGCCCAGCCGGCTCGGCGTTCCTCGGCGAGGCGCTGCGACTCGAGCATCCAGGTCGAGAAGGTGGTGTACGAGCCTACCGCCGCGGTGCCGGCCAGGAGCGCGACGTCCGGGCGCCAGCGCCAGCCCGGCCAGCAACCCGAGGACCAGCGCTCCACTCACGTTGACCACCATGGTGCCGAGCGGGAAGGTGCTGCGGGCCCGGGCCGAGACCGCACCGTCGACGACGAATCGCAGCACCGAACCCGCGCCACCGATCAGCGCCACGGCCACCCACGCCAGCTGTCACGCCGCGACGGACCGGTCGTCAAGGCCCTTCTCGATGCAGCACTGACGTCGTCGTGATCAGCGCGAACCAGGTCAAGAACCTGCGCGGCCGTTACGGCTCGGCCGGCAACAAGGACGACCGCTTCGACGCGTTCGTGCTCGCCGACACGCTGCGCACCGACCGCGCAGGCTGCGCCTGCTCACCCCGGACAGCGAGGCCACCGTCGCGTTGCGCGCGCCTGCCGCGCCCGCAAGGACCTCGTCTCCCACCGCGTAGCGCGTGACCAACCAGCTGCGTGCGCACCTGAAGCAACGCCTTCCCCGGCGCAGTCGGCCTGTTCGCCGACATCGACTCCCAGATCAGCCTGGCATTCCTGGCCCGCTTCGACACCCAGGACCGCGCCGACTGGCTCTCGCCCGAAACGCCTTGGAGCATGGTTGAGCTCGTGGGCTACTGCGGCCGCGTCGATCCCGCCGTCCTGCACGCCCGGCTGGCCGCCGCGCCGTGCGGCGCGACCGGCGAACACGGCACCGCTCAGGCTCACATCACCCGGGCGCTGCTGGCCGTCCTGACCACCCTGGTCGAGCAGATCAAGTGCCTGTGCACCCAGATCGACGAACAACTGACCTGCACCCCGACGCGCACATCTTCACCTCGCTGCCCCGCTCCGGACGCGTACGCGCCGCCCGACTGCTGGCCGAGATCGGCGACTGCCGCGCGCGCTTCCCCACCCCCGAAGCCCTGAGCTGCCTTGCCGGAGCGGCACCCTCGACCAGACAGTGCGGCAAGATCCGCACAGTCGGGTTCCGCTGGGCCTGCGACAAGCAACTGCGCGACGCTGTCACCGACTTCGCCGCCGACTCGCGACGCGCCAACCCCTGGGCCGCCGACCTGTACAACCGCGCACGAGCCCGCGGGCACGACCACCCCCACGCCGTCCGCGTCCTCGCACGAGCCTGGCTGCACGTGATCTGGAAATGCTGGCAAGACCGAGTGAACTACAACCCCGCTGAACACGGCGCCCTCATGACCGCACCCTGACCCGGCGTACCAGGGCCGAGGTGACCTGGATGGCGGCAGCCCGACCACCACGCTGGCCGCCGCGTAGCCCGCGGCGAGCATGAAGGCGTGGCCCTGGATCATCCGCAGGATCTCCACCTGCATGGTGGAGAACGTGGACAGCCCGCCGCACAGCCCGGTCCCGAGCAGCGGGCGCCGGTAGCTGGAGAGCGGCAGTCGTTCCTGCAGCCGGGTGACGAAGTAGCCGAGCAGCACGGCCGCGACGACGTTCACCGTGAACGTCGGCCACGGCCAGGCAGTGGCCGAATGCGGGAACGCCTCGGCCAGCCCCGCCCGGGCCAGGGTGCCGACGGCCCCGCCGACGAAGATCGCCACAAGTTGGCGGCCGTCGATCCGCGGCGCGAGGCGAGGGGCCACTGCCGACCCCTCTCCCGCGCCACGCGCGCGAGCCGACCGCCGGCTCCGTCCCCTGATTCGATCAGATCGGCGACCCGGCTCGGCCCGAGATGATCACCGTGCGACGCGCGAGTTGCCGGGCGCTCGGCGCCGCGGGTAGGTCTGCCCTGCCGGCTGGTTAGCGCTGAACGATCATGACGCTCGCCTGGACCGCAGCCGTGCTGCTCGCGGTCCTGGCGTTCGCGGTGATCCGGCCCCGCGGGTTGCCGGAGGCCACCGTCGCCGTCCCGGCGGCGATCCTGGTGATCCTGGTCGGGCCGCTCGACGCCGGCGGACGCGATGGCCGAACTGCGGTCGATCGGGCCGACGATCGGATTCCTGGCGGCGGTGCTGATCCTCGGCTACCTCTGCGAGTCCGAGCACGTGTTCACCTGGGTCGGCCGCCGTGTGCGCCTCGATCAGTCGGGGCCGGCCGCGGCGGCTGCTGGTCACCACGTTCGCGTTGGCGTCGGTGACCACGGCGGTGCTGTCCCTGGACGCCACCGTCGTGCTGCTCACGCCGGTGCTGCTGACCACGGCGTCGCGACTGCGGGTCGCGGCCCGGCCGCACGTGTACGCCTGCACCCACCTGGCCAACTCGGCCTCGCTGTTGCTGCCGGTGTCCAACCTGACCAATCTGCTGGCGTTCGCCGCGACCGGGCTGTCGTTCGCCGCGTTCACCGTCGTCTGATGGCCGGGCCGTGGCTGGTGTGCATCCTGGTGGAGTTCCTGGTGTTCCGGTGGTACTTCGCCGCCGACCTGGTCGGGCACGGCGCCCTCGAGCCGGCAGCCGATCCCGCCGGCGCCGGTGTTCGCGCTGATCGTGCTGGGCGGCACGCTGGTGGGGTTCCTGGTGGTGGAGCCGGTGTGGGCGGCGGTGGCCGGCGCGCTGGTGCTCGGCGTGCACGCGTTCGTCCGTCGGCTGGTGAACGCCGGGCGGCGTGGTGCGGGCGGCCGGGCTGCCGTTCCTGGCTTTCGTGGTGGCGCTGGGTCTGGTGGTGACCGCCGTGCAGCGGGCCGGCCTGCAGGACATCCTGACCTCGATCGTCCCGGCCGGGCACGCCCTCCCGCAGCTACTGGCCGTCGCCGGCATCGCGGCCGTGCTGGCCAACCTGGTCAACAATCTGCCGGCGGTCCTGCTGCTGCTGCCGGTGGCCGCCGCGGGTGGGCCGGGCGCCGTGCTGGCCGTGCTGATCGGCGTGAACGTCGGTCCGAATCTGACCTATCTGGGTTCGTTGGCGACACTGCTGTGGCGCCGGGTGCTCATCCACCGGGACGCCGAGCCGTCCCTGCTCGAATTCACCAAACTGGGACTGGCGACGGTGCCGGCCTGCCTGGCCGTGGCCACCGTCGCCCTGTGGGGCGCGCTCCAGCTCTAGGGGAGGTTGACCGATGCACGTCATGGTGATGGTGAACGAGGGCACCTGGGAGACCGCGGTGGATGTCGCCGCGTATCTGGACTCCCGCCGACGGCCGGTTCACCTTGGTGCACGTCGTGCGCGACGACGTCGAAGAGGTGATGCGCGGATCGGCCGCCGGCCTGCTGGGCCGCCGGCGTCCCGACTTCACCGCCGCGACCAGCGCGTACCGGCACGCTGCTGACGAGCTGCTGGCCGCCGCGGCGACCCGGCTGGGCCGGCCGTGCGACATCGCGATCCTGCACGGCCGGCCCGGAGCGGGCGGTGACGGCGGCCGCGGTCGACGCCGACCTGCTCGTGCTGTGCCGCGACGGAGACCGGTCCCGACCGGGTCCGCACTCGCTCGGTCCGGTCACCCGGTTCATCTCCGACCACGCCACCTGCCCGGTGCTGCTGGTCTGGCCGGCCTGAGCGCGGGCCCGGCGGGTGTCAGGTGGGCAGCTCCGCCCACCCGGGCCGGGGCGTCTCCGGACCTGGTGGGCGGCAGCCGCTCAGGCGCCCCAACCGGCCTGCTGGCCGCCGACCCGTTCGGCCGCGATCTGCTGGAGGTAGCCCGAGGCGTTGAAGGCCTTGATCGGATCTCTCGGCAATCCGCGCTCCTCCCGTTGATCGGCCAGGCCCGACCGCACGTCGGTGTTGAAGGCGTCCATGAAGATCTCGTGCGCGCCGAGCACGTCGCCCGCGAGCTGCGCCGCGGTCAACGCCTCCCGGTCGACCTGCAGCGCCTTGGCCAACGTCTCGAAAACATTGAGCACCGAACGGATCTGTCCGGGGATCTTCGGTTCGATGTTGTGGCACTGGTCGAGCATGAAGTTGACGCCCGACTCCGGGCGGTGCGCCCGCTGGTCGACGATCTCGAACAGGATGCGGAACAGCTGGAACGGGTCGGCGGCACCGACGATGAGGTCGTCGTCGGCGTAGAACCGGGAGTTGAAATCGAAGGCACCGAGCCGGTTCTGCCGTAGCAGCTGGGCCACGATGAACTCGATGTTGGTGCCGGGGGCGTGGTGTCCGGTGTCCAGCACCACCGTCGCCTGCTCACCCAGGGCCAGGCAGTGCAGCAGCGACGTGCCCCAGTCCGGGATGTCCATGGTGTAGAACGAGGGCTCGAAGAACTTGTACTCCAGCAGGATTCGGTGATCCGGATCCAGACCCGCGTACACCTGGGCGAGCGAATCGGCCAGCCGGTCCTGCCGGGCCCGGATGGAGTCCTGGCCCGGGTAGTTGGTGCCGTCCGGCAGCCAGATCTTCAGATCCGTCGACCCGGTCGCCCGCATCACGTCGATGCATTCGAGGTGATGGTCGATCGCCTTGCGCCGCACCGCCGGGTCGGCGTGGCACAGCGATCCCAGCATGTACTCGTCCTGCTGGAACAGGTTGGAGTTGATGGCGCCGATGCCCAGCCCGTGGTCGTGCGCGAAGGCGGCGAGCTTGGCGTAGTCGTCCACCCGGTCCCACGGGATGTGCAGCGAAACCCGCGGCGCCGCACCGGTGAACGCGTTCACCTGGGCGGCGTCGGCGATCTTCTCGTAGGGATCACGTGGGACCCCGGGCTGGCCGAACACCTTGAACCGGGTCCCCGAATTGCCGTAGGCCCAGCTCGGCACCTCGACGCTGAAGTCGGCGAGTTCGTCCAACCCGACCAGGATGCTCATCGACCTGCCTTCCGATCGGCCGCGACCACGTCGCCGTGGTCGGCCGCGACTGCCCAGCCATCGTGGCACAGCGAACGGCCGCGGGCCGCTGGGGTCGGACGGTGATCAGCCCCGCGGTGCGTTCCCGGCCCGCAACGCCCGGATCCGAACCTCACGATGCCCGAGGTCGGGCAGCGGGCGACTGGGCGCTGTGGACCGCTCCGCTGCGCTCCATGTCGCTGCCACCTGGGTCGGCGTCGTGCCCGAACCGCCCACCCGCGCCGAACACCAAGCCACGCTGCACGGCGAAGGACACGCCGAAAAGGGTCAGTTCGGTGATGACCTTCGCGAGCAGGAGCCCTGAGCCGAACGAAACCAGCAGGGAAAGGACCGCGTAGTTCGCCGGCAGCAGGACCGCAGCCAGGGCGAAATACCGCACCGCGGTCACCGCGGCCGGCAGGCGGCGCCCGTTTTCGAACACCAGTCGCCGGTTGATCAGGTAGTTCGCCGTTGAACTGAGCACCCTGGCACCGACCACCGAGGCCACCAAGGATCCGGTGAACGTGTGCAGTGCCAGCAGGGCGACGGTGTCGAGGCCGAATGCCGCGAACGAGGAGATGCTGAACTTCAGCAGCGGCCAGTAGATCAGCATCGAGTCCACGACCGGCCGGAAATGGGAGCCCGCGTTGTGGTCGAGGTAGATGGTCCGGATCGGCACCGTGTCGATCTGGACGCCGGCAGACTGGGCGCGCAGCAACAGGTTCAACTCGTACTCGTACCGCCGCCCACCGACCGACAGCAGCCAGCTCGCCAGCTCGGGCGGATACCCGCGCAACCCTGTCTGGGTGTCCGTCAACGGGACGCCGGCGACGAAGCGGAACAGCGTGCTGGTCAGCGCGTTGCCGAGCCGGCTGCGCAGCGGGACGTCGGGACCGAACTGCCGAGTGCCGAGCACCATCGTGCGGCCGGCCGGGCGG
The DNA here is from genome assembly GCA_963834185.1 of uncultured Actinomycetota bacterium. Classification (GTDB taxonomy): domain Bacteria; phylum Actinomycetota; class Actinomycetes; order Mycobacteriales; family Nakamurellaceae; genus Nakamurella. Next base: position 211,337 of record CAWIAR010000008.1, read on the forward strand.
ACCCGGGCGGCTACAGCCAGGATGTCGCCTACCCCGTGCTGACCGTCGGCGTCGGCGCACACCACGACGCGGCCAGGCATCCGGTCACGGATGTGCCGGAACCCGGTGCGCAGCGCCGAACCCTTGCCGCTGTTGCTCTGGTGCCAGAGCACCACCGCGCCGAGAGTCCTGGCGGCGTCGAAGACGTCGGAGTACCCGGGCCCGCTGCCGTCGTCGACGACGACGACGGCGAGTGTCCGGTCGGCGGCGCGCAGGGAGTCGACCAGCTCGACCAAACCGGCGCCGGGCCGGTACGCGGGGATCAGGACGACCGGGCCGGTGGGCCGGGATTCCGCCGCCCGCAAGGGCAGCACGCGTGGGAACGACGCGGCGGGGAACAGCGCGCCGGCGGGCCCGGGCCGGGTGAAGGTAGGCGCAGCCATCAGGCACCGCCGGTGATGTAGAGGATGTCCGAGGTGCCGCGTTCCTCGCCCTTGCCGAGCGGATTGTTCACCAGAGCGCCGTTGAAGTACATGGTCGACGAGCCGCCGCCGTCGATGTTGTAGGCGGTGGTGGCCCCGAGACTCTGCATGATCTGCGCGAGTCCGGTCATCGTCACCCCGGCCGAATACCCGGTGCTCCGGCCGTCCACCACCACGAACACCAGGTGGTTGGTGTCGATGATGCCGACCGCGGTCCGCGGCTGCTCGCCCTGGATCGAATGGTTGCCGAAGTTGGTGTCGACCTCGACACTGTCGATCCCGTCGACGATCTCGCCGTTCTCGACGACGGCCGGCCCGAATGACAGGGTGTTCCACACCCCGTCGTCCAGCAGTTGTTGGGCCGTGGTGGCGGTCTCGTCGTAGACCTTGACGGTGCCGTCGGTGTAGAACGCCAGCCCTTGGCGCGCCCCGCTGTCCCGATAGATGACCCCGTTGCGGATCACGATCCCGGTGTCGCGGAAACCGTAGTAGTCGCCGTTGATCGCGAAGATCGCATCGTGGTCGGCCGCGATCGCGGACGTGTTCTCGATGATGTTCTCACCGAACTCGTTGTTGGCGAACGCTCCCCGAACCGCGGTCGCATCGGCGAGCACCACATCGGCGACGTAGTAGGTGACGGTCTCCGCACCGCTGCCGGTGACCACCGTGGAGATCTTGATCGAGGTGTCTCGCTGGTGTAGCTGGTCGCGGTGACGGTGGGCTCGGCGTCGGCGGAGGAGGCCGCGGAACTGCCGCCCGTGGTGGCATTCGAGGAGCTGCCGTCGCCATTCCCGCCGACGGAGCTCTCGGCGTCCGATGCCGAGGAGGAGCTGGTCTCCGGGCTGGCCGCCCCCGCACCGACCGATGAGGACGCGGCCGCCTCGTACGCGGCCACGTCGGAGATCTGCACGTGGTCGACAACGAACCGGTCCAGCGCCCACGCGGTGGCGCCGCCGGCCGTGAGGACCAGCGAGGCCGCTGTGACCAGGACGATGCGCTTGACTCGCTTCTTACCCATGCCTGAAATCTGCTGGTCGGCACTGAGCGCTCGCTGTGGGCCTGCCGAGGGCCCGCTTTGGGTTCGCCCGCTCGAGTTCCGATGGGCTCGGGTGTGTACGCACCACGACGGTTGGCTGTCGCAGGAACGTGGGACTGTCCGGGTATGACGACATCCAGCGGAGTTCCCCACTCTCGCGTCCGTCGTGCTGGACACCACGGACGCCCGTGGCCTGGCCGAGTTCTATCGGCAGTTGCTCGGCTGGACCTACCGGTCCGGCGACGAGACACCGCCGGCCGGTGAACCCGACCCCAACGGCGCCGACTGGTTGGTGCTGAACGGGCCGGGATGGCGGCTGGCCTTCCAGCAGGTCGCCGAACTGTCGCCCGAGCGACCTGGCCGGACCCGGCGGTCCCGCAGCAACTGCACCTCGACATGTACCGTCGCCGGACGTCGAGCGGCTGCAGCGGCAGCACGACCGGGCGCTGGCGCTCGGCGCCACCGTGCTGCTGGACCGCACCGACGACGCGGACGAGCCACTGTGGGTGTTCGCCGACCCGCAGGGGCACCCGTTCTGCATCTTCGTCGGGTGAGCTGACCACAGCGACCGGCGCGGCCTGCGCCCCCGTCCCCTGTGGGACCCTCGGAAGCATGACCTTCGGGGATGTCATCGCGCCGAGCAACATCAGCGGATGGGACCTTGCGCTCGCGCTGTTGACCCTGATCGCGACCTGGATCGCCTACCGCCTCGTGCAGCGGGTGACCCGGGCCGGGGTCGGGCGGATCGGCGGCCTGTCGGACAACATGCGCTTGGTCATCGTCCGCGTCGTCAAATACCTGGTGCTGCTGCTCGGCATCGGCGTCGCGCTGACGTTCCTCGGCGCCCAACTCCAGCCACTGATCACCGTCATCCTCATCGTCGGTGCCGTGCTGCTCCTCGCCATGCGCGGGATCGCCGACAACTTCGGCTCCGGCATCGTGCTGCAGACCCGCAAGCCGATCGGCGTCGGTGATGAGATCGAGAGCCAGGGCTTCACCGGCATCGTGACCGAACTGAACGGCCGCGCGGTGGTGATCCTTACCGCCGACGGTCGCACCGTGCATCTGCCGAATTCGGACATCCTGGGCAACCCGCTGATCAACCGCACCGAGCACGGCGTGCGCCGCTCCGAGGTGGAGGTGCGGCTCGCCGACAAGACCTTGGAGGTCACCCGCTCTCTTCCGAGCCACGGTCGGGAAGGTCGAGGGGGTGCTGCCCGACCCGGCACCGGACCTGATGGTGGTCACGGTGGAATCGGAGCGGGTGGTGGCCCGGCTGCTCTTCTGGCACAGCCCGCTGGTCTACGGCCAGGTTCGCTCGAACGTCGTGCAGGCGGTCGGCGCCGACCTGCGGGCCCGCGGCGTCGAGGCGACCGTGACCTCGAAGGACCCAGATCCGCCCATCACCCCGCCGGCGCCGATCTGACTCAGCACTCGGGCACCGTCGCGACAGTGCGTCGGGGTGCTGCGCTCACGCCCAGAGATCGTCGAGCACCGGTGCCGCCACTCTCGCCGCGACGGCCGCCCGCCCGGGCGTCGCTCCGGGGCGATCGGTCTCGACGACGTCCATGGCGTCGACCGCGGCCGCATCGAGGAACCGGCTCTGCTGGGCGAAGCTGTGCTTGTCGTCCAGTGCGCGCCGGTGGTGCGGCATCCGCAGCGGTGTGTAGACCGCGAGCTCGTCACGGGCCCTCGTGGTCGCCACGTAGAACAGCCGCTGCTCCTCGAGCAGCCCGTTCTCGCTGGTCAGTGCCATGTCGGAGGGGAACTGGCCGTCGACCGCGCCGATCACGTGCACGCTGTCCCACTCCAGTCCCTTGGCGGAGTGGACGGTGGAGAGCACCAGGTAGTCCTCGTCCAGCTGGGGCGGCCCGGCCAGGTCGCTGGTGGAGGCGGGCGGGTCGAGGGTGAGATCGGCGACGAACGCCGCCAGGCTGCTGGCCTGCGCGGCCGCGGTGACCAGTCGGGACAGGTCGGCCAGCCGCGCCGCGTGGTCGGGGTAGCGGGCGACCAGTTGCGGACGCAGCACCTCGACCACGGCCTGGGCCCGATTCGACGTGCCGACCGCCGCGCCGGCTCCGGCCAGCTCCGGCCAGGGTGGCCGCCAACGGCGTGCGGCTGCGGGCCGGCGCCTGCGCGACCGCGTCGGCGTGCCGCGCGGCGATGTCCGGCTCGCCCGGCCGCAGGTCGGCCAGCAGCGCGCGGGCCCGGGCCGGGCCGATGCCGTCGTGCAGGCGCAGCACCCGGAACCAGGCGATCTCGTCGGTCGGGTTGTCCAGCAACCTGGCGGCCGCGACGAAGTCCTTGACGTGGGCGGACTCGAGGAACTTGAGGCCGCCGTACTTCACGTACGGCACGGACCGGGCCGAGAGTTCGACCTCGAGCAGGTCACTGTGGTGCGACGCACGCATCAGCACCGCCTGGTCGCGCAGCCGTCGGCCGTTCTCCACCGCGTCGAGCACCGCGTCCACCACGGATCCTGGCCTCGGCCCCGGCGTCATGACAGCGCACCAGCCGGGGTCGTGGCCCACCGGCGCGGTCGGAGTGCAGCTGCAGCCGGACGCCGTCGGAGACCGGCCGGACCGCGTTGGCCAGCGCCAGGATGCGCTGCCGGGACCGGAAGTTGCGCTCCAGCCCGATCACCGTGGCCCCGGGCAACTCGTCGGCCAGGCTGGAGCAGGTGCCGACTGTCGGCGCCGCGGAAGCCGTAGATCGCCTGGGCGTCGTCGCCGACCACGGTCAGCCCGACGCCGTCCGGACACAGCCGGCGCACGATGTCGACCTGGATCTGGTTGACGTCCTGGTACTCGTCGACCAGCACGTGGTCGTAGCGGCCGGCCAGCGCGGGGCCGAGGGCCGGGTCGGACAGCAACGCCCGCCAGTTCAGCAGCAGGTCGTCGAAGTCGAGCAGCGACTGCGCGCGCTTGCGGGCCACGTAGCCGCGGAAGACGTCCAGGATCCCGGTCAGGTGCGGCTCGCACCAAGGGAACTGGCGGGCGATGACCTCGCTGGCCGGCCGACCGGTGTTGACCGCGCGGGAGTAGATGTCGGCCAGGGTGTCCGCCCGGGGCGAGCGGTCCCGGCCCTGGGCCAGCCCGAGGTCCTGCCGCAGCAGTTCGAAGACGTCCCTGGCATCGGCCGTGTCCAGCACCGACAGGTTCGGCGACAGCCCGAGGCTGGGCGCGTGGGCGGCGACGTCCCGGTGGGCCACCGCGTGGAACGTGCCCCCGGTCAGTCGCCGGGCGGCGTCCCGCCGATGGGCCACGGCGGCGGCCCTGGTCAGCATCTCGTCGGCTGCGCGGCGGGTGAAGGTCAGCAGCAGGATCCGCGACGGATCGACGCCGCGCTCGATCAGCGCGGCCAGCCGGGCGACCAGCGTCCTGGTCTTTCCGGTGCCGGCGCCGGCAGCGATGATCAGCGGGCCGTCGCCATGGGTCGCGGCCGCGAGCTGGGCATCGTCCAGACCCGCGTCCCAGCCCGCTTCCAGCGATGCCGTGGTCGAACATGTGTCCGAGCGTAAGGCATCGCCGGTCTCGGCCGACGCAGCCATGCCGCCGCGCCGATCAGCATCCGTCTGCGCCCGTGCCCCGACGGGATCACCACCCGCCGGGTCCGGGGAATCCGCGCCGCCGCTCTACAGGCCGCCGGCCAGCCGGTAGTAGGCCTTGTTCCAGCGGATCTCGTCGGCGAACCGGCGGATCCTGGTGTCCGCGTCGATGACCAACAATTCGGTGTTGATGATGTCGGCGAAGTCGGCGAGTCTCCTCGGTGCCGACGGCCGACGAGAGCACGGTGTGGTGCGGGCCGCCGGCGGTCAGCCAGGCCTGGGTGGAGGTCCGGAAGTCCGGCTCGGGCTCCCACACTGCCCTGGCGACCGGCAGCTTGGGCAGCGGCTCGTCCGGCGGCACGACGGTGATCTCGTTGAGTACCAGCCGGAACCGATCACCGACATCGGTGATACCGACCACCACGGCCGGACCGGGGGCAGCATCGAACACCAGCCGAACCGGATCCTCCCGGTCGCCGATGCCCAGCGGGTGGATCTCGCAGCTGGGACGGGCCGCCGCGATGGACGGACAGACCTCCAGCATGTGGGCGCCGAGGATCTTCTCCTCGCCCGGCACCAGGTGGTAGGTGTAGTCCTCCATGAACGACGTGCCACCCGGCATGCCGGCGCCCATCGCCTTGACCGTGGCCAGGATGACCGAGGTCTTCCAATCGCCCTCGCCGCCGAACCCGTAACCGTCGGCCATCAACCGCTGGACGGCCAGGCCCGGAAGCTGGCGCAACCCGCCCAGGTCCTCGAAGTTGGAGGTGAAAGCGCCGAAGCCGCCGCTCCTCCAGGAACTGCCGCAGGCCGAGTTCGATCTTCGCTGCGTAGCGCAGCGACTCGCGGCGCTCGCCCCCCGCCGACAGCTCCGGTGCCACGAGGTAGGTCTGGTCGTACTCGGCTCGACCAGCGCGTCGACGTCCGGCTGCTCGGCCGCATCCACCGCGGCGACCAGCTCGTTCACCCCGTAGGTGTTCACGGACACGCCGAAAACTCTTTGCGCTTCGACCTTGTCGCCCTCGGTGACGGCCACGTCGCGCATGTTGTCGCCGAATCTGGCCAACTTGAGCGACCGCACGGTGGCGGCCCCCTTTGCCGCGCGTACCCAGGTGCCCACCGATTCGAGCACCGCGGGGTGGCCGGCATAGCCGGTGACGGTCTTGCGGGTGACGCCCAGACGCGACTGGATGTAGCCGAACTCCCGGTCGCCGTGCGCGGCCTGGTTCAGATTCATGAAGTCCATGTCGATCTCGGCCCATGGCAACGCCTCGTTGGCCTGCGTGTGCAGGTGCAGCAGGGGCTTGCGCAGCGCATCCATTCCGGCGATCCACATTTTCGCCGGGGAGAACGTGTGCATCCAGGCGATCACCCCGATGCAGCCGTCGTCGCTGTTGGCGTCCAACGCGATCCGCCGGATGGCATCCGCACTGGTGAGTACCGGCTTCCAGACGATCTCGGCGCCGGGCTTGCCCGCCGCCAGCAGGTCGGCGACCCGGCGGGACTGGTCGGCAACCTGGTCGAGGGTCTCCAGGCCGTACAGCCCCTGGCTCCCGGTGAGGAACCAGACCTGCGACGGCGCCCGGAGGATCGGCGATTCAGACACTGACGTTTCCGTCCTTTTCTTCAGGGTGTTGCCCGTAGACATTCTGGTAGCGCGCGTGCAGCCGGTCGATGTCGACCGGATCGATCGGATGCACCGGGCCGCCCTGCAGGGCGATGTGCACGGTGCGAGCGACTTCTTCGCACATCGCGGCGGCTTTGACTGCTGCCCGGGCGTCCCGGCCGATGGTGAACGGTCCGTGGTTGGCCATCAGCACCGCCGGGGACGGGGAGTCGCGCAAGGTCTCGACGATGCCCCGGCCGATCGAGTCGTCGCCGATCAGCGCGAACGGTCCGACCGGAATGTCGCCGCCGAACTCGTCGGCCATCATGGTCAGCACGCAGGGAATCGGCTCGCGACGGGCGGCGAACGCGGTCGCGTAGGTGGAATGGGTGTGCACAACACCGCCGACCCGATCCAGGTGCCGGTAGACGTACCCGTGGGCGAGAGGTGTCCGACGACGGCGCCCTGGTGCCCTCCACCAGGTTCCCGTCGAAGTCGGTGACCACCATGTCCTCCGGCGTCAAGCTCGGCATAGTCGACCCCGGACGGCTTGATCACCAGCAGGTCAGCGCCGGGCACCCGGGCCGACACATTGCCGGCGGTCCACACCACGAGGCCCCAGCGGATGAGTTCGGCGTGCAGGGCGCACACCTCGACGCGCAGCCGCGAGATCGCTGCGGCAACAGGCAGTTCGCTGGTCATGCCGGTCCTCTGTACGTGTGATCCAGCCCGGCGGCGGACGCGGGTTCGGTGGCGCAGCAGATCATCAGCTGGTGCGGGCGGCACGCCCGACATCCTCTCTCGGTGCTCGGTCCTGGCCACAGGTCCGGTACCAGGTCGGTGCCGGCGGTCATCGCGGCAGATCAACCCGGTTTCTTTGTGCATAGAAATGTTGGATCTGTTGGGTTCATGTCGGGTGTTGATGTATGTTCCGCGTGTGGTCGTGCTGCATGGCAAGGGCGCCGTCGGACTGAACGGGCGACCGTTGGTCCGGCCGATGTTAGCGCTCACACTGCTCGATCGCCAAGAGCGGCGGCGCAGGTGGATGGGCGGGCCGGTTCAGAACCGATTCAGTAGCCCGTGTTACCGAAATGCAACCCGATCATGGTTGACAAGCGGCCCTGTGTGAGCGTTAACACTATGCGTCGTGGCTCACCACGCCCCCTCCGCAAGAATCCGCACTCCGCGGCTCTCGCGCTCCCCATCCTCACCGGAAGGACTCTCGATGAAGAGAAGGCTGGCAGTCGTCGCTGCCGTCGTCGCCGCGCTCACCGCGGCGGCCTGTGGCAGCAACAGCGACAACAGCAGCACCACCCCGGCCGGCGCCGGCACCACGAGCGCCGCCGCCACCTCGGCAGCAGCCACGACACCGAGGCCGCCACCTCGGACGCGGGCTCGTCGGAAGCAGCCAGCTCGGATGCCCCGGCCAGCGACACCGCCGGCTCCGAGACCGCCCCCTCGGGCGACGCCGGCGGCGAGCTCCCGCCGATCAACGAGGCCACCCTGGACGGGGCCGTGGTCGGTTTCGCCCAGGTGGGTTCCGAAAGTGGCTGGCGCGGCCGCCAACACCGACGACATCAAGGCAACCGCCGAGAAGTACAAGGTCGACCTGCAGTTCACCTCCGCCGAGGGTGAACAGGCCAAGCAGATCGCCTCGATCAAGACGTTCATCACCCAGGGCGTCGACGTCATCGCGTTCTCCCCGGTCGTCGAGACCGGTTGGGACGCAGTGCTGCAGGAGGCCAAGGCCGCCAACATTCCGGTGATCCTCACCGACCGCGCGGTGGACAGCGACCCCAGCTTGTACAAGACCTTCATCGGCTCGGACTTCATCAAGGAAGGCGAGAAGGCCGGCACCTGGGCGAAGACCGAATTCGCCGACGCGGACGAGGTCAACTATGTGGTCCTGGAGGGAACGACGGGATCGGCTCCGGCCAACGACCGGGCCGAGGGCTGGGACAACATCCTCGGCAGCGAGACCAAGTTCAAGAAGCTGGCCTCGCAGACCGGTAAATTCACCCGTGACGACGGCAAGAAGGTGATGGAGGGCTTCCTGGCGAAGTACCCGAACATCGACCTGCTGTACGCGCACAACGACGACATGGGTCTTGGCGCCATCGAGGCCATCGAGGCAGCCGGCAAGGTGCCCGGCAAGGACATCAAGATCGTCACGGTGGACGCGGTGAAGGCCGGCATGGAAGCCCTGGCCGCCGGCAAGATCAACTACATCGTCGAGTGCTCGCCGTTGCTGGGAGAGCAGCTGTTCCAGGCCGTGGGCGCGGTGCTCGACGGCAAGGAGATCCCGGCCCGGGTCATCACCATCGAGGGTGAGTTCAACCAGGAGCAGGCCAAGGAGGCACTGCCCACCCGCAAGTACTGAGTCCGGTCCTGACTGACCTGACAGCTCTGTACTGATAGCCCCGTGCGGCCCGGGCCGGTCGACAACCGACCGGTCCGGGCCGCACTGTATTCCCGACCAGATTTCATCTCGAGCTCCCGACGCACCACAGCTCCCCGACGCACGAGGCAGGACGATCGTGACCTTCGAACCCGTACCCGACGCCGGCGGGCCGCCCGGACGCGAACGTCCGGTGGTGTCCGAACAACCCGTGGTCCAGATGAGCGACATCACCATCACCTTTCCTGGGGTGAAGGCGCTCTCCGACGTGTCGTTCCGGCTGTTCCCCGGCGAGGTGCATGCGCTGATGGGCGAGAACGGGGCGGGCAAGTCGACCCTGATCAAGGCGCTCACCGGCGTCTACACCGTCGACTCCGGCACCATCACCGTCGGCGGCCGGGTGGTGTCGTTCTCGGGTCCGGCGCAGGCCCAGGCCGCCGGCATCGCCACGGTGTACCAGGAGGTCAACCTGGTCACCAACCTCACCGTCGCCGAGAACATCATGCTCGGCCGCGAGCCGCGCCGGCTCGGCATGATCGCCTGGCGGAAGATGCGCAAGCACACCCGCGAAGTGCTGCGCAAGCTGCACCTGGACATCGACCCCGGCTCGCTGCTCGGCTCCCACTCGATCGCCATCCAGCAGCTGGTCGCGATCGGCCGGGCGATCGACATCAACGCCCAGGTGTTGGTGCTGGACGAGCCGACATCGTCGCTGGACGTCCGCGAGGTGCAGGAGTTGTTCCGGGTCATCCGGACGGTGCGCGACCAGGGCGTCGCGGTGCTGTTCGTCTCCCACTTCCTGGATCAGGTCTACGAGATCTCCGACCGGATCACCGTGCTGCGCAATGGCGAACAGGTCGGCGAGTACTTGGTCGGCAACCTGCCCCGGCTGCAACTGGTGTCCAGGATGATCGGCAAGGACCTGGCCGACCTGGAGGCCCTCGAGGCCGGCACCCGCCGTGACGCGCAGGAACGTGCCGAGGGCGACCAGCCCTTCCTGGCCGCCGACCAACTCGGCAAGACCGGTTCGATCCAGCCCTACGACCTGACCATCTATCCCGGCGAGGTGATCGGGCTGGCCGGCCTGCTGGGCTCCGGGCGCACCGAACTCGCCCGGTTGCTCTACGGCGCCGACCGTCCCGACAAGGGCAGCACCACGGTGGAGGGCGCACCCCTGAAGATCCGCAGTCCGCGGACCGCGCTGGACCACAAGATCGCCTTCGCCTCGGAGAACCGCAGGGCCGAGGGATTGATCGCCGACCTGTCCGTGCGGGCCAACATCGTGCTGGCGATGCAGGCCGAGAAGGGTTGGCTGCGACAGATCCCGGCCAAGACCCAGGACGAATTGGCCGACAAATACATCAAGGCGCTGGACATCCGTCCGGCCAACCCCGACCTGTTGGTCGGCAACCTGTCCGGCGGCAATCAGCAAAAGGTGCTGCTGGCCCGCTGGCTACTCACCCAACCGAAACTGCTGATCCTCGACGAGCCGACCCGCGGGATCGACGTCGGCGCCAAGGCCCAGATCCAGAAGCTGGTCGCCGGCTTGTCCGACGAGGGCATGGCCGTGGTCTACATCTCCGCCGAACTGGAGGAGGTGCTGCGACTCTCGCACCGGATCGCCGTGTTACGTGACCGCCGCAAGGTCGCCGAGATCGTCAACGAAGGAACAACCGTGAACGAGATCATGGGTGTCATCGCCGAAGAGGCGGAGGTGCCGGCATGAACGAGCGTCAGCGAGTGAATCATCAGCGCCTCATGACGCAACCCACCCGAGCGTCAGCGAGGGGAGGGTCGCGGCATGAGCGAGCGTCAGCGAGGGGAGGGTCGCGGCATGAAGTCTGTGACCTCGAACCGGCTGTTCTGGCCCTCACTGGTACTGGTCGCCCTGCTACTGGCCAACTTCGTGGCCAACCACACCTTCTTCTCCATCACCGTGCAGGACGGCAACCTGTTCGGACCGATCATTGACATCTTGCGCCACGCCGCCCCCATCATCCTGGTCGCGCTGGGCATGACGCTGGTCATCGCCACCCGCGGCATCGACCTGTCGGTCGGTGCGGTGGCCGCGATCAGCGGGTCCTGGGCGTCGATGTACATCATCGGCAGCTCCGACCGCGCGTCGGTCAAGGTGGTGTTGACCGCTGTGGGCGTTGCATTGCTGATGGCGATCGCGGCCGGGGTGTGGAACGGGTTCCTGGTGGCGGTGCTCGGTATCCAGCCGATCGTCGCGACCCTGGTGCTGATGGTCGCCGGTCGCGGGCTGGCCCAGATCATCACCAACGAGAAGATTCTCTACCCGGACAACTCGCCGGCCTACAAGCTGATCGGCGGCGGCTACCTGCTGGCGGTGCCGTTCTCCATCCTGATCGCCGGGGCCATCTTCGCGTTGACCGCCGTGCTCACCCGGCGCACAGCACTGGGCCAGCTGATCGAAGCGGTCGGCATCAACCCGGAGGCGAGCCGACTGGCCGGCGTGAACGCCAGATCGATCATCTGGCTGGTCTACATCTTCTGTTCGTTCTGCGCCGGCCTGGCCGGACTCATGCTGACGTCGAACTCGACGTCGGCGGACCCGAACTCGATCGGTCTGTTCATCGAGTTGGACGCCATCCTGGCCGTCGTGATCGGCGGCACCTCGTTGGCCGGCGGACGATTCTCCTTGGCCGGCACGCTGATCGGCGCGTTCATCATCGAGACGATGGACAACTTCGTGATCATTGCGATCACGCCGCGCAGCACCGATGTGTTCAAGGCCGGCGTGGTCTTCGTGGTCTGCATCCTGCAGTCACCGCAGGCCAGGGCGATGGTGGTGAACGCGTTCCGGCGCACCCCGCCGCCGCCACCGGAGATCACCGCACCGACCAGCGGTGAGGTGACCATCCCGGCAGATGCCGTCGAGTCCGTCGATCCGGTCGCCGGCGATGCTGCCGCGAGCACCGAGCAGTCAGTGAGGACCTCATCAAATTGAGTACGGCCCTGGACGCACCGAGCGTCAAGCCGGCCCGCAAGGGGCCGTCCCGATTCGCCCAGTACCAGCAGATCGGCGCGACGATCATCCTGCTGGCGCTGCTGCTGTTCATCGGTTCCCTGATGTACCCGAAGTTCACCTCCGGCCAAGCCCTGATGGACCTGTTCAGCAAGAACTCGTTCCTGTTCCCGCTGGCCATCGGCATGACCTTCGTGATTCTCACCGGTGGTATCGACCTGTCGGTGGGCGCGGTGATGGCGCTCAGCTCAGTGATCGCGGCAACCCTGCTGCAGCAGGGCCTCTCGGCTCCGATCGTGATCATCATGGTCCTGGTGGTCGGATCCCTGATGGGGCTGATCGTCGGGCTGGTCATCAACAAGTTCAAGATCCAGCCGTTCATCGCGACGCTGGCCGCGATGTTCCTGGCCCGCGGACTTTGCCTGGTGATCACCGACCGATCGATCGCCATCACCGATCCGTTCTTCAAGAAGGTGAACCTCGGCCAGGTGGCGCTGTGGGAGACCACCACCTATAACCGGCGCGGCGTACCAAGGGTCACGGATGTCTACACCACGCCCTCGGTGATCATCGCGCTGGTAGTGGTGGTGGCGGCATTCGTAGTTCTGCACTACACCCGGTTCGGGCGCACGGTGTACGCGATCGGCGGGAGTGAGCCGTCGGCGCGGTTGATGGGCCTGTCGGTGAACAACACGCAGATCGGCGTCTACGTGATCAGCGGGTTCTGCGCCGCGGTCGCCGGCCTGCTGTTCTCCTTCTACACCGCCTCCGCCGATCCGCTGGCCGGCATCGGTTACGAACTGAATGCCATCGCTGCGGTGGTCATCGGCGGCACCCTGCTCTCCGGCGGATCCGGATACGTCCTCGGGTCCCTGCTCGGCGTGCTGACCTTGGGCACCATCTACGCCTACAAGGAGTTCGACGGCGACCTGAACACCGGGTGGACCCGGGTGATCGTCGGCGGCCTCGTGCTGTTCTTCATCGTGCTGCAACGGCTGATCGTGATCCGGCGGCGGTGAGCACCGGCCCGATCGGTCTGCGGTACCCACGATGAACACACGCAGGGAGGGTGGCCGGATGGCCGACATCGCAGTGCCGGTCCCCCGGCCGCCGGGCATGTACGACGTCGCCCGGCTGGCGGGGGTGTCCCACCAGACCGTCAGCCGGGTGTTGAACGCCCACCCGAACGTCAAGCCGGAGACCCGCCGCCGGGTCGAAGCGGCGATCGCCGAACTCGGCTACCGGCGCAACGTCGCGGCCCGCACCCTGGTGACCCGCCGATCGTCGACCATCGGCGTCATCACCAGCACCTCGGAGCACTGGGGCCCGTCCAGCACGCTGGTCTCCGTGGAGGCCGCCGCCCGCGATGCCGGCTACTACGTGAGCGTGGCCGGTTTGCGCAGCCTCGACGCGACCGGGGTCAGCGACGCGCTGAGCTACTTCATCGACCAGAGCGTCGAGGGGATCGTGGTGATCGCCCCCGAGGCCGCGATGGCGCACATGGCCCAGCCGTTCATCTCCAGCGTCCCGGTCGTGATGGTGGCGGCCGGGGCCGATCCCGCCCCTGGCGTCCAGATCACGTCGGTGGACCAGACCCTCGGCGCTGACCTGGCCACCCAGCACCTGGTCGACCTGGGGCACACCACGATCGGACACATCGCCGGTCCGGAGCCATGGTTCGACGCCACCGCCCGGCTCCGCGGATGGCGCACCACGATCCGCGGAGCGGGGCTGAAGCTGGGTCCGCTGTTGTCCGGCGATTGGACGTCGGCCAGCGGCTACCGGGCCGGTCAGCAGCTGATCGCCAGGGGTCTGCCGTCGGCAGTGTTCGTGGCCAACGATCTGATGGCGTTGGGACTCATCCGGGCCCTGCACGATGCGAAAATCAAGGTTCCACAGCATGTCTCGGTTGTCGGCTTCGACGACATGCCCGGGGCCGCACACCTGATCCCTGGCCTGACGACCGTTCGGCAGGACCTGGAATCGTTGGGACGGCAGTGCATCGAGATCCTGTTGCGCGCGCTCGGCGGCGATCCGGTCACCCTGGATCCGATCGCGCCCACCCTGGTGGTGCGGGAGAGCACGAGACGGCCGTCCGCACGGGCAGTGGCCGTCCGGTGATCGCCCGGTAGGCTCGAGCGGTGACTCTGCCGTCGCGTGCCCACCCGCACACCAATTGGGCCGGCAACATCACGTTCGCCCCCGCCCGGTTCGAACGTCCGTCCTCCGTCGATGAACTGGCCGAGCTGGTCGCCGCAGCACCACAGGTGCGAGTACTGGGCACCGGGCACTCGTTCAACGAGATCGCCGACACCACCGGTCTGCAGCTGTCGGTGGCCGGATTGCCCGAGATCATCTCCCTGGACGAGACGGCGCTGACCGTTTCGGTGAGCGCCGGGACCACCTACGGCCGGCTCGGTGCCGTCCTGCAGGCCCGCGGGTTCGCCTTGGCCAACACCGGTTCGCTGCCCCACATCTCTGTCTCCGGCGCGTGCTCCACCGGTACCCACGGCTCGGGTGACACGCTCCGGAATCTCTCGGCGATGGCCTCTGCGGTCGAATTGGTCACCGCCGACGGGTCCATGACGACGCTGCGCAGGACCGACGCCGAGGAATTCGACGGAGCGGTGCTCGCCCTCGGTGCCCTCGGCGTCATCACCCGGCTGGAACTCGACGTGGTGCCGACCTTCGACGTGCGGCAGGACGTCTACGACGGTCTCGACCCGCGGACGCTGGGTACCGCGCTCGACGAGGTGATGTCCTCCGCCTACAGCGTCAGTGTGTTCACCCCCTGGCGGCGGGGAGCGCCGGTGCAGGTGTGGCGCAAGCGGCGTGTCGATCAGGCCGGCGTCGAACCGGCGGAGGCGACGTGGCTGGGGGCACCGCTGGCCGACGGACCGCGGCATCCGGTGCCCGGCATGGCGACCGAGAACGCAACGGCGCAGCTCGGTGTCGGTGGACCGTGGAACGAGCGGCTACCGCACTTCCGGTTGGAGTTCACCCCGAGCGCCGGCGACGAACTGCAGTCGGAGTACGTGGTTCCCCGGGCCCTCGGCACGGATGCCTGGCTGGCGTTGGAGCCGTTGGGTGACCGGATCTCCGAGGTTCTGCTGATCGGCGAGATCCGCTCGATCGCCGCGGATCCGATGTGGATCAGCCCGAGTCATCAGCGCGACTCCATCGCGTTCCACTTCACCTGGCGGCCGGATCTGGCCGCGGTGCTACCTGTGCTCGGCGCGATCGAAGCCGCGCTGGCACCCATGGACGCCCGGCCGCATTGGGGCAAGGTGTTCAGTACCCCGCCGGCGGATTTCCCACGTCTGTATCCGCGATTCGACGACTTCCGCGCGCTCGCGGCACGGCTGGATCCCACCCGCAAGTTCGCCAACGAATTCCTCGTCACGAACGTGCTCGGCCCGGCGCAATGACGGAAGCACCCGGTGCGATCCCACCCGAAGTGGGCACGGCGATGCGGGCCGGCGCCATGTACAACGACCTCGATGACCGCTTGATCGCGGCGCGGGCCGCCGCGGTGCGGCGCTCGGACGCCTTCAACGCAACGGTCGGCGCTCCGCCCGAGGAGCGCCTGCTGGCGCTGCGCGAGCTGGTGGCCGCGGCCGGCGAAGGCACGTTTGTCGAGCCGACGTTCCGCTGCGAGTTCGGGGTGAACATCCGCCTGGGACAACGGTTCTACGCGAACTTCG
The DNA here is from genome assembly GCA_963834185.1 of uncultured Actinomycetota bacterium. Lineage (GTDB taxonomy): Bacteria > Actinomycetota > Actinomycetes > Mycobacteriales > Nakamurellaceae > Nakamurella. Next base: position 227,078 of record CAWIAR010000008.1, read on the forward strand.
ACTGCGTCATGCTGGACGGTGCCGACATCACGATCGGTGATGACGTGTTGTTCGGACCGCGGGTCAGCCTGTACACCGCGAACCATGCCCTTGACCCGGTCGAACGCCGTGCCGGCGCCTGCTACGCACGGCCCATCCTCCTCGGCGACGCGGTGTGGCTCGGCGGCGGAGTAACCGTCCTGCCCGGTGTGACGATCGGTGACGGCGCGGTGATCGGCGCCGGCAGCGTGGTGACCAGGGACGTCCCGGCCGCCGTGGTCGCGGTGGGCAATCCGGCTCGGGTGATCCGGGCGATCACCGAGGCGGACCGGACCGGTTTCGTGAGCTGAACTGCGGTCCGTTCGACAATCGGGAGACGCGGGTACTTCGATGACATGGTGGAACCCGTGATGACCGTGCTCCGGGCGTCGGAGCTGCGCAGACGCCCGGTGGTGACCTATGCCGGCGAGGCGGCCGGTGTCGTGACGGACGTGCTCTACGCAACTGGCGGTGGATCGGTCGCCGCCTTCGCGGTGGGTCACCGCGGCGTCCTGTCGGGTGGGGCGCAGTTCGCGCTGCCGTGGGAGCACGTTGCCGGGTTCGGACCGGCCGCCGTGATGATCAGGGCCGCCGACCTGATGGTGCCGATCGGCACCTATCTCGGGGCCGTCGGCGACGATGCCAGTGCCGGGGCTCGAGACGTCACCGGTAGCACGGTGCTCACCGACACCGGGGAGGCCATCGGTGAGGTCACCGACATTCTGGTCGCGCTGGTGCCCGGCACCTCTCTGCAGGCTGACGTCGTCGGGTACGAGATCGCCCCGAGCCCGTCGCTCGCCGGGGACAAACCGGTCTCGCGCGGCGCCCGCGTGCTGATCCCGGTGCCGGACACGATGGCCGTGTCCGCACAGCATCTGGTGGTCCCGGACGCCGCGCGCGCTTACCTGACCGAGGATCTGGGAACGTTCGGCCAGTCCGTTGCCCAGTTCCGCGCCCAATTCGGGGGAGGTCGCTGATGCTGATCTCGGACGGTAGGGGCCGACGGGTGGTGAGCACCAACTCTGCGGAAACTCTCGGCATCGTCGACACTTTCATCGTCGACCCCGGGTTGCGGCGGGTGGTTGCGGTCGAACTGTCCAAGGTGGCCGGCCGGTTCACCGTGCTCCCCTGGGAACGACTGGCATTCGGGGCCGACGCGGTCACCACCGGCGGCATCACCGACCTGGTGGTGCCCGAGGGCTACCTGGCCGTGCTCGCCGATCGTCATCATGCCGTGCTGGGCAAGCGGGTGCTGGACACCGCCGGCCGCGAACTCGGATCGGTACGCGACGTCGACATCGATCCGACCTCCGGTGCCGTGATCGCCCTGCTGGTCGGCGACGTCGCGGTGCCAGGAGCGGCGCTGATCGGGATAGGCAACTACGCCGTCGTGGTCGCCGCGGCCTAGCCTGCTACCCCGCGATGGTGGACGTTGGAGGCTCGAGTACGGGCCCCCGCCTTCCACTTCGGGGGTTGTCACACCTGGTAGCGCAGAAACACCGCCCCACCGGCGAACCGGCGCTCGTCGACCAGTTCCAGGTCAAGGTGCAGGTCAGCGGGCCAGACCGGGGTACCCCCGCCGACCACCACGGGCACGACCACCAGCCAGATCGCATCCACGAGGCCGGACCGCAGGGCAGGCACGGCCAGTGTGGGTCCGCCGATGCTCAGCTCGCCCTCCGTCTCGGCCACCATGGTCCGGACGGCCTCGACATCGAACTCCCGCTCCACTCGCGTCCGCGCCGTGCCCACCGATTCCAGGCTCGACGAGTACACGACCTTGTGTGCGGCCTGCCAGATCCGCGCGTACTCGTGCTCGACCGCGGGCCGGTCAGCACCGTCGTTCGGCCCGGTCGCCGCGGTCTCCCAGTACCGCATCGTCTCGAACATCCGACGGCCGTACAGGTAGGTCTGGACCGACCGTTCCAACTCGTTGACGAACGCGTGGACCTCGGCGTCGGGAGCGGCCCAGTCGAAGTTGCCCGAGGCATCATTCGTGTAACCGTCCAGTGACGCCATGGCGCCGTACACCAGTGTTCCCACGTCAGCCTCCTCGTTCGGGTTCTCCGACAGTCCGCCGGCCAGGAGGATGGACTGCCGGCGACGACAGAACTGAGCGCCGGTCCACCGGCGCACTGAGCACCGCCCACCCCCGTCGCCGCCGTCACCCCCTAGGATCCTCGCGTGAGCGAACCAAAGGCAGTGCTCCAGGTCGACCTGACCGACGTCGAACGCTTCAGCCAGGAGTTTCTCGAGGAACTCCAATTCGGGCAGGGCGTGACGTTGGCCCGAGCCACGACCAACGACCTGTACATGGCGCTCGCGCGTACGGTGCGCCAACAGTTGATGTCGCGCTGGCTCGAGACACTGTCCAGCCAGATGCGGGGCCGGGCCAAGGCGGTCGCCTATCTGTCGGCCGAATACCTGCTCGGCCGGCAATTGGACAACGCCCTGTTGGCAGCCGGACTCACCCAGACCGCCGAGACGTGTATGGCCAACCTCGGGGTGGACCTCGACCGGCTGCGCAATGCGGAGATCGAGCCCGGTCTCGGCAACGGCGGCCTGGGCCGGCTGGCGGCGTGCTTCGTGGACTCGTTGGCCACCATGAACTATCCCGCCGTCGGTTACGGGATCCGGTACGAGTACGGCATCTTCCGGCAGACCTTTGTCGACGGCGCCCAGGTCGAGCAGCCGGATCGCTGGCTGGCCAACGGTTCGCCGTGGGAATTTCCACACCCGGAGATGGCCGTGACGGTCAACTTCGGCGGTCACACAGAACGCACCACGAACGACGACGGCACCGAGAAGGTCACCTGGGTGTCGGGCTGGCAGGTACTGGGAATCCCGTACAACTACATGGTTCCCGGGTATGACACGAGCAACGTGAACACCCTGCGATTGTGGAGTGCGCGCGCGACCCAGGCCTTCGACCTGCAGGTGTTCAACGCGGGCGACTACCTGGAGGCGGTCCGTTCCCAGGCATTCGCAGAGAACATCAGCAAGGTGCTGTATCCGGAGGACTCCACGCCGCAAGGCAAGGAGCTCCGGCTGCAGCAGCAGTACTTCTTCGTCGCCTGCTCGATCCAGGACTTTCTGACGAACACCTTCCGCCCCGACTTCGACCTTCACAAACTGCCGGAGCGGGTGATCTTCCAGCTCAACGACACCCACCCGGTCATCGCCATCCCGGAACTGATGCGAATTCTGGTCGATCTCCGCGGCATGGACTGGGCGGACGCCTGGTCGGTCTGTCAGCAGTGCTTCGCCTACACCTGCCACACCCTGCTGCCCGAGGCGCTGGAGGTGTGGCCCGTCGACCTGCTCGAACGGCTGCTGCCGCGCCACATGGAGATCATCTACCGGATCAACGAGGGCTTTCTGGCCGACCTGCGGGTCGAGTACCCGGGCGACGAGATGAAGATCCGCAGCATGTCGATCATCCAGGAGTACCCGTCCCGAGCGGTGCGGATGGCCAACCTGGCCACCGTCGCCGGGGCCAAGGTGAACGGCGTCGCTGCCCTGCACAGCGAGCTCCTGCGGGAGAAGGTGCTGCACGACTTCGCGACCCTCTGGCCGGAGAAGTTCACCAACGTCACCAACGGTGTCACGCCGCGCCGGTTCATCAAGCTGGCTGACCCGAAGCTGGCCGAACTGATCACCGGGGCGATCGGCGGCGGATGGCTCCGCGATCTGAGCCGGCTCGCGGAGTTGGAGCCACACGCGGACGACGCCGGCTTCCTCGAGGCGTTCGCCGAGGTCAAGGCCGCGAACAAGACCAGGCTCACCGGTCTGCTCGCGGAGCGAGACGGGCTGACCCTCGACCCGACCGCGATGTTCGACGTCATGGTCAAGCGGCTGCACGAATACAAACGGCAGACGCTCAAACTCCTGCATGTCATTACGCTGTACCAGCGCCTGCAGGACAACCCCGACCTGGACGTCACGCCGCGGGTGGTGCTGTTCGGCGCCAAGGCGGCACCCGGGTATCTGATGGCCAAGCAGACGATCGCGCTGATCAACGCCGTCGCCCGCACGCTCGACCGGGATCCCGTCGTGGCCGGGCGGCTGCAGATCGCCTTCCCGGCCAATTACAACGTGACGCTGGCGGAGCGGCTCATCCCGGCAGCCGACCTGTCCGAACAGATTTCCCTCGCCGGCAAGGAGGCGTCCGGCACCGGCAACATGAAGCTGGCGCTCAACGGTGCGCTGACCGTCGGAACGCTGGACGGCGCGAATGTCGAGATCCTGGAGCTGGTGGGCCGGGAGAACTTCTTCCTGTTCGGACTCACCGAGCCCGAGGTGCACGATCTGACGTCATCGGGCTACCGGGCATATTCCTACTACGAGTCGAACCCGGCGCTGCGCCGAGCGCTCGATGCCGTTGCCTCGGGGGAATTCTCGAACGGCGACCGCAGCACCTTCGCGCCCCTGGTCGACGCGCTGATCGGGGATGATCGCTTCCTCGCGCTTGCCGACTACCAGGCCTACATCGACGTGCAGGACGAGATCGATCACGCTTACCACGACCGGAACGCCTGGAACGCGATGGCAGTCCGCAACATCGCGCGGTGCGGTTACTTCTCCAGCGACCGCGCCATCCAGGACTACGTCGACCGGATCTGGCACCTGACCGCACTGCCGTCGTGAGCCGCGCTCACACCCGAACGGTCACCCCGTACGACGTCGTGGCGCACAAGCCGCAGATCCGTGGGCGGTCGACCAGGTAGAGCAACGACGCCGGCAGGGCCAGATCCGTCGCGTCGCGGTGGACGGTGGAGATCACCTCGTCCTCCCGACCGCACTGCTGGCAGATCAGGGTGATGGTGGGCACCATCGTCGCCTCCGTCGTCGTCGCCGCGTCGTCGTGTCGCGACCGGCGCCGGTGAGGAACGGACCTTGGGCCCGGTGATACCTCGCCCGGGCTGGAACACCAGGCTTGGGTCACAATTCGGGAAGTCAAGATGCCTTGGCCAAAGAATCTCGAGCCGGAATCCTCGACGACCGACACCAGGAGAACCGATGTCCGCCGCCCCCTCGCAGCCGACGGGATCAGGAGTCTCCCGGTCCAAAGGCCTGGCTCTGGTCGCGATGCTGTTCGCGGTCGCCATGACCTTCATCGACCAGACCATCGTTGCCATCGCCACCCCCGGCATTGCCGAAGAGCTGTCGTTGACCCGATCCGGCAGCCAATGGGTGGTCAACGCCTACCTGCTGACGCTCGCGGCCGGCTTTGCTCTCGGCGGCCGGTTGGCCGACGTCATCGGCGCCAAGCGGATGGTGCTCATCGGCATCATCGGCTTCGCGGCGACATCGACGCTGTGCGGGCTCACGCCCAAGGGCAGCGCGGCCGAGGCTTGGATCGTGACGTTCCGCGCGCTGCAGGGTCTCACCGCGGCGTTCATGATCCCGGCCGCGCTGGCCGTCGTGGTTGCCTCGTTCCCGATCGGCGAACGCGGTCGGGCGCTGGCCATCTTCTTCGGCGTCAGCGGCGGGCTGACGGCACTCGGCCCCATCGCGGGCGGCTTTTTGACCCAATGGACCTGGCGGGCGATCTTCTGGATCAATGTGCCGGTCGCGGTGGCCGCCGTGGTGTTGACCTTCGCCGCCGGCATCCACCAGACCGGGCGCCGGGAACGCATCGACTGGTTCGGCGCCGGATTGGTGGCGGCCGGCATGGCGTTGTCGGTGTACGGGTTGCAGCAGGCATCAGGCTGGGGCTGGGACAGTGTCAAGACCTGGGCGTGCATCATCGGCGGACTGCTGCTGCTGGCGGTCTTCGTCCTCGTCGAACTGCGCACCCGGGTGCCGCTGATCAGGGTGCGGATCTTCGCGAGCCGGGCGTTCTCCGTCGACAACGCCGTGCTGTTCTTCTCCATGATTGCGTTCGTCCCGACGTTCTTCTTCGCCTCCGTGTACTCCCAGGTCTCGTTGGGGTACGACGCGAACAGCGCCGGGTTGTATCTGTTGGTGTTCTTCGCCGGGTTCGCGCCGGCCGCGCAGATTTCCGGCCGGATGCTCGACAAGCGCGGCGCCAAGCCCTGCCTGCTCATCGGCGGCGTGCTGGGCACGGCCGGGTTCGCGTTGTGGGCCTCCAGGCTCACCGAGCTCAACCTCAGCTCGCAGTGGTGGGCGATCGTGCTGGCCGGCGCCGGCATCGGGTTCATCCTCGGCCCTGCCTCCACCGACTCGGTGAACCGGGCCATCGGGACGTCCTACGGCGAGGTCACCGGCATCTCGCAGACCGTCCGCAATTATGCGGCGTCGCTCGGCCTCGCGGTTCTCGGCACCCTGTTGTCGAACGTCTTCGCCTCCCGGTTGACCGACTCGCTGGTCGCTTCAGGGCTGCCGTCCGATCAGGCCGGCGAGATCGCCCGGCAGGCGGCCGCCTCCGGCAGCGGCTCGAGCGGCTCCGGCGGCGCGATGCCGGCCGCGCTGGCGCAATCCGTGGCGCACGACTTCGCGGTGGCCAACCAAGCAGTCTTCTACGGCATGGCGATCGCGCTGGCGGTGTCGCTCGGGCTGGCCTTCTTGCACCCGGGGGGCCGGGTCACCGACCCGACGGAAACGTCTGAGGCCGAGGCGGTGCCCGCCTGACATCGGTCGGTGCGGTGTGACGGCGGCCGACAGTCCGACAACTCCGGTCGGTGGTGCCCTTCCGATCCGCCGGCGTGCTCAGTGTCGCCGACGGGACGTGACGCCGAGCCGGTTCAGTCCGCCACCGAGGAGCAGGAGGCCACCGCCGACCAGCAGGAGCGTCAGCACCGCCACACCAGTGGCGGCAAGGCCGGCTCCGCCACCGCCCGCCACGGGCGGCGGAGCTGACGATGGAAGTGATCCCGTGTTGGTCGGTGGGCCGCTGGGCGAACCTGTTGGCAGCCCGGTGGTACCGGATCCATGGGTCGAGCTCGTCGTCGGTGCTGCCGTAGTCGACGAACCGATGGTCGACGGTGCGGTCGTCGACGCGCTCGGAGAAGTCGGCGCCGTCGGCGTGGTCGCGATCGTGGACGGGGTCGGTGTCGTGGTCGGGGTCGTCTGCGGTTGACTGACCGAAGCCGCGGCGACGGACACGTTGTCGGCGTCGGCCATGTCGATCGCCTCCGCGCCCACGTACGCGGTATTGACCAGCGACGCCCCTAGGTCGGGCGCCGTGTCCAAGGTCAAGGTGCCGGTGACCCTTTCGCCCACATCCAGGGTCGCCAGGGTGCAGGACACTGTCGGTACGCCGTCGACACCACTTGCCACGCAGGGGGTTCCGCCCAATGACCCGGAGACGAAGGTGGTGCCGGCCGGTAACGCGTCGGAGATGGTGGTATTCGTCGCCACCGATGGCCCGGCGTTGTTGACGACGAATTCGTAGGTCACCGGCGCCCCGGCCACCACAGGGTCGGTCACCAACCGTTTCTCGATCGACACGTCCGCGGTCGGGACCACGTCGATGGTGGCCGTCGACGTGCGGGTGGCGGGCTCGGGGTCGGGCGTCGGGGACCGGACGACCGCGGTGTTGGTGAGCCGACCCGCCGGGGTGGCTGCGAGCACGGCCAGGGCAATGGTGGCGCTCACCGTGGTGCCCGGTGCGAGATCCCCGATCTCGCAGGTGGCGTCGGTACAGCTGACCGAGTCGGGGTTCGTCACGATGGAAACCAATGAGGTCCCAGGTGGCAGCAGGTCCTCCAGCTGGACAGCGCGGGCAACCGACGGGCCGTTGTTTGTCACGGTGATCACGAACTCAGCTTGCTCGCCGGCCGGAACCGCTTGACTGGTGGCCGATTTGGTCACCGCGAGGTCGGCCGACCTGACCACCGGCGTGGTGACCGGCGCCGATGTCACCGGTTCGTTGGCAGCCGAGCGGAACACCGCGCTGTTGGTAATCGTGTCCCCGGTGAAGGCGGGGCTGAGCGCCGCCGCGATCCGCACGACCACGGTGTCACCGACCGGAACCGCGGACAGGTCGCAGGTCACCTGGGCTCCGGGGGTGGCCGGCGCGGTACATCGAGGATCGGAGAACCGGGGCGCGAACGTTGCCTGTGCCGGCAACACGTCGTCCAGCACCGCCGAGGTCGCCGCGGACGGGCCGGTGTTGGTGATCGCGACCGCGTAGTCGATGCCGCCACCGGCCACGAATTCGGGGAGCGCTGCGGTCTTCACCACCGTCACATCTGCCCGGCGGACGATATCGGTGGTCACGCTCGCGGTGTTGTCGTCCGGATTGTTCTCGCCGAGGGAGTCGATCGTTGCCGTATTGATGACCGAACCCCCGACGATGTTCGGGTCGACCGTCCCGACGACGGTGATCACCGCAGGTCCGCCGCCGAATTCCGGCGGCGCCAAGAACTCCAGGCCGCACTCGACGACCTGCCCGGTGACGGTGCAGGTGCCGGAGTCAGTGGTGGCACCGTCCGGCGCCAACCCGGCGGGCAGGGTGTCGGTGAGGGTGCTGACCTGCGCGATTGACGGGCCGAGATTGTTGACGGTGAGGGTGTACTCGAACCGTTCGCCGGCCACGATCTCGCCCGTAACTGCCTTCGTGAGGGCCAGGTCGAGGTCCGGGTTCAACACCGTCACCGGGGCGGCACCCGTGTTGTTGCTGACGTCGCTCTCAGGCGTCGAAGTCGCCGCGGTGACCGTATTGGTGTACTCGCCCGCGTCGTCGAACGGAATCTCGAAGATCTGGAAGCCCTGACTCTGGCCGGGCGGGATGTCGGGCAGGTCGCACTCGAGTTGATCGGCGGCGTCCAGGATCCGGCAGAGGTTGCCGGGATTGACGGCGGAGCTCGCGTCGAACGCGTCGACGAGCGTGACCTGCCGGGCGGTCGACGGTCCGTTGTTGGTGACGTTGATGGTGAAGGTGAGCAACTGCCCCGACGCCACCGCAGTGGGGTTGGCGGTCTTCGTGGTGACCAGGTCCGCGACGTAGTGGACCGGCGTGGACGTGGTCGCGGTGTTGTTGGCGTCGGTCGGGTCGCGGGTGGTCGAGGTGGCGGTGACCGAGTTCGCCAGGGTGTCGCCGGCGGCGCCGTCCGGCGCGACCCGGGCGGTGATCGTTCGGGTGACGGTGGTGCCGGCGGCAACGGTGCCGACGGTGCACGTCACGGTGCCCGCACCCACGGTGCAGCCGGCTGCGGCGACATCGCTGAGGCCGTCCGGCAGCGTGTCGGTGATCGCGACGGCGGCGGCGGCGGACGGCCCCTGGTTCGTGACCGAGACCGTCCAGGTGACGGTCTGGCCGGCGACGGCCTGGTCAGGCGCCGCCGTCTTGGTCACCTGCAGGTCGGCGAGGCTGCCGGACGAGCGGGTGTAGGAAGCGGTGTCGTTGTCCGGGTTCGGGTCTGTGGTGGTCGATCCGACGGTTGCCGTGTCGGTGATGTCGGCGCCGGTGTAGTCGTCCGGCACGCCGAGCGTGACCGTGACGATCACCGAGTCCCCCACGGTGAGCTCGCCGAGGTTGCAGGAGACGCTGCCAGCGGCTGGAGCGGCGCAGGTGCCCTGCGCCGGCACCGCGGAGACGAACGACACGCCGGCTGGCAGCTGGTCGGCGATGGTGACACCGCGGGCCCGCGACGGACCGTTGTTGACCACGGTGATCGTGTCCACGATCTGCTGCCCGGCCACGGCGGGATTGGGCGTGCCGGTCTTGGTCACCGCCAGGTCGGCTCGACCGGTCAGGTCGAGGGTCGCGTCGCTGGTGGAATTCCCCGAATTCGGGTCGGCAGCGTCGGAGTCGACCTCGGCGGTGTTCGTGCTGGTGCCGAGGGCGGCGTCCGGGTCGTAGGCGACGGTGATGGTGATGGTGGCGGTACCGCCAACGGGGAGGTCGCCGAGGACGCAGCCGGTGGCGGCGCAGCTGCCGCGAGTGGTGGACAGGTTCACCAGGCCGGCCCCGGCCGGCAGTGTGTCGGTGAAGGTAGCGGACGGCGCAAGCGACGGGCCGTTGTTGACGACCTGGGCGGTGTAGGTGACCTGGCCGCCCGCGAACGCGCTGGCCGGGCCGGTCTTGGTCACGGCGAGATCAGCCTGCGGGGCGGCGGTGGTGATGGTGGCGGACGTCGAGTTGTTCCCGTCGACGCTGTCGGGTGTCATCGACGCGCCGGAGGCGGTGTTGACGATCGCTGTGCCGGCCGGCAGGGACGCGCCGACCGTGGCGACGATGTCGACTGTTTCCGAATCTCCTGCGGCGAGCGCGCCGATCGTGCAGTTCACTGTCGCTCCAGTGCCGCCGCTACATCGGGGATCAAGGCCGGCGAGGGACAACCCGTCGGGCAGGGTGTCGGCGACCCGGACGTCGGTGGCGTTCGACGGGCCGTTGTTCGTCACGGTGATCGGGAAACGCACGGTGGACCCAGGGACCGGATCGGTCGGATCCGCGCTCTTGGCGATCTCCAGATCGGCATCGGTGACGACCGAGACCGAGGCTCCGGCCTGGTCGTTCGCCGGATTCGGGTCGAGTGTGTCCGACGAGACGCTGGCCAGGTCGGTGTAGGTGGTGATGGCTGAGCCCGGCCCGACCCGGCCGGTGACCTGCACGGTGGCGGTGGCGCCGTTCGCCATGGTCGGCCTGGTACAGGTGACCACTTGGCCGTTGATGGCGCAGCTGCCACCTTGGATGGTCGCGGCGCTCGGGGTCACCCCGGCCGACAGGGTGTCGGTGACGACCACTTGGATAGCGGTGTTCGGCCCGTTGTTCGTCACGGTGATCACCGACGTCGCCGCGGAACCGGCCGCCAGCGGGTCAGGGGTGGTGGACTTGGTGACCTGGAGGTCGGCGTTGACCGCGACCGGAGTCGTGGTCTCGTTGCCGACATAGGTGAACGGCTGGCCGACCGTCTGGGCCACATAGGCCAGCGAGGCACGGTTCGCCACGGTCGTGCCGGGGGAGTCGGGGCCGAGCCGCACGCGGAATCGCACCGTCGTGGTCGAACCCGGCGCCAGCACCCCGCCCTCGGCCGCCGTCGCCCCGGTGCCCAGCCGGACGCGCACAGCTCCGCCGCTGACCTCGGCCTGGTCGTCGCCGGGTCCGTCCGTCTTCAGCCCGGCGTTGGGCCCGTCCACGATCGACAAGGTGCCGGGCACGTAGGCGGTGTTCGGCGGCAGCGGGTCCGTCGCAATCGCGCCGGACGCCGGGTCGAGGCCGGTGTTGGTGTAGCTCAGGTTGTACTCGACGATGTCGCCGGCCGCCGCCGGGTCACGTCCGGTGACGTTGGTGGCCGCCTTGCGGCTGGTGGTGAAATCGGGCGCGTACAGATTGATCTGAGTGGTCACCACGCCGATGAAGTAACGCTCGCTGGTCGAGCTCAGCTGCACGGTGGCGTTGCGGGCACCGTTGGGGATCACGCCGGGCACGCCGAGCTGTTTGATGTCGAAGCCGAGCATGTTGACGTCGGCGGGAGTTCGCGCGGTGACGGTGGTCCCGTCCCGGTCGTTGCTGCCGTTGAAGAAGTTGGTTCCGGGCGACAACGGTGTCGCCAGCCTGGTGCTGTTGAGGAACGCCGCGTCACCGGTGGCGCCGCGGTCGCCCTCGTAGGCGACCATGCCGAGCCTGGCGTCGACCGTCCCGGAGAGCGGCGCGAGGAATCCGGAGATCGGTATGGTCTCTGCGCTGTTCGTGCCGACATCGGAGAACCCGTCGAACACCGTCAGGTTGCGCAGCGGCTCGGTGGGGTCGCGATAGACGATCACCAGGCTCCAGCCGGCGAACCGGTCGAAGCCGGACCCGGTGGCGACGTCGGCTCCCCAGTACTGACCCGAACCAGCGGACTGCACCAGCGAAGTCACGTCGCGGAACTGTTGGTACGGTTGCTCGCCGGTGGTCAGCGCGAACGAAGCCTGACTCACCATGGTGCGGTAGGTCGACTCGCCGGGCACCCGCAGAGACATCTGGGTGATCGGATCGGTCGTCGTCGACCCGCCCGACCCGCCACGCCGGAACGCGCCCCAGTACAGGCCGGCCCACAACACCGTCGATCCGTCCGGCGCGGAGACCTGGGCGGCCGAGGAGTTGAAGGTGGACGGGTCGGTGTCGGCGTCCAGGTTGACCATCGAGAAACCGTTGTTGTTGGCCAGGGCCCCGGTCGCGCTGCCGTCCCTGGCCGCCGCGCAGCGGCTGTCCGCCGCTACCGAACAGGTGAGCAGGTTGTTGCCGACCAACGTGATCACGCCGTTGTCGTTGGCGGCGAATCGCGGAGCGAAGGGGGTGATCACGTCGGCGGCCACCGGGGTGATCAGGGCGAACGCACTCGCCGCCACAGCGCACAGGAGCACGGTGACGGCAGCCAACGATCTCCGGGTCACGGGTGGCCCCCCACCCGGGCAGTGTTGCACGCGGGTCGTCTGAGGGCAGAGCAGGGCGATGAAGCGACTGACACCTCGGCCCGCGCGCCTAGGTCTGTCCGGCCGATCCGGCCGGTTGCCACTGTGGTGCGGCTTCGACCGGGCTACATCTCGGAAGTGGTGTCTCAGGGCTCGACGATGTTGAACGCCGTGTCCCGGGTTGGACCACGGGCGGATCATGCTGTCAGGGTCGGTTGCCGTCGTACCAGCCCCGATCGGGCGGGTACGGACCCGACCCGGCAGTGCCGGCGGATTGCCACGATGCGTCGATGGACGGCACGCCGGGCTTTCATTTTGTACATGTGTACCGGTTAGTCCGACGGTCCGGGCAACCGCGGCCACCAAGCGCCGATCAAGGGGTCGCTACACACCAGCCGGGTACCTCGTGCTGTCCGCCGACCTGGGGACGACGGGGACCTGCATCGTGCGAAGGTCAGGCGACCTGGCGCGCGGCCCGCGGATCGGGGCCGGGGACCGAGTCGGGGTGCAGGATGCCGGCGATGGTCTCGACCCCGTCGATCAGCCGCGGACCCGGTCGGACGATCAGGGCGTCGCCGTCCAGAGCCCAGACCGGCACTCCCGGCAGGGCCGCGGCCACCGTGCGTGCCTGGTCGGCCGCACCGTCCAGATGGAAACCGCACGGCGTCACCAGCACGAGATCGGGCTCCGCGGCTACAAATTCGTCCCAGGTCGTCTGTCCAGACCTGGCGCCGGGTCGCGCGGCGACCGGAGCGCCGCCGGCCGCGGTGACCAGATCGGGAACCCAGTGGCCGGCGGTGAACGGCGGGTCGACCCATTCCACGACCGCCACTCTCGGACGCGGGCGTCCGGCGACCGCGCTTGCCACCGCGTCCAACCGCTGACGAAGGCCCGCGACCACGACGCGCGCCCGCTCCGGTACGCCGGCCCGGCTGCCGACTTCCACGATCGTGCCCAGCACCTGGTCCAGCGTGTATGGATCGAGCGAGACGACCTCGGCGCGGCAACCCAGATAGTCCAGAGCGTCCGACACCTGGCCGGACGGCAGCGCGCACACGCGGCACAAATCCTGAGTCAGGATGAGATCGGGCTCCAGGCCGGCGAGCGCATCGGCGTGCAGCGTGTAGAGGTCCGCGCCGGCGGCCAGCTGGGCTTTGACGTAGGAGTCGATGTCTGCCGGCGTCATCTCACGGGTATCTCGACCGCCGACCACGACCACCTTCTCCCGCCGCGCCCGTGGTGGCTCGTCACACTCGAACGTCACGCCCACCAGTTGGTCGTCCAGACCGAGGGCATAGACGATCTCGGTCGCGGAGGGAAGGAGAGAGACCAGACGCATGGGGTCAGCCTCTCAGCTCGACTGCGTCCGGGGTCAGCGAGCGTTGCGAAAATGAGCGCGCGCTGCGCATCGCTCCATAGTCTTCGTGCGAGCGCATCAATCCGGTACCGTCCACTGCGTCCGGTGATTGCCTCGTCGTGGTGGATGCCACGCCTGTCCCCGGTTGCACGTCGAAGCCGGACCGATGGTCCGGGAACGGACGCCGGACGTTGACAGCTGCTTCTGCGCCGCGCATGGCGACCGATTACTCGTCGGTGCTCAAATCGGTGCAGGCCCTCGGCCTGCTCAAGCGGCGTCGGGCGTCCTACGTCGCCAAGATTGCTGTGCTGCTGATCGCCCTGGCCGGCTGTTGGGTGGCCTTCGCCTTCCTCGGTGACCACTGGGCCCAGTTGGGTATCGCTGCCGGACTCGGCGTCGTGTTCACCCAGGTCCTGTTCCTGAGCCATGACGCTGCGCACCGGCAGATCTTCGAGTCCAACAAGGCGAACGAGTGGACCGCGCTGCTACTCGGCACCGGCCTCGGCGGGGTGTCGCTGGCCTGGTGGAACACCAAGCACAACCGGCACCACAAGTCCCCCAACCAGATCGGCAAGGATCCGGACATCGACGCTTCGGTCGTCCACTTCTTCCCCCCGGCGGCGCCGCCGCGGTCCCGGTTGGGGCGCGCGATGCACGAGCGCCAGGGTTGGTGGTTCTTTCCGCTGCTGGTCGTCGAGGCGCTGAACCTGCACCAGCAGAGCGTGGTCGACGTGCTCACCCGCAAGACGATGAAGCGACGGTGGCTCGAACTCTCTCTCCTGGTGTTGCGGCTCGCTGCGGTTCCGGCCCTTGCCTTCGTCTTCCTGCCGCCCGGGTTGGCCGTGCTGTTCCTGGTCGTGCAGGTCGCCGTGACCGGGGTGTACCTCGGTTCCGTTTTCGCTGTCAGCCACATCGGTATGGAGATCGTCCCGGCCGACGCCAAGATCGACTTCCTGCGTCGCCAGGTGCGCACCTCCCGCAACATCCGCGGCGGCCGGGCGGCGAGCGCGTTCATGGGAGGGCTCAACTATCAGATCGAGCACCACTTGTTCCCGAACATGCCACGGGCCAACCTGCGCTATGCGCGGACCGTGCTGCAGTCCTTCTGCCTTGAGCACGACATCACCTACCACGAAGTGTCCATTCACCGCGCGTGGGCGATCGTCGTGCGCTACCTGAACGAGGTCGGGCTGGCCGGCCGGTACGCCTACAGCTGCCCCACCTTCGCGGCCCTGCGCTGACTGCTCGACTCGCTGACCGCTGCATCCTGCTGACTGCTCTACCCTGCTGACTGCTCCACAGCGTTGCTCAGCCGCCGCAGCAGGCGACGGACTTCAGTGGTTCCGCAAGGCGTCGATCAGTTCGCTCTTGTTCATCTTCGAACGCCCGGAATTCCCGAGCCCGAGTCCGATCAAGTCTGAATCCGGTCAGCGCAGGAGACCCGCCGCCACCGCCGGCACGATCATCGGTGCGAGCGGCAGCCGCGGGATCAGCGTCGCCTGGACAGCGTGGTAGAGGTCGGCCTTGCCCGACCACACGGTTCGCGCCACCGTATTGTCGGGCGCGAGTTCGTGCCACCACGAACCGTTCTCGCGGTCGATCAGATAGCGACCGGCGTAGTCCCAGAATCTCTGGTACCACTGCGCGAACCGCGCCTCGCCGGTGGCGGCATGCAGCGCGGCCGCGGCGCCGATCGCCTCGGCCACGACCCAATGGAACCGTTGCCGAACCACCGGTTGCCCCGACCAATCGATCGTGTACACGATGCCGTCGGCACCGTCCACCGCCCAGCCGTCACGCACCGCCGTGTCGAACAGCGCTACCGCATGGTCCAGCATCCAGTCCGGCGCCACATCCCCGCGGGCGCCCAGTGCCGCCCTGGTGTGCACCGTCAGCCTGGCCCATTCGAACGAGTGGCCGGGGGTGGCACCGAACGGCCGGAACGGATCATCCGGAAGGTCGGAGTTGTAGTCCAACAACGCGTTCCAGGACGCGTCGTAGTGCTCCGGGATGCGCCAGCCGTGCGCCGCAGCCTCCCGTCGGACCACCCGATCGACGATGCGGAACGCCCGGTCCAGCCAGATGCGGTCGCCGGTGACGTCGGCCGCACTCACATAGGCCTCGACCGTGTGCATGTTGGCGTTGATCCCGCGATAGCCGTCGAGCGTGACGAACTCGCGATCCCACTCCTCGACGACCATGCCGGCGTCGTCGTCCCAGAACCGTTGCTCCTGGACGGACAGCGCGTCGGACAGCAATCCAGTCGCCCCCGGCCGGTCGGCCACCACGGCGCTGGAGGCGGCCAGGATGACGAAAGCATGCGGGTAGGCGGCCTTGGTGGAGTCCTCCGGATCACCGGCTGCGCGAACCCGGGCGAACCAGCCTCCGTGTATCGGATCGGCGAAAATCTCACGCAGCGCGGTGATCCCGTGGTCCACGAGGTCGGTGCAGCCCGGTCGCCCGAGCAACTGACCCAACGCGTACACGTGGATCATCCGACAGGTGAGCCATAGCTCCGCCGGTCCTTCCTGGGCTGCGCCCGAGTCGGTCTGCCGGGCGAACCCACCAGACGGCACCCTCGAATGAAGACCGAAGCCGAGGAGCCGATCGGTCTCGCTCTCGAGCCAGCGGCTGTGCGGGGATGAGGTCAGCCAGTTCATCGGCGGCCGTCCGGTGCCAACCACTCGACCTGACAGGCGATCGTGATCATCCTCGGACCCTACTGTCGGTGTGCCCAGGTGCGGCCGGCCGGGCGCAGTCGGCCGGGCGTGGTCAGCGGAGCCGGAACCGCCCCCGGCGGGACGTAGGCTGCTCGGGCCGCAGGCTGCCGAACTCGGCGAGTAGCCCGGCCATGGTCTCCGGTGCAACGGCATCGACCGGAACGTGACCCAGGCTGCGGATGGTGCGCCGGATCTGATCCAGGTACTCCGTGCAGTGCGGACACCCGCGCAGGTGTTCCCGGAACCTCGCCGTCGTCTCCGGGTCCAAGGCACCCTCGAGGTAGTCGGTGACGAGTTCGACGACCTGCTGGCAGCGCAGTTCCGCGTCGTCGGTCATCTCCTCACCTCGTTCCCCCGGTAGTAGTCCTCCAGTTCCTGGCGGAGCCGTGCCCGGCCCCGGTGCAGAAGAATGCGCTGGTTGCCCGCCGTCAGGCCGAGCGCAGCGCACACCTCCTCACCGCTGAGTCCGTCCACGTCGCGCAACGTTACGACCAGGCGCTGGGATTCCGGCAGCGTCGCCAACGCGGCGCCGAGCAACCCGAGCGTTTCGGCATCCAGCGCCCGGCGTTCCGGTGCCCATGGCGACGGCGCGCCCACCGAGGTCCAGGCGCCTGGATGGGGTGCGTCCTGGCCCTGGAACCGGGCCGGGTCCACCGTGCCGACACCGTCGGCCTCCATCGCGGACCAGGGCACCGTTCTGGCGTCCTTCGCACCGTGGCGTCGGGCGATGTTCACCACGATGCCGACGATCCAGGTTCGCAGGGCCGATCTGCCCTCGAACGTCTCCAACGAGCGGATCACCGTCAGCCACGCCTCCTGGACGACATCGTCGGCCGCCGTCGTGGACGCCACATACCCGCGAGCGACATGCCGCATCATCGGCGAATAGTCGGTGACCACTGCGCTGAAAGCGGCGCGATCGCCGGCCCGTAGGCGTTCCACCAGGGCCGCGTCCCGACGCAACGAGCGACGCTCTCGCCCGGTCATCGGCCCCCTTTCGCGATCACTTGTAACGCCCACCGGATGACAGGCACTCACCCGCAGAACCATTCACCACGTGGAAGGAGACCACATGTCTGTCCTGGGCACCACCGCCCGGCTCCTGCTGGCAACCGGAGCTTCAGTTGTCCTGGCCGCATTCGGTGCGGCCAGTGCGTCGGCCGCCGGCCCCTCGGGCGCCCCGGCATCGGCCACGCCGTCCCATCCTGCTCGAACTGTCGGGGCGGTCTTCCTGCAGCACAATGGAATCGACGCGAACACCGTCACCGCTTACGCCCGCCACGCCGACGGGACTCTCACCGAGGCGGGCACCTACCCGACCGGCGGGCGCGGTGGCGCCGAGCAGGGCGCCGTGGTCGATCCTTTGGCCTCGCAGGGCGGGTTGACCTATGACGCTCGCCACCAGCTGCTGTTTGCCGTCAACGCAGGCTCGGACACCATCAGCGTGTTCGGCGTGCGCGGGGCCGCGCTGCAGCTTCGTCAGGTGTTGCCTTCCCGCGGCACCTTCCCGAGTTCTATCAGCGTCAGCGGAAATCTTGCCTACGTGCTGAATGCCGGCGGCGACGGATCGATCAGCGGCTACCGCGTCCTGGGCCACCGGGTGTTTCCCATTCCTGGCTCGACACGCTCCCTCGGACTGGGCAACGACGCTGTGCCATTCTTCCTTTCCGCGCCTGGCCAGGTCGCGATCTCGCCGGACCAACGGCACGTCGTGGTCACCACCAAGACCCACAACACGCTGGTGACCTGGCGATTGACCGGCGGCTTCCCGGGTCGCCACCCGGTTGTGACGACCTCCAACGGGCCCGTGCCGTTCGCCTTGACCTTCGATGAGGCAGGTCGACTCCAGGTTGCCGAGGCCAGCGGAGCAGTGTCCACCTACGCCGTCTCGAAATCCGGTTCGCTGTCGGTGATCTCCGGCAGCGTACCCAACGGTCAGGCAGCGACCTGCTGGTCGGTGCAGGCACGCGGTTCCCTGTTCGTGGCCAACGCCGGAAGCGCCACCGTGTCCTCGTACCGGGTCGCTCGGGACGGGTCGGTGTCGTTGCGTGCCGCCGTCGCCGCCCGTACCGGCGCCGGTGCAGTCGATCTCGCTGTATCGGCGGACCAGCGCTACCTGTACCAGGTCGCCGCAGGAGCCGGTGAGATCGATGTGTTCGCTGTCGGGGTCGACGGCGCCCTCACTCCGGTGACCGTCCTGGCCGGGCTGCCCCCGGTCAACGGCACCGGGCTGGAAGGCATCGCCGCCTACTGAATACCAATCCGCCGCTGAGCCTCCACCGGCCGTCGAGCGACCGAGAACTGCAGCCGAGCAACGGCACGGTTCTCGGTCACTCGACGTCGCTGTGACCTGAACCCGGTGCCGAGCCGTCGTCACCTAGCGGCGTTGTACAAGCGCTGAACCATTCGCCGGACCGCCGACCGGGGAGTTCTGCCCATGTCGACCTTGCCGATTTGCTGGGACGGCGGTGACGCGCCCGGTAGCGTCGCCGTGGTCAACCGGCCCGGTGCCGACGGACGCGAACAGGCGAGATCCAATCGGGGGTGCAGATCGATGAAGCGATTCCGACAACTGTCCATGGTGGCCGTGGCGCTGCTGCTGAGCGGGGTCGCCGGCATAGTCACGGCGCAGCCCGCCGCGGCCGCGGAGGACCCGATGTGCCGCACCGCCCCGGGTTCGAGTCCCTGGTATCCGGGCCCTTCGGCCAGCGCTGCCTACGACGACACGTTCCATGCGAGCGTGGCGATTCCCGCCGGCCTGCTCAGCGGCCGGTATGTGCCGCAGGGTTTGGCGTACTGGAACAACTGGAATGGGACAACCGAGGACATCCTGCTCATCTCGGCCTACCACGACGGGAACGGCAACAAGACGCCCGACGGCCCCAGCGCGATCTTCGGCGTCGTCCTCAGCGGCGCCAATCGCGGAAAGAGCCTGGGACGCATGCTGATCCCGACCACCCATGCCGGCGGGATCGCCATCGCCGGTGGCTACGTCTATGTCGGTGGCGAAGGCATCGTGCGTTATTGGTCAGCCGGTAGCGTCCGGTCTGTGCTGAAGGCAGCCAACAACAGCCACACCTACCAGCCGAAGAGCACCCAGAACGTCGCCGGCAACGCCTCGTTCCTCGGAACCCAGGGCGGCACGATCTGGACCGGCGATTTCAGTTCCACCGCGCACCAACACATGTGGCAGTACCGGCCGCGCAGCAACGGTTCGCTCGGCTACACCGGGGCCAAGCGGTGGGTACCGAAGAAGACCCAGGGCATGACCGTGGTGGGTTCCAAGTTCGTCTTTGCCACGTCGGAGGGACGAAACGATCGCGGCAACGTCTGGGTCCGTCCGACCTCCTACACCTCGGACATCACCGACGGGACGTCTTTCTGCATGCGCGCACCATCCATGATCGAGGGCCTCGCGTACGGCAATTCCAACGGCAATGCGCACGTCTGGGCGCTGTACGAGAGCGGCGCCTACACCTACAACAAGGGACTGGACGATCCGGACAACCCGATCCGCACCATCCATTGGGCCGCCGGCGCCACGCTGGCCGGGCTGTACGGGCAGAGCGACTGAGCACGCCATCCGACCGCCTCACCGCGCCGCTACCCCGATTCGGCTAGCGTGGACCCGTGGCCAAGTGGAGCCCCTTGGAGTGGCCGGTCGTCCGACAGCTGCGCTCGGGCGACCTCTTGGCCCGCGGGCCGGCCGTCACCTCGGCCCGGACCCGGGCGATCGCGCCGCGCACCTCGACGGCCGATCATGTCGCTCGCAGCATCTGCCCGTATTGCGCGGTCGGCTGCGGCCAGCGGATCTTCGTCTCCGGGGGCAAAGTCGTAGCGATCGAGGGTGATCCCGATTCGCCGATCTCCCGCGGTCGACTGTGCCCGAAGGGTGCGGCGAGCGAACAACTGGTCAATTCGCCTGGTCGACAGACGGCAATTCTCTACCGGGCGCCGCACGCAACGAACTGGCAGCAGCTCACCTTGGACACCGCGATCGACATGATCGCCGAGCGCTTCCTGGCCGCCCGGCGCGACGGTTGGCAGGACGCGGACGACCAAGGTCGAACGCTGCGGCGGACCATGGGCATCGCCGCATTGGGCGGGGCCACCCTGGACAACGAAGAGAACTATCTGATCAAGAAGCTGTTCACCGCTGCCGGCGCAGTGCAGATCGAGAACCAGGCCCGTATTTGACACTCCGCCACGGTTCCCAGTCTGGGATCCTCGTTCGGACGCGGCGGCGCGACGCAATCGCTGCAGGACCTGGCCAACGCCGACTGCATCGTCATCCAGGGTTCGAACATGGCCGAGTGCCATCCGGTCGGCTTCCAATGGGTGACGGAGGCGAAGGCCAAGGGTGCGCGGGTCATCCACATCGACCCCCGGTTCACCAGAACCTCGGCGGTGGCGGACAAGCACATCCCGATCCGGGCCGGCTCCGACGTGGTGCTGCTCGGCGCGCTGATCAACCATGTCCTCACCAACGACCTGTGGTTCCACGAGTACGTCGTCGCGTACACCAACGCCGCCACCCTTATCGGCGAGGGCTATCGTGACGCCGAGGACCTCGGCGGCCTGTTCTCCGGCTTCGATCCGGAAACCGGACACTACGACCTGTCTTCCTGGGCATACGAGGACCCCGATTCGGACGGATCGAGCGGGGCCGAGCACGGGTCGAGCGCCTCGGCGCGGGCAGCCGGAGACGAGCACGGCAGTGGCGGCCCGGCGCTCGAACATGCCAGGGTGCTCCGGGACGAGACACTGCAGCATCCCCGCACGGTGTTCCAGATCCTGAAGCGGCACTTCGCCCGCTACACCCCGGAGATGGTGCGCGAGATCTGCGGCATCGACCCGGCCGACTTCGCCTACCTGGCGGCGTCGGTCACCGAGAATTCCGGCCGAGAACGCACCACTTGCTTCGCCTACGCAGTCGGCTGGACCCAGCACACGTTGGGCGCCCAGTTCATCCGCACGGCCGCGATCCTGCAACTGTTGCTGGGCAACGTCGGTCGCCCCGGTGGCGGCATCATGGCGCTCCGCGGACACGCCAGCATCCAGGGCTCGACGGACATTCCGACGCTGTTCAACCTGCTGCCCGGCTACCTGCCGATGCCCACGGTAGGTCGGCACGACACGTTCGCCGACTACCTGGACGCGATCGCCTCGAAGAAGCAGAAGGGCTTCTGGACCAACGCGGACGCCTACACGATCAGTTTGCTCAAGGCCTGGTGGGGAGACGCAGCCACGCCCGAGACCGACTGGGCCTTCGACTATCTCCCCCGGTTGTCCGGCCCGCACGGCACCTATCAGACGGTCACCGACATGCTGGCCGACAAGGTCCAGGGCTACTTCCTGCTCGGCCAGAACCCGGCGGTCGGCTCGGCGAACGGCCGGATGCAGCGCATGGGCATGTCGCACCTGAAGTGGTTGGTGGTACGTGATTTCCAGCTCATCGAGTCGGCGACCTGGTGGAAGGACGGCCCTGAGATCGCCTCCGGTGAGTTGCGCACCGAGGACATCGCGACCGAGGTGTTCTTCATGCCGGCCGCGACGCACACCGAGAAGGCGGGCACCTTCACCCAGACCCAGCGGTTGTTGCAGTGGCGGGAGAAGGCGGTCGACCCGCCAGGTCAGTGCCAGAGCGAATTGACCTTCTTCCATGAACTCGGGATCCGGATCCGACAGAAACTGGCGGACTCCACGGACGAGCGGGACCGCCCGCTGTTGGACCTGACGTGGGACTACCCGACCGACGAGCACGGCGAACCCGACGCGGAGGCGGTGTTGGCCGAAATCAACGGCTCTCACCGCACCGGACCGAATGCCGGCAAGCCGGTGTCCGGCTACCCCGAGCTGCGCGCCGACGGCTCGACGGCGTGCGGCTGCTGGATCTACGCCGGGGTGTACGCGGACGGCATCAACCATGCCGCCGACCGGGTGCCGGGCGGTGGCAGCAGTCCCAGCCAGTCCGAGTGGGGTTGGGCCTGGCCGGCGAACCGGCGGATCCTGTACAACCGGGCCTCCGCCGACCCGGACGGCAAGCCGTGGAGCGAACGCAAGCGCTACATCTGGTGGGACGCGGAGAAGGGCCGTTGGGTCGGCGACGACGTGCCGGACTTCGTCGTCGACCGTGCGCCCGGAAGTCGACCCGACCCCGACGTCGGCGGGCCCGATGCGTTGGCCGGCGACGACCCGTTCATCATGCAGTCCGACGGCAAGGGCTGGCTGTTCGCGCCCAAGGGGATGCTGGACGGGCCACTGCCCACCCACTACGAGCCGCAGGAGTCGCCGATCGCGAATCTGCTGTATCCCCAGCAGCAGAGCCCGGCACGCATCCTGTTCCCGCGCAAGGACAACCTATGGGCGCCCAGTGCCGACGAACCGGGCGCTGACGTCTATCCGTACGTGTTCACCACCTACCGGCTGACCGAGCACCACACCGCCGGCGGGATGAGCCGCTGGCTGCCCTATCTGGCCGAACTTCAACCGGAGATGTTCTGCGAGGTGTCCCCAGCGCTGGCTGCCGAGGTCGGGTTGGAGAGCTACGGCTGGGCCACGATCATCTCGCCGCGCGCGGCCATCGAGGCCAAGGTGCTGGTCACCGACCGGATGACGCCGCTGGTCATCGGCGGCCGCACCATCCACCAGATCGGGTTGCCGTATCACTGGGGCGTCGGCGGCGACGCGGTGGTCAGCGGCGACGCGGCGAATGATCTGCTCGGCATCGTGCTCGATCCCAACGTCCAGATCCAGGAGTCCAAGGCCGGCTCTTGCGACATCCGGCCCGGTCGTCGGCCCTCCGGCGAGGCGTTGTTGCGGCTGGTCTCCGAGTACCAGTCACGGTCCGGGACCACTGTGCACACCGACAATTCCCGGATCACCGACCGAGCCCGTGAGATTGTCGATCCGCCGGCCGGGGACGACGCTGATGATCGCGGAGAGGGGTCCTGATGCTGATGGCCAGGGCAGCGCTCCGCGATGCGGGGAGGTGGGGCTGATGGGCCAGCTGTCGGGTCCGACCGACCCCACCCGCGATGCGAACTGGACAAACCCGCAGCACCGTAAGGGGTTTTTCACCGACACCTCCATCTGCATCGGCTGCAAGGCCTGCGAGGTTGCCTGCAAGGAGTGGAATCACAACCCCCGCGACGGTGAGCTGGAACTGCTCGGGTCGTCCTACGACAACACGGGTTCCCTGGGCGCCAGCACCTGGCGGCACGTGGCATTCATCGAACAGGGCGTCGATCGCATCGTGGAAGCCCGGGAGTCCGGGCGCATGTTGGTGGAACTCGGCATGCCGAGCGTGCGTGGCGCGGATGCGGTGGGCGCGCTGCCCGACCCGGTCGACGTCACGCCACCGGACACCCCCGAATTCCGCTGGCTCATGTCGTCGGACGTGTGCAAGCACTGCACCCATGCCGGCTGCCTGGACGTATGCCCCACCGGGGCGTTGTTCCGTACCGAGTTCGGCACCGTCGTCGTACAGGACGACGTGTGCAACGGCTGCGGCACCTGCGTGGCTGGTTGTCCGTTCGGGGTCATCGAGCGGCGCGACGACGGCACGGTGTCCGCCAGACACCCGGCACGCCGCCGACCAGGCCGAGGTGCCCAACACCGGCGTCGCCCAGAAGTGCACGCTCTGCTACGACAGGCTGGTGGACGGCCAGACGCCGGCCTGTGCCCAGACCTGCCCGACGACGTCCATCAAATTCGGAGATCACGACGATCTGGTGGCCACGGCGAAGGACCGGGTGCGTGAGTTGCACGCCCAGGGAATGACCGAGGCCCGGCTGTACGGCGCCAACGAACTGGACGGCGTGGGCGGTACGGGGTCGGTGTTCCTGCTGCTCGACGAGCCTGAGGTCTACGGCTTGCCACCGGACCCACGAGTGCCGACAGCCGACCTACCGCGGATGTTCAACCGGGCGGGAGTCGCCGCGGTCGGGATGATCGCCGCGGTGGTCGCGTCGTTCCTCACCGGACGTCGCCGATGACCACTTCCGAGTTCGACAGCCTGCGTCCACCCGAACCGGTCGGTGGACGACGCCGGGGTGGCAAGCGTCGGGGCAACCGCGGTGCTGCGGGCGGTGCGCGCGCCGGTGCGGCCGACGGCTCACGCGAGATGCCGATGGTGCCGGAGGCTGCATTCTCTTCGTATTACGGACGGCCGGTGGTCAAGCCGGCCCCGTGGGGACACGAGATCGCGGCGTACCTGTTCCTCGGCGGCGTCGCAGGTGGTTCGGGCATGCTCGCCGCCGGCGCGCGGCTCACCGGACGGCCGATCCTGCGGCGCAATTCTCGGCTGGCCGCAGTCATCGCGATCGGGGTCGGCGCGGCCGCGTTGGTCAAAGATCTCGGGCGGCCGGAACGCTTCCTGAACATGCTGCGCACGGTCAAGCTCACCTCGCCGATGAACGTGGGGTCGTGGATCCTGGCGGGTTTCAGCGTCGGGGCCGGGATGGCCACCGCGCTCGAGATCGACGCCATGACGGGCAGCCGGTTCCCGCTCGGCCGACTGCGCCGGGTCCTGCCGATCGTGGAAGTGGGCGCGGACGTGGTGGCCGCAGCTCTCGGTCCTCCGCTGGCCGCGTACACGGCGGTGTTGCTCGCCGACACCGCCACGCCCACGTGGAATGCCGCGCGCGAGGAGTTGCCCTTCGTGTTCGTGAGCTCGGCGATTCTGGCGTCGGGCGGCCTGGCCATGGTGACCACGCCGGTCGCCGAGACCCGTCCGGCCCGCACCCTTGCGGTGATCGGTGCCGCTGCCGAGTTGGCAGCGACAAGAGTGATGCACCGTCGGATGGATCCGGTGGCTGCGGAGCCGCTGCACCAGGGGCGGCCCGGAGCCATGCTGCGCTGGAGCGAAGTGCTCACCGCTGCAGGTGGTGTCGGCGCGTTGGTCGGCGGGCATCGGCGTGGCGTGGCGGTGGCATCCGGCCTGGCGCTGCTCGCAGCTTCGGCACTGACCCGGTTCGGTGTGTTGGAGGCGGGCATCGAGTCCGCCAAGGATCCGCGCTACACCATCGAGCCACAGAAGCGCCGGCTGGCCGCGCGCCGGGCAGCGGGCGTCACCGACGACTCGATCACCACGGTCGGCTGACACGTTACTTGCCTAGTCCCTCGGACCAGCACCCCAACGCAACGCAGGTGGGCGCAGACGGGCGCACCGAACTCGGAGTTCGTTGTCGCCATGGTTTCTGGACCACCTGTCGGCCTACGTCCGTCGGTTTGGATTGACGCCCCGGCCGGTGGTCTCGTTTCGGTTTGCAGGGTGTGTTCGCTGGGAGCGGCCGAGGTCGTTGCGACCCGGCGGGCGCTGGGGTGAGGGTCGGTCCGGGCCGGTGGTGCCGGTTGGCCACGCGGGCGGCGGGTCGGGTGGGTGGTAGGAGCCTGGTCGTCGGTCCCATTGGATGCCGTGGTCGGTGAGTCGGCCGGCCAGCCGGTCGCGGTGGGCGATGGTGTGGTGCCGGCCGCACAACAACGCGGCGTTGTCCAGGTCGGTGGGGCCGCCGTCGATCCAGTGGATCAGGTGGTGGGCGTCGCACCAGGCGGCCGGCGCTCGGCAGCCGGGGAACGTGCAACGGCGGTCGCGGAGCCACAGGGCGCGGATCTGGGCTTTGCTGAACAGTCGCTGTTCCCGGCCCTGGTCCAGGATCTCCCCGGCGGCGCCGAGCACGACGGGGATGATCGCGGCGTCGCAGGCCAGTTTGCGGACGGTGTCGCAGCCGAGCAGCACCCCGTCGGCCACGGTGCCCAACACCGGGGCGGCGCCGTACTGGGCTCTCAGTGTTGCGAAGTCCAGGGTGAGCATCACCACCGCTTTGGGGTTGCCGGTGGGTTCACCGGTGCCGGGGTGGGTGGCGGTCACCGACCGGCGCAACGCCTCGATCAGGGCTTCCCCCCGGCGCCGCCCGGCCGGCCGGTCATCCGGGGCCCACGGCTCGGCCGTCGGCGTCCTTGTCGACCCTGGGCGCCGACAGCGGTCCGATGGCGGCTTCCAGGACGGCGCGGCCTTCGTTGTCGAAGGTGAGCTGGTAGTCCCACACCCCGGGTGAGGTTTCCCGGCCGGCGCGACAGGTCGATCTGCCGCCGGCACCGGTGCTGGTGCCGGTCGAACTCGCCGCCCTGACGCCGTACCGGGAGCAGTTCCTGCTTCAACCTGCGCACACCCGACGGTCCGCAGTCCGCGCCGACCGCGAGCATCTGCTGCAGGATCACCGGCTTGGCCTCGTCCGAAAGGTCCGGCGCCAGCTTGTCGAACTCGCCCGCACGACCACCGCCGTCCCCAGGTCCACATCGGCGGTGAGCACCGAGTCGGCCACGTCGGTCAGGTCGGGGCGGCGCAGCAGCTTCGCCGCCTTCGCGATCGTGTACGCGTCGCGGCGGACGTGCCAGCCGTACTCGGCGACCCACGCCGCGGTCGACGCGCACTGCGACGCCTCCACCACCCCCCGCGCTTCCGCGTCCGCGACCACCGCAGCCAGCTGCGCCGTCGCCGAGCGCGGCAGCTCCGCCAGTTCACCGACCAACTCCCCCAGTTGATCGCTGGGGCATTGGTGGACCGACCTGGTGCTGGTCCCGCAGCGGCGCGCCGTAGGCGGCGCCGGCTTGTCGCCGTTCCGTCAGAGGTGTTGCACTGCCTGCCATATGAAGAACGGTACTCAGAGGGTCCGACAGTGCCCCGGCCACAACCGAAGTTATCCACAGACCGCCGTCACGATCCGGTCGGGCCACCGTTCCGGCGAGCGTCGCTGAACTCTGAACCCCCACAGCAACTCTCAACCTGGCGAGGATCAACTTCGGCCCACATGTGACAGGTGGGACACCAGGCAACAACTTCATCCTCGCGGTCGAAGTTGATCCTCGCAATCTCGGGCTGGAGATGGCGCCGAACTCTCAACCTCAGCAGCAACTCTCAGCAACTCAACCCCTTGCGAGGATCAACTTCGGCCCACATGTGACAGGTGGGACACCAGGCAACAACTTCATCCTCGTGGTCGAAGTTGATCCTCGCAGCCCCCGGGATCCCGACGTCACCAGCACCTGCCCGGGGCCGGCGCTAGCGGATGGTGATGCCGGACCCGGGGACGGTGTGGCCGATCACCGGATAACCCGGTACTTCACCGACAACCAAGAGGCCGCCCGAGGTCTGGGCGTCGGCCAGCAGGATCAGGTCGTCCTCGGTGACCCTGCCGGCGTCGGTCAGCTGCGGCCGCACCCAGTCGAGGTTGCGGCGGGACCCACCGGGAACGAAGCCCTCCCGTAACGCTTCTCGCGCACCGTCGAGCACCGGCACCGCATCGAGTTCGATCACCGCGCCGATCCCGGAGGCGCGGCACAGCTTGTACAGGTGCCCGAGCAAGCCGAAGCCGGTCACGTCGGTCGCCGCACGCACGCCGGCACTCAGGGCTGCGTCCGCGGCGTCCCGATTGAGTGCGATCATCGTCGCGATCGCCTCACCGAACACCTCTCCGGTCTGCTTGTGCCGGTTGTTGAGCAGACCGAGTCCCAAGGGCTTGGTCAAGGTCAACGGCAGACCTGGTGCCGCAGCGTCATTGCGCAGCAATCTGTTCGGATCCGCAACACCGGTGACGGCCATGCCGTACTTGGGTTCCGGGTCGTCGATCGAGTGGCCGCCGATCACCGGGCAGTCCGCCTCCGCGGCGACGGCCAAACCACCACGAAGCACCTCGGTCATCAACTCGAGCGGCAGCACGTCGCGGGGCCAACCGACCAGGTTGATCGCGACAACCGGCCGGCCGCCCATCGCGTAGATGTCGGACAGTGCGTTTGCCGCCGCGATCCGCCCCCAGTCGTAGGCGTCGTCAACCACCGGGGTGAAGAAGTCGGCGGTGGACAACACGGCCAGGTCGTCGCGCACCCGGACGACGGCCGCGTCGTCGCCGTCGTCGAGGCCCACCAGGACGTCACCACTGGTCTGGCCGACGAGACCGCGGACCACCTCTTCGAGCTCGCCGGGCGGAATCTTGCACGCGCAGCCGCCGCCGTGGGCGTACCCGGTCAACCGCACCGGGTTGGTCACCATCGTCGATGTCAGCTGCGTCCCGTTCACTCCCGCAAGCGTAGTGATCGCGCTCGGATCTGCGGGCAGCGCCATGATCGGATGGCTCGTCGCGAACAACTGACGACCGGTGCACACTCGATGGGAACAGCCGCTGACTCGGCGAGGAGGCCACCGCATGGCACCCCCCACCTTCGCCTCGCTCGACTTCACCCGGTGGGACCAGCCGAGACCCGAGAGCGACCTACGGGTCGGTCTCATCCGCTGGCTCGAGTACCAACGACATGAGTTCCAACGGAAATGGCGCGACCTCGAGCCCGCCCAGTTGGCCGCCTGGTCGGTTCCGCCTGTCGAACTGTCGGTCCTCGGGCTGATCCGACACATGCAGCAGATGGAGCACGTCTGCCTGAGCTGGGGGCTCGGCGGTGGCGAAAGAATCGAGACGTACGGCGACGATGACTTCGCCGGCGGAACCGCACAGACGGTCGACGAGGATGTGCAGCGGTACCTGGATGAGGTCGAGCGCTCCGCAGCGGCGATCGAGTTGTTGCCGAGGCTGGACTCTCCGGGGCTCGGCCACGGGAAGCCGCTGGGAGACACGCTGATCAAGATGATCGACGAGTACGCCCTGCACAGCGGCCAGGCGCACATGCTGCGGTTCGCCGCGCTGGGACAGATGCTGCGTTGACCCATCTCATCGCCGTGTTGACCACTGACCGCCGCATTGATCATCCTGCCGCCGGGTTAGGGTCGGCACGCAGGGAGGCGTGTGGGTTCCTGGTGGTCCCCCCGGTCTTCAAAACCGGTGAGGTCGAGGATCTCGGCCTGGCGGGTTCGATTCCCGTCCGCCTCCGCCACGCATGGCCCGGCCGCGCAGGGCCTGCCGACGCGGCACCGCCCCGGAACACGTGAACAATGCAGGCGTGGCCGACACCGATGCGCGCAGGTTGATCCCGAGGACGGATGATCTGCTCGCACTGCCAACGGTGCGCTCGGCCCGCGAACGGCTCGGCGACCCGCTTGTCCGCTCCGTCGTCCGCGACGTGCAGGAACGCGCCCGCCTGGGCCAGCTGGAACCCGGCCAGGTCGAACACGTGCTGCTGACCGACCTCGCCACCCGCACCCCGTCGGCGCTGCGTCCGGTGCTGAACGCCACCGGCGTCGTCGTGCACACCAACCTGGGCCGGGCACCGCTGTCCGCCGCCGCGGTGGACGCGCTCGTGACCGCGGCCGGCTACGTCGACGTGGAACTCGATCTGGTCTCCGGTGTCCGATCTCGACGTGGGGGAGCAGCCCGCGCCGCGTTGCTCGCGGCCTGCCCGGCCGCCGAGGACGTACTGGTCGTGAACAACGGCGCGGCCGCCCTGGTGCTGGCCACCACGGCACTCGCTGCCGGTCGGGAGGTAGTGGTCAGTCGCGGCGAACTGGTCGAGATCGGCGCCGGTTTCCGCCTCCCCGACCTGATCGCCTCGACCGGCGCCCGGCTGCGCGAGGTGGGCACCACCAACCGCACCCGGCTGCGCGACTACGCCGACGCCATCGGGCCCGAAACGGGATGCCTGTTGAAGGTGCACCCCAGCAACTTCCGGGTCGAGGGCTTCACCGGGTCCGCGACCATCGCCGAGCTGCGCACCCTCGCCGACGAGCACCGGCTGCCGCTGGTCGCGGACCTGGGTAGCGGGTTGCTGGCGCCCGACCCGCTGCTGCCCGACGAACCGGACGCGGCCTCAGCGCTGACCGCCGGGGCGGATGTGGTCACCGCGAGCGGCGACAAGCTGCTGGGCGGTCCGCAAGCGGGGCTGTTGCTCGGCCGTGCCGAGGCCATCGCCCGGATGGCCGCGCATCCGCTTGCTCGCGCGGTCCGGGCCGACAAGCTCGCCCTGGCCGCGTTGGAGGCGACCCTGGTGGCCGGCCGCACGCCGGTCCAGCAGGCCCTGCACGCCGACGCCGACCGGCTCCGGGCCCGGGCCGAGCGGCTCGCCGCAGGCATCGTGACCACGGGCACCACCGCGAGTGTGGTGCCGCACGAGGGCCGGGTCGGCGGTGGCGGGGCTCCAGGGGTGCCACTCCCGGGCTGGGCGGTTCGACTGCCCGAATCGGTCGCGGCGCCACTGCGCACCGGGAACCCGGCGGTGCTGGCGCGGGTGCACGACGGGGCTTGTCTTCTCGACCTGCGCTGCGTGTCCGAACACGATGACGGCCGGCTGCTGGCCGCCGTGCTCGCCGCGGTGGGCCGCCATCAGGGCGAAGGATGCGGCTGAGATGTACGTCGTCGCGACCGCCGGCCACGTCGACCACGGGAAGAGCACGCTGGTCCGCGCGCTCACCGGCATGGAGCCCGACCGGTGGGCCGAGGAGCGCCGCCGCGGGCTGACCATCGATCTCGGTTTCGCCTGGACGACCCTGCCATCGGGACGGCCGGTGGCATTCGTCGACGTACCCGGGCACGAAAGATTTCTCGGCAACATGCTCGCCGGCCTCGGTCCGGCGCCGGTGGTGTGCTTCGTGGTCGCCGCCGACGAAGGCTGGCGGGCACAGTCCAGTGATCATCGTGACGCCGTGGCCGCCCTCGGCATCGAGCACGGAGTACTGGTGATCAGCCGCGTCGATCGGGCCTCCGACGGCGGGGCCATTGCGCTTGCCCAGGCCCGCGAGCAGCTCGCGGCCACCGGGCTGCACGACGCCCCGGCCATCTCGGTGTCCGCGGTCGACGGCACCGGCCTTGCCACCCTGCGGACCGCGCTGGACGAGGTGCTCGGACGACTTCCGCCGCCGATCACCGACACCCGGGTGCGGCTGTGGGTGGACCGGGCGTTTTCCATCACCGGCGCCGGAACCGTGGCGACCGGCACCCTGACCGCCGGCACCGTGGCGGTCGGCGACCGCTTGCAGCTCGTGGGCGCCGAGCCGACTTCCCCGGTCACCGTCCGCGGACTGCAGATCCACGGCGAACCCCAGTCCAGGGTGGGGCCGGTGAGTCGGGCCGCGATCAATCTGCGGGGCGTACCCGTCGAGCGCCTGACCCGCGGGGACGCCCTGGTCACCCCTGACGCGTGGCCGGTGACCGGGCTCATCGACGTCCGTCGGGCCACCGGCGCCGCCCTCACCGATGTCCCTGAGCGCCTCACCGTGCATGTGGGCACCGCCGCGGTTCCGGCCCGGCTGCGCACCTTCGACGACGACCACGCCCGGCTGGTGCTGGCTCGTGAGCTACCGCTGGTGCTCGGCGATCGACTGGTGCTGCGACATCCGGGGAGCCGCCGGGTACTCGGCGGAGCCCAAGTCCTTGATGCGGATCCTCCCGCGCTGCGTCGGCGGGGGGCCGGCGCCCGGCGGGCGACCGCCCTGAGCACCATGCAGCCGACCGGCGACGTCCGTGTCGAGGTCGCCAGGCGTGGCGCGGTTCGCGAACAGCAGCTGCGCCGGCTCGGCGTGCTGGACGACCCCGCTGCGACCGCACCGGACGACGTCAGGGTCATCGACGGATGGTGGGTGCACGAGCCGGTTTTCCGCTCCTGGCAACACCGGCTCCAGACCGAGCTCGCAGCTGCCCGTCAACGAGATCCGTTGGCCACCGGTCTCTCCCGGGGGGCCGCTGTCGACCTGCTCGCCCTGCCGGATGCGGTGTTGCTGGACGCGGTGGTGCAGGCCGCCGGCGTGGAGGAACAGGGCGGCCACCTCTGGCTCGCTGGGGGCAGGGCCGACCTCGGTCCCGTCGAGGGAGCGATCGCGGAGTTGGAAGATCGTTTGCGAGCAACACCTTTCCACGCACCGGAAGCCGGCGACCTCGCGGCTCTGCACCTCGGCGTCCGCGAGCTCGCGGCGGCCGAGCGGGCCGGCCGGATCCTCCGACTCGGCGACGGCGTCGTCCTGCTCCCGACGGCTCCGGCGCTGGCCATGCGCGAACTGTTTCGGCTGCCACAACCTTTCACCGCGAGCCAGGCCCGCCAGGCCCTGGACACCACCCGCCGGGTGGCCATCCCGCTTCTCGAAAGTCTCGACGCGCGCGGCTGGACCGTCCGGGTGGACGGCGGTCATCGCCGTGTGAACAAGGTCCGGACACCGCAACCCGATGGCGTTTCGACCCCGGCCGACCAATGCACGTGATCTACGAGGAACTCGACGCCCTGCGCCAGCGGCAACTCGCCGGAGAAGTTGACGGTGTTGGTCGCCTGCCGCATGTAGGCCTTCCACGAGTCGGCGCCGGACTCGCGGCCACCACCGGTCTGCTTCTCACCGCCGAACGCTCCGCCGATCTCCGCGCCCGACGTGCCGATGTTGACATTCACGATCCCGCAATCAGAACCGCCGGCCGACATGAACTCTCGGCCTCGGCCTGGTTGCCCGTGAAGATCGCCGATGACAGGCCCTGCGGCACCGCGTTGTGCACCTCGATGGCCTCGTCGAGCGAGTCGTAGCTGAGCACATACATGATCGGCGCGAACGTCTCTTCGTGAACCACCGCGGTCTGCGCCGGCATCCGGACGACGGCCGGCTGGACGTAGAACGCCTCCGGTTGCTCCTCGGCGAGCACCCGCTCACCTCCGAACAGGATCTCGCCCCCCTGCTCGACGGCCGCCGCCAACGCGGCCTGCTGGGCCTTGAGAGCTGTTCTCGTTGATCAGCGGGCCGACCAGCACGCCGTCGGCGGTCGGGCTGCCGATGTTCAATGTCTTGTAGGCATCGACGATCCGCGGCACCAGTTGGTCAACCACCGAGTCGTGGACGATCAGTCGCCGCAGCGTCGTGCAGCGCTGGCCGGCGGTGCCGGCGGCAGCGAAGACGATGCCACGCAGCGCCAGGTCGAGATCGGCGCTGGGGGTCACAATGGCCCCGTTGTTTCCGCCGAGTTCGAGCAGTGCGCGGCCGAAGCGCGCGGCGATCAGCGGGGCAATCTGGCGCCCCATCCGCACCGATCCGGTCGCAGACACCAGCGCTACCCGGCTGTCCTCGACCAACTGTTGCCCCGCGGCGGTCGCCGAGCACCACGTGGTGCAGCCCTCCGGGGCGCCGACATCCCGGGCCGCGCGCGCCAACAGCGCGTCGGTGGCCAACGCGGTCAACGGGGTGGCCTCGGCCGGCTTCCACACCACGGTGTCCCCAGCCACCAGTGCCAGCGCGGTGTTCCAGGCGTAGACCGCGACCGGGAAGTTGAACGCCGAGATGACCGCAACCACGCCCAGCGGGTGCCAGCTCTCGGCCAGCCGGTGCCCGGGACGCTCCGAGGGCATCGTCTTGCCGAACAGCTGTCGAGACTGCCCGACGGCCAGGTCGGCGATGTCGATCATCTCCTGGACCTCGCCCAGCGCCTCGGAACGGATCTTGCCCACCTCGGCGGTGACCAGCGTCGCCAGGTCCGCCTTGTGCTCGGTCAGCAGCTCACCCCAGCGCTTGACCAGGTGGCCGCGGATCGGGGCGGGCACCTCGCGCCAGGATTTGAACGCCTCGGCCGCCTCGGCCACCGCGGCCTCGACCTGAGCACCGGTCTGCGTCCGCACCGAGAAGATCACCCCGCCGGTGATCGGCGAGTGGACCTCGGTGTCGCCGGCGACGGCGTCGGTGTCGACACCGACTGCGCTCAGTGCGCGCGCCACATCGGATGCGATCTCGTCGGTGGTCGGGAAATCGGCGCTCATCTGGCTGTCCTCGTCGTCGGTCTTCGGTCGGAAGCTTCGGGGTCGCGGGGTGGGTGGTCGACCTCCACCGTACGAGAGCGGATCAGATGATGTGGACCTCGTTGAGCACCGAGCCGGACGCGAATCGAGCGGCGGTGAACGGCGTGGGATCCATGAACGGCTCCCGGCCGAGGTACAGGTCGCGGACGATCTCACCCACGGCCGGTCCTTGAAGGAAGCCGTGCCCGGAGAACCCGGTTGCGTACAACACCCCGGGTACGTCGGCGCGGCCGATGAGCGCGTTGTGGTCGGGGGTGTTCTCATACAGCCCCGCCCAGCCGCCGACCAGCGGCTGACCGACCAACGAGGGAGCGACGATGTCGGCGGCCTCGTCGAAGGCCCTTGTCCAGCCGTAGCTGAACTCCCGGCAGAACCCCGGTTCCTCGTCCCGGTTCGAGATGCCGAGCAACAGACCATTGCGGTAGTTGTGGAAGTACAGCGTGGTCGACAGGTCGAGGGTGAACGGCACAGTCGGGTGCGACCGTGCCACCTGTGGGGTCAGTCCGATCTGCCGACGGATCGCCTGCACCGGCAGGTGGACGCCCAGCATGGCGCCGAGCTTCGTCGACCAGGCGCCGGCGGCGATGATCACCGTGTCGGCCCGGATGTCCCCGCGGCGGGTGGAGATGTGGTGCGATCCGTCGGCCAGCCCGGCCGCATCGAACACCTCGGTGTGTTCGCAGAATCGCACCCCGAGCGCCTTCGCTGCCGCGGCGTATCCGGCCACTACCAGCGCGGGTTCGGCGTAGCCGTCCCGGGGTGAGAACGAGGCTCCGAGCAGCGCTGCCGGCTCGAGGAGCGGGTTGATCTGCTGGGCCTCGGCCGGCGTGATCATGCGGCTGTTGCAGCCAAGACTGTTCTGCAGTCGCACGCTGTCCTGCACTGCCGCCAGTTCCGCCTCGGTGCGGCACAGGAACAGATAGCCGACCTGGTGCAGGCCGATCGGGGTCCCGAACCGCTGTGCGAACGTCTCGAACGCGGCCAGGCTGCGATGCCCGAGGAGCACGTTGTTGGCATCGGAGAAGGTCGCTCGGACGCCGCCGAGCGGCTTGGCCGATGAGCCCGCGCCGAGGGTGTCGCGCTCGACGACCACCACATCGGTGATCCCGGCCTCAGCCAGGTGCCAGGCGGTGCTGACGCCCATGACACCGCCACCGATGATGACCACCGCTGCCCGCGACGGCAGCGGCACGGTGGCGGCCGGTAACGGCACGACGTGCGCCAGCTGCTCGCTGCTCGCAAACGGATCGCCGACGGTCATGGGAATGACTGAACCATGACCACGACCACGACGCGGTCAGCGGGCCGACCCGGACGGAGCACGAGCGGACCGCAGGGAGAACAGGTCCGGCACACCGCCGCGATCCTCCACCAGGTCGAGCACCAGCTCGCCGAGCGCCGGGCCGAATTTGAAGCCGTGGCCCGAGAAGCCCGCCGCGATGGTGATCGGCCCGACCCGGTCGATGACGAAATGATGATCGGGCGTCGTGGTGTAGAGGCAGGTCAACGGGTCTGCGCCGGCGGCGTCGACGCCGGGCACCCAGGCCCGCGCGTACGCGCGCAGCCGTTCGACCCCCGCCGGATCGGCGAGATGGTCGCGTCCATCGGGATCCACCACGGGTCCGGTGCCGTGCTCGCCTATCTTCACGCCGTCGACCGAGGCGAGTCCGTAGATGCCGCCGACCATGTCGAAGTCGGACGTGGGGTGGTGGATGAACGCCGGCCACCGGTCGGCGGCCAAGTCGCTGGGAAAGTGAGCCGGCTGTTCCTGCGTGGTACGCAACGCCGGCAGGCGAACGTGCCGGCCTATCAACTTCTCGGTCCACGCCCCGCCCGCGACGACAACCTGATCGGGCCGCAGCACCTCGTCGTCGAGCACCACCTCGACGCGGTCAGCCCGCGGCCGGATCGCGCGCACCGGGGTGTCCGGCCGCAGCACCGCGCCCGCGCTCGTCGCGGCCTGCCACAGCGCCGCGACCGCGCGGTCGGCATGCAGCCGACCGGCCTGCGGGTGGTGGAGCACGACGGTGTCGAACCGCAGTCCCGGCCAGCGGGGTCCGGCCGCCGTCGGACTCAAGATCTGGAACTCCAGCCCCGCGTCGCCAAGTGCCCGGGCCAGTTGCCGGATGGCGACGGGATCACCGTGATCGACCGCACCGGTGCGCTCGTACACCGCCGCACCGGTCTGCCGCTCCAGCCGGAGCCACCCGGCCAGGGCACGCGCAGCCAGGCTGACGTACGTCGGGTCGGGGTAGGCATGGCGGAAGATCCGCGCCGTGCCGTGCGATGCGCCGTGCCGGTGTCCGAGCCCGAACCGTTCGACCAGGGTGACGTGGTGGCCGTGCGCGGCCAACCGCCAGGCGGCGGCTGCGCCCACGACTCCGCCGCCGACCACGACGACACTCCTCGAGCCGGCCACGTTGTTGTGCCCCTTTCCTCACGTCGACCTGCTCAGTCTCCGCTACCGCACCTCGGCCGACTAACCTCCGCTGGATGCACCTCGACCTGGTCAGCATCATCGTGTTCGACTATGACGCGGCGATCGAGTTCTTCACCGCCGTGCTCGGTTTCGAAGTCTCCGAGGACTCCCCGTCGGTCACCAACGACGGTCGCCCCAAGCGATGGGTTGTCGTTCGGCCGGCCGGTGGTGGCACCGGCTTGCTGCTGGCCAAGGCGGATGGAGCCGAGCAAGTGACCGCGATCGGCCGGCAGTTCTCCGGTCGGGTCGGCCTGTTCCTGCGCGTCGACGACTTCTCCGGCACGTTGTCCCGGCTCCGGGGCGCCGGGGTCGAGGTCCTCGGCGAACCCCGGCACGAGCCCTATGGGGACGTCGTGGTCTTTCGCGACCCGTTCGGCAACAAGTGGGACCTGCTGTCCGGAAGCTGATCCCGGCTACGGTGCTCCCCCGCCGCGGGTGAGCCCTACACCGTCCAGCACGACCGAGAGCAGCGTGACGAAGCGCTCCCGGGGATCCTGCGCTACGACGGTCCGGAACGTGCAGTCGTGGTCCCCGACTGACTGCCTACGCCCGACGCCGATCGTGCGGGGTAGGTTCAACATGCCCGACATCGCCCGATCAGAGGAAATCACATGGCCGCCGAGCGTCGCAGTGGACTCGCCATCACCGCCACCGCAACGGCAGGGATCCTGCTTGTCCTGGTCGGGTTCTTCCACGTCGTCCAGGGCCTGGTCGACCTGATCAACGGTGACTTCTACGGCGTGACCGCCAACTGGGTGTTCCGCTTCAACGTCACGACCTGGGGGTGGTTGCACATCGTCGGGGGCGTGATCGCCCTGCTCGCGGGATTCGGTCTGTTCACCGGGTCCGTCCTGGCCAGAACGGTGGCGGTGATCGTCGCCGTGGTCAGCACGGTGGCAAGTTTCATGTGGCTCCCGTACTACCCCTTCTGGTCGATCCTCATCATCGCGTTCGACCTGCTGGTCATCTGGTCGCTCACCGCGCACGGCCGCGACATCGTCAGCGACTGACGAGTCCGGTTCATCCACCGAGGGTGATCTGCCGGCACCGCGCGGCCCATACCAACGGGGACGGTGCGGGCGCTGCTCGTCGCGGACGGGAGACCATCGGCGGCGACGTCCACCTCGGCCTCGGTCGCGGTTTCGCCGCGGGCCCGGCCCGGGACTGAGCCCGCACCACCCGGCGCGGGTGAGGACTATCCGCGCCACCGGCCCCATGCTGGATCAGGGCAACAGGGAGGTGGGCATCGTCACCTACCGCATCCGTGTCGCCGGCACCGTCGGGCCGGCCACCCGCGCCGCCTTCCGTGATCTCCGGGTGCAGACCGGAAGCGGCTCGACGCAGCTCAGCGGTGAGCTCGACCAGATCGCGCTCCACCGAGTGCTCGAACGGATCGAGTCGCTCGGTCACGAACTCCAGGACGTGGTGCCATCCGACGGCGCACCCCCGGCAAACCCTGATGGGCGGTCGAGAGTGACCGCGGTCGACCATCGCTCGGCGAGCAGGTACCGGATCACCGTGTCCGGCCACCTGAGATCCGAGCTGCAGCTGGTCTTCGAGGACCTGCGCATCGTCGAATCGGGCGGGGTCACCGTCCTGGTCGGCCCGCTCGATCAGGCCGCACTGTTCGGCGTCATCAACCGGATCAGGGTCAATTCCCTGCGACTGCTCGAGGTTCGACGGGTCGGCGGCTGATCCGGGCCCGGGGGACTCAGATCAGTCGGAGTTCCCGGGCCGCCATGACGGCGTCGCGCCGACGGCCGGCGCCGAGCTTGCGGTACAGCGAGCTGATGTGGGTTTCACGGTGTTGACCGAGACACACAGTTCGTCGGCGATCTCCGCCACGCTCATCGAGGTGGTCATCCACCGCAGGACAGTCAGCTCCCGCTCCGTCAGGTCATCGGCAACGACCGTCGACTGCGTCGGCACCGTTTCACCGGTGGCGTTGTCCGGGAACTCGACCGGCCATCGGCCGGCCAGATGCGGGTGCCTGAGCAACAGCGGGCCCAACTCGTCGATCACCATGCCGAACGGCCAGAACAGGCCGAGCGGCTCAGCCAGATCCATCGCCCGATCGGCAGTCTCGACCGCCTCGGCCTCCCGTTCCTCGCGAAACTCGATGTCGGCCCGGAGCAGCAGTGCCAGGATGAGGATCTGCGGACTCGCCGACGGGGTCAGCGAGGTGACCACCGACCTGACCAGGTCCTCTGCGTCCTTGGGCCGCCCCTGGGCAAGAAGCAGCCGTACCTGAGTCAGCCGCCCGCGAAGATCGGGGTCGCGATCGACCGGGATGTCGACGTCGGACGGCCGCCCGAGTCCGAGCATGATCTCCGCGAGCAGCCATCGCCGCATCACGACGAGCCGGTACGAACTGGGCGATGCGGTGACCGGTGTCGCCTGCAGGAGCGCCCACGCCTCGGCGTGGCGGCGTTGCCGCACCAACAGGTTCGCCCGCATCATGCACGCGCCGGCCACCATGGCCGGTTCGATGAGTTCCAGGTCGGCCAAAGCCATGTCGATGCGCTCCAACAGTCGCTCGACCATCGGCTCGTCTCCGCGCATCGCGGCCAAATACGCGTTACCGAGGTCGAGAGCAACGATCGGAGATCCGACGACCTGATCGGCGGCGCCGCGTGTGGTCGAGTATCCCGGCGTCCGGCGCGAGCCGGCTCCTGGCAATGTCGGCGCCCCGCTCCGCGTACTCGTGGGCCGGATCCAGTCGGCCGGTTGCGGTCGCCGTCAAGGTCAACATGCCGAGCGCCCGGACTGCGAGCGCCGGCAACCCGAGCTCGGCCGCTCGGGTGGAAACCCGTTCGAGATCGGACCCGGCTTCGGGATATTGCTGTGACCAGTACCGGGCCTCGCCGCGGATCAGGATGGCCCAGATGGCGATCAGGTCGTTGCGATCCCGCGACACCGCGGCGGCGTGTTCTTCGACCGATGAGAGCTCGCCGTCGAGGTGGCTCACCAGCAGCAGTGCGCAAGCGATCAATCTGGCCGTCGAGCCGTCGGTGGGCATGCCGGCCAGCCGATCCAGGGTCGCCCTGGCACTGTTCCACTGCCCGGTGGCGGCCGCCACGAGCGCTTGGGCGGTCAGCACCCGTGCATGTTGGTCGGCTGGGATGGACGCCAGATCGGCGGTCAGAATCGGTGCGAGTTCTGCCGGTTCGCCCAGCCCCCGCACGATCGACGCTTCCCAGCCACCGTTGAGGAGCAGATCGGCAGCAAGCGCCCAATCCGCAGCTTGCACGGCGTGGTGGACCGCTCGGGCCGTCAAGCCTTCGTCGGCGAACCACGCCGCCGCTCGCCGATGTGCGGCGGCGGCGGCATCCGGCTGCGCACTGAGCAGGCTGCGAAGGACTTCACGGAGCAGTGGGTGACAGCGGAACCACGCGCCGTCCGGGCTGACGGCGGTGACGAAGGAATTCCGCGCCGCGAGTCCGGTCAGCACCCGGTGTCCGTCGGACGCCGACGTGATCGCGTCGGCGAGCGGGCCGGACACGACCTCGGCCACACTGCTCTCGATGAGCACCTGTCGGGATGGCGCCGGCAGGCGCATCAACACCTCCTCGGTGAGGTACTCACCGATGCTTGCCGCTCGAGTGCGAAGCTCTCGATGAACTCGGTCGGGTCGGACCGGCCCTGCATGCGCAACGCCGAAAGGCGGAGCCCCGCGCTCCAACCCTGCGTGCGCTCGGCCAGCCGCCGCCGATCGGAGTCGGACAGCACGACGTCGTGCACCTCGAGCAGCGCGGCGACCTCGTCAAGATCCATGCCCAGATCCACCGCACGGAACTCGGTGAGCTGACCGCTCATCCGGAGCCGGTGCAGCGGCAGCAGTGGATCGGACCGGGTGGCCAGTATGAAACGCACCGCCGGAAGGGCCGCCTTGATCAGCGTGCCGAGTTGCTCGAGCACCGCCTTGTCGCTCAGCAGGTGGGCGTCGTCGATGACCACCGTGACCGGCGCGGTCGCTGGATCCGAAGCCAGGCCGACCAGTCGCTTCGTGACGTCGCCGGCCAGGTCGGCGTACGCCGAAGCTGACCCCTGTTCCGGGTGCAACGACGCCAGCACCATGCCCCAGAACGCATCCGGATGGTCATCGCTACGTTCCAGGGAAAGCCAGGCCAGAGTTCCGGGACGCGCCATCGCCCATTCACTGAGCAGCACGGTCTTGCCCATCTCGGGCGGCGGCTAGCAGGGTCAGCGGGGTGGAGGCTCGGTCCAGCGCGTTGATCAGCCGCGGTCGCGGAACGTGCGCCGCCGGCAGCGCCGGAACGGTCGTTCTGAGAGCGCGAAGGTCGAACTCCACGGGCGCCCTCCGGACGTGCGGTTACTCAGCGTTCCGAGACCTGTCGGAACGAAGGCTAGCGCGCGAGCATCAGACATACCGCAGGCCCTGCGGTGACGGTCCCTTCAGTCGCGCGACATGGCCGCCGCGAGATGCGCCTCGAGGTCCACGTACGCGTCGTCCGCGACATCGAACACGACCTTGATGATAGCGCCGTCAGTGAACTCGAAGCGCGATGCCGGCGTACATGCTGGAGACCGCGTCCGCGGAGTCATACCCGATGCACAGGCCCTCGCCACACAGCGAGAAGTGACCGAGCACGGTCCGGATCTCCTGCTCCGCCACCTGGTGCTCGTCGATGAACAGCTTCAGGGGCCCGACGCCCTCGCGATACTCGCCCAGACGCTCCTTGGTGAACTCGACGCCGATGATGTGCCTGCCGGACGTCGGGGCCGGCGCCTGGATACGGTCCTCCGGGGGGATGCCCAGGAAGTTGTAGGCGTAGGTCACGGTGCCGTCCTTGATGAACAGCGCGTGACCGCCGAAGCGTGAGCCGTGGGCAAAGATGATGCCCTGGGTGGTGGGCGTCAGGTCCACCTCCGCAAGCACCTTGTACGAGACGTTGTGCACGTTCGCCGCCGACCGCTCGGGCACCTCGGAGGTGCCCGGGTAGTAGGTGTACCTGCCGCTGGGCGGTACCGGCTGATGGAACTCCATCGTCAGGAACGTCTCGAAGTCCTTGGGGTTGCCGATGATCTGGAGGTCGTTGAGCGGCAGGACGTCGTTGGCCCTGGCCTCCTGGAGCCACAGGTCCGCGAGCTCCCTCGCCTTGTCCGGGTGCTGGTCCGGCGAGGTCATGCGCCTCCGACCGGTCCACGTCCGTGTGGAACAGCTGCCACTGGTCGTTGTCGAAGCCGGCGATGCCCGCCACGGGTCCATGGACGGTGACGGCCTTCCAGCCATCGTGCCAGATGCCACGGCTGCCGAGCATCTCGTAGTACTGGGTCCGCTTCCGCGTTGGCCCGTCCGCTGGGGCATCGAAGGAGTAGCCCATCGAGACGCCGGAGAGCGGATTCTGCGCGACGCCGTTGTAGGTCGCGGGCATCTCGACCCGCAGGCTTCGAGGATGGTCGGCACGATGTCCGTGCTGTGGTGGTACTGCGATCGCACCTCGCCCCGGGCCGCTGAACCCGGCCGGCCAGTGGATGACGAGCGGGTCGCACACGCCACCCTGGTAGGTGTACCGCTTGAACATCCGGTAGGGAGTCGAGAAGGCCATCGCCCAGCCCGTGGGATAGTGGTTGTACGTGTCGGGGCTGCCCAGCCGGTCCACCATGGTCAGGTTCTGGGCCTCGAGGTCGTCGGGATAGCCACCGAAGATCTTGCCCTCGTTGACGGACCCGTTCGGGCTCCCCTCGCCTGAGGCGCCGTTGTCGGCGCAGTAGAGGATGAGGGTGTTGTCCAGCTGGCCCGATTCCTCCAGGTAGTCCACGATCCGGCCGACCTGCGCGTCCGTGTACTCCGAGAAGCCGGCGTAGACCTCCGCCATCCGGCAGAACATGGCGCTTTCCTCCGCGGTCAGCTCCGCCCAGGGCCGCACCAGGTCGGTCTGGGTGAAGGTGCCGTCGGGCATGGGGTTCATCGTCCGTGAGTGGGGTACCCGCAGGCAGGATGCCCTGCTCGATCATGCGGGGCAGCACCCACTCCCG
The DNA here is from genome assembly GCA_963834185.1 of uncultured Actinomycetota bacterium. GTDB lineage: Bacteria > Actinomycetota > Actinomycetes > Mycobacteriales > Nakamurellaceae > Nakamurella. Next base: position 269,655 of record CAWIAR010000008.1, read on the forward strand.
GTACGCCTCATACCCGTCGTCGAACATGCCCTTGTACTTGTCGATGTACTGCCTGCGGGGCGTGATGCGGGGCATGGTTGGCGCCCGGGCAGAACCACAGGTACCAGGGCTTGTCGGGCTCGGTCTGCTTCACGTCCCGGATCATCTGGAGGGCCTGGTCCGCGAGGTCCTTGCGTCAGGTGGTACCCGTGCTCGGGGAGGTAGGGCTGATCGATGTAGTGGTTGTCCTCCGCGAGCGATGGATACCAGTTGTTGGTCTCCCCACCGATGAAGCCGTAGAAGTGGTCATAGCCCTGGGCAAGCGGCCACTCCTTGCGCGAAGAGCCCGCCGTCCACGCGTCGATGGGCACGTTGTGGTTCTTGCCGACCCAGAACGTGGCCTAGCCCGGCGTCCCGCAGCAGGTGCGCCATGGTCACGTTAGCGGGCGAGATGTGGGAGTTGTAGCCCGGGAAGCCGGTCGAGGACTCGGAGATCGTGGCGAAGCTGTTGAGATGGTGGTTGCGGCCGGTCAGGAAGGTCGAGCGCGTCGGTGAGCAGAGCGCCGTGGTGTGCCACTGGGTGTACGTCAGACCGTTCGCTGCGAGGCGGTCCATGGTCGGCATCTGGATGCGGCCGCCATAGGGTGACCACGCAGCCTGGCCAGTGTCGTCGTAGAGCACGACGAGGACGTTCGGGGCGCCCGCCGGAGCCTTGGCGGGCAGAAACGCCTCCCAGTCGGCGACGGAGTCGCGAACGTCCAGTTCGATCTTGCCCTGAAACTCTCGTGCCACGGCACATCCCCTTCGGCCGGACGCCCCACACGGGCGTTCGACCATCGCTCGGCGACCAGGTTGCAGTTCGGATCTCAGGTGGCCGGAGACGGTGATCCGGTAAACCCTGACGGGCGGCGGGAGTGGATCCACTGCAAGCAGTGTTCTGCCGACCGGTCAGCGCGACGTCACCCTCGGCGGGTGACCGGGTCATCGGCCCGCGGCGTCGCTCACCCTCGAACCTCGGGTGAGGCAACCGGGCCCGGTAGTCCGTCGGCTCGCCAGTGGTCGGTGACGTGATCCCCGTTGTGCATGGTCGCCGCTCTGTCGCCAGGGATCGATCTCGGTGCTCACGGTGGCCGAGGTGAGAGCACGCCGTGGCCGGTTTCACCCGGTCAGGGCGCTGACCTGACCGAACGGCGCCTTGCGGGCGAAGTTGATCCGGGTGTCGGGTGGGACGGAGCGCCGTCAGCGTCGGCGCACCCGAGGAGGAGGCGGCTTCCGTGCAACCGTTGATGGAGCCGAAGACGGCGAAGAAGTCGCTCAGCGGCAAGGAGAGCACAACCGAGTCGTCCGGTGCGCCCACGGCTTTCCTGCCGGTCAAACTCGACGCGGACGACCCCGTGGCCCGGATCGCGCCGTTGGTGGTGAGCAGCGTCGCTTATCCGACATCCGCCCGAGGACCTGCCAGAGAATGCCTCGTCCGCCGAACGGCTGTTTGCCTGGGCGGCCGCGGAGATGCGGGCGGTCTTCACCACCGGCGAAGTGCCCCGGGACCGGCGTCTCCAGTTGCTCCCAATGCACGACGAGCTGAAGGCGGAGGCCGCCTCAGCCGCGATCGCCAGGCAGAAAGGCGACAAATTCAGTCCGATCAAAGCAGCGAAGTTGGCCGAGACCGTCCGGGTGGAACTGGCCGCAATCGGCCGGGACATGTTCAGGGTTGGCAAGGACGGCGGAGCGTCGATGAAAGACGCAGGGAAGCCGGAAGAGACCTACGGCTACCACGTCACCAAGTTGCACAACATTCCCAGCATCAGTGAGAACGGACTCGATCCCGACTTCGGCGCCTCCGACCGCGGGAGCGTGGCCGCGAGCACCAAGGACCAGGTCAAGGGGTCGATCCAGACCTCCACCGGCGTGGTTGCGTTCGGCGTCCAGCCGGGCATCTTCAGCACCTACATCAACCAGTTCGAGGACCGTCGGCAGATGATCGAGGGTGCACCCCGCGGCCTGAAGCCGGTGATGCTGCGCTTTCACATCGCGGCCTCGATCGGCCCCGAGAAGGTGCTGGCCGAGGATTACATGGAGAACAGAGCTCGGCAGACCCGCACCAAGGTGGACCCACAGTTCATCGAGGTGCAGACACCGCAGGGCTGGGTGGGCATCAAGCAGTACGACCCGACCGCTGAGCTGGTGGAGATGCGGTCCGGGGACGACAATGCGTTGCAGGGCAAGCTCTGGGGTGGCCAGATCCCGTTCATCCTCACCTGGCCGGACGTCGAAACGTTCATCACCGAGCAGCGGTTCAAGTCCTTGCCCTCCGAATTCGGCGACGACCCGCAGCCCGTCTGGGCCTACCTGAGATCGCTCAACGGCAAGAAGGTGGCGGCCGCCAAGGGTGCCCCTGTGACATTTCGCGGCGCAACGTTGCAATCGTCGGGGAACCCGAAAACGTGGGAGTACGCGTTCTCCTTCGCGGGTAAGCCGAGCGAGCTGCCAGAGTGGCTTGGCCGGGCCATCGGCGAGTACCAGAAGTCCTACGCGAAGCCGGCCGAGACCAGGCTCAAGGAATTCGACGACGCGATGAAGACGAAACTCTGACGCCGCGCCGAAAGTCCTCGACGCGTCGCCGGCCAGCCGTGGGCACACCGGTTGGGTGGTTGGCCGAGGCACCGATCGGGGACGTCATCGGGGACATTCCCGGACGCTGGAGGGTGCTGTGGGTCAGGTTGTGGCTGTCACGGGCGCGAGCGGCGGCATCGGCCGTGCGGTTGCCGTGGCATTCGCCCGGCGAGGTGACGCGGTCGCCCTCCTGGCGCGAGGGACCATCGGATTGGCAGGCGCGGCTGCCGACGTCACTGCGGCAGGCGGCAAACCCCTGGCCGTGCCCGTTGACGTCGCCGATCCCGAGGCGGTCGAGGCTGCGGTCGACCGGGTCGAGACCGAACTCGGACCGATCGACGTGTGGGTGAACGTCGCCTTCACCTCCGTCTTCGCGCCGTTCGAGAAGATCTCGGCCACGGAGTATCGGCGGGCCACGGAGGTGAGTTACCTGGGATACGTGTACGCCACGATGGCCGTGCTGCCGAAGATGACCGAACGCGGACGCGGCACGATCGTGCAGGTCGGCTCGGCCCTGGCATACCGGGGAATTCCGTTGCAGACCGCCTACTGTGGCGCCAAGCACGCGGTCCAGGGCTTCCACGAGGCCCTGCGTTGCGAATTGCTCCACGAGAAGAGCAAGGTGCGGGTGACCATGGTGCAGATGCCGGCGATGAACACCCCGCAGTTCTCCTGGGTGCTGTCGCGCCTGCCGAAGCATCCTCAGCCGGTCCCGCCGATCTATCAACCTGAGTTCGCCGCGAGAGCAGTTGTCTACGCGGCCGACCACCCGGGACGTCGCGAGTACTGGGTCGGCGCGAGCACCGCCGCCACCCTGGCCGCGAACGCGCTCGCGCCTGGGATTCTGGATCGCTACCTGGGCCGGACGGGGTTCAAGTCCCAGCAGAGCAAGCAGCCTCGCGACCCGGATGCCCCGGAGAACCTGTGGGAACCGGCCGACGGCCCCGATGGTCGGGACTTCGGGACGCGGGGGGCTTTCACCGATCGATCGATCTCGAGCGATCCTCAGCTGTGGGCATCACACCACCATGGGCTGCTCGCGGTCGCCGGATTGACCGGGCTGGCTGGTGGTTTCGCCGCGCTGCTCAGGCGGCGACGGTGACACAACGGGTGAACGGCATGATGGCGGCACGCCTGTGGGGTGGGCTCAGCGTGGCCGCCGGCGTGGCAACGGTGGTCCTCGCGCTTCGACGACAGTCGCCAGGACACAACGGAGTTCCGCGCTTGGTAGTCGGTGCGCTCGGCGCACGGCAAGTCGTCCAGGGCGGTCTGGTCATGCTCGCTCCCACGTCGGACATGGTGAAGCTGGCCATCGCGGTAGAAGTTCTGCACGGCACGAGCATGGTGCCGGTCGCGTTGTGGCCCCGCTACCGTCGGCCCGCGCTGGTGGCCGCCGGCCAGGCCGCTGCGTTTGCACTGGGCGGTCGCGCGGCGCTGGCGACACTTCAGCAATGAACGGCGATGCGGCCCCGGACCGAGGCGTGCACTGTCAGACCCCTCGGCTCCCCGACCACGGCAACCGACTCGCATGCCGAACCCGGCACACCTTCGAAATTTCACCCGTAGGGGTGGGTGAGGGCGCGACCATTCTGGGTACCCCAAGAACACCGGACCATCGGGTCGGAAGGCCGGACGAACCCGTCCAGTTCGTGCCCTCGCTACGCCGGCGAGTCGACAAGGGGCGGCGGGTTTCGGCTCCGCCCGGTGGTCCGTCCGAGACCTGATGAGGTCGTCACCGAATCAGCTGCCGCCCGCACCGGCCTGCAACTTTTCCAACACCTGATCCAGGCTGAACGACGCCGGCGCCTGCCGAGCCGGGAACTCCGCGAGGGTTCCCAGCATCTGCGCCACGTATGCCTGGGCCGGAACAAGGAGCCAGGCGTGGTCGAGCATCCAGTCGAAATAGGTATTGGACGTGATCTCGGCCCGTTCGTACGGGTCGGTCCGCAGGTTGAAGATCTTCGGCGCCCGCAGCTGGACGTACGGCTCGAGCCAGACGTCGAGGGTGCCGACTGCGCGTTGCTCGAGGAACACCAGCTTCCAGTTCTCATACCGCAGCGCCGTGAGGTCGCCGTCGTCGGACACGTAGAAGAAGTGCTTGCGTGGACTCTCGTCCGCCTCGCCGGTCACATACGCCAGCTGGTTGTGACCGTCGAGATGCACTTTGTAGGTCGTTCCGGCCAGTTCGGTGCCGGCCATGAGCCGATCAGCGATGTCGGCGTCGCCGGCAGCTGCCAGCAACGTGATGAACCAGTCGCTGTGGCTGACGATGCCATTGAGAACCGTGCCGGGCTCGATCTTTCCGGGCCACCGGACCAGCGCTGGGACCCGGTACGCACCTTCCCAGTTGGAGTTCTTCTCGTTCCGGAACGGCGTCATGCCGGCGTCCGGCCAACTGTTCATGTGCGGGCCGTTGTCCGTCGAATACATCACGATGGTGTTGTCCGCCAGGCCGAGGCTGTCGAGTTCATCAAGGAGGGAACCGACGAGTTCGTCGTGGTCGAGCATGGTGTCGTGGTACTCCGACTGCCAGCGCCCGGCACGGCCGATGCTCTCCGGTTTCGGATGGGTCCGGAAGTGCATGTGGGTGGAGTTGAACCACAAGAAGAATGGCTGGTCCCCCTGCTTCGCGCGCCGCAGGAAGTCGACGGCAGCGTCGCGGAACTCCTCGTCGACGGTTTCCATCCGCTTCTTGGTCAGCGGCCCGGTGTCCTCGATGCGCTGGGTGCCGTCCGCGTTGGCCCAGGAGCGGATGACCCCGCGCGGTCCGAACCGCTTGCGGAAGTCCGGGATGTCCTCGTCGGTCGGGTAGTCCGGCTGCTCGGGCTCTTCTTCGGCGTTGAGGTGGTACAGGTTGCCGAAGAACTCGTCGAAGCCGTGCACAGTGGGCAGGAACTCGTCACGGTCCCCCAAGTGGTTCTTGCCGAACTGACCGGTCACGTAACCATGTTCTTTGAGCGCGGTGGCGATGGTCGGGTCCTCGCTGCGGAGTCCGATGTCGGCACCGGGCATGCCGACTTTCGTCAACCCGGTCCGGTACGGGTTCTGCCCGGTGATGAAGGCGGCACGGCCGGCGGTGCAGCTCTGCTCGCCGTAATAGTCCGTGAACTTGGCGCCTTCGTCGGCGAGCCGGTCGATATTCGGCGTGCGATACCCCATGACGCCGTCGCTGTAGCAGCTCAGATTCGACTGCCCGATATCGTCGCCCCAGATGATCAACACGTTCGGCTTGTCAGCCACCGATCGTCCCTTCTTCGCCGCCCCCGTCGTCCGGTTGACCCTAGGGCAGGCCTTCCGAAGCTGCGCATTCGGCCCGAAGAGGACAGGGAGCGCCGCGGGTCTGTGACATTCCCTGCTGTCAGAGTTCCCAGAGGGGCGCGATCTCGCGGACGAAGATGTCGGCCGCGGTCGGACCGATGCCCTTGAACTCCTGGACCCGCTCGGCCAGGTCCTTTCGGCTCTGGACCTGCCTGCGTAATCGGCCGAGGCGACCGCCGTAGTCATCCCGGACCCGCCTGCCCACGTCGATCAACTCGCGGGCGGTCGATTCGGCGTAACGGCGATAGCCGCCGCGGCCGAGGGCATCGACCAGCGTCTGCCAGTCGGCCTCAGCCAACCGGTCAGCAGTGAGCACACCTAGATCATCCAGCTCGCGGTATGCCCGGGCGGCGATGTCCTGGCTGATCCGGGCGCCGAACAGATTGCAGGCGATCAACCAGCGGAACGCCGGTGAGTCCGTGCCCCGGCCCAGATCGAGCCCGATGTCGGCCGGGCCGAGGTGCTTCTTCTTCATGCGGGGGCCACGACGGACGCTCCTCCCGTCGGGCCACGAGCGGAACCCGACTGAACGGACAACCCCGGGGCCGCCATTTTGACCTCGGGGTCTGGGGCCGCTGCATTGACCGGGCAACGCAGCGCCCGTATGGCAGTTGTGCCCAATTCTTAGCAATCCAGCCAGGTTGCTCGCCGCCGGATCGGCTCGAGCCGCCGGCCGCGGTGTACGGTCAGCATGCTGGTGCTCCGCAAATCGGGCTGGCTATCGCCTGCCGTTCCGCGACGGATCGACAGCTCGGATCCGTCAAGGAACAGGCGAGTTCGAGGAATTTCGCGGACGGACGTTGTGATGGACCGACCTGATCGACAGCGGTTGATCGAATTGTTGATCGACGAGGTCAGACGCGCGACAAAGCCCTCGACCGACGAAGTTCCGCTGTGCGCGCTGACCCGCGCTTTGGTCGCCACGGCACTGGCCGACCACGCCGGCATCACCGAGCGCCAGGGCCGGGACGCGTTCACCACGGTCGGCGCGACCGATCCGGCCGTCACCGAGGTCGACCACCTGCAGTACAGCCTGAACGAAGGTCCCTGCGTCGAAGCGGTCTACCAGGATGCTGTGATGACCTCGTCCGATGTCGCGGACGACCAGCGCTGGCCCCGGTGGGGTCCGAAGGCCGCGCAGCTGGGGATTCGATCGGTGCTCAGCGTCCATCTGTTCACCAGCGGCCGCTCGTTCGGAGCCCTGAACATGTACCGGGCGACGCCGCATTCCTACACCACCGAGGACCTGGACCTGGCCCGGGTGGCCGGCGCGCAGGCATCGGTGCTTCTCGCGTATCGCCGCAACGAAGTCAACCTGATCAAAGCGGTCGATGCCAGGCACCGGATCGGCATCGCCCAGGGCATCATCATGCAGCGCTACAACGTGGATGCAACCCAATCGTTCTCTGTGCTGCGTCGGCTCTCTCAGCAGCTCAACCAGAAACTCTCCGACATCGCCAGCTACGTCGTCGATAACCGGGCTCTGCCACCCGCCCCCGGCGCCCACCTGCACCTGGATCAGCCGTAGGCCTCGGGTTGCCAGGTTTTGCAACGGACCGTGTTCGCGGCCTTGCAGTCGGGTACCTGCCTTGCGGGTAGCAGACATGATCTCGCTCGACGTCGCGGCGACGAGATCCAGTGAGGAGTCCGGAATGGCAGACACGGTCGGCGACAAGGTGTTGGAACGCCTGAGGGACTGGGATGTCAAGCAGGTGTTCGGTTACCCCGGTGACCTGTCCGGTGACGGTGCCATGCAGATGAACGGGCTGGCCGAGCTGATCACCGTGTCGCATTACTACCAGGAGTGGTCTGACCCCCGGCTGATCGTGGCGGTGCTGCACAACAACGACCTGAATCAGGTCACCTGGGAGATGCGGGCGATGAGCGGATCGCCGAAGTTCGCCGAGTCGCAGACGCTGCCGGACGTCGACTACGCCGCGTTCGCCCGGAGTCTGGGCCTTGGCGGTGTCAATGTCGACAGTGGAGACGATCTGGGGTCGGCGTGGGAGCAGGCGCTGGCCGCTGACCGGCCCACCGTGCTGGATGTGCGCTGTGACCCGGACGTCCCGCCCATCCCGCCGCATGCGACGTGGGATCAGGCGACCTCGACCCTGTCCGCGATCGTGCACGGTGACGAGAATGCCTGGGGTTTCGTCAAACAGGGCGTCAAGCAGAAGCTGCAGGAGTTCCTGCCCGGCGCGAAGGACTGACCGCCATGGCGCAACGTGGGACCCGGGCAGCGGCAGCTACCTGAACCTGGTGATGATCCAGTTCCATTCGGTTCCAAAGACTCCGGCTCGCGGGTCGGTGGATCGATGGTGCATGACGCGGAGTTCATCCCATGATTCCGACCGTCGGACTTCCACACCCACGCATGTCACCGTGGGCTGACCTGGCTCCATTCAGGCTGTCGCCGGCGGAGGGGAAGGACCGAAGACGGCGGTTACCTCTCGATCGTCCGGTGCCAGCAGCAGCACGTCGTCGCCGGCCTCGAGTACCGTCGATCGGCTCACGGGCACCATCCTCCCGTCCCGGCCCACCAGGCTGATCCAGGCGTCTTCTCCGATGTCCAGGTCGCCGATCGCGGTTCCGTCGGCCCTGGACCCTGGCTGTACCTGCAGACGTAACAAGCCTTCCGGCTCGTGACGGAACCGCATGCCCAGCGCCCACGGTTCGGGTTCGATCGAGCGCATCGGAACCTTGCACCATCGCGCCACCGACGGCACCAGGCTGCCCTGGAGCACCACCGAGACGAGCACGACGACGAAGATGATGCCGTAGATCCGCTGCGCGGACGGCACACCCGCGGACAACACGAACGCCCCCAACAAGATCGGTACCGCCCCCTTCAGGCCGGCCCAGAGCACGAACGTCCGCTCTCCCCAGGTGAGCCGGAGAGGAAGAGTCAGCACGCCGACGAGCAGCGGCCTCACCACGAAGATCAGGATCAGCGCAAGGATCAGCCCGGGCACCCAGACTGCGGGGTCTGCGATGTACCGGATCGACACGGTCAGTCCCAGGATCACGAAGGCAACGATCTCGGCCAGACTGGACATGCCGGAGGCGAAGCGTTCCACGTCCCCCTTGTACGGCGCGCGGATGTCGCCGACCATGATCCCGGCCAACAGCACCGCCAGAAAGCCTGATCCGCCGGCCACCCCGGCCAGGCCGTACACCACGCCGGCAGCGGCGATGGCCCGAACCGGGTACAGCGCCTGGTTGGGCAGCGAGATCCGGAACAGCCGGATCAACAGCCACCCGCCGGCCACCCCGACCACGCCGCCGACGGCAATCTGGCGAACGAATTCGAGGGCGCCCTCCCACACCGCTGCCCCACCGGTTCCGGTCGCGGCGAGCAGGGCAACCATCACCGCGATGCCGACCGGGTCGTTCGCGCCGGACTCACCCTCCAGGATGGTGCCCGAGCGCCCTTCGATCTCCCGGTTGCCCAGCACCGAGAACACCACAGCGGGGTCGGTGGGGGCCAGGGCAGTGCCGATGAGCAGTGCGGTCTGCCACGCAACGCCGAACAGCAGATGAGCCGCCGTCGCCATCCCCAACGCGGTCAGCGCGGTGCCCATCACTCCTAACCAGGCGATGGCACCGGCGGAGGTGCGGAACCGGCGCCACCCGATGTGCATTCCGCCGTCGAACAGGATCAACACGAGCGCGACGGTGACCAATCGTTCGTCGGTCAGCACGGGAATGCCGGCGAGTTGCGGCCAGATGTCCGCCGCAACCGCAGCGGCGATCAGGAACACTGCCGGAGCCGGCACCCTGATGAGCTCGGTGATCCGACTCGACCCCACCGCCGCCAGCAGGGCCAACCCGGTCAAACCGATCACCGTGGCGAAGTCCGCAACGTCGTTCATGTCAGCCACCCAACCAGTAGGGCCACAGCGGCGAAACGCCCGGTTCCGCTCCCCGACCCGTCGGCATGCCGATCCGACCCACCCAGCATGCTTGTCGGGTCGCCGCCACGGGTACGTGCATACACCGACGACAGCCAAGGAATCCGAAGGAGAACCGCATGAGTGGTGTGTCGATAGCTGGCAGAACAGCTCTGGTGACCGGTGCCGCCAGCGGGTTGGGACGGGCCGTCGCGGTCGCCCTGGCCCGGGCAGAGGTGAATGTGGTCATTGGTGACATCGATGGTCCCGGCGCTGCTGAGACTCTCGGCCAGGTCGAGGGCTTCGGAGGCTTCGGTGTCGTCGAACACTTCGACGTGACCGAGCGGGAACATCGCCGCGATCTGATCACCAGGTTGCGCGGTGAAACCCCAGGACTCGACATCCTTGTCAACGTGGCGGGGATAGACCTGCCTGGATACCTGCATGACGTGGACTTGTCGGACTTTCAGCGGGTGAACGCAGTCAACTATGAGGGGCCGGTGATGCTGATGAGCGAGTTCCTGCGCCATTTTCCGGCCGGTACCGCCGGGCCGCGGGCGGAGATCGTGAACATCGTGTCGATCTCCGCGATCACGGTCGGGAGCGGCGCGCTGGCCTACAACAGCTCCAAGGCAGCCTTCGCCAAGGCAACCGAGATCGCGCAGCGCGACGCTCTGGAGTTCGGCTACCACTGTCGGATCCAGGGCATCATGCCGGCCGCGATGGACACTCCGATGATGCACCGATGGGGTATTCCGACCGAACGCATGATGGCGCCGGAGGTGGTGGCGGCGGAAGTGCTCCACGCCCTCCAGCGGGACGAAACTGCCTATGCCCAGAACCTGATCATCACGCCGGTCAAGGAGCCAGATTGGCCGCGTTGATCAACGGGTTCCTCCAACGCGACGGCGACTAGGCGCCCGGCGCCGGTCTGAGCCGACCCACCAACTCATCACCAGCAGGACCTGGGACGCACCGACGGCAACGTACGCCGTCGGCACCGCCTGATCTCAGTGTCGGGCTGTGGCCGCTCGTTCGACGATCATCGCTGCGGTGAGGGTGAGCGGCTCGTCGGCAGCAACGGCCATCTCCATCAAGATGTCGAAGGCCTCGGCCTGGCTGACATTGCGCTCGTGCGCCTGGGACCGGGTGCCGTTGATCATCGGAGGATGACCGGACAGGTTGCCGATCGGCTGCGCGGCGGTGGACCGAGGCGGCCGAGCGGTGTCGGGCGACGCGGATGAGGGCGCTGGAGCCCATGAGGTGGCCACGTCCGCGACCAGGAGTGACGCAACGACCGGTCGGTTCGATCGAACCGGACCGCCGTCGCACCTTCAGCGGCGGCGGCGGCGAACCAGAAGTTCGAGTCGGTCCAGCAGGGTCTCCAGCGCGAGTTCGAATTCCTCGGCCGAGTGATCTTGGGAGAATTCCGATTCCAGGCTCTTCAAGCGTGGATATTCGGAGAGGTCGGTCTTCGGCGGATCGCCAGGGTCCTCTTGCTCGATGGGGCTGAAATCGGCTCCTTGGCTGGAGACCTCGAGCAGCAAGTGACCCAGCAGGAAACTGGAGAACGCCCGATATGTGGCCACCGCGGCTTCGTCCGAGAAGCCCGCGCCGTGCAGGGTTTCCAGGAATGACTCCATCCATCGCAGGCTCCGGAGCGGAGGGCGCACCCACGGGGCGGCCGGCGGTCGGGTCGCGATGAGCGGGAACACCTGAGGATGGGCCAAAGCGAGGCGGCGAACGCCATGGGCGAGGCGCTGCAGATAGTCCTGCCAGTCACGGGTCGACATGTGGACATCAGGGTCGCCATACAGATCGTCGATGACGAGTTCCACGATGCCGTCGAGGAGGTCTTCGCGGCCGTGCACGTAGTGGTAGAGCGCCATCGCCTCGACGCCCAGATGGGCCCCGAGACGGCGCATGGTGAGATAGCGCAAGTCGTGCTCATCGATGAGCGTGACCGCGGCGAGCAGAATGGTACGGCGATCCAAGGTCCCCCGGCCGGTGCCGGGCGCGACGGAAGGTGTCTGCGCTCCTGCTTCCCCCAAGGTTTCCGGGGCATCCGGATCGTAGGGCACGGCCACCGTTCAGCCGCCCGTCTCAGGTGAACTGGCGTGTACGACGGCGACGACCATCGCAGTTGTCATCAGGCGCCTCCCGACCAGTTGCCGGAGGCCACGGGCGAGCCGGCAGATGCAGCAGTATGTCGATTATGCCGCTCCGCCGCTCACCGGGTAGCGCCCGGGATCACGTTGGGTGCTCCTCGACGGTCGAGCCGGCGGGGCCGAGTGCCGATCAGAGCCGTAACTGCACGGTCAGATCGAGCAGTTCGGCGCCGTACCGGTGTGCTGGCTACTGACGAGCCAGAGCGTGTGCCGCAGGGTCGTCGACGGCGCGCAGCAGTCGCGCCAGGTGCATGGCATCGCGGGCGCCGGTCTTGACCCGATCACCCGCCGCTGCACCAACCTGCTCGTCTCGGCATCCAACGCCGCCGCCACCATCGACCCGGGCTGTGGCTCTGCCGAAGAGGCCCGCCCTCAACGCCAACCCACGACCAAGCACGGTGGGGCCCGGCCCCTGTCGAGGCCCAAACAGTCAAGACCCTCATACCGTCTAATCAGCGAAGTTCGTCGGGGCCGGGCGATCTGGATCCGTTTCCGCCAGCCGGGATGCGGCGTCGGCCGTTTCGTCACGGACCTCTACCTGCTCCTTGCGCACTTCCGCGGTCACCTGCCTGTCCTCGGTGACAGTGTCGGTAGCCAGCCGGACCTGCTCGACGGGGACCGTCTTCGTCTCCACCACCGGGCGCTCCTCGTGCAACACCACTTCGCACTCAGTCTCGGAGATCTCGACGTCCTCCAAGTCCCTGACGTCGTCGTCGCTACGGGCTCTCGAACTAGACGGACCTCTTCCCGGGACACCGGAACGGTCACAGTCTGCTGCTCGGTCACCACATACTTGCGCAGCCGCGCCCGGCCGGTTTCCACCCTTTCCGTGCTGACTCTGAGCTGTTCCTCCGAGCGGGTCATCGAGTCGCCGTCCGATGTCTGTGCGCCGGTTGCTCCGTGTGCCAGTACCTCGCTCGGATATCCGGAGAGGACACCAGCAGACTCCTCATCGGGGCTCGACGCCCAGTCACCGTCGAAACCCGCAGTCATGAAACGGCTGTAGTACGAATACAACTCATCTGTTTCATGCGTGTCCAAGTGGTTCGCACTCGCTACATCCGGAGCACCCTTGACGACCGCCTTCTCGAACGGCAGCACGAGATTCTCCCCGTCGAACGACGACCCCTGCAGCGGGGCGAAAGTCTCCCGCAGCCCGAACAGGCCCGTATTGACGGTCACCCAGTCCGGCCGGCCGGTTACATCATTGACATAGACCTGCCCCACCGACCCGATCTTCTCCCCTTGCAGATCCACGGCGTCGCGGCCGATGAGGTCCTCCGGCTTGTGTGTTGTGGTCATGACTTCTCCTGATCTCTCGGTGCCTTCGCGGGCGAAAGCATTCGGCGGCATTTCGCTCCCAAAGTCTGCGGAAGCCTCGCCAGTCGATAGATGTCGTCGGGGACCGTCGCCGTGACCGACAGCGGCTGTTTCCTATGGGCTTCATGCCGGCGACCCACCGAGGAGCGCCGCGGTGGGGCCGACCAGCACGGCGAGTGCCCTTGCACCAATCTGCATGCTGCGCTCCCTCCGAGTGGGCTGGTCCTCCGATCGACGGTCCGGCCGACGCGGTCATGTGGTGCACCGCCGTCACAAATGAAGAGCCTTGGGGGCGGATGGGATGACGCGAGCCTGAACCCGGTACGTCCGACTTGTCATGGGATATCGGGGCGGCGGGTGGTGGACGTCCGGCCGGTTTCCGGGCGTCGATCCGGCGGTGCGGTCAGGGCGTCGAGCTGCAGCAGTCCTTCGTCCAGGTCCAGCGCGGTGTGTACCGATTCCATCCGCATGCCCAGTTGCACCATGGTGAACGCGACTTCCGGGTTGATGCCGACGATGACGGTGCTGGCGCCGCGAAGAGTGGCCGTCCGCGCGATGGTGCGCAGGGTGTGCGCGGCGAAGGAGTCCAGCACATCCAGGGCAGCGACGTCGATGATCACTCCACGCGCCCGGTACCGGCCGACCTGGGCGATCAGATCGTGTTGGAAACGCGTCAGTTCGCTGTCGTTCAGGGCGGTGTGAATCGACGCGATCAGGTAGGAACCCTGCCGCAGGATCGAGACCAGCGGCGGCCCCGGCGGTTCGATATCGCTATAGTTCAGCGTCATCCGGCCTGATCACCTTGAAGCCCAGAAAGCGTTCCGCTTCTTCGATGCCGCCCTGCAGATCACCGACGGTCGTAATCGCCTCGCCGGCAGGCGGCGGGGGCACGGTGATCGGGATCCCTGATGTGAAAACCATGTGGCACCACCCGATCGGAACGTGTGGCCCGCGTGGAGCGCCGAGCCGGAGGTATGCGGTGAACCTATGGTGACACGACCGTCACTGTGAGCCACCTTAGAGACGGACTCACGTCGTTCGATCGCGTGACAGAGACTCTATAGGGAGTGGACATGCCGCCCAAGGTCGACATTCGTCCCTGGGCGGGGCGTTCCATCGACCCTCGCCGCGTCATCTACCGGGTGGAGTGGAGTCCTACAGTCGACGGCTTGACGATTGCCTCGTGAGCCGCCAGTTCGGAGGGCCTGTCAGCCGAGTACGGCGGTGATTGTCGCACTCGTTCGATTCAGTGCAAGAAGGGATAGGTCAATGGCCACTTTTCAGGAGGAACCGATCGAATCCGGCCCCTCGTACCGGATCACCGAAGTCGATGGTCGCGACCCGCGCCGGCTGGACGAGTTCGCGGGCGAGAACACCATCACGATCCTCAAGGACGGCGTTCCGCACACTGTCTTCGGTTCCGGCACTCCGATGATCGACTCGATTCGCTTCTACCAGAAGGACTCCACACCAGCCGGTCGGGACATCCGGGTATGGGTGATCAGTCAAACTTCCGACGGAGCGTTTCACGCGCGACATCTCGCTGCGTTCTGAGCACATAGCTCGACGGCGCTGCCCACACCCGGGCCAGCGGCCGGCCCTCGAGCGCATCGGGTAGCGGTCAAATCGGTCAGCTCCGAACGGCGAGGACGATACCGGGCAGAGATCCGTCGAAGCCATAGCTCCGTGGCCAAAGTCGATCACCGAGCCCGGGGCCGAAAAGATCATGGGCGGCATCGCTTTGACAGCGCGGAGTGCTTGTTCCCCGCGACATCGAGCCGGTCACGCGATCGTCGAGTGAGTGGCGAGTGCCTCGACCTTCGCGCAGGGTGCACCGTGCCGGACTCGATACCCTCAGGCTGAACCGTGCAATCGCACCATCGCCACAGTTCGATCCAGGCGTCGCGCAAAATCCGGGTCACCTCGAGTCGCCCGGCATCGATGAGCCATGGCGGGCATTCTGTTATGTGGCGGGCTATGATTCGAGCGTTCGTCGCTGGGTGACCTGGCGTCCGAAAGAGGGGATGCGGGTGGCGGATCCTTCGGAGATCCCCGACGGCTCCCCGGGTACTCTCCCGGCCGATGGCGATCCGATCGTGGGTCTCATCCCGTTGATCCGTCGCGTCATTGCCGCGCGAGTCCGCGACGCACAGACCGTCGACGATCTGGTGCAGGAGACCCTTGCGCGAGTGATGGCGGCGCGCGACCGCGTCGAGAACAACAGTCTCGCGCCATATGCGGTAGTCACGGCACGCAACCTGGTCACCTCCACTGGTCAGGTGCATCAGCGGGCCCGACAGAATGCCCACCTGCTGGTGGACGAGACACCCCACCCACCACCGGATGAGCGCCTCCTCCGCCGAGAGGAGACAAGCCTCGTTGGTGCCGCATTGGCCCGCCTGGCGCCCGCAGAACGGGAAGTCTTGCTGGCCCACGAGGTGGAGGGCAGGTCCACCGCTGACCTGGCGGCCAGCCGGGGTTCGAGCCCAGGGGCGATCGCGGCACAGTTGAAGCGGACACGGGCCAAGCTTCGAGCCGAGTACCTCCTGGCGCATCAGGGCGGCGATCTGCCGACGGACCGGTGCAGACCGGTGTTGTACGCCCTGTCGAGCGGTGATCGCCGCCGTCAGCGAGAACTGGATACCGCCGGCCACCTCTTGGAGTGCGACACCTGCCTAGATCTCAGCGTGGCCTTGTTCGACCGTCGCCCCCTACCGGAGACCCCCGGTGAGGCCACCGTGCGCGTGTCCGTGGACTCGGACGTAGTGACCGCACGCCACCAGGGGCGGGCCATCGCGGCGATGGCCGGCTTCAACGCCACCGAGCTGACGATGATCGCCACCGCCATCTCCGAGATCGCCAGGAACATCGTGAAATTCGCCCAGCGAGGCGAAATCGAAGTTCGGATAGTGGACGAAGCGGATCGCATCGGTGTGACCGTGGTGGCTCGAGATGCTGGACCTGGGATAAGGAATCTCAGCCAAGCGATGCAAGACGGATTCAGCACCTATCGCGGACTGGGATTGGGACTGGGAGGGGCCAGGCGGCTGATGGATCAGTTCGAGATCGCCTCCGAAGTGGGCGTCGGGACAACTGTGACGATGGCAAAGTGGCGCTCACAGAGCGCCGAACTCGAGAACAAAGGAGCAGGACGTTGAGCACAGGTACCCGCGCGGCCAAGGACGTGCCCGCAGACGACATGCTGCTTCCGGAACTTGTGGCGCATCTGCGGGAGCACCGAACCCAACTTCGTCAGTCCTGGGCCGGACGAATCACCGACGAACACCTTTTGTCCGCAATGACCCATCAGGAGATCTTTTCCGAAGCGACCTCGGTCTACGACAACTACGTCGAGGTCCTCGAGACCGGCAGCGTCGAAGCGTTGCAGCACTACGCCCGGGACTTGTCGGAGCGGATCATCCCGCGCGGCGTCGAGACACATGAGGTCGTGGGCATCGTGTTGCTCCTGCGCGATGTGCTCGCACGCTCGTTGTTCGAGAAGTATCACAAGGACTTTCCGCTGCTCAACCGTATTCTCGATGCATACGAGCCGGCCGCGAACCGAATCGCCAACACCGTGGCGGTCAGCTTCGTCGACGAGCGGGAACGAGTCATCCGCCAGCAGCAGGACGCGATCCGTGAACTCTCGACACCGGTCCTCCAGGTGCGTGAGCGCCTACTGATCCTGCCGATCATCGGCATACTCGACACACAGCGGGCCCGGCAGCTGACCGAACAACTGCTCCGCGGAATCCGGACCCACCGGGCCAAAGTGGTGGTGGTCGACATCACCGGCGTCCCCGACATCGATCAAGCCGTGGCGAACCACCTGGTACAGACGGTCGACGCCTCCAGACTCATGGGCGCGCGGGTGATCGTGACCGGCCTCTCGGCGGAGATCGCCCAGACGCTGGTCACCATCGGTGTGGACCTCAGCAAGATCACGACCGTCGGTGATCTGCAGGGCGGCATCGAAGAAGCGGAACGCTTTCTGGGCTTCAAGGTGATCAGGCCGGATGACGCTGAACTATAGCGATATCGAACCGCCGGGGCCGCCGCTGGTCTCGATCCTGCGGCAGGGTTCCTACCTGATCGCGTCGATTCACACCGCCCTGAACGACAGCGAACTGACGCGTTTCCAACACGATCTGATCGCCCAGGTCGGCCGGTACCGGGCGCGTGGAGTGATCATCGACGTCGCTGCCCTGGATGTGCTGGACTCCTTCGCCGCGCACACCCTGCGCACCATCGCGCGGACGGCCACTCTTCGCGGCGCCAGCACCGTCATCGTCGGCATCAACCCGGAAGTCGCGTTCACCATGGTGCAACTGGGCATGCGGATGGAATCGGTACACACCGCGCTGGACCTGGACGAAGGACTGCTGCAGCTCGACGCCCTGACCGCACCGCCGGATCGACGCCTGGAAGCCGGCCGGACGTCCACCCGCCGCCCCGATATCCCGTGACAAGTCCGCTGGATCGGCTGCGCCGCGACTACCTGGCCACCTTCGTGGCGCATCTGTCCCGGTCGGACGAGGACAGTCTCCACCGGGCCTACGAACTGGGTCGCCATGCCCTCGCCGGCGATATCTCCCTCCTGGATTTGGTTCGCACCCATCACAGCGTTCTTGGCGAGATTCTGCAGGCCAGTGACGGAGTCGACACGCAGCGTGACCTACTCGACCATGCCGCAGCCTTCCTCGTCGAAGCCCTTGCCCCGTTCGAGATCGCCCGCCGCGGATTCATGGAGACATCGACACCTCATCACGACCGGACCCAGCCGGACACGCAACCCTGAATCACCCCCGATGCGCCGCCGTCGGGATGAGATCGGGCGCTGCGGGAGGGGCCTTTGCCATGCTCGCGTCCAGCACCAGGACACCCGGCTTCGCTCGGGCCGCCTCGCCGAGCGCTGCCGCTCGCCACCGTCAGTTCGCCGCTTCCGCTGGCTCGCCGTCCAGCAGCGTCAGTACGACATTGTCCCCGGCGTGCGGGATCTGGATGGTCACGGACTGGTTCATCACCGACAACTCGAGAATCGACCAGGCGCGCTCGTGTCGCACCGCGAAGAGCCGGCCCTGGACACCATCACCATTGCCACGACTACCAATCCGGACATGGCGATTGAGGTGCTGCGCGGTGAGCGATGACACCCGCAAGGTCGGACCGTCCCCCGACGGAGCGATCTCCCCAGCCGGCATTTTCGTCGCACCGGCCACGGACAGGGCCACCGGCCGACCTGCGCCCCAAACCACCGAGCCGGTCGACTGCTCGGCCGTCGAGTCAGTGTCAACGGCTGAACCCATCAGTCCTTCGGCTGACCGCTTGCCACGCCCGTCCGACGAAACTTGGTTGAACTCAGACAACCGCTGGCCTCCATCGTTTGAGAATGACACGGTGCACCCGGGTCTCCGGGAGTTTCGCCTGCTCATGAGTTCATGCTGGCAGATGCTCGAGGCGGCGTCCGCCGTCGTGGCCTCGCGGGCGGCATTGCGCCCGACCGGTTGTGCCGGGCCCTGGGCTACAACACCCACTCCCGAGCCCGCGGCTCCTCGCTGGATCGCTGAACCCGCGTTCTGCAGTTCGAAGACAATGCCGCGCGAATTGGCGGCACCGTCCTAACCACAGTTTCCGATGCCTGCGGATCAGGTTCGAATCCTGCTGGGGGACAGCCACTGCCGCCTGAGCCGGGCCCTACTCCCGTTCGTCAGCTGCAGCGAGGCTCTCAGTGAACCGGCCCAGGGACTTGGCCCAGTCGGCCAGCGAACTCAACCCGTTGACATGAGGCGCTCATGGTGGTCAAGGGCGCCGCTGTCAGCGAATAAGGACTGCCCGGTACAAGCGCCTGTGCGGTTGTACCGGGCAGTCGACTCGCGTCCGGGAGCGGAACCCGGAGCTCGGCATGAAGTTCGATGCGGCGTTCTGGGCTCAGACGCCCAGGAGACTGTTCAGCAGAGTGGCGATGTTGCCCAACAGGTTGCGGAGCAGGTTACCCAGGCCACCACCCAGCAATCCGCCGTCCAGCAACCCGGCAACTCCACAGAGCAGGTTGCCGAGTAGGTTTCCGGCGCCGGGAATCGCTTCAATCAGCAGGTTGACCGGGTCCAACGCAACCCGCAGACCCAGAATGTTGAGGTTCAGCGGCCCCAGGTTCAGTGTCAGGATGCTGCAAGCGCCCGGAGTCGGGGTCGGCCCAACCTGCTGTGCCTGCGCGGCAACGGCATTCGTGGCTGCCGCCTCGTTGCTGCCACTAGTCACCGGCAGGGAGACGTTGTGCCTGTAAGACTTCCCATCCATGGTTCCCGTCAGGGTTCCGACGGCATACAGCACCCCGCCACGCTCCTTGAAGCGCTTCAGGTCGAAGTTGCCGGTGAATGTGGTGCCGTCCGCTGCGGCGCCGGTGACGGGTGCAGTCGTCGCCTTGAGCAGGGAGATCTTCCCCGCCTTGTTACCGCCAGGGGCCGCCGATAGCGCCTGATGTTCTGCCGCAGGCGCTGTCGCGGCTGTCGCCGCCGGCGCCACGAGTGTCATGACCATGGCGCAGACGGCCAGCACGGCCAGCGCCACCTTGCCGCGGGATAACCCCCTACGGGACTCGATTGGCACCTCGTGAGCCGTTTCCCTGTCTGCAGGTCGACTTCCGTGCATGTTCACTCCCCCAGATCGGGCCCCTTTCGGGCCGTTCATTGATGTAAGTCCCGTGCCTGCCCAACATGACGCGAAGCTTGATAACGATTTGGTAAACTGCCTCGTTCCCGGATTGCCCCAATTGGGCGAGAATGTCGGCAGTCCGGATGTGCCCAATGTGGCGCAATCAATCGGACAGTGCGCCAAAGTCCTTTATCGCCGGGCTTCCCAGTCGTAGCATCGGGACTTTCCTAGCGTTAGGGGATGTGGGCTCACCCGGAGCGAACGGACATGTGCAGCTAAGGCCCAGCCAGGCAGCGCCCGAATCCAGAGAATTCGAGGAGGGCATCGTGGAGCTACCGTTTGCTCCATTCCATACATGTTAATCGGCACCGCTTACCCATATTCGGCACCACGGGTACCGACAGCCGGCCGGCCGTGCGGTCGAGGGTGCGCGATGCCTTCCGCACCGGACTTGTCGGCTCAGGAGTCGGATCTGTTCGGCCACGGTGCCGCCAGCGTCGCGTCCACGTGGTCGATCGCCCCCGGGCGCGCCATAGCCCGCTGACGCGAAAAGACCTGCGCCGAAGCGTCTTTCAGCATGGTGTTGCCCAGCGCAACCTTCGGAAGGTGTACTGGCGGCACTCGCATTCCATGCCCGGCATCGGGATGCTCGGCAATGCGGGCGACCCTGAGCCAGCAGTTCCCGTGCGAGCGTGTTGCCGGGATTGCCCTGCATCATCGATGCCACCATCGACGTGCCGGTAGTCCGCGTTGGATGCCACCAAGAAGACGACTCGTAGATCCTGGAGAGTTGGCGTGGTCGTCGCCATCGGGCGGTGAAGTTCCGGACCGGCCTTCTTCGGCACGGTTGGGCCGAAGGACGATGTCATACCGGCGGGTGATCGGCGCTGTCCTGAGATCGCCGCGAAAGATGTCAGCCTGTGGCGAATTTCGGCGTCCTGGGGTTGGATCGGAGCCCAGCCGATCAAGCAAACTGACCGTCCGCAGATCGGTCCCCGGTCTGACGGACACGGACCGATGTCAGGTGTGTGAGTTATGTCCAGATCCTCGTAGTGGACGGCACGACGACCGTTCCAAGTAGGCGGACGGAGAGCCGGACCATCCGCGGATGCATCCCAGGCAGATCACGCTCCGGCCACGTCGCCGTCTGTCTGCCGAGGCACCGGATCGCGAGCGGCGAATCGGAACGTTCCAGGCTTGAACTCCTCGTCGAGATGAAGAGGTGTGTCCAAGGGGGAACCACACTCCCATAAGCGGCGCTACACCTAAATGGGTGGTCGGGACCGACGATCTCCCGTGCGCTTCGGTCAGGGCTGAAGTAGGGCGCAGGTGGGTACCGTGCCGGTCGAGGGTGGTGGGTCGACCGCAATCCCACTTCGACACATGGAGACAGGGTGGGAGGTGGTCGAGATGACGTCGCCCGGACTGATCGCCGGCCGTTATCGCCTGCTCAACCGGATCGCCACGGGCGGTATGGGGACGGTATGGCATGCATGGGACGAGTTGTTGCATCGGCAGGTCGCTGTCAAGCAACTCCTGCTTCAGCCGAGCTTGAGCATCGAGGACGCCGAACTTGCGCGCCGCCGGGTGATCCGGGAGGCCCGGATCACGGCACGACTCCACCATCCGCACGCCGTGGCTCTGTATGACGTCGTTCAGCATCAGGGCCAGCCGTGCTTGATC
Source organism: uncultured Actinomycetota bacterium (assembly GCA_963834185.1). Taxonomy (GTDB): domain Bacteria; phylum Actinomycetota; class Actinomycetes; order Mycobacteriales; family Nakamurellaceae; genus Nakamurella. The sequence continues at coordinate 291,277 of CAWIAR010000008.1, forward strand.
ATGCAGTACGTTCCCGCGCGGAACCTGAACCAGATATTGAAGGAAAAGGGAGTTCTCGACGAGTCTGTGGTTGCCCGAATCGGGGCCGAACTGGCGTCGGCGCTGGCCGCCGCCCATGACGTCGGCATCGTCCATCGGGACGTCAAGCCCAGCAACGTGCTGATCACCGAGGATGGTTCGGCCAAGCTCACCGACTTCGGAATTTCACACGCCGCTGGTGACGTGACCCTGACCTCGACCGGGATGATCAGCGGCACGCCGGCATTTCTGGCCCCGGAAGTCGCGCGCGGCCAAGAATCTGGGTTTCCGGCCGACGTCTTCTCGCTCGGAGCAACGATGTATGCCGCACTTCAGGGCACGCCGCCGTTCGGTTTCCTTGAAAACCCCATGGCGCTTTTGCACAGGGTCGGTTCCGGGCGGATCACTCCGCCGCGAGGCGGGGGTGCCCTGACTGCGATCGTGGCTCAGATGCTTGAGATCGAGCCCTCCGCTCGGCCGTCGATGGCCGACGTCGGCAGATTGTTGAGCGCCGGGCCCGCAGCGGGGACTCTGAATCTGCCGGCAGCGGAAGGGATGACCGTTGACCTTCCGCCCCGAACGGTCCGCGCCTGGCCCTCCGATCACCGGGGCTCGACCGCAGCTGGACCGGTCTCTCTCGAGGCCGCAGCTTCGGTACGAGACCCGCTTTCCCCACCGGGCAGGCGGTGGGCGGTCAGCGTACTGGTAGCGGTCGGAGCTGTTGTCACGGCGATCGCCATTCTCGCCGGCTACCTGGTGCTCGTGAACGACAACAATGCCCGCTCCGCCAATTCCGCCACGTCGTCGAACCGGGCAACCGAAAATGCCGGCGACCCGTCGCCGTCCACCGGTTCGGCGCAACAAGCGGGCACCTCAAAGGCGGCGCCTGCAGTGCCCGAGCCGACAGTCGCGACGACTTCGCGGGCCAACCAGTCTGGTCCCGTGGCGGAGGATTCGACACTCCCGCCCGGTACACGGACTGACGGGGCCCATTCCCCGTCGACGCAGGCGCCGGAACGCACCACACAGGCCCGCACCCGGACGTCGAGCACTTCCGCCAGGGCAACGTCCACGAAGCGACTGCCCCCGACCAGAACCACCACGCCTTCCGTGACCTCATTGTCAGGCGTCGCCCCGTCGTCCCCGACGGCGGCCGAACTGGCCGGAGCGATCACCGACTACTACGCAGTCATGCCGGCCGACACGGACCAAGGTTGGGACATGCTCACCGCCAAATTTCAATCCAGCACGGCGCACGACCGGGAGTACTACCAACGCTTCTGGGACAGCATCGAACGGGTGACGACCGAAGACGTCAGCGGCGCCGAACCTGACACGGCGCAGGCAACCATCACCTATTACTTCAATGACGGACGAATTTCAGAGGAACGAACCGCATACACGCTCGTCCAGCAGGACGGCATTCTCAAGATCGACACCTCCACGGTCCTGAGCAGCGTGTCCCGCTGAGTGCGGCCGCCGGCCGGGTTCCTGGGACTGTCGCGCGAAGGGTGTAGGTGGCCCGATCGGCCAGGCCGTTCTGCTGGCCACCCCGCCCAGGACGATGCCTGTCCCGAGAAGTGTCCGACCATGCGGTAAGCCGGCCAGGGTGACGTCGGCTGGGATGGCGGATCTGGGAGCCCGGAGGGGGGGCCGGAGGTGGGGCCCGGAGGCGCGAGCCCGGGGCGCGAACCTGGTGCGGCCGCACCACGTCATCGATTGCGCCCAAGTCATTCCGGGGAAGTCAGGCGCTCAGGGGCTCGGGTGCCAGCGGACCGGGCCGGCGACGATGGGTGGCAGGCCGTATCGGCCGTAGAGGTCCGGCGCCTGCTGCCGTCGGTGCCGGGCCGGCGGCGCCGAGTGGGCCCCGCGGGATCAAGCATTTCCTACGAGGTTTGGTGCTCTGTTGAGCCGTTCGGTTCGTCGTGTTCGGGGTTGAATTCGGCGGCGACGGCTGCAGCCGGGTCGACCATCTCCGGGTCGGCTTGGCCCGGTGAAGGATGCTGGGTCGGATCGGCCCCGGGCGTTACCGCCTGCGTCGGTTCGTCGCCAGTGGGCTCGGTCATGGGTGCGCCTCGATCGAGCGAGCCGCAGTGATGGTTGGCCCGGCCGGCAGGCGGTTTGAACCGGCCGGCCCGAACTCCCCCTGGCGTCCGGACGCGACAGTCAGCGTTCCTGCTCGGTGCCCGGCGGCCTGGACTGCCACAAGGGCTGCGACGTCCGCGACCGAGATTCACTGTCCGATTCTCACAGAGCCAGTTGGTGACAATGCGCCTGACAAGCGGCCAACGTCTGGCCTAGGTGCCGGATCTGGACAGGTTCGTTGTCAGACGCATCGTCACCGCTGGGGATGAGCGCAGTGCTCATCGTGTGCTCCGGTTCACCGACTCGTGGACGGTGTGGCGCGTCGGCTGATGCGATGCAGACGATAACCAGGCACCGGACCCGTCCTGCCGGTCATTTCAGGACACGGCGTCGTCGATCTTGTCGCCAGCCTCTTCACCTTGGCCGACGCCTCGTCGGCGTGGCCTTCAGCCTGGAGACTTTCTTGTCGGTGGCTTCCCCGGCGGCCCGCTTCACCTTGCCCTCTGCTTTCTTGACGCTGGGCTTGATCCTGTCTCCCATGACCATTTCAGGCTCCCTTCGTTACCGGTTCCGACCGCGATCGCAGCCGGGCAGAACTCACTGAGGGTCAACGGGCCGGGGGCACCTCGTCGACGTCGGAGATCCCATCGGCTCCCACGGTGTCGGAGTCGTCATCGAATTCGATCTGCTCCTTGCGGACGGTCTCGGTGACATCCTGCTGCTCGGTGACGGTCTCGGTACCGAGGCTGACCTTCTCCACCGGAACGGTCTCCTTGCTCACCACGACCCGTTCCTCGGTGAGCGTGACGTCCGTGACCGCTTCCTCGATGGTGGAGTCGGCGTCCTCCCCGGGCTGCACCGGCTCACGAACCAGCCGCACTTCCTCGTGACTGACCGGCACCGTGACGGTCTGGTCCTCGGTGACCACATACTTGCGAAGCCGCGCCCTGCCCGTCTCGACCTTTTCGGTACCCACGTGCAACTGCTCCTCGGAACGGGTCAGGAACTCCCCGCCCTCACCTGTCTGCGCGGTACCGGCGAAGTCGGTCCCTTCACCGGCCGCGCCGGCTTGCGTTGCCGTGGTGTCGTAGGCGGCTCGGCCTCCGACGCCGTAGTGGCTGTACAGCTCTTGCTCGTCCGATTCGGTCAGCGGCACCCCGGCCTCGTAGTGGGGGGCATCCTTGATCCTGTCCTTGTCATAGGGCACCCGGATGGTGTCACTCTCGACCGTCGCCGCATCCAACGGCACGAACGACTCGCTCGTCCCGAACCAGCCGGTCTTGACCGTCACCCAGTTCGGCTCACCGGTTTCGTTGTCCAGGTACACCTGGCCGACCCTGCCGATGTTCTCACCGTCCATGCCCTCGACGGTGCTCTGTCGCAACACTTCTGGATCCAAGTTTGCAGCGGTCATCGTGTGTCCTCCCGAAGGGTCAATGGTGCCTCGGCCGGCTGGCCGGGCATCGATGCATCTATGGGGCTGGTCCCCGGATTCTTACGTTGTAAACAAGCTGCTGGAGCAGCGGCTTACCTAGCATCTGCCCGCGCTGCGGTGCTACCCGTCGGATTCCAGCCGGATGGCCCGCGCCTCGGCGAGTTCCTTCTCGTCCTTGGCCGCGGTCTTGTCGCTGGCCTTGGTGTCCCTCGGCGGCAGCTGAAGGTCCTCCTCAGCTTTGATGCCAGCCTGGAGTTGGCGGCCGCGCTCGATTTCGGAGTCGACCTCGGCGCCGAACAGCAGGGCCAGATTGGTGATCCACAGCCACAGGAGGAACACGATGACGCCGGCCAAGGAGCCGTACGTCTTGTTGTAACTGGAGAAGTGGGCGACATAGAAGCCGAAGCCGACCGAGGCAACGATCCAGACCAGCACCGCGATACCGGCGCCGATGCTGATCCAGCGAAACTTCGGCTGTTTGATGTTCGGGGTCGCGTAGTACAAGATCGCGACGACCAGAACAACGACGCCGACCATCACCGGCCACTTGACGATGTTCCATATGGTTACGCCGGTGTCGCCGAGCCCGATGGCGGAGCCGACGGCCTGCGCAACCGGCCCGGAAACCACCAACGCGAGTGCGACCAGGGCAGCCAGCACGACCGCCAGTAACGTCACCAGCAGCATCATCGGCCGCAGTTTGTAGAACGGCCGGCCCTCGTCGATTTCGTAGATGCGGTTCATCGCCCGGCCGAACGCACCGACGTATCCCGAGGCGGACCACAGCGCCCCTGCGAATCCGAGGACGACGGCAAGACCTGCGGCATGGCTTTGGGTCAACTGGGTCACCACACTGGCGACGGTGTCAGCCGCGCCGGGAGCGACGTCCTTGACAATGTCCATCAGCGCGCTGGTGCCCTGTTCGTCCCGACCGATCAGGCCGAGAAGTGAGACCAGCGCCAGGACGGCCGGGAACAGCGCCAATACCGCGTAGTAGGTGAGCGCCGCAGCTAGATCCAGACATTGGTCGGCGGAGAATTCACGAATAGTCTTGCGCAGGATGAACTTCCAGGACCGGCTGTTCAGATCGGTCAGGTTGTCGGGTTTGCGCTCATCGTCCGGTGCCGGCGCGGACTTTTCCCGTTCTGTGCTGGTCTGCTCCGTCATCGCTTCCCCCTGTCGATCTGGTTCCCCCCCAGTTCCGGACCGGGCGGCAGCGGTGGGATCGGCGCGTAGTCCCATCCCGGTGTCCGCTCAGCTGGTGGACGCCGATGACTGCACGGTGTCCTTGGCGTCCTGGGCTTGGTCTTTGACGTCGCCGGCCGCGGCGGCTCCTTCCTCCTTGACGGTGTCCACCGCGTCGGAGGCCGTGGCCTTCACCGACTCCAGAGCCTGTTGCGCCGGCTCCTGCAGGTTCCCGGCGATCTCCTTGGCGGTCTCCGTGGCCCCCTCGACCAGCGGCTGGGCCTGTTCCTTGACGGCCGCGGCCGCCTGCGCCTCGGGCCGGGAGGCGGGGAACAAGGAGGCCAACAGCAGCCCGGTGCCGAAGGCGATCAGCCCAGCCGCGACCGGGCTGCCCTGCGTACCCCGGGCCACCTTGCCCGGCGCCTCCGCCACGGCGTCGCCCGACGCTCGACATGGCTTCGCCGGCACCGGAGGTCGCGGTGTCGGCCGACCCCATCACCCGGTCCTTCACGGACACGGCTGCGCCCTTGATCCTCTCGCCCTGCCGTTTCGCGATCTGGCTCGGACTGACCTTCTCCCCCAGCTCGTTGACGTCGTCGCTCAGTCCGGCCCTGGTTACCTCGATCTGGGCCCGGATGGCGTCAGGATCGTTGCTCATCGGTTCTCCTCCTCATTGCCCTTGACTGCATTCGGGATCTTCTTGACCGTCTCCGCGGTCCGGTCCAACCCGCGGATCGCGGCGAACTCCTTGCGGCCCACCACCGCCAGCACGGCCGCGATCACCGCCCAGATCGCTGCCACGACCAGCGCCGACCAGCCATGGCCCATGCCATCGCCCAGCGCCCACCACAGCGAAATGGACAGGAACAGCAGCACGAAGTGGCCGGCCACACCCGCACCGCCGAACATGCCTGCACCCTTGCCGGCCCGCTTGGCGGACTGGGTGGCCTCTGCTTTGGCCAGCTCCACCTCCTGCCGCATCAGGGTCGACAAATCGGCGGTGATCTCACCGACCAGTTCCCCCAAAGACCGCGGGGTCTCGGTTGGCACACTTCCCGGCGAACTCATCGCGGATTATCCGAGGCCTCGGCCGACAGATCCGTCCACTCGGTCTGCTCGGCGCGATACGGATTCTCGGTGGCGAACGCTCGCACCGCCCAGCGCGTCGCCCTCCGCCGGTGTTCCGTAGACCGCGGGAACCCGGCCGGCATCGAGCGCCGGGGTTTGGGCGCCTTGGTCAACGGCACGATGACTCGGTGCCTGCGATGTTGCCGACCCGGTCGGGCTGGTCGTGTCAGGATCCGCTGTCAGGCCGCGGACCAATCGGCCGGTGACCACTCCCGCGCCCAACGCGATCGCCAGGAATGCCCCCGGCCGGTGCCGGGCGAACGCCCGCACCTCGTCCAGCACGCTGCCCGGGTCGCGCTGCTCCAACCAACCCGCGAACTGGTGCGCCTTCTCCGCGGCCTGCGCAGCCAGGTCGGTGGCCACCCCCTTGTCCTGCGAGGTGTGTGCCATCGACGACAGCTGATCACCGAGCGCCCGCAGCCCGGTGGCCACCCGATCCTGCTGAACCTGGGCCTGCCCGGCAGATCTCTGACTGCGCTTGGCCGAGAAGCTCCCGAGCCTGCCGCCCACCCTCGGCAGCGACCTGACCCACCTGGTCCTTGGCGACACCCGCAACATGCTGGGCAGCGTCGGCCGCACCACCGGCCACCGACGCGGCCTGATCCTTGGCCACGTCGGCCGTGGACGGTTCGTCGGCCGACTCGGCGGGCCGGCTCGGCAGCGGCGGCGCCACAGGCGGCTGAGGCGATGCCGGGAACTGCTCATACGCGGGCACAGCCGTATCCGGCGGCGGATAGCCGCCTTCCGGATACGGCTCGCCCACCGAGATTCCGGTGGTCGGCAGATCCGACCTGAACTGCTCGTTGCTGGTCACTGGCGTTACTCCCTCGGTCCTGGGCATCGGACAGGCGGGCATCAGGGTGCTGACCCCGGGACCGCGACGACATCCGGCCGTCGGTCCGTCCCGCACCTGTCGCTTTTCAGAGTGCGGAACCCTGCCGTCTGAATACCCGACCGTTTTACCTTGTAAACATCGTGCGAGCGGGTGGTATGTGTTGGCGCAGGGCGCCACGCAGCGTGAAGGTTCGTCGGCGGTCATCGGCACTCGCCGTCAACCAGCAGGCGACGATCGACTTTCGTCCCCGGCGTCGAGGTATCGGTTGTCGACGCCTATCGTCAGCAGCAAGCGGCATCACTCACCGGCCTCGGAGCGCTGATGAACCTCGAAAAGGTGATCTTCGGCTTTTTCGTCCTGCTCGCGGCGACCCTGAACTTCGGCTTTTTCATCGGTGACATCTCCGACCCAGTGGTGCACAACGTCTACGAACTGTTCGCCGCGCTCGTGGTCAGCCTGATCGCGACAGTCCTGAAGTTCGGTGATCGCACCCAGATCGGCGCGGTCCATCTGGCCACCAGCCTGGTCGCCGATCTGCAACTGCTCGCCGCGGGCGTGGTCTGGATCTTCGCGGCACACGTCTCCTCGTACGGTGTCACGGCGGAGTCCACGGCGAGTGCGGTATCCCTGTCCGGCGGCGCGCTGCTCGCCAACCTGGTGTCCGTGGTGCTCCTCGTCATCGAGACCGTGTCCTTCCACCGGCGGTGAGACGGCCGTGAGCAATCCCCTGCTGGTGTTCTGGCAACAGCTTTTCGGTCTCAAGGACGAGCAGCAGCGAGAGCGCGAACAGGTGCGCAGATTGCGCCATCAGCCGCCGGTCGGGTCGGGGGCGCAAGCCTCGGCCACCATCTTCTTGATCATGCGGCGGATGCGCGCGCCGTTGATCATCCTGATCCTGATCTTCGCGGTGAGCGTTCTGGGTCTGACGATCGTGCCAGGGCAGGACGCCGCCGGACATCCGACCCGAATGACCTTCTTCGACGCCTTCTACTTCATGAGCTATACCGCGACCACCATTGGGTTCGGCGAGTTGCCCAACACCTTCACCGACGCCCAACGGCTCTGGGTGACCGTCACGATCTACCTGACGGTCATCGGCTGGGCCTATGCGATCGGGTCCATGTTGAGCCTGCTCCAGGACCGCGCGTTTCGTCAGGCCGTGGCGCTGCAACGATTCTCACGGAGGGTGCGGCGGCTGCGGGAGCCGTTCCTGTTGATCGCGGGGTATGGCCGGACCGGACAACTGCTCGGGCAGGCGTTCGATGCCCTCGGTCAGCAGTTCGTGGTGATCGACGTTTCCGAGGAACGCATCGATTCGCTGGATCTGGACTCGTACCACGCCGACGTTCCGGGTCTGGTCGGCGACGTGCGCAACCCGTCGCACCTGGGCGTCGCCGGCCTGGACCATCCGTTCTGTTCGGCCGTGCTGGCCCTGACCAACGACGACGAGGCCAATCTCGCCGTCACCATGTCAGTGGCCTTGCTGCGGCCGGAGCTCCAGGTGATCGCCCGCACGGTCTCACCGGCCGTTGCCAACCGGATGGAGGCGTTCGGTACCCCGAAGGTGGTCAACCCCTTTGACCGCTTCGGCGACCACCTGCGGATGGCGCTACGTGCTCCCGCCTCGTACCAGTTGCTGACCTGGCTGGAGGCGGGTCCGGGAGCGGAACTACCTGAACGTGGGCATCCACCGACCGACGGCAGATGGGTGCTGTGCGGGTACGGCAGGTTCGGCCGTGAGCTGTACGCCGACCTGCGCGCCGAGGGACTGGATGTGACGGTGATCGAACCCCAGACGCCGGAACACCGGGATCAGCTGGCCGCCAGGGCCGACGCTGCGGCGGGCAGGGCCGGCGCGGGTGCAGCGCCCGTCGGCGGGACGGACCAGGATGCCAACGTCATGGTCGGTGATGCCTCCTCGCCCACGATGATGGCGCGCGCCGACCTGGCGAACGCAGTGGGATTCGTGGCAGGTACCGACAATGACACGACCAACTTGTCATTGGTCGCTGCGGCCCGGCGGGTGAATCCCCGGCTGTATGTCGCGGCCAGACAGAACCTCGCCACGAATGCGCCGCTGTTCGCGGCCATGGACCTGGACTCGCTGCTGGTGCCGGCCGAAGTGGTGGCCCACGAGGTCTACGCCCAACTCAGTACACCGCTGCTGTGGCGCTTCCTGCAGGACCTCCCGGGTCAGGGCGACGAGTGGGCCGAGGCGATACTCCAGCGGCTGCGCGCACACTGCGGCCGGCGGCTGGAAGCGCTGTGGAAGGTCAAGCTGACCCGGACCGAGGCTCCGGCCCTGGTCGGCTGGCTGGCCGAAGGCGATGCGCGGCTGGGCGATCTCCTGCACAGCCCGGAAGATCGCGAGCACCGACTCCATCTCGTGCCGCTGTTGGTGCGACAGCGCTCGGAGGATGTGCTGGCCCCGGACGACGACTTTCGATTGCGCCTCGACGACGAGATCTTGTTCGCCGGCCTCCCGGCAGAGCGCCGGCTGTTGGAGACCACGTTCCTGGACGATGCCGCCCGCGAATACGTGCTCTTCGACCGCCACATCCCGGCGAGCTGGATCTGGCGCAAGCTCTCCCGGAGACCAAGCCGACCATGCATCCCCACGTGCGGTCGCCTGATCGAGCTGCCTGCGCTCTGACCGCCACCGAGAAGTCTTGAGCTGCTTGAGCCGCGAGCACGTCGCGGCCTTCTGTCGGCCGGTCGTGCATCGAGATGGGTGGAGCCGACCGGGTCGACCGGCAGTGTCCGGTGAGGATCCATGCGGATCCCCCTGCGAACACCCGCGAACGTAGTTCGCGGTCAGCCATATGCCGCAGGGGTTCCCGACTCATCATCAGCGCGAACGCCTACCGATCTTCCCGGTCGGCCGGGAACGGTCACGCCTGGACGGCGCGCCGTTGGTCACCGTCGCTTTCGACCACCCGGGATCGCGCCTCGCCCGCCGCCTCGACGCCGGGGTGACTCGTCACGGAGATCCTTCGCGGCTTCGCCCTTTCTGCCACCGGAATTGTCAACGTCAGTACTCCGCCGGCATAGTCCGCCTTGACCTTCTCGACGTCCAGGTTGTCGCCAAGAACCAACTGCCGCGAGAACACACCACGGGGCCGTTCCGCAGCCAACATTTCCTGATCCGGCCGGGTTGCCGGCCGTTCGGCACGAATTGTCAGTACGTTCCGTTCGACATCGAGATCCACTGCGTCCGCAGAGATCCCGGGAAGATCGAACTCGATCAGGAACTGGTCGCCGTCGCGCCAAGCGTCCATGGGCATGACGGCCGGATGGGCGCTGGTTCCCCAGAGCCGATCGGTCAGTCGGTCCAGCTCCCGGAACGGGTCGGTGCGCACCAGCATGAAGGTCACCTCCGCGGTGAGTGGGATCCTTTCTGTCCGCGCCGTCGCAATCTATCTGTCGCGCCGGCCGCAGATCTGTTGTAGCATCACGCGCAGGTTGATGCAACCCTCGAAAGGAACCGGATGGATCCCGAAAGGAACCGGATGGAGGACCGCAGGCTCGGACGAGATCCGGCTCGAGGGGTCTACGGGATTTCCACAGCGGCTGAGCTGGCCGGGGTCACTGCATCGACCCTGCGGCTGTACGAACAGAATGGCCTGATCACGCCCGATCGCACGATGGGAGGCACGCGCCGTTTCAGCGATGACGACCTCGCACGACTCCAGCGCATCGGTGAACTCATCGCGATGGGTGTCAACCAGGCGGGAATCGCCAGGATCCTTGAACTGGAGGCTGACAATCGACGGTTGCTCTCGCGCCTCGACGGTTCCAGTGACGGCTGACGAGAGAACGGCATAGCCCTGGCGCTGGGTTTGCGGCCGTCCAGCGCTACTGGCCGGGGCCCGTCGTCGACCGGGCCGCCGGAACCCCTGGCGTCCGCCCCACTCTCACTTCTTTCGAGGCAAACGGAATGTGCAGCACCGCATCAACGCCCGAGTTGCGGTTCGTGGTGCAACGACACCGAGCCAGAAGACTTCACTACGACTTCCGGTTGGAGATCGACGGGGTCCTGGTCTCCTGGGCAGTGCCGAAAGGTCCCACGCTCGACCCGGCGGTGCGACGGGCCGCATTCCGGGTGGACGATCACGCCTTGGACTATGTCGACTTCGAGGGTGTCCTGCCATCAGGCGAGTACGGCGCCGGCGACGTCATCGTCTGGGATGCCGGTACCTGGACCGCGTCCGACCCGGTCGTACGAGCCGATCCGGGTTCCGCGCTGCGGGCCGGGGAACTCCACGTCGATCTGGCTGGGCAGAAGATCAGCGGCCGGCTCGCGCTCGTCCGTACGTCCATCGAGGATGACGGCAAGGAGCGCTGGCTGCTCATCCACAAGCGGGACGCTCATGCCGTCGCCGGCTGGGATCCGGAGGACCACCCGTACAGCGTGCTGAGCGGGCGCACCAACGACGAGGTGCGCCTCGACGCGGACAGAGCATGACGGTCCGCACACCCGGAGGTCGCAACCGGTCTCCCGCTGCGCCGACCGTCGGCGGCGCCCGACAAAGATTTCGATCCACCATGGCCTGCGAAACTCCAGGCTGGTCGACCCGAACCTGACTCGTCGCCGACGAGCCGGGCGCATTGATCTGGAAACGAAGCTTCGATGCCGGAGTGGCATGCGCACGCAAGGAATGTCTGCTCACCGGGCTATCGGCGGGACCAACCCTGCCGCCGAAGCGATGAGAACGCGCCGCTAAGCGGACGTCTCCGCAGCCGTCAGCCTTTTCGTGCTTGGGTGGCGATGCCTTCGACGAAGAAGCGTTGGCCGAACAAGAAGATGAGGATCATGGGCACCGTGGCGAGGAGGGCGGCGGTGACGATGTATTGGAAGTCGCCCTCGCCGCCGGCGATGGGATTGAATTTGACAAAGAGTGAGTTCAGTCCGAGGGGCAGCGTGTACAGCTCGGTCTTGTTGCCCAGGTAGATCAGCGGTTTGAGCAGGTCGTCCCAGGAAGCCTGGAACTCGAAGATGAACACGATGATCAGGGCCGGCTTGGACAGTGGCACTGCGATGCGCCAGAAGAGTCCGAAGTAGGAACAGCCGTCGACTCTGGCCGCTTCGAACAGTTCCCGGGGCAGGCCGAGGAAGAACTGGCGGAGCAGGAAGATGTAGAACGCGGAGCCGAACAGGTTGCCGGCCCACAAGGGGACCTGGGTGTCGTTGAGGCCGACGTCTTTCCAGATCAGGAACACCGGGATCATGGTGACCAGGCCGGGGAGCATCATCGAGCCCAGGACGGTGCCGAACACCAGGTTGCGGCCCGGGAATCGGAAGTAGGCGAAGCCGAAGGCGACCAATGCGCTGGAGAGGGTGACCGTGGTCGCGGCGAACAGGCCGATGTAGCCGCTGTTGCCCAACCACCGCAGCAGCGGAGCGACGTGCCAGACCTCGGCGTAGTTGGCGGTGGTGAACGGGTCGGGGATGAGCTTGTTGTCGAAGACGTTGGCCCTGGTCTTGAAGGACGCCGAGAGCAACCAGACGAGCGGGTAGAGGAACACGGCCGCCCAGAACAGCAGGACGAGCCAGTACGGGATCTGCATCCACCTTCGGCCGCGGCGAGGAGTGGGCCGGGGCGGCCGACCGCTCGCCGGGGGGGCGTCGGTGGGCAGGGACGGAACCAGGGTGGCGGCGCCGACGCCTCGGGCGGGGATCGCCGCCCGGCTACCGGGGCCGGTCACTTTCGCTCCTCGCCCTCGTAGTAGACGAAGCGGTTGCCGACCTTCACCTGGATCACGGTGATCACCATGATGATCGCGAAGAGCAGCCAGGCCAGCGCTGAGGCGTAACCGAATTTGAGTGACTGGAACGCTTGTTGGAACAGGTACAGCGCGTAGAACAGGGAGGCGTTCCCGGCATAGGTTTTCTGCCCGGGATTGCCGAACAGCACGTACACCTTGTCGAACATCTGCATCGCCGCGATGGTCAGCACGATGACCTGGAAAAAGATGGCCGGTGAGATCATCGGCAGGGTGATGCTGCGGAAGCGGCGCCAACCGGACGCACCGTCGATGGCGGCCGCCTCGTACAGCACGGCGGGCACGTTCTTCAACGCGGCCAGGAAGATGACGACCCCGCCGCCGATCCCCCACAAGCTCATCAGCACGATCGACGGCTTGATCCACGCCGGGTCGGTCAACCACTGCGGGCCCTGGATGCCGACCAACGCCAACGCCTTGTTGATCAATCCGTAGTTGCCGTTGAGCAGCAGCGAGAACAACACCGCCACCGCCACCGCCGGCGTCATCACCGGCAGGTAGTAGGTCGTGCGGAAGAAACCGGCGCCCCGGGTCAACCGGTCCAGCAGCATGGCCAGGAACAACGCGAAGACGATCGCCAACGGCACGAACATCACCGCGTAGATGAACGTGTTCATCAGCGCGGTATGCACGCGCGGATCGTCGAACATCCGCTGATAGTTCCGGAGTCCCACGTTCTTGGGCTTGTCGACCAGGTTGTAATTGGTGAACGAGAGCACCAAACTCCAGATCATCGGCCCCAGGATGAACACCAAAAGCCCGATGATCCACGGCGACAGGAACGCGTACGCCGCCCGCGTTTCCCGCCGGTCGTACTTCGAGCGCCCGAGCTTTTCATTGCCGTTCCGGCGGCGCGACCGGCGCTCGGGCCGCGCCGCCTCCGGCAGCGACGCCATCGACTCAGCCCATGGCGTCGTCGTAGGCGTCCTGCGCGGTCTGCTGGGCATCGTCCAACGCCTGCTGCGGATCGGCGCCGCCCAACGCGTCGGTCACCGCCTGGTTGTAGGCGTTCTGGATGTCCTGTCCCACCGGCGACGGCGGCACCGTCTTCGCCGAGCCCAAGGCGTCGTAGAAGACTTTGATGACCGCGTCGATGCTGTCGTTTCCGCTGGGCTTGACATACTTGGTCTGCAGCGCATCGTTCGCGGTCTTGTTCGCCGTGAACAAGCCGGTGAAGACGCTCTTGTCCTGCTTCACCTTCGCGTCACGGGCCGCGCCGGCCGCCGCCCACGCATCCTGGGACGTCACCAGTTTCATGAATTCGCACATCCCACCGGCGTTCGGTGAGCCCTTCGGAATGGCGAACGCCGAGCCGGAGGCCATGGTGATCGGCGATCCGTCCTTGGCCTTGATCGGCACCGCCGACATGTCGATGCTGTCGCCGAAACCCGCGAGCACGTTGACATACCACTGCTCGAACGGCATCGCGCCGATCTGGTCCTTGCCCTTGGCGAACTCGTTGCCCTCACCGAAGAAGTCCCAGGTGTCCCGGAACGACTTGAAGTTCGCCCAGCCGCCCTGCGCGTTCACCAGATCAACCGCGAACTGCAAGGCCTCCACCACTTTCGGGTCGTTCAGGGTCGGCTTGCCATCCGCCGACACGATCGACCCTCCGTTGATCATGGTCCACAACGGCAGGAACTCGGGAACCTTGGGGTCGAACCCGATGGTCGAGGGCTTGCCATCGGTCTCCTTGTACATCTTGGCCGCCGCCGCCTTGATCCCGTCCCAATTCGACGTGTCCAGATCGGCCGGCGTCACCCCGGCAGCTTCGCCACCCTGTTGTTCACATACACCTCACGGATCGTGTAGAACTCCGGGATGCCATACACATGCCCGTTCCAGGTGGCCTCGGCCACCGCGTCCGGATAGAACTGGCCCATATCGATGCCATTGGCCGAAATACACTCGTCCAACGGTTCCAGGAAGCCCTTCTGCGCATATGTGGCCAGCAGTTGACGGTCCATGCTCACCCCCGCCGGGGCGCTGCCGCCGCCCATCGCAGTGGCGAACTTCTGCTGATCGAAACCGTTCTCGTCGACCTTCACATCCAACGACGGGTCCTGCTTCTTCACGTAGTCGACCCGTGAGGTGCCCACCTCATCGCCCGTCGTCCAACCCATCACGTCAACCGGCTTACCCGTATTCGGAAGCGCATTGGCCGACGAGCCTGCCACCGACGAGCTCGACGAACCGGACTCTGACGAGTCGGCGGATCCGCCTGCCCGGCGAGCGACGACCCGGGCTCCGCACCGTCGGACGTCGGCAGAGGCGGCCGCGGCCGACGAACCCGCCGCACTCGTGGCGGCCGCAACCGGCGGAGTCGACGTTCCGGAGCCGTCGTCCGAGCTACCGCACGCCGCCAACGCGAGAGAACCGGCCAAGAGCAGCACCAGCGATGCACACCGTCGCCTCATCCACTACCTCCCTAGGGGTGAAAATTCTTATATGCGAGGACATGTCACGCGCATAGTGCCCTCGGCGCAAAGGAACCAACCCTCGCGACCGCCCTTGGCGGTTCTCCGCACGGCAGGATTGCCGCTGCCTGGCATGGGCACCAAGGACTCCGAGGACAAACCGAGGGGAGCCACCATGAAAGCGCTGACCTGGCAGGGCCGTCGCGACGTCCGCGTCGAGGACGTGCCCGACCCACGAATCCGGAGCCGACGGACGCCATCATCAAAGTGACGTCCACGGCCATCTGCGGGTCCGACCTTCACCTCTACGAGGTGCTGGGTCCCTATCTGAACGCCGGGGACATCCTGGGCCACGAGCCCATGGGCATCGTGACCGAGGTCGGATCCGAGGTCGGTGACCTTCGGGTGGGCGACCGAGTGGTGGTTCCGTTCAACATCTCCTGCGGGCACTGCGCCATGTGCCACGACGGGCTGCAGTCGCAGTGCGAGACCACGCAGGTGCGCAGCCAGAACAAGGGCGCGGCGTTGTTCGGCTACACCTCACTGTATGGATCCGTCCCCGGCGGCCAGGCCGAGTATTTACGCGTGCCGCAGGCACAGTACGGCCCGATCAAGGTCAGCCCGCGACGGGCCCGACAACCGGTACTTGTTCCTGTCGGACATCCTGCCTACTGCCTGGCAGGCCGTGCAGTATGCGGGACTGCCCGACGGAACTCCGTTGGCGGTGTACGGGCTGGGTCCGGTCGGTCAGTTCACCAGCCGGATCGGCGTCCACCTCGGCCATCGGGTCATCGCGGTCGATCCGGTGCCCGAACGGCGCGCCATGGCCGAGCGGCACGGGGTCGAGACGATCGATCCCTCCGACACCGATGCGCCGGCCGCGATCATCGATCTGACCGCGGGCGGCGCACATGGCGTGGTCGACGCCGTCGGCATGGAGGCGCACGGATCATCCGGCGCCTCACTGGCCAAGGCCGCGCAGACCGCCACCGGGTTGCTCCCGGACGGACTGGCGCAAAAGATCACCGAAAAGGTCGGCGTCGACCGGCTCACGGCGCTGCACAACGCCATGGCGTCCGTCCGCAGAGGCGGCACGGTTTCCATCTCCGGGGTGTACGGCGGCGCGGTGGACCCGATGCCGATGATGGACTTGTTCGACCGCCAGGTGACGTTGCGCATGGGACAGGCCAACGTCAAGCGTTGGATCGACGACCTGCTCCCTCTTGTCGAGGACAGCGCCGACCCACTCGGGGTGTCGGATTTGACCACCCACGAACTGCCGCTCTCCGACGCACCGAAGGGGTACCAACTCTTCCAGGCGAAGTCCGATGGCTGCATCAAAGTGGTCCTCAAGCCATGACCACGCCGGGTGGGAGCCGTCGGCTCCGCCGGACGAGATCGACCGGGCGGCAGCGTGGGCGTCGTTCCATGCCGGGCTAGAGCCCACCGAACTGGGATGGAACGACCTCGCCGCAGGAATTTTGCTGCTCGACACCAGCTGAGCCCGAGGCGTTCTCGGCCGGCCGGCGTCGGCCGCTGCCACGGTTTCCTGATCCTCGCTCAAAGCGCCGTGATCCAGTCCACCAACCGCTGATCGAGATCTGTGATCGAGTATTGCCAGCCCGGCGGCCGATCCACGGCGATCCAGGCCCGCTCGTCCACCAGATGCACAGCCTTGTTGAGGTCAAGGCGCGCCCGGTCGGGAACGTCCAACGGCCCCGTACCCGGCCATCAACGCCGGCAACAGATCCGGGTCGAAAAAGGCGAGCTGACCGGCACACCGGGTAGGCCACCGGCGATCCGCAGGGCTGCAGCTTCAACCCCGGCCCGGTCCGCCGACCGCTGCCGGGAACATCTTGACCACGAACCGCCGGCCGGTGCGGCTGCGGATCCCGACCACGTGGCCGGTCGCTACCGCGCGCAGTCGCGGTCAACGGCTCGAAATCTCCTGCTATGGGCACAGTGTCAGCGATCTTCGCGAGCACAGCGCGAACGATGACATCGGTGAACTCGGCGGGCACATCGCCATCATCCAACGAAGATCGCCGGCGCATGTCCGACACCGGCGTCGGGCACCCCAACGGCATGCGCATCGGCTACTTCCTGTCCAGCGAGGAGTACTCGCCCACCGAACTCGTCCGCCAGGCCCGGCTGGCCGAAGACGCCGGCTTCGACGCCTTGTGGATCTCGGATCACTTCCACCCGTGGAACGACGCGCAGGGCGAGAGTGGCTTCGTCTGGTCCGTCATCGGGGCGGTGTCCCAGGTGTGCTCGCTGCCCGTCACCACTGCGGTGACCTGCCCGACCGTCCGCATCCACCCGGCGATCATCGCGCAGGCTGCCGCCACTTCGGCCGTGCTGACAGGTGGCCGTTTCACCTTGGGCGTCGGCTCCGGCGAGGCGCTCAACGAACACATCACCGGTTCTCGGTGGCCATCCATCGAACTCCGTCTGGAGATGCTCGAGGAAGCGATCACGGTCATCCGTGAGCTGTGGCGGGGTCAGTACACCACGCACCACGGATCGCACTACACGGTCGAGAACGCCCGCATCTACAGCCTTCCCGCGACGCCACCGAAGATCTTTGTGTCCGGCTTCGGTCCGCTCGCAGCCGCATTGGCCGGCCGCATCGGCGACGGCTTCGTCACCACCAGCCCCGACAAGGACGCGATCGAGACGTTTCGCAGCAACGGCGGCGGGGGCAAACCCCTGCAGGCGGGCTACAAGGTGTGTTGGGGACCGGACGACGACCGGTGCGTCGACACCGCGCACGAACTGTGGGCGAATTCGGGCGTTCCTGGCGAGCTGAGTCAGATACTGCCCAGTCCCGCGCACTTCGAACAGGCCAGCTCGCTCGTCACCAAGGAGATGACGCGCGATTCGATCGCCTACGGCAACGACGTGGACCGCCACGTCGACGCGTTTCGTCCGTACGCCGAAGCCGGGTTCGACGAGGTCTACATCTCTCAGATGGGCGGCGCCAGGGCGGGGTCGCAGGTCGACGGCTTCTTCGAGTTCTACGGCCCGCTCCTGCAGCGACTTCGCGAGCTGTGAGCCTCCGATGTGCTCGGTCGAACCGGGCTGCCGCGCTCCTCCCCGGCCACCGCCACGAGCGCGGGCACCGGGTGACAGCAACGACCGAACCCGTTGGAGACACCGATGAGCACACCGTCCCACGAAGCTGACGCCCATCTCGAGCCGCTGGGCTCCGACGACTCGCAGGACGCTCCCGCGCACGCGGACGCCGACGAACTGGCCGCGGCTCGCGGCGACGCGGCCGCGGAGCACGCCTCCTTCACCGTCGATCGCGATGATCCGCAGCGCGACGAAGGAGGCAACCTGTTGCCCAGCGCGGAACCGATCTAGCGGGGCTCCTCCAGCGACCTCACTCGGGGCCGGATGACACCGACCGGGCCCACCGCAGGGCAAGCACCATGGCCGGCGCCAGTTCAGCTCTCGGGCGAGGCGGAGCCGAGCAGATGCTGCGCGGCAACCGGCAGGGTGTGTCCATCCTGGTCGGCCAGCCGGGCGAGCTCAACGCGGGCCTGCTCGGGCGGATAACCCCGAGCCAGGAGAACACCAAGCGCCTGATTGACCGCGGTGACGTTCCCGAGGGCGATCGGATCCAGTGCCGCCGCTCGGCCGGAGCCTCTCTCGGAAATGTGCGCGTCGAGTCTGACCTCACCGTCCAGATGCAGGGCCCGCCGGGTATCGGCGGCCAGCTCGATGAAGGCACCAGGAGCGTCGGCATAGAACACCACCGTCCCGGTGACGCCGCGCGCGATCGGGTCCAGCGGCACCGACATGGAGGCACCGGCCAGATCCGCCGACGCGGGGTCGATCGCGGTCAGGCTGACGGGACCGCCTTCCACGTCCAACGTGATCGTCAGGCCGAGGAACGACGGGACCGCGGCGGCGAGGTCGTCGAGGAGGACGGTGAGCACCGCACGTAGGTCGGTGCCCGGCTCATCCAGCGCCTCGGACAGCGCCGCGAGCTGCTCGGGCAGCCACGGTGGCAACTCCATCGGAAGACTCCGAGACGTCCCGATCGCTGCAGGGTGCTACTCGGAGCCGGGCGCGCGTATCGCACCACCCGATCACGCCGTCGGGACTCCGGTCGGGACCGAGGCCAACCCGATGTGTGCGTGGACCCCCACGTTACTCCGCCCGCCGCTGCGCCTGGCTGACCCCACCGGCCCTTATTCGCTCGCGGGGTCGCCATCGGCGCGGCGGGTTCGGGCGCGGCGCACTGCGGTCTCCACGATGCCGGAGGCGACGGCAATGAGTTTGACGTGCTCGTGCTGGGACAGCGTGCGGAGCCGGTCGAAAGCTTCGTCCGCGGTGATCCCGCTGCGGGCCATGAGAATCCCGATGGCCCGATCGACATCGGTCCGGTTGGTCAGCGCGGCCTGGAACTTCGCGGCCAGCCGCTGGGTCTGGGCCAGGATCTGCGCGTTCTGCACAGCGATCGCAGCCGGCACGGCGAAGAGTTGACCCACCCGTTCCGCACGGTCGTCGAACGCCTCCTTGGCATGGGCGTACACGTTCATGGCGCCGAGCACGCCGTCCGGTGTCTGCAACGGCAGCGACAGCACGCTGTGCACGCCGAGCCGCCCGACCCGGGGCCCGAATCGTGGCCACCGGGCATCACCGCCCAGCGAGCCGGATCGCATCACCAACCCGGTGGCCGCCGCGCTGATGCACGGGCCCTCGCCGAGGTTGTACTGAATGGCGTCGACCTCGGCCACGAACGGGGCGCTCTTGACGATCGTGTCGGCCCGGTCCGATTCCAACAAGGTCAGTCCGGCACCGTCGGCGCCCGGAATGGCCTGGACCGCGAAGGCCGCGACTTGGCTCAACAGGTCTTCCAGGCTCAGCCGGAACGAGGACAGTCGGGCCAACGCATCGAGGCTGGTGAGCAGATCCTCGTCGACCTGGTCGGCGGGCCCGACGTCCGGATCAGGAGGTTCGGCATCGTCACGCCGTTCTGCGGGATCGCCCGCGGCGCTTTCGGGGGTCATGCCCGGCTTCTTCCACTCGTCGGATACGACCAGGTCAGGCTAACCCGTCCGGACCCGGTGCTGCGTGTGAGCGGAGATCCCGTCGGCCACGTATCATGGACATCGCTGATCGCAACAGCCGGTCTGAGGATCGTGCCGCCTGCCCTCGGGTCGCGGCTCGTCAGGGACATCACCTGCCGCTCAGGTATCGCGACGACTCACTGGGGACAGGATCCATCGACTTTGCCGAACCTCTCGTCGACCGTCGTCATCTCGGTCTGCCTCACAGGTCTCATGACCCTTGTCCGAATCGCCCATGATTCACTCGATCCGGATGAGCGTCCGGGCATAAAGGATGTCGATACCCGATGAGTGTCCCCACCCTGGCCACGACCGAGCAACGGGCGAGAGCCGGCACCGCGCATGCCAGCGATTATTCGGCCCTACTCAAGCAGGTGCGGGCCGATGGTTTGCTCGAACGCCGCTACGCCTACTACGCGGTGCGCGCGACGGCCCTTGCGCTCGCTCTGGCCGGCGTCGTTGTCGCGGCGGTCTTCGTCGGCGACTCCTGGGTGCAGGCCGCGCTGGCCGCGGCATTGGCCGTCGTCGTGGTGCAGGTGGTCTTTCTGAGCCACGACGCCGCGCACCGGCAGATCTTCAAGTCCAACCGGGCCAATGAATTTGCCGCGTTGGTAATGGGCGCGCTGGTCGGCGGGATCAGCCTGGCCTGGTGGAACAACAAGCACAACAAGCACCATGCGACGCCGAACACCATCGGCAGGGACTCCGATATCGCGCCGTCCGTCGTGCACTTCTACCCAGCCGAGAACCCACCCCGCAGCACCCTGGGGCGGCTCCTGACCGAGCGCCAGGGCTGGTGGTTCTTCCCTCTGCTGATGGTCGAGGAGATCAACCTGCAGGTGCAGAGCGTCATCGCGGTGTTGACCCGCCCCGGGATGCGGCGTCGTTGGCTGGAGCTGACGCTGATGGCTGTCCGGTTGCTCGGGTATCCGGCCCTGCTGTTCATCTTCCTGCCCGCCGGGCAAGGCGGCCGCGTTCCTCGGCATTCAAGCTGCGCTCACCGGGTTGTACCTCGGCGCTGCGTTCGCGGCCAGCCACATCGGCATGCCCGTGTTGCCGCATGACAGCCGGATCGACTTCTTCCGCCGCCAGGTCCTGACCTCCCGCAACGTGGCCGGAGGCCGCGTGGCGGGCTGGGCGATGGGCGGGCTGAACTGGCAGATCGAGCACCATCTCTTTCCGAACATGCCCCGGCCCAACCTGCGCCGCAGCGTCCCGCTGATCCGCGGCTACTGCGCCGACAAGCAGGTCGTCTATCACCAACTGACGATCTTCCGGGCCTGGGCAACCGTGGTCGGACACCTCAACCGGGTCGGTCTCGCGTCCAAGGATGCGTTCCGTTGTCCGATCGCGTCGATGCGCTGATTCAGCGCAGCGACGCCCCAGGTCGAGTGGCGCAGGCGGCCCCCCGTGAAGGATTCGACCGCTCCGAGCCGCTGACGCTCGCCACCGCCCAGGATCGGTTCAGAACCGGCCCTGCGCCGTCGAACCCGCGGACAGGCGCTGGGACAGCCAGATCGGGATGATCGAGAGCAGCACCAGGGCGGCCGCCACCACGTTCACGATCGGTGCCTGGTTGGGCCGGAACAGGTTCTGGAAGATCCAGATCGGCAGCGTGGTGACCCCGGCGGGCGCCGTGAACAGCGTCACCACGATCTCGTCGAAGGACAGCCCGAACGCGAGGATCCCGCCGGCGAAGAAGGCGCCGCGCAGCATCGGAAAGGTGACAAGGCGGAACGTGGTGAAGCCGTCGGCCCCCAGGTCGCGGGATGCCTCTTCGAGCGAGGTGCCCAGCCGGCGGAGCCGGGCGATGACGTTGTTGTAGACGACGACGATGCAGAACGTTGCGTGCGCTATGACCACGGTCCAGATGGAGAGCTCGACACCGAGGATCTCCCGGAACGCGGTCCGCAGGGCCAGCGCAGTGACGATGCCCGGCAACGCGATCGGCAGGATCACCAGCAGCGACAGTGTCTGGCGCCCGAAGAACTCGTACCGGCTCAGAGCGAATGCCAACAACGCTCCGAGCACCATGGCGATCAGCGTGGCGATCAGGCCGACCATGACCGAGGTTCCGAAGGCCTCCCGGAGTCCGGCGTTGTGCCACGCCGCTGACCACCATGCCGTGGTGAATTCGACCGGGGGCCAGGCAAACACGTTGGAGGCGTTGAAGGAGTTGATCAGGACGACGCCAAGGGGGACGTAGATGAACGCCAATCCCAGGACCATGACGACCCGCAGCACCCACTTGGCCAGCGGCGAGGACGTGATCACAACTTCTCCAGGGCGCCGGTGCGCCGGACCAGCCACAGGTACGCGGTCATGATGACGACCGGGATCAGCGCGACGGCAGCCGCGAAGGGCAGGTTGGCGGCGTAATTCTGATAGACGATGTTGCCGAGCATCTGCACCTTGCCACCGACGATCTGCGCGGTGATGTAGTCGCCGAGACTCAACGAGAAGGTGAACACCGATCCGGCGACCACCGACGGGTACACGATCGGCAACACCACCGAACGGAACGTCCGCCATGGGTGTGCTCCGAGATCCGCCGATGCGTCCAGCAACGAGCCCGGTAGTCGTTCCAGCCCTGCATAGATCGGAATGATCATGTAAGGCAGCCACAGGTAGGTGAGGGTCAGGATGATGGCGACGGATCCGTAGCCAGGCCCGGACAGACCGAACGGCTTCAGCATCCAGGCGATCACGCCGTTCTCGGGCGCTACCATCGCCTGCCACGCATAGACTTTCACCAGATAGGACGCCCACAGCGAGGTCGTTACCAGGGCGAGCAGGATCCCCCGGAAGCGCGGCCTGGCCACCGTCGCCATGAACAGCGCCATCGGGAACCCGATGACCGTGCACAGCACGGTCACCGCAGCTGCGATGCCGACGGTCAACGCGGTCGCCCGCCAATACGCCGGCTCCGTCAGCACATCGACGACGTTGTCCAGAGTGAACGTGTGCACGACCGCATTGGTGAACTCGTCCACGCCGAAGAACGCCGTGGCCAGCAGCGAGGCCAGCGCGACCAGATAGATCAGCACCAGCCAGAGCATCGGCAGGCCGAGCACGGCGGCCAGGCGCACCCGCGGCCGCCGAGACATGAACCCGGACAACCGCCGTCGCAACGAGGGCGCCGCGTCGTCCGCGTCGTCCGCTGCGCCGAAGGCCGGTGCGGTCATCATGCTCCTGTGGTCTGCCCCCGGCCCGCGGGGAGTTAATCCGCCCAAAGCGGACGCGATCCTCGAGTAAGTCCCCGCGGACCGGGGGGATCCGGGTCAGGTGGGCACCTGGGTCAGCTGCGCAGCTTGCTCCAAGCGGTCGTCCAGTCGGCGTAGGGCACGCATTGCACATCGGTCCGGCCGTCCAGACAGGTGCTCTGCGGGGTGGCCCAGAACCAGATCTTCTTGAAGTAGGCCTCGTCCTCCGCGTGGAACGTGTCGCAATGTGCCTTGTCGGTGGTCAGTGCACATGCCTTGGTATTGGCCGGCGCCTCGCCGAACCACTCGGCCACCTGTGCCTGCACGTCGGGAGTGGTGATCCAATTCAGCCACTGGTAGGCACAATTGGGGTGCTTGGATTTCGCGTCGATCATCCAGGTGTCGGCCCAACCGGTCGAGCCCTCCTTGGGCAGCACCGCGTCGACCTGAGCCTTGTTGGCCTGCGCCAAGTTCACGATGATCTGCCAGGAAGTACCGAGCACATAGGTGCCGTTCTCGAAGTTCTTCTGCGCGTCGGCATAACTGGACCAGTACCCGCCGAGGATCGACTTCTGCTTGGTGGCAAGGTCGACCGCTGCGGCGAACTGCTTCTCGTCGAGCGCGTAGGGGTTCTTGATGCCGAGATCCGGTTGGGTCGCCATCAGGTAGAGCGCAGCGTCCGCCAGGTAGGTCGGCGAGTCATAGGCGCCGATCTTGCCCTTGTACGGGGAGCTCTCGTCCCAGACCGCCGACCAGGAATCCGGCGCCGGGGTGACCTTGTCGGTCCGCCAGGACAACAGGTTGGCGCCCCATCCGTGTGGAATCCCGTAGTCCACCCCGTTCAGCGAGTTCCAGTTCTGCCCCTTCTGCCAGGCCGGGATGTCCGCCCAGTTCGTCAGCAGCGACGGGTTGACCGGGGCGACCTTGGCGGCATGGATCATGCGCAGCGAGGAATCGCCCGATGCCGAGACGACGTCGAAGTCGCCGTTGCCCATCTTCTCGAACATCTCGTCCGAGGTGTTCGCCACCTGCACATCGGCCTTACAGCCGGTCTTGGTCTGGAACGGGGTGACCCAGTCGACAGTGGGGTCGGTGGAGCCGTTCTCGGCGTACCCGGGCCACGCCAGGATGCTGATGGCACCCTCGCCCGCGCCGATGCTCTGGGCCACGGTCGTGGTCGCAGCCGCCGATCCGCTGTCGGCACTCGACCCACACCCGGACAGGGCCAGTGCGGCGATCGCCGCCAAAGACGTACACAGCGCGGATACTCCAGTGCTTCGTCTCCCAGCTACCACGTCAACTTCCTCTCATCGGATGGGACCGGGCAATGCGAAGGGACGCTCAGACCACCTCGAATTCGTGGGTTCGTTCCCAGACCAGCCTGGTTCGACTCCCACGGAGCGCGTGGACCTCCGTCGAGGATGTCCGAAGGTTCTGCGACTGCACGGTGAGCCGGCCACCCGCGTCGAGATCGACCAGGTAACGGGTGGTCGGTCCGGCGTAGACCACTTCGCCGATCGTGCCGAGCGCCGAGTGCTCACTGCGGTCGACGGAGTCGTCCTCACCGGCCAACCGGATCTTCTCCGGTCGCACCGACCAGGTGCCGTCCTTGCCCAGCACCGCGCGCGCGGCCTCGTCGACCAGAAGGTTCGAGGTCCCGACGAATCCTGCGACGAACGCGGTGGCCGGACGCTCGTACACCTCGGACGGTGCACCGACCTGCTCGATCCGGCCGGCGTTGAACACCGCGATCCGATCGGACATGGTCAGCGCTTCCTCCTGGTCATGCGTGACGAACACGAACGTCACGCCGACTTCGCGTTGGATTGCCTTGAGCTCGACCTGCATCTCCTCACGCAGCTTGAGGTCGAGCGCGCCGAGAGGCTCGTCCAGCAGCAACACCCGCGGGCGATTCACCAGAGCGCGAGCGAGCGCGACCCGCTGCCGTTGTCCGCCGGACATCTCGGCCGGCTTGCGCGCGCCATAGCCGGCGAGTCGGACACCGGCAAGGGCCTCTTCGGCGCGCCTGCGGCGTTCGGCCTTGGCCACGCCGGCCACCCGCATGCCGTACTCGACGTTGGCTGCCACGCTCATGTGGGGGAACAGTGCGTAGTCCTGGAAGACGGTGTTGGTGTCACGGTCGAACGGGGGGACCTTCGTGACATCGCGTCCCCCGAGCAGGACGCTGCCGGCGGTGGGCAGTTCGAAGCCGGCGATCATCCGCAGCACCGTCGTCTTGCCCGACCCCGACGGCCCGAGCAGGGTGAGGAACTCCCCGTCGAAGATGTCCAGGTCGACGCCGTCGACCGCCCGCACCGCGCCCGCGCCCGACCCGAATGTCTTGTGCAGGCCGCGCAGGCTCACCGAGACGTCGGCCATTTGTTCCTCACGTCCTGATTGCTCCTGGCGTTGATGGTCACATTCCGCTGCTGTCTTGGTCCACCGACGCGCCCAGCAGCAGCCAGATCGCCGTCCGCGGTACCCGTCGACCTGCCCCTTGTTGCCGGGACCGATGCGTTCGCATCCGCTTGGGTCTCCGGTTGTTGCCTCGGGCACAGGGTTGTCAGCGGAACAGCGGACGACTCGTCGGTCTACTGGACCGGTGGGGCGCTTCCCTGGTACCGGGGTCGGGACTGTCGGCCGCGGCCATTGACCTCCCGATGGCGCAGGCCGACATCCGATGCCCACCGGCCCGGACACCGGCACGACAAATCCTTCGATCCCAGGCTCACCCGGTGGGGACGCCCTCAACAGTCGACGCCGCCGGCCAACGGGTCAGTGTCGCGGCCAGGCGTTGCACACCGGCGGCGCCGGCGAACGGCAGGAAGAGCGACGGTTCGATCAGTTCCAGTTCGAGCACACAGAACCGGCCGGAGTCGTCGCGGACCAGATCCACTCGGGCGAATGCCGGTGTCCCCCATCGGGCGCCGACCACGTCCATGGCCGCCTGAGCCACTGCCACCTGGGTTTCGGTCGCGGCGTGCTCGGTAGTGGTCTCGGCGGCGAACAGGTCGTCGATCACACTTGCTCTGGGCAGCGCTACCCGCTTGTTGGCAGCGTGACTGAACCGGCCGTCCAGGAAGACCAGGGGCCATTCACCCTCCTTCGCAACAGATCTCAGCAGCGGCTGGATCAGCACGGCTCGACCGGCCGCCTGCAGGCGAGCGATGTGCGCCCGCGCTACCGCCCGGTCCTGGGCGCCGTAGGAAGCGGCGTCCCGGCTACCGGCTCCGACAGCCGGCTTGACCACGAAATCCCCATCAGGGAACGTCGTTTCCTCGTGGGGCCGGAAGAAGGCGGTCGGCGTGATCGGCACCCCGGCGTCGGCCAGTTCGGCCAGATAGAACTTGTCGAGGTTCCAGCGGACCATCTGCGGTGGGTTCACCAGATCAGTGACCGCCTCGACCTGCGCGAGCCAGGCCAGGAATTGGGGAAGACGTTCCGGGTAGTCCCAGACGGACCGCAACACGACCCGGTCGAAGCGTCCCCACTCGACCGTCGGATCATCCCAATCGAGAACCTCGACCGATACGCCCATCCCGGCCAGCGCTGACAGGGCCAGCGGCTCGTCGTCGTCCCGCCCCCTGGCCTCTCGCGCAGTCACCCATGCCAACCGCTCGATCATCGGGCCACGATAAGACGTCAATCCGAGCACGTCGAAGGGGCGTCGGTGGAAGGAGCCAGCCCGGCTACTCCATGAGTTGGGTCAATCTCTGTGACCGGGTGGGGCACCCGGCCCAGCAGCAGGGACGGCGTTTGCCTTCGGTGAGTTCGGCCGTTGTGCGACCGATGCGTCGCTCGCGGGTGGTGGCTTGCTTGGCCGATTCCGCCCAACAGATCCACCCATTCCGAGCGAGCGGGGTGATGTCCAGCCACGCCGTCATCGCGGATGCATCATCGCCGAGCTCGCGACGCAGGTCGGCCGGAAGCGCATGCACGGTGCCCGCCGGCACCTTTGTTCGCAGCCGCGACGCTCATGTCTCGGCCCTTGTGGCCTCAGCCGGTCGTGCCCGCCCCCGAAATGTTGACCATCCAGGACACGCCGAATCCGTCGACGCACATCCCGAACCAGTCACCCCAAGGTGCCTGCTCGAGGGGCATCGTGGTGGAGCCGCTACCGGACAGTTTGTCCCAATAGCCGCGCAAGGTATCCACGTCATCCCCACTGAGCGACACCGTGCCGTTGGTCGACGGATCACCCATCGAGCTGGGCGTGTCCGCGCCCATGAGGGTCAAGTCATTGCCGCCGACCAACATGGCATGCATGACCCGGTCCTGCTCGGCAGGATCGACACCCATTCCGGCGTTTTCACCGAAGGTGGAGACGGTCAGCTCTCCACCGAAGACCGACTGATAGAACTCCATAGCCTGGCGCGCGGAGTCCTTGAAGCTCAGGTAGGGATTGAGAACGACGGACATCTGTCTCCTCCTCACGGGCTGGACGACGCAGTCGACCGTCCAGGGGCAACGCTAGCCACTCGGCGCCGAGACCGCATCAGAGGCAGCCGGAGATGTAAAACCGCTACCGCCCGCGCCGACCCCGTGCGGTCGCGGGCTTGGGCTCAGGTGCTCTCGACGGCCTGTCGCTGCACCGGCAACGCTTTGACGTAACGCTCGATGAATGCGTCGAAGCCGGCGACGTCGGTCGGATCCGGCTGCACCGACACGACTTCGGCATCGGCGAACACCGATGCTGCCAGGTAGTCGGCCAGACTCTGGTCCGGTGCTCGCCGGATCAGGAACGCCGCGAGCACGGCCATGCCCCACGGGCCGCCTTCGGACGCGGTGGCACCGACCGACACGCGAGTACCGAGGGCGGCGGCCAAAAACCGCTGCGCCACGCCTTTGGTGGTGAACAGTCCACCGTGGGCGAAGATCGCGTCGAGTTGGACACCCTCATCCTTCTGCAGCACGTCCATACCGAGCCGAAGCGTGGCCAACGACGCGTACAAATGGGTTCGCATGAAGGTCGGCAGATCGAACGTGCTGTCCGGGGTGCGGAGGAACAGCGGCCGACCCTCGTCCAGGCCGGTGATCGGCTCGCCGGACAAATAGTTGAAGGCCATCAGTCCGCCGCAGTCCGGAGCTCCGTCGAGCGCCGAGCGGAACAAGGTCTCGAACACTGTCGAGCTGTCGACCTGCGTGCCGAGGGCGGCGGCGAACTCGGCGAACAGCCCGGCCCACGCGTTCAGCTCGCTCGCGCCATTGTTGCAATGGGCCATCGCCACCGGATCGCCCGCCGGGGTGGTGACCAGATCAAGTTCGTGGTGCACCCGGCCCAGCTCGTGCTCGAGCACGACCATGGCGAAGATGCTGGTACCGGCACTGACGTTGCCGGTGCGTGGTGCGACCGAGTTGGTGGCCACCATGCCGGTGCCGGCGTCGCCCTCAGGTGGACACAGCGGGATCCCTGACTGCAAGGTGCCCGTCGGGTCGAGCCGCAGCGCGCCGGCATCCGTCAGCGAGCCTGCCGGGTCCCCGGCCCGGCGAATGATCGGGAGAAGGTCCGCGAGGCGCATGGTTCGCTGGTTTTCGGCCACCATGGCATCGAAGGTGGTCAGCATCGACTCGCTGTACCCGCCGGTCAGGGCGTCGATCGGGAACATCCCGCTGGCGTCCCCGACGCCGAGCACCCGCTCTCCGGTCAACTGCCAGTGCACGTATCCGCCCAGCGTGGTCAGGTGCGCGATGTTATCGACGTGTTCCTCGTTGTCCAGGATCGCCTGGAACAGGTGCGCAACGCTC
The DNA here is from genome assembly GCA_963834185.1 of uncultured Actinomycetota bacterium. Lineage (GTDB taxonomy): Bacteria > Actinomycetota > Actinomycetes > Mycobacteriales > Nakamurellaceae > Nakamurella. The sequence goes on from CAWIAR010000008.1 coordinate 320,193, forward strand.
CAGCGGTGCGGAATGTTGTAGTCCAGTCGTGCGCTCAACTGCTCGACGGCGGCAGAGGTGTTGGTGTTGCGCCAGGTTCGGAAAGGGGTGAGCAGCTCGCCATCGGCGTCGAAGGCGAGGTAGCCGTGCATCATCGCCGACACTCCCAGCGCGCCTACCGTAGTCAGCTGCGCGCCGTACCGTTGTTGGACGTCGGACGCAAGGGCGGCGTAGCACTCCGCCACTCCGGCCCACACCGAGTCCAGCGAGTAGGTCCACCGCCGATCGACGAACTGGTTCTCCCAGCTGTGGCTGCCCACCGCCAGCGGCTCGTGATCGTCGCCGATGAGCACCGCCTTGATGCGGGTGGATCCCAGTTCGATGCCGAGCGCTGTCCGGCCCTCGGTGATCCTGCGCTGCGCCTCGTCCCGGTCGACGTCCACCTTGTCCCTCTCCCTGCTCGGCCTTCTCGTGCTGCTCGATGGACGCCCTCGTCTGTGCGATCTCGGCGAGGCGCTGTGGGCGTCACCCCGGTCTCTGGGGTGACCGTCGTCACGAGTTTCGCAGATCAGAGTTCGACGGGCCGCGACCACCCCTGTCGGGGGCCATGGTCGGTCGACCTGATGTGGGTTACCCCGCGCAGAACGGACCACGACCCGAGCGCCTCGGAGGATCCCGCGAATCGGGGGCGGCCGCGGGACGTCAGGCGAGCGGTGCCGACGCACCGTGCCGTACCAGCACTGCCCCGTGAACCATGCGCACGTCGAGTTGATCCCGGGTGCTGCGAGGATCAACTTCGACTGCGAGGATGAAGTTGTTGCCTGGTGTCCCACCCGTCACATGTGGGCCGAAGTTGATCCTCGCCAGGGTTGAGTTGAGAGTTGCTGCTGAGGTTGAGAGTTCGGCGCCGTCGCCACCCCGAGACTGCGAGGATCAACTTCGACCACGAGGATGAAGTTGTTGCCTGGTGTCCCACCCGTCACATGTGGGCCGAAGTTGATCCTCGCCAGGGGTTGAGAGCTGCTGTCGGGGTTGAGAGTTCGACGCCGACGTTGGTCCGGGGACGGTGGCCTGACCTGGACGTGCGCGGCTGTGGATAACTTCGGTTGTGGCCGGGGCACTGTCCGAGGTGCTGAGTAGCGTTTTCGGTATGGCAGGCAGTGCAACACCTCTGGCGGAACGGCGACAAGCCGGCGCCGCCTACGGTGCGCTGCTGCGGGACCAGCACCAGGTGGTCCACCAATGCCCCAGCGAAGAACTGGGCGAGTTGGTCGGTGAACTGGCGGAGATCTGCGCCCTGTGCACGCGCAACTGGCCGCGGTGGTCGCGGACGCCGAAGCGCGGGGGGTGGTGGCGGCGTCGCAGTGCGCGTCGACCGCGGCGTGGGTCGCCGAGTACGGCTGGCACGTCCGCCGCGACGCGTACACGATCGCGAAGGCGGCGAAGCTGCTGCGCCGCCCCGACCTGACCGACGTGGCCGACTCGGTGCTCACCGCCGATGTGGACCTGGGGACGGCGGTGGTGGTGGCGGGCGAGTTCGACAAGCTGGCGCCGGACCTTTCGGACGAGGCCCAGCCGGTGATCCTGCAGCAGCTGCTCGCCGTGGGCGCGGACTGCGGACCGTCGGGTGTGCGCAGGTTGAAGCAGGAACTGTTGGCCCGGTACGGCGCAGGGCGGCGAGTTCGACCGGCACCAACACCGGTGCCGGCGGCAGATCGACCTGTCGGCCGGGCGGGAAACCTCACCCGGGGTGTGGGACTACCAGCTCACCTTCGACAACGAAGGCCGCGCCGTCCTGGAAGCCGCCATCGGACCGCTGTCCGCGCCCAGGGTGGACAAGGACGCCGACGGCCGCACCGTGGGCGAACCCGACGCCCGCCCGGCCGGGCGGCGCCGCGGGGAAGCGCTGATCGAGGCGTTGCGCCGGTCGGTGACCGCCACCCACCCCGGCACCGGTGAACCCGCCGGCAACCCCAAAGCGGTGGTGATGCTCACCCTGGACTTCGCAACACTGCAAGCCCAGTACGGCGCCGCCCGGGTGTTGGGCACCCCGGCCGACGGGGTGCTGCTCGGCGGCGACACCATCCGCAGACTGGCGTGCGACGCGGCGATCATCCCCGTGGTGCTCGGCGCCGCCGGGGAGATCCTGGACCAGGGCCGGGAACAGCGACTGTTCAGCAAAGCCCAAATCCGAGCCCTGTGGCTCCGCGACCGCCATTGCACGTTCCCCGGCTGCCACGCGCCGGCCGCCTGGTGCGACGCCCACCACCTGATCCACTGGATCGACGGCGGCCCCACCAACCTGGACAACGCCGCCCTGCTGTGCGGCCGGCACCACACCATCGCCCACCGCGACCGGCTGGCCGGCCGACTCACCGACCACGGCATCGAATGGGACCAACGACCAGGCTCCTACCACCCACCCGACCCACCACCCGCGTGGCCAACCGGCACAACCGGCCCGGACCGACCCTCACCCCTGCGCCCGCCGGGTCGCAACGACCTCGGTCGAGCCCAACGACAAGTCACGAGGCGTTCTACCCGAAGCGGCGACTCGGCAACGGGCAAGATCCGCCGGACATAGGCCAATGACTCCCCTCATTCACCTCGCCGTGATCGCTACAACCCCGGATCGGCGCTGCCTGCAGCCTGGCCACGGTCGACCTGGCGCACGGCTATGATTTGCGCTCCATGAGCAACCCTGCGGATCCGTCCGGGCCGCCGCGGCCGCTGCACCCCGCGATTCGCGGGATCCGGCTCGGCACCGCCTACTACGCGGAGTATCAGCCGTACGACCGGCTGCACACCGACCTCGACCTGATGGCCGCGGCAGGCATCACGGTCATCCGGGTCGGCGAGTCGGTGTGGTCCACCTGGGAACCACGGGATGGCCAATTCGAGCTGGACTGGCTCCAGCCGATTCTCGATGCTGCTCAGGAGCGCGGCATCTCCGCGATCGTCGGCACGCCCACCTACGCGGTGCCGCCCTGGCTGCGCCGGACCTATCCCGAGACCACAGCCAGGACGGCGACCGGGATCGAGCAGCCGTACGGCGGGCGCCAGGACGTCGACTACACCCACCCGGCGTTCCGGCACCTGGCGGAGCGACTGATCACCCGCATCGTGCACCGATACCGCGATCACCCGGCAGTCATCGGGTGGCAGGTGGACAACGAGCCCGGCCTCAAGCTGTTGTACAACCACGCCATCTTCCAAGGATTCTTGGAGTATCTGCGCACCCGGTACACCGACCTCGACACCCTGAACCGCAGGTGGGGATTGACCTACTGGTCGCACCGGCTCTCGGAGTGGGCAGATCTGTGGACCCCGGACGGCAACTCGACCCCTTCCTACGATCTTGCCTGGCGCCGGTATCAAGCCGAGCTGACCCACGAGTTCATCGCCTGGCAGGCGGACCTGGTGCGCGACCTGGCCGCCGAAGACCAGTTCGTCACCACCTGTGTCGCTCTGGGGCAGCCGGGCCAGGACATCGCCGCCATCGGTCGCCCGTTGGACGTTGTCGGCACGAACGTCTACTACGCGTCCCAGGACGGCCTCGAGCTCCCCGGCCCACAGACAACGCCACCCGGTCTCTACCCGTTCTTCGTCGGGTGGGGCGGCCCGGCCTGGCTGTTCCTGCAGGCAGACCTCTCCCGCGGCACCCGCCAACAACCGTTCCTGGTCACCGAGACGAACGCCAGCTCGATCGGCGGGCCCGCCGACAACTTCCCCGGCTACCCCGGACAACTGCGCCAGGTCATCTGGGCGTTGGTCGCCCGCGGAGCCCGGTTGGTCGAGTACTGGCACTGGCACTCCCTGCACTACGGCGCGGAGACCTACTGGGGCGGAATTCTGCCGCACAGTTTGGAACCGGGTCGGATCTATCGCGAGATCGCCGATGCCGGCGCGGAAGTGGCCGGCCTGCAGGACCTTCTCGCCGATGCCGATGCGACCAGCGATGTCGCCGTGCTGCTTTCCGCGGAGAGTCGATGGGCGATGGAGTTCATGGGACCGCTCCGCGGCGGCGGCAACTGGCTCGGTGATCCCCAGTCCTACGAACGTATCCTCGCCGCCTTCTACCGCGGCCTGTGCGACGCCGGGCTGTCCGCGGACGTCGTCTCGGTCGACCAGCTCGGCGACGACCCGGCCGCAGCGGCACGACGCTGGCCGGTGCTGCTCGTCCCGGGCCTGTACATCGCGACCGACGCGACGCTGGAGTTCCTGCGTGACTACAGTTCTGCCGGCGGCCACCTGATCCTCACCCCTCGCACCGGATACGCCGACGAGGAAGCGGTCGTCCGGCACCAGGTGATGCCGGGCGTGCTGCGGGATGCCGCCGGGTTGCGCTACGACGAGTTCACCAACCTGATCCACGACGTGCCGGTCACCGCACGTATCGACGACGGTCCGGCCGGCCGCGCCACCGGCTGGGCGGACGGAATCGTCGCCGAGTCGGCACAGACGTTGGCCGGGTACGACCACCCCAACCTGTCCCGGTTTGCCGCGGTGACCACTCATGCCAACGGCGCCGGTCGGGTGACCTACGTCGGCACCGTCCCGGATCGGGACCTCGCCCGCTCCCTCGCCCGATGGGTGGCGGACCTGTCACTGCCCGCCGATCCGTGGCGCAGCGCCGCCCCCGCGACGGTCACTGTCACCCGCGCGCATATCCCGGACGGCCGAACCGTGCGATTCGTGCACAACTGGAGCTGGCAGCCTACCGAGATGACCGTGCCCGGCGCGGTGACCGAGTCATTGACCGGACGCCGGATCGAGTCCGGCGACGCGCTGCAGCTGGCCGCCTGGGACGTGCAGATCCTGGTGGACTCCACCGGGCCGGGCGGGGTGGAAACGTCGCGGTGAGCACGTACGTCGAAGGTGTCCGGTTCGAGTCCGGGGCCGACGGGCTCGGGATCGGTGTCGCCGCACCCCGAATCAGCTGGACGGTTCGCTCCGATGAACCCGGGTGGACGCAAGGCGGCTACGAGATCGGGGTCCACGACGGGGCGCAGGAGTGGTGCAGTGGACGGATCGCGTCCACGGAGAGCGTCTTGGTCCCTTGGCCGACCGGGCCGCTGCCCTCGCGGACCCGCCGCGCGATCCGGGTGCGCGTGTGGTCGGCCACCGATACGACTCCGTCGAGCTGGAGCGACACCGCCGTCGTGGAGACGGGTCTGCTCGCGGCCGCCGATTGGACGTCCCGACTGATCACCGCCGGGTCACCACCCGATCTGGAGGCAGACGGTCCCGCCCGGCTGTTCCGGCGCGACTTCACCCTCGACGGGTTGGTCGACTCGGCCCGGCTGTACCTGACGGCCCACGGCATCGTGATCGCCGAGATCAACGGTGCGGCAGTCAGTTCGGATGCCCTGACGCCCGGCTGGACCAGCTACCGGCACCGCCTGCGCTATTCCACCTACGACGTCACCAACCTGCTCAGGCCCGGAGTCAACGCCATCGCGGCCACCGTTGCGGCCGGCTGGTTCCGCGGTCACCTGGGATTCGAGGGCGGACTCCACAATGTCTACGGCGACCGCGTCGGCCTGCTGGCGCAGCTCGAGGTCTGCTACACCGACGGTCGGCGGCAGATAGTAGTCACGGACGACAGCTGGTGCACGACGGACACCGGACCGGTGCGCAGCGCCGGGCTGTATGCGGGTGAAACGTACGACGCACGCGCCGAACTGCCCGGCTGGAGCCTGCCCGGCTTCGACGATGTGCAGTGGTCGTCGGTAACGGCTGTACCCGCGCCCTCCGACCGTTTGGTGGCCCCGACCGGGCCGCCGGTACGAGCCACCGAGGAGATCAAGCCGGTCTCCATCAGTACGTCGCCGACCGGCCGCACGCTGGTCGACTTCGGGCAGAACCTCGTCGGTCGCATTCGCTTCCGGGTGACCGCCGAGCCCGGGACAACGGTGACGGTCCGCCACGCCGAGGTGCTGGAGCATGGCGAGTTGGGCACCCGCCCCCTGCGCCTTGCCGACGCCACGGATCGCTACACCGTCGGCGGCACGGGAGTCGGCCAGACCCAGGAGTGGGAGCCGCACTTCACCTTCCACGGCTTTCGCTACGCCGAGATCGACGGCTGGCCCGGCACGCCGACCATGGACGATCTGACAGCGGTGGTGCTCCACACCGACATGACGCGCACCGGCTGGTTCGACTGCTCGGACGACTTGCTCAACCGCCTCCACGAGAACGTCGTGTGGGGAATGCGCGGCAACTTCCTCGACATACCGACCGACTGTCCACAGCGCGACGAGCGTCTCGGCTGGACCGGCGACATCCAGGTCTTCGCTCCGACAGCGCGCTTCCTGTACGACTGCGACGGCATGTTGGCCTCCTGGCTGGCCGACCTGGCATGCGAACAGGACGAACTCGGCACGGTACCGGTCTATGTGCCGCACGTGAGGTCGAAATTCCCGGTTGCACCGACCGCAGCGTGGGGCGATGCCGCCGTCATCGTGCCCTGGACGCTGTACCAACGGGGCGGCGATCGAGAACTGTTACGCCGCCAGTATTCGAGCATGCGGACCTGGGTGGACCAGATCACCGCCATAGCCGGCACCGACCATCTGTGGGACACCGGCCCGCAGTTGGGGGATTGGCTCGATCCGACTGCTCCACCGGACCGACCAGCGGACGCCCGGACCGACCGCATGCTCGTCGCCACCGCGTACCACGCCAGGACAGCCGCGATCCTCGCCGATGCTGCCGACGTGCTCGGCATCGCTGACGACGCCGAGCGTTACCGCCGGCTGGCCGCCGCGGTCCGCGCAGCGTTCCGCGCCGAGTTCACTTCCGCCAGCGGACGAGTGGTCAGCGACGCTCCGACCGCCTACGCCCTCGCTCTGGTCTTCGACCTGCTCGAGGCCGGTCAACGGAGCCGCGCCGGCCGGCGGCTGGTGGAACTGGTCAGGTCCGGCGACCATCGCATCGCCACCGGGTTCGTCGGCACGCCGGTCATCTGCGACGCGCTGTGCGCTGTCGGTGCCTACGACACGGCCTATCACCTGCTCACCCAGCAGCAGTGTCCGTCGTGGCTGTACCCGGTGACCATGGGCGCGACCACCATCTGGGAGCGGTGGGACAGCATGCTGCCGGACGGATCGATCAACCCCGGCGACATGACCTCGTTCAACCACTATGCCCTCGGGGCGGTGGCCGACTGGATGCACCGCACGGTTGCCGGGTTGGCGCCTGTGGCGCCTGGTTACCGGGCCGTCGCCGTCGCCCCACGCCCCGGCGGCGGGCTGACTTGGGCGACCGCCGTCCACGACTCCCCCTACGGCCGGCACGAAGTCCGCTGGGAACGCCGCGGCGATCGGCTGGAAGTATCGGTGGCCGTGCCCCCGTCGACGTCGGCCGTCGTCACCCTGCCCGAACCCGGCTGGGTCGCCCGGACCGTCGGTGCGGGAAGTCACCGGTTCTCCTGCGCGTTCCGCCCGATCGAGGACGACCCACCGATTCCGGTGTTCGACCCCTCCGCGGAGATGATCGATGGCTGAGGATCCCGGATCGGCGCCACGGGCATGGCAGCCGGTGGAGATCGAGCTGGCCGGTGAACAGAGCCACGCCAACCCGTACACCGACGTCGACATCTGGTGCGACTTCGAGGACGAGCGTGGAACGGTGCTGCGCCGGCCGGCGTTCTGGGCCGGCGGGTCGACGTGGAAGGTCCGGTTCGCCGCCCCGACTGCGGGCCGGTGGCGGTGGCGGACCTTCGGCAGTATCGACGATCCCGGCCTGGCCGGGCGGACCGGCGAGCTCAACGCCGTCGACCCCGACCCGCAGAACGTCGGCATCTTCGGGCGGCACGGCTTCTGGCGGATGTCGCCCGGCGGGCGGAGCCTCGTGCACGCCGACGGCACGCCGGCGATCCTGGTCGGCGACACGCCATGGGCCATGCCATGGCGGGCAACCGTCGACCAGGTCGAGGTGTACGCGGACGACCGTAGCCGCAAGGGGTTCAATGCCGCATTGTTGATGACCGTGCAGCCCGACATGCGTGCGACCGGCCCCCGGGGCCGGGACGTTGACGAGGGATTCGAGGTCGGGTTCGAGGACCTTCCGCACGGGCACCTGAACCAGATCGTCGTCGAGTACTTCGACTACCTCGATCGCATCGTCGCGATCCTGCGAGAACGTGCCATCGTTCCCGTGCTCCAGCCGGTCTTCTTCGGCTTCGGCTGGAAGGGACTCGACGTCGCCGGACCCGTCGTCCCGCCCGCGGAATACGCCCGCTACTGCCGCTACCTGGTCGCGCGTTACGGGGCCGGTCCGGCTGTCTACCTGGTCGGCGCCGACGGCACCGGGCGGGAGCCGCAGGTGGCCGCGGGCGGGGCTGAGGTCCATGCCTGGGACTGCTACGGCCAGCCGACCGGCATCCACTACCGGCCGCACTCCGACAATCTCGCCCACCAGGACGCCGAGTGGCTCGACTTCCAGTGGTGCCAGACCGGTCACACCGGCGAACACGTAGCCGAGCGGGTCGCCGACATGTGGCGCAACGCTCCCGTCAAAGCCGTCGCCAACGGCGAACCCACCTACGAAGCAACGCGTTCGGCAGACGTGGCAGCGGGCTGGTGGCAGGGCCACGAAGCCTGGAGCAACCTCTGCGCCGGCGGAACCATGGGTGTCGTCTACGGCGCCGCCAGCCTCTGGCAGTGGGTGTTGCGCCCCGACGAGCCCGGGATGTCCGATTATTTCCTGGCTCCCGGCCTCGACTGGCGAGGCGCCCTTGACCTACCCGGGTCGACCTACGTCGGGCTCGTCGGCCGGATTCTGGCCGGACTCCCGACCACGGACATGCGCCCCGCCTGGGACCGGGTACTCGCCCCGCGGTCCCTGGCCGCCGGCACCGAGCTCTTGATCATCTACGCGTCCGACGGTGGGCCGCAGGTACCGCAGTCGGACGAGCAGTGGCCCCTTCGCTACCGGATCGTCGATCCGCGCACCGGCGAACTGGTCGGCGACGGGCGACGGGCGGATTCCTGGGATCCCATTCCCGACCACGGAGGAGCCCCGCGGGTCTACGTCTGCTGGGACGGCTGAACCTGCGGAGCTCCCCTGGGTCAGAACGGTTGGGTCAGAACGGTTGGGTCAGAACGGTCGGGTCAGAACGGTTGGGTCACAGCGACTGAAAACGAGACATGAAGACGCCGGCGCCGCGAAAGCCCACTGCCCGGCCGTCATTGCTCCGGTCGGCGATCGTCCTGGGATGGTGCTCGGCGCGCCAACCCTGGTCGTAGCCGAAGTTCGCGATGACCAACTCCGGCGCAGCAAAGGTGCCATCGGATTTCACCCGGGACACCCATACCCCGTCGTAGCCGAACCCGACGATGTCCGCCCGACCATCACCCGTAGTGTCGGCCAGCAGTCGCGGGTGGCGTTCGACGCGCCAACCACCCGCGTCGTAGCCGAAGTTCTCCACCACCAACGCCGGCGTGGTGAAGGTGCCGTCCGGTTGCGCCCGGGACACCCATACCCCGTCGTAGCCGAACCCGACGATGTCGGCCCGACCATCACCCGTCGTATCCGCCAGCATCCGCGGATGACGATCGATCCGCCAACCACCCGCGCTGGAGCCGAAGTTCTCCACCACCAAGACCGGCTCGGCATAGCTGCCATCCGGCTGAGCGCAAGCGACCACGACTCCCTTGCTGCCGAACCCGACGATGTCCGCCCGACCATCACCCGTCGTGTCCGCCAGCAGCCGCAGGTGCCGCTCGATCCGCCAACCGCCGGCGGCGGTGTCGTACCCGAACGCGGTCAACACCAGCTGCGGTGCAGCAAAACTGCCGTCCGGCTGCGCGCGCGAGATCCATACGCCGGCGTTGCCGAACCCGACGATGTCCGCCCGACCGTCACCGGTCGTGTCGGCCAGCAACCGTGGATGACGGTCGACCCGCCAATTGCCCGCGTCACCTCCGAATCCGAACGCGGACAATGCAAGTGCGGGGGCACCGAAACTGGCATCCGGTTGCTGACGCGACACCCACACCCCGTCATCGCCGAACCCGACGATGTCCGCCCGGCCGTCACCGGTGGTGTCGGCCACGAACCGCGGATGACGGTCGACGCGCCAAGCACCCGCGGCATCGTCGGCGCCGAACGCCGCCATGACATGCTCGGAAGCAGTAAAGCTGGCGTCGTCCTGCTCACGGGACACCCATACGCCGTCATCGGCGAAACCGATGATGTCGAAGCGAGCGTCGAGGGGCCGATTGGCCAAGAACCGCGGATGCCGATCGATCCGCCAGCCGTCCTCCTCGCCGAAGTTGTCCACCAGCAGTCTGGTTTCGGTGTTGTAGTGCGCCAGAGCGCGGCGGATCTGACGCCGGCAGACCGCGCAGAACGGCTGGCCCAACGCCCGCATCCGGCAGGTGAACTGTGGCCGGTACGCGCCGCAGTGGAAGTAGTGCGCGCCTTCGAACGTGCCGATGGTGTCGGCGGTGACCGGATTGGGCTGCGGATCGCACTGCGTGCAATCGCGATTCGAGCTGGTGGGCAGCGCCGTCGGCGTGACGATCAGGTCGTCCCACTTCTTGGTGGCGTGCGGATCGATCGTCACGTTCTGCTGGGCCGGTTCGCTCCGGGGGTGTTTGTCACGGTCGGTGTCCGTACCGCACCCGAGATAGGACGAATACTCGTCCGCCAATCCGAAGGCCGTGTGACCCATCTCGTGCAGGCCCGTCTCGTCGGCACCGATTCCGTTGGCGTCACGCCCCAGGGAGAACGTGGCCACCGCGCCGCCGGATCCGCCGTACACCGTGGTGTTGACGATCACCATCACCATGTTCCAGTCCGGTACCTGCGCGCCGGCGACGGCCAACGCCGTCTTGTTGTTGACTTCGAGGAGCCGCTGAGCCTTGCCGTCGCCGCAGAACGTCGCGTCGAAGTAGGTGCGTGCAGTGGCGCCGGTCCCGCCGCAGGCCTTCGGGTCGTCGGCGCCGCTGTCGGTGGACGTCACGTCGACGCGGTGCACGTTGATGGTGGCACCCACCGCCTCGTCGTCGAACGGGGCCGTCCGGAAGAGCTTCGCCACGAACGAATCGGCGTCCGCGGCGAATTGGCCCAACTGTCCCGACTGGTAGCCATCACTCATGATGACCAGATCGAATCGCCGGCTCGACGGTCCGTGGTCGATGAGTTGCGTTGTGCCCACCACGGAACCGTCGGTGGTGCTCATGATTCCGCCTCCTCGGTGAGGCTGACCCGCAGCATCTCGGCCATCGGAGCGAGCCCCGGTGCCGCGAAACCCCCAGCACCGGGGCCCGCGGCACCCATCAGCGACACATGGTCGGCACCGGGCACCAGCGGCACGACCACCCAGAACATGCCGCTGGGCTGCTCGTCCGGCACCCGCCGGATCGACCGGTCCGGGTTGGGCGAGAACACTTCGGCGTCACGGCGCACCGGGTCGTGCAGGATCTGGCGGTGCAGGACAGCGCCCTGCGCGTCGCGCACCTCCGTCCAGAAACCCGTGTGGTTCTCGAAGCCCTCGACCGGATCGCTGGCCGGCGCGACCATGTTCACCGGTTGTCGGGATTCCAGCCGCACCTCGTCACCGTCGTAGGCGAAAATCAGGCGAACGGACTGCGGCTCCTGGTCGCCACCTGCCGGCCGGCCGTTCATGGCCGGGCCTCGAGGATGATGTTCAGTGGCGTTTCGTGGGCCCGGCGAACCCGGCTGAATCCGGCCTCCCGCAGCAGAGCCGCCAGTTGCGCTTCGCCGGCCTGTGCGCCGAGCCCGAGACCGACCTCCTGGGCCAGCGAGCCCGGCGTGCAGATGACCGTCGACAGGCCGTAGTAGGTCCGCCCGACGGGGTTCAGGTTCTGCTCGAGCGCGTCGCCGGCGTTGGGTTCGACGAGCAGCAGGGTTCCGTCCGGTGCCAGTGCCTGCCGGATGCGGCGGGCCGCGCCGAGCGGATCACCCATGTCGTGCAAGGCGTCGAACAAGCAGACCAGGTCGTAGCCATGACCGGCGAGGTCCTTGGCCGCCGCCACGTCGAAGGTGGCCCGGCCCTGCACGCCGGCCGTCGCAGCGGCCTCGCGGGCGGCCAGGACGGACGGCTGGTGGGTGTCGAAGCCGACGAACGTCGAGCGCTCGAAGGCCTGCGCCATGATGATGGTGGACGCCCCGTGCCCGCAGCCGATGTCGGCGACCTTCGCACCCGCCCGCAGCTTGTAGACCACGTCGTCGAGGGCGGGGAGCCATTCGTCGACCAGGTGGGCGGCATAGCCGGGACGGAAGAGCCGGACGACGCCCGAGAACAAGCGCTCGTCGTGGGCGTCCCAACCGATTCCGGCACCGGTTCGGAACGCGTCGACGAACATCTCGTGGTCGGCGTAGCAGGCGGCAATGGTCTCGAATGCGCCGGCCAGAAAGACCGGGCTGTCCTCGTCGGCGACGACCATCGCGTGCTCGGCAGGCAACTCGAAGGTTCCGCCGGTCGGGTCGTACACCACGTAGCCGCCCGCGGCCTGGTTCGCGAGCCATTCGCGCACATAGCGCTCGGTGGTACCGGTGCGCTCGGCCAAGATCGCCGACGTGATCGGACCGGCTCCGGCCATCGCCTTGTAGAGGCCAACACGGTCGCCGATGTGCAGCAGCAACCCCGAGATGGCCGCGCCCATATCGACCACGGCCTGTCCGACGAAGGCCCCGAGCTTCGCCTCGTCGATGGCCGGGATTTCCGTTGTAGTCATCTGTTTCTCCACTCGTTCGGTGCAGATCCGCGGTGAACCTGCGCTGTGCTTCGCCACCGAGAATGCGGTGACCGAGGGCCCGGCAACGAGTGTCGGTGTCGTACTGCCGCCGGTCGTGCCGGAGAATCGCCGAACCCGAAGGAATCGGACCAAACGCTCCGACCCGTCGCGACTCTTGCGCTCCGCCGGCAGTACAAAATTCGTACTACGCGCTTCGGTCCGAAGGGAGCACGATGGTCAGATGAACCGCAGTGACTACTGCCCGATCGCCACCGGCGTCGAAGTGCTCGGAGACCGCTGGACCCCGCTGATCATCCGCGAGCTGATGGTCGGTTCCAGTGCCTTCAACGAGATCCATCGGGGGATCCCACGGGTGAGCCGCACCCTGCTCGCCCAGCGGTTGCGCGAACTCGAGCGGCGGGGACTGATGCGGCACGAGTCGAGCGGACCCGGACACACCGGCGTCTACACGCTGACTCCGGCGGGCCAGGCGCTGACGCCCATCGTCTGGGCCATGGGTGCGTGGGCCGCGGAGTGGACGTTCGGCGATCCGAGAGAAGAGCAGTGCGATGGTCTGACCCTGATTTGGCGAACGCATCAGATTGCCGTCCCCGCCAAACTCCCGGAAATTCGCACCGTCGTGCACCTGGTGCTCACCGGGCCCGGGGGCGCTCAAGGCTGGCTGGACATCCAGCACCGGGGCGTCACCGTCTGCAAGGACGACCAAGGTATGGCCGTCGATCTCGCCCTGGAAGCCGACACCGCACAAATGCACCGCTGGCTCATCGGACGGGTGCCCTTCCGGGACCTCGTCGCCAATGGCGACGCCCGCTTCCTCGGCCCGAGCAGATTGGCGAAGGCCTTTCCCACCTGGTTCGACACCTCCCTTTTCGCTCGAGAGTTGCAGCGGGCAGAACAACGCGGCTGCGCCTGACGGTCTGACCCACAGGACGTGGCCAAGCGACACGGGCTCGCGGTGATCGCTGCGCAACGGGACGCGCTGCTGGACGCCCGCGACAACGGCACCTTCGATGCCGACGTACTGGCCAACGCGCTGGCCAATCTCGACGCGACGCAGATCGCCATCGAGATGCGCGGCGGCAGTTGACAACCAGGGGATCGACTGGTGGCGTCCGGTGAACGCGTGATCAGCCCGCGGAGGCGGCGAGATCGGGTGGAAGTTGTTGCCGCAGTTCGAGGCGCAGCTGGTCAGGTTCGATTCCGGCGGCGACGATGATCCTGGTCGCCGAGCAGTCGGCCTGCCCGATCAGCCCGAGCAGCAGGTGACCGTCGCCGATGTAGCCGTGATGCAGGTGTTGCGCCTCCCGCAGGGCAAGTTCCAAGGACTTCTTGGCGCGGCGAGTGAGCGGAAGGTGACCGGAGAAGCTCCTGCCTCGACGATCCGCCCGCCGTCCGGCGGGCTGGTCCAAGGCACCGGGGCCGAAAGTTGCTTCGACCCGCTCTCGGACCGCGTTGAGATCGATCCCGATGGCCGCCAGGGCATCCGCGTCGATGTCGGTCGAGGGATCCGCGGGCAGGCCGGCGAGTAGGCGCTCGGCGGTGGTCGCGTCCAGCCCGTGACCGGCCAAGAGTCCGGCGCTCAGGGTGGCCGGATGGGCGATCAGACCGAGCAACAGGTGTTGGGTGCCGATGTATTGGTCGCCGAGCCGGCTCGCTTGCTCTTGGGCGGCGACCACGGTCTGCCTGGCCTGGACAGTGAACCGTTCGAACATCTCACTTCTCCCGTCTGAGCAGGCCGTGGCCCGTCGCGTGCTTCTTGTGGACTGCCTGCCTGGTGACGCCGAGTCGCTCGGCGATGTCCTGCCATGACCAACCTTGCCGGCGCGCGCTGTCGACCTGCAGTTCCTCCAGCCGCTCGACCAGGATCCGCAGGGCGCGAACCGCACGAAGACCGACGTCGGGATCTTCGCCCGCCGCATCGGTGGCCAGTCGTTGATTGTCGGTCATGTTGTCAATGTAGGTTGACAACGGTTCGATGTCAACCGCGGTTGACATCGACCGCGAAAGTCGGGCGGGAGGAGATGTCGACGCCACCCACGCGGCTTGGCACCGCTGCGCCGATGGAGGGGACGAATCAGGTTGCGGGCCGTCAGAATGACCGGGTGAACCAACACCGGGCCGTGCCTGGGCGCGCAGTGCTGCTTGCCGTGGTCGCGCTGGTGACCGCGGTCGTGGGCGGCATGGCGTCCAACGGCGGGAGCATCGCCCCGTCCAGGCCCGCTGATGCAGTCACCACCGCCATGGTCCCGGCCTCGTTCACCTCGAGCCTCGTGCGCTCGGAGGTGATCGGGTACAGCGCCCAGCACCGACCGATCGTCGCCTACGAACTGGGCGACCCCCATGCCGGCTACCGGGCGGTGGTGCTCGGCTCGATGCACGGCTTCTACGAGCGGGCCGGCGAAACGGTCACCCGGGCCTTGCGCACGATGAAGATTCCCGCCGGGTTGCACCTCTGGGTGATCGACACGATCAACCCGGACGGCGATGCGCTGCAGCAGCGGGGAAATGCGCACGGCGTCGACCTCAATCGCAATTGGCCGTACCACTGGGTTCCGATCTCCCGTTCGGGCTGCACCGCCTTCGTGTGCCACTACTCGGGGTCCCGGGCCTTGTCGGAGCCCGAGTCTGTTGCGCTGACCCGATTCCTGACGAAGATCAAGCCGAACCGCGTGGTGTCGATCCACCAGCCGCTCGGCGGCGTCGACACCACGGACGGTGGCGCCAGGGATCCTGCCTTCCGGAATGCCCTGGCTCGCAACCTGAACCTTCCACTCAAGGCCTTCACCTGTTTCGGAGGTTGCCACGGCACGCTGACCAGCTGGCTCAGCCACTCGACGCCGACAACAGGAATCACCGTCGAGTTCCCGGCTGTGGTGGCCCCGTCGTACCTCGCCGGACCAGCGGCACGGGGGATCCTGTCCGCCTTGATGGTCGGCGTACGGGTGCCGGCGCGACCGGTCGTGTGGCGGGTGATCGGCAGTGCCGGCGCCACGGGACCCGCGGGCGGGGCAAACACCGTGACCGTCACCGGAACCGGCTTCACCACCGCATGGAGAATCACCTTCGGCGGTGTACCGGGCACGCATCTTCGGGTGGTCTCCACCCACAAGATTCTTGTGGTGGCACCCCGCCACGTCGCCGGGCTGGTCAGCGTGCGGGTGAGCGGCGTGGGCGGTATCTCCTCGACGACCATCCAGAGCCGTTACACCTACGTCGCACTACCGACCGTCAGGTCGATCACCGGGATCGCCGGCGCCAGTGGGCCTCCAGCCGGCGGAAATACCGTCACCATCCTGGGATCCGGCTTCACCGGCATCAGCAAGGTCACCTTCGGCGGCGTCAGGGCCACTGCCGTTCGACGACTGTCCGCCAACAGACTCACGGTCGTGGCTCCCCGGCACATCGCCGGGCTGGTGAGCGTGCGGGTCACCGGCGTCGGCGGCACCTCGTCGATGACCACCAAGAGCCGCTACACGTATGTCGATCGGCCTGGTTCCTGACCTCCCTGGCCGGACCGGTCGGATGGCGCATCACGTCGAGACGCCCGCCTCGTGCGTGACATCGAAGAAGTCGAAGTGGGCCAGGAGGTCCCGCCGGAACGAATCCGTGCAGGCAAGTCCGAGCATGAGCCCGGTGAAACCTCGCGTCGCCTCATCGGCCAAGAAGGTCCCGTCAATGACCGGCCCGACCGGTCGGGGTTGATCACCGGCCGGACCGGCGGCGAACTGCAGCGCGCCGTGGTCCAGATCGACCTTCATGACGACGGACCCGGGGCCGATCGCCTGTCGGTCGAGCAGCAGCTCGGCCTTCACCCCCCGGCGCACCGTCACGATGCCAACGGCCGGCGCACCCAGGCTCTCGCTGTGGTAACGCCGCAGGTAGACGAAGTTCTCGTGGTCATAGAACACCACCAGGCCGGCCGAGTGCGACAGGTGGAGCGGCTCGACGTCGACGCAGGTGGTCACCGTGGCCGTGAAATCTTGCAATTGGGTGGCCACCAACGACACGTCGAAGCGCGAGGTCAGGGCATGCCCACCGCGCAGCGTCAGGTGCCCTGGGCGACTCCGCAGGGTGATCCAGTCCTCGGACGGCACACGCCGCAACGTCGAGAAGCGCAGATCGAGGGAGGGACCATCGAAGTCGTCGTGCACCCGTCCGTTGGCCGTCCCGCGGCCGCTCGCCGGCGGTGATGCGGCGATCGGAGCGGGGGTCTCTGCTCGTGCGACCGTCCCACCGCCGGCCAACTGCAACCAGCCCTCCGCGGACCACTCGACCTTCTGCAACGCGGTCTCGCGGCCCAGTATCGATTGTCGCTGCGGCTCGATCGGTCTCGCGCACAGATGCGCGACATACCACTGTCCGTCGGGGGTGTCGACCAGCGAGCCATGACCCGCCTTTTGCAACGCCGCTGCCGGATTGAACAGGTGCGGTCGTAGGTAGTCGTGGTCGTTGCGGCCGAAGTACGGTGCCGGATTGCTGGTCAGGAATGGGTTGACCGGACCGGCTTCGTAAGGTCCGCTGATGTTGCGGGATCGAGCGAGGGTGACCCCATGGCCGAACCCGGTGCCGCCCTCGGCCGCCATCAGGTAGTACCAGCCATCCTTGCGATACAGGTTCGGGCCCTCCAGGCAGCCACGGTCGGTGGCGCCGCGGAAGATCCGGCGGGCCGGGCCGACGATCTTGCGCTGGTCGGCGTCGTATTCCTCCAGCACGATGGCGCCCGGGTGCTCATAGCCCTCCCGTGGATCCCATTCGAGCGCGACGACCCAGTGCCGGCCGTCGTCGTCGTGCAGGAAGGACGGATCGAATCCCACGCTGGACAGGTAGACCGGTTCGGTCCAGGGCCCGGTGATCGCCGGCGCAGTGACGACGAAATTGTCCACGTCGAAGTAGTCGGCGGTGGTGCTGTACACCAGTGAGTACGCCAGGTAGAACTGCCCGGATCGGGGTCGAAGGTCAGGTTCGGGGCCCAGATGCCGCAGTTCGCGTCCGGCCCGCGCAGGTCGTGGGTCCCAGGTGCCAGCGCGTGCCCCACCAAGACCCAGTTCGCCAGGTCGGTGGAGTGGAACAGTCGCACGCCCGGGAGCCAGACGAAGGTCGATGTCGCGATGTAGTAGTCGTCGCCGACCCGCAGGATGGACGGGTCAGGGTTGAACCCGGGGAGGATCGGATTGCGAATCACGTCGGTCCCAAGAATCTCGCTCGGTCGGCCGGAGCCACTGGATCGACGGCCTTCTCGAGGCGCAGGGTGGGGAGACGCCGCCGGCGCCGATCCAGCAGGATCGACGCCGGCGGACGCAGCCAGGTCAGTTTCTGGCCAGCGAGGTGGAACCGCTGCGGCGCCGGGACAAGGCATCGATGGTGGCGGCCAGGATGAGCACGGCGCCGGTCACCACGAAGGTGAACCCGGCGGAATACCCGAGCAGACCCAGACCGTTGGTGATCATCGCGATCAACAACGCGCCCACCGCGGCCTGCGCGAGCCGGCCCCGGCCACCGAACAGGCTGACGCCGCCGACGACAGCGGCACCGACGCCGGAGAGCACGATGTCGCGGCCCGTGGAGGATTGCACCACACCGGTCCGGCTGATGGTGAACAGCGCGGACACCACGGCCAGCGTCGAGCACAGGATGAACGCGGTGATGCGCACCCTGAGCACATTGATGCCCGCGCGGCGCGCGGCTTCCGGATTGCCGCCGACGGCGTAGATGTGCAACCCGAACCGGGTGCGGTCCAGCAGCATGGTGCCAAGCCAGAGGATGGTCAACGCGATCGGCACCACGATCGGCACACCCTCGATCGCAACCCGGCTCGCAGAACGGTTCTGGTTGAGCAGGTACACGATGAAACCACCCACCACCGCATAGGCGATGACCCGGGCGAGCAGCAAACTCATCGGCTTGACCGCCATGCCGGCCCGGTTGCGTTGCGCGCGGTCGTACAGGCCGGTACCGAGGGAGACCGCCACGATGATGACCAGCATCAACCAGCCGGCCCAGGCCGGCATCGACTTGTTCATGATCGCGACGACGGACGGGGTCTGCACCGAGTACGAACCCGCGTCCCCCAGCATGATCAACAGCACCCCCTGGAACCCGAGGAACAGGCCCAGAGTGATGACGAACGACGGAATTCCGATCTTGGCGACGAAGTAGCCGATGAAAGTACCGATGAGCGCCCCGACCAACAGCGCGACCACCAGCGCGAGGATCCAGTTCCAGTGCTTGTCGTTGACCAGGATGATGAAGACGGCCATCCCGACGCCTCCGGTCACGCCGGCCGACAGGTCGATCTCGGTCAACACGATGACGAACGTGAGCGCGATGGCGAGCATCATGAGCTCGGCGCTCTGCGTCAGCAGGTTGGCCATGTTGCCCTTGGTGAGGAAGAACGGGCTCAGGAAGGTGAACAGGATGGCGAGTACCAGGAGGCCGGCGAGGGCGGGCAGCATGCCCATCTCACCGCCCCGGATGCGTTGCAGGGTGCCCCGGAGTTGGTCGCCGACCGAGCCCTCGTGGCCGGTCGCAATGCTGTAGACCGGCTCGGCGTCGATCTCATCACTGTGCCCCGCAGCATTGGTCTCGATCGTCTCGAAAGCCGTGTTCATGCCGGGGTTGGACGACTTGGACAGTTCCTCGCTCATGCCTTCACCCTCCGCTCGCTGCCGCTCGAGGTGGCTTGCGGCGTGACGTGCTGATGATTCGCTCGCTGTCGCTGGCTCATACCGGCGTCCCCTCGAAGGTCTTCGTT
Organism: uncultured Actinomycetota bacterium; assembly: GCA_963834185.1. Classification (GTDB taxonomy): domain Bacteria; phylum Actinomycetota; class Actinomycetes; order Mycobacteriales; family Nakamurellaceae; genus Nakamurella. The sequence goes on from CAWIAR010000008.1 coordinate 339,654, forward strand.
CCGGTGATGTAGCCGACCACGTCGTCGTAGGAGGTCGCCTTGGCATCCAACTGGGCGACCATGTTGCCCAGGTACAGCACGTTGATGTAGTCGCTGACCTGGAACACATCGGCCAGGTTGTGGCTGATGATCAGCACGCCGACGCCGGCACCGGCCAGTCGTCGGACCAGTGCCAGCACCTGCGCCGTCTGGGCGACACCGAGCGCCGCCGTCGGCTCGTCGAGGATTACCAGCTTCGCCTTCTGCAGCACCGCACGGGCGATGGCCACCGTCTGCCGCTGCCCACCGGAGAGCGAGGAGACCTTCTGACGTACCGACTTCATCGTGCGCACCGACAGCGATTGCAGCGTGGCAGCGGCGCGCTTTTCCATTTCCGCGCCGTTCAACATGCTGTTGTGGACCTCTTCGCGGCCCAGGAACATGTTGTTGACGATGTCCAGGTTTTCGCACAGGGCCAGGTCCTGGTACACCACTTCGATACCGAGCTCGGCAGCGTCGTGCGGGGAGCCGAGGGTGACGGGCTCGTCGGAGAACAGGACCTCACCGGCGTCGTAGGGCTGCGCTCCGGACAGGCCCTTGATCAGCGTGGACTTGCCGGCACCGTTGTCGCCGACCAGCGCGCTGACCTTTCCGGGATACACCGAGAGATTGACGCCCTTGAGCACCTCGACGGGACCGAAGCTCTTGCGCACTTCCCGCAATTCGATGAGGGCTGACATCTTGCCTCTTTCCACGTCCGCCGCACTGCGGCAACTGTCGAGAACAGCCAAGCACGGGTAGGGACGTCCCGCATTCCGGTGGTGGCCGCGAGCACGCTCGCGCACTCACGGCCACCCCCGGGTACTACCTGACTACTCGATTCACTTGATTCCGGCGGCGGTGCACTTGGCCGCGACGTCGCCCGTGCACACCTCGGCGACCTTGGCGTTGCCGTCGTCGAACACCTGCTGCATGTTCTTCGCGTCGACCACGACCGGGGTCTCGGCGATGAACGGCACGCCGGTGGTGTCCTTCTTGTCAACGGTCGGCGGGGTGCCGGCCATCAGCTGCTGCGACAACTGCACCGCAGCATCGGCTTCGAGCTTGAACGGCTTGTAGACGGTGGCGGACTGCTTGCCGAGCAGGATGTTCTGCAGCCCGATCGGCGAGGCGTCCTGACCGCTGACCGGCACGGTCAGACCGTTCTTGTCCAGCACCTGGATGACGGCACCGGCGTTGATGTCGTTGGCCGCCCAGACGGCGTCGACCTTGCCCTGCAGGGCGGTCATGGCCTGCTCGAACGCGGTCCCGGACTTCTCCGCGCTCCACGCGCCGGGGGTCTCGAAGGCGGGCTTGACCATGCCGGCCTTCTTCAGCACGCTGTCCGCGCCGTCGTGGAACTGCTTGGCGTTACCGTCGGTCGGGTCGCCACCGACATAGACGATGCTCGCCTTGGAGACGTCGGTGCCCTTGGCCTTCAGCGCATCGACGATCATCTGGCCCTGCAGCTCGCCGACATGGAAGTTGTCGAACGAGATGTAGAAGTCAGCACCGGGGATCGGCCGGTCGTAGGCGATGACCGGGATGCCCTGCGCCTTGGCCTTGGTGACGACCTGGGCGCCGGCGCCGTTGAGGTCGACCAGCAGCATGACGTCGCAGCCCTTGGTCAACTGCTGCTCGGCCAGCGTGGCGTACTTGCCGGTGTCGTTCAGGGCGTTCTGGATGTCAGTGGTCATGCCGATGGCCTCGAAGCCCGCCTTCAGCGCCGGACGGTCACCGTTCTCCCAGCGGCTGGACGAGTCGGCGTCGGGCAACATGACACAGGCGTTCTTGCCTGCGACACCTGCGCCGCCCGAACCGGCCGCCGAGGACCCGGCGGCGGAGGTCGCAGCCGGGGTCGTCGTGGTACTCGAGTCGTTGCTGCTTCCACACCCTGCTGCCAGGAGGGTGACGGCCGCTGTAGCGGCAAGCACCCCTGCGAGTCTTGACTTGATGCGCATTCATTACTCCTTTGTGACCGGATCGAAACAATTTCGAACGCTCTGCCGTCTGAGAGCATGGAGGGGGAAACCTGCGGCGTCAAGGTGTGACACGCCTGAAACATTTTCGATCCCGCGCGCTACATTCTGTCCTCATGACAGAGCGAGGCGGTGGGCACCGCGGCCAGCGGCTGACCCTGGCCACCGTCGCGCAGATCGCCGGGGTGTCCACGGCGACCGCCTCCAAGGTCGTCAACGACCGGCCTGACGTCGCGCCGAACACCCGTCGCCGGGTCGCGGCCGTGATCGACGAACTCGGCTACGAATCGACCACCGCGCCGCGTGCGATCCACGTCGACCCGGTGGTGGCCGTGGTGTTCGACAGCCTCGCGAACTCGTACTCCACCCAGGTACTGCGCGGCGTGCTGACTGCTGCCGGTGAGTACGGAGTTGACATCGTGGTGGAGGTGGTGAGCGAACACTCGCCGACCTCCGGTCCGAAACCACTGTCGGCGCAATGGTTGAGGACCGTCGCGCACAAGGGGTGGAAGGGCGTGCTGGCCGTCACCACGGAGGTGACAGCCGGCGTCGTCGCCTCCAGCCGCAAGGCCGGCGTCCACATGGTGGCCATCGACCCACCCAACGCCCTGGATGACTCGATCGTCAGTGTCGGCTCGACGAATTTCATCGGCGGGTCCCAGGCGACCGATCACCTCATCGACCTCGGCCACCGCCGGATCGGTGTTGCTGCCGGTCCGAGCGGTTCCCCGGTGGCCAGGGAACGCCTGCACGGCTTCCGCAGTGCACTCGAGGCGGCCGAGTTGCCCTGCGACGAGTCGCTCATCGTGCACGGTGACTTCGAATACCCGGCAGGCGTGCGGATGGGTACGGCGCTGCTCTCCCGCCCCGAGCCGCCGACGGCGATCATCGCCGGCTGCGACGCCACCGCGCTGGGCATCCTCGAGAGTGCTCGCCGGCTGGGAGTGCGGGTGCCTCAAGATCTTTCGGTGGTGGGTTACGACGACACGCCTGCCGCACTGTCCAGTGCACCGCCGCTGACCACGGTCCGCCAGCCGATGAGTTCGGTGGGCCGGGTGGCGCTGCGGAACCTGTTCCTGCAAAACGCCGGCGAGGCACCGGCCAGCCATCACATCCAGCTCGCGACCACGCTGGTCGTCAGGGACTCGACCGCGCCGCCGAGCGGCAGCTGAGCGCCGGCAGCGCTGTCCGGTGCTCGGCCGTCCCGCCCGCGATCAGGACGGCAGAGCGATCGTCACGGTGTCGCCCGAGGCCGCGATGCTGGTTCGGCCGGCGTTGTCGGTGGTCGCTTCGCCGCCGGTGACCTGCCCCGTCCCCGAGCCCGCAGGAACGACGATCGACCACGGCGCGTCCGGCCCGGCAGTTCGGGTCACGGTGATCCGGTGCCCATCACGGCCGACCGTGAACTCCGAGTCGGCGGACTCGCCGTCGCCCGGGATGCGCACCACCCGGTCGCGCACCTCGGCGGCATCGAACAGGTGCAGGGCAACGCCGTGGGCATAGGAGTATTCGGGGCCGTCCCGGTGCTCGCCGACGGGTAGGACGCTGCCGGGTCGGACCAGCAGCGGCAGCGAGTCGAATCCGTGCGTCTGGGTGTGCCAGGCCGGTCCGGCGACGACCGTGTCGTCCAGCAGTGAGGTCCATGTACCTTCCGGCACGTAGAACGTCACGGAGCCGTCGGCTCGGAAGATGGGGGCGACCAGCAGGGAGTCGCCGAGCATGTACTGGGTGTCCAGGTAGCGCACGGCGGGGTCGTCGGGGAACTCGAGCACCATCGGGCGTAGCAGCGGCGTGCCGTCGGTGGCCGCGTCGTCCGCCAGCCGAGCGAGGTAGGGCATCAGGGACATCTTCAGTTCGGTGAATCGGCGGGTGACCGCGACCGCCTCGTCGTCGAACACCCAGGGCACGCGGTAGCTGTTCGAGCCGTGCAGCCGGCTGTGGCTGGACAGCAGCCCGAAGGCCAGCCAGCGCTTGAACACCGCCGGATCCGGAGTGCCCTCGAAGCCGCCGATGTCGTGTGACCAGAAGGCGAATCCGCTTGCGGCCAGCGAGAGGCCGGCGCGCATCGTCTCGGCCATGGCCTCGAAGGAGGACTCACAGTCGCCCCCCCAATGGACGGGGAACTGTTGCCCGCCGGCGGTCGCCGAGCGGGCGAACAGCACGGCCTCGCCCGATCCGCGGCGACGCTCGAGCAGCTCGAACACCGTGCGGTTGTAGAGCTGGGTGTAGTAGTTGTGCATACGCTGCGGGTCACTGCCGTCGTGCCATACGACGTCGGTCGGGATGCGTTCGCCGAAGTCGGTCTTGAATGCGTCCACCCCCTGGTCGAGCAGGTGCGCAAGCTTTCCCGAGAACCACTCGGCAGCAGCGGGATTGGTGAAGTCGACCAACGCCATGCCGGCCTGCCAGAGGTCCCATTGCCAGACGCTGCCGTCGGCTCGGCGCACCAGGTAGCCGTTCTCCCGGCCCTCGTCGAAGAGCGGGGACTGCTGAGCGATGTAGGGATTGATCCAAACGCAGACCCTTAGCCCCCGCTCCTTGAGCCGGGCGAGCATGGCCTCGGGCTCCGGAAAGGTCCGCGGATCCCACTCGAAGTCGCACCACCGGAACTCGCGCATCCAGAAGCAGTCGAAATGAAAGACACTCAGCGGGATCTCGCGCTCGGCCATGCCGTCGAGGAATTCGTTGACGGTCGCCTCGTCGTAGTCGGTGGTGAACGAGGTGGAAAGCCACAGACCGAAGGACCAGCGCGGAATCCGGGCGGGCCGACCGACGAGTTCGGAGTACCGGGAGAGGATCTCCTTGGGAGTCGGTCCGGCGATCACGAAGTATTCCAAGTGCTCACCGGCCACGGAGAACTGGCTGCGGGAGACAGCCTCGGACGCAACTTCGAAGGAGACCCGCTCCGGGTGGTTCACGAAGATGCCGTAGCCGTTGTTCGTCCAGTAGAACGGCACGTTCTTGTAGGCCTGTTCGCTACTGGTGCCACCGTCCGCGTTCCAGATGTCGATCGGCTGCCCATTCTTGACGAACGGTCCGAACCGCTCCCCCAGTCCGTAGACCAACTCTCCGACGCCGAGCGGCAGTTGCTGGAAGAGGTACCGCTCCCGGTCCGGCCCGGTGGCCAGACCGATCGACCTGGGCAGGATACTGGTGAGTGTCCGGCCGTCGTAGTGGAAGTCGATCTGCATCTGGTCGCGCTCGATGTGCGCGCTGAGCCGGCCCGAGGTGATCGACGGCGTTGACGCCTCCGCATCGATCGACACCTCGGGACGGCCCGCTCCAGGGAGGTCGAACTCGGGCCCGGCGGCGACCGCGCCGGCGTGATGCTCGATGCGTACCCGGAGCACATCGGGCAGCGGCGAGCCCAGCGTGACAGTGAGGGTGGAACGGTTGAGGGTGTCGCCGCGGGTGTGGATGCGTCGAGTCGGGGCCAGGATCTGCAGCCGGTCCTCGAGTTGCCGCACGTCGTAGGCCTCGGCCGGCCGTTCGACAGTGAAACCCTCGCGGGTCAACCAGTATCCGTCGGTGAACTTCATCGGTCCGAACCTTTCCTGTCGCATCGTCCGTCGAAGCGCCGCTTGCCGATCGGTGATGTCCGGGGCGCCGGGCACAGCCCACCGTCGACGGGTCGCCGCATGGTACCGCTGGGGCCGCTCGCCGGCCGCGGTGCGGACGCCGCCACCGGCGGCATCCGGCATCAGATCGTCGTGTTGAATAGACATGCTAGGTTGTGGCAGCCGCCAGCTGGTGCGACGGGTGAGGGGTGAAGCAGGTCGTGACGTCGAGTGCCCCTCGTCGGCCCCGCGCCCTCCATCCGACTCCCGATCAGCTGCGGCTGTTGGGCAAGGTGGCCCGCATGTACTACGAACGTGGGATCCGCCAGCCCCAGATCGCCGAAGCGCTGAACCTGTCGCAGCCGCGTGTGTCTCGGCTGCTCCGGCAGGCCCAGGAGGTCGGCATCGTGCGCACCGTGGTGACCATGCCGGCGGGTACCTACACCGACCTCGAAGACCAGATCCAAGCGCAGTACGACATGCGCGACGTCGTCGTGGTGGATGCCGGTGGATCCGGCGGGGACGTGATGCCCGCGCTCGGCGCGGCGACTGCTGAGTATCTCGACGTCACCCTCATCGGCTCTGATTCGATCGGGGTCTCGTCGTGGAGTGAGACGCTCATCGAAGCGGTCAATGTCATGCGGCCCAAGACCGGCGTCGTTGCCGAACACGTCGTGCAGCTGCTCGGCGGGCTGGGCGACCCGACCGTGCAGGTCAAGGCAACGAGGCTGACCGAACGCCTGGCGAGTCTGACCGGGGCGACACCGGTCTTCCTGTCTGCGCCCGGGATGGTCAGCACGCCGAATGCTCGGCGGGCCATGATGAACGACCGGTCGATCAGCTCCGTGGTGTCCCTGTGGAAGGAGCTGACAGTCGCGCTCGTCGGCATCGGCAGTCTCGAACCCTCCCGGCTCGCGGCGCAGAGCGGCAACGCCGTCGGCGATGACGAGCAGGCCGAGTTGCGCGCCCTCGGCGCCGTCGGCGACGTCTGCTTCCGCTTCTTCGACGAGGACGGGCGACATGTCCGGTCCAAGATCGATCAGCGGCTGATCGGAATCGGCTACCAGGAACTGCTCAAGGTCCCCCGCCGAGTCGGCGTGGCCGGCGGCGAGCGGAAGTTCACCGCGATTCGAGCCGCTCTGCGCGGCGGGTGGATCAACGTGTTGATCACTGACCTGGACGATGGCAGAGCGGCTCGTCCGCGACCCCTGAACCGACCGACGCGGGCCGGACGGGCTCAGTAGGACGTGAACAGCGCCTTCTGCGCGAGCCTGAGCGCGGTCAACGCGTCGTGACGATCCAGCGCCTCCTGGACAGCAGCGAAGTCGAGCGTGCCCAGGGCCCGCTGCACCGCTTTGAGGAAGTCGATCGCGGTGTTGGCGGCAGCCACACTGTCTTCCCGGAAGGGGAACTGATCGAGCTGCCACACACCTTTCCAGTTGTTCTTCTCCAGGGTGTAGAAGAACTCGAACAGTTCGATGGGGTGAACCGTGCCGGCGACCATGTCGTCGTCCCAGGAGCGCAGGTTGTCGTTGACATCCATGCCGAAGAGCCGACCGTGGTCGATCGCCAGCTGTGCCGAATCCGCCGGTGACTCCCCACCGAACAGGGCATGCCCGAAGTCCAGGAGGATGCCGACGTTCGGTAGGCCGATCTTTTCGATGCCAAGGAGCGTGCGCGCGACCGAGCTGTAGCTCATGTGCACCCGCGGTTCACGCGGCTTGTATTCGATGACGAACTTCAGGTCGGGGTTCTCCGCGGCCAGCCGACCCACGCCGTCCATGGAGTTGCGCCACAGCGCGCCGTAGTCGACCTGGAACGGGTAGTCCCACCCGTCCTGTCCGGGCCAGAGCTTGACGTAGTCGGCACCGAAATACCTGACGACGTCAGCGGCTTCGGTGATCAGGTCGTGGGCCAGCTCGCGGACCCCAGGGTCGGGGTTGGTGAACGACCCCTTTGCGAACACCCGGGTGTAGATCTCCGGGGTGATCCCGATGACATTCAACCCGGCCCGGTCCAACGCGGTCCTGACATCCTCGTTGGTGAACTGACCCCCGAAGAACGGATAGTTCAGGTCGACGACCGACAGGTCGTCGACCTGGCCGGCCAGTTCGATGGCGTCGATGACGGACCGCGGCTCTCCGTAGCCGTCGGTGGCGTAACGGTCGACATAGGTGGCGAAATGCCAGATCCCGGCCCCGAAGCGCTGTTCATCGTTGGACATGATCTCCTCATTCTCTCGAGCCCGGCTGGGCCGGTCGTGGGTGGATGTTCAGGTTCGTTCGGTGGCCAGACGATGGGCGGTGTGCTGATCGGTGATGAGCACGTTCACCCACTGGCCGAGTAGTGCCGCGCGGACTGCCGCATACTTCCGACTGCCGCCGGCTACCCCGATCCTGCGTCCGATCGCCAACAATTCGTCTCTCGAGATGCCGACCAGCCGCTGATCGAACTCGGAGACGATGGGCGCCCCGCGGGCGTCGAAGTAGCGCAGGCAGACATCACCGACCGCGCCGAGCGAGAGCAGCTCGCGCTGTTCTTCCGGGCCAACAGCATTCCCGCTGCGCCGCAGCAACGGCGAGGGCTCGAGGCGGCCGATGCCGACCAGCGCGGTGTCGATGGTTGACCACAACGCCGTCACATCCGCCACGGACGCATCGTCGATCAGGGCTCGGCGGGTGGCCGCTGACCCCACCAACCCCGGTGCCGACAGGAACACCGGTGTGGCCCCGGTGTTCTCGGCCAATCGAGCGGTCAACCGGGTGGCCTGCATCTGGACCGCCGCATCACCGAGGCCGCCGACGATCTGGACCACCTTGTCCGCCCTGCCGCTCCTGGCCTGCATCAGGTCAACGGCGCACACCAGGGTTTCGCTCCATGACGAGATTCCTATGGTGTGGCCGCCGGTGAGTGCGGTGTCAAGGTAGTCAGCAGTCGCCGCGCCGAGTGCCGGAAGGACGTCCTCGCCGGCACCGTCGGTGTCCACGACGACGACATCGGTGAGTGCGTAACGCTCTCGGACCTCGCGCTCGAGGCCGCTGTGGGTTCCCGGAGGGAGGATGACCACGGTCCGCACGACACCGATGTCGACCGCCTGTTTCAGGAGCCTGGACACTCGGGGCTGGGAGATGTTGAGGTCGCCGGCGATCTGAGGCTGCCGGATGCCGCGCTCGTGGTACATCCGAGCGATCTTGGCCAACAGCCGAAGCTGGTCGGGTTCCGGATCGGCCTTGGGTCGCGGTCCGCCGTTCACGTTCGCAATTCCGTTGGTGGTTCTGGAGCCGCCCAGCGGGCCCGGGCCACCGCCGCCAGCCATGCCGACCGGCGCGGTCCGCTGGTCGCAGCCGACTCGACCGGCGCGAACCGGGTGCGCGGTCGCGGCAGGGCCTCCAGCCCCGCTCGGTCCCAGACCCCTGCCCCGAGTCCGGCCAGATGCGCGGCTCCGAGAGGTGAAAGGTCGGTCTGCTCGGCCCGCTGGACCACCCGACCGCTCGTGTCGGCCTGGAGCTGCATGAGCTGATCGTTGGCCGTGGCGCCCCCGTCCGCCAGGAGGACCGACACGGGCTGGACCCACCGATGGATTTCGTCGACCACGTCTTCGACCTGGAACGCGATGGACTCCACCGCCGCCCTGGCCAGCTGGGGCAATTCGCTGCCGAAGGTCAGGCCGGTGAGCAGGCCGACGGCGCCCCGGTCCCACCAAGGGGCGCCGAGACCACCGAATCCCGGTACCAGGTGCACGCCATTGCTGGAGGCCGTCGCCGCCAACTCGGCCAGCGCCCCCGGAGTGCTCCCGACCAGCCGGGCCAGCCAGCTCAACGTTGCTCCGCTGGAGCGGATGTTGCCTTCCACCGCACGCTCGGGACCGCTTCCGGTGTCCCAGGCAATGGTCAGGCACAGTCCACCGCCGGCCGCGGTGGGTGCCGGGCACAAGCCCATGACGGACGACCCGGTGCCGTAGGTTGCCTTGACCGTGCCCGGAGTCCAGCCGGCGTGCGCGAACAGGGCGGCATGCGAATCGCCCAGGACGGCGCCGATCGGGGTGCCGTCGAGCAGGGGGGCGAGGCCACGTACGGAGGGGAACGGCCCGATGGACGGGACGATCCGGCCGAGCACCTGCGGTGGGACTTCGAACAGTCCCAGCAGGTCGTCGTCCCAGTCCGCGGCAGCCACGGACACGAGTTGGGTCCGCGAGGCGTTGCCGACCTCGATCACGTGCTCGGTGGTGAACTGGGCCAGCAGCCAGGAGTCGACGGTACCCAGGCGCAGTTGGCCGTCGCGGCTGCGCCGCCGTCCGTGGTCGTATTCGTCGAGTAGCCAGCGCGCCTTGGTCGCCGAGAACATCGGGTCCAACGGAAGGCCGGAACGTTGCCGCACCAGCTCTCCCGCTCCCTGATCACGCAGCGCCTCACAGATGGCGGCGGCGCGCTGGTCCTGCCATGAGATCAACGGACCAACCGGTCGGCCCGTGGAGGTCTCCCACAACACCAGGGATTCACGTTGATTGGACAGGCCGACAGCGGCGATTCGGCCGGGCTCGATGCCCGCCATGACCGCCGCGACGGCCTCGCGGACGCTGGTCACGATTGCCTCAGGCGACTGCTCGACCCAGCCGGGCCGGGGATACTCGGAGCGGAGTGCGACGCCCTTGGCCGCGATGATCCGGCCGGTCGGGTCGACGACCAGGGCCTTCGTCGAGCTTGTGCCCTGGTCGATGGCCATGACCAGATCCGCGACGGTCATCGCCCGACGAGGTCCCGCGCAGCCGCGGCGATACCCTCTGCGGTCAAACCGAAGTGCTCCAACAAGAACGAGGCGGATCCGGTGGGCGCGAACTGGCGCGGAACGCCCAGAATGCGCATGGGCGTGGGCTGGTGCTCGGCGAGCAACGTCGCGACGGCAGCACCCAGTCCGCCGGTGACGGTTGCCTCCTCGGCCGTGACCACACCACGGGTCTGGCTCGCCGCCGCCAGCACGGCGGCGGTGTCGAGCGGCTCGACCGAGGCCATGTCGATGACCCGGACCGAAATTCCCTCGGCGCGAACCAGTTCCGCCGCGGCCAGCGCCCGGGAGACCAGCGTGCCGATCGCGATCACCGTGACGTCCGAGCCGTCGGCCACCAGAGTGCTCGTTCCCGGCGTGTAGATCACGTCGTCGGGGTGGACAGCAGGGACCGGAAAGCGCGGGATGCGCAGATAGACCGGCCCGTCGATGGTGGCGGCCCACCGCACGGCAGCGCGGGTCTGTGCCGGGTCGGAGGGGACGACGATCTGCAGGTCGGCAACGGCTCGAGTCCAGGACAGGTCCTCGATGGAATGGTGGGTGGGGCCCAGTTCGCCGTACGCCATGCCAGGGCTCTGTCCGCACAACACGACGTGCACCCGGCTGTACGCGGCGTCGGCCTTGATCTGTTCCAGCGCGCGACCGGTGAGGAACGGAGCCGCGGCGGAGACAAACGGGATCATGCCGGCATTCGCCAGTCCGGCACCAACCCCGACCAAATCCTGCTCGGCAATCCCGACGTTGATCAGCCGGTCCGGGAACTCGTCGCGAAAACCGGTGAGATTGCTCGAGCCGACCGAGTCGTTGCACACCGCGACGATGCGGTCATCGGCGCGGGCGAGGTCGATCAACTCTTCGGCAAAGGCCTTACGGCAGTCGAACGTCGGAGCCGTCACGGCGGTTGTCATGCTGAAAGCTCCTCGATGGCGAGTTCGACCTGCTCAGCGGTGGGGACCTTGTGATGCCATTCGACCCGATCCTCCATGAAGGACACACCCTTGCCCTTGATCGTGTTGGCGATCACCGCGACCGGGCGACCGGTGGTCGATGGCTCGAACGCGTCGAGCAGCTGCCGATAGTCATGGCCGTCGATGTCGCGGACCTCGAAGCCGAAGCTGGCCCACTTGTCGGCCAACGGCTCCAGCTGTTTGGTCTCCTCGGTTCGCGCACCCTGCTGGAGGCGGTTCCGGTCCACGATCGCGGTGAGCTTGGTCAGCCCGTAGTGGCTGGCGGTCATCGCCGCCTCCCAGTTGCTGCCCTCCTGCAGTTCTCCATCGCCGAGCACGACGAAGGTCCGGCGCGGCGACCCCTGCAACTTCGCGCCGATCGCATGCCCCACCGCGACCGGAAACCCGTGCCCGAGTGGACCGGTGTTCGTCTCCACCCCGGGCACCTTGGTCCGGTTCGGATGCCCGTTGAGGGCGGAAAGCGGCTGGGCGAACGTCTCGAGCGCCGAGAGTGGGATGAAACCGCAGTGGGCCAACGTCGAATACAACGCGCCGGCACAGTGTCCCTTGGACAGGACGAACCGGTCCCGTTCGGGATCGGTGGGGTCCTTCGGGTCGACGTTGAGGACCGCGCCGTACAGCGTGGCCAAGATGTCGGCGACGGAAAAGTCACCCCCGATGTGACCCAGCTGCGCTCTGTTGATCATTTGAACGTCCGACAACCGCACCTGGCGGGCCAGCTCGGCGATCGCCGGGATCGCTTGGTCTCGCAGCGACCGGTCCGTCTCGGCGAGATGTGGTGGCGTTGACAACGTTCCGCCTTTCGAAGCAGATTCCGTGGACACCGGTGATCAACGGTTCATCGGGACTATCTATTCAGTCATGATTGAGCAACACGGCTGAGGCTACGTGCCGTGGATCGGCGGGTCAAGAGCCACCGGTCGTCCCGTGACGGTGCTGCGGGCTCACAGATGTGTCACGAACAGGCAACACCATGGTCCTTGGGCCGCCCCCGGGTCTTGACTCGCCGAGGTCCGGCCCGGCATCATGACGGCGTGTTCAATCATCGACGAATGGATATTCACACCCTTCGTGCCGGTCTGGCCGGAATGTTGCTGGTCCTGATGCTGACCGCCTGCTCGGTTCCTGGGCTGTGGACCTACGAGAAGGACGGGTCCGGAAGCGACGGCGGCAGTTCGAACGGCTTCGATGCTGACACCGCCTGGACGGACCAGGTGCTGCCCGCGATCCAGACAAAAGGTGTAGACGCGCCGGAGCTGGTCGCGGCGATCGAAAAGGACTCGAAGGCAGCTGCCAAGGAGCACGGTGTCGTCGCGGCCGAGGGCGGGAGTCCCACATTCGCGATCAAGGGGTCGGGAAAGGTGACGAAGGTCGACGCCGACCAACCGACCGGACCGGTCACCGTCGACATCGGCGGCGGCAAGACGGTGCAGATCGTCACCGGTCCGGTCATTCTGGGCACCGCGTTGCGGGACATCTCCGGGATCACCTTCGGCGACTTCACCAATCAGATCGACTATCAGAACGCGAGCACCGCGCTGAACAACAAGTCCAAGACCGATGTCATCGCAACCCTCGACAAGAGCACGCTGGCCGGGAAGACCTTGGAGTTCCAGGGCGCGTTCACCTTGCTGACGCCGAGCCAGATCGCGGTCGTACCGACGGACTTGAAGGTCAGCGGATGACAAGGCCCGAGCAGTCTTCCGACCGGGCGGCCGAACCGGACGATGTCATCCTGTTCGCCGAGAACATCAGCAAGAGCTACGGCGGTGTGCGAGCGTTGCGGGAGGTCACGTTCTCCGCCCACCGCGGCAAGGTCAACGTGCTGGTGGGCGAGAACGGCGCCGGCAAGTCGACGTTGATGAAGATCCTCTCCGGTTCGGTGAAGCCGACCAGCGGTCGTATCCTGCTCGACGGCCGGCCGGTGGAGCTGGACAGCCCACGGTCTGCCCAGCAGGCGGGCATCGGCATCATTCATCAGGAACTCAGCCTGTTCCCGAACCTGTCCATCGCCGAGAACATGTTCGCCGGGCGGGAGCCGCGTCGAGCGGCCGGCCGGTTCGTCGACTTCGCGGCCGAGCGGCGCCGGGCAACCGAGGTGATGAAGCGCCTCGGCCAGGATCTCAAGCCGACCACGCTGGTCGCCGACCTGCCGATCGGACAACAACAACTGGTGGAGATCGGCAAGGTTCTCCTGGAGGACGTCAAGATCCTGATCATGGACGAGCCGACCTCGGCGTTGTCCAATCACGAGGTCGACGTCCTGTTCTCGGTGATGGAGGACCTGCGCAAGGACAACGTCACCATCATCTACATCTCCCACAAGCTCGACGAATTCCGTCGAATCGGTGACTACGTGACCGTTTTCCGGGACGGCGCGCTGGTGATCACCGAGTCGATGGCCAAGACCGACACCGCCTGGATCGTCCGGCAGATGGTCGGCCGCGACCCGAACAGTCTGTTCCAACGGGCGGATTCGACGCCGGGCGAGCTGATCCTGGACGTCAGGGGGCTCACGGCTCCCGGTCCTGTCCGCCCGGTGGTGCAGAACGTTTCGCTCACCGTCCGAGCAGGCGAAGTGGTCGGTATCTACGGCCTGATGGGCGCCGGGCGAACCGAACTGATGGAGTGCCTGATGGGCAGCCGGGCCACCATCGCCGGTGAGGTGCACATCAACGGCAAGATCGAATCCAAGGCCACCGTGCAGAGCCGGATCAAGGCCGGCCTGGCTCTGGTCCCCGAAGATCGCCAGCGGGACGGTCTGGTGCAGTCGTTGTCCGTCAAGGACAACGTGGTGCTCTCCATCCTGGGCAAGCTGACCCGGGCCGGCATCCTCAGTTCGATCCTGCCGCGCAAGGTCGCGGATCGACAGGTCAAAGAACTGAAGATCAAGATGCCCGGGTTGTCCGCCCCGGTCACGTCGCTGTCCGGCGGCAATCAGCAGAAGGTCGTGCTCGGGCGCGCCCTGCTCACCGAACCCAAGTTGCTGCTGCTGGACGAACCCACCCGCGGCATCGACGTCGGCGCGAAGTCCCAGATCGCCTCCATCATGGCCGATCTCGCCCGCTCCGGCTATGGAGTGCTGTTCATCTCGTCCGAATTGGCGGAGGTGATGGCCATGGCCGACCGGGTGCTGGTCATGGCCAAGGGACAGATCACCGCCGAATTCACTGCGGCGCAGGTCACCGAAGAGGCACTGGTGACCGCATCGGCATCCGACACCGTCCTGGAGGAACTGTCATGAGCGTGGAGACCGACGCGGCCCCCGCCGCGCCGCCCCCGGAAACCAAGGGGCGCTCGATGTCCGCCGGCCAGGTCGCGCTGTGGCTGCTGCGCGGCCGCACCCTGATCGTGCTGATCCTGCTGATCATCGTGTTCAGTCTGATCTCCTCGGACTACCTGACGCAGAGCAACCTGATCAGCATGACCAAGCACGTGTCGGTCAACGCGATCCTGGCCATCGGCGTCACCTTCGTCATCCTCACCGGCGGCATCGACCTGTCTGTCGGTTCGGTCGCCGGACTCGCCAGCATGGTCGCCGGCTTCCTCCTGTACAAGGGCGTCCCGCTGTTCGGCGGCACGGTCTGGTTCTCCACCATCATGGTCATCATCTTGTCCATTGGGGTCGGCGGCCTGTTCGGCGCCATCAACGGGGTCGTGATCACCAGATTCCGAGTCGCGCCGTTCATAGCCACCCTCGGCATGCTCTACATCGCACGCGGTCTCGCCCAGATCTTGTCCAACGGCGGCACCTACCCGGACCTGTCCGGTACCCCGGAGCACCACAACCAGGGCTTCCACGTGCTCGGCGTGGACAGCTGGCTGGGGATCCCGGTGTCCGTCTGGATCATGGTCGCGGTCGCCGCAGTGGCCATCCTCGTGACCACCAGGACGCCGTTCGGTCGGCGGGTGTATGCGGTCGGTGGCAACGACCGTGCCGCCGTGCTGTCCGGAATCCGGGTCACCCGCATCACCATCACGGTGTACGTCATCTCCGGCGCCTGCGCTGCCCTGGGCGGCCTCCTGCTCACCTCGGAGCTGGGTGCGGCCTATCCGGACACCGCCTCCACCTACGAACTCAACGCCATCGCCGCTGCGGTTCTGGGTGGCACCGCGCTTGCCGGCGGCCGCGGAACCATCGTCGGCACCGTCATGGGCGCGTTCGTCATCGGATTCCTCTCCGACGGCCTGGTGTTGATCGGCGTCTCGACCTTCTGGCAGTCGGTTGTCAAGGGCGCCGTCATCATCGTCGCGGTCATCACCGAACAAGCCCAGCAACGTCTGCAGTCGGCGTTGGCCGCCCGCGCACAGGCGGCGGTCAGCTGATCGTTGTCGCAACGCGCCCACGGTCGGGCACCCGCCCGCCCGGATCCTCCACAGAAAGGCATCACCGCATGATCGAGCACCGTCATTGGGGCCGGCTTCTGATCGGAGCCGGCGCCGCAGCCGTTCTCGCCCTGGCCGCAGCCTGTGGCAGCAGTAGCGACAACGCCGGGACAACCAGCGCCGCCGCTGCTCCCACCAGCTCCGCGGCCCAGACCAGCTCCGCAGCGCCCACTTCCTCCGAAGCCGCCACGTCTTCGGAGTCCGCGACATCGTCGGAGTCCGCCACGTCCTCCGAGTCGGCATCCTCGGAAGCCTCCGGTAGCGGGGGCGGAAACGGCGCCGGCAAGCTGATAGTGATCATCACACCGTCGCCGGACAACGTGTTCTTCAAGGCCGAGCAGGACGCCGCCAAGGCCGAGGCCGAGAAGCTCGGCTACGACACGCTTGTGGTCAGTCACGACGATGACCCGACGAAGCAGAGCCAGGCGATCGACACCGCGATCTCCCGCAAGGCTGCGGCCATCATCCTGGACAACGCCGGCGCCGACGTCAGTGTCGCCGCGGTGCAGAAGGCCAAGGACGCCGGTATCCCTTCGTTCCTGATCGACCGAGAGATCAACAAGGCCGGCGTGGCCGTCGCGCAGATCGTGTCCAACAACGCCCAGGGCGCCGCGCTCGGCGGACAGCAGTTCGCCACCGCGATGGGCGGCAAGGGAGAGTACGCGGAATTGACCGGGAAGGAGACCGACACCAACGCCGGAGTCCGTTCCCAGGGTTACCACAGCGTTCTCGACCAGTACACCGACATGAAGATGGTCGCCCAGCAGAGCGCCAACTGGGACCAGGCGGAAGCACTGGCCAAGACCCAGACCATCCTGCAGGCGCACCCGAACATCAAGGGCATCATTGCCGGTAACGACACCATGGCTCTGGGTGCGCTGGCCGCGATAGGCAGCAAGGACATCGTCGTGGTCGGCTTCGACGGCAGCCCCGACGTGGTGGCGTCCATCCTCAAGGGCAAGATCAACGCGACCGTGCTCCAGCCGGCCAGCCAGATCGCGCAGATGGCCGTGCAACAGGCCGACGAATACATCGGTAGCGGCAAGGCCGGCCAGCCCGAGAAGCAGTCCATCGACTGCGTCCTGGTGACAAAGGACAACGCCAATACGGTGAAGGACTTCGCCGTCACCTCCTGAGGGACCGGGTGCCGGGAGTCGGCTTCGTGCGGGCCGCTCCCGGCGCCGCTCTGGATCGCCGGCGGACGGCTGCCATGGCCGATCGCTACCGATCGTTGAGTGGAAGGGCCGCGAACGCGTGCTGTTGCCAGAGCCGCCGCGATGCCTCCTCGGGGTAGGCAGCGACGGTCGGCCGGGCGTCGAAGAGTTGGACGAGCCGCTGCTCGTCGTCGTACCCGGGCCAGCCCGGGTTCCCGTCGGCGGCGAAGGCCGTCCACGCCGCGCGCATGCGTGCGGACAAGACCTCCGCCTCCTCGGACGGCGGCTCGCCGATCAGCAGGGCGGGCAAACCGCTGCTCAGGTTGCCGAACACGAGCGGTACGTCGAGACCGTGGCACGCTCCCAAGGTGCCGCCCAGGCCCGGGGCGGTCCAGGTGAGCTCGTAGAAGAAGGTCCGGCCCCCGGCGGCAGCGTGCGCCTGCGCAAGTCGGAGGGTCGGCATGCGGAACAGCCAGTCGGCATTGACCAGGTCGTACAACTCCTCCGGACCGGCGGTCGGAAAGGCCGCGCGGTAGCGGGCGGTGCCGCCGGGACCAGGAGCCAGGATTCCGAGAGCCGTTTCGGCTTGTTCGTCGGTCACCTGGCCCAGTACACCGTCGATCAGGCTGAACAGCCGGTGCTCGTCACGAGTGTGGCCGACCAGCAGGTCGACGTTCTGGCCGGCACCGCCGGCCAACGCCTGCCAGGGAGTGGCCGGCAGCACCTCGCCGTCGACGACCGGTGCGAACGGAATCGGCCGGTGGGTGATAGGGCCCCAACGGTCCTTCCAGCGGCCGATTTTCGCGGAAACCGCCTCGCCCACCGCGGGTAGCAACTCGGGGGACACGCCAGACAGGCCCACCACTGTCGGCCGCACCCCGAGTTCGGCTGCGCAGGCGGTGGCGATGTCGGCGGCGAGTTCCGGGGAGAAGAACGGTCCCGGCATGCTCTGCACGACGGCTCGGCGGAAGAGCCCGGCCGCGAGCGGCATGGCGAGCAACGCAGCGATGGATCCAGCACCCGCGGACTCGCCGAAAACCGTCACCCGCTCGGGATCTCCGCCGAAGGCTCGAATGTTCTCGTGCACCCACCTGAGCGCGGCGACCTGGTCGAGCAGCCCCCGGTTGGCGGGGGCGCCGGCGATCTGGGCGAAACCCTCCACGCCCAGCCGGTAGTTGAGCGTCACCACGACGACACCACCGGATGCCAGCCGGCCGCCGTCGAACTCGGGAAGGCTGGACGCGCCGATGATGTAGCCGCCGCCTGGAATCCACACCATCACCGGCAGGCCCGCACCGGGCGCCGGGTCAGGCGACCAGAGATTGACCGAAAGCCAGTCGCCACCACCCGACACGAACTCGCCGGACATACCAGGCTGCGGGGGCGGCGGTCCGTACGACCCCGCGACCCGCACTCCCGACCAGCCGCGCACCGGCCGGGGGGCGGCGAACCGAAGCGCGCCTACCGGCGGCTCGGCGAACCGGATGCCGCGGAAGACCGCCTGGCCCGCTTCCCAGCTGCCACGCAGCACCCCGGCGGCGGTGCGGATCTCGGGTCCGAACGCAGACTGGGACGAGGCGGGTGCGGCGACGGTCACGGCGGTTGCCCTTCGACTCATCGGACCTGGTGGTGGCCCGACTCCGCGGATCATGCTCGTGCGTCGAAGCGGCGGCCAGGCAATTACGCTGCTTCGCGTTCGCCGAGCTCCGGCTGGCCTCGAATTTCGGGGATCTGACCGAGCTGCTCGACTACGCGCAGCCGGCTGATGTCCTCATGCTCATCCACGCCGCCCAGGCCGCTCTGTGGATCGATCTGCCGGAAGCCTTCGATCGTTGTCTGGCCAAGGTGCGGGCCGCTGGTGTCGTCGGACCCTCCCACCCTGCGCTGATCGCCTGGTTCGAGGGGCTGGCGGCCCGGAAGTCCGGTGTCCTGCCGTCGGCGCTGCGGCTCTTGCATCCTGCGGCGAGCGATCCGGCCAACGACCTCCCGCTCTATCGGGCCGACCAACACCGCTTCGGTCGCTCAGGGAAAGGTGGCTCGCACCTGCTCGGGCATCGGCCCGCCCGACTCGATCAGCACAACGGCGTCGTCGAAGCCGGCCTCGGCGTAGCGTGCCAGCCTTTCGCCCGTTGGCCCGAGGTCATCCTCGCGGGCCAATCGGATCGCGCACACGATCGCCCGCCGGCCACCGGCCTCTCGGTATCGGGCGTGCGCGGTGATGATCTCCTCCGGCGTGCGGCGGTAGTCGGAGGCGAGCCAGCCGTCGAACTCCCTGGCCGCCCGTTCGACGTTGGCGCCCCATGAGCCGAGCAGCAGCGGCGGTCGCCGGGCGAGGCGGGCGGGGGCGACGTCGGCGAGCTCGTCCCGTCCGTGCGCGAGCAGGACCCGTAGCCTCGCCACCCCGTCAGCGAAAGTTCGGAAACGCGAGGCGTAGTCGCGATCGAGTGCGGCGAAGTCGGTATCGGTCGAGCCGGGGCTCAGGCCGAGAGTCAGCCGGTCGCCACACACCTGCTGCAGCGAGAGAATGCGATGGGCAAGGTCGGCGGGATGGTGCAGTGGGACCTGCACGGTGGCTGTTCCCAACTCCACGCCTTCAGTGGCTACCGCCGCCACAGCCAGGGTCACGAACGGGTCCGGGACCAGGAAGCCGCGTCCGATCACCTGCGGCACCCACAGACTCTCGAAGCCGGCGTCGACCAGGTGTCTCGCCCACGCAGCGATCGGTCGCGGCGGCGCATCGGAGAGCTGGCCCAGGGTCGCACCCAACCGCATGAGTCTGCTCAGCCGGACGAATCGAGCCGGGTCGCGGCGAACTGCGCGTACCAGCGCAGCGCGGCCGGGTTGTCCACCGAGGCGATGTTCGCGGCTTTCTCCAACGGCTTTCCCGCCAGTAGCTTCTTGATCGGGACTTCGAGTCGTTTGCCGGTCAACGTGTGCGGCACCGCGGGCGCCTGCACGATCTCGTCCGGCACATGTCGCGCCGTCAGCCGCGAACGCAACGTCGTGATGATCTTCTGCTGCAGCGCGTCGTCCAGCGCGTAGCCGTCAGCGGGAACCACGAACAATCCGAGCCAGTACCCATCGTCGGGCAGGTCGAGACCGACCACCAAGGTCTCGGTGATCTCCGGCATGGTCTCCAGTACGTCATAGAAGTCGGCACTGCCCAGGCGCACACCTTGCCGGTTCAGCGTTGCGTCCGAACGTCCGTGGACGGAAATGCTGCCGTCGGAGTGCATCGTCACCCAGTCCCCGTGCCGCCACACCCCCGGCCAGCTCTCGAAGTAGGACTCCTTGTAACGCAATCCATCCGGGTCGTTCCACAGGTACACCGGCATCGACGGCATGGGCTGGGTGATGACGAGATCCCCCACCGAGTCGACGACCGGCGCACCGTCCTCGTCCCAGGCCGCGCAATCCACGCCCGCGAGCTTGCCGCCGATCCGGCCGACCTGAACCGGGGCGAACTCGTTGGCACCGACGAACGAGCCGGAGATGTCGGTGCCGCCGCTGGTCGAGTCGATTCGCACGTCCGGGCTGACGTGCTCCATCACCCAGTGGTAGCCGGCCGAGGGCAGCGCCGACCCGCTGACCATGAGGTGCCGCAGCCGACTCAGGTCGTACCCCTGCTTGCGGGGCGAGATGCCCGCGTTGGCGGTTGCGGTGATGACCGCGGCACCGAGCAACATGGCCTCCGCCCCGGTGCGGGCGGCGACTTCCCAGACTGCGCCAGGGGGATGGCCGGGACTGCCTTCGTACAGAACCAGACTCGCACCCTGCATGAGCGCGTTGATCTGGATGTTCCACAGCGCCCACCCGGTCGACGTGTAGGTGAAGATGCGCTCGCCCGGGCGGAGACCGGCATAGAGCCCGGACCACTTGAGCCCCTCCAGGATGATCCCGCCGTGTCCGTGCACCAGGCCCTTGGGCAGCCCGGTGGTACCGGAGGTGAACAACACCCACAGCGGGTGGGAGAACTCGACCTGTTCGAACACCAACGGTTCGTCGGTGGTCAGGAACTCGTCCCACAATGTCGAGCCGTGCGGGCGCGGTCGGTCGAAGACATAGGGGACATGGACGAAGTGGCGCAGCGTCGGAAGCTTGAATCGAAGTTCCGCGACGACGTCGCTGCGGTCGACATCTCTGCCGTTCCAGTGGTATCCGTCTGTCGCGATGAGAACGGTGGGTTCTAGCTGCTCGAGGCGACCGATGGTGCCCTCTGCCCCGAAATCCGGCGAACAACACGCCCACACCGCCCCGACCGACGCGGCGGCGAGACAGGCGATCACCGCGTGCTCGGTGTTCGGCAGGTAGGCGGCGACGCGGTCGCCGGGACGCACGCCGGCCCGGCGGAGCCAACCGGCCGCGGAAGCCACGGATCGACGCAGCGCGCCGAAGGTGATCTCGCGCGCCGGCCCGCCGCCCTCCTGGACGCATACCAAGGCGGTGGCGTCGTCGGGTCCCTTGCGCAGAATGTGCTGCGCCCAGTTCAGCCGGGCACCGGGGAACCACCGGGTGAACGGCATCGGCTCACTGGTGCGCACCTGCGCCGACGGCTGCGAGAAGTCGACGCCGAAGTAGTCGACCACCGAAAGCCAGAACCGATCCAGATCTTCGACCGACCACGCCCAGAGAGCGTCGTGGTTCGGGAATGCCAGCCCCGTTCGGGTCTCGAGCCAGTCGAGGTACTCGCGCAGCGCCGAGGTTTCGATGCGCTCGTCCGAGGGCCGCCAGATCGTCTCGGTCATCGATGCCCCCTTGCCCTGCAGACCCGACGAAACGTTGTCAGAGTGTTCATGCTGGAGACGTAGGCGACGAAGGAGCACCCGATGATCCGTGTCCAACTCGAAGCCCGACGGACGGTGCAGGTCTGATGCGGCTGTCCCCGACAGAGGCCCGGAGCCGGTTTGTTGCCGCACGGGTGGCTCGGCTCGCCACGGTCTCCGCCGAGGGGAGGCCGCACCTGGTGCCGGTCACCTTCGCCGTCCCCGACGATCAGGCCGAAAGCCGGCGGATCGTGTTCGTGGTCGACGACAAGCCCAAGACCACAACAAAGCTGCGGCGGCTGGAGAACATCGCGGCCCGACCGGCAGTGTGCCTGCTGGTCGACGTCTACGACGATGACTGGAGCCGCCTGTGGTGGGTCCGGGCGGACGGCATTGCGCGGGTGCTGGATCCCGTCGCGAACGAGGCCGCCGAGGCGGTCGACGCCCTGGCGGCCCGCTATCCGGCCTACGTCGAGCGTCGCCCGCACGGACCGGTCGTGTCGATCACGGTGACCGCGTGGACCGGTTGGGCGGCGCACACCGGGTCGGCATGACGGGCCCAGACGGCGGGCGGGCGAGCCGCCCGCCGCCTGGGTGTTCGTGCTCGGACCGCTGATCACGATGCGAGACCTCAGGCGGCGTTGACCTTGGGCATGATCTCCTCGGCCAGCCGCTTGAGGTCGTCGAGCGTCTTGGCTGTCGGCACATCACGAAACGGCGGCCACAGCAACGGCATCGTCATGCCGGCCTCCTGGTACCGCTTGAGAATGTCCTCGATCTGCTGGGCCGAGCCGACCAGCAGGTTGGAGGCCTTACCGGCCGGCGTCTGATCCACGTCCTCGTCGGTGATGACGAACCAGATCATGCTGCACATGTCGAAGCCCTCCGGCAGCGTGCGGCCCATCTCACCGAGTTCCCGCTCGATCTCACCCCGCCAGCGGGTGATCTCCTCCGGCGAGTCCTGAATGCCGGTCCAACCCGAGAGTCCGTATTTTGCAATGCGCCTCGCCGAGCGCTTCGGGTCCTTCAGGCCGCTGAAGTAGATCGGCGGATGGGGCTTCTGGATGGGCTTGTGGCCGAACCCGCACAGGTCGAAGTCGGCGAACTCGCCGTGGTATTCGAACAACTCGTTGGTCCAGATCCCCTGCATGATCTCGATCGTTTCGCGCACATGCGCGTGACGGCGCGGGAAGAGGTCGGTGGCGCTGGCGGCGGCGAACTCCTCGGGCATCCACCCGGATCCGATGCCCACGTTGAGCCGACCGCCCGCGAGGTGGTCCTGGGTGGCCAGTTCCGCGGCCAGCACGCCGGGCGAACGGTACGGCGTGTCGATGATGCTCATGCCGATCCGGATCTTCGACGTCTTCGCAGCCAGCCAGGGAATCAGCGTCATGCCTTGGAACCACTCCCCGCGCGAGATGACCGGCATGCCGGTGGGGAATTCCGTCATCATCCCGAACGGGTATTGCAGCTCGCCGCGGTCGGAGGCCTCCGGAACCACGATCCGGTCGAGCGTCCAGACGGAGTCGAAGTCGAGCTCCTCGGCCAGCGCAGTGAGATCTTCGAGCTCCTGCAGCGTCACCTTGTCGCGGAAGTTGGGAAGGTAGAGAGCGAGCTTCATTGCCGGCGGCCTCCTCGTGTTTTGTTCGACAGTCGATCGGATGTCACTCAGAAGGTGATCAGCGGTTTGATGATGCCGTCCTCCTTGTCCCGCATCATCCGAAACCCGTCGCCGACGTCATCGAAAGCGAAGGTGTGGGTGGTCATCCGGGTCGGGTCGAACCTGCCTGTCCGGATGAGGGCGAAGATCCGCTGCATGCGGTCGTTGCCGCCCGGGCACAGGCCACTGTGGATGGACTTGTCCGCCATCCCGAGGCCGAATGCATCGAGCGGGACCTGCAGCGGATTCGGGTTCTCGCCGTGGTAGCCGATGTTCGACACCCGACCGCCGGCCTTGGTCACCCGGAGGCAGCTCTCCCACGTCTGCGGGAAGCCGAGCGCCTCCACCGCGGCGTCGACGCCCTCGCCGTCGGTTGCCTCGCGGATCTGCTCGACGGCGTCCCCTTCGCTGAAATCGATGATGTCCGTGGCACCATAGGCTTTCGACAGCTCCTGGCGATTGGGGACGGACTCGACCGCGAAGATGCGCGAGGCGCCGAGCAGCGAGAGGCCGATGGTTGCGGACAGCCCCACCGCACCCTGAGCGAACACGGCGGCGGTGTCGCCGAGGCGTAGGTAGCAGTGCTCGGCACCCATGAACCCGGTGGAGAGCATGTCGCAGGCGTAGACAGCCGCCTCGCTGGAGATGTCGTCCGGAATGGGCGCCAGATTGGCCTTGGCATGCGGAACGACGAAGTACTCGGCCATGTTGCCGTCACGCTGAGCTGTGTACTGGTAGCCGCCCAACGGACCGCCGCACTGGCTGGTGTAACCGGTTTGGCAGTAGCGGCATTCGAAGCACGGCGTGACAGCGTTGACCGCCACTCGCTGCCCTTCGGTGAAGCCGGTCACGGCTGAGCCGATCGCGTGGATCACCCCGAGTGCCTCGTGGCCCAGGGTGACTCCGTTCGCGACGGGAAGGGCACCCTTGACCGTGTGCACGTCAGACGTGCAGATCAACGCGTGGGTGGTCTTGACGATCACGTCGTTCGGACCTGGCTGCGGAATTGGCTTCTCGACGATGTCGGTCTGTCCGACCTCGGGCATGACGAACGCCTTCATGGTGCCCACGTGAGTACTCCCTTGTACTGGGTTGGCCAAGGCGACGCCGCTGTCGCGGCGCGTTGCGGTTCCCGCCACGCTAGGAGCGCAACTGCGGCACCAGAAGCGCCGAGGGCACCACGCGCATGTAGTGCATTCGCACCATCCCGCCGCCGTCCCGGCCGGCCAGATCGCCGATTCCCATGGCGCCCTCGCTTCGCTCGGGCGACAGTTCCGATGGCGCCCTCGCTTCGCTCGGGCGACAGTTCCGATGGCGCCCTCGCTTCGCTCGGGCGACAGTTCCGATGGCGCCCTCGCTTCGCTCGGGCGACTAGGGTCGTGGAAATCGATCGGCGCTCTGGCGAAAGCGGGCAGATGGACGTAGTCGTGGTGGACGACGATCACGTCGGCCTGGATCTCCTCCGGATGGTGCTCGAGGCGGAGGGGCACACGGTCCGGACCAGTAGTACCGCCGCGACGGCCCTGGATCTGCTTGGCGACGCCGCACCGGAGGTGCTGGTCACCGATCTGATGATGGGGGCTGATCGCCAGGACGGCTACCGCCTCATCGATCAGGTGCGCGGACGCCCTGAGCTTGCCGGGCTACCCGTGGTGGCCGTCTCCGGAGTGACCAGCTCGCACGACCTCGGCCGCGCCCGATCAGCCGGTGCCGATGTGTGCTTGACGAAGCCGATCGATGTGGCGCAGTTTCTCGCGGTGCTCCGGGAGGTCACCGCGTCGAGGCGGGCAGGCGGACCGCCCGCTTGATCGTGGCCGACCCGGGGTCCGCCGCCGGCGCCGACATTGCTGACCGGGCCAGGGGAAGTACCAGCCGAAAGGTGGTGCCCTCGGCCGACGAGGTGACCAGAGTGAGGTCGCCGTCCATGGCCAGCATCAGTCGCTGCGAGAGCGCGAGCCCGAGGCCGGATCCCTCGGCGCGGCTGTTGCCGGCTCGGTGGAACGGGGTGAACAGGAACGGCAGTTGATCGGCCGGGATGCCGTCACCGGTGTCCTTGACCGTGATCTCGCCCGGCGCCAGGATGACGTCGATCGCACCGCCGACCGGGGTGAACTTGATCGCGTTGCCGAGCAGGTTCAGCAGCACCTGCCGCAGGCGTTGGCGATCGGCCCAGACCGCCGGGCCCCCGCCGACCGCGGTGGCCTGCAAGGTGATGCCACGCTCGGCGGCGAGGCCGGCGACGATCTGGATGGCCTCGGCCACCACCTCTCCCCCAGCGACCGACTCGGGAACCAGTTGCAGCCGCCCGGCCTCGGCCCCGGTGAGGTCGAGCAAGTCGTTGATCAACTGAAGGAGGTGCCTTCCCGCACCGAGGATGTGCTCGATCCCGTCGCGCTGCCGGTCGGGCGGGAGCTGGGTGCGCTGTAGCACTTGGGCGAAACCGATCACCGCGTTGAGCGGGGTCCTGACCTCGTGGCTGACCAGCGCGAGCAGTTCGCTCTTGGCCCGATCGGCAGCTTCGGCCACCGCCCGCTCACGCCGGGCCTGCGCCACCCGGCGGCGCTCGGTGAGGTCGAAAAGCTCGATGCAGAAGTGGCGTGGCTCGCCTGCGGGTCCGCGGATCAACGAGCCGCTCATGGCTACCCAGACCGGCTCCTGGTCGGTGCGTCGGACCCGGACCTCGGTCGTGGCCAGCCGCGCATCGTCCCCGGGGCGAGCCAGCACCGACCCCAACGATTCGTGGGTTGCGTCGGCGTCCTCGTCGACGAGCAGTCCGGCGAGCGACTCTCCGACCAGCGGTCGGCCGGCCATGGCGGTGAGCGCGGCGTTCGCTTCCTGGATCGTCCCCGTGGGGCTGACCAGTGCAATTCCCAACCCAGCAGCCTCGAAGGTGCTGCGGAACCGGGCCTCGCTCTCCACCAATTGCCCGTGCAGGGCGGCGGTACCGATGGCGACGGCCGCGACATGGGTCAGGCGCTGGACAAGCTCGGTCTCCGACGAACCTGGCAGCCACGGAAAGCTGTGGTACACCGCAAATGTCCCCAGCACCACGCTGCGGTCGACGTCGAGGATCGGTCTGGACCAGCACGACCGCAGGCCGTGCGGAAGCGCATGGTGGTAGTAGTCGGCCCACCTTTCGTCCGTGGCGACGTCGGCGACAACAACCTCCTGTTGGGTGAAGGCCGCGGTGCCGCACGAGCCCGCGAGCGGGCCGATGGGTAGGCCGTCGATCGCCTCGCGGTATGGGGCGGGGAGCCGGGCGCCTGCACCGTGGCGCAGAGTGGCCGTGTCCTGATCGAGCAGCAGGATCGAGCAGATGCTGTCGGGCAGGTGTAGCTCCATGGTCGCGACGAGCGCCTCGAGGCTTTGGCCGAGCGGGTCGCGGCGGGCAATGCCTTCCAGGATGGACGCGAGCGCCCAGTCCGGGTCAGCAACACCGATCACACCGCCGCCGCGTGCCGCCCGATCGAGACCGGCCGGCACATCGCGTCTCGCGACCGGAAAACGCAGCGTGGCCCTGACTCCTCGGGCGTCGCCGCGCGGCTCGACGCACAAGGTGCCGCCGTGATCCACGGCGAACTCAGCGACCTCGGCGAGTCCGAGCCCATCGCCCGGGGGCGACCAACCGCTGGCGAAGGGCGCCAGCGCCTCTGCGGCCGTCCAGCTGTCCGAGAGCCCCCGTCCGTCATCGACGACGGTGACGGTGGCCGCATCGGAGGTGCCCAGGGCAGCCGGCTGCACGTCGACGCGTACGGTCACCGCGCTCGCGCCCGCGCGGCGGGAGTTGTCGAGCAGCTGAGCCAGCGCCTCGGCCAACCTGACCCGGTCGACCAGCACCTGGATCTCGGCCGGGGCGTCGGCGATGTCGACGCGCAGTTCGAGTTGTCCAAGCGGCCGATCACCCAGGCAGATCGAACTGACCACGGCGGCGAGATCGATCAGTTCCACCGCTGTGCCACTCGAGCGCGCCACTCGCCCCGCCGACCACGACAAGTGCGCGCCACGAGAGGCGAGCCGGCGCAGTTGGTCTGCCCGCGTGTGGTCGCTCGAGCCGAGCAGCTGGGCCGCCATCGCCACCGCCGACGCATTCCCGGCGAACTCGTGGGCGGCCATCCGAGTCTGATCGCGCGCGACCCTCGCGCGCTCGGCCAGCGTGCGGGCAGCGGTCCGGGCAGCGTCGAGCTCGGCCGGATCGGGTCCGGTATCTCCGGCGCACGGCACCACCACGTCCGCGCCGGCCAGCTGCGCGGCGATCGCCTCTCGCGCAGGGGTCGACCTCACGAGCGCGACGATGGCACTATCAGGCGAGGAACGGCGCAGCGCTGCGACCTCGTCGGCTCGGACCACCCGGACCGGGTCCACCGGGGAATCCGTGTCGGGGCCGTCTCGAAGGAGTTCGTGCATGATGTCTCACCCCGCTGCGGCAGGCCTGACGTCACAGCGCTCGCAGATGGATCGGCGCCGATGACGATTGGCCGAACCGTAGCACCGGGCCGGCACGCCACCGTCGTGATCATCGACGACCATCAGGTCTTCGCCGAACTACTCGGCGAAGTCCTCGTCTCTCGAGGCCTCGACCTCATCGGCATCCACAGCAGCCTCGCGGACGGGATGGCGGCCATCGCCGACCGAGCGCCCGACCTCGTCATCCTGGACCACAGACTTCCGGGCGACACGGGCGCGAGCAGCATTCGGGCGCTGAAGCGCCGCTCACCCTCGACGCGGGTGTTGATGCTCACCGCGGCCGATGAACGCGCGGTCCTCCTCGAAGCCATGAACGCCGGGTGCGACGGATTCGTGACCAAGCGTCAGGACATCGGCGAGGTCATGGCCGCCGTGGCCGCTGTGCTGCGCGGCGACACCCCGATCTCGCCGGACATGGCCGGGGCGCTGATCGGGCGCAGACCAGGCCCGCTCGGGGGCGACCTGACCCCGCGCGAGTCCGACGTGCTGCAACTCATCGGCGCCGGTCGCTCTAATCAGCAGGCCGCGGATGAGCTCGGGATCAGCGTCAACACCGTGCGCAACCACGTCCAGCACATTCTCGCCAAGCTCGGGGCGCACTCCCAACTCGAGGCCGTCGCGATTGCCTCCCGCATGGGGTTGCTGCGATCCGGTCGCGACGGTGTCATCCGGCCGAGGTGATCGTCAGCGGCGGAGCAACGCGACATCGGAGCCGTCGCAGCACCCAGTCCGCTGCGCGCGGCGGTCAGCTCGTTACGCGTGCTCGAGTTCGACGACCGCCTTGAGGGCAGTGGGATCAGTGCGGGCGATGAGCAGTGCCTGCTCGGCCTCGACCAAGGGGAAGCGGTGGGTGACGACGGGGTCGACCCGGACTGCCCCGGACGCGATCAGATCCAGCGCAATCGGATAGGTGTTGGCGTATCGGAACGTCCCGGTGATCCAGATCTCCCGGTTTTGGATCAGCGGAACAGGGAGCGCGACGGTGTCGGCACCCATGCCCACCAGGATCACGCGACCATCTCGTTCCACATGGGGCAACGCGGACTCCAGGGCGCGGGGCGAGCCGGAGCATTCGAGCAGTACATCGAAATTGCCGATCAGCGGTTGGCCGGCGACCACTGTGTGCAGTCCCAACGAGCTGGCGACCGCGAGTCGTTCCGGCATCAGGTCGGTCACGGTAACCGTCGCGGCGCCGAAGGCCCGGGCGACTTGAGCAGCAAACAGCCCGACGGGGCCGCCGCCCGTCACCAAGACCCGTTGGCCCACCGTCACCCCCGCCTTGCGCGCGGCCCAGATCCCCACCGAAACGGGTTCCGCCATGGCGGCCTGCACATCCGTCACGTGGTTAGGCACAGCGAAAGCGAATGCGGCGTCAAGAGCGACGTATTGGGCGATGGACCCGTCGATCGGCGGGGTGGCGAAGAACGCGACATGCGGGCACAGGTTGTATCTGCCGCCCCGGCACTCGGTGCATCGGCCACAGGGAACCCCCGGTTCCAGGGCTACCCTTTGCCCGACCCGTGCATGGTCGACTCCTGTTCCCACTGCCACGATGTGGCCCGCAGATTCGTGACCGAGGACCATGGGGTGTTCAACGACGTAGGGGCCGATGCGCCCGTGGTCGTAGTAGTGGACGTCCGAACCGCAAATGCCGACGGCGGCCACCTTGACGAGCACTTGGCCCGGGCCGGGGGCCGGCATTCCGATGTCTTCGATGCGCACATCGGCCGGGCCATGGAGTACGGCGGCGAGGTTGGGCATGGCGTCGTTCCTTTCACAGATTCAGGGAGGGGGGAGCGAACGGGCGTCACGCACGGACGATCTCGGGCCCGAGAGCTGCGTAGCGCTGCGCAACGCTCGTGCGCAAACCTCGGTCGGTGACCAGCGCGTCGAACTCAGCTACGTCGGCGAAGCGGCAGAAACTGTCGATACCGAACTTGGTGGAAACGCCGACCAGTACTCGGCGCCGTGCGACGGCCATCGCTCGCTTCTTGATGGCCGAGACGGCGGGCTCCGGTGTGGTGAGCCCGCGCTCCACGGAGATCCCGTTGGTTCCCAGGATCGCCAGATCCAGCACGAGTTCCGAGAGCATGTCGATCACCCAGTGGTCGACCGTGCTGGAGGTCCGGCCGCGCACTCTGCCGCCGAGCATGATGACGGTGATTCCCTCGACGGCGGCAAGGGCGCCGGCAATGGGAAGGGATGGTGTCACCACCGTGAACGGCTGCGCCATGGCTGCCAGGTGTTCGGCGACCAGCTGGGGGGTGAAGCCGTCATCGATGTACAGGGACTCCGCATCGCCCACACGTTCGGCGGCGGCGGCGGCGATCCGCCGCTTTTCGGCGACGAGGTGAGTGGACCGGTAGGCCAATGTGCTTTCGAACCCGGCCCCATCCAGCGGATAGGCAGCTCCATGGGTTCGACGGACCAATCCACTCTGCTCGAGCGCGGTCAGGTCCCGGCGGATGGTCTCGGTAGCGACGTCCAGCCGGTGGGCAAGATCGGCGACCTGGATCTGCCCCTCCTCCCGGGTGTAGGCGACGATCGCCCGCCTCCGCTGCACGGTTGGCGATCTGTCCATGTTGACCTCCACGGCGAATCCGGGCCGGTCGCCGGCTCGGGAGTTGTTCCCCTCAAGAGTCGGTCGGTCCCCAGGTTTGGTCGAGTGGAACACGCATGTGGGATGGACCCGTTTTCTGCCCGTATTGATCGGGCTGTGCCCGAACCACCGAAGCCGCTACCCAGCAGAACTTGAGCCACGGACACCGCATATGCGCAGGCCAAAGGCATCTATGTCGCCGGCGTGGGCCGTCCGGGTGGGCGTGGTCGGCCGTTTTGCAATCACCATCGATGTGGGAATGGGCGTGCGGGGGGCTCCGTTTGCCTGCCCGACCGGCAGTCACTTCGGGGACCACTGGTGCTCAAAGAGGGCCCGGTATCGGCCAGGGCCCGCGAATCCACAGCGCCGCCCGATGCCGGGCGGCTCGTCTCCGCGAAAGGGGCAGCTCGCGCTGTGACCGCCGGGTGTTGATATCGCCCGATCCGACTACTGGAAGCACAGGAATCGCCGTCTTCCCCGCGGCGGGCGCCCGGCACCGGGCACCAACCGGTCGGCTCCGGGAGGCTAAACGGTCACCGATCTGCGCCCATCTTGACCGATTCAGCGCACGGCCCGTCCGGTTCCCACGCCCGGTTACGGGCAAATACCGGGCATGTAGGTGTGACCTGAACCACTCGACGCTCCGTATTGGGTCTGTTACCTCTTGTAAATCCGCCGGCAAAGGCCACGCGAGGGGAGGTCAGTGATTTGACGATCAGGATTGCCGACGAGCGTCGGCGTCGGATTCTGGAGCGAGCGCGCGGGGCCGGACACATCGAGGTCACCGACCTGGCTCAGCAACTCGACGTCGCCGCCGAGACGGTCCGGCGGGATCTCAAGGTGCTGGAAGAGCACGGCCTGCTCCGCCGCACCCATGGCGGCGCGTATCCGGTGGAAAGCGCGGGCTTCGAGTCCAACCTGGCCCGCCGGTCGGCGAGCTTCGTCGCCGAGAAGCGCCGGATTGCCGAGGCAACCATCGACCAGCTCGGCGACGCCGAGACCGTCTTCCTCGACGAGGGTTTCACCCCGCAGCTGGTGGCCGAGCAACTGGTAGCCCTGGGAAGGCCGCTGAGTGTGGTCACCTCGTCGCTCACGTCGGCGGCATTGCTCGCCGCCTCGCCGGCGTTGACCGTGATCGTGTTGGGCGGCCGGGTCCGCGGCCACACCCTGGGCGCCGTCGATCACTGGGCCACCTCGATGCTTTCCGACCTCGTCATCGATCTCGCAGTCCTTGGCGCCAACGGACTGTCCACCGAACGAGGACTGTCCACCCCCGACCCGGCGGTCGCTGCGGTGAAGAAGACCGCAGTGGCCGTCTCCCGCCGCCGAGTGTTCGTCGGCATCCACACAAAGTTCGGCGTTTCCAGCTTCTGCCGGTTCGCCGAAGTCGGTGACTTCGAAGTCCTCATCACCGACACGCTCATCCCGGCCCACGAGGCCCACCGTTACGCGGCGCTCGGCCCGACCGTCATCCGCGTCTGACCGCCGCCCGCACCGACCAGCACCGCCCACACCAGCACCACCTGCTGGATTCAGCGCGCCCTGCGCCCGACCAACCACGGAAAGGACCACCCCATGCCTGTGCGCCCCTGGCGTCTCGCCACCGCACTCGGTGTCGCCGCCCTGCTCACCACCGCCGCGTGCGGCAGCAGCTCCGACGAGTCCGACACCTCCACCGCCGCCGCCGGCGGCGGAACCACCGCAACGGCGACCTCGAACGGGTTCGCCGTCAGCTCGCCGGCGTCCGGCGCTTCCTCGGCGACCGGGTCCGGGGCTGCCACCGGATCCGGGGCCGCCGGATCCACCGGCGCAGCCGCAGGTCTCACCAAGAACCCGGCCACTGACGGCAAGACCATCAACGTGCTGATGGTCGCCAATCCGCAGATGACCGATCTGCAGAGCTTGACCGAGGCCAACTTCACCGCACAGACCGGGATCAAGGTCAACTACACCGTGCTGCCGGAGAACGACATGCGCGCCAAGGCGGACCTGGAATTCAAGAACCAGGCCGGTCAGTACGACGTGGCCACCCTGTCGAACTTCGAGATTCCGATCTGGTCCGGCAACGGCTGGCTGGCCGACATGACCGATTACTCGGCGAACGACCCCAGCTTCAACCAGGCCGACATCTTCCCGGCCATGACCGCCTCGCTCACCGGCGAGGACGGGAAGCTGTACGGCGAGCCGTTCTACGGCGAGTCGTCGTTCCTGATGTACCGCACCGACGTGCTGAAGGACAAGGGCGTCACGCTCAAGGACAACCCGACCTGGGACGAGGTGGCGGATGCCGCGGCGAAGGTGGACGGCGCACAGCCGGGGATGAAGGGCATCTGCCTGCGCGGTCTGCCCGGCTGGGGCCAGCTCGGGGCTCCGTTGACCACCGTGGTGAACACCTTCGGCGGGACCTGGTTCGACGAGAACTGGGACGCCAAGGTCAATGACGCCCCGTTCGTGGAGGCGACGAATTTCTATGTCAACCTGGTCAAGAGCCACGGTGAGGTGAGCCCGTCGCAGGCCGGCTTCACCGAGTGCCTGAACAACATGCTGCAGTCCAAGGTCGCGATGTGGTACGACGCCACCTCGGCAGCGGGCTCACTGGAGTCCGATGACTCACCGGTCAAGGGCAAGATCGGCTACGTCCAGGCCCCGGTCAAGCTGACCAAGGCATCGGGCTGGCTTTACACCTGGGCGTGGGCCATCCAGAAGGCGTCGAAGAACCCCGATGCCGCGTGGCAGTTCGTCTCGTGGGCCTCGTCCTCCGCCTACGAGAACCTCGTCGGCGAAAAGCTCGGCTGGGCCAAGGTGCCATCGGGCAAGCGGGCCTCGCTGTACTCGAACCCTCAGTACACCGACGCGGCCGGGGCCTTCGCACCGGCGACCCTGGCGGCCCTACAGGCCGCCGACCCGAAAAACCCGGGCGTGCAGCCGAGGCCGACGGTGGGCATTCAGTTCGTCGACATCCCCGAGTTCACCGCCCTGGGAGACAAGGTAACCGCCTCGTTGTCCCAGGTGATAGCCGGCAACGGAACTGTCGAAGACGCACTGAACACCGCGCAGGAGCAAGCCCAGGAAGTGGGCGACAGCTACAAGTAACACCGTCGGGCGGCGGGATCGGCCGATGGCCGATCCCGCCGCCGGGGTCAACCACATCGTCGATCCATCCGTTTACCCGCCTCACCGCCTGCAGTCGACCACAAGGACAGGTAAGCCATGACCACCGTGAGCAACACGCCGAATACGGCGGCACCGTCCGAAGCCGCGGTCGCTGACGCGACCAGGCGGGCCAAGAAGGAGAATTGGGAGCGGCGGATACCGCTGATGCCGGGCCTGTTGTTCACGGTGATCGTCACGCAGCTGCCGTTCGTGTTGACGATCATCTTCTCGTTCCGCCGGTGGGATGCGGACCGACCGAGGATCAGCGGTTGGACCCTGCGCAACTACCAGAAGGTCTTCACTGACCCGGACATCCTGGCCGCGGCCTGGCACACCATCGAACTGACGGTGTCCGTTGTGTTGATCTCGTTGGTCTTCGGGCTGTGCATCGCGCTGCTGCTCAACCGAAAGTTCCGTGGCCGGGGCGCGGTGCGGACGATGATGATCGCACCGTTCCTCATTGTCCCAGTGGCCGCCGCGACGTTCTTCCGTTACGGGGTGTTTGACGCTTCCAACGGGCTGCTGGCCGGCCTGGTGACCACGGTTCACCGGATCTTCGACCCAAATGCGCCGCTGGCCACCGTAGACATCGCCGAACAGCATCCGATGTTGACCATCATCATCACCCTGGTTTGGCAGTGGACCCCATTCATGACGCTGATTCTGTTGGCCGGCTTGCAGTCCCGCCCGGGTGACATCCTCGAGGCTGCGGCAGTGGACGGGGCGGGGTCGTGGAACATGTTCCGCTATCTGACCATGCCGCACATGCGGCAGTACCTGGAGTTGGCCGGTTTGCTCGGTTCGATCTACATCATCCAGAACTTCGATGCGGTGTTCACTCTCACCCCGTTGAACCCGCAGACCCAGAACCTGCCCTACCTGATCTACCGCACCATCCAATCCGATAGCGACTACGGCCTGGCTTCCGCACAGGGTGTCATCGTTGTGATCTTCACCATCGTGATCGCAACCTTCGCCCTGCGCACCGTGTCCAGCCTCTTCCGGCAGGAGAACGCACGATGACCACCGCCACCACCGGACCCGCCGCCCCACATGTCTCCACAAAGGATCACCACCCCGGCCAGAGCCGTTGGGGTGCAGCCGGGCTGACCACCCTGACCTGGCTGATCGGATTGTTCTTCGCCGCGCCATTGTTCTTCATGCTGCTGGTCAGCTTCCACAAGAACCAGACCGCTACCCTGAACACCCCGGGATTGTTCGACCCGCTCTCGCTCGAGGGCTACGCCGCGTTCTTCGGCAGCAAGACCGGGCAGAGCACTTTCCCATACATCCTGAACTCGGTGGAATCGTCTGTCATCTCCACCACCCTGGTGATCATCATCGCCATCCCGACCGCATACGCGCTCTCCGTGCGGCCGGTCCGCAAGTGGACCGACGTCATGTTCTTTTTCCTGTCCACCAAGTTCCTGCCGGTTGCCGCGGCGCTGGTGCCGCTGTTCATCATCGCCAAGAACATCGGAGCGCTGAACCACACCTGGTACCTGGTCATCCTCTACACCGCGATGAACCTGCCGATCGCGGTGTGGATGATGCGTTCGTTCCTGGCCGACATCCCTCCCGCGCTGTTCGAGGCGGCCGCGCTGGACGGCGCCGGCCTGGTCACCACCCTTCGGCGGGTGATCATCCCGATCGCCATGCCCGGCATCGCCGCAACCGGTCTGATCTGCTTCATCTTCTCGTGGAACGAACTGCTCCTGGCCCAACTGCTGACGTCCAGCGTCCAAGCGCAGACCTTGCCGGTCTTCCTGCCCAGCCTGTTCGACCCACGGAACCCGTTCCTGGCCACCATGTCCGCAGCCTCGATCTGCATTTCCTTGCCGGTGTTGGTCGCCGGGTTCGCCGCCCAGGACAAGCTGGTCCAGGGCCTGTCCCTGGGGGCCGTGAAGTGACCGCCGCGAATGCAATTCCCCTGAACCAAGGCAATCTTGGCCGGATCAGCCAGCGGGTCGTCGTGCCCGAGTACGACCGGGCAGCGGTCACCGTCGGCATCGTGCACTTCGGCGTCGGCGGATTCCACCGTGCCCACCAGGCCATGTACACCGATCGGGTCCTGGCCTCCGGCGAGACCGACTGGGGCATTTGCGGTGTCGGCGTCATGCCGGCCGACCGACGGATGGCCGACGTGATGGGCGTGCAGGACTGCCTGTACACCCTGGTTCTCAAGGATCCCGACGGCTCGATGTCCGCATCGGTCATCGGCTCGATCA
Organism: uncultured Actinomycetota bacterium; assembly: GCA_963834185.1. Lineage (GTDB taxonomy): Bacteria > Actinomycetota > Actinomycetes > Mycobacteriales > Nakamurellaceae > Nakamurella. The sequence continues at coordinate 375,365 of CAWIAR010000008.1, forward strand.
TCGACTACCGCTACGCCCCGGACGATCCAGAGGCGGTGCTGGAGCTGCTCGCCGCGCCGACCACCCGCATCGTCTCCCTCACGGTCACCGAGGGTGGCTACAACTTCCACCACGTCACCGGCGAATTCGATGCCGACAATCCCGCGGTGCAGGCTGACCTCGTCCCCGGCGCCACGCCGGCGACGACATTCGGTCTCATCACCGAGGGTCTGGTGAGGCGGCGCCAACGGGGGGTGCCGCCGTTCACCGTGATGTCCTGCGACAACATCCAGGGCAACGGTCACGTGGCTGCGAAGGTGTTCACCGCCTTCGCGCGACTCCGCGACCCGGAACTCGGTGAATGGGTCGAGGCCAACGTCACGTTCCCGAACTGCATGGTCGACCGGATCACGCCGGTCACCACGGACGCCGATCGGGTGATGGTGGCCGAGCGGTTCGGCATCTCGGACGGCTGGCCCGTGGTCTGCGAACCGTTCACCCAATGGGTGCTCGAGGACAATTTCCCGCTCGGACGGCCGGCGTGGGAGAACGTGGGTGTGCAACTGGTCGAGGATGTCGAGCCGTACGAGTTGATGAAGTTGCGGTTGCTCAACGCCAGCCACCAGGGGATCTGCTACTTCGGCTACCTTGCCGGCTACCGCCTGGTCCATGACGCCGCACAGGACCCGCTGTTCGCCGATTTCCTGCTCGCCTACATGGAGAACGAGGGATCACCCACCCTCGCGCCGGTTCCCGGTATCGATCTCGACGCCTACCGGCACGAGCTCATCGCCCGGTTCTCCAACGCCGGGGTGAAGGACACCATCGCCCGGCTGTGCGCCGAAAGCTCGGACCGGATTCCGAAGTGGTTGCTGCCGGTGGTGCGGGAGAATCTGGCCGCCGGCCGTCCGGTGACCCTCTCCGCTGCCATCGTCGCCAGTTGGGCGAGGTACGCCGAGGCGGTGGACGAACAGGGGCAACCGATCGACGTTGTCGACCGGATGGCCGACGAGCTCACCGCAGTCGCCCGGACGCAGGATGCCGAACCGCTTGCCTTCGTGAGCAACCGGGCGGTGTTCGGCGACCTGGTCGACGATTCGCGATTCACCGATCCGTACCTGTGGACCCTCCAATCCCTCCACACCCGGGGAGCCACCAAGACCCTGGAGGCCCTGGAGATCAGCCGAAAGCCCGGTGGCTGACTGGTCGGTCACCCCGTGGACGATGCCCGGGTTCGCAGGTGGAGCGAACTCGGGCCTCGACGGCCGACGCGGCCGGCAGGATCGCCGACCCGTGCGTGGCGGCAGGTGAGCGGGCCGGGCAACGCAGGACGGCGGCGGTGCCCGGCCGGCGATCTAGACTTCGAAGCAACGATCGTATCCAGGCGGTCCTACCGAAGGATCGTCGAGACCGTGCCCACCGAACGATTCGAGGGCTATCTGCCCCCACCGGAGTTGGTCGATCCCGAAAGTACCCTCCCTGCGTCGAATGCCATCCGGACGAGGTGGGCCGAGCGCCGCGACCTGGTGGTACACAAGGGCCGCTTTGCGCTGTCGATCACCACCACCACCCCGTCCGACGCGATGCTCGAGGACCTGTTGTTCATCCGAGAAGCGCTCGATCGGGCCGGGTTGCGGTACCTGCTCGTCCGCGGGAACGACGAACGCCCCGTACTGGCCGTCGACCGCGCCCGTCGCAAGGAGCTGCACGCCGTGCTGGCCGAAGCCTGCGCGGAGGTCCCGTTCTACTCCAAGACCGTCGATGCGAAACGCAGTCCGGCTCTGCTGGTGGCGGACGGCAGGCTCTCCCGGAGCTCGCGGGCACGCATCTTCCGACTGTTCAGGCCCCGCGTTCACGTGTCGAGCGGATTGAGCTACGGCGCATCGACCGGGGTGCAGGTGGAACTGTGGTCGTTCAGCGCCGACGAGATCGTCCTTCCGGTCGAGAATTCGTTGACCCGGCGCAGCATCCGGCCCGACGAGGTGGTGCGCGGCAGCGTCGACAGATTCGGACGGACGTGGCCGACCATCGAGGACATGTTCGCCGAGCATGCGACCGACATCGGCTTCGAGATCGACCTGGTCTTCTCGTGGGTCGACGGATCGTCGTTGGAGTGGCAGGCCAAGCGGGCCGAGCGGATGAACAGTTACGTGGTCGGTGATGGCGACGAGTCCGACGCTCGCTTCCGGCAGATCGACGAGCTCAAGTACGCATTGCGCTCGGCGCACATGTACGCACCGTGGGTACGTCGGATCTTCGTCGCGACCGATTCGGATCGGCCATCCTGGCTGGCCGAGCATCCGCTCGTCACGCTGGTCGGCAGCGCCGAATTCTTCGCCGATCCGACGGTGCTGCCGACCCACAATTCGCAGGCCGTTGAGTGTCAGTTGCACCGCATACCCGGTCTGGCCGAACACTTCCTGTACTCCAACGACGACATGTTCTTCGGCCGGGCCGTGAGCCCGGCGATGTTCTTTTCCCCCGGCGGGATCAGCCAATTCATCGAAGCGCCGACCCGGATCGGTCTCGGCGCGAGCAGCGATGCCCGCAGTGGCTTCGAGAACGCAGCCCGCGTCAACCGTCGACTGCTTCGCGAGCGATTCGGGCCGATGACCACCCGCCATCTCGAACACGCGGCGACACCGCTACGGCGCAGCGTGATGGCGGAGATGGAACGAGAATTCGCCCAGGAGTTCGCCGCCACGGCTGCGAGCACCTTCCGTGCCCGGTCGAACATCTCGGTGACCAATTCGCTGTATCACTACTACGCCTTGATGACCGGACGTGCCGTGGTGCAGACCGCCGCCCGGACCGCCTACATCGACACCACGACCCATGCCGGTCTGCGGGACATGCAGGCCCTGCGCACCCGCCGGTCGACAGACTTCTTCTGCCTCAACGACGGCAGTGTCCCCGAGATCGACCCGGAGTTTCGCGCCACCACGGTCACCCAGTTCTTGGAGACCTACTTCCCCATTCCAGCGCCATGGGAAGTTGCCACCAGCGGCTGAGCCAGCTCGAGGGTCGAAGGAATACGCACCCCCGCCACTGCCAGCCTGGCCGCGGTTTCCTCCGGCGGGACGTACTCGCCGACGGTCTGACCGTCGTCCAGCGTGACGACCGAGTGCACGATGGTTCCGGGATAGACGTGTACCAGGTTGAAGCCCTGGGCATCGTCGCGTCCACGCAGCGCCCCGGTGGGGACCGTGAGGTCTTGCGTGTAGCAGGTCGCCGACGCGACGGACACCGGGATGCCCGCAAACGTGGCCGTTGTCGAGTAGTGCAGGTGGCCGGCCAGGATCGCTCGCACATCGGACCCCAACAGCACAGCTTCCAGGGCCGGCTGGTCGCGGAGTTCCACCAGGACAGCAAGATCCAGCACGCATGGCACCGGAGGGTGATGCATGGCGACGATCGTTCCGTAGCGGGCGGGAGTTCGCAGTTCCGCGGCGAGCCAGCCCAGCTGGTCCGAGCTCAACTCCCCGTGGTGCCGCCCGGGAACCGTGCTGTCCAAGGTGATCACCCGCAGTCCCTTGATGTCGTAGCACCGGTCCAGCGGCTCGGACGAAGGTGGTTCATCGAGCAGGAACTCGCGGAATGCCTCCCGCCGGTCATGATTGCCCATCGCCCAGATCACCGGGATGCCAAGGTCGGCGGCGACCGGCTCCACGATCGACCGCAGAGTCCGGTACGACTCGGGCTCGCCGCGGTCGGTGAGATCGCCGGTGAACACCATGGCATCCGGCCGGATCCCGGACGCGGCGACCTCACCCAGGATCTGCCGGAGTCGCGCTTCACTGTCCACGGCTCCGTACAGCGGACCAGGTCCGTCGACCAGATGCGTGTCGGACAGATGTAACAAGAAGTGACTGGGACGCGGATACTCAGCTGTCCGAAAGCCATCCGTCACCACGTTGCCTCGGATCCTCCGACTCGACCGACATCGTCGGCGCCCACCGAGCCTACCCATCGGTACCCGATGGACACGGACCGAACCGCACATATTGGTCGGCATTTCGGACGTGTGCGCGCGGTAGCGCCCCTACCTGGGGCTACATCCCCTGGTTGTCCTGCTCGTGCCACGGCTGACCGCGCCGGCCATCGTGTCCATCGGAAGACCATGCCCCGGCGGCCCTCGCCCTCGGCATTTTCGTCACAGTGACCGTCGGGAGTCGACCCGGGCCAGGGCGATGACGCCTCCTTGCGAATCGCATTCCGGCGCGGCGCAGCACGCGCAGCCGTCGCCCTTCGGTCCGTCGCGTAGCGCGCCCAGACCATCGGCCTCGACGATCGTGTGGGTGGTGGCCATGTCTGGAAGGCAGCAGGAGTCGCCACGCCACGCCTCCCGCCCTTCCTTCACCGCGACCGCCGCGATGACCAGGGCAGCGATCGGGTCGGCCCAGGACCAGCCGAACAGCGAGTTCAATACCAACCCCACCAACAGCACACCGGACAGGTACGTGCACAGCAGGGTCTGCTTGGAATCGGCCACCGCCGAGCGAGATCCCAGTTCCCGCCCAGCCCGTCGCTCGGCATACGACAAGCCGGGCATGATCAGCAGACTCGCCGCCGCCAGCACCAACCCGACCGTCGAGTGCTGCGCCCGATCGCCGGCGATCAACGACCACAACGCGTCCACGCCCAGGTAGACGGCCAGCGCGAAGAACGAGACCGCGATCGTTCGCAGCGCGGCCTTCTCCCGCGCGGCCGGATCTCGTCCGGCGAACTGCCAGGCCACCGCGACCGCGGACGCTACCTCGATCACCGAGTCCAGCCCGAAGCCGACCAGGGCGGAGGACGACGCCACGGTGCCCGCCGTGATCGCGACGACCGCCTCGAGAACGTTGTAACCAATCGTCGCAGCGACCAGCCACCGGATCCGCCGGCGCAGTACGGCCCGTCGCCCCGGTGCGTCATCAGTCGGCTCCGCTCGGGTGGCCATCAGCAGCATCCCCATTCGTCGGCGGACGCACAATGCGTCGGGTCGACGGCCAAGACAACACCCAAGAGATCGGCCAACGCATGGCCGAGTCGAGGATCGGCCAACTCGTAGCGTGACCGTCGTCCCTCCGGGACGGCGACGACCAGGCCGCACCCACGCAGACACGCCAGGTGATTGGACAGCGATTGCCGCGACACCCCTATCGAGGCCGCCAACTCCGCCGGATACCCGGCGCGCTCGGCCAGCGCGAGCATCACTTTCGCCCGTGTCGGATCCGACAGGGCGTGCGCGAACCGGGCCAGCACATCCGCATGGGCGACTACCTGCATGTCTCTGGACAGTACAGGGCAAAATGTATTCAGGAAAGCGTGTACCGCGCCGGGAGAACCTCAGCCCTTGACGAAGCGGTACCCGACGCCCGGCTCGGTGATCAGATATCGGGGGTGGGACGGGTCGGGTTCCAGCTTGCGCCGCAACTGGGCGAGATAGACACGCAGGTAATGGATTTCCTGCTGATAGGCAGGTCCCCAGACCTCGGTGAGGAGCGTGCGTTGACCGACGAGCTTGCCGGCGTGTCGGACCAGCAACTCCAGCAGCGACCACTCGGTGGGGGTGAGCCGAATTTGCTGGCCGTCGCGTTCCACCCGGTGAGCGGCCAGGTCGATGGTGAAGTCGGCGGTGACGACCGTCTCGGGTTCCTGCTCGGTGGCCGCGTTGATCGCTCGTCGCAGGGCTGCGCGGACCCGGGCGAGGAACTCGTCCATGGCGAATGGCTTTGTCAGGTAGTCATCGGCGCCGGCGTCCAACGCCTCGACCTTCTCCATGGAGGTGCCCCGGGCCGAGAGGACAAGGATCGGCGTGGTGGTCCAGCCGCGGATGCCCCTGATGACCTCGACTCCGTCGATGTCCGGCAGACCGAGATCGAGGACGACGACGGTCGGGTGCGCTCGCGCGGCCATATCGAGCGCGGCCGCGCCGTCGGGCGCCACCAGCACCTCGTAGCCGTGCGCCCGCAGATTGATCGCCAAGGCGCGGGCCAGCGCCGGGTCGTCGTCCACGACCAGGATGCGTTGCGGGCTCACTGCGCTTCCGCCAGCGGTATGACGACGACCATGGTCAGGCCGCCGCCAGGCGTGTCGTCGACGTCGATTCGCGCGCCGACAGCCTCGGCCAGGCCCCTGGCCACGGCCAGCCCGAGCCCGACACCGGCGCCCCGCGGCACGTCGCCGAGGCGCTGAAACGGGGCGAACATCCGCTCCCGGTCCGCTTCGGCAACACCGGGCCCGTGGTCGACGACCCGTACCTGCATCCGCCGCCCGTCGTCGTCGCGCACCACGCCGGCCACCACCCTGACCGCTCGTTCTGTGGGCGAGTGTTTCAAGGCGTTGCCGATGATGTTGGCGAGCACCCGTTCCAGCAGCCCCGGATCCGTATCGATCAGCGGCAGATCGTCGGGCACCTCGTCGCGGATGCGGTGCCGGGGCAGGCCGATCAGCGCGCGATGGACAACCTCGTCGATGGAGACGGTCCGGGAAATCGGGGCGACCACTCCGGTCTGCAATCGGGACAGGTCGAGCAAGTTGGCCAGCAGATCGTCGAGTTGGTCGGCCGCCGCATCGGTCGTGTGCAGCAGTTCGTCCCGGTCGTCCGCCGACCAGTTCACGGTCGTATCCAACAACGAGGACACGGATGCCTTGATGGTGGCCAACGGAGTCCGCAGGTCATGGGACACGGCGGCCAGCACGGCCGTGCGAACCGCGTCTGAGTGCTTGAGCCGCTCGGCCTGCGCGGCGGCGGTCGCCAGCCGGACCCGTTCCGCGGCGGCAGTGGCCTGGGCGGCTACCACCTCAGCGAGCCGACGGTCCGTGGCGGCCAAGGGGTGCCCGTACAACTGCAAGAGCCTGGTGTCGCCGGCCGGGATCTGCACATCCGGCTCGGTGCCGTTGCTCGGCGGTAACGTGCCGGCGCAGGCGATGATCTCCGGTGGGCGGTCAACCGCCACGTCGGTGAGTACGACGGCCCGCATGCCGAACCCGGCACGGGCCTGCTCCAGCACTTCCTGGACCGGGTCGGTGGCGTTGGCGGACTGCCCCGCGAGGGTGGCCAACAGTTGAGCTTCGGTGCGTCCGCGGGCGGCATCGCTGGCCCGGCGCCGGCTCAGGTCGACCACCGAGGCCACGGTGACGCCGACCGCGAGGAACACCAACAACGCAAACAGATTCGGCGGTTCGGCGATGGTCAGCGAGCCGTACGGCGGGGTGAACAGATAGTTGGCGAGCAATCCGGCGATCAGAGCGGAGACCGCCGCGGCCACCACCCCACCGATCAGCGCGGTGGCCAGGATGCCGAGGATGAAAATCTGCAGCACGGTGGTCAGGTTGAGGGCGTCCCGGAACGGGAGCAGCGCCAGCGCGAGCGCGACCGGGACCAGCACCGACACCACCCACGGCAGGACCCGCGGTCGCATCGCGGCCCGCATCCTCAGCGGCCGCAGGCCCCGTCGGGACGCCCGATCGTGGGTCACCACGTGCACATCGATGTCGCCCGACCCGCGGACGATCGCCATCGACGTGCTGGGGCGGACGAGTTGGGCGAGGCGACCGTGGCGCGACGCCCCGACCACAATCTGCGTCGAGTTGACCGCCCGCGCGAAATCCAGGACGGCGGCGGCGATGTCGTCGCCGACGACGAGCTGGAACGTGCCGCCGAGTCGCTCCGTGAGCAGCCGTTGTCGTTCGATCTCGGCAGCATCGGCCCCCAGGCCGCCGTCGGAGCGGACCACGTGCACGGCGACGAGTGCGCGACCGGCGACCCGGCCGGCGATACGGGCTCCGCGGCGCAGCAGCATAGGCCCCTCCGGGCCACCGGTGAGGGCCACCACAATCCGCTCCCGCGCCGCCCAGGTGCCCTTGATGCCGTGCTCGGCCCGGTACTTGGCCAGCCCCTCGTCGACCCTGTCTGCCACCCAGAGCAGGGCGAGTTCACGCAGGGCGGTGAGATTGCCCTCGCGGAAGTAGTTGCCGAGCGCAGTGTCGATCACGTCCGGCGGGTAGATGTGGCCGTGGGCCATCCGTCGCCGCAGCGCCTGCGGCGTCATGTCGATCAACTCGATCTGGTCGGCAGCCCGCACCACCTCGTCGGGCACGGTCTCGGCCTGGGTGACCCCGGTGATCGACCCGACCACGTCGTTGAGTGACTCGAGATGCTGAACATTGACCGTGGTGATCACGTCGATGCCTGCGGCCAGCATGTCCTGCACGTCCTGCCACCGCTTCTCGTGCACGCCACCAGGAGCATTGGTGTGCGCGAGTTCGTCGACCAGCGCGACCTGCGGGGCCCGGGCCAACGCCGCCGGAAGGTCCAAGTCGGTCAACGTCACCCCGCGGTGCACCACAGACCTCCGCGGCAGCACCTCGAGGCCGTTGACCTGCTCCGCGGTGTAGCCACGTCCGTGGTCCTCGACCACCGCGATGGCAACGTCGGTACCACGGGACGCCCGCCGTCGGCCCTCGCCGAGCATGGCGACGGTCTTGCCCACTCCGGGCGCCGCGCCCAGGTACACCCGCAGCCGTCCCCGTGCCATTACTCGAGCCGCTGCAACGCCAGGTTGAGCTCCACCACGTTGACCCGCTCCTCACCGATGAACCCGAAGGATACGTCCCCTGGTGTGCGCGTCGACCTGCTCCCGCACCTGGTCTGCGGGCCGGCCCCCTGGCGGCGGCGACCCGGTTGACCTGCAGCTGCGCGTACGCCCGGCTGATGTCCGGATCCGGGCAGGACGCGGACGCCCTCCGCGCGTCCGCCGGCACGGCCGACTCCGGCACACCAGTTCTCGGCTGCAATCGCCGCCCGACGCCCGGCCACCAGTACGTGGACCGGGAGCTGAGCGCCCGGCATAAATCGACCTCTACTTGGTGTTGCTATCTACTGGTAGTCAGTGTTACCGTCTACCAGTAGTCAGCAACGCCGAGTAGAGCGAAGGAGGAGTGATGGGAAACCAGATGACGGAGATGCTCAAGGGCACCCTCGAGGGCATCGTGCTGGCGGTTCTCGCGGTACAGCCCGCGTACGGGTACGAGATCACCGCCCGACTGCGCGAGCAAGGGTTCTCGGACCTGGTCGAAGGAACCGTCTACGCCTTGCTCGTCCGCATCGAGCAGAGGGGCTTCGTGGACGTCCAGAAGGTCCCCTCCGAGAAGGGGCCGCCGCGGAAGGTGTATTCCGTCAACGCCCAAGGGCGAGAACAGCTTCAAGAGTTCTGGAGGACATGGAGCTTCCTGTCAGAACGTATCCAACAGCTCCAACCAGGAGAGAACTGAGATGGCCGCAAAGTGGATCGAGACCCTCACCGGATCACTCGAGCAGAAGAAGCAGTACAAGCAGTACATGTCCCGCATCGACGCCCTCCCCGAGCCGTACGGCGCGACGGCCAAGGCGCTGCAGCGGTACCTGACGTACTACGGCGGTGTCACGGACGGCGAGACGCTCGTCGCGATGATCGGCGACCACGTCGATCTCTGGGAGCGAGCCGCGGCGGACGGGACCCCGGTGCGCGCCATCGTCGGCGACAACCCGGTCGAGTTTGCCGAGGCGTTCGCCCAGGCCTACAGCGGCAAGCAGTGGATCGACAAGGAGCGCGCCCGGCTGACCAAGGCGATCGAGGACGCAGAAGAGGACGGAGCAGAAATGAGCACGACGCGGCAATCCAGGTGCGGAACCTGGAGAAGTCATACAAGGAACTGCATGTGTTGCGCGGCGTTGACCTCGACGTCGCCCGGGGGAGCATCTTCGCCCTTCTCGGCTCGAACGGCGCCGGCAAGACGACGGTCGTGAAGATCCTCTCCACTCTGCTGACGGCGGACGCCGGAACCGCCGAGGTCAACGGCTTCGATGTGGCCGGCCAACCACAGCAGGTTCGGGAGTCGATCAGCCTGACCGGGCAGTTCGCCGCCGTCGACGAGATCCTCACCGGGCGGGAGAACCTCGTCCTGGTCGCGCAACTCCGCCACCTGAAAAACCCCGGCGAAATCGCCGACGACCTGCTCGCCCAGTTCTCACTCACGGAGGCCGGTGGCCGGAAAGCGGCGACCTACTCCGGCGGTATGCGCCGCCGGCTGGACATAGCCATGAGCCTGATCGGGAATCCGCCGGTGATCTTCCTCGACGAGCCGACCACCGGACTTGATCCCCAGGCGCGCATCGAAGTGTGGCGGACAGTAAAAGAACTCGCGAATGGCGGCACGACGGTGCTGCTGACCACCCAGTATCTGGACGAGGCCGAACAACTCGCCGACCGGATCGCGATCCTGCATCGCGGACGAATCATCGTCGACGGCACCCTGTCCGAATTGAAGCAATTGCTGCCACCCGCGCAGATCGAGTACATCGAGAAGCAACCGAGTCTCGAGGATGTGTTCCTCGCGCTCGTGGGTGACGACAGCACCGATGGCGCCGCAGTGACCAGCACCGCCGGCGCGGAAAGGCAGGAAAGATCATGACCACCCATGCCCTGCACGACACCACCGTTCTCACCCGCCGATCACTGCGCCACATCGCGCGTAGCCCCGACACCATCATCACCACCGCCGTCACGCCGGTCGCTCTGATGCTGCTGTTCGTCTACGTGCTCGGCGGTGCGATCGACGTCGGATCGGGTTCCTACATCGACTACATGCTGCCCGGCATCCTGCTCATCACCATCGCGTCGGGCATCGCCTACACCGCGTATCGGCTGTTCATGGACCTGCAGAGCGGGATCTTCGAGCGGTTCCAGTCCATGCCGATCGCTCGACCGAGCGCTCTGTGGGCCCACGTGCTCACCTCGTTGGTCGCCAACGTCGTCTCACTGGTGATCGTGGTGGGTGTCGCGCTCCTGATGGGGTTCCGCACGGGAACAAGCATTCTCGGCTGGTTGGCCGTTGCCGGCATGCTGATCCTGTTCACCCTCGCGCTGACCTGGGTCGCCGTGATCGCGGGTCTGTCCGCGAAGACCGTCGACGGCGCCAGCGCATTCTCCTACCCGCTCATCTTCCTGCCGTTCGTCAGCTCCGCCTTCGTCTCGACCGACACCATGCCCGCCCCGGTCGCATGGTTCGCCGAGAACCAACCGGTGACCTCGATCGTGAACTCGATCCGGGCCATCTTCGCCGAGCAGCCGGTTGGCACTGACATCTGGATCGCCCTCGCCTGGTGTGTCGGTATCCTCGCCGTTGCCTACTTCTTCGCGACCAGGATCTACCGCCGCAAGATCAGCTGATGCTGGACTGCTCTGCTGTCCGATGCGAACCAGGGAGCGCCCGATGCGATCGAGCATCGGGCGCTTCCTCACACCCGCGGCGACAAGCCCCGGGACCCACGAGAGCTGGTACGCCGTCGGGTGACGCTTCGAGGAGAACCGGTCCGGTCGGGGCCCGGCCGGCCGTGGTCATCACCACATCGAGTCGCGTTTCGCGATCCGACCGAGAAATTTGGCGCGCCGGGCGGATACCCGGGACCAGATCGTCTGCTGGAGCACCAGGGTCAACCAGCCGGCGATCGCCATGCCGACCAAGTTGACCCCCAGCTGCAGGGTGCTCCCCCAGATCTCGGTGCCCACGCCGAAAGCGAGTCCGAGCGCCACGTTGCCGGCAGCCGGCACCGTGGTCACCGAGATGAACACCCCCGACAGGCCACCAGTTTTCGACGATGTCAGCGACAGCACGCCAGCTGCTCCGGCGATCACGGCCACCACCAGCGACCAATGATCGGGGTAGTAGATGAACTCGGTTTCCGGGCGCGGACCGGTGACGTCATCGAGGGTGACCCAACCGATCGCCTTCCCGCACAACGTCACGACGGTCGTAGCTGCGATCGCCAACCCGAACCCGACGACCAGCGTCACGGCGGCCCGCCTGAGCAGCCGGAACCGTCGCCGCACCAGGGCTACCCCCAGGGCGGCGACCGCACCGAATTCCGGCCCGAGAACCATGGCGCCGATGGTCAGGATCTGCGAGTCGATGACGATGGCGATGGCGGCCAGCATGGTGGCCATGGAGATGAAACTGAGGAAGGTCCAATTGAGTTCGGTGTCGTCGTAGGCGCCCTTGATCACCTCGATCCACACCACCGAGTCCGCCCCGCTACCCGGGGTACGTTGCTCGGCTTCGTAACCCGCCTTCGATACCCAGGTGGTGACCGGATCGATCTGCAGAGTCCCCTCGGGCTGCAGATGCAACGCCCGCAGTGATTCGACCACGTCGTTGGCACCCTCCCTGGCCACGTCGGCGAAGATCAGATCTCCTGGCGGTTGGACCGAGGCGCCCCGCAGCACCGAAACGCTGCTGACCGCGCCGTCCGCCTCGAGCGCTGCCAGGGCGTGATCGGTCCGGTCGGCCGGCGAGGTGATGCGGAGGCGCAACATGGTGGCAAGTGTGAGCCCGGCAAACACCTCAGGCGGTCCGACATGCCGAAACCCCCCGCCGCCGACCGACGATGGTCAGGCCGGCGGGATCTCGCCTGACGCCAGGTCTGGTTTAACCACGGTGTGTGCGGTGCAGACCGCCACCGGTGACCAGTGCTGTTCTGCCTGCGAGTGTCACAGTTCGTCGCTCCCTGAGGTGGACCCGGCCCGGCTCGAGGTCATCCTGCGCAGCGCCTGCACCTGGTCTCGGTAGGAGTGTCGGCGATCGACGAGCATATCGTTCGGCACGGGTGACGCGACCAAACGGGGCCGGACCCCGTCGGGAACGGTTGCCATGGAACCGTGAGTCCACGCGCCGAGCAAGGCGGCACCTCGAGCGGAGGCTGCAGGCACGTCCACGGCGTAGAGGTCCACGTCCAGGACGGTGGCCAACAACTCACGCCATGCCGGGGCAACGGTGCCGCCGCCGGCCAGTCGAAGTCCAGGACCTGCACCTCGTCCGCCGGGGAGCGCGTCGAGTCCGTCCGCGATCGCGAAGGCGACCCCTTCCAGTGCCGCGTAGAGCATCTCGCGGCGCCCATGGCGGGCTGACAGGCCGGTCCAGGCCCCCCGCATGCCGGTGTCCATGAACGGTGTCCGTTCGCCGACAAGGTGAGGGACGAAGATGGGGTCATCACGGCAAGCCTGATGGTTGGCCGCGTCGTAGAGCTCGTCCCAGGTCGCCCCGAGGATGGCGCGCACCCAGGTCAGGGTTTGGCCGCCGGTCAACCCGGCGGCCATGACGTACCAGCCGTGCGGGGTGGCCGCCCGGTAGAGGTGGGTGGTCGGCTCGGCCCAGACGGGGTGCGAGGCAGTATCGGGCGCCGCGGTCGGCGTGACGATCTGCACGCCGGTCCCGATGGTGAGTTGGACCTGGCCGCGTTCGGTGAGGCCCGCGCCGAGCATGGCGGCGGCGGTGTCAGCGGCGCCCATGGCCACCGGGATGCCAGGAGTCAGGCCGAGATCCTGCGCTGCCGGCTCGTGCAGGATTCCGGCCGTGGTCGCGGAGTGGGGAGCGATGGCCGGGAGCAGGTCGGCACGGATCCGCAAGGCTTCCAGGACCTCGGGGCTCCAGTTTTCGGTGCAGACGTCGTAGAGCAGGGTGGCCGAGGCGTCGCTGGGCTCGGCGCCGTAGGTGCCGGTGAGTCGGCTGCGGATCCAGTCCTTGGGTTGCAGTGCCCACCGCGCGGCGGCCATCGACGCCGGTTCGTGTTCGCCGAGCCAGGCCAGGATGGGCCCAGCCATGCCGGGGCTCAGCGGGTTGGCCAGATGTCGGCGAACCGAGGCGTCGAGACTCCGGTACGGGTCGAGTTGGTGTTCGGCACGGGCGTCGGCCCACAGCACTGCCGGTCGCACCGGGTCGCCGCCCTCGCTGCACAGCACCACGCCGTGCATCTGACCGGAGATTCCGACGCTCACCGGCTGTACTCCGCCGGCCCGGTGCACGGCTGCTCTGGTCGCGGAGATGACAGCGTCCCACCACGCCCGCGGGGAGGTTTCGGCCCAGCCGGTGTGCGGCCGGTCGACCGGGTAGTCAGCGTCGGCCTGGCCAAGGAGGTCGCCGGTGGTGTCGAGGATCGCCGCCTTGACCGAGCTGGTGCCCAGGTCGATGCCGAGGAAGCTGGTTGCAGCCATGGGTGTCTGGTTGCGGTACGGATCAGCCGACGATGGCGGCAAGGTGGATGACAGCGGTCAGCACGTGGCCGGATCCTGGGTCGGAGTTGGGCCGGTCGGCGATGCGGAGGTCGGCTGCGGTGTCGTGGAGCACTGCGTTCATGGACGTGATCCCTTTCACGGTCTTCTGATCGGCGCACCTTGACAAGCCGCGGCCGGGCCTGTCAATC
>CAWIAR010000009.1:0-115038 GCA_963834185.1 uncultured Actinomycetota bacterium
TGGCTACCAACCGGTCAATACCTCCGTCGCGCTGACCCAACTCAGTTCGGGAAATGTCACTCGGCGATATCGACGACAAGGAACAGCGGCTCCGGCTGACCCTGACGAATCCGGTCGACAGTGCCACGAAGGTCTACACACAGTTCCCGGCCGGCGCGACGGACCAGATCTTCGACGCCGTCTCCGGCGCCAAGATCGCCGACGGTTATGGCACCAAGGTCACCACCGAGTCGGCGCTGTTCTCGCTGCTCATCTACCTGATTCCGATCGGCCTGATCATCCTGTTCCTGCTCTGGATGATGAACAACGCGCAGGGCGGCGGGAACAAGGTCCTCTCGTTCGGCAAGTCGAAGGCCAAGCTGCTGTCCAAAGACATGCCGGCCACCAAATTCTCGGACGTTGCCGGGGCCGACGAGGCGGTCGAGGAACTCGACGAGATCCGTGACTTCCTGCAGAACCCGGCGCGCTACCAGGCGCTGGGCGCGAAGATCCCCAAGGGTGCCTGTTGTACGGGCCGCCAGGCACCGGCAAGACCCTGCTCGCGCGGGCCGTCGCCGGAGAGGCCGGCGTGCCGTTCTACACCATTTCGGGTTCCGACTTCGTCGAGATGTTCGTCGGCGTGGGCGCCTCCCGGTCCGCGATCTGTTCGAGCAGGCCAAGGCCAACGCGCCGGCGATCGTCTTCATCGACGAGATCGATGCTGTCGGTCGCCACCGCGGCGCCGGCATGGGCGGCGGCCACGACGAGCGCGAGCAGACGCTGAACCAGCTGCTGGTGGAGATGGATGGCTTCGACACCAAGGGCGGCATCATCCTGATCGCGGCCACCAACCGACCGGACATCCTCGACCCCGCGTTGCTGCGGCCGGGCCGGTTCGACCGGCAGATCCCGGTCAGCGCCCCCGACCTGAAGGGCCGGGAGGCGGTTCTGGCCGTCCACTCCAAGGGCAAGCCGTTCGCCGCAGATGTCGACTTCCTGTCGCTGGCCAAGCGGACCGTCGGCATGTCCGGCGCTGATCTGGCCAACGTGATCAACGAGGCTGCCCTGCTCACCGCGCGCGAACACGGGACGCTCATCAACAACGTCGCTCTCGAGGAGTCGGTCGACCGGGTGGTCGGCGGCCCGGCACGCAAGGGTCGCATCATCTCCGAGCGGGAGAAGAAGATCACCGCCTACCACGAGGGCGGGCATGCGCTCGCGGCCTGGGCGATGCCCGGCCTCGAGCCGGTCTACAAGGTCACCATCCTGCCCCGCGGCCGCACAGGAGGCCACGCCCTTGTGGTGCCCGAGGACGACAAGTCGTCTGATGACCAGGTCCGAGATGATCGCCCGCCTGGTGATGGCGATGGGCGGCCGGGCTGCAGAGGAGCTGGTGTTCGCCGAGCCGACGACCGGCGCCTCCTCGGACATCGCCCAGGCCACCAAGATCGCCAGGGCGATGGTCACCGAGTACGGCATGTCGGCCAAGCTCGGCGCGGTCAAGTACGGCACCGGCGACGACGAGCCGTTCCTGGGGCGTACCTATGGCCACAGCCCTGACTACTCCATCGAGGTCGGCAGCGAGATCGACGGCGAGGTGCGGGCGCTCATCGAGGCGGCGCACACCGAGGCCTGGGAGGTGCTCAACACCTACCGGGACATTCTGGACACGTTGGCCGGTCAGTTGCTGGAGAAGGAGACGCTGGATCGTCGCGACCTGCAGGTGATCTTTGCCGATGTCGAGAAGCGGCCGAGGATCACCACGTTCGACGAGTTCGGGGTTCGGATGCCGTCCGACCGCCCGCCGATCAAGACCCCGGGTGAGCTCGCCATCGAACGCGGCGAGCCCTGGCCGCCGCCCCAGCCGGCCAAACCGGTTCGCCAGCCCGACCCGGTGCCGGTCGGCGCCGGCCAGCCGGTCGCCGGTGCTGTCGGCTATCCCGGCCAGGCGCCCGCCACCGGACAGCAGCACATGCCGCCGAACTGGACCGGAGGCGTGTTGCCCGGTCCGCTGGCCCCGCTCCCGGGCAGTTGGAACGGCAGCAATGGGAACGGAAACGGGCAGAACCCGTATCCGAACGGCCAGGGCGGTAACGGTCATCCGGCGGGCCCCGCCGGTCAGCCGAACGGTTGGGGTGCGCATCACCATCCGAGCGAGTTCGGTGGCGCCGCGCCGCAGAACCCGACGTACGGCGGTCAGCCCAATCCGTACGCGCCCGCCCCGTACCCGCAGCAACCGGCCGGGGGGCTCACGCGTCGCCGCCGCACGCGCCGTACCCGTCGGCCGGCGCCGGACAACCGGGCCAGCCGGACACCCAGGCACCGACCGGTCGGCAACCGGCAGCCGACCCTGATGCAGATCCGTGGGCGCCGCCGAGCGAGAAGCGGTGAGCGTTGACGGCGACACCAGAGCGCATGCGCCGGCGCCGAACGGCCTGATCGACCCCGACTATGCCCACGTTGCTCGGGTTTTCGACGGTCCGCGGGTGGAGGCGGCGGTTCGCGAGTTGCTGATCGCGGTCGGCGAGGACCCGGACCGGGAGGGCCTGTTGGCCACCCCCGGTCGGGTGGCCAGGGCGTTCGCCGAGCAGTTCGCCGGCCTCTACGCCGATCCGGACACAGTGCTGGACACCGTCTTCGACGAGAACCATGCCGAGCTGATCCTGGTGCGCGACATCGAGATGTTCTCGACCTGCGAGCACCACCTCGTGCCCTTCTTCGGCAAGGCGCACGTCGGCTACATCCCCGGCCGCGACGGCCGCATCACCGGGCTGTCCAAGCTGGCCAGGCTGGTGGACGGCTACGCCCGTCGGCCCCAGGTGCAGGAACGACTGACCACGCAGATCGCCGATGCCTTGATGCGCCGACTACGGCCGGCCGGCGTCATCGTGGTGATCGAGGCCGAACACCTGTGCATGGCCATGCGCGGGGTACGCAAGCCCGGCGCGATCACCACCACCTCGGCGGTCCGGGGCATCTTCCAGACCCAGGCGAGCACCAGGGCCGAGGCGATGAGCCTGATCATGGGCGGTCGGTGAGCCGAGATGGCCGCCGGTAGCGTCCCGGTGCGCGCCGGCCTGCCGGTCACCGGCATCCGGCCGTGGGTGATGGGCATCGTCAACGTCACCCCCGACTCGTTCTCCGACGGTGGCCGTTGGCCCGACACCGCCACCGCTGTCCAGCGCGGCCGGGACCTGGTCACGCTCGGCGCCGACCTGGTCGATGTCGGCGGAGAATCCACCCGTCCCGGCGCCCATCGGGTGAGCCCGGACACCGAGGCGGCCAGGGTGGTGCCGGTGATCCGCGCACTGGCTTCCGACGGGATCGCCTGCTCGGTGGACACCACAAGGGCGGCGGTCGCCAGGTCGGCGCTGGACGCCGGGGCATTGCTGGTCAACGACGTCTCCGGGGGGATGGCGGATCCGGAGATGGCCGCCATGGTGGCCGATGCCGGTGTCCCATGGGTGCTGATGCACTGGCGGGGCCCCAGCGACGTCATGCAGGATCTCGCGCGATATGACGACGTGGTGGCCGAGGTCAGGGCCGAACTACTGGCCAGGGTCGAGGCCGCGGTCGCTGCCGGCGTCGACGAACGGGCGGTGATCCTGGATCCCGGGATCGGGTTCGCCAAGAACGCCGATCACAACTGGGCCGTGCTGCGTCGCCTCGACGTGCTCACCGGGCTCGGGCTGCCGGTGCTGATCGGAGCGTCCCGCAAACGGTTCCTGGGCGAACTGCTGGTGGGGTCCGACGGAGCCCTGCGTGGCGCCGCCGAGCGTGAGGACGCAACCGCCACGGTGTCCGCGATGGCCGCGTTGGACGGGGTGTGGGGCCTGCGGGTGCACGAACCCCGGCCGACCCGGGACGCCCTGGCCGTGCTCGAGGCGTACGACCGGTTGCCCGGTCGAGCCACCGTCGGAGGGGACGTGGATGGCTGACCGGATCACGCTGACCGGGTTGCGGGTGCGCGGCCGGCACGGCGTCTACGACCACGAGAAGCGCGACGGCCAGGACTTCCTGGTCGACGTAGTGGTGTGGGCGGACCTGGATCGCGCCGCCTACGACGACGATCTGGCCGCCACCATCGACTACGGCGCCCTGGCCGCCTTGGTGGCCGAGATCGTCGCCGGACCACCGCGCGATCTGATCGAGGCCGTGGCCGCCGAGATCGCCGACCGGATCATGGCCGACCACCAGGTGCATGCCGCCGAGGTCACCGTCCACAAACCCGATGCCCCGATTCCGTTGACGTTTGCCGACGTCGCGGTGACCATCCGCCGGTCGGCCAAGTCGCCCGGCCGGGCGGGCCCGTCCCGGTCGGAACCGCCCCGATCCAGTTCGTCCGCGGACGCCGCAGGATGAGCGTGTGCCGGCGAGCGACCCAGCAGCATTGCATCCCTGGGCCGGGCCGAAGCGAGGCGAACGGATGAGCCGCGCGGTGGTCAGTCTCGGGTCCAACCTCGGCGACCGGATGGCGCACCTGCGGGCAGGCATCGCCGCGTTCGGCACCGAGGTACGTGCGGTGTCGTCGGTGTACCGCACGCCGCCGTGGGGGCCGGTGGCTCAGGACGACTTCTACAACCTGGTACTGATCGCCGAGGACGGAGCGGTCGATGCCGGCGGGTGGCTGGCCAAATGCCAGGCCGTCGAGCGGGAGCAGGACCGGGAACGGGCGGTGCGGTGGGGGCCGCGGACCCTGGACGCCGACGTGATCACCGTTGACGGGCAGGTCTCCGACGAGGACCCCGACTTTGTGCTGCCGCATCCGCGGGCGCACGAGCGGGCGTTCGTGCTGGTGCCCTGGGCCGAGATCGACCCGACCGCGACACTGCCCGGATATGGCCCCATCGCAGATCTGCTCGACGGCCTCGACCGGAGCGGCATTCGCAAGGTCGGGCATGTCCGCTGACCGTCGCCTCGGGTTCACCAGGGTCCGTGATCTGCTCGCCATCGGGCTCCTGGCCGCCATCGCGGGGTACGTTCTGGTCCGCCTGAACTACGGGCGGATGCCCGTGCTGCCGCGCCTTGCCGGCGTTGTCGCAGCGCTCGTCGGCCTCGCCGAGGCGGTGGCGGGATGGAGTCTGCGCAGCCGGATCCGGGCCGCGGCGCACCCCCGCCGCGGCGACGAGCCACAGATCAAACCAGTGCCTCCGCTGACCGCAGCCAGGGCCGTGCTGGCAGCCAAGGCCACCTCGCTGGCCGGCGCCGCGTTCGCCGGGCTGTGGCTCGGCCTACTGGCTTACGTGTTGCCGGCGTCGGACGATGTGGTGGCCGCCGGGGCGGACACGGTGACGGCGCTGATCGGCCTGATCGGGGCGCTCGTGATGGTCGCAGGAGCGCTGTTCCTCGAGCATTGTTGCCGGGCTCCGGCGGAGCCTCCGGGTGCCCGGTGAGCGATCGGCCGCCGGACCGGCGGGGCTCGGGTCAGCTCGGTGTCGACCCCGGTAGCGTGGTCACCATGAGTCAGGTCGCGGGCACGCGCCGTCGTGGACTCGACTCACTGACCGTTCGCATCCTGCTCGGCCTCGGCTTCGTGTTGGCCGTCGCCGCGAGCCTCTTCGTGGTGTTGGCCGACGAGGTGCGCTGGCTGCGGTTGGCCGTGCTGCTCGGCCTGTGGGCGGCGCTTTTGACCGCGTTCGCCATGGCCCGCTATCGCCGGGAGGCCAGGTCGGCCGAGTCGCGCCAGGAGGAACTCACCAGAATCTACGAACTCGAGCTGCATCGGGAGATCTCCGCCCGGCGTGAGTTCGAGGTCCAGCTGGCCGAGACGACAAGGGCCGAACTGGAATCGCGACACGACACCGAACTCGCGGCGTTGCGCGAGCAGGTCGAGCGGCTCACCTCGGTGCTGTCGGGGTTCCTGGACGGCGATCTGTTGGTGGAACGGCTGACCCTGTCGGCGGAGGCCACTCGGATTCGGTCGGTCGGCGACGCCGGATCGTCGCAGGCGATCAGCTCGGGCACCCGCCAACTCGTCGAGGGCACGGTGGGGCCGGCCGGCCCGCTGAGCACCGGGACCCTGTGGGGCCCGCAGCCTCCGCCGATGCGAGGCCCGCTGCCGGCCGCGGCTTCGGGCGCACAGCCGCTCGTCGTCGCCGACGGCTCCAGCGGTATCCCGCTGGACACCTCGGCGGGTGCGGTCACCGAACAGATACCGCGGATCGTCGAGCTTTCGGTACCGACACCGGTGATCGACGCGGCACCGGCGACACCACGGGTGGTCGGCGATCCGCACCGAGAATCGGCCGACCCGCCGGAGTCGCTCGACGAAACACGGGCACCCGACCCTGAGCCGGAGGTAGCGGGCGGGCCGGACGCCGTCGACGCCGAGATCACCGATCTGGTGGAGGTCGAACACGGCGCGACCGAGCCCGAACCGGAGCCAGAGCCGGAGGTCGAGCCCGCACCGGAGGACGAGCCGGACGGCGACTCCGTACCGGCGGCGGAGGCATCGGCCGAGCTGGACGCGCACGGGTCAGCCGGCCCGGCGGCCGCGGCCGAGTTCCGACCGGCCACCGACGTGCCCGACGCGCCCGCCAGGGTCGATGCCCCGGCGACCGCGTGGACGCTGCGCCACCGCCTCGACACCCCGGCCGCGCCGCCGATCGCGCCAGGCTCCGGCTCCAGACGCGCCGCGCGGGCAGCCGCCGCGGTCACCGATGACCAGCCGAGCGAAGCCGTTGCCGAGATCACCGGTGGGGCCAAAGACCTCTCCGGCCACTCGTCCGGCGTCTCGGTCGCCGAACTCCTCGCGGCCTACGGCGGTTCGGTGCCGCCCCGCCGCCGTCGCCACAGCGACGACGACTGAGCTCCCCGCCCCGGCTCCTCCTCCCGGATCCCTTCGTCCGCCCGCGGGTTGCCGCCGCCGAGGCGCAGAACCTCACCTCTTGTTGATCATGGCGAACTGGTACGCCGCGCCTCGGCGTGTCGCGCAACACGCCGGGATGCCGCGTACGAGTTGGCCATGATCAACGTGTGACGGGGCGGCGGGAGCCCTCGGCGGCTTCGCGGCGGAGCAGCGCGAGGACCTCCCGCAACCGGCCGCGCAGGATCTGGCCTCGCGCGGCGAACTCCCGTTGCGCCGACACGTATTCCGCCTTGCCGGCGGCCGTCTCCACCGCCACCGGCCGGTAGCCGATCGACCGCAGGTCGTAGGGCGATGCCCGCATGTCCAGTTCGCGGACGTCGCGGGCAAGCCGGAAGCAGTCGAGCAGCAGGTCGCCGGGTACTGCGGGGCCGAGCTTGTAGGCCCACTTGTACAGATCCATCGTCGCGTGCAGGCACCCAGGCTGTTCGAGCCGATCACGCGAGGACAGATCGGGGTGCAGCTGGTTCAAGGGTTTGGCCTCCGGCGTGAAGAACCGGAACGCGTCGTAATGCGTGCAACGCACCGGGTGCGAGCGCACAACCTCGTCGGTGGCCGCGGCACCGAGCCGCAGCGGCCATTGGGCGTGCCGGAGCTCGTCGGGGGACTGCCGGTACACCATGGCCCACTCGTGCATCCCGAAGCAGCCGAACTGCGGCGCCGCCGCCGCGGTATTGGCCAGCAGCCGGTCGACGAAGTCGAGCAGCGGGCCACGAACCCCGACCAACTCCTTCGCGTCGAGGCTGACGACGCCGTCGTCGAGACGGTGAAACCGCCAGCCGGCCCGCTCGTCGGCGTCCGCCAACCCGATCCCGACGCCGGGGTGCCAGCGGGCCAGCTGCGCCGGGCGCAGAGAGTAGTAGGTGAACAGGAAGTCGGCCACCGGATGCGGCAGGTGAGCAGAGGCGCGCTCGCGGTGCTCGAGGGTCAGCTGGTCCACCGCGCGGGCGTGCCCAACCGCGGCTGCGCGCCAGTGCTGACCGTCCAGCACCCCGCCGGGTGCGCGATACCGCAGCCCTCCGCTCATGCCTTTCGCGCGATCCACACCTGGCACCGCTGCGCGAGCACCACCGGGTCCGGGTTGCCGAATTGCGCCAGCACCTCATCGATCTCGCGATGCACCCTGCCGCGCACGTCCGGGTCGGCCAGGATCAGGTAGGACTTCGTGTCCTCGAGGGCGTGCAGATGCGGCGGCGAGACATGCCATGACCAGTCGACCGGAACCAGCTCCGGAGCCGCCAACCCGTCGCCGGCGTCGAACGGCACGGTGATGCGTTCGCGCGACGTCACCCCGCCGGACGGTCGCACCGAATCGAGGATGTCGCCGAGGGCGGCGGTCAGCGGGTCATCACGATCGTCGGTGTTCCAGAGCAGGGCAAGGGTGCCGGCCGGCCGGAGCACCCTGGCGATCTCGGCGCGGGCCGCCGGAACGTCGAACCAGTGCCAGGCCTGCCCGACCACGACGGCATCGATGGTGCCGTCCGCCAACGGAATTCGCTCGGCGGAGCCGCTGGCAGCCAGGACGTCGGGCAGATCGGCCCGGAGCCGGTCGAGCATGGCCTCGTCCGGTTCGACGGCGTACACGGTCCGTCCGGGCGCGCGCAGTGAGGCGGTGAGCTTGCCGGTGCCGGCGCCGAGATCGAGCACGCTGGTGGCGCCGACCGGTACGGCTGCCGAGACCGCGCCGTCGGGGTAACCGGGACGGTAGGCCGCATAGTCAGCGGCCACGCCACCGAACGCCGAGGCGTGAGCGGCGTGGTCGTAGGGCTCGGTAGCACTGGTCACCCGACCATTCTGCCGCGATGTCGGGCGCCGAGGTCAGCGTTCGCTGGTTCCCTGGTGGAACCGCTGGCGCCAGTCGCCACGCTCCCTCACCCACAGCGAACTGCGCAGGGCGCTGTTCGCGGCCGACACTGCGCGCCAGACCAGCAGCAGGGTGTCCGTGTCGATACGGCTCACCGTGACGACTTCGAGGCCGACCGGTTCGGCGAGCGGGCCGATGCTCTCGAGCATCTCCTCCCTCGTCCACAGCCGTCCGGACCGGCCGATCTCGCACCACGCAGGGTGCAGCAGCGCCGCCACGGCAGCCCGATCGGCGCGGACCTGTTCGGTCAGCAACGATCTCTCCAGGGCGACCACCCGCTCCTCGTCGGTCGGCGGTCCTGGCCTGTCCCGGTCGTCGAGGATGGTGAACAAGTCGTCGGGCTCGACGCTCACCGGCCGGGCGGCCGGTGCGGCGCTGTGGATCGGTCCGCCGAAGCCGGGACCGGGGTCCGCCGCCCGGCCTTGGCCGAAGGCCACCGCTGCGGCGTTGGCCAATCGGTCGGCGGCCTCGTTCAGGGGGTGTCCGGCATGCCCCTTCACCCACTCGAACCGCACCCGGCGCCCCCGCATGGCGGTGTCAAGTGCCTTCATGATCTCGACATTGAGCACCGGACTGCCGTCGCCCTTGCGCCATCCCTTGCGTTTCCAGCCCGGCATCCAGGTGGTGATCGAGTTGATCACGTATCGCGAGTCGCAGTAGACCAGCAGCTCGTCCGCGACCTCGGCGGTCTGGTGCAGCAGGTCGAGCACGGCCGTGAGCTCGCCCATGTTGTTGGTGCCGTGTGGCCACCCTCCACTGGCCCAACGGTTGTCGTCGATGTACCAGGCCCAGCCGGCCGGGCCGGGGTTGCCCAGCGCGGATCCGTCAGCGGCTGCGATCAGCGTCACTCGCGGCATGCTGCCAGACCCGGTGCCATCCCGGCGACGGACGTTCCAACCGGGACGTCGGTCGTGAGCCTCTAGGCTTGACTCCCGTGACCCCGCCCGCCGCCCTGCCCGACGATGGCCGACCCGACGACGTCCGGCCCGATCATGCCGATGTCGGCGATGCCGCCGATGAAGTCCCGGAGCAGATGCGGGTCAGGCTGGACAAGCGTGCCCGGCTGCTCGACGAGGGTGTGCAGCCGTACCCGGTCGACGTTCCGCGCACCGAGACCCTTGCGGGCATTCGGGCGGCCTACCCCGATCTGCCGCCGGACACGGATACAGGGCGAGAAGTAGGCGTCACCGGTCGGGTCATCTTCCTGCGCAACTCCGGAAAGCTGTGTTTTGCCACCCTGCGCGAGGGCGGGGCAGGTGAGGGCGGAACCGAGCTGCAGGTGATGGTCTCCCTGGCTTCCGTCGGCCCGGAGCGGTTGGCTGCATTCAAATCCGATGTCGACCTCGGCGACCACCTGTTCATCCATGGCACCGTCATCACCTCGCGTCGCGGCGAACTGTCGGTCCTGGCCGACGCGTGGGAATTCACGGCGAAGGCGATCCGTCCGTTGCCCGTAGCACACAAGCCGCTTTCCGAGGAAACGCGGGTCAGGCAGCGTTACGTCGATCTCATCGTCCGTCCTCAGGCTCGCCGAACGGTGGAGATCAGGGCGGCCGTGAATCGCTCCTTGCGGACCACCCTGCACCGGCACGGCTTTCTCGAGGTCGAGACACCGATGCTGCAGGTACTTCAGGGCGGGGCCGCAGCGAGGCCGTTCGTGACCCATTCCAATGCGATGGACATGGATCTGTACCTGCGCATTGCTCCGGAGTTGTACCTGAAGCGATGTGTGGTCGGCGGCATCGAGCGGGTCTTCGAAATCAACCGCAATTTCCGTAATGAGGGAGCGGACTCTTCTCATTCGCCCGAATTCGCCATGCTCGAGGCGTACCAGGCGTACACCGACTACAACGGCATGGCCTCGCTCACCCGAGAGTTGGTTCAGGACGCAGCGATGGCGGTGTTCTCCTCGCACGTGGCGATCCTGGCCGACGGCACCGAGTTCGATCTTGGCGGCGAATGGGCCGAGATCACCTTGTACGGCTCGGTTTCCGAAGCGGTCGGTGAGCACATCACGGCCGCCACCGGCCGCGACCGGTTGGTGGAGTTGGCCCGGGCGCACGGCATCGCCGTCGCGGCGCATCACGGGCCGGGCAAGCTGGTCGAGGAATTGTTCGACGCACTGGTCCGCGATCGATTGTCGGCACCGACATTTGTCCGGGACTACCCGGTGGAGACGGCACCGCTGACCCGCGCACACCGATCGGAGCCGGGGGTGGCCGAGAAGTGGGATCTGTACATCCGCGGCGTGGAGACCGCGACGGCATACTCCGAGTTGGTCGATCCGGTCATCCAGCGCGAGCGCTTTGTGGACCAGGCGAGATTCGCCGGTCTCGGCGATGCCGAGGCGATGCCCTTGGACGAGGATTTCCTGCGCGCCATGGAATACGGGATGCCGCCGGCGGGTGGAATGGGCATGGGCGTCGACCGGCTGTTGATGGCGCTCACCGGGCTCGGTATTCGGGAGACAATTCTGTTCCCCTTCGTTCGACCCGACTGAGCCGACGCAACCGCGCCACCACCGAGTGAATGCCGGCGGTTCTGTCGACGCTACGAAATTGCTGCCGATTTCGACCGCGCTGAGTTGGTGAGGCGATATCCGGTGCTCTACGCTGAATATCGGGAATTCATCCCGATCCCCTCATCCGGCCACATCCGGTCACGGAAGGACTGCTGATCCATGGCAACCCAGACGCACGTCACCTTGATCGACGACATCGATGGCTCGGCGGCCGTCGAGACCGTCGCATTCGGGCTCGATGGTGCGGATTACGAAATCGACCTGAACGAGAAGAACGCCAAGAAACTGCGCGACGTGCTGGCCGTGTACACCGCCAACGCCAGGCAGGTCGGCGGCCGTCGCAACCGCTCGCGGCCCGGCCGCGCCGTCAAGCCGGCCCGATCGGGCAGCAGCAAGGAGCAGCTCGCCGCGATCCGTGACTGGGCCCGCGGCCAGGGCTACGAGGTCTCCGACCGTGGCCGGCTCTCCGCGGCCGTGGTGCAGGCGTTCGACGACGCCCACTGAATGGATTGACCCGACTCGGCCGGCGGCCGGTGCTGACCTCGCCACGACGGCGATCAGCCCCGGCCGCCGGCCGTTTCGGCGCCCCCGGTCCGCTGATGGCCGGCACCGTCCGGACGGGCATGAGCGTGCTGTTCGCCCTCGGCGTAGCACCCTGGTGGAAGCGATCACCGGCGCGGACCGTTGTCCATGGTGGCGGTCGGGTGCGCTGGACCGCCGCTGACCTGCAGTTGATCGTCCATGACGGGTGTTCGAGCGTTACCGAGTCGGTATCCCTGCGCGACTGTGAGCAGGGACGCCGACCGGCGTGCCCCGTCTAGAGTGGAGAGACCGCCCACCCGGCGGTGCCAGGGGAGACCCTGGGCGATGCAGGCAGTCTGATCAGCAGCGCACGCCCGTAAGGAGTGCACATGTTCGAACGGTTCACCGACCGCGCTCGGCGCGTTGTCGTCCTGGCTCAAGAAGAGGCCAGGATGCTCAACCACAATTACATCGGCACCGAGCACATCCTGCTCGGTCTGATCCACGAGGGTGAAGGCGTTGCCGCCAAGGCACTCGAGTCGCTCGGGATCGCCCTCGAGGGGGTGCGCGCGCAGGTCGAGGAGATCATCGGCCAGGGCCAGCAGGCCCCGTCGGGGCACATCCCGTTCACCCCGCGCGCCAAGAAGGTCCTCGAGCTGTCGCTGCGCGAAGCGCTGCAGCTCGGACACAACTACATCGGCACCGAGCACATCCTGCTCGGCCTGATCCGCGAAGGTGAGGGTGTCGCCGCGCAGGTGCTGGTCAAGCTCGGCGCCGATCTGAACCGGGTGCGCCAGCAGGTGCTGCAGCTGCTGTCCGGCTACCAGGGCAAGGAGACCAGTTCGCCCGAGGGCGGCCGGTCCGAGGGCACCGCATCCACCTCACTGGTGCTCGACCAGTTCGGCCGCAACATGACCCAATCCGCCCGAGAGGGCAAGCTCGACCCGGTCATCGGGCGCGAGAAGGAGATCGAGCGGGTCATGCAGGTGCTGTCCCGTCGCACCAAGAACAATCCGGTGCTGATCGGTGAGCCCGGGGTCGGCAAGACTGCGGTCGCCGAGGGTCTGGCCCAGGCGATCATCCGCGGCGACGTCCCGCAGACCCTGAAGGACAAGCACCTCTACACGTTGGATCTCGGATCCCTGGTGGCCGGTTCCCGGTACCGCGGTGACTTCGAGGAGCGCCTGAAGAAGGTGCTCAAGGAAATCCGCACCCGCGGCGACATCATCCTGTTCATCGACGAGATCCACACCCTGGTCGGTGCCGGGGCCGCCGAGGGCGCGATCGACGCGGCGAGCATCCTCAAGCCGATGCTGGCCCGGGGTGAGCTGCAGACCATCGGTGCCACCACCCTGGACGAGTACCGCAAGTACGTGGAGAAGGACCCGGCGCTGGAGCGCCGGTTCCAGCCCATCCAGGTCGGCGAGCCGACGGTCGCGCACACCATCGAGATCCTCAAGGGCCTGCGCGACCGGTACGAGGCGCACCACCGGATCACCATCACCGACGACGCCCTGGTGGCTGCGGCGACGCTGGCCGACCGGTACATCAACGACCGGTTCCTGCCGGACAAGGCCATCGACCTGATCGACGAGGCCGGCGCCCGGATGCGCATCCGCCGGATGACCGCGCCGCCGGACCTGCGCGACTTCGACGACAAGCTCGCCGGGGTCCGTCGGGACAAGGAGTCGGCCATCGACTCGCAGGACTTCGAGAAGGCCGCTGCCCTCCGGGACACCGAGAAGCAGTTGTTGGCTCGCAAGGCCGAGCGTGAGAAGGCCTGGAAGGACGGCGATCTCGACGTCGTCTCCGAGGTCGACGACGAGCAGATCGCTGAAGTGCTGGCGAACTGGACCGGCATCCCGGTGTTCAAGCTGACCGAGGAGGAGACGACTCGGCTGCTCAAGATGGAGACCGAGATCCACAAGCGGATCATCGGGCAGAACGAGGCGGTCAAGGCGGTATCCCAGGCGATCCGGCGTACCAGGGCCGGCCTGAAGGACCCGAAGCGGCCGTCCGGTTCGTTCATCTTCGCGGGCCCGTCCGGTGTCGGGAAGACCGAGCTGACCAAGGCGCTGGCCGAGTTCCTGTTCGGCGATGAGGACGCCCTCATCCAGGTCGACATGGGCGAGTTCCACGACCGGTACACCGCGTCGCGGCTCTTCGGTGCGCCTCCCGGCTACGTCGGCTACGAGGAGGGCGGCCAGCTCACCGAGAAGGTGCGCCGCAAGCCGTTCTCGGTGGTGCTGTTCGACGAGATCGAGAAGGCCCACCCGGAGATCTACAACTCGCTGCTGCAGGTGTTGGAGGACGGTCGGCTGACCGACGGTCAGGGCCGGACGGTGGACTTCAAGAACACCGTCATCGTGTTCACCTCCAACCTGGGCACGCAGGACATCTCCAAGGCTGTCGGCATGGGCTTCGCGCAGGGCAATGACGCGGATTCGAACTACGACCGGATGAAGCAGAAGGTCAACGACGAGCTCAAGCGGCACTTCCGGCCCGAGTTCCTCAACCGGATCGACGACGTCGTGGTGTTCCACCAGCTCACCACCGACGAGATCAACCAGATGGTCGACCTGATGCTCAAGCGGGTGGCGACCGCGCTGCGCAACAAGGACATGGGCCTCGAGGTCAGCGACACCGCGAGGGCACTGCTCGGCGAGCGCGGATTCGACCCTGTACTGGGCGCTCGGCCGTTGCGCCGGACCATCCAGCGGGAGATCGAGGACGCGCTGAGCGAGAAGATCCTCTTCGACGAGATCCGGCCCGGCCAGATCGTGTTCGTCGACGTCGAGGGCGAAGGCGCCGAGGCGAAGTTCACCTTCAGGGGCGAACAGAAGCCGTCCCCGGTGCCGGAGGCGGTGGCCGTCGGCTCGGCCACCGGCGATGCGACCGGCGGTGCCGCCCAGGCGGTCTGACCGGTCCCGGTCCGAACCCGATGGCCCGTCCCGCTTCGTGCGGGGCGGGCCATCGGCGTTGCTTGCGGTGCTCGGATGCCGATTCGCACCTCATGGCGACATTCGCACCACGCGCGCGCGGTGCCGATGGCGCGATCAGTCGCCGATGACGCGAACCGGTGCGGATGTAGGGCAGGTGTGCGGTTGCGGTAAGGAACCGCCGCGGGCCTGGCGTCGGATGATCTGCGCCACAGTCGGCCCGAGCCGTTCTTTCCCGGTACAGAAAGCTTCTACGCTGGGCACGCCGGCCGATCCCGCCGACCGCTTCTCTTGCTCGGAGTACCCGTGTCCCTGGTCGACCTCGTCGGTTGGTTTGCCGCGCTGTGCAGCGCGACCCTCGCCGTGCCGCAACTGGTGCGCATCGTCGGCACCCGCACCGTCGCCGGGCTGTCCCAGGTGACCTGGCAGATGAACACCGCGGCCGGGATCGGCTGGACGGGTCACGGTCTGCTGGTCGGCAAGGCCCAGCTGATCTGGCCGAACGTGCTGCTCGGGCTGACCTCGGCCCTGGTGCTCTGGCAGATCGTCGCAGCGCGGCGGTTACCGCTCGCCCGCACCTGGCTGCCGGCGATCGCCCTTGGCATGACGTCCGTCGCCGCCGACGTCGTGCTCGGACCGCTGGCGTTCGCCGTGCTGGCCTTCATCCCGGGCGCGCTGGGCCAGCTGACCCAGCTGCGCGACACCAGGCGGGCCACCGACACCAGCGGAGTGTCGATGGGCTTCTTGGCGATGTCGCTTCTCACCCAACTGTCGTGGTTGACCTTCGCGATTCCGTCCGGCGAACTCGCGGTGCTCTGCGTAGCCGCGCCGATGGCGGTGCTGGCGGCGAGCAACGTGATCGCTCTGTGGCAGCGGCGCCGCGTCGTGGCCGGGCAGCCGGAGCCGGTGCCCGCCTGAGGCATCAGCCCGGCAGTGCTACGAGCGGCCGTCCCGAGCTGTCGCGGCCCGCGGTGGTGGCCAGTCCGTCGGCCAGCAGGCCGGCCAAACAACGCCGCCACTGCTCCCGATCCGGCCAGACCTCGGCCAGTACGGATTCGGGCACCGGCGCTGCGCTGTCCCTCAGCACCGCCATGATCCGGCCACGGACCTGACGATCGGTGCCCACCCACCCCTGTACCCGCTTCGGCCGTACCGCGACCGGACTACCGAGCTGTAGCCACCGGCAACCGACGGCGATCGGGCACTGCGAGCAGCGCGGCCGCGCGGCCGTGCAGACCAGCGCGCCGAGTTCCATCAACGCGACCGAGAACCGGGACGCGACTGCCGGTTCGTCAGGCAGCAGGGCCTCGAGCAAGCGCCGATCGGCCGTGGTCGGGGTGCCCGGTTCGTCGGTCCCGTTGACGGCGCGCTGCAGCACCCGGTGCACGTTGACGTCCAGCACCGGGGTGCGGGCACCGAACGCGAACGCAGCGACCGCGCGGGCGGTGTACTGGCCGACGCCCGGCAGCGCCAGCAGGGCATCGACGGTGTCGGGGACACGTCCGCGGTGCTCCCGGACGATGGCGCAAGCGGCGGCGTGTAGTCGCAGTGCACGGCGCGGATAACCGAGCCGGCCCCAGGCTCGCACCGCCTCCCCGGCCGGCTCGGCGGCCAGATCCGCCGGCGACGGCCAGCGGGCCAACCACGCCGCGTACACCGGCAGCACCCTGGTCACCGGTGTCTGCTGCAGCATGACCTCACTGACCAGCACTGCCCACGGGCCGGCGTCGGGCGCTCGCCACGGCAGAACGCGGGCCTCGCGGTCGAAGAAGTCGAGGACCGCGGTCGGGTCGAGGGCAGCCGCCTCGGTCCGCCCGGAGTTCAGCGCGACTCCTGCGGATCCGGGTCGTCCGGCCGGGCGGCAAGCGCGACGCCGTCGGAGCCGGCGTGGTCGACGTCGTGGATGGGCAGATCGGCCGTCACTTCCTCCAGCAGACCGGATTTCACGTCGAAGACGAAGCCGCGAACCTTGGTGGTGTCCAGCAGGAACGGTGAGGCGCGGACCCGCAGCAACGACTCACGGACGGAATCATGCGGGTCCTTGAACGCCTGCACCGCCCAGTGCGGACGATAACCGGCGTAACGCGCCAGATGATCCCGGAAGGCATCCTCCTCGAGCCGAGCCAGACCGCAGTCCGTGTGGTGCACGATCATCACCTCGCGGGTCCCCAGTGCGTGCTGGGAGATCGCCAACGACCGCACGATGTCCTCGGTCACCACCCCGCCGGCGTTGCGCAGCAGGTGCACCTCGCCGGCCTCGATCTGGAACGCCCGGTAGGTGTCGATCCGGGTGTCCATGCACAGCACCATGGCCACGTGCATGGTCGGCACCGGGCCGATCCAGTACGGATGGGACATCGCGGTCTGCCGGTTGCGGTCGAGCAGTTGGTCCATGGCGTCCGTCGGCACCGGCGGCTGGGCCGGGCCGTCCGTCGCTACGGGGCCGGACGCCCGTCCTGGCTGGTCAGATCGATCCTGGCCGTCTCGGCGTTGCTCCCCGGGTTCCACGACCTGCAACGTTACCGTCGAAATCGTGATGCACCCCGTTGGCCCTCTCGATCCCAAGGTCTATTGGCTCCGCCGGGTCGTCGTCATCGGCGTCGCGGTACTTCTCCTGGTCGGCCTGGTGTGGTTCGTGGTGGCAAAGGCGCGCAGCAGCGCCGCCAGTGGCCCGGAGACGGCCGCGGACACGGTCGCCGCCGACTCGAGCGCACCGCTGACGGGTGTGCTGGCGTCCAGCAGCGCACCGACCACATCCTCGGCGATCACGACCGCATCGAAGTCCGCATCATCGGTGACCTCGCCGCCGAAGGCGACGACGCCGAGGGCGACGACGCCGAAGACCAGCAGTCCGTCCACCGGGGCGAAGGCGACTGCCACCACGTCGATCGCCCCGAAGACGACTGCGAAGCCGAAGTCGACCAAGTCGAAGACGACGGCCCCGAACACCACACCAGCGAAGTCAACGGCACCCACAGCGGCGCCCCCGAAGCGCACCACACCGTCGGCGGTCACGTCGGCCGCCGCCCCGAAGCCGACGCCGACCCCCACGTCGACACCACCGAGCACCAACGCCAAGGGACAGTTGATCTGCCCCAGCGGGTCGATCACCTTGACCACCACGGTCGGAGCGCCGACATACCCGTCGGGAGGACAGCCGATCCTCGGCGTGACGGTGACCAACACCGGCGCCCAGGCCTGCTCGCAGGATGTGTCAGGGGAACGCCAGGTCTTCACCGCCTACGACGCCAACGGCAAGCGGATCTGGTCGACCGTCGACTGCTTCCCCGGCACTGGCACCGACGTGCGGTTGATGCAGCCCGGGGAGAGCCTGCAGTACAACATCAAATGGTCGGGGACGACCTCGCAGCCCGGCTGTGCCGGCGACCGATTGTTGGTGCCGGCCGGCAACTACACGATCGTTGCCTCGATCGGTGGGCTGAAGGGCTCGCCGGTCAAGCTGACCCTCACCTGACCCGCGGAGACAGCGCTCAGATGGGGGCGCCGTACCGGTCCACGATCGACGACTCCGCCAGTCGGGAGAGCCCCTCCCTGACCACTCGTGCCCTGGCCTCGCCGACGCCGTCGACGGCCTGCAGATCGGCGGCGGTCGCGGCCAGCAGCCCTTGAAGGTTGCCGAAGTGCTGGATCAGCCGGTCCAGCACCGTCGGCGGCAACCGGGGAATGGTCGCCAGCAGGCGGTACCCACGCGGTGAAGCCGCGGCGTCGAGCGCGTCGCCTATGGTGGACAGGCCGAGTGACCGTGCGATTGCGCCGATCTCGAAGACCGCATCCTCGTGCAGGTGATCCAGTTCGGACTCGATGTCCGACGAGGACAGGGTGGAGTCCTCGGGCAGGTAGTCGCGGATCAGCAGCTCGCGCATGCCTTCGGTACCGGACAGCAGCTCGTCCAGCTGTAGGCCGAGCAGCCGACCGTCGGTGCCGAGTTCGACCACGTTGCTGGTGAGTTCGTCGGCGATCCGGCGAACCATCATCAGCCGCTGGAGCACCGTCATGGCGTCCCGCAGGGTGGCGAAGTCTTCGATCTCCAGGGCGGACAGCGCCTGCGCGACCTCGTCGAGCCGCGACTTGTAGCGCTGCAAGGTGGCCAGTGCCTGGTTCGCCCGCCCGAGCACGGTCGCCGGGTCGGCGACCTCGTGCCGCCGCCCACCGTTGTACAGGCTGATGATCGACATCGAGTGGCTGACCGCGATCACCGGCAATCCGGTCTGCAGCCCGGTGCGCTCCGCGGTGCGGTGCCGGGTGCCGGACTCGACGGTGGGGATGGTGGCGTCGGGCATCAACTGGACGTTCGCTCGCAGGATCCGCGATGCGTCCTCGGTGAGGATCACTGCGCCGTCCATCTTGCAGAGCTCACGCAGCCGGGTGGGGGAGAAGTCGATGTCGACGGAGAACCCGCCGTCGCACAGCTCTTCGACCGTGTGGTTGTAGCCCAGCACGATCAGTGCGCCGGTCCGGCCCCGCAGGATCCGTTCCAGGCCTTCCCGCAGGGGAGTCCCGGGAGCGACCCGGGCGAGAACGGCACGCTGTGCGCCGAGCGTCGTCCGTTCCTCCACGTGTTACCGCCGTCCCCGTCGCGACTCCGCCCCGGGTTTCTCGAGTGCGGACAGCAAGCATTCTAGGTTGCGGAAAGTCACGACAGTGCATCGGTTTCTCCGATGTGCCCTGCCCTCCGCGGAATACCCTGCGGTGCGGGTAGCCGCCTGGTCAGCCGGACTTGCGCAACCAGCGCACGACCCCGTCGTCATTGCCCACCGCGCGCAGCGCCGCACCGAGGTCGTCGACCTCGACGACACGCAGGCCCGTCGGCGGCGCTGTCCCGATCGGCAGCGAGCCGGTGGGCATCACGGCGCGTCGAAAACCCAGCCGAGCGGCTTCCAGCATCCGCCGCCCGGCCGCCGGCACCGGGCGGATCTCCGCAGACAACCCCAGTTCGCCGATGACCACCAGATCGGGCGGCAGCGGGACGTCCCGAACCGCCGACCACGTCGCCATCGCCAGAGCAAGGTCGGCGGCCGGCTCGGTGACCTTGGCGCCGCCCACCGTGGCGGCCAGCACCTCGCTGCCGTGCAGCCGAACGCCGGCCCAGCGTTCGAGCACGGCGAGCGCGATGGTGACCCTGGCCGACTCGAGGCCGGAGACGGTCCGCCGGCCCGGGCCCTCGTTCGGTGACGGGCGTCCCACCAGGACCTGGATTTCCACCGGTAGCGCTCGGCGGCCCTGCATGGTGACCGTGGCGCAGGTTCCGGGCACCTCCGAGCGTCGCCCGGACAGGAACAGCCCCGACGGGTCGCTGAGCCCGACGATGCCGGTCTCGGTCATCTGGAAGCAGCCGATCTCGTCCGACGGCCCGAAGCGGTTCTTCACCCCACGCACCAGTCGCAGCGAGGAATGCCGGTCCCCTTCGAAATGCAACACCACGTCGACCAGGTGCTCCAGAACGCGCGGCCCGGCGATCGATCCGTCCTTGGTGACGTGGCCGACCAGCACGCAGGCGATGCCGCGTTCCTTGGCGACGGCGGTCAACGCCGCGGCCACAGCGCGGACCTGGGTCACGCCGCCGGCCGAGCCGTCCACCTCGGCGCTGGCCACGGTCTGCACCGAGTCGACGATCAGCAGACGAGGACGGACCTGGTCGATGTGGCCGAGCACCGCGGACAGGTCGGTCTCCGCCGCCAGGAACAACTGGCCGTCCAGCGCACCCATCCGCTCGGCACGCTGCCGGACCTGGCCCGCGGACTCCTCGCCGGTGACGATCAACGCCGGACCCTGGCCCCCGGCCGCCCAGGCCTGGCCCGCGGAGAGCAGGAGCGTCGACTTGCCCACGCCCGGCTCTCCGGCCAACAGGATCACCCCACCGGGGACCAACCCGCCGCCGAGCACCCGGTCGAGCTCGGCCAACCCGCTCGGTCGCGGTGCCACCGCGCTCGCGTCGATCTCCCGCATCGGTCTGGCCGGCGTGGTGACCGGCCCCGCCGTGATCTTGCGAAGCAGCGCCGCCGGCCGGCCCGCCTCGGCCAGCGATCCCCATGCCTGACACTCGGGACAGCGACCGACCCACTTGGCCGCGGAGTACCCGCACTCGGTGCACGAGAACGCGGGGCGGGCGGTCTTGGGGCGGGAGGTCCCACTAGCTGGTGCTCATGCCGGGGACGGTACGGACACCCACCGACAGTGAGTGGGACCAGGGTCCGAACGCGCGTTCGGGTGTGTCGCGGCGGGTGCGTGGCTCTCGGGGTGGGGAGAAGCACTCAGCCACTGGTGGACGTGGCGGCCGACGCCGTCGGTGCAGAGGAAGATGCGGCCGGCGTCTCGGCCGTGGCCGAGCCTTCGGTCTCACCCGCTCCGTGCGCCTCGCCCTCCTCGCCCCACACCGACCCGGGCTCGGTCGGCTGGATGTGCACCGTCTCCCTGGGACCTGTGCGCTGGTCCGGCACCTGGACCGGCACGTTGGTGCTCACTTGACCGGCGGTGGCGAAGACGAAGGTCAACGGTAGCGTCTGGCCGAACGTCAGATCCGCGGTCAGGCCCTTGACCGTCACGGTGACCTCGCCGTCCGCGCCGAACTGGACGCGCGACTGGCCGGGGACCGTGGCCTTCCCCGAGATCTCCACCGATTTCGCTGCTGACGTGGTGACCTGGGCCAGGGTTTCGTCGAGGACACCGTCGTTGGTGAGCCAGAAGTGCAGCCTGACGTCCGAACCGGCGGCCCACTTCGAGCCATCCGGAGTCTGCAACAGTGCGTTGCGGACGCCGATCTCGCCGACGGTGGCGTTGGCCCCGTCGATGGCCGCCACCTGGCTGGCGGTCTGCGAGACCTGACCGGCGGCGCAGCCGGAGACCGTCACGACGGCGGCCAGACCGAGGACCAGCCCGACCAGTGGTCGGCGGCGGCGCTCGTGCCCGGAACGGGCGGCGCGAACCGTGCTCTTCACGGCGCTCCCCTCGTGGGGTTCCAAGCGGACGGATGCGGCGTGCGCACACCCTCCAGACTGGGTGGTCGCGGCGCTCGCGATCAGACTAGACGTCCGTGTCACTGGTGTGCGCGGCGGGCGCGCCGTGATCCCTGCCGGCCGGGGACGATGGTCCCGACCTGCGGCGACCGGTGCTGCGGCGAGCACCGGATCGGTCGGGGGGCAGGGTCGCAGTCGCCGCCCCCATGGCCTCCCGGCGCGGCCGAGCGCGGCGCCCCGGACGGCCGACAGCACGGACCCGGTCGGTTTGTCAAGTCCCGGCATAGGCCCTGACCTGCGACAACGGGTGGTAGGAGGGTTCCGATGGTGCTACCATGGCCATAGCGAAAGGGGTACCGGACTCATGGTTTTCAAGGTCGGCGAAACAGTCGTCTACCCCCATCACGGGGCCGCTCTCATCCAGGCCACCGAGACCAGAATCGTCCGCGGCGAGGAGAAGTTGTACCTCGTGCTCAAGGTCGCCCAGGGCGATCTGACGGTGAAGGTCCCTGCGGAGAACGCCGAGATCGTCGGCGTCCGCGACGTCGTCGATCAGACCGGGCTGAATCGGGTGTTCGAGGTGCTACGCGCCCCGCACACCGAGGAGCCGACGAACTGGTCACGCCGGTACAAGGCCAACCTGGAGAAGCTCGCCTCCGGTGATGTCAACAAGGTCGCAGAAGTTGTTCGTGACCTGTGGCGACGGGACAAGGAACGAGGCCTGTCCGCCGGCGAGAAGCGGATGCTGGCCAAGGCCAGGCAGATCCTTGTCTCGGAGCTTGCGTTGGCCGAGGGCACCAACGAGGACAATGCCGAAGGCATTCTCGACAACGTTCTGGCTTCCTGATCGACTGTGCTGATCGCGTCGCCTGAGCGTCGGTCGGTCTGATCGTTCTGCCAGGATCACGACCATGACAGTGGTCGCGCTGGTTCCTGCCGCAGGACGGGGCGAGCGCCTCGGCGCCGGGCGACCCAAGGCCTTCGTGGCTGTGGCGGGTCGGTCGCTGCTGGAGCACGCGGTGGACCGTCTGTTCGCCGCCGGCGTCGACCGGGTGGTCGTCGCGGTCGGGCCGGATGAGCTCGCAGAAGCCAGATACCTGCTGCCCGAGCCGGTCACGGTGGTCGTCGGAGGGGTCGATCGGGTCGGGTCCGTCGCCGCCGCACTGACCAGCGCGGGCGACGACGTCGACGTGCTGCTCGTGCATGATGCGGCGCGGGCGTTCGCCCCGCCCGCGATGATTCGCCGCGTCGTCGATGCGGTCCGGTCGGGTGCACGGGCCGTGGTCCCGGTCCTGCCGGTGACCGACACCATCCGCGCGACAGAGGACGGCCGGCTCTCGGCCGGGCTGGTACACCGCAGCCGACTCCGCGCCGTGCAGACCCCCCAAGGATTCGTCCCGGACGCGCTGCGCGCCGCCCACGCCGCGACC
Source organism: uncultured Actinomycetota bacterium (assembly GCA_963834185.1). Taxonomy (GTDB): domain Bacteria; phylum Actinomycetota; class Actinomycetes; order Mycobacteriales; family Nakamurellaceae; genus Nakamurella. The sequence goes on from CAWIAR010000009.1 coordinate 23,095, forward strand.
GTCGATGGACCGCAGCCTGTCGACCGCGCGGCGATCACCGACGACGCCGGGTTGGTCGAGGCCCAGGGCGGTGAGGTCACCCTGGTGGCCGGCGACCCGGACGCACACAAGATCACCACACCGGCAGATCTCGCCGACGCCGAGCGGCGTTGGGGGACACCGGCCGCGGCCGCGCCGGCGATGCGGGTCGGCACCGGAGTCGACGTGCACCCGATCGAACCGGGCCGGCCGTGTCGGCTGGCCGGACTCGAGTTCGACGATGTCGACGGCTGCGCGGGACACTCCGACGGCGATGTCGCCGCCCACGCTATCGCCGACGCCCTCCTGTCCGCGGCCGGTCTCGGCGACCTCGGTGCGGTGTTCGGCACCTCGGATCCGCGCTGGGCGGGGGCGTCGGGGGTGTCCCTGCTGGTGGAGGTCACCGACCTGTTGGCGTCAGCCGGCTTCCGGGTGATCAACGCGAGCGTGCAGGTCATCGCGCAGGAGCCGAGGCTCGCCCCACGCCGGGCGCAAGCGCAGGCCGTGCTGTCGACCGCGGTCGGCGCGCCGGTCTCGGTGGCAGGCACCACCACCGACGGACTCGGGCTGACCGGCCGCGGCGAGGGCCGGGCGGCGGTGGCCACGGCGCTGATCGCGGTGGTCGATCAATCCGCCGGCGGCCCTGCGGCTGCGGACAGTTCATCCTCGACGTAACGAGGCCGCGCGGCCGCGAGCCCGGCCAGCAGGTGCAGGCCCAGCACGCCGCACAGGCAGATCACCGGAACGCGCCAGCCGCCGGTCCAGTCGTGCAGGGCACCGATCAGCACCGGACCGGTGGAGGCGACCAGATAGCCGGCGCTCTGCGCGAACGCCGACAGCGTGGTGGTCCCCGCCGGGGTCCTGGCCCGCAGCGCGATGAGGGTCAGCGCCACCGGGAACGCGCCGCCCCCGATGCCGATGAGCACCGACCAGAGCCAGGTCAGCGTGGTCGGCGCCCACAGCACACCGAGGTACCCGGCGAGGTAGGAGACGGTGAGCACGATGATCAGCAGGCGCGGCGCCGGATAGCGGCCGACCAGGGTCGGGGTCACGGCCGAGATCGGGATGCCGACGGCGGCGATGATGGCCACCTGCAGGGCCGCTGCGGTGTCCGTGACCCCGGCGTCGGTGAGGATCGTCGGCAGCCAGCCGAACATCACATACGCCTGCAATGCCTGCAGGCCGAAGTAGAGAGCCATCGCCCAGCCCAGTCGGGTCCGGGCGACCGCTCCGAGCCGGATGCGCGGCGCCGAGGTCGCGCCCGCCGGTGGTGGACCCGAGCGCGCGGCCAGGATGGCCCACGGCCACACCGCGACCGCGGCGAAGGCCGCCCACATGCCCAGGCCCAGCCGCCAATCGCCGCCGAGCGCACGGGACACCGGCAGCGTGATCCCCGACGAGGTGGCCGCACCCACCGCGAGCAGGGTCGTGTAGACGGCGGTCATCGGCCCGATCCGGTCCGGAAAGTGCAAGCGGACCAGTCCGGGCAGCAGGACGTTCGCGCAGGCGATGCCGGCCAGGGCAAGCAGGGATCCGCCGAACAGTGCGGCAAGGGTGGGCACGGTCGCTCGCACCAGTTGGCCGGCCAGCAGCGCGAGCAGGGCCACCAGCACGGTGCGATGCGTGCCCAGCCGGCGGGCAATCGACGGGGCCGTCGAACCGAGTAGTCCGAAGGCGAGCGTCGGCAGTGCGAGCAGCACCCCCGATGCTGCCCCGGAGAGCCCGGTCGACCGGATCAGTTCCGGCATCACCGCGCCCATGGCGTTGGCGACCGGCCGCAGATTCAGCGCGAGCGTGACCACCGCGATGACGACGAGGGTGCGCCCACTCGTCGTCGGCCCGTCACGCACCGGGTCAGCCTAGAGAGGTCCGGTCGGCAGGCCGCCGGGCAGGGACGGTGGCGGGCACCCGCCCGTCGGGAGTGCGTCAACTTTGTGCGATCACCGAGAGAATATTGCCGGCCGGGTCGGCGAACCACGCAATCAGCGGGCCGCCCTGCCGATTGATGCCCTTCTCGTCGGTCATGCCTTCGTACTGCTCGAACCTGACCCCACGGGCGGCGAGTTCGTCGACCGCCGCATCGACGTCGGGGACCGGGAAGTTCAGCACGGTGAACGTCGCCGGCTGGTGTGCCGGGCCCTTCGGGTAGATCAGAACCTCTTTGTCGCCGGCCAGGTGCAGCGTGAGCATGCCGTTGGCCTCGGTCACCTGCAATCCCAGAACTTCTGCATAGAACGGTCGGACCGAGGCGGCGTCCGTCGTGGAGAAACCGCTGAAGGCCTTGCTGTCGGCGAGCATGGTGAGTCCCTTCGTCATCGGGTGCACCGAGTGGACTCTCGCCGGCCGGGGAACTCATCGGCCCGCCGCCCTCGGCGGTGACCGTGCCGGAGCGATGTCATCCTTGTGCCCATGACGACGATCGCGATCCTGGGCGCCGGCAAGATCGGCGAGGCGATGCTCTCCGGCATGCTCTCCGCGGGCCGACCTGCCGGATCCCTGCTGTTCACCGAGCGATACCCGGAGCGGGCGGTCGAACTCGAGCAGCGGTACGGCGTGCGGTCGGTCGACGTGCCCACCGCGGCGCAGGAGGCCGACGTGTTGATCGTCGCGGTCAAGCCGCAGGACATCGAGCCACTGCTGGACGATCTGAGGCCGGCGATCACCCCCGGCACCCTGGTGGTGTCCTTGTGCGCCGGTCTGCCGACCGCACTCTATGAGCGGCGGTTGCCGGACCGGACCCCGGTGGTCAGGGTGATGCCCAATACGCCCATGTTGGTGGGCGAGGCGATGTCGGCCATCTCGCCCGGCTCCCATGCCACCGGCGAACATCTCAAACTTGTCGAGGACCTGCTGTCCTCGGTGGGCAAGGTGGTGCGGGTACCCGAGGCGCAGCAGGACGCGGTCACCGCGCTGTCCGGCTCCGGACCGGCCTACTTCTTCTTCCTGGTGGAGGCGATGATCGACGCCGGCATCCTGCTGGGCCTGCCACGCAACGTGTCCACGGAACTGATCATCCAGTCGGCCGTCGGCGCGGCACGGATGCTGCGGGACTCAGGAGAGCATCCGGTGGCGCTGCGCGAAGCGGTGACTTCGCCCGGTGGCACCACGATCGCAGCCATCCGGGAGTTGGAGAACCACGGAGTGCGGGCCGCACTGCTGGCGGCGATCGAGGCGGCTGCCATTCGGTCCGCCGAGCTCGGTTCGGCCCACACCTGACCGATGGTGACCAGGCGGTCGACGTCCCTGGGGAAACTTCCCATCGCTTTCGTCCCACCTGTAACGCTAGAGTGCACCCAGCACGGGCGCGAATGTCCACCGGAGGGGAAGCCGGCGGCGCGGTCCGGGCCGGAAAAGACGGTGCCCTGATGGCAGCACAGCCGAGAGACCCGGCGAAGGAAGCTGGCGACTCCCCGCTGGCCGGGATGCGATTCCTGACCGTTGCGGAAGTGGCCGCCCTCATGCGGGTCTCCCGCATGACGGTGTACCGCCTGGTGCATTCCGCGGAGTTGCCCGCGGTCCGGGTCGGCCGATCGTTCCGGGTCCCCGAGCGCGCCGTCCATGAGTACCTGCGCACCGCGTTCAACGACGTCGGCTGACCGGTAGGATCAGTCCATCAGCCGGGGCGGCAGTTGCCGCCCGGCTCATTCGTTGCCGTCCGCGTGCGGCGACGTCCGATGCGAGAGTCACGAGGTTTCGGCATGGGTTCTGTCATCAAGAAGCGCCGCAAGCGGATGGCCAAGAAGAAGCACCGCAAGTTGCTGCGCAAGACCCGGGTGGCACGCCGCAAGGCCGGCAAGTAGCCGGCACCGGTATCACCCACCGCACACGTCCCTGACCGGAAGGCGGCCGCCATGACCGGCATGATCGTGCTGGTCACCGGGGTGACGAGGTTCCTCGGCTCCAGCTTGGCCGGCCAACTCGCCGCGCATCCGCAGGTGGAGCGGGTGATCGGGGTCGATGCGGCGTTGCCCGAGCCGAGCGCAAGGGCCAGGATGTTCGGCGCCGACTTCGCCAGGGCGGACATCCGCAACCCGCTGATCGCCCGGATCATCGAGGCGGCCGGGGTGGACACCGTGGTGCATGCGTCGGCGTCGGCGACCCCGGCGAGTTCGGCCGCCCGCACCATGGTCAAGGAGATGAACGTCCTGGGCACCATGCAGTTGTTGGCCGCATGTCAGCGTTCGTCGTCGGTCAAGCATCTGCTGGTGCGGTCGAGCGCGGCCGTGTACGGCGGGTCGTCCCGGGACCCGGCGATCTTCACCGAGAACACCCCGCCGCGCGCGGTCCCGTCGCGCGGACCGGCCCGCGACGCCGTCGACATCGAAGGCTATGTGCGCGGATTCGGCCGGCGCCGGCCCGATGTTCGGATCGCGGTGCCCAGGTTCGCCGAGATCGTCGGGCCGACCGTACAGACCCCACTGACCCGGTATTTCTCGCTCTCGCCGACGGTCCCGGTCATCGCCGGCCGCAATGCCCGCCTCCAACTGGTGCACGAGCGGGACGCGGTCGACTGCCTGATGCACCTGACGCTGGGCGACTTCGAAGGCGTGGTGAACGTCGCCGGCAGTGGTGCGCTGACCCTGATTCAGGCCATTCACCGGGCCGGCCGGATACCACTGCCGCTGCCGTCCATGGCGCTGGGCACCATGGGACGTCTGTTGCGCACCGTCCGGGTCGGCGGATTCTCGCCTGAGCAGGTGCATCTGCTGACTCCGGGGCGGGTGCTGGACACCACCCGGTTGCGGGAGCAGGCCGGGTTCACGCCGGCCTACACCACCGTCGCGGCCTTCGACGACTTCGCCGCCCGGCTCCGACCGGCGGTCAGCCCGCAGAACATCCGTTCCCTCGAGCGCCGGGTGGGTGCCCTGGCCGGCATCCGTACCGCGGCGCCGGAGGACGTGCCGGTGCCCCACCCCGGCAGCCGTCCGCGCCTGGTGGGCATCGACGGCGCGGCCGGGGCGCCGAAGCGCCCCCGCCGGAGGCAGCGATGACCACCAGGGTGCCCACCCCCGCGCCCGAACCCGATCCGGGACCGGCCTCATCGGTGGAAACGGGATGGCGGCGGGGCCTGGCCGGCGCGCTGGCGTTCGCGCGTCGCCGGCTCACCGGCGATTACGCCGTCGACGACTTCGGCTACGACGAGGACATGACCCGGTCGGTGTTCCTGCCGCCGCTGCGGGTGCTGTTCGAAAAGTACTTCCGGGTCGACATCATCGGTATGGACAACGTTCCGGTGGACACCGGCGCGTTGCTGGTCGCCAACCACTCCGGCACCATCGCCGTGGACGCGTTGATGATGGCGGTGGCCATCCACGACCATCATCCGAATCACCGCGCCATGCGCGCGCTCGGCGCCAACCTCGTGTTCGACACACCGGTGCTGGGACCGCTGGCCCGGCAGGGTGGCGTCACCCTGGCCTGCAATCCGGATGCCGAACGGCTGCTGTCCTCGGGCGAACTGGTGACCGTGTTCCCCGAGGGCTTCAAGGGTGTCGGCAAGCCGTACTCCCAGCGATACAAGTTGCAGCGGTTCGGCCGTGGGGGGTTCGTCTCCGCCGCGGTGCGCACCGGTGTGCCGATCATCCCGGTGTCGATCGTCGGCGCCGAGGAGATCTACCCGATGTTGGGCGACCTGCGCCCGGCGGCCAGGGCGCTGGGCCTGCCGTACTTCCCGATCACGCCGACCTTCCCGTGGCTCGGACCGCTCGGCGCGATCCCGCTGCCCAGCAAGTGGCTGATCGAGTTCGGCGAGCCGATCACCACCGCGGACCTCGGCGAACAGGGCGCCGAGGATCCCATGGTGGTCTTCAACCTGACCGACCGGGTGCGCGAGACGATCCAGCAGACGCTTTATCGACTGCTGCTGCGCCGCGGTCACCCGTTCCTGGGCTGAACTCGGCTCGGCCCGGACGGACCGCGTGCGACAGCGGGCCCGCAAATCAGGACAGCGATTGCGCAAACGATTTGCAGCGGGGCTAGCATGCGCGCATGACATCCCGACGCCTCGCCGAGGTCGCTGTGAAGGTCGGGGTCAGTCAGGCCACCGTGAGCCGGGTGCTCAACGGCAAGCCCGGGGTCTCGGAGGCGACCAGGCAGGCCGTGCTCACCGCGCTCGACGTGTTGGGATACGAACGTCCGACGAAGTTGCGCGGCGAGCGGGGGCGACTGGTCGGGTTGGTGCTGCCCGAACTGCAGAACCCGATCTTTCCGGCCTTCGCCGAGTCGGTGAGCGCCGGCCTGGCCCAGCAGGGGTTCACCCCGGTGTTGTGTGTCCAGTCCACCGGCGGCGTCTCGGAGGCCGACTTCATCGAATCGCTCCTGCAGCATCAGGTCTCGGGTGTGGTGTTCGCGGGAGGCCTGTATGCGCAGCGGGATTCGCCGCACGAGCACTACGGCCGACTGGTGGAATTGGCGCTGCCGGTGGTGCTGGTGAACGCATCGATCGATGAATTGCCGTTCCCGAGAGTCTCGTGCGACGACGCGGTGGCCGTCGAACAGGCGATGGCTCACTTGATCTCGTTGGGGCACAAGAAGATCGGACTACTGCTGGGACCGGCCGATCACATACCGTCGGAACGCAAATTGCTCGCCGGTCAGCAGTTCGCCGCCCACGCCGGCATCGATCTGTCGGCTGACCTCGTCGTGCACTCGATGTATTCACTGGAGGCCGGTCAGGCCGCAGCTGGTCGACTGTTGCGGGCAGGGGCCACCGGCATCATCTGTGCGTCCGATCCGCTCGCCCTCGGTGCCGTGCGCGCCGTGCGCCGGGCCGGGTTGTCGGTGCCGACGGATGTATCGGTCATCGGCTACGACGACTCGGCCTTCATGACGTGCACGGACCCACCGATGACGACCGTCCGCCAGCCGATCGAGGCGATGGGCCGCAGCGTCGTGGAGGCGTTGCTCGCCCAGATGACCGGCGGGGTCGGCGCCGCCGACGAATTGTTGTACGAACCCGAGTTGGTCGTCCGCGGGACCACCGGCGCGGTCCGCGGTTGACACTCGCGGGACCGCGACGCACGGGAAATCCGCGGGTCCAGGATCTACCTTTTCCGGGTATTGCGCGGGTTCTTGCGCGGCGAATCGGGGTCAGCGCCTACGGAACCGGCTGATGGCGATGCCGGCGCCGACGGCCAGGCCGGCGGCGGCCAGGACCGCCGGGGCGGCGATCTTCGCCGCCTTGCGGCCGGTGCGGAAGTCGCGAATCTGCCAGCCGCGGCGACGGGCGATGTCGCGCAATTCGGCGTCGGGGTTGACCGCCACCGCGGTTCCGACCACCGAGAGCATCGGCACGTCGTTGGCCGAGTCGGAGTACGCCGTGCACCGGCGCAGGTCGAGACCCTCCCGAGCGGCCAGCGCTCGGACCGCAGAGGCCTTGGCCGGCCCGTGCAGCATGTCGCCGACCAGGGCGCCGGTGTATATCCCGTCATTGCTCTCGGCGACCGTGCCGAGCGCGCCGGTCAGGCCCAACCGCCGCGCGATGACCTGTGCCAGTTCCACCGGCGTGGCGGTGATCAGCCAGACCCGCTGGCCGGCGTCGAGGTGTCGCTGCGCCAGTTCAAGGGTGCCCTCATAGATCTTGTCGGCCATCGCCTCGTCGTAGATCTCCTCGCCGAGCTGGACGATCTGGGCGACCGGTCGACCGGCGACGAAGGACAGGGCCTGCTCCCTGGCGTCGTGCACGTCGTTGATGTCCTCGCCGCTGACCCGGAACCGGATCTGCTGCCAGGCGAACCGCACCAGGTCACCGGTGGTGAAGTAGTTGCGCGCGGCGAGACCGCGGACCAGGTAGTAGAGGGAGGCGCCCTGCATGATCGTGTTGTCGACGTCGAAGAACGCCGCCGCGGTCAGGTCGGCACCCGGCGGTGTGAGGGGAAGCTCTTCGTGATGTGCCTGGTGGGCGGCCTCCGCGGCCGCCTCGCCGGCGAGTGCGGCCCGAGCGGCGTCGACCTGCTCGGACCGCCCGGTCCTGCCGAGCGCCACGCCGCCCTCCGCTCTTCCACGGTCCCGGTCTCGACGCTTTCGTCAGATCGCCGGACCCGGCTCAGCCTAGTGGCCGGGTCGATGCGATGCCGGTGGTCCCGGTTGCCCGCGGGGATGCGCGCTGTGCTGATCATCGGGCTCGCACGCTTCGGCCTCTAGGCTTGCCAGGAGGGCGCCCGCCGGCGCGGGTACCACGCACGAGCGACGAGGGGGATGGCATGGCCGACCGTGCGGCCGAGGCGAACATTGCCGACCTGCTCCGTGACGCGGCGGGCCGGTACGCCGACCGCCCGGCACTGATCGGTGACGGCCCGCCGCGCAGTTGGGCAGACATCGATGCTGCGGTGGACGCCGGTGCCGACGCGCTCACGCAGGCCGGTCTGTCGACCGGAGCCAGGGTGATCGTCGCGCTGCCGAGCGGCCCCGACCTGATCGTGGCGATGTTCGCGGTGGCCAGGGCCGGCCTGGTTGCTGTGCCGGTGGACCCGGCCCGCTCGGATCTGAGCGTGATTGCCGGAAGGGTGCAGGCCGATGCCGGCATCGCGCTGACCACCGAACACGGTCGGGGCGTCGCCTTCACCCCGGCGGACCTCGCCCTCTGGTGGTCGGCGCCGCCGGGCTCGCTGCGGCAGAGCCGCTGCGGTGGCGAGGATCTCGCGATGGTGGCCCGGGCAAGTCACAGTGACAGGGCGGTCATGCTCTCGCACCGGGCCGTGGTGGCGGCCGTTCATGCCATCCAGGCCGCGCCGGGCCTGTCGCTGCGTGAGACGGACCGGGTGCTGCTGGTGCTGCCGCTGCATCATCCATCCGGCTTCGTCACCGCGTTTCTGCCGTTGACCACGGCCGGTGCAGCCGGTGTGCTCCCGTCGACCGCAGATCCGGCCGCGGACCCGGCCGCCGCCCTGGCCGCGGTCCGAGCCCACCGGGTGAGCATCATTCCGGCCGCACCCGGGCTGTTCCACGAGTTCACCCACGAAGCCGGCGCCGACCGGTCACTGGCCTCCGTGCGGTTGATGACCTCCGGTGCCGCTCCGCTGGATCCGACCGACTTCGCCGCCATCCGCCGACTGACCGGGCAGCCGGTGTGGGAGGGCTACGGCGTGTCGGAGAGCAGTTCGGTGGTCAGCACCTCGCTGATGACCAGGGCCGCCCGCCCCGGCTCCGTCGGCCTGCCACTGGCCGGGATCGCCGTGCGGATCGGCGGCGTCGACGAGGACGATGCCGCGGACGGCGACGAACTCGTGGCGGTGTTGGCCGGCGAGGGGGAGGTCGGACGAATCGAGGTCAGCGGCCCGACCCTGTTCTCCGGCTACTGGCCGGACGGCGCGGGCGGCCCCGACGCCGACGGTTGGTTCGTCACCGGCGACTACGGCTACCTCGATGACCGGGGCGAGCTGCATCTGGTCGACCGTGCTTCCGAGACGCTGACCGTGGCCGGATTCACCGTCTACCCGCGTGAGGTCGAGGAGGTGCTCGCCGACCACCCCTACGTCGCCGGGGCCGCTGTGGTCGGAGTCCCCGGCCCCGCGGGCGACGACGTGGTGGCGATCCTGGTCGCCCGCCCCGGCACCAGGCCGACCCAGTCCGACCTGGACGAGTTCGTGACCTCCCGGCTGCCCGCGTTCAAGCGGCCGGTCCACTACCGGGTGGTCGACGCTCTGCCCCGCAAGGAGCTCGGGCGCATCGACCGGGCCGCCGCCCGCCAGGCCTACGCCACGGCCGAGGGCATCGACCTGACCACTACCTCCGCGGCAGCGTTGACGGCAGTGTCCGCGGCACGGGCCCTGACCGAGCCGAACCCGGAGCCGACTGACGAGGCGACCACCGCGGCGCCGGCGGACGATCCGCAGGTCGCGCCGGAACCGGTCGCCGACCTGGCCGATCTTGGTAATCGACTGCTCGGCCACGATCGCGGTGGCCGGGGAGTCGAGGACACCGACGAAGACCTGTTCGGCGACGAGGTCGGGTAGCCGACCGTTCCCTCGGGGGGCCGATGGTCGGACGTCCTACCGATCGGCCACAATGGTTGCCTTCGCCGCAATGCGGCGGCGACCGAGGGGGACCGATGGCGTATCGAAAGGTTGACCGCGAACTTCCCACCGACGAAGCCCGCGCAGTTCTCGACCTGACCCGCGACCTCGTCCGCTCGGAACTGGAGCCGAGGGTGGACGATGCCGAGTCGACCGGCACCTTCCCGCGCCACGTCTTCACCCTGCTCGGGGATGCCGGGCTGTTGTCGCTGCCCTACCCCGAGGAGTACGGCGGGGGTGGCCAGCCCGCGACCGTGTACCTGCAGGTCCTGGAGGAACTGGCCAGGGGCTGGTTGGCGGTGGCCCTCGGCACCAGCGTGCACGTGCTGTCCTGCCACGGTGTCGCTGCGTTCGGTACCGAGCAGCAGCGGGTCGACTTGTTGCCGGCGATGCTCGGCGGCCGCACCCTCGGGGCGTTCTGCCTGTCCGAGCCGCAAGCGGGGTCGGATGTCGGTGCCATGCGGACCCAAGCCACCCGAACGGCTGATGGCTACCTGGTGAACGGCACAAAGGCCTGGATCACCCATGGCCCGATCGCCGACTTCTATCTGCTCATGGCCCGCACCGGCGAGGGCCACGGCGGGATATCGGCGTTCCATGTGCCCGGCGGGACCGCAGGGGTGACCGCTGCAGTACCCGAACGCAAGATGGGCCTGCGCAGTTCGGTGACCTCTCAGGTGCACTTCGTGGATGTCGCCCTGCCGTCGAACGCGTTGCTCGGCGACGAAGGGACCGGGTTCAAGGTGGCGCTGTCGGCGCTGGACTCCGGCCGCCTGGGGATGGCCGCCTGCGCCGTCGGCGTCGCCCAGGCGGCCTTCGACGTCGCCGTCGACTACGCCGGGGACCGGCGGACCTTCGGGGTGCCGATCGCCGACCACCAGGGCGTCGGGTTCTTGCTCGCCGACGCGGCCGCGGCCATCCAGGGTGCGCGCCAGCTCTACCTGTTCGCGGCCAGGCGCAAGGATGCCGGCGAGCGCTTCTCCACCGAGGCGGCGATGGCCAAGTTGGTGGCAACCGACATGGCCATGCGAGTGACCACCGACATGGTCCAGGTGCTGGGCGGGGCCGGCTACGTGCAGGACTATCCGGTGGAACGATTCATGCGTGAGGCCAAGGTGTTGCAGATCGTCGAAGGGGCCAACCAGATCCAGCGCATGGTGATCGCGCGATCGCTGACCCGGAGCCGGGTGTGACCGGCGCATCGATCCCGGATCCGCCGGCTGTGGTCACCCTGCTGTCCAGGTCCGGTTGTCATCTGTGCGAGGCGGCCAGGGTGGTGGTGGCAGAGCAGGCGACAGCGGCCGGGGTGGGCTGGACGGAGATCGACGTCGACTCCGATCCCGATCTGCGCGCCGACTTCGGCGACCTGGTTCCGGTCGTGCTGGTCGACGGCGCCGAGCACGCTCACTACCGGGTGGACCCGGCCAGGCTGCGCGCCGCGCTGCAGACGCGTCCCAGAAGTTGAGATTCTTCAACTTTCATGGACTTTGTGCCTGTGTGCACAAGTGACTAGGGTTTAGCCCATCGACGGCCGGCAGTTCGGGTCATCCGATCAGCCGTCCATCGAGTTGCGGGGGCACAGTCCCGCGCCTCCGACATACGAAAGCGGCAAGGGTGAGCGTGCAGACCGGTGGTGAGCAGGACGGTCAGCGCCGTATCGCGAGGGTCACCACGGGTGCGCGCGGCATGCCGGAGGCCACGGTTGCCCGGCTCGCCGGCTACCTCCAGGTGCTCTCGACCTGGCCGGCCGGTGGCACCATCTGCTCCGAGGATCTGGCCAGGGCGGCCGGCGTCAACCCGGCGAAGCTGCGCCGCGACCTGAGCTACCTGGGCAGCCATGGCACCCGAGGTGTCGGGTACGACGTCGCAACATTGACCGACGAGATGACCAGGGCGCTCGGCGCCCAGCAGTCGTTCCGGGTCGCGCTGGTGGGAGTCGGAAATCTCGGTCGCGCCCTGGCTCACTACTCGGGGTTCCGGGGTCGCGGATTCACCCTGGCCGCCTTGTTCGACGTCGACCCGGCCAAGATCGGCCGGCGGATCGACAGCATGGTGATCGAGCCGGCGGCAGACCTGATCGCCGTCTGCGCCGCACGCCGGGTGAGCATCGGCGTCATCGCCACCCCGAGGGAAGCCGCCCAGCAGGTCGCCGATGTGCTGTGCGCGGCCGGGGTCACCTCGATCCTGAACTTCGCGCCGGCGGTCCTGGCCGTACCGGCAGGTGTCGAGGTCCGGCGGGTCGACCTCGGATTGGAATTGCAATTGCTCGCCTTCCACGAAGTGAACCGGGAACGGGACCGCATCGCGGTACCCGGAACCGCGGGCGGGTCGATCGAGCGCGACACAGGCGGAGGGTTCATGTCGATGGCAGGGAGTGGGTCGTGAGCCGCGCACGTAGGACGGCCGGACGAGTTGCATTCATCGGTGCCGGACCGGGCGATCCCGGTCTGCTGACCGTGCGCGCCCACGAGGTGCTTGCCGGGGCGACGCTGGTCGTCACCGATCCGGATGTGCCGGCGGTGATCACCGAGATCGCGGAGTCGGCCGAGATCAGGCCGGCGCTCGGCGAACCGGCAGATGTGGCCAAGGCGTTGGCCGCCGCCGCGCGAGCGGGCGCTGCCGTGGTGCGACTGGTGGCCGGCGACGTGCTGACGGCCGACCCGGTGGTCAAGGAGATCCAGGCCGTCGCTCGTACCGTGATCCCGTTCGAAGTGGTTCCGGGACTCTCCGCTGCGACCGCGGCGGCGGCGTACGCCGGGATTCCGGTCGGTTCCCTGCACACCGTTGCGGACGTCCGGTCGATCACCGACTGGCGCCGGCTCGCCGGTGCTCCCGGCGCGCTGTTGCTGCACGCTGCGGCCGGCCACCTGGCCGACGCGGCGACCGCGTTGGCGGAATCGGGGTTGGCCCCCGAGACGCCGGCGGCGATCACCTCGGGTGCCACCCTGCCCACCCAGCGCACCGTCGACGGCACATTGGCCACGCTGGACGGCATCGGTCGCGAGATGCCCGGATCGCTGATCGTCGCCCTCGGCGCAGGTGCGTCCCAGCGGGGCAAGTTGTCCTGGTGGGAGTCGCGGGCGATGTACGGCTGGCGGGTCCTGGTGCCTCAGACCAAGGACAGCCAGGACGCCATGGTCGACCTGCTGCGCGGGCATGGTGCCATGCCGGAGCGGGTGCCGACCATCGCCGTCGAACCGCCGCGGACTCCGGCGCAGATGGAGCGTGCGGTCAAGGGTCTGGTCGACGGTCGCTACCAGTGGATCGTCTTCACCTCGACGAATTCGGTGCGCGCGGTATGGGAGAAGTTCACCGAGTTCGGCCTGGACGCCAGGGCGTTCGCCGGGGTCAAGATCGCGTGCGTCGATCCGGTGACCGGCCACGCGGTGCGCGCGCTCGGGATCGTGCCCGAGCTCATCTCAGGGCATCCGGAGTCATCCGTCGGGCTGTTGGACGACTTTCCGGACTACGACGATCTGCTCGACCCGGTGAATCGAGTGTTGCTGCCACGGGCCGACATCGCCACCGAGACGCTGGCCGAGGGGCTGCGCGAGCGCGGCTGGGAGATCGATGATGTCACCGCCTACCGGACGGTGCGCGCGGCGCCGCCGCCGGCTCCGGTGCGCGAAGCGATCAAGTCCGGCGGTTTCGAGGCCGTCTGCTTCACCTCGGCGTCCACGGTGCGCAACCTGGTCGGCATTGCCGGCAAGCCGCACGCCCGCACGCTGGTCGCCTGTCTCGGGCCGAAGACCGCTGAGACCGCCCACGAGTTCGGGCTGCGGGTGGACGTGCAACCCGAGATCGCCGAGGTCGGCGCGCTGATCGAGGCGCTCGCCGAGCACGCTTCCCGGTTGCGGGCAGAGGGTGCGCTGCCGCCTCCGCGCAAGGCGCCGCGGCGGCGCTGAGATTCCACGCACGGTCCGCTACCGTTTCGGACATGACGACACCGCAGGACCCGAATCGCCCAGACCCGTGGAACGCCGGGACATCGGGCCAGCCGTACTCCGGCCAGCCGTACCCCGGTGCCCAGCAGCCTGATCAAGGTGGCCAGTACCCAGCCGGCCAGCCCCAATACCCGGCGGGGCAGTATCCGGCGGGGCAGTACCCGGCCGGGCAGTACCCGGGTGGACCGCAATACCAGGGTGGACCCCAGTACACCGCTGCGCCCTACTCCGGTGAGCAGTACCCCGCTGCGCCGTACCCGGGCAGCCCGCAATATCCAGCGGCGCCGTACCCGGGTGGCCAGCAGTACCCGGGCGCTCCGGCCTCGCTGCCGCCGGCTCCGGCCGTCCCGGGTTCGGTCACCGGCGCCTTCGCCATCTTCGTGATCTCCGCGATCTGGGCGGTGATCAGCGTGATCCTGGTCCTCAATTCGTCGATCTGGGACGAGGCGCTCGCGGCAGCGCGCGAGTCAGGGGCGATCACCACGAACGCCGATTCCGTCATCAGCGTGGTGAAGACCACCAGCATCGCCTTCGCCGTGATCTTCGCGGCGCTCTACGTGTTCTTCGCTTTCAAGATGCGGTCCGGCCGGAACTGGGCGCGCATCACCCTGACCGTGCTCGCTGCGCTCTCGCTGATCCAGGCGTTCGGGTACCGCGCCAACGTGACCGTCAACGGCCGGATCTATGAGACGAGCGCGCTGTGGCAAGGGGTGCTGGCGGCGGCGTTGTCGCTCATCGCGATCATCCTGATGTACGTGAAGCCGTCGAACGAGTACTTCGCCGCGATGAAGGCGCGCAAGTACGTTGGCTGATCGGACCGGAAGTGGCCGGAGTGACGGCCGTAGCCAGGTAAATTCCCTGATATGACGACACCTGGGTCCGACCGTCCGCGCCGAGGCTTCCTGGCCGGGCTGGCGGAGCGGCTCGCCCCGCCGGTAGTTCCCGAAGATGACGACCCGAGCCAGCCGCTGGTGCCGCCCACGGCCGTCAAGTCGGCTGTGGTGCTGGCCATCGTTGCCGGTGCGCTGTACTTGTTCATCGGCCTCGTCGGGGCGTTCAACACCAGCTCGGCCATCGACGTGCAGGTGACCAACTACAACGCGAAGATCGTCGAGTGCCAGGAGAAGGTCGGCGGTATCGGCGACCAGGTCACCGCGACGCCGGCCGATGACGTCAAGGATCTGGCTGCAACCTGCAAGACGTTGCAGACCCTGACTCCGGAAGTGATCCAGTCGGCCAAGACACAGAACCTGTTGTTCGCGGTCATCATCGCCCTCATGGGGGTCGCCGCCGTAGCCGCCGGCTGGTTCCTCCGAGCCGGTGCCAAGTGGGCGAAGCGGGTCCTGATCGGCCTGATCGCCCTCGCTTTCATCGGCACCCTGCTGCTCGGGATCGGCAATCTGTTGCTGCTCGTCGGCACACTCCTGCTGGCGATTGCGGTGATGCTCACCATCGTCGGCCGGGGAGGGGTGTACTTCTCCCGCGTCGCCAACCGCCGCCGCGCGACGTGACCGTTGCCCCGGCCGAACCGGGGCCCCCGGTTCCCACGCCGGCGCCGGTGGCCGCACCGGCGGCTGCCATGTCCGCGGTGCTGCTCGTCCGGGGAGTACTCGCGCTGGTGCTCGCGGTCGCCGCGGCGATCCTCGCGGTACTGCTGTACCGGCACGGCGTCCAGGAGTGGCCGTTCGGCCCTGTGCCGCCGGAGACGACCAAGACCGAGGTGCCCAGGTACATCGGCCCGTGGATTGTGGGCTCGGCGGCCGCACTCTTGGCGTGCGGGCTTCTGCTGATCTCGGCCGGGAGCGACGCGTACCGGCTGGTCGTTTCCCGGCGCGCCGCGCGCCTGTCCGGCACCGCCACGGGATGAAGGACGAACGTCCCGCGCGGTCCACATCACGACCGGGCGGCGGCCCGGACTGGGACACTGGATCCGTGGCTCCGGGAACCCGCACCGTCGTGCACCTGCTGCGGCACGGCGAGGTGCACAATCCGGAGAAGATCCTCTACGGTCGGCTCCCCGGCTACCGGCTCTCCGATGCCGGCCGGGCGATGGCCGAGGGCATTGCTGATCACCTCGCCGGCAGCGACATCACCTACCTTGCTGCATCCTCGCTCACCCGGGCGCAGGAGACGGCCGCGCCGAGTGCGCGGTCGCTCAACCTGCCGGTCACCACCGACGATCGGCTCATCGAGGCGGCGAACGCCTTCGAGGGAATGCGGGTCGCGGTCGGCGATGGCGCTCTGCGGCGCCCCCAGCACTGGCCGAAGCTGCGCAATCCGCTGCTCCCGTCCTGGGGTGAGCGCTATCTCGACGTGGCGCACCGGATGCTGGGGGCGGTGTACGCCGCCGTGGGGAAGGCTCAGGGTCACCAAGCCCTGCTGGTCAGTCATCAGCTGCCGATCTGGACCGTGCGCCGCTATTTCGAGGGTCGGCGGCTGTGGCACAACCCCACCCGGCGCCAGTGCGGGCTCGCTTCGCTCACCTCCCTGCGGTTCGAGGACGGGGTGTTCGTCGGACTGAGCTATGCCGAGCCGGTCGCCCACCTGGCCCGCCCGGCCGGCGGCCGCGAGGGCCCCCAGGTGGGCGCATGAGCGAGCGTCAGCGAGCGAATCATCGGCACGTCGTGACGCACCCCAATCCGAGCGTCAGCGAGGGGAGGGTCGCGGCATGAGCGAGCGTCAGCGAGCGCATCATCAACACTTCATGGCGCAACCCAACCCGAGCGTCAGCGAGGGGAGGGTCGAGGCATGAGCGAGCGTCAGCGAGCGCATCATCGGCCGCTCGCCGGGCTGGTCGCGGTCGCCCTGGCCGCCGTGCTCGCGGTCTGTGCCGGCTGTTCGACGGGCGACGACGCCACGGTGTACGGGGGGTCGTTCACCTTCGTCTCGCCCGGTGGCAAGACCGAACTCAGCTATCCGGTTGCCGAGCGCAAGCCCGTCGGCACGCTGTCCGGACCGAACCTGGACGGCACCGGCACCGTGTCCGTGGCCGACTACCCGAACGATGTGGTGGTGCTGAACTTCTGGGGATCCTGGTGCGGACCCTGTCGCGGCGAGGCCGATGATCTGAACAGTGCCGCCTCCGCGCTGAAGACCGACGGAGTGCAATTCCTCGGGATCAACGTGAAGGACTCGCAGAGCGCCGGTGCCGACTTCCTGGCCAGCAAGGAGGTCGGCTACCCGTCGATCTTCGACCCGACCATGCGCACCCTGCTGTCCATCCGCGGGTACCCTGCCACCGCGATTCCCTCCACCATCGTGCTCGACCGGCAACACCGGGTGGCGCACATCTGGCTGGATACCGTGACCGCCGACGAACTCACCGCAGCCATCGCGCCGATCGCGGCCGAGAAGTGATCGGCGCAGGCGAAACCATGATCCTCACCGCGGCTGACGGCAGTTCGATCACCGACACGGTGATCTCCGGTCCGTTCCTGCTGGCCGGCGGCCTGGCGCTGGCCGCAGGATTGGTGTCCTTCGCCTCGCCGTGCGTGCTGCCCCTGGTACCCGGCTACCTCGCCTACCTGGTCGGTCTGGTCGGCGCCGAAGGTGCCCAGAACACAACGAGCGGCCGGGCCGGTGGCCCCGCCACAGCCGTGGTGCGGAGCCGGGCGGTGGTCGGGACGTTGTTGTTCGTCGCCGGTTTCACCATCGTTTTCCTGGCCGAATCCTTGCTGGTGCTCGGCCTGGCGGCCGTCCTGCAGCAGCACGTCGAGCTGCTCACCAGGCTCGGCGGCGCGATCGTCATCGTGATGGGTCTGGCCATGCTCGGCTACGTCCGCCCGCTGCAGCGCGAGGCCAGGATCCACGCCCGGCCCACCGGCCGGGTGTGGGGCGCGGTGCTCCTCGGTGCGTTCTTCGCGATCGGCTGGACGGTCTGCATGGGGCCGACCTTTGCCGGCGTCAACGCCCTGGCCATCAGTTCGGACTGGAACGGAAACGCCTGGCGTGGGCTCATCCTGGTCATCCTGTACTGCGTCGGCCTTGGTCTGCCGTTCGTCGCGCTGGCCCTCGGATTCGGCTGGGCCACCACCGCGGTCGGTGTGCTGCGCCGACACTCGCGGGCTATCCAGGTGATCGGCGGGGTGCTGCTCATCGGGCTCGGCCTGCTCATGGTGACCGGACTCTGGGGTGACCTGGTGGCGTGGCTGCGGACCCGCTACGCCGACGTCGGGGCAGTGCTGTGACGTCCCCGGCCCCGGGCTCGGCCGGCCGCGGAGTGGCTGATCGGGTGGCCGATGCCCAGCTGGCCGAACTCGACCGGGCCGATTCAGGCGCCGGTGCACCTGACGGGTCGGCCGAAGTTCCGCGCCGCCGCAAACCTGGTGCGCTGCAAACCATCTGGGCGGTCTTCCGCAATCTGTGGCGCCGCTTGACCAGCATGCGCACCGCGCTGTTGCTGTTGTTCCTCCTGGCCATGGCGTCGCTGCCGGGCGCGCTGCTGCCACAGTGGTCGTTGAACACGGCCAAGACCGCGCAATACCTCATCGACCACCCGACGCTGGGGCCGTGGCTGGACCGGCTCGGGTTTTTCGAGGTGTTCGCCTCACCCTGGTACGCGGCCATCTACCTGCTGCTGTTCACCTCGCTGATCGGCTGTGTGCTGCCCCGCAGCTGGGAGTTCGTGCGGCAGCTGCGGGCAGCCCCGGTGGCCACCCCACGCAACCTCGGCAGGCTTCCGCACCATGCCCGGTCGACCGTCCCGGGTTCGCCCTCTGCGGTCGCCGACCGGGTGTCCCTTGGCCTCGCGGGCCGACGGTGGCGGCGCTGGCGGGTGGCGCGCAGGGAGGAGGCCGCGGACACGGTGACCCTGTCGGCCGAGCGCGGCTACCTGCGTGAGGTCGGCAACCTGGTGTTCCACCTGGCCCTGCTCGGGCTGCTGCTGGCCGTGGCGGTCGGCAAGTTGTTCGGCTACGAGGGCTCGGTGATCGTCACCAGCGGCGACGGCTTCTGCTCGACCTCGCCGGCCAGCTATGACAACTTCCGCCCTGGGCTCACCGTCGACGGCACCGAGCTGAACCCCTTCTGCGTCCAGGTCGACTCGTTCTCCGCGACCTACACCGAGGCCGGACAGGCGACCGCGTTCCGGGCCGACGTCCGCTACCAGGACACTGCCCAGCTGGCCGGCGACTCGTGGACCAGTGCCCTCCTGCAGGTCAACGACCCGCTGCGGATCGGCGGCGAGCGGCTCTACCTGCTCGGGCACGGCTACACCCCGCAGTTCCAGGTCACCTTCCCGGACGGATCGGTCCGGGAGTATGCGCAGCCGTTCCAACCGGCGGGCGGCGATCCGAACTTCACCTCGGAAGGGGCGGTCAAGATCACCGACCCACCCGGGGCCACCGGTGACGACATCCGCAGGCACCAGTTGGCCATCGTCGGCATCGCGGCGCCGACCGCCGTGATCAACGGCGGAATCATGTCCTCGGTCTACCCGGCGGCGATCAAACCCGGTGTGGCGGTCGACATCTACCGCGGCGATCTCGGGATGGAAAGCGGCCGCGCCCAGTCGGTGTTCACCATCGACCAGAATCAGGTCGACAAGGGCGCGTTGGTCAAGCAGTCGCGGGTGAATCTGTACAAGGGCCAGTCGGTCACCCTCGACGACGGTACGAAGATCACCTTCACCGGGCTGAAGGAGTGGGTGTCGTTACAGACCTCCTACGATCCGGCCCAGGGTTGGGCGTTGGTGTCCGCGATCATGCTCTTGGCCGGCTTGATGCTGTCGCTGACGATCAAGCGGCGACGGGTCTGGTTCCGGCTCCGGCCGACTGGTCCGGACGACGGCCCTGGTCGTACGGTTGTCGAGATCGGTGGGCTGGCTCGGACCGACCAGGCCGGGTACGGCGAGGAGTTTGCCCGGCTGGTCGCGCTGGCCGGAGCGCCACCGACCGGATCACCGGGCGAGTGGGTCACGAGCGGTAAGCGAAAGGGTGGCTGAGGTGGTCAACGAGACGCTGGCGCGGCTGTCGGACCTGGCGTTCGAGTGCGCCATGGCCGGCTACGTGGTCGCCCTGGTCTGCTACGGCATCGAGTTCGCGGGACGACGGATTCAGCCGACCAGGGACGAGGCGGCCAGCGCCCAGCTGCGAGCGGCCAACCGGGCCGGCGGCACCACGGTGATCACCCGCCCCGAGGGCATCGGCGTGGTCCCGCCGGCCGACAAGGCACCGTGGGGTGTGAGGTTCGGTCGCTCGGCGGTCGTCGTCACCGTGGTGGCGCTGGTGGCCAACGTGATCTCCATCGTGTGTCGTGGTTTTGCCGCCGGCCGACTGCCGCTGGCCAACATGTACGAGTTCACCTCGATGATCTGTGCCGCGGCGACACTGTGCTGGTTGATCGTGCTGGCCAGGACCGGCGCCCGGCAGCTCGGCCTTTTCGTGATGCTGCCGGTCGCGCTCCTGGCATTCCTGGCCGGGACGGTGCTCTACACGCCGGCCGGACCGGTGGTGCCCGCGTTGAACTCGTACTGGAAATGGATCCACGTCACGACGATCTCGCTGTCCGCGAGCGTCCTGTTGGTGTCCGGCGCCGCCTCGCTGATGTACATCGTGCGGGCGCGCTACGAAAAGCGGCTCGTGTCCGCCCGGCAGGCCGATGACACCGCCCGGATCGCCGACCTGGAGGGCGGCGCGCTGGCCAAACTCCCGTCGCTGGCGACGTTGGACCGGATCGCCTACCGAACCGCGATCATCGCCTTCCCGGTCTACACCTTCGCCATCATTGCCGGCGCGATGTGGGCAGAGGTGGCGTGGGGGCGTTACTGGGGTTGGGACCCGAAGGAGACGGTCGCCTTCATCAGCTGGGTGATCTACGCCTGCTACCTGCACGCCAGGGCGACCACCGGCTGGCGCGGAGTACGGGCGGCCTGGATCTCGGTGTTCGGGTTCGCGGCCATCATCTTCAACCTGTTCTTCGTGAACATGGTCGTCTCCGGCCTGCATTCCTACGCCGGACTGAACTGACCAGCAGCTCGATGCCGCTAGCTCAGCGGGTCTGTCAGCTGCTCTTGTCCTCGCCGCGGAGCTTGCGGTCGATCTCCCCCAGGAACTCGGGGTCGTCGTCCGGTGCGATCTGTCGGGGGGCCTTGGTCGGCCGGTGCAGTCGGGGCGGTGCTGTCGGCTCCTGCCGTTCCCGGTCGCGCATGGCGTCCGCGCCGAACCCGCGCCACGCCAAGGCGACCACCAGTACCGTCACCGCGAGGGCCACGAGCACGTACATCGGCGCCTCCTCCTGTCCGAACCAACAGTACGCAGGTCTACGCCGCTCCGTTGGCCGGTCGAACACCACGCTTTGGTAACAGGTCTGTTCGTCGGCAGGACACGCCTGGTCGAGGACAGACGTCCGCCCCGGTCGGATTCCCATCCGGCCGGGGCGGACCTCAACAATCGGTCACGCGCTGCTGCGCGAGGCCTCCACGGTCAGGTCGGCGAGCAGGGCGCTCACCTCGGACTCGCGGAACCTACGGTGGCCACCCGGAGTCCGGATTGATCCGATGCGACCCGCCGATGCCCAGCGGGTGACCGTTTTGGGATCCACCCGGAACATCAGCGCGACCTCACCAGGGGTCAGCAAGCGTTCGGTGTTCTCCACACTCACCTGTCGTGCCTCCTCATCAATTCGTGCCCCGGAACGAATGACTGCGCTCGTTGGTGTGTGCGCGCCGGGACTGGCGTGTGATGCCCATTGTGCGCCCTTTCGGGGGGTTACTCGATAGTCAGCCCGGTAACGGCGCGTTTCAAACATGCGCTTTGTCTGGAATAGCCTTTTCCTCGGAACTTCACCCGGATGGGCGATCTGCGGCCTATTCCCCCGGCCATGCCGTCGAAGGGAGTGCGCGACCTGCCCACAGCGACAACTGGCAATGGGCCGATCGGACCCCGCTCGCTCAGGTCCCAGCGCCGACGCAGCGGTTTCGTCACGGTCAGGTCACGTGAAGTGAGCAGTGCTCTCGGTTTGTGTGGGTCATGCCTCACCAGGGACAAGGCCCGGTCATCCGTCCCGGTGTTCATCGGCCCAGGGTTCAACGGTCCGGTGTTCATCGGTCCGGTGTTCATCGGCCAGGGGCCTCGGTCCGACCCGCCCGGGTCGGTGCAGACTACGAAGCAGTGACGTGAAGCAGTGACGTGAGAACAGGGACGTGAGGAAAGGGGGCGCGCCGATGGATGCCGTGGATCGGCAATTGCTCGACGTCCTGCGCGCAGACGGCAGGGCCTCCTATGCCGAGCTCGCGCGCTCCGTCGGCCTGTCGTCGTCCGCGGTGCACGAACGGGTCGCGAAGCTGGAGTCGGCCGGCATCATCACCGGCTACCGAGCGATCGTCGAGCCGAGCGCCCTCGGTATCGGCGTCACCGCGCTGATCAGCATCATCCCGGGGGAGAACGGCCAGGATGAGCAGATCGCCGCTGCGCTCGACCGCATGGTCGAGGTGGAGAGCTGTTACGCGGTGGCCGGCGACGAGGCCTTCATCCTCAAGGTGCGGGTCCCGACCGTGGATGAACTGCATCGATGCCTCGGACGCCTGCGCAACATCGACGGCGTCGCCCGCACCCGCACCATGGTCGTCCTGGCCACCCGGTTCGAGGCGCGACCACCCCCGAACGATGAACCTGCGGGGACGGACCCGGTCGCGGTGAGCCCCGCCGCGGAGGACAGGTGATCTCGCTCGACCTGGCCCGGCGGCTGGCGGCCGGCGGAGTGCGCTGGGAGCCGACCGAGGGTGATCGCTTCGCCATCCCGGACAAGGGGATGGACGCCACGGTGTTCGTGGTTGCCACCATGGTCGTCGACGTGGTCGGAACTTCGGGACGTAACCTGTTGCGGTTCAACGGGACCGTCGAATGGGCGCTGGACAGCATCCTGCAGGAGGAGGTGGTCTGGTTGCCGTCGGAAGAACAGTTGCGTGGCCTGCTCGGTGGCGCGTTCCGCTCGTTGCGCCGTGAGGACGCCGGTTACCGGGTCGACCTGCAGATGGCCGGGCGGGCCGTCACCGCGTCGGCGGCCAGCGCCGCGGACGCCTACGCCCGGGCGGTTCTACTGCTCGCCACCGGTGAGGACGACGGGTGATCACCCGAAGGGCCGAGGTGGCCAGGACCCTGACCGGCTACACCCTGCTGCGGCTCGGATTGCTGGCCGCGGTATTCCTGGTTCTCTACTACCTGCCGATGGCGTTCGACGTCGAGGTGCCACTGTTGCTGGCTGTGCTGTTGGCGGTCGTCCTCCAACTGCCGATGGCCTGGCTGCTGCTGCCGGCGCAGCGGCACCGGGTCGGCGTCCTGCTGGCCGAGCGATCGACCGCCAGGGGCAGCCAACGGGCTCGCCTGCGGGCGGCGCTGGCCGGTGAGGACGCACCGGACGGCGACCGGTAGGTGGCCGAGCCGGCGCGGCAACCGGTTGGCAATGCCCGAGGCGGTCCGAACGGAGTTGGAAGGCGCGTCCTAGACCAGCGCCCGAATCTTCGGGCGTAGCCAGTCCAGCACGTTTTCGTCGTCGGCGATCAAATGGTGGGTGATCAGCAAGTGGCCCTGGTCCAGGATCCACGCGTGCTTGGTCTGCACCGGGATCACCGTGATGCGCAGTTCGAACGGTCGCGCCGTGCGTCCGGCTGCCGACTCGAGCTCGTGGACCAGTTCGGTCAGCCGGGTTCCCGGTGCCAGGTGATCACGTTTGAGCCGCGGGTCGTCGGCGAACGCATCGGCCCACAGCAGGGCCTGGGTGTAATGCCGGACGAGCAGCGCGCGTAGCTCGGGGACGTGCGAGAAGGACTTGAACGTCGGCGGTGTCAGTTCGCGCATCGCAGACGTGCCGAGATGTACCGCGTGCCGCCACCACCGCGCCCACTGGATCGATGCGGCCTCCCGCTCGATGCTGGTCAGCTGCATCGGCTCCATCGGCGGTGGTCGTCGCGCCCAGGCGGGCCATGCGCTCGCCGGTGGATCGAGCGGCGGGATCGCCGGGTCGGTGCGCGCCGTCAGTTGGTAGATCTCCCGCAGGTAGAGCGCAAGTCGGAGCACCGGCGGCTCGTCTATCGAGATCCGCCAGCTGTGCCGACCGGCGACGTACACCCGTCCATCGTGCCAAGTCGGAGCCCCTGGGCGCGAGTACGAATGTGCAACGGTCGTGATCGCACCGTCTGAGGGTGCCGGGCCTCAGGTACCCAGCACGAGTCCGGCGGTCAGCAGCACCGCGTAACCGACCTGCAACCGACCGGTCTGACCCAGTACCGGGATCAGCGCTCTGCCCCTGGCCCCTGACAGCACCGTACGCACCGGCGCGATGGCCAGAATCGCCGAACCGAGGGCGAGCAGGCACCACGGGTGGCGCAGCCCGATGACCGCCACCGCGAGCATCGAGCCGCCCACGAGAAGGACGTACACCTTGCGGGTCAACGACTCTCCGAGTACGACGGCCAGGGTCCGTTTGCCCGCTGCCGGATCGGTGAGCACGTCGCGGAGGTTGTTGGCCACCAGCAGCGCGCAGGCCAGCAACCCGACGCCGATCGCGGCGGCCAGTGCGGTCAGCGACACCCGCCCGGCCTGCACGTAGGTGGTGCCCAGCACGGCCACCAGCCCGAAGAACACGAACACGAAGATTTCGCCGTAGCCGGCGTAGCCGTAGGGGCGCGACCCGCCCGTGTAGAACCACGCAGCGAGTACGCAGGCCGCACCGACGACCAGCAGCCACCAACCGGCTACCGCGGCCAGGGCGATCCCGGCGAGTCCGGCGACGCCGAACGCGGCGAACGCTGCGGCCTTGACGGTGCCGGGCCGGGCCGAACCCGAGCCGACCATGCGGAACGGTCCGACCCGGTCGGTGTCCGTGCCGCGGATGCCGTCCGAGTAGTCGTTGGCGTAGTTCACCCCGACCTGCAGGGCCAGCGAGACGACCATGGCCACCACCCCGCGCCACCAGGAGAACCCGCCGAGGGCGTAACCGGCGCCACAGCCGACCAACACCGGGGCGATGGCCGCCGGGAGGGTGCGCGGGCGGGCCGCTGCCACCCACTGCCTGACCGATGCCACGACGCCCGACCCTACGGGCCGGGTACGTCCCACTCCGCTCGTGGGTGGTCGTTGTCCGGTCGCGGAGCCGCGCGCATCAGACTGTCCCGGATCGCCCGGCGATCGGGTTTACCTGGGCCGCGCTCCGGTATGGCTCTGACCAGTTCGATCCGCCGCGGCCGCTGATGCGGCGCCAGCGAGCTCAGCCGGCGGATCGCTTCGGGATCGAAGTCCGGATCCGTCGGCACCACCACCGCGGTGACCACCTCACCCCACTGCTCGTCGGGCAGGCCGACCACCACGGCGGCGGCTACTCCGGGCAGGGCGACGATGACTGCCTCCACCTGCTGCGGCGCAACCTTCAGCCCGCCGGTCACGATGACGTCGTCCACGCGTCCGAGGACCTGCAAGCGGTCGTCGGACCAGGCGCCGAGGTCGCCGGTGACGAAGCTGCCGGGGACGGCGAATGCCGCGTCCCGCGGACGGCCGCGATAGCCCCTGGCCACCACCGGCCCGGAGAGGACGACACGACCGGGGCCACCTGGGACGGCGTCAACGAACTCCAGGTCCACCGATACACCGTCCAGCGGACGTCCGTCGTAGACGCAGCCGCCACAGGTCTCCGTCATCCCATAGGTGGTGACCGCGGTGACGCCGGCCGAGCGGGCCGCGGCTAGCACGGCCGGTGCGGTGGCGGCTCCGCCGACCAGCACGGCGTCGAACCCGGCGAGCACCTCCGTGGCCCTGGGATCCTGCAGGATCCGGTGCAGCTGGGTGGGCACCAGCGAGACGTACTTGCGGCCGGCCGGCAACGTGCGAGCGGTCGCGATGAACACCTCCGGGCGGAACGGTCCCGCCGGCAGCACGACCGGGGGCTCTCCGCGCAGGGAGCGCAGGAGGACCTGCAGACCGGCAACGTGCCAGGGCGGGAGGGCCAACAGCCATCGGCCGGGACCGCCCAGCCGTTCGTCGGTCGCCGCCGCAGATGCGCGCAGCGCGCCTGCGGAGAGCAGCGCGCCCTTGGCCGTTCCGGTGGAACCCGAGGTCGTCACGACCAGAGCGGTGGGGTCGGCGGGATCGTCCTCGCCTGCGGCCAGCGGGGCGCCAGGCGCAAGCTCGGCCGGTGCCGCCGTGCCTGCCGCGATCGGCAGCAGCGCAGGCCCTCGGCCCTGCAGCGCGGCAGCGAGCGCGGGCAGAGCCGCGAGCACACCCGGTCCGGCCGGCAGCGGCAGCGGTTGCAGGAACCGCTGCGCAGCCCTGGCTGTCTCGGCGTCGGACACCACCGGTCAGTAGGCCCAGGGAAAACGGGTGAAATCCGCCGGTCGCTTCTGCAGGAACGAGTCCCTTCCCTCGACCGCCTCGTCCGTGCCGTAGGCGAGCCGGGTGGCCTCGCCGGCGAACAGTTGCTGACCCACGAGGCCGTCGTCGACCAGGTTGAAGGCGTACTTCAGCATGCGTTGCGCGGTGGGTGACTTGGCATTGATCTCCGCCGCCCATTCCAGCGCCACGTTCTCCAGGTCGGCGTGCGGCACGACCGCGTTGACCGCACCCATCGCGTGCATCTGCTCGGCCGTGTACTCCCGGCCCAGGAAGAAGATCTCCCTGGCGAACTTCTGCCCGACCATCCTGGCCAGATAGGCCGAACCGTAGCCGCCGTCGAAACTGCCCACATCGGCGTCGGTCTGCTTGAACCTCGCGTGCTCGGCGGAGGCCAATGTCAGGTCGGCCGTGACATGCAGGGAGTGCCCGCCGCCCGCCGCCCACCCCGGGACCACCGCGACGACCACCTTCGGCATGAACCGGATCAGCCGCTGCACCTCAAGGATGTGCAGCCGGCCGGCCCTGGCCGGATCCACCGTCTCGGCGCCCTCGCCCTCGGCATACCGGTAACCGTCTCGGCCCCGGATTCGCTGGTCACCGCCGGAACAGAACGCCCACCCGCCGTCGCGGGGGCTGGGCCCATTGCCGGTGAGCAGCACGCAGCCGACGTCGGAGGTCATCCGGGCGTGGTCCAGCGCGGTGTACAACTCGTCGACGGTGTGCGGCCGGAACGCGTTGCGCACCTCGGGCCGGTCGAACGCGATGCGCACCGTGCCGAGATCACCCATGTCGCCGGTCGCCCGCCGGCCGATGGCCCGGTGATAGGTGATGTCGGTGAAGGCGAAACCGTCGACGGGCCGCCAACGGTCGGGTTCGAACAGTTCACTGACGCCGGGGGTGGGCATGGCACGACTGTAGGTCGATCTTCATCGAACCCGAACACAGGCCGAACCACCGCCGAGCGCGCCCAGGGCACCGTCGTGATCGGCCGGCGCCCTGCCGGCCGGGAAGGAAGGCCATGCACAAGCGCAACGCCATCATCTCCGGGGCCGCCGCCGGCGCCCTGGCCCTCGGCACCACCATCGTCGTGCTCACCGCTCCGGCCGCTGTCGCCTCGCCGATTCCCGCCGCGGCTGCGGTCAGCACCACGGGCTCCGCCGCGCCCGCGGCCGGATCGAGCACGACTTCGACCCGGCCGGCCAAGAAGGACAGGGACAAGGTGCTCAACCGCGCCTGCAAGCGACTGGAGCACCTGGACAAGCGTGCGCAGAAGGCCGTCGACAGGACCAAGGCCGGAGCCGACACCAAGGGCTCGGTGGCCTGGCTGAAAGCTCAGGCGGCCAAGGCCAAGGCGGCCGGCGACACCGCGACCGCCGAGAAGTTGACCGATCGTGCGACGAAGCGGGCGGCATCGGCGATCAAGCTCGAGGCGCTGGCCGGCGCGTTGGCCGGGGTGCACACCGCGCACTGCTGATCTGCAGGACAATGCAGCGGGCGGCAATGGGCAGCGGGCGGCCGTGGCGGTGTGCAGCGGTGGGCACCGGTCGGCGTTGGCGCGGCGCCCGGCGGGGAGGTGAGGGGTGACCGAGTCGGGGACCGGACGCGGCCTGGTGCTGGTCATCGAGGACGAACCGGCCATCGCCGACGTCATCCGCCGGTACCTGACAGCCGACGGTTTCACCGCGGCGTTCGCCAGGAATGGGGCCGACGGCCTGGCCGCCCTGCGTCGCGACCGACCCGTTGCTGTCATCCTCGACATCGGTCTGCCCGACATCGACGGGCTGAGCCTGTGTCGCGACCTGCGTTCGGCGGGCGACTGGACCCCGGTGGTGTTCGTCACCGCCCGCGACGAGGATGTCGACCGGATCATCGGACTGGAAGCCGGCGCCGATGACTACCTGGTCAAACCGTTCCACCCCCGCGAGTTGATGGCCCGGTTGCGTACCGTGCTCCGGCGGTCCGGACCGCAACCGGTCGGCGCTTCGGGACAGTTGGTCATCGGGGCGGTCCGGGTGGATCTGCCAGGTCGCCGGGTGTACGCCGCCGGCGATGAGGTCGGCCTGACCGCGACCGAATTCGACCTCCTGGTCCACCTCATGCGGCGACCGGGGCAGGTCTTCGACCGCCCGTCGCTGCTCAGCTCGGTGTGGGGCTACGCCTCCGCCGCCGGCGCGCGCACCGTCGACGTGCACATAGCCGCGCTCCGCTCGAAACTCGGTGCGGCCAGCCCGATCCGCACGGTCCGCGGTGTCGGATACTCGGCCGAGGCGCCATGAGCCGGCGTCCGTGAGCCCGCGATGAGCGCCCGTGCGGTGGGTGAGTCCCCGGATGCGGAAGGTTCGGCGCCGGCGGATGCCACTGGCCTTGCAGATCAGCTTGTCGATGGTCGCGGTCGCCGTACTCACCGCGCTGATCGCCGGCGTCGTCGGCACCGCGCTGATTCGCAACGCGGCCACCGAGACCGCCAAGGCGAACCTGGCCGGTCAGGCCGATGTGGTCGCCGCGCAGCTCTCGGACTCGGGAGGAAACGGACAGCGGGTCGGACTGGGCAAGGTGCAGCAGATCCTCACCGGGCAGGGTATTGCCGTCGTCCGGGTGGGCCCGCGCGGTCGGCAGACCTCCGGCGACGACCGGGCCAAACGGGCGGCCACCGAGGCGGGCGTCGTGCCTGCGGCCTCGCTGTCGGCGACCGTGCTGGTCGACGGCGTGTCGTTGCTGGTCGAATCCCGGGCGGTCGACGGCGGTGCGGTCGCGCTGGTCGCGCCGCTGGACGTGGCCGCCGCTACCAGGGGAACGCTGCAACGCCGGGTGCTGCTGGCCTTGGGTATCGGTGTCATCGCGGCGGCCGTCGCCGGGTGGTTGTTCGCTCGACTCGCCACCCGGACCCTGCGGCGTACCGCCGCGGCCGCCCAGGCGATGTCATCAGGGGACCGGGGGGTCAGGGTGGCGGTCGGTGGATCCGCCGAGGTCGCCGAGGTGGCCACGGCGGTCAATGGCCTCGCCGATGCGTTGGCCCGCAGTGAAGCCGGCCAACGCGACTTCCTGGCTGCTGTTTCGCACGACCTGCGCACCCCGCTGGCCGGTATCGCCGGCCAGGCCGATGCGCTGGCCGACGGGATCGTCCCCGCCGCCGAGGTGCCGCAGGTGGCCCTGACCATCCGGGCCGAGGCGTCACGGATGGAACGGATGGTGTCGGACCTGCTCGACCTGGCCCGGTTGGGCTCGTCGACCCTGCGGATCGAACCGGTCCCGGTCGACCTGGCGGGGTTGTTGCGGGGGATGGCCGATGTCTGGTCCGCCCGATGCCATGCTGCCGGGGTGCCACTGCAGGTGTTGCTGCCCGCGGACCCGGTAGTGGTGCACACCGATCCGCGGCGGCTGCGCCAGGTGCTCGACGGGTTGGCGGAGAACGCGTTGCGGTTGCTCGGACCCGGCCTGCCGCTTGTGCTGGAACTGTCGACGGCTCCGGGCGTCGCCGTGCTGCAGGTACGCGACGGCGGACCGGGATTGGCCCCGGAGGACTATCCCGTGGCGTTCGATCAGGGTGTGCTCAACGAGCGCTATCGGGGCCGCCGCCCCGTCGGCGCGGGGTTGGGGCTCGGTCTGGCCCGGCAACTGGTCGAGCGGTTGGGCGGCAGCATCGCCGCAACGCCGGCGCCCGAGGGTGGGGTGGCCATGACCATCCGGCTGCCGCGGCCGACCGGGAATCCGGGCCCGATCACCGCGCCGATCCCGTCGGGCTGAGCCCCGACTCCGACTCCAATCCGCCAGCCGCCGGTGGCATCCGCCAGCCGTCGGTGGCATCCGCAAGCGTTGGCGTCATTCGCACCGTGCGCGCATGTTGCGCATGTCCCCAACCATTGCGAATGCGCGATAGCCGTTGCGAAGGTCCGGGTTTCGCGCCCGGACGTCGACAATTCGCTGGTTTCGGCAGCGGCCGGGGCTTACGGTCATCCGGCGTGCGCGATGCGGCGCACCTCACTCTCGGCCGACCGGGCCGGGTCGACGATCGGACCACGATGACGGAGCAGACGCTGCACGGGCAGCGGTACGACGAGCGCGCGCAGCGACCAACGCCGCGCCGCTTCGCCCTGCGCACCTGTCGATTGATCGAATCGAAGCCCGCGCGCGGCTGAGCCGGCGCGAACCGCGACCCAACCTGAAGTCGGCCCACCCGCGGTGGCCGCGGCCTGTCGCCCGCCGTCGCACGGGTCGATCACGCATGCCTGACAATCGAGAGGAATCAATCATGAAGCAGCTCAATGACACGTTGGTCAGCTGGGCGAGCATCGTCGACGAGGCGACGCTGGCCCAGGCTGTCACCACCTCCACGCTGCCGTTCATCCACCCCCACCTCGCGCTGATGCCGGACGCCCACCTGGGCAAGGGCGCGACCGTCGGCTCGGTGATCCCGACCGAGGGAGCGATCATCCCGGCCGCGGTCGGCGTCGACATCGGCTGCGGCATGCGGGCGGTTCGCACCCAGCTGAGCCGGAGTGCCGTCATGGCAGGTGATCTCGCCGCCCTGCGGCACTCGATCGAGCGGAGCATCCCGCTTTCGGCCGGCCACGACAACCGGAAGGTACTGCCGACGGCCGAGCCCCGGATCGCCGAGCTCGAGTTGGCGGCGGCCGGTCGGCTCGAGCGGATCAACCAGTACGCCGGGCACTGGCGGCGCCAGCTCGGCTCGCTGGGCTCGGGCAACCACTTCATCGAATGCAGTGTTGACGAGACGGACCGGATCTGGCTGTTCCTGCACTCGGGATCGCGGGGCGTCGGCAATCGAATTGCCATGCACCACATCTCGGTGGCCCGGCAGATGATGGCGGCCCAGCAGGTCGAGCTGCCGGATCGGGATCTGGCGTACCTGACCGAGGGAACCGATGAGTTCGCCGACTACCTGGCCGAGTTGGTCTGGGCCCAGCGGTTCGCTGCGCTGAACCGGGACGAGATGATGGAGCGGGTGGTCACCGCGGTGGCGCACTGGGCCAAGGTGGACGTCGAGATCTCCTCGGACATCAACTGCCACCACAACTACACCGCGTCGGAGGAGCACTTCGGCCGGCAGCTGTGGGTGTCGAGGAAGGGCGCGATCCACGCCGGCACCGGCGTACCCGGCCTGATCCCGGGCTCGATGGCTACGGCGTCGTACGTGGTGTCCGGCAAGGGAAATGCCATGTCGCTGAACTCGGCCCCGCACGGTGCCGGTCGGGTGTACAGCCGGTCAAGGGCGCGGAAGACGTTCACCGCCGACGATCTGCGGACGGCCATGGCGGGCATCGAGTACCGGGACACCGACGCCTTCATCGACGAGATCCCGGCCGCCTACAAGCCCATCGACCAGGTGATGGCGGATGCGGCCGACCTGGTGGAGATCGAGCACGTCCTGCACCAGGTGGTCAACGTCAAGGGCGACTGAACGGGCGCCGACGGGTCGGCGGGATCGGTGCGGCACCATGAGTCGGTGCCCACCGACCTCGCCGACCTGCTGTCGACGGCCCGCGTGTTCGCGATCCCGATGCGCACCCGGTTCCGCGGGATCACGGTCCGGGAAGGGGTGCTGTTGGACGGCCCGGCCGGCTGGTCGGAATTTGCGCCGTTCCGGGACTACGACGACCGCGCGTGCGTGCCCTGGCTCCGGGCGGCGATCGACAGCGCGTCCCGGAACTGGCCGGACCCGGTGCGCAGTCGGGTCCCGGTCAACGCCACCGTCCCGGTGGTTTCGCCTGACGCCGCGGCTGACCTGGTTGCAAGGTCCGGGTGTGCCACCGCGAAGGTCAAGGTGGCCGACGTCCGGTCCGATCTGGCCGCCGACTGCGCGCGGGTGGCCGCGGTCCGCTCGGCGCTCGGCGTCGCGGGCCGGATCCGGGTGGACGCCAACGCCGCCTGGACGGTGGCCGAGGCCATCGACGCGATCGGTGCGCTGGAGACGGCGGCCCAAGGTCTGGAATACGTCGAGCAGCCCTGCCGACGCGTCGACGACTTGGCGCAGGTGCGGTCGGCGGTCGGCGTGCCCATCGCCGCTGACGAGTCGATTCGGCTGGCGAGTGACCCGGCCAAGGTGGCACTGGCTGGTGCCGCCGACATCGCGGTGATCAAGGTGGCACCGCTCGGCGGTGCGTTCGCGGCGCTGCGGGTGGCCCAGACCTGTGGATTGCCGGTCGTCGTGTCGTCGGCGTTGGACACCTCCGTCGGCCTGGCCGCCGGCCTGGCGCTGGCCGGCGCGCTCCCGGAGCTGCCCTATGCCTGCGGCCTGGCCACGGCCTCCCTGCTCACCGGTGACGTCACCGCCCGCAGCGGCAGGCCGGTCGACGGCTTCCTGCCGGTGCCGCTGTACGCGCCGGCCCCCACCCCCGAGCTGTTGGATCGCTGGGCGGCTGCCCCGGACACCACCCGGTTCTGGCTGGACCGCCTGAGCCGCGTCGTCTCGCTCCTCTGACCCCGATCCGCGGCACTGCGAGGCTCAACGGGCGAGACGAGGCTCGTGGCGTCATGCATCACTGCAGTCCCCAACGCGGAGTTGATCCTCGCCGCACCTGGTCAGCCGGGGGCGTCAGGCGCCGCCGCGATCCGCTGCCAGGTCGGGTGTTTCGGCGGGTGCCCGTCGCCCGAGGACGTGCGGCGCAGGCGGCGGCCGATCCAGGGGCCCACGTGCCGGCGGTAGTAGCGGGCCTCCGTCCGCCAGCGCTGCTCCGTCACCGGGTCGGGCGGCAGCGGCCGATCCGGCTGCGGATGACCCAGTGCCGCGAGCACGAGATCGGCAATGCGCCGATGACCGAACGCGTTGAGGTGCAGCCGATCCTCGCTCCAATATCCGGCCCGGCGGATCGTCTGGTCGGCGAAACAGTTGACGAAGGTCAGGCCGCGGTCGAGTGCGACGGGGCCGATCTTGTCGGTCAACTGTTCGCCGCGTTGGTGGATCGTCGTGCCGAAGGGAAGTCCGGCGGAGGGATCCGGGCCGGCGAGGACCACAGGCCGCACACCAGCAGCGACGGTCCGGTCGATGGCACCCGCGGTCAATCGCACGAGGTCGTCGACGTCGATGCCGGGTCGCAGCATGTCGTTGCCGCCGCCGTTGAGCGTGAGCAGGGTCGGTTTGGGGTCCAGCGCAAGCGCAGCATCGAGCTGCTCGGTGACGATCGGGGTGAGCAGCTTGCCGCGCACCGCGAACGACGCATAATCGATCTCGCCGTACACCTGGGCGAGTCCGATGGCGACCAGGTCGGCCCAGCCACGTGGTTCACCGTCGACCTCGTCCCCAACGCCCTCGGTGAAGCTGTCACCGATGGCGACGTACCGCACTGCCGCTCCGACACGGTCCGGGGCATCGTCGACCACAGGCTCTCCGGTCACCAACCGCGGAACACCCCATCCTGATCCACCGCGTCCGCCCCATCGGCGAACTCCATGTTGGCGATCAACAGGTGGACGTCCAGGTTGTGGGCCTCGGCCGCCGGGATGAGGAACGACCTGCCCGGCTCGTCCAACAGATCGATCGCCCAGACGAGTCCGAAGGACTCGCCGCAGGACACGGCGTCGGCGACGTACAACACTCCGGTCTCGCCCGGATCCGGAAACGCTGCCTGCACGGCATGAAGATCGGCGCCCTGCAGACCAGGGTCGGAGACGTACTCGAGGAACGGCTCGTCGATGGGGTCGGCCTCGGAACCTGTCTCGATCGCCGCACAGAGCGCCGACCACCGCTCGTCGTCGGTGAAATCGGTACGCACCAGATAGCTCATCCGTCCTCCTGTCGGTCACAACCTAATGGCAGATCCGCTGTGGACGACCCGGGCGGGGGCGTTGTTCAGTCGGAACGGGACAATGGCGCAGTGAACCCGTCGACCGCGCTCGCTCGCGTGCTGGTCGACGAACTGATCGCGGGTGGCCTCAGCGATGCGGTACTGGCCCCGGGCTCGCGGAATGCCCCGTTGTCGTTCGCGCTGGCGGAGGCGGACGCAGCCGGTCGGATCAGGCTGCATGTGCGGATCGACGAGCGGACCGCGGGGTTCCTTGCTCTCGGCCTGGCCCGCGGCAGCGGCCGGCCGGTCGCGGTCTGCACGACCTCGGGGACGGCCGTGGCCAACCTCCATCCGGCCGTTCTCGAAGCGCATCACGGCGGGGTGCCGATGGTGGTGTTGTCGGCCGATCGGCCGCCCCGCCTGCGCGATGTCGGTGCGAACCAGACCATCGATCAGGCAAGGATCTTCGGTCCGGCCCTGCGGTTCTTCCACGAGTTCGGGGTGCCGATCAGGTCGGGCCGGCAGAACGCGTCCTGGCGCAGCATGGTGTGTCGCGCACTCGCCCACGCCGGCGGGGCGGCCACCGGCGTGCCCGGCCCGGTGCAGCTGAACCTGCCGTTGGACGAGCCGCTGGTACCGGATCACGACCGGGGCGAGGACGACTGGCCGGAGTCGCTGGCCGGTGCCGGCGTGCCCTGGACGGCATATCCGGAGGTGACAAGGTCAGGTCCGCCGATCCCGGCGCCCGCGGCGGGGGAGCGGGTGCTGTTCGTCGCCGATCTCACCCACCCTGCCGCGGAGGCGATCGCGCGGGCCGGCCATCCGGTGGTGAGCGAGGCAGGCGGGGCCGCAGGCCGGCACATTCTCGCCGCCGGATTGCACCTGCTCGACGCGCCCCGGTTCCTCGCCGCCCATCGGCCCGAGCGGGTGATCGTGCTGGGCCGGCCGACTCTCTACCGCTCGGTCACCGGCCTGCTGAGCGACCACGCCGTCACCGTCGATGTGGTCGCTCCGGCCGCCGCCGCTGCGGACCCGATGGGCCGCGCCCGGAACATCTCTCCAGGGTTGGCCGCCTTCGACGACGAAGCCGATGCGGGATGGTCGAACGCGTGGCGTGAGGCCGATCGGATCGCCGGCGCCGCCGTTCGTCGAGTCACGGCCGGTGCCGATCTGGCGGCGTCGCCCAGGCTGGCCGGCGCCGTGGTGGCCGGCCTCCCGGACGGTTCGGCGCTGGTGCTCGGGTCCTCCCAGATTCCCCGTGACGTCGGGCTGTTCACCAGTCCTCGCGATGGTGTGTCCCTGTACGCGAACCGGGGCGTGGCCGGCATCGACGGGACGAATTCCACCGCGATCGGAGTCGCGCTGTCCGTCGGCCGGCCCACCACCGCACTGGTCGGCGACCTCACCTTCGTGCACGACCTGACCGGTCTGGTCATCGGTCCGCACGAACCGCGCCCCGACCTGACCATCGTGGTGTCCAACAACGACGGTGGCGCGATCTTCGGGACGCTGGAACCTGGTGCGCCCGAACACGATCGGTACTTCGAGCGCATCTTCGGCACGCCGCACGGCGCGTCGCTGGCCGGGTTGGTCGAGGGCGCCGGGGCCGAGCATGTACTGGTGACCGAGGTCGACGAACTCGCGGACCTGCTGGCCGCGCCGGAGGGACTACGGGTGGTCGAGGTACCAACGGTGCGGACGGAGTTGCGCGAGTTCCTGGCGTCTGTGCGTGTGCAGGTAGCGGCGGCGCTGGGCTGATGCGTGCGCTCGAGACCGGTCGGCTCAGGTCTCCTAGCCTTGGAGGATGAGCCGCGGAACCGAAGAGCTGAACCGGCGGTTGTTGCGTGCCCGCGATGCCATGGACCGGGCCTACGCCGACCCGCTCGACGTGCGTGCTGTGGCGGCGGTGGCCCACATCTCGCCCGCGCACTTCAGTCGCTGCTTCCGCGCTGTGTTCGGTGAGTCGCCCCATCGCTACTTGCAGCGCCGGCGGGTCGAGCGTTCGATGTTCCTGCTGCGTGAGAGCGGCCGCACCGTGACCGAGATCTGCTTCGACGTGGGTTTCAGCAGTCTCGGGACGTTCAGCCGAACGTTCCGGCAGATCGTCGGCCAGACCCCGAGCGCCTATCGGGAAGGCCACGGCCCGATCGTGGCGCCGCATTGTGTCCAGCTTGCTGCCATGCGACCCGTCAACGGCGTCGGGACGCCCAGTACTGAGAGCACGTTTGGATAAGCCGGCGCAGGTGACGGCTCCATAAGATCGGGCAACATCGAGAGAACGGAGCCCGAGAACACCATGATCACCGCCTTGAACGTCGCGTCCATCTTCGTCCTGGACAAGGACGAGGCACTGGACTTCTACGTCGACAAACTGGGTCTCGAGAAGGGCAATGACGTACAAGAAGGCGAATACCGCTGGCTCACCGTTCGCGTCCCCGGCGACCGGGCAACCGAGATCTCCCTCGAGGTGCCCGGACCGCCGCTGCACGACGCGCAGACGGGAGACCGAATCCGCGAGCTGATCACCAAGGGTGCGCTCGGCGGTGGCCTCGTCTTCATCGCTGACGACGTGCGTGCGCTGTACGACACGCTCCGCGAACGGGGGGTCACCGACTTCACCCAGGAGCCCACCGAGCACTTCTACGGCACCGACATGGGCGTTCGAGATCCCTCCGGTAACGCCGTCCGGATTCTGCAGCAGGGAAAGGCCTGAACGGCACAACCCGATCGTGGAACTGGTCTGCAAGGCGATCGGTCGAACGAGGTCGTTCACGGTCTGACTACGCCGACTCCAGCGCGTCCCGCACGGGGATCATCTTGATCTGGGCCTCGCGGGCCTCCACCTCGGGGATCGAGTCGGCCATGATGCCGCCGCCGGCGATCAGTCGGACCGAACGGCCGGAGATCTCCGCGCACCGCAGGGCTATGGCGAACTCACCGTCGCCGCGGGCATCGAGCCAACCGATCGGCGCGGCGTAGCGGCGTCGGGGTGCCGGCTCGAGTTCCCGGATCAACCGCACCGCCGCAGTCCGCGGCGTGCCGCCGACCGCGGCCGTTGGATGCAAGCGGGCCGCCAGGTCCAACGCCGACGCGTCCACCGTGAGGTGGCCGGCGATGTCGGTGGCCAGATGCGTCAGGTTCGCCAGCACCAGCGGGTGTGGCGTCTCCGGGACGTCGAGGTGATCACAGAGCGGTGCCAGGCTCTCCGCGACCGAGGCGACCGCCAGCGCGTGTTCGGCCAGATCCTTGGTACTGCTCAACAACTCGGCGGTGACCTGGTCGCCGCGGTGCTCGGCCCACTTGGTCCCGGCCAGCACCCGGGACGAGATGGCTCGCCCGGTTCGGCGGATCAGCGTTTCCGGACTCGCTCCCACCAGACCGTCCACCGCGAAGGTCCAGCAGGTCGGATAAACAGCTGCCAGCCGGCGCAGCACGTGTCGCTGGTCGACCGGATCTTCGGTGCACGCCTGCAGATCATGGGCGAGCACGACCTTGCGCAGCTCGCCGGCCCGGATCCGACGCACTGCCTCCGCCACCGCTGAGGTGTATCCGGCTACCGACAGGCCGGAGTCCGAGTAACGCACCGCCCCGGGTGACGCGATCGGCGTCGGGGTACGCAACGGGGGACTCCCGATGACGGTGGAAAAGCTCACGCCATCGCGGCGGCCCAACACCATCGACGGAATGATCGCCACCGACGTGTCCCGCTCGTCGAACCCGAGGGAGACGAAGGCCAGCGGCCCGCTGCCGGGAAGCTCCACCCGGTCGTCGACGTCGAGGTCGGCAACCAGGTCGGCCACCCAACCGGAGATCTCGGCCGCGGCTCCGGGGCCACGGGTTTCGAACCGGGCGTATTCGCCCCACCCGACCACGCCGTCGCCGTCAGCGAGAAACGCCACCGCCCCCGTCGGACCCGGCATCGCGGATATCAGATCGGCGGGCGCCTCCTCCACCGGTCGAGTGACCGCCCGCCGCCCGATCGGGTGGGGAGCCGAGGACGCCGTCACGGCGCCAAGGGTAGCCCGGTCGAGCCGCCCGTTCGCCCGGCCCGCCACCTACACTCCGCACCGTGCCGACCGACGAACCGCCGGGTCCGGTCTCTCGGCCGCCCAACCCCCGCCTCGCCTGGGCCGCGCGGTTGGTGCTGCTGGCTGCAACGTTGTGCACCGTGATGCTGGCCGCACTGCTGATCGCCATGTACGTCAACGACTCCCGGATCGACGATCATCTCGGAGTGGCCACCGCCACAGTGCTCTCCGTGTCGCCGCTGCGCACCGGGATCGAATTCGTCGACGCCACCGGGGTGACCGTCCGGCCGCCCGGCGGGGTGCTCTATCCCGGTCTGCTCTCGGTCGGCCAGGAGTTCGTCGTGGAATACAGCACCGTCGACCCGGCCATCGTCCGGGTCGCCGGCCGCACCGCGCGCGTCGGCATCGTCATGATCGTCTTCGCGGCCATGGTCACCTGGCTGATCGCCACGCCGATCGTCGTCTGGCTACGACGGCGCTCCGGACTTTGCCTGCTGTCCCGCGCGCCGCTGGTCACCCGGAAGCGCATCTCGGACGGAGCGCAGCTGTAGGGCCCAAGGGAGAACGGGCCGCCGAGCTACGCGGCAAGCAGGTCCAGGACCTCGGGAACAGCCCGTGGCGTGGCAACGATGAGGCCGTCCGATGGGAAGGAGTGGGCCGTCCCGTGCAGGTCGGTGACGGCCATGCCGGCCTCGACCGCCAGCGCCAGTGCCCCGGCAACATCCCAGGGCGCGTAACGGAACAGCACGGCGGCCGCCGCGCGGCCGAGCGCGACCTGGGTCACCGCCAGTGCGGAGGAACCCAGTACCCGCACACCGGCGTGCTTTGTCGGGCACCGCTGGATCAGCCGGAGCAGTGGGGCACATTCGACCAGCGGCGGCTCGGTCAGTACCAGCGCCCCGGCCAGTGCGCTGGACTCGGAGATCGAGTCCGGCCTGGCTACCACCGGTCTCCCGTTGGCCCGCAGGCCGCGGCCGCGCGCCGCGGCATAGATCTGGGCCTGGTAGGGGTCCGCGATCACCCCGACCACCGGGCCGTGGGCGTCGACCAGTCCGAGCGAGTAGCCACACCACGGCAACCCGGCGACGTAATTGCTGGTGCCGTCGACCGGGTCGACGACCCAGAGCATCTCCGGCCCGCCGGGCTGCCACGGCATCGCCAGGCCGGCGGGGCCGCCGAACTCCTCGCCCAACACCGGGATGTCGGGAAAGTCGGTGGCCAACACGCGGCGGGTGTGCCGCTCGAGCGTGCGGTCGGTGTCGGTGACCCAGTCGAACGGCGACGTCTTCGTCCCTGCACCCGCACCGCGACCGGCCGTCGCGGTGATCACCTCGGCGGCGTCGTTGGCCAGCCGCCCGGCTACCTCGAGCGCGCGGGAGACCAGGGCCGCCGGTGGTCCGGCGACCCTGCTCTGCGCACGCACCTCGAGCGAGGACACACCACCAGCCTGCCCATTGCGAGTGACGATCCGGTCACAGCCGGGTGGCCGACCGGTGACCGATCCGCGAGCAAACGGCCCCGCGGCCAGGTGACATTCCGCGCCGAACGCGCGTCGAACACCGGATCACCGCGTATCCGGCACGGTCCATCGGTAGCCTCTGCGGTCATGGGAAGGGCCGGTCTGGACAAGGATCCACAGCAGATCGCCGCGATGTTCGACGGTGTGGCCGGCGGGTACGACCGGACGAACTCGTTGATCTCGTTCGGTCAGGACGGACACTGGCGCAGGCAGGCCGTCCGCGCGTTGGGCCTGGTGCCGGGGCAGAAAGTGCTCGACGTGGCCGCCGGGACGGCGGTGTCGACCGTGGCGTTGGGCGAGTCCGGCGCCTGGTGCGTGGCCACCGACTTCTCCATCGGCATGCTGCGAGCAGGCGCCGAACGGGACGTGCCCAAGGTCGCCGGGGATGCCTTGCACCTGCCCTTCGCCGACGCCGCGTTCGACGCTGTGACGATCTCCTTCGGCCTGCGCAACGTCAACGACACGCACGCGGCGCTCGCCGAATTCGCCCGGGTCACCCGCCCCGGCGGCCAGTTGTTGGTCTGCGAGGTGTCGCGGCCGCGGCGACCCATCCGGTGGGGACACGGCTTCTACCTACGTTCGGTGATGCCGAGGATCGCCAGCCGGCTGTCCTCCAACCCTGAGGCGTACGTCTACCTGGCCGAATCCATGCAGGCGTGGCCCGATCAGAAGACGCTGGCCAGGATGATCAGCGAATCCGGCTGGCAGGACGTGGCGTGGCGGAACCTGACGTTCGGGGTGGTCGCCCTGCACCACGCAATTCGGGCCGGCTGAGCCGCGCGGGATCACCGGCCGATCGAGGCCGGAGGGCGATCGCGGCCGACCGGCCCCGGCGATCTGACCCTGCGTAGGCACGCTGCGTCTGCGGACCTACACTGACCGCGCACCACTTCGTGAACGCGTGCACAAGCGTGTGCGCGTGTCGCCACAGCCCCCGCTGCCATGTGGGCCGATACCGGCGATGATGGACGCGTTGGGCGAGGGGTGCGCCGATCCGGCAGGACCAGGATCGGCCCAACGAAGGACAGGAGTGCCGTGCTGCCAGGCGCCGTGGGAACGGACAACGCCGCCGACGTCATCGTCGTCGGCGCGGGTCCGGCTGGCGCGACGGCAGCGACCTACCTGGCCCGGGCCGGCGTCGACGTGCTGCTGCTGGAGAAATCGACGTTTCCGCGGGACAAGGTGTGCGGGGACGGATTGACTCCCCGCGGCGTCAAGCAGGTCATTGCGCTGGGGGTCGACGTCTCCGGAGACGACTGGATCCGCAATCGTGGGCTGCGGGTCGTCGGTGGCGGCAGCACCCTCGAACTGGCATGGCCAACCCTGGCCGACTTCCCCGATTTCGGTCTGGTCCGGCCGCGTCGCGACTTCGACGAGATGCTCGCCACGTTGGCCGTGAAGGCCGGCGCCCGGATGCACCAGGGCACGAACGTGAAGGAACCGGTGATCGATGAGCGCACCGGCCGGATCGTCGGGGTCACCGCGAAAACCGACGACGGGCCGACGACGTTCTCCGCGCCGCTGGTGATCGCCGCCGACGGCGTGTCCGCTCGGATCGCCCTCGGCATGGGCATCAACAAGCGCGACGATCGACCGCTGGGCGTCGCCGTCCGTCGCTACTACACCAGCCCGCGGACGCACGACGACTTCCTCGAATCCCACCTCGAACTCTGGGACCGCAGCAACCCGGACTCACCGAAGCTGCTGCCCGGTTACGGCTGGATCTTCGGACTCGGTGACGGCACGGTCAATGTCGGACTGGGCATGCTGAACTCGTCCAAGGCGTTCGGCCGCACCGACTATCGCGCCCTGCTGCGCACCTGGCTGGACGGGACCCCGGAGGAGTGGGGGCTGCGTGAGGCCAACGCCATCGGCAATATCGGCGGCGCCGGGTTGCCGATGGGCTTCAACCGGACCCCGCACTACGCGAACGGACTGATGCTGGTCGGCGACTCGGGCGGCGCGGTCAACCCGTTCAACGGCGAGGGCATCGCCTACGCCATGGAGTCGGCGTCGCTGGCCGCCGAATCCGCCCTGCAGGCCCTCGGCCGCCCGGAGGGGCCGGCCAGGGAGGCGGCGCTGCACGGCTACGTCACTGCGATGCAGAGCCATCTCGGGGCCTACTACCGGCTCGGAGGGGCGTTCTCGGCGTTGATCGGGCACCCTACGGTCATGCGCACCGCAACCCGGCTCGGTCTTCCGCGCAAGCGGCTGATGTACCTCGTGCTCAAATTGCTCGCGGGTCTGTACGACAGCCGCGACGGCGACTGGGCCGACCGCGTGGTGCGCGGCCTGACCAGGGTGGCTCCCAGTGTCTAGTCGAGCCGAACGACGTCAGGCCGCGGCAAGCACCGGCGGTGCTGCCTGCCGCCGTTTGCCGGCGGCACCGCCGTCCATCTCCAGTTTCGAATCGGCCCGAGCCGGAGGCGTGTGATGCTGTCCGCCTACATCCCGATCATCCTGCTGATCGTCATCGCCGGTGGCTTCGCCATCACCACCGCGACCGTGATGACCGACCTGATCGGCCCCAAACGGTTCAACCGGGCGAAGTTCGACGCCTACGAGTGCGGGATCGAGCCGACCCCGCTGCCGGCCGGGACCGCCGGCCGGTTCCCGATCAAGTTCTACCTGACCGCGATGCTGTTCATCGTGTTCGACATCGAGATCATCTTCCTCTATCCGTGGGCCCAGAGTGCCGACGCGCTAGGGGTTTTCGGCCTCGTGGAGATGGGTCTGTTCATCGTCACGGTGTTCGCTGCATACGTCTACGTGTGGCGTCGCGGCGGCTTGGACTGGGACTGATCCGGAAGGAGTGAGGCAACCATGGGTATCGAGGAAAAGCTTCCCAACGGAATCTTGCTGACCACGGTCGAGAAGTTGGTCAACTGGACCCGCCGGGCCTCGCTGTTCCCGGCCACGTTCGGGCTGGCCTGTTGTGCCATCGAGATGATGACCACCGGCGCCCCCCGTTACGACCTCGGCCGGTTCGGCATGGAGGTGTTCCGGGCGTCACCACGGCAGGCGGATCTGATGATCGTTGCCGGCCGGGTGACGCAGAAGATGGCACCGGTGCTGCGGCAGATCTACGACCAGATGCCCGAGCCCAAGTGGGTGCTCTCGATGGGCGTCTGCGCATCGTCCGGCGGCATGTTCAACAACTACGCCGTGGTCCAGGGCGTCGACCACATCGTGCCGGTCGACATGTACCTGCCCGGCTGCCCGCCGCGGCCCGAGATGCTGATCGACGCGATCCTCAAGCTGCACGCCAAGATCCAGGACGAGCCACTGGGCGCCAAGCGGGCCGCCCAACTCCTCGGTCAGCGCACCGAGCTGGTTCCGTCCTCCGTCAAGTACGGCAAGAACCGCAAGCTGCCCATCGGCGCGCCGGGGGCCGAGCCGGGCTCCGGCATGGACGTGCACGCATGAACCAGAGACAGCGAGCGAGTGAGCCCCTCATCGCGCAACCCAACCCGAGCGCCGGCGAGGGGACGGTGCCGGCATGACGCCGCCATCGGAGGATCTCGGCCCGGCGAACACCCCGCGGGGGAAGGCGGCCCGCAGCGGTCGGCCGCCGGCCAACAAGGTCCCGGGCGACCAGGTCGCGGCGGACAAGGCCGGTGAGGATGTCGCCCCGGCCGAGGGCGACGCCCGCCACGAACAGGTGCCCGGGGCCGCCGCAGGCGCCGGCGACGTGCCCGAGGACTCCGCCGGTGCTCCCCAGGTACCGGCCGACACGGCCGACGGTGCGACCGGCGGTCATCCGGCCGCCGCGCCCGACGCCCCGGGCGGATACAGCTCGGTGGACTCGCCGGCCGCGGTGCAGACCGGCACGCCCGAGCCGGTCGGCGGCGCCGAGCACGCACCGGCCGAGGACGGACCCAAGGGCACCGGAGCGGCCGGCGTCGCGCTGGCCGAGCCGACGCCGCCCGGGGGGCCCCTCGGTGCGCCGACCACCGGCCTCGAGCGGTCCGGCATGTTCCTGGCCAGGGACGGCGGCGACACCTCCGGGTTCGGAGGGCTCGTCGTCGAGCCGTACACCCCGGCCCCGGCCGAACGGCCGTACGGCGGCTACTTCGACGAGGTCGTCGACGCCCTGACCGAGGCCATGACGGAGCGCAGCATTCCGGCGGACGCGATCGAACAGGTGACCATCGCCAACGGCGAGATGACCGTCTACCTGGACCGCACCCACCTGACCGCGCTGCTCTGGGCGCTGCGCGACGACCCATCCCTGCGGTTCGAGCTGCTCAGCTCGTTGTCCGGGGTGGACTACGGCCCGGGAGTGCCGCGCCGCCTGCACGTGGTCTACGAGTTGACCTCGATGACCTACCGCAGGCGCATCCGCGCCGAGGTCGCGGTCGACGAACCCGATGCGCACGTGCCGTCCGCGGTCGCCGTGTACCCGACCGCCGACTGGCACGAGCGGGAGTGCTGGGACATGTTCGGCATCGTCTTCGCCGGTCATCCGGCGTTGACCCGGATCCTCATGCCTGACGACTGGGAGGGCCACCCGCAGCGCAAGGACTACCCGCTCGGCGGCATCCCGGTGGAGTACAAGGGCGCGGA
Organism: uncultured Actinomycetota bacterium; assembly: GCA_963834185.1. Classification (GTDB taxonomy): domain Bacteria; phylum Actinomycetota; class Actinomycetes; order Mycobacteriales; family Nakamurellaceae; genus Nakamurella. Next base: position 67,245 of record CAWIAR010000009.1, read on the forward strand.
AATTGCGCCGCCCGACGAACGGAGGGCATATACATGAGCATTTTCGACGAGCAGCAGATCCCGTTCGCCGAGGATCTGCTCCCGCCCCAAGATCGTCCGGCCGGCCCACGCCGGGCGCGCTCCACCATGACCACCGAGGGCCGGATGTACACGGTCACCGGTGGCGACTGGGACGACCTGCTGGCCGACGGCGAGTTCGGTTCCCCGGACAGCGACGAGCGGATCATCATCAACATGGGTCCGCAGCACCCGTCGACCCACGGTGTGCTCCGGCTCATCCTCGAACTCGAGGGCGAGACCGTCGTGCAGGCCCGGTCGGTCATCGGCTACCTGCACACCGGCATCGAGAAGTCGTGCGAGTACCGCACCTGGACCCAGGGCGTCACGTTCGTCACCCGGGCCGACTACCTGTCGCCGGCGTTCAACGAGGCCGCCTACTGCATGGCGGTGGAAAAGCTGCTCGGCATCCAGGTGCCCGAGCGCGCGGACGTCATCCGGGTACTGCTGATGGAGCTGACCCGGATCAGTTCACATCTGGTGGCCATCGCCACCGGCGGCATGGAATTGGGCGCGCTGACCGGCATGACCGCCGGCTTCCGTGAGCGGGAAGAGGCGTTGCACCTGATGGAGTACCTCACCGGGCTGCGGATGAACATGGCGTTCATCCGGCCGGGCGGGGTGGCCCAGGACCTGCCGGAGGGCTCCCGCGAGAAGATCACCGAGTTCATCGCGCTGATGGAGAAGCGGCTGCCGGAGTACGACGCCTTGCTGACCGGACAACCGATCTGGAAAGCGCGGATGAAGGGTGTCGGGATCCTGCCGCTCGAGGGTTGCATGCAACTGGGCATCACCGGGCCGATCCTGCGCAGCGCCGGTCTGCCCTGGGACCTGCGCAAGACCATGCCCTACTGCGGCTACGAGACGTACGACTTCGAGGTCTGCACGGAGACCGACGCGGACTGCTACGCCCGGTTCCTCATCCGGGTGCGCGAGATGTGGGAATCGCTGAAGATCATGAAGCAGTGCAACGACCGGCTGGCGCAGCCGGGCAAGATCATGGTGGAGGACGCCAAGATCGCCTGGCCGGCCCAGTTGTCCATCGGCGCAGACGGAATGGGCAACTCGCTCGAACACGTCAAGAACATCATGGGTCGCTCCATGGAGTCGCTGATCCATCATTTCAAGCTGGTCACCGAGGGTTTCGCGGTGCCGGCCGGTCAGGCCTACGTCGCGATCGAGAACCCGCGCGGTGAGCTCGGCTGCCACGTCGTGTCGGAGGGTGGCACCCGACCGTCCCGGGTGCACCTGCGGGATCCCGGATTCGTGAACCTGCAGGCGATGCCGGCGATGGCCGAGGGGTCACTCATCGCCGACGTGGTGGCCGCGGTCGCGTCGATCGACCCGGTGATGGGGGGAGTCGATCGATGACCACCGCTCACCGGCGCATCGGCGTCCCTGAGTTCGACGACACCGGGCACGTCTATTCCGATCGCACCAAGGCCGAAGCGGCCGAACTGGTCGGTCGGTACCCCGTCGCCCGGTCGGCGTTGCTTCCGCTGCTGCACCTGGTGCAGGCGGAGGAGGGCTACGTCACCCAGGCCGGGATCGACTTCTGCGCGACCGCTCTCGACCTGACCACCGCCGAAGTCGCTGCTGTGGCAACGTTTTACACGATGTACAAGCGCACGCCGTGCGGGCAGCACCTGGTCAGCGTGTGCACCAACGCGTTGTGCGCCGCGCTGGGCGGCGACGCCATCTTCAACACGTTGTCGCACCACCTCGGCGTTGGTCACGAGGAGACCTCGGGCACTCCTGGTGAGATCGGTTCGATCACCCTGGAGACGGCGGAGTGCCTGGCCGCCTGCGACCATGCCCCGGTGCTCCAGGTGAACTACGAGTTCTACGACAACCAGACGCCCGACTCGGCGCTGGACCTGGTCAACGCGCTCCAGCGCGGGGACAAGCCCCATCCCAGCCGCGGCGCCCCGCTCACCGATTTCCGCTCCGTCGAGCGCGAGATCGCCGGCATTCTCGATGATCTCCCCGAACGGGTGGCCGGACCGACCGGGTCGGTGGAGACACTGCGAGGCAACGAACTGGCCGAGCAGACCGGGCAGACCGCGCCGGCCATGCCGGCAAACCCGCCGGAGTTCCCGCCGCTGCCGGAGAAGAAGTGATGACCGTGAACTCACCGCAGAACACCGCCGATGATGGCGGCGCCACGATCACCCCGGTGCTCACCCGGCGGTGGCTGAGCCCGGAGTCGTGGAGTCTGTCGACCTATCGGAGCACCGACGGCTACGAAGCTCTGCCACTGGCCCTGGCCACCGAACCCGGCCGACTGGTCGAACTGCTGAAGAACTCGGGACTTCGCGGCCGCGGGGGCGCGGGCTTCCCGACCGGCCTGAAGTGGTCGTTCCTGCCGCAGGGTGACGGCAAGCCGCACTACCTGGTGATCAACGCCGACGAGGGCGAGCCCGGCACCTGCAAGGACCTGCCGTTGATGATGGCCGATCCGCACTCGCTGATCGAGGGTTGCATCATCACCTCGTTCGCCATCCGGGCCGAGTTCTGCGCGATCTACGTGCGCGGTGAGGCGATCCATGCGATGCGCCGGTTGGTGCACGCGGTGAACGAGGCCACCGCGGCCGGGCTGCTGGGCGAGAACATCATGGGTACCGGCTACAACCTGAAGATCGTGGTGCACGGCGGTGCCGGTGCCTACATCTGCGGCGAGGAGACCGCATTGCTCGACTCGCTGGAGGGCCGCCGCGGTCAGCCTCGGCTGAAGCCGCCGTTCCCCGCCGTCGCCGGGCTGTACGCCTGCCCGACCGTGGTGAACAACGTGGAGACGATCGCCTCGGTCCCGGCGATCGTGCTGGGCGGCGCCGACTGGTATCGCTCGATCGGCACCGAGAAGTCGCCCGGCCCGAAGATCTACTCCCTGTCCGGCCACGTCACCCGCCCGGGCCAATACGAGGCCCCGATGGGTACAACGCTCCGGCAACTGCTCGAGTCGGCCGGCGGAATGCGCGACGGCATCCCGCTGAAGTTCTTCACTCCCGGCGGCTCGTCCACCCCGATTTTCACTGCCGAGCACCTGGACGTGCCGCTCTCGTTCGATGATGTCGCCGCGGCGGGCTCCATGCTGGGCACCACCGCGCTGATGTGCTTCAACGAGACCGTGTCGGTGCCGTGGGCGGTCTGGAAGTGGCTGGAGTTCTACAAGCACGAGTCGTGCGGCAAGTGCACCCCGTGCCGGGAGGGCACCGGCTGGCTCACCGCGATCCTGCGTCGGGTGGTGTCCGGGCACGGCACCATGGCCGACCTCGACGTGCTCTCGGACGCGGCCGGCAACATCATCGGCCGATCGTTCTGCGCGCTGGGTGACGCCGCGGCCACACCGATCCTGAGCTCGTTCAAGTACTTCCGGCACGAGTTCGAGGACCTGGTGACCGGGCGCACGCCACCCGTGGTGGCGGCCGACGAACTGGTGGGGGCGCACTGATGACCCTGGCAACGACGACATCCGGCCCGGGCGCCAGCGCGCCGGAGCCCGAACCGGTCCCGGAGGGCCACGTCCGGCTGACCATCGACGGCGTCGAGGTCATCGCGCCGAAGAACGAACTGGTCATCCGGGCCGCCGAACGGATCGGCACGGCCATTCCGCGGTTCTGCGATCACCCGCTGCTGGAACCGGTCGGTGCCTGCCGGCAGTGCCTGGTCGAGGTCGAGATGGGCGGCCGGCCGATGCCCAAACCGCAGGCGGCGTGCACCCAGACGGTGGCCGACGGCATGGTGGTCAAGACCCAGGTGACTTCACCGGTCGCGGAGAAGGCGCAACGCAGCAACCTCGAATTCCTGCTGCTCAACCACCCGCTCGACTGCCCGATCTGCGACAAGGGCGGCGAGTGCCCGCTGCAGAACCAGACCATGGCCAACGGCGCGGCGGACACCCGACTGGTGGATCCGAAGCGGGTGTTCACCAAGCCGATCGCGGTGTCCACCGAGATCCTGCTCGACCGCGAGCGGTGCGTGCTCTGTCAGCGCTGCACCCGGTTCTCCGACCAGATCGCCGGCGACAGGTTCATCGACCTGCTCGAGCGGGGATCCAAGCAGCAGATCGGCATCTCCTCCGACCAGCCGTTCCAGTCGTACTTCTCCGGCAACACCATCCAGATCTGCCCGGTCGGCGCACTGACCAGCACGGCCTACCGATTCCGCTCCCGGCCGTTCGACCTGGTGTCGACGCCGGCGGTGTGCGAACACTGCGCCGGAGGCTGTGCGCTGCGGGTCGACCACCGGTCCAACCAGGTGCTGCGCCGGCCCGCCGGCGACGACCCCGAGGTCAACGAGGAGTGGAACTGCGACAAGGGTCGCTTCGCCTTTGCCTATACGTCCCAGCCCGATCGGATCACCCGCCCGCTGGTCCGCAACGCCGAGGGCGTGCTGGAACCGACATCGTGGACCAATGCGATGGCCGCGGCCGCGGCCGGACTCACCGCGGCGCGTGATGCCGGTGGGGTGGGAGTGCTGGCCGGCGGCCGGCTGACCGTCACCGACGCCTACGCGTACGCCAAGTTCGCGCGGCTTGCGCTGCGCACCAATGACATCGACTTCCGCGCCCGAGTGCATTCGGCCGAGGAGGAAGCGTTCCTGGCCGCGCGCGTCGTCGGTTCGGCGCCGGAGACCGGCGGGGTCACGTTCACCGCGCTGGAGTCCGCCGCGCAGGTGCTGTTGGTCGCGCTGGAACCCGAGGAGGAATCCGGCATCCTCTTCCTCCGGCTGCGCAAGGCCTCGCGCAAGAATGTGCCGATCGCCTCGGTGGCCGCGCTGACCTCGCGCGGGCTGGCCAAGATGAACGGTCTGCTGCTGCCCGCCGCTCCCGGCCAGGAAGCGAGTGTGCTCGCCGGACTCGACGCGGACAGTGCAGTGGGCAAGGGACTGCGAACTGCGGGTGCGGTGATCCTGGTGGGCGAGCGGGCGGCCGGGATTCCCGGGCTGCTCACCGCGGTGGGCGAACTCGCCGACGCGACCGGCGCCCAGCTGGCCTGGGTGCCGAGGCGGGCCGGTGAACGCGGGGCCCTGCAGGCCGGCGCGCTGCCGTCCCTGCTGCCCGGCGGTCGTCCGGTTGCCGACCCGGCGGCGCGCGCCGAGGTCGAGCGGATCTGGGGTTCCCCCTTGCCGCAGACGCCGGGCCGGGACGGCGACGCCATCCTGGCCTCGGTGGGCACAACCGGCACCGACGGTAGCGGCGAGCAGGGTCTGGCCGGGCTACTGATCGGCGGCGTCGAACTCGAGGATCTGTCCGATCCGGCCGCCGCGTTGGCCGCGGTGGCTGCGGCCGGCTTCGTGGTCAGCCTCGAGCTGCGCCACTCCGCCGTGACCGAGCTCGCCGACGTGGTGTTCCCGGTGGCCGCGGCGGTGGAGAAGTCCGGCGCGTACGTGAACTGGGAGGGCCGGGTGCGGCCGTTCCCGGCCGCGATGCCGACCACCGGGCTGCTGGATGACGCCAGGGTGCTGGACACCCTCGGTGTCGAGATGGACGTCGACCTCTACACCCAGACGCCGGCTGCGGCGGCTGCCGAGATCGAGCGACTCGGTCCGTGGACCGGTGGCATGGGTCTTCCGGGAGGCGCCGGCCGGCCGGTGTCGGTACCGGCCGAGCCCAGCCATCACGGCCCGATCGCCGCTGTCATCGACTCCGTCAAGCGTCTCGTCGGGCACCACGACGACGAGCATCCGGCCGATGGTGCCGGCGAAGGTCCGCTGCTCGCGTCCTGGCGGATGAACCTGGACGGCGGGCGGCTGCAGGACGGCGAGCCCAACCTCGCCGGCACCGCCAAGGCGGACGTCGCCTACCTGTCCGGGGCGACGGCGGCCAGGTACGGGTTGATCCCGGGTGACCGGCTGACGATCTCAGGTCCCGACGGATCGGTTCGCCTGCCGATGGCGGTCACCGCCATGGTCGACGGGGTGGTCTGGGCTCCCGGTCGGGTGGGTGGGCGATCCACCATTGCGGCGTTGGGCGTCCGGGTGGGCGGCCGGGTCGACGTGAGCGCTACGGAGGTGTCGGCATGACGACGACGCAGTTGGCCGCCCCGGTCGGCCTCGAACCCGACGGTTCGGTCGGTGCGCTGATGGCCGACGACCCCGTCTGGTTGATGTTGATCAAATGCGTCGTCATGTTCGTCATGCTGCTGCTGCTCACCTTGTTCATGATCTGGTTCGAGCGGCGCGTTGTCGGGCGCATGCAGCACCGGCCGGGGCCGAACTGGAATGGGCCGTTCGGTCTGTTGCAATCGCTGGCGGACGCCCTCAAGTTGATCTTCAAAGAGGGCATCATGCCCTTCAAGGCCGACAAGTTCGTCTACATAGCCGCCCCGGTCATGGCCGCGATCCCGGCCTTCCTGGTGTTCACCATCATTCCCATCGGTGGCCCGGTCGTGATGTTCGGCGAGGAGACCGCGCTGCAGGTCGCCGACGTACCGGTCGGGGTGCTCGCGGCGTTGGCCTTCGCCTCGATCGGCATCTACGGAATCGTGCTCGGTGGCTGGTCCTCGGGGTCGACCTATCCGCTGCTCGGCGGACTGCGCTCGGCGGCCCAGATGATCTCCTACGAGGTCGCCATGGGCCTGTCGTTCGTGGCTGTATTCCTGTACTCGGGCACCCTGTCGACCTCGGGGATCGTGGCCCAGCAGGAGCATGGCTGGTACGTCTGGCTGCTGCCGGTGTCGTTCGTCATCTACGTCATCTCGATGGTGGGTGAGACCAACCGGGCACCGTTCGACCTCGCCGAGGCCGAGGGGGAGCTGGTCGGCGGGTTCAACACCGAGTACTCCTCCATGCGCTTCGGACTGTTCTTCCTGGCCGAGTACATCAACCTGATCAACGTCTCGGCCATCGCCACCACGCTGTTCCTCGGCGGCTGGCGGGCGCCGTGGCCGATCTCGCTGTGGAGTGATGCCAACACCGGCTACTGGACTGTGCTCTGGTTCGGCATGAAGCTGCTGGTCTTCCTCTTCTTCTTCGTGTGGATCCGCGGTTCGCTGCCGCGCATCCGGTACGACCAGTTCATGTCGCTGGGCTGGAAGGTCATGGTGCCGGTCTCGCTGGCCTGGATCGTGCTGGTCGGTACGGCCCGCGTGCTGAACAACTCCACCGACCTGTCCACCGGGCAGGTGCTGCTGTGGCTGGGCATCCCGCTCGTGGTCATCCTGCTCATCGCGGCATTCTGGCCGTCGAAGAAACCCGACGACGAAGAACTCGAGGATGAACTGCCCGACGGGATCATCGACAGTGGACTCGATGTGACCGAGCACGGCGTCGCCCGTGGCCAGGTGGTTGCGCCGTCGCTCGGCCGCTACCCGATCCCGCCGCTCGACCTGACCGTGCCCGCTGCGCCGCAACGGCCGCGCAGCGCTCCACCGACCCGACCGGCCGTCCCGGCCGGAGTCGCCGCGGCCGGCACCGACACCACGGGAGGTCCCGATGTCGTTTCTTGATCCGGTCAAAGGGTTCGGCGTGACCTTCGCGACCATGTTCAAGACGGTGGTCACCGAGGACTACCCGAACAACCCCCGGCAGCCGGCGCCGCGTTACCACGGGCGGCACCAGCTCAACCGGCACCCGGACGGCCTGGAGAAGTGCGTCGGGTGCGAGCTGTGCGCCTGGGCCTGCCCAGCCGATGCGATTTTCGTCGAGGGTGGCGACAACACCGAGGAGGAGCGCTACTCCCCGGGTGAGCGGTACGGGAAGAACTACCAGATCAACTACCTGCGGTGCATCGGCTGCGGCCTGTGCATCGAGGCCTGCCCGACCCGGTCGTTGACCATGACCAACGAGTACGAGTTGGCCGACGACGACCGGCAGCGGCTGATCTACACCAAGGACATGTTGATGGCCCCGCTGGCCCCCGGCATGGAGCGCCCGCCGCATCCCATGCGATTGGGCGACGAGCAGGACTACTACGTTCGCGGGCCCGAACTGCTGCGCGACCCCGACTTCCGTAGGTCCCGGCCCGACCCGGTGCCGCCGGTGCCCGCCGGTGTTGCCCCGTCCGGGGCGCCCGGCACGCCGGCCGAGGTGTCCGGGCAGGTCGACGTCGCGCCGGTGCCACCGATCGACCGACCACACGGTGGTGGGCAGTGACCACGGAAATGCTGGCCGCCGCGGCCGCAGGTGCGGCCGGCGGTGGCGAACAGATCATTTTCTGGATCCTGGCGCCCATCGCGCTGGCGGGTGCGATCGGCATGGTGATGTCCAAGGGTGCGGTGCACTCGGCGCTCTGGCTGGTGCTCACCATGCTGTCGTTGGGCTGTTTCTACATCGTGCAGGAGGCCGAATTCCTCGGCTTCGTGCAGATCATCGTCTACACCGGCGCGATCATGATGCTGTTCCTGTTCGTGCTGATGTTGACCGGGCGCGACGCGGGCGACTCGGTGATCGAAGTGCTACGCGGGCAACGGGTCTGGGCCCTGCTCATCGGCATCGGACTGGTCGGACTGGTGGTCACCGGCCTGCTCCGCGCGCTGAACGCGACCAGTTCGGTCGGACTGGGCGAGGCGCTGGCCGCGCGCGGGGCGATCGGCTCCATCGCCGCCGTGCTGTTCACCGACTACTTGTTCCCGTTCGAGTTGACCAGCGCACTGCTGATCACCGCGGCTGTCGGCGCAATGCTGCTCGCGCACGTCGAGCGGGCGCCGGGAGAAAAGCGCAGCCAGCGGCAGCGGGTCGCGGAGCGGATGCGGTCGGACCGGATGTCCCCGCTGCCGGGCCCAGGCGTCTTCGCGACGTCGTCGTCCAATGCGACGCCGGCCTTGCTGCCGGACGGCAGTATCGCCCCCGGCTCGGTGTCCCGGCTGGTGGAGATCGAGGAGTCGGAGCGGGTCGCCCGCCGGTACGCGGCCGGCGAGGCGCTCGCCGAGTTGGAGGGCGTCGACCATCCGCGTCGCGGTGGCGAGGCCGACGACGGGCCGCGTGGCGCCGCCGGCGTGACCGGCTACGACAGCTACCCGTCCACCGACGTCCCGACGACCGAGGGGGCAGGTCGATGAGCGAGCGTCGGCGAGCCGACGGTGGCTCCGGTCGGGTCATCTGTGCGAGGCACGAGCGGCAGGTGGCACGATGAGCCCGACCCACTACCTGGTGCTGTCCGCCCTGTTGTTCGGAATCGGCGCGGTCGGTGTGCTCGTGCGGCGCAACGCCATCGTGGTGTTCATGTGCGTCGAGTTGATGCTCAACGCGGTGAACCTGTCGCTGGTCACCTTTTCGCGCATGCACGGCAATCTCGACGGCGTGATCATGGCGTTCTTCGTCATGGTGGTCGCGGCCGCCGAGGTGGTCGTCGGGCTGGCCATCATCATGTCCATCTTCCGGAGTCGGCGCAGTTCCTCGGTCGACGACGCGAACCTGCTGAAGTTCTAGGACGGGCTGCTCGATGACTACCGCCCCCGAGGGCTTCGAACCGGTCAGCACCGCGACCGGGATCTCCGCCTCCGCCTGGCTGCTGATCGCGCTGCCGCTGGCCGGCGCGATCATCCTGCTGGTCGGTGGTCGGCGTCTGGACAAGGTGGGCCATTGGCTCGGTTGCGCCACCGTCATCGCGGCCTTCGTCCTCGGCGTGCTGACGTTCTTGCAGGTGAACGGGCTGTCCGACGACGCAAGGGTGATGGACAGCACCCTCTACTCCTGGATTCCGGTCGGGTCGCTGCAGGTCGATTTCGGACTGCGGATCGATCCGTTGTCACTGACCTTCGTGCTGCTGATCACCGGTGTCGGGTCGCTGATCCACATCTACTCGATCGGCTACATGAGCCACGACCCGGACCGGCGCAAGTTTTTCGCGTACCTGAATCTGTTCGTCGCCGCGATGTTGTTGCTGGTGCTGGGTGACTCGTTCGTGACGCTCTACTTCGGCTGGGAGGGCGTCGGTCTCGCGTCGTACCTGCTCATCGGCTGGTACACCGACCGGCCGTCGGCGGCCACCGCGGCCAAGAAGGCGTTCATCATGAACCGGGTCGGGGACGTCGGCCTGTCGCTGGCCATCTTCCTGATGTTCAAGGAGATGGGCACGACGTCGTTCACCGGCGTGTTCGACCGCATCGGTGATCTAGCCCAGAGCTCTCCGGGTTCGGTCACCACGATCGCGTTGCTGCTCCTGCTCGGTGCCTGCGGCAAGTCCGGTCAGTTCCCGCTGCAGGCGTGGTTGCCGGACGCCATGGAAGGACCCACGCCCGTCTCGGCCCTGATCCACGCGGCCACCATGGTCACCGCCGGGGTCTACCTGATCGCCAGGTCCTCGCCGATCTTCGACCTGACGGCTGACGGCCGGCTGGTGGTCACCATCATCGGTGCAGTCACCATCCTGATCGGCTGCATCGCCGGCTGTGCCAAGGACGACATCAAGAAGGTGTTGGCCTACTCGACGGTGTCGCAGATCGGCTACATGTTCCTGGCCGTGGGGCTGGGCGCCGGGGTGTACGCGCTGGGCATCATGCACCTGCTGGCGCACGGCTTCTTCAAGGCCGGGCTGTTCCTCGGCGCCGGCTCGATCATGCATGCGATGAACGACGACGTCGACATGCGCCGGTTCGGCGGGCTCGCTCGGCGGATGCCGATCACTTTCGTCACCATGGCCTGCGGTTATCTGGCGATCATCGGTTTCCCGTTCTTCTCCGGGTGGTTCACCAAGGACCCGATCATCGAGGCGGCCTTCGCCGCCGGTGGGGTCAAGGGCGCGTTGCTCGGCGGGGCGGCATTGCTCGGCGCCGGGCTGACCGCGTTCTACATGACTCGGTTGATGATCATGACGTTCTTCGGCGACGCCAGGTGGAAGGAACTCAAATCCACGGACGGCCGGGACTACCACCCGCACGAGGCGTCGTCGGTGATGACGTTGCCGATGATCGTGCTCGCCGTCGGCTCGGTGGGGGCGGGCTGGTTCTTGTCCTCCAACGAGCGGTTGGCCGACTGGCTGACTCCGTCGGTGGGTACCTTCGTCGAGCCGCACCCGGCGATCAGCAAGACGGTGATCACCATTGCGACGTTGGCGCTGATGGTTCTCGGGATCCTCATCGCCTACCTGGCGGTGGGGCGCCGCCCGGTGCCGGTACGTGCCCCCGAGCACGTCAATCCGGTCATCCGGTTCGCCAGGGCCGACGTCGGCGGCAACGCGCTCAACGAGACGCTGATCGCCCGCCCGGGGACCTGGCTGGGCCGCACGCTGGTGTTCACCGACGTCAAGGGGGTGGACGGGGCGGTCAACGGCCTGGCCGCCACCTTGGGCGGGCTTTCCGGCCGATGGCGAAGGTGGCAGAACGGGTTCGTCCGGTCGTATGCGCTGTCCATGCTGGCCGGCACCCTGGTGCTGACCTTCGCCCTGATCCTGGTGAGGTTCGCATGATCCAGCCTTGCCGAACGAAGCAGAGCCCGTTCATGACGCAACCCGACGCGAGCGCCCGCGAGCGGAGGGTCGCGCCATGACTGATGCATCGAATCCCTTGCTGCTGATCATGATCGGGCTGCCCTTGGTGGGTGCGCTGGTCATGATGGTGATGCGCGGCGCCTCCCCGCGCACCACCAAACTGCTCGCATTGCTGATTGCGCTGGCCGAGATCGTGCTCGCCGCGATCCTGTGGGTCGACTTCCGTAATTTCCAGACCAGTGGGTCGACGGAGCGGTTCTCCTCGGCCTTCTCGGTCGACTGGATCCCGTCGTTCGGAATCCGGTTCTCGCTCGGCGTCGACGGTTTCGCGCTGGTGATGATCGCGTTGATCGCCGTCCTGGTGCCGATCGTGCTGGGCGCCTCCTGGGAGGAACGACTGCCGGCGGGCCGTACCGTGCCCGGTTACTTCGCCCTGATCCTGACCCTGGAAGCGGCGATGATCGGGGTCTTCGCGGCCACCGACGTCTTCCTGTTCTACGTCATGTTCGAGGTCATGCTGATCCCGATGTACTTCCTGATCGGGGCGTACGGAGGGGTCCAGCGGGCCTACGCGGCGACCAAGTTCTTCCTGTACTCGCTGCTCGGCGGCCTGATGATGCTGGCCGCGTTGATCGGGCTGTACGTGGCGTCCGGCAACATCCGCCCGGAGGGCGGCACGTTGGACTGGGCGACGCTGCAGTCCATCGCTCACCAGATCCCGGAGTCCACCCAGTTGTGGATCTTCGCCGGGTTCGCCATCGCGTTCGCGATCAAGGCGCCACTGGTGCCTTTCCACACCTGGCTCCCCGACGCAGGTGCCGAGGCACCTGCCGGTGCCGGGACGCTGCTGGTCGGTGTGCTGGACAAGGTCGGCACGTTCGGGTTCCTGCGGATCTGCCTGCCCTTGCTGCCGGCGGCGTCGGCCAAGCTCTCGTGGTTGTTGATCCTGCTCGGCGTACTCGGCATCGTCTACGGCGCGATCGTGGCCGCCGGCCAGTCCGACCTGAAGCGGTTCGTGACCTTCACCTCGATCGCGCACTTCGGCTTCATCGTTCTCGGCATCTTCGCGTTCACCACTCAATCGATCTCCGGCGCGGTGCTCTACATGGTCAACCACGGCCTGGCCACCGGTTTGCTGTTCCTGACCGTCGGCATGCTCACCGCCCGCGGCGGGTCGCAACGGATTGCCGACTACGGCGGGGTGTGGAAAGTGGCGCCGTTGCTCGGCGGGGTATTCCTCATAGCCTCGCTGGCCACCATCGCGCTCCCCGGCACCAACTCGTTCGTGTCCGAGTTCCTGGTACTCATCGGCTCGTTCACCAGGTACTCGGCCTGGACCGTTGTGGCCACCGTCGGCATGGTGCTGGCCGCGGTCTACATGCTGTGGATCTTCCAACGCGTGATGACCGGACCGGTCCGCGGCGCCGCCGTGCTCGCCGAGGACGACGAGGGTGGTCAGCCGGTGCCGGTGGCGGTGGGCGCACCGGCGCACACCGACCCCGACGGCCACGAGATGACGCACCCGGAGCCCCACACCACGACCACGGTGCGGGCCCGGTTCGGCGACCTCAAGCCCAGGGAGATCGCCGTGGTGACGCCACTGGTGCTGCTGATCCTTTTCCTCGGCGTGTACCCGAAGCCGGTCCTGGACGTCATCAACCCGACCTCGGCCCAGACCATGACCGAAAGCGGGCACACCGATCCCGCACCTGCTCTCGGAGGTGGCAAGTGATCGGCGCGTCGGTGGCGATGATGGCGGCGCCCGTGCAGGATCCGATCCAGGCGCCTGCGGTCGACCTGACCGCCGTGATGCCGGTGATGATCGTGCTGGGCGCGGCTTGCCTCGGTGTGCTGGCCGAGGCGGTCATGCCGCGGCGCGGGCGATACCCGGTGCAGTTGGTGGTGACCTTCGGGGCGATCGTCGCTGCTGGGGTCTGGACGATCGTCGGCGGTGTCAACGGGCACTATGCGCTGACGTTCAACGGGGCGATCGCGGTCGACAGCGGCACCTACGTCATGTGGGGCGTGGTGCTGGTGCTCGCGCTGGTGGCCACCGCCCTGATGGCCGACCGGGTGACCGAGCCCGGCGGTGCGTTCGCGGCCCAGGCAGCGGCCCGGATCGGGTCGAGCAGGGACCGGGTAGCCACCGAGGTGGCGACCCCGATGCAGACCGAGGTCTTCCCGCTGGTGCTGTTCGCGGTCGGTGGCATGTTGGTGTTCCCGGCGGCGTCCGACCTGCTCACCCTGTTCGTGGCGCTCGAGGTGCTCTCGCTGCCGCTGTACCTGATGTGCGGGTTGGCGCGCCGACGCCGGCTGATCAGCCAGGAAGCGGCGGTCAAGTACTTCCTGCTCGGCGCGTTCACCTCGGCGATCCTGCTGTACGGCATCGCTCTGCTGTACGGGTACGCCGGGTCGATCCGGTTCTCGGCCATCAGTCAGGCGTCGCAGACCGGCGGCTCGTCGGACGCCATGCTGCTCATCGGCATCGCCCTGCTGACCGTCGGGCTGCTGTTCAAGGCCTCCGTCGGGCCCTTCCACCTGTGGACGCCGGATGTCTACCAGGGCGCTCCGACGCCGGTGACCGGATTCATGGCCGCGTGCACCAAGGTCGCGGCGTTCGCCGCGATGTTGCGGGTGTTCCTCACCGCGCTCCAACCGATGGCCTGGTCCTGGCGGCCGGTGCTGTGGGTGGTGGCCGCGCTGTCGATGTTGATCGGCGCGGTGCTGGGGATCACCCAGACCGACATGAAGCGGATGCTCGCGTACTCGTCGGTGGCCCACGCCGGATTCCTGCTGCTCGGGGTCATGGCGCTGAGCGAACAGGGCGCCTCGGCGACCATGTTCTATCTGCTCACCTACGGGTTCGCGACGCTCGGGGGATTCGCGCTGCTCACCCTGGTGCGCCGGGGCGACAACGAGGCCGCACACCTGTCGGACTGGGCCGGGCTGGGCAAAAGATCACCGCTGCTCGCCGGGCTGATGACGTTCTTCCTGCTGTCGTTCGCCGGAATACCGCTGACCGCCGGGTTCATCGGAAAGCTGACTGTGTTCAGTGCGGCCATGGACGCCGGGCTCGGGGCCCTGGTGGTGATCGCGATGATCGCCACCGCGATCACCGCGTTCTTCTACCTACGTGTCGTCGTGCTGATGTACTTCGCCGACGGTCCGGCCGGGCGCACCGAGCGCGATGGCTCGGACGGTTCGACCTACATCGTGGTGCCGGGGATCCTGACCACCCTGGTGATCGCGGTCTGCGCCGCCCTGACCCTGCTGCTCGGCATCCTGCCGTCGCCCGCGCTCGATCTGCTCACCATCAACCTTCCCCTGCTCAGCTGACCCGGGCTCGTCCCGTCCACGTCAGAGCGACCGACGTTGTCGCCGCCGCGCAGGAATTCTTGACTAGTCGTTCAAGAAAAGGCACGCTGGAGATGTGGGTAGGAATCGGAGTTTCGACGAGTCGACGGTGCTCGCCGCGGCCGGTCGGGCGTTCCTGACCGCCGGCTACGAGGGCACGTCGATCGACGAACTGGTTCGGGCCACGAGTCTGCTGCGGGGCAGCCTCTACCAGGCGTTCGGCAGCAAACGCGGACTGTTCCTGGCGGTACTGCGGCAGATCGCTGCAGGTGTACTCGACGACGATGCGCTCGACCTGGTTCTCATCGCGACCCTGGAGCTGGCGCCCCGCGACGAGGACGTGCGCCAGGTGACGGGCGAGATGCTCGCCGGGACGCTCGATCCTGCCCGCCTGCTGGGTGACCGTCTGCTGGCTCGCGCCGGGTTGCCGACGCCGTCCGACACCGAGGAGAGGAATGCGCGATGAACTCCATCACCATCACGCCGGAAACCGTGACCGTCGAACCGCTCGGCCTGGACAAACTGTGGTCGCTGCGCCGCCGGCTGGAGTTCCCGGCCGACCACGTCCGCGGGGCGACCTTCGACCCGGGGGCCAACAGCGAGCCGAAAGGCCTACGGGCACCAGGCCTGGCCATCCCGGGCAAATGGTCAGGGACGTTCCACCGGGACGGCGAGAAGTCGTTCTGGAACGTCTCGGGACCCGACCGCACCGTCGTCGTCGAGCTGACCGGCGAGGACTTCGACCGGCTGTACCTGACCGTCGAGGATCCGCGGACGGTGGTCGACCAGATCAACGCGATGGCGAAGGGCTGACCGGACCACCCGGGAGATTGCGACGACCCCGACCAGCACGTCGGTTCGGCATCCGCCTTCCCGGGTGGCCCGATGCTCGGAGCGGCGCAATCGGCCAGAATCGGGCGGATCGTCGGAGGGGGCGCGAGCCCGATAGGCTGGTCGCGTGAACGCCCCGACGGTGCTCTCCGGCATCGCCCTGGACGACCAGGAGCTGATCGCCCGGGTGTCGGCCGGTCTCGACCGGGTCGAAGAACTGCTGGAACACGAACTCGTCACCGAGTTCGCCTTCATCACCGCGGCTGCCTCGCACCTCATGCACGCCGGCGGCAAACGGTTCCGGCCGCTGTTCACGCTGGTGGCCGCGGGAGTGGGGGCGGATCCGGACAACGACGACGTGATCACCGCGGCGGCCGTGGTCGAGTTGATCCACCTGGCCACCCTCTACCACGACGACGTGATGGATGAAGCCGACCTGCGCCGCGGCGCAAAGTCGGCCAACGCTCAGTGGGACAACAAGGTCGCGATCCTGACCGGCGACTTCCTGTTCGCCCACGCGTCCCGGCTGGTCGCCGGCCTCGGACCCGACGCGGTGCGGATCATCGCCGAGACGTTCGCCGAGTTGGTCACCGGACAGACCAGGGAGACCGTCGGTCCCGCTCCTGGCGAGGACCCGATCGAGCACCACCTGAAGGTGCTGGAGGGCAAGACGGCGTCCTTGATCGACACCTGCGCCCGGTACGCCGGCATGTTCAGCAAGGCCGAGCCCGAGCAGGTGGTGGCGTTGCGTGGCTTCGGCCGGGCGATCGGCACCGCGTTCCAGATCTCCGACGACATCATCGACATCACGTCCGAGAACTCCGGCAAGACTCCGGGGACCGACCTGCGGGAGGGTGTGCCGACCCTGCCCGTCTTCTACACGCTGGCCGACCCGAGCGCCGACCCACGGCTGGTCGAACTGGTCTCGGCGCCGATCGCCGATGACGCCGAGGTTGCCGAGGCGGTCGGGCTGTTGCGGGAGTCGGCCGGGCTGGCCAGGGCGAAGCAGACCCTGGCCGAGTACGCGGATCGGGCCGCGGGGGAGTTGGACCTGCTGCCACCCTCCGGGTCACGGGATGCGTTGAGCTCGCTGGTCAGGTTCGTCGTCGACCGCACCCGCTGAGCCGCGCCCGATCATTCCGGGCGGCTCTGCCGCGACCGGTACGCGGACACGGCGGCGCGATTGCTGCAGGACAGGTCGCAGTACCGTTTGGACCGGTTGCGGGTCAGGTCGACCAACACGTCGTCGCAATCGGGCATGTCACAGATGCGCATCCGGGACAACTCGTCGTTCCGCACGACATCCACCATCGCCATAGCGGCCTCCACCGCCATCCGGGCGACCAGGGGGGCGTCCAGGGTCGTCGCGTGCAGGTGGTAGTCCCACTCGTCGTGCTTGACCAGCTGCGGGAGGGCCTGGAACTCGCGGAGCAATTCGTTCGCCAGCTCGACCACGACGTCGCGGTCGGACTCCCAGAATCGGCGCAGCCGTGGGCGCAATGCATGAATCTGCTGGAGTTCCGCCTCGGTATGGTCGCGCCGGCCCGACCAGCCCCACTTCGTCAGAAACGCGTCCAGCGCTTCGATGTCGGGCAGTTCGTCCGGGGCTGCGTCGCTGTTGACCAGCTCGGCTGCAGCAGTGAGCGCCACCTCGGTGTCATGAGCAAAAACCATCTTGACTCCTGTCGGCGCGGATCGGTAATGTCATCAGCGTAGCGCGTCATGACTCATGACGGAGAGGAAGCGAGGCGATGACGGTGAGGACCCAACGGTCGACGACCCGGACACCCACCGGCGCCGGATTGGGCCTGGCGATCGCGTCGGCGGCCGCCTTCGGCACCTCGGGGACCTTCGGCTCGGCGTTGATCCGCAGCGGATGGAGCCCGTCGGCCGTGGTGCTCGCCCGGCTCGCGCTGGCCTCCCTGGTCCTGGCGATCCCGACCGTGCTGGCCCTGCGCGGCCGTCTGGCCCTGCTGCGGGCGTCCGTACCCGCCGTGCTCGCCTATGGTGCGCTGGCCGTCGCCGGCGCCCAGGTCTGCTACTTCTACGCGATCCAGCGGCTGTCGGTCGGCGTCGCGCTGATGCTCGAATACCTCGGCATCATCCTGGTGGTGCTGTGGATGTGGTTGCGGCACGGACGGCGGCCCCACGGCCTGACCATCGCCGGCTCGGTCGCAGCGATGGTCGGACTGGCGCTGGTGTTGGACCTCTTCGGCGGGCTGAAGATCGATCCGATCGGGGTGCTCTGGGGCCTTGGTGCCGCTTTCGGGCTGGCCGCCTTCTTCGTACTGTCCGCGAAGGCGGAGGACGCGCTGCCCCCGGTGGCGATGGCCGGCACCGGGCTCGGCGTCGGCGCCGTAGTACTCGCCGTACTCGGCTTGTCCGGCGTGCTGCCGTTGCACGCAGGCACAACGGACACCCTGTTCGCCGGGCTTGCCCTGCCGTGGTGGGTGCCGGTGATCGGCCTGGCGACGGTGGCCGCCGCGCTCGCCTACGTACTCGGCATCGGGGCCGCCCGGCGACTGGGCGCCACCGTCGCGTCCTTCGTGGGACTGACGGAGGTCCTGTTCGCGGTGCTGTTCGCCTGGCTGCTGCTCGCCGAACTGCCGACGTTCGGACAGTTGATCGGCGGGTTGTTCATCATCGGCGGAGTGGCCCTGGTGCGGATCGACGACCTGCGCCGCGATCGCGCCGTGACGGTCGCCGAGCCCACTCCGGTCTCGGCCGCCGGCTAGCTCTCGACGAGCTGAAGATAGCGCTCGAGCTGGCGCGGAGTGCGACACACGCAGCCCTTGGCCTCGAGACCGGCGACGATCGTCGGCTCCCGCCGGGCCAGGTACCAGCCGCGACGCACCAGGAAGCCGACCGGCTTGCGGTGCTCGGCGAAGTCGCGCCGGAAGCGCAGCAACATCGTGACCCAACGCGACCGGCGGACACAGATCGCGGCATCGAGCAGGCCCTCGGCCCGGCACGACGCCACCAGTTCGGCGGCGAAGATCCCCTCGGCGATGAACCGGGTCGCTCCGTCCAGCCGCAGGTGCTGGGTGCCTGACGGACCGTTCGCGGCGATGTCGTAGATCGGCACGGTCGCCTCGCCGGTGCTGCACAGCGTCCGGAGCGCGTCGAGCGCCCGGTCGGCGTGCCAGGAGCGGACGTCGTCCCAGTCCACCTCGCCGGTCTCGAACAGCGGCAACGCGGGATCATCCCCGCTGCGGTAGAAGTCGTCCAGTTGCAGGATGGGCAACCCGGACCGGGTTGCCAACCGCGACTTGCCGGAGCCCGATGGCCCGGCCAGCAGGATCACTCGGGCGGCCACGACGCAGATTCTGCCTGCCGTGTCCTGAGGTCGAGCCCGGGCGTCGCGAGGATCAACTCCGCGGTGTGCGCCGGAGTGGAGGGTGACGCCGCGGTCGAGCCGAGCGAAGCGAGGCCATCGACACATGGATGGCGTCTCCGGCATTCCGGGGACGCCATCCCCAGCCTCGTCGCGCCGGTTGATCCTCGCAGGTCAAGGGGAACTGGGGTCGGGAACAAAGGTCAGCACCGTCTGGTGAGTGGTGGCGGTGCCGGAGTTGGTCCGGCGGACGGTGAATCCGGTGTCGTCGGCGGCCAGCACGGCGTAGGTCACCGGCCGCTCGAACGGGGCCTGCACGCTGAACCGCCCCGAGTTCGTGTAGTCGCCGACCAGGAAACCGGCGCCGGCCGCCGCAGACCCGAGGGTCGTCCTCGCCTCGTCGGGGGACGAGGAGCCGACCAACTCGCGCACCCGATTTCCGGTGAACCGGAGGTAGATGCGGGCGTCGGGGTGATCCGGGTCCTCGCCGCCGTCGTACACGCCATCGGACCTGGGCTGGAACTCACCCGGCTCCGGCGCATCGTCAGGAACCTCCGGCTCGTCGGACTCTCCACCACGACGCAGCGAGCGGAACGTGTCGCGCAGGCTCATCTCGCCTCCAGGTTCGAACGACCCTTCTCCTCGAGCCTGCCCGACGTTACCGGCCTTCGCGACCCGGAGCGCGCTACCGTCGATCTGGTGCGTGGCGAATACAAGGTCCCTGGCGGCAAGTTGGTTGCGGTCGACGTCGAGGTCAGCGACGGGCGGTTGAGCGCCGCCCATGTGTCCGGCGACTTCTTCCTCGAACCGGATGAGGCCCTGGCCGACATCGATGCCGCGCTGGTCGGGATGAGCGTCGACGCCGGCGTCGAGCACCTGACCCATGCGATCAACGGCTCGCTGCGCCCGGACGCCCAACTGTTCGGCTTCTCGGCCGAATCGGTGGCCATCGCGGTGCGCCGCGCCCTGGGCAAGGCCACCGGGTGGGACGACCATGTCTTCGACCTGATCGCCCCCGTGGTGCTTCCGCCGGTCCTGCACGTCGCGCTCGACGAAGTGATCGCCCACGAGGTGGCCGCCGGGCGGCGCAACCCGACGCTGCGGTTCTGGGACTGGGACTCGCCGCTGGTGGTCATCGGCTCGTTCCAGAGTTATCGCAACGAAATCGACCCGGACGGCGCCGCCCGGCACGGCATCGACGTGGTCCGGCGGATCTCCGGCGGCGGCGCGATGTTCATGGAGCCGGGGAACTGCATCACCTACTCATTGGTCGTCCCGGCCTCCCTCGTGGAGGGCCTGAGCTTCGAACGGTCCTACGCGTTTCTCGATGAGTGGGTGATGGGGGCGCTGGCCGAGGTCGGCGTGGTCAATGCCAGGTACGTCCCGCTGAACGACATCGCCTCGGACCAGGGCAAGATCGCGGGCGCGGCCCAGAAGCGGTTCGCCGACGGAGCCGTGCTGCACCACGTCACCATGGCCTACGACATCGACGCGGACAAGATGCTCGAGGTGCTGCGGATCGGTCGGGAGAAGATGTCCGACAAGGGAACTCGGAGCGCGAACAAGCGGGTCGATCCGATGCGCTCGCAGACCGGACTGACGCGTTCGGAAATCCTGCGGGTGTTCCAGAAATCGTTCACCCGGCGCTATCGCACAGTGCCGTCGGACTACACCGCGGCCGAGTTGGATGCAGCGAAGTCCTTGGTGGACAGCAAGTTCGGCACAGCCCAGTGGACCCACCGGGTACCCTGACCGCCCGACGGGCGCGGGCGGCCGTGGCCGGACCGGCGACCGGCTGACACCGAGACGTCGTCGTCCTCGATATCGGCCGGCCGACGGAACTTCCCCGCCAGGCCCCGACTCAGGCCGCGGCTCCGGCCGGATCGTCGATCGGCAGCAGACCCCGCTCGGATTGCCGCAGGTCCTCGGGGCGCAGCGGACCGGTCATCCGCAGCGGGTCGTCGATGAGATAACGCACGTAGGCGTACGGGGTGAAGAATCCGGGGAGTTGGTCGCCCAGCGCCACCTCGATCAGCACGTCTCGGGCGGACGCGATGTCGTCCCGCGGTGCGTAGCCCTCTCGACCCAGCCTGCCGGTCTCTTCGTCGATCATGCTGGCCACCATCTCGCGGGTCAGCCGTGGACCCTCGACCAGCCGGGTCCGGTTGTGGATCCATTGCCACAGCTGCGCCCTGGAGATCTCGACCGTGGCGGCGTCCTCCATCAGGTTGTCGATGGCCACGGCGCCGGACCCGCCGACCCAGGCCGCCAGGTAGCGCAGCGCCACCGAGATGTTGGTGGCCACTCCTTCCAGGCTGACCCTGGCCCCCCGGCCGCGGACGGTGAGCAGGTCGTCCCGGTCGATGCCGATCTCGGGGCGTTGCCGGTCCCGCTGGTCCGGCCGTCCGGCGAGCACGGTGTCGAAGGCCTCCATGCAGGTCGGCACCAGCGCCGGATGCGCCACCCAGGAACCGTCGAACCCGTCGCCCGCCTCCCGCTCCTTGTCGGCCCGCACCCGCGCCAGTGCTGTCCGGGTGGCCGACTCGTCGGTCCGGGTCGGCACGTAGGCAGCCATGCCGCCGATGGCGTGCGCTCCGCGGCGATGGCAGGTGGCCACCAGCAGTTCGGTGTAGGCCCGCATGAACGGCGTGGTCATGGTGACCTGGGCGCGGTCGGGCAGCACGTGGTCGGCGCCCCGGAAGGCGAAGGTCCTGATGTAGCTGAAGATGTAGTCCCAGCGTCCGGCGTTCAGCCCGGCCGAGTGCTCCCGCAGCTCGTAGAGGATCTCGTCCATCTCGAACGCCGCAGGCAGGGTCTCGATGAGCACGGTCGCCCTGATCGTGCCCTGCGGGATGCCGAGCAGTTCCTGCGCAACGGTGAACACCTCGTTCCACAGCCGGGCTTCCAGATGGGACTCGAGCTTCGGCAGGTAGAAGTACGGCCCGACACCGTCGTCCATCAGCCGCTGGCGTTGTGGAAGAAGAACAGGCCGAAGTCGACCAGCGAGGCGGGCAGCGGGCGCCCGTCGACGGACAGGTGCTTCTCGCACAGGTGCCAACCGCGCGGCCGGACGACGACTGTCGGGGTCCGGTCGCCGACGGTGTATTGCTTGCCGTCGTCGCTGACGAAATCGGCGTTGCCGCGGATCGCGTCGAACAGGTTGAGCTGGCCGTCGATGATGTTGAACCAGCTCGGCGCGGTGGCGTCCTCGAAGTCGGCCATCCAGACCCGGGCGCCCGAGTTCAGCGCGTTGACGGTCATCTTCCTGGTCGGCGGACCGGTGATCTCGCACCGCCGGTCGGTCAGGCCCGGCGCCGGCGCCGCAACCTGCCACGTCGGGTCGTCGCGGATGGTCGTGGTCCGCGGCAGGAAGTCCGGCGTTCTCGCCCGCGGCGATGCGCCGGGCCCGGTCGCGGCGGGCGGCCAGCAACTCGGCGCGCCGGCCGGCGAAGGCGCCGTCCAGCCGGGCGACGAAGGCCAGCGCCTCGGGGGTCAGGATCTCGTCGAACCGCGGGTGCCTGGTGCCGCGGACGGTGGGGGTGGTGCCGGGAATGGTCATCTTGGTGGAGTCCTTGGGGGAGAAGGAGAGTGGAGTGGTCGATGGGCGGCAGACGCGGTTCAGTGGAACTGCTCGGCCTCGGTCGAGCCGGCCAGCGCCAGGGTTCCGGACTCCGGATTGATGGCGGTGGACACCTTGTCGAAATAGCCGGTGCCCACCTCCGCCTGGTGCCTCACTGCGGTGTAACCGACTGCGGCGGCGGCGAATTCGGCCTCCTGCAACTTCACGTACGCGGTCATCCCGGAGCGGCTGTAGCCGTGGGCCAGTTCGAACATCGAGTGGTTCAGTGCGTGGAAGCCGGCCAGCGTGATGAATTGGTAGCGGTAGCCGAGTTCACCGAGTTCGTCCTGGAACCGGGCGATCTCCTCGTCGGACAGGGCTGAGCGCCAGTTGAACGAGGGAGAGCAATTGTACGCCAACATCTTTCCCGGGAACTCGCGGTGCAGCTCGGTGGCGAACTCGCGGGCCAGGCCGAGATCAGGGGTACCGGTCTCCACCCAGATCAGGTCGGCAAATCTGGCGTACTGCTTGGCCCGCGCCAGTACCGGTTCGATGCCGTTCCGGACCCGGAAGAATCCTTCGGCGGTGCGGGGCCCGGTGACGAACGGTTGATCCACCGGATCGATGTCGCTGGTCAACAGGTCGGCGGCCAGGGCGTCGGTGCGGGCGACGATCAGGCTGGGCACGCCCAGCACGTCGGCCGCCAAACGGGCAGCGTTGAGCGTCCGGACGTGCTGCGCCGTCGGCACCAAGACCTTGCCGCCCAGGTGACCGCACTTCTTCTCCGACGCCAACTGGTCCTCGAAGTGCACCCCGGCCGCTCCCGCCGCGATCATCGACTTCATCAGTTCGAAGGCGTTGAGCGGTCCGCCGAATCCGGCCTCGGCATCGGCGACGATCGGCACCAGATAGTCGGTCTCGAGTGTGCCCTCGGCCCAGTCGATCTGGTCGGCCCGCAGCAGTGCGTTGTTGATGCGTCTCACCACGGCCGGCACCGAGTTCGCCGGATACAGGCTCTGGTCGGGGTAGGTCTGTCCGGCCAGGTTGGCGTCGGCGGCCACCTGCCAGCCCGAGAGGTAGATGGACTCGAGCCCGGCCCGGACCATCTGCACGGCCTGATTGCCGGTCAGCGCGCCCAACGACCGGACGAAGTCCTTGCTGTGCAACGCCTTCCAGAGCCGCTGGGCACCCCGGCGGGCGAGCGTGTGCTCCTCGACCACGCTGCCGCGCAACCGCACCACATCCTCGGCGGTGTAGCTGCGTTCGATGCCAGACCACCGCACGTCGCCCGCCCAGTCTGCGCGCAGCGCGGCGCCGGCGTCGGTGAAGGTGGCGCCGGATGCGGCCCGCGGGAGGGTGGCGGTCATGAGGTGATCCCTTCTGCTCGGACCGAAGGCGAGGTGCTCAACGGCCCAACGGAGTGCGTGCACTCACTGTGCGGTGAAGAATCGGCGCCAATGAAGGGAGGACCACGTGAAGATCTGCGTTTCTTGCGTTATCGTGCAGCAATGGCGGACCGCACTGTGACCCCGGTCGCATCCGGGCGTGCGCGCCCCACAGCCGGCCGGACCGGCTCGGATCCGGGCCGCAAACCGGACCAGCGTGCGGCATCCGGGTCCGTCGCGGCCGCCGCGGCCGCCGAACACGCCGGGGATCCCATCGCGATCGGTCGGCAACTACGGCACCACCGCAGGGCCGGCGGGCAGACCCTCGACGACGTGGCGGCGGTCGCCGGCGTCTCGGCGTCCGCCCTTTCGTTGATCGAGAACGGCAAGCGGGAAGCCAAGCTCTCCGTGCTTGCCGCGCTGGCGTCGGCGGTCGGCGCCGACCTGGCCGATCTCGTCGGTGGAGCACCGCCCACCCGCCGCGCCGCGTTGGAGATCGAACTGGAGAAGGCGCAGCGGGCGGATTCGTTCCGGGCCCTGCAGGTGCCGGCGGTGCGGATAGGTCCCCGGTTGCCCACCGAGGCGCTGGAGGCGTTGGTCGGCATGCACCGGGCGTTGGCCTCGGTGCAGGCAGAACGGGCGGCGACGCCGGAGCAGGCCCGGCGGGCGAACGCGGACCTCCGACAACGGATGCGGGCGGCCGGCAACTACTTCGGTGACATCGAGGCGGCGGCGGCGGGCCTGCTCAAGGCCATCGATCATCGCGGTGGTCCGATCACCCGCACCGCCGTCGACCGGCTCGCCGCGCACCTGGGCTTCACCCTGGTGCACACGTCGGATCTGCCCGGTTCCACCCGCAGCGTGACCGACCTGGCAAACCGGCGGATCTACCTGCCGCAGCCGGAGGCGGGTCAACACGATTCGCGGTCGTTGGCCCTGCAGGCGTTGGGTCACGTCGTGCTCGACCACGACGTACCCGCGGACTACGGAGCGTTTCTCGCGCAGCGGGTGGAGATCAACTACTTCGCCGCGGCGCTGCTGATCCCCGAAGCAGAGGCGGTACCGCTGCTGTCCCGGGCCAAGGCCGTCAAGGACATCGCGATCGAGGATCTACGGGATGCCTATGCGGTCTCGTACGAGACGGCTGCTCACCGGTTCACCAACCTCGCCACCCGACACCTGGATCTGCCGGTGCACTTCATGCGCATCTCCAGCGCCGGGGTGATCTACAAGGCCTACGAGAACGACGGCGTGCACTTCCCGACCGATGCCACCGGGGCCATCGAGGGCCAGCGGGTGTGCCGCTACTGGACTGCGCGGGTGGTCTTCGACCGGCCCGACAGGTCGCACGCGTATCAGCAGTACACCGACACCGGGTCGGGCACCTACTGGTGCACGGCGGTGATCGACAAGACGCCGGCCGGCACCTTCTCGGTCAGCGTCGGGGTGCCGTATGCGCAGGTCAAGTGGATGCGCGGGCGCGAGACCAACGAGCGGTCCCGGTCCAGGTGCCCCGATCCGTCGTGCTGTCTGCAACCCCCCGTCGACCTGGCCCGGCGATGGGACGGACTGGCCTGGCCCAGCGCCAGGGTGCATTCCCACCTGTTGGCGGCCATGCCGCCGGGCGTCTTTCCGGGCGTGGATGACACGGAGGTGTTGCAATTCCTGGAGACCCACGCCACGGCCTGAAACCGCAGACCTGGCCCGCACCGGGACGAAGGGGCTTTCCATGCCGGGCACCAAGGAAGACCCGTGGCAGTTGACCACCGCGCCGGGGTCCGGGCAGTACTCCATGTACCGGGATCCGGACGCCGACCCGCCGGCGTTGATCTGCCAGGTCGGGTCGACCCAGCTCCGGTATCACCTGCGCGCCGTCGAGGATGCCGCGGCGTGGTTGACCGAGCAGGGTGATTGGGTGGACCTCGGCGCCGCTGACGAACAAAAGCCGGCCAAGCCGGGCACGCTGGAGGCCTGGGCCAGGGACGAGAACAATCCGGTCGGTGGCTGGTACGGCTTGCGGAAGGGATACCGAGGTCGCTTCGGTATGTACCTACCGCCGCTGTTGGAGACGCTCGGGCTCGCCGAACTCACCCATCAGCCCCGCAACAACCGGATCAGGGCCCGCTGACCCGCGCGGCCGGACGCGCAGCCGGCTCGCGGCGCCGCCGCAGCGCGTCGGTGGTCAGCACCGCCAGCGCGGCCCACACCAGGCCGAACCCGATCCACCGGGCCGGCGGCATCTGCTCGTCGAAATAGAGCACGCCGAGCAGGAACTGCACCGTCGGGGTGAGGTACTGCAGCAGCCCGAGAACGGACAGCGGCAGCGCCCTGGCGGCGGCCGCGAACGCCAGCAAGGGGCCGACGGTCACCAACCCGGTGGTCAGCAGCAGCAGCACGTGCCCGGTGCCGTGGCCGGTGAGCGTTGACGTGCCCGTCGCCTGCAGGACCACCAGGTAGGTCACGGCCGGCACCACCAGGACCAGGCCCTCGGCGGTCAGCGACTCGGTCGGATGCAGCGGTACGACCTTCTTCGACCAACCCGTAGGTGGCGAAGGACAGGGCCAAGCCGATGGCGATGTACGGAACGGCGCCGCCGCCGACCGCGATCACCACGACGGCGACAGCTCCCAACCCGACCGCGATCCACTGGGCCACCCGCAGCCGTTCGCGGAACACCAGCACTCCGAGGAGCACGCTGACCAGCGGATTGATGTAGTAGCCCAGCGCCGCCTCGACCACGCGTCCGTTGTTGACCGCCCAGATGTACATCGCCCAGTTGACGGCGATCAGGATTGCGGCCGCGACCACCAGGCCGAACACCCGTGGCGGCATCCGGAAGATGGCCCGCCACTGCCGCAGGCCGGTGACCAAAAGGGCCATCACCACCAGCGACCAGACCATCCGGTGCGCCAGGATCTCCAGCGCACCGGCCGGTTCCAGCAGCGGCCAATAGAGCGGGAACAACCCCCAGATCAGGTACGCGGTGACACCCGCGATGACGCCACGCTGCACGGTCAGTCGATCTCGACGAGCTGTGGCCGCGCGAGCACGGCGGACGCCACCGCGACGGTGTGCTGGTCGACCGAATCGAACCGCACCGTCAGCGGTAGTTGGTGAACTGCAGCGCCACGTCCAGATCGGCGTCCTTGAGCAGCGCTATCACCGACTGCAGATCGTCCTTCTTCTTGCCGGAGACGCGTAACTGATCGCCCTGGATCTGCGCCTGCACGCCCTTGGGTGCGGAGTCGCGGATCAGCTTGGAGATCTTCTTGGCCTGCTCGGAGGAGATGCCCTGCACCAGGCTCCCGGTCGCCTTGTAGACCTTGCCCGACGCCTGGGGCTCACCGATGTCCAGCGAACGCAACGAGATGCCGCGCTTGATCAGCTTCTCCTTGAACACCTCGATCGCCGCCTTGCAGCGCTCCTCGGTCGCCGCGGTGACGGTCACCCCGTCCTGCCCGGCCCAGACCACCGATGCGTCGGTGCCGCGGAAATCGAAGCGCTGGGACAGCTCCTTGGCCGCCTGGTTGAGCGCGTTGTCGGCCTCCTGGTGATCCACCTTGGAGACGATGTCGAACGACGGGTCGGCCATGACCACTTCCCTTCAGCGTCGCGGACCTGCGAGGTCAATCTTCCCCCACCGCGCCGGGGCGCCGACGCCGCGGGCGGCGCCGGGATCAGCGGCACCCACAGGGACCGGAGCGATTGGGATTCCGGCGCCCTCAGCTTGTACGCTGGGCCGGCCGTCGAGACGGCGGGGCAGGTTACCCAAGCGGCCAAAGGGAGCTGACTGTAAATCAGCCGGCACAGCCTTCGGGGGTTCGAATCCCTCACCTGCCACCACGGCACGTTGCGCGCCAGAGCCCGTCCCCACGCCCGAGGGCGGGCCCTTGCGCTTCGTGGTCAGTGACCGGGCCTCTCGCGGCGACTCTCCCCATTCGGTCCGGTTCGGACTACTCTCCGTGTATGCCGTCGGGGCGTAGGTGCACCGCGGGCGCTCTGTTGCGCCTGCCGGGCTGGCTGCTGTCCGGTAGCCGCGAGGTGACCGGATGACGTCGCCGCGCGCCGCCCTCCAACTCGGTCCGCACGGTCGGACCCGATCGTCCAATCAGGTGTTCCCGGCCGTCGCGGGCGTCGTCTTCGTGATCTCCGTGGTGTTCTGGTGGCCGGTGCTCTCGCACCCACCGCTGGTCTACCAGACGCCGCTCTGGATGTGCGTCGGCGCCGTGTTGCTGGTGGCCGCCTTCATCGCCTGCGAGCTGTTCCCGCTCCGCGTCGAGGTGCGCCGCGAGACACTGCTGGTGAGCCTGTCCGAACTGCCCCTGGTACTCGGGTTGCTGCTGTTGCCGAGCTGGACCGCCGGGGCAGCGCAACTGACCGCAGGTGCCCTGGTCTACCTGGTCCGCAAGGACTCCTGGTTCAACAGCGCGCTGAACCTGTCGTTGATCGCGGTGGAGGCCGGTGCGGGCGCGGCGGCCATGCTGTTCGTCGGCACCAGGACCGCACGCCGGCGTTTCACTACCTCGCGGTGGCCGTCGGCGTGCTGCTCGGGGCGCTGATCTCCGCGGTCGCCGTGGGCCTTGCCTACAAGTTGATGGGCCCGTCCGAGTCGCTGCGCCGGGTGGTCGGCCGGTCGATGCTCGCGGCGGCGGCGATCGTCACCTTCGCTCTGGTCGCCTATGTGCTGTGGACGTCCGAAAAGATCGTCGGGCCGATCCTGTGCATCGGCCTGGCATTGGTCCTCGTGGTGCTCTACCGCACCTATTTCCACTTCCTCCGGCAGCACGCCAGCCTCGCCGGCGTCTACGGATTCGGCCGCTCGGTCGCCACCGCCGGCGAGGAACCGGAGGATTGGCCGCCCCTCGTCGAGCAGGTCCGCGACCAGCTCAACGCCAGCGTCGCCGTGCTGCGGCTGACCGAGGGGGGCACGGAGACCCGAACCCTGGCGGCCGGCCCTGACGGACCCGTGGACGAGCCGCCGGCACCGCGCGGGGACGCCCTGCTCGAGCTCGCCGCGCGGGAGGGCAAGGCCCAGGTGGCCTCGGACCAGACCCAGGATCGTGCGCTCATCGATGCGCTGCGCCGTCGCCGGGCCTGGGACGTCATGGCGGTGCCGCTGCGCTCGGGCGACCGCACCCGCGGATTCCTCGAGGTCCGCGATCGGCGGAGCCGCTGGGGCCGGTACCGGGCCGAGGATCTGGTGCTGCTCGAGACCCTGGGCAGCCATGTGGCCACCGCCATCGACAACTCCGGACTCCTGGAGACCTTGCGGCACGCGGCCTACCACGACCCGGTCACCGGACTCCTCAACCGGCTCGGACTGACCGTCGAGGCTGAGCAACGGATGGCCGCCGGCCGCCTCGGCGCGGTCTTTCTGGTCGAACTCGCCGTGCTGACCGAGGTCAACAACGCCGTCGGGCACGATCGCGGGTCGCAGCTGCTGGCCGACGCCGGATCCCGGCTGTCCGCGGTGGCCGGACCTGGACGTCCGGTGGGACGTATCGAGATGGATCGGTTCGCCGTGCTGTTCGAACAGGAATCCGAGACCGACATCGTCGCCGTCGGCGCCGAATTGCTCGCCGCCGCCAGCCGGCAGTACCACATGGGCGACATCGAGATCGACCCCGAAGCGGTCGCCGGGGTGGCCCTGGTACAGGCCGAGGACCCGAACGCGGTCGACCCGTCGGCGCTGCTCCAGCGGGCGGAGATGGCCATGCTCGCCACCAGCGGGTCGGCCAGGTCCGGCGGCGAGCTCCAGGTCTACCGGCCGAGCATGGGTGAGGTGTTCCGGCGACGGTTCCAGCTGGTGACCCAGTTCCGCCAGGCGGTGGAGAGCGGTCGGATCGTGGTGCACTACCAGCCCAAGCTCAATCTGGCCGACCGGGAGTTGGTGGGGGTCGAGGCGCTGGTCCGCTGGATGCACCCGGAGTTCGGGTTGGTTTCGCCGTCGGAGTTCGTGCAGGCCATCGAGGCCACCGGGTCGATCGACGTGCTGCTCGGCCACGTGCTCGACGTCGTTCTCGGACAGATCAGATCGTGGACGGCCAGGGGACTCAACCTCGGCGTCGCAGTGAACCTGTCCGCCCGCAACCTGCTGGTGCCCGACTTCGCCGACTCCGTCGGTGCGACGCTGGCCCGGCACGGGGTGTCACCCGACCTGCTCACCTTCGAGATCACCGAGTCCAGCGTGATGGACGAGCCCCGGCACTCGCTGCCGGTGCTGCGTGACCTGCACGCACTCGGCATCCAGCTCTCGGTGGACGATTTCGGCACCGGGTACTCGTCGTTGGCCTACCTGCGACGGTTGCCGATCGACGAGATCAAGATCGACCGGTCGTTCGTCCAGGGCATGGTCACCGACCTCGGCGACCTGGCGATCGTCCGGGCGATCATCGACCTGGGCCATTCACTCGGGCTGCGGGTGGTCGCCGAGGGGGTGGAGGAGGAGGCCGCACGCGACGCCCTGCGCTCCATGCGGTGTGACAACGTCCAGGGCTTCCTGCTCTCCCGCCCGTTGCCGGTCGACCGGTTCGAGGCCTGGTTGGCTTCGCGGACAGTGCGGACCACGCAGCCGGACGGCACGGCGGCGGTGCTCAAGCTGGTCGGCTGACCTGGGCCGCGCGGCCCGCGGGCGTCCCGCCGCCGTAGCTGACCGGACCTGCGAGTTTCTTTCCGATCCTCGGCGTCCTGTACAGTTGACGAGGCTCGCGCGGCGGGAGTGATCCCCTGCGCGTTGTCGTCTGGACAGGCCCCTTTAGCTCAGTCGGCAGAGCGTCTCCATGGTAAGGAGAAGGTCTACGGTTCGATTCCGTAAAGGGGCTCGGAGCGCGGCCGCAGAATCGATCCTCACCGATCGTGCCTGTGGCCGTTCTCATGACGGGAGCGATCCCGTCAAGGCGGTGTAGCTCAGTCGGTAGAGCAAGCGGCTCATAATCGCTGTGTCGCCGGTTCAAGTCCGGCCACCGCTACGCACAGGTCGTCCGCCGGGACGACCGCAAACCAGCCGGACCGCGCCGAGCGGTCCGATCAGTACAAGAAAGAGGCAGCTGACGTGGCCGCCACCGACGTCCGTCCGAAGATCACCCTCGCCTGCGAGGAGTGCAAGCACCGCAACTACATCACCCGCAAGAACCGCCGGAACGACCCCGACCGGCTGGAGATCAAGAAGTTCTGCCCCAACTGCGGAACCCACCGCAAGCACCGGGAAACCCGCTAGTCGGGATCGGTCACCGATCGGATGGCCATGGACGCCGCGTTCATCGGACGGGCGTTCCCGTTTGCCGATCCCTACCCGGTCGGTGCCGCCAAGATCCGGGAGTTCGCCGAGGCCATCGGTGACCTCCATCCGCTCTACCTCGACAGGGTGGCCGCGCAGAGCGCCGGCCACCCTGACGTCGTTGCGCCCCCGACATTCGCCATCCTGGTGGTCGCGCGGGCCCAGGAGGCGGTGCTGTTCCTACCCGAACTCGGCCTCGACTTCTCCCGCGTGGTGCACGGCGACCAGCGGTTCGTCCACCACCGGCCGATCGTCGCGGGTGACCTGTTGACGTCCGTCGTGCACATCGACGCGATCCGGGTGGCGGCCGGCAATGACATCGTGAGCCTGCGGATCGAAGTGACCGACCCGACCGGCGCAGCCGTGTGCACGGCGCACTCGACCTTGGTCGCAAGAGGGGCAGCATGACGACCGGCACCGCACCGGCAGCCGTCGCCGTGGGCGACGAGCTGCCACCGCTGACCGTCACGGTCACCCGCGGCCAACTCGTCCGATACGCCGGGGCATCGCTGGACTTCAACCCCATCCACTGGAACCAGCGGGTGGCCACCGCGGTCGGGCTGCCCGATGTGATCGCCCACGGCATGCTGACCATGGCCCTGACCGGCCGGATCGTCACCGACTGGACGGGCGACCCCACCGCGGTGCTCGATTACGGCGTCCGCTTCACCCGACCGGTGATCGTGCCCGACGACGACGCCGGCGCCACCCTGGAGATCACCGCGGTGGTGGGTGAGATCGACGCCGACGCCGGCACCGCCAGGGTCGACATCACCGCGAAGTACGACGGCCGGACGGTGCTCGGCAAGGCGCGGGCCGTTGTCCGTCTGCCCTGACGCTTCCGCTCAGCTCGTGGCTGTGGACAGGAACTCGCCCAGTCGGTTCACTCCGGTGACCAGGTCGGCATCGCCCAGCGCGTAGGACAACCGGAAGTAGCCCGGCGTGCCGAAGGCCTCACCGGGCACCACCGCCACCTCGGCCCGCTCGAGCGCCAGCGCTGCGAGTTCGGCGGACGAACCCGGGCGGACCCCGCCGAAGTCCTTGCCGACCAGGCCGGCCACCGAGGGATAGGCGTAGAACGCGCCCTGCGGCACCGGGCAGGTCACCCCCGGGATCGCGGACAGCAGGTCGACCATCGTGCGTCGTCGCCGATCGAATGCCGACCGCATCATCGCCACGGCGTCCAGCGAGCCGGATACCGCAGCGGTAGCGGCGACCTGCGCCACGTTGTCGACGTTCGACGTCAGGTGCGACTGGAGGTTGGTCGCCGCCTTGATGACGTCCGTCGGACCGATCATCCAGCCCACCCGCCACCCGGTCATCGCGTAGGTCTTGGCCACGCCGTTGAGCACGATGCACCGGTCGGCCAGCTCCGGCACGACCACCGGCATCGACACATGCTGGACCCCGTCGTATGTCAGGTGCTCGTAGATCTCGTCGGTGATGACCCAGATGCCCCGGTCGGCGGCCCACCGGCCGATCGCCTCGACCTGGTCCGGCGGGAAGACCGCCCCGGTCGGATTGGACGGCGAGTTGAACAACAGCACCTTGGTCCGTGCGGTGGTCGCCGCGTCCAACTGCTCGACGGAGACCAGGTAGCCGGACGACTCGTCGGCGACCACGGGCACCGGGACGCCGCCGGCCAGCGTGATCGCCTCGGGGTAGGTGGTCCAGAACGGCGCCGGGAGCAACACCTCGTCGCCGGGGTCGAGGAGGGTGGCGAACGCCTGGTAGACCGCCTGCTTGCCACCGTTGGTCACCAGGACCTGGGCGGCGTCGACGATGAACCCTGAGTCCCGTGCGGTCTTCTCGGCCACCGCAGAACGCAGGGCCGGCAGCCCAGGCGTGGGCGAGTAGCGGTAGTTGGCCGGGTCCGAGCAGGCGTCGATGGCGGCCTTGACGATCGGGTCGGGAGTGGGGAAGTCCGGTTCGCCGGCGCCGAAGCCGATGACCGGCCGGCCGGCCGCCTTGAGCGCCTTGGCCTTGGCGTCGACCGCCAGCGTGGCCGATTCGGCGATGCCGCCCACCCGGGCGGAGATGCGGGAACGGACGGGGGCAGCAGCAGCCTGCGTCGACATGCCACCATGGTGGCACGGGCCGCCAATCGGTTCGGACCGGCTCCCGGGCGGCCGTGCGGACGTACCGCCGGAGTCCCGGGCGCGGTCCCGGTGGTGCCGCGCAGCGGTTTCTTGCACGCGCACCGGTGGCCTACACTTGACCTCCAGGGGTGTGCTGAAGCCTGCCTGCGCGGGCTCGGGCACATCCCCGTCTCATGAAGGGTGTCTGCGCCGTGCGGATGCGGGCGACCGGCATGGGTCACAGGGGCGTAGCTCAACTGGCAGAGCAGCGGTCTCCAAAACCGCAGGTTGCAGGTTCAAGTCCTGTCGCCCCTGCACCGCACGGCCCCGACCAGAGCGGGAGCCGACCAGGCCGGAGACGGCCGCGTTGAAAGAGGACGAAGAAGCGTGAGCGACGATCACGACGCCACCGGAGAAGGCCGCAAGGCCGATCCGGAGCGCAGCGACTCGACCGGCGCCGACCAGTCCGGTATCGATCCGTCCGGTGTGGACGAGCCGGGTTCGATCGAGCCCGACGTCACCCCCGGTGGTGACGCCGGCGTCACCGCCGACATGGTCGAGGCCGCCGAGGCGGATGCGCTGGTCGAGGCGGGCGAGGTCACAGACAGCGCCGACGCCGGCGATGCGGAGGTCGACGCCGAGACCGTCGACAAATCCGCCGACCGCAACGACGGCGCCCTGGTCGGTGCCACGGCCGGGTCAGCCAGGGCCGCTGCCCGCCGCCAGGCCGTCCGCACCGGCAAGACCGCGCCGAAGGGTGCGGCAACCGCCCCGCGCACCGGCCGACAGGCCCACGGGAACATCTTCACCAGGTTCGCGCGCTTCCTCCGAGAGGTCGTCGCCGAGCTGCGCAAGGTCATCTGGCCGACCCGCAAGGAAATGATCACCTACACGGTGGTGGTCATCGTGTTCGTGGTGTTCATGGTCGCGCTGGTGGCCGGCCTTGACGTGCTGTTCGCGAAGGGTGTGCTGACGGTCTTCGGCTGATCTGGTCAGCGAAGCCGGGCAGTAACCATAGGTAGGAGAGGAATACACAGTGTCGAGCCCCGTCACGCCGTACGGCGACGAGCCCGCAGAAGTCCAGCAGGACGCGGCAACCTTCGAGGACGCCGTGGCCGCCGAGGCTGCGGACCCCACCGTGGCGGACGACGCTGCAGGGGCTCCCGCCGCGGAGAGCACGCCCGAGGCCGAGGACACCACGCCCGAGGCCGAGGACGACCGACGCCCGACGCCGAGGAGAGCACGGTCGAGGCCGAGCCGGAAGATCCGGCCACCGCCTTCCGTGAGCGACTGCGGTCCGCACCGGGCGAGTGGTACGTCGTGCACAGCTACGCGGGATACGAGAACAAGGTCAAGACCAACCTCGAGACCCGCATCCACTCGCTGGACATGGAGGACTACATCTACCAGATCGAGGTGCCGACCGAGGAGGTCACCGAGATCAAGAACGGCCAGCGCAAGCAGGTGCAGCGCAAGGTCTACCCCGGCTACATCCTGGTGCGGATGGACCTGACCGACGGCTCGTGGAGCGCAGTGCGCAACACCCCTGGCGTCACCGGTTTCGTCGGCGCGACCGCGCAGCGACCGTCGCCGCTGTCCACCGACGAGGTGTTCAAGATCCTTGCGCCGCCGGCGACCAAGACGACCAAGGCGGGCGAACCGGCCGGGGCCACGGCAGTGGCGACCGTGACCGAGGTCGACTACACGATCGGCGAATCCGTCACCGTCAAGGACGGCCCCTTCGCGAGCCTGCAGGGCACCATCATCGAGGTCAATGCCGACGGGCAGAAGCTCAAGGTGCTGGTGTCCATCTTCGGCCGCGAGACCCCGGTCGAGTTGACCTTCAGCCAGGTCGAGAAGATCTGACGCCCGTCACGATGTGAACCCGCCGCCGGGTGCTCGGCCCGGCGGACATCCCAGAAAGAAGCAGGAAAAGGAAATGCCTCCCAAGAAGAAGAAGCTTGCAGCCATCATCAAGCTGCAGATCAAGGCCGGCCTGGCCAACCCGGCTCCGCCGGTCGGCCCCGCGCTCGGTCAGCACGGCGTCAACATCATGGAGTTCTGCAAGGCCTACAACGCGGCGACCGAGTCGCAGCGCGGTGACGTGGTGCCGGTCGAGATCTCCGTGTACGAGGACCGTTCGTTCGACTTCAAGCTCAAGACCCCGCCGGCCGCGAAGCTGCTGCTCAAGGCGGCTGGCGTGGAGAAGGGCTCAGGCACTCCGCACACCACCAAGGTCGCGAAGATCTCGATGGACCAGGTGCGGGAGATCGCCACCCTCAAGCAGGTCGACCTGAATGCCAACGACATCGACGCCGCAGCGAAGATCATCGCCGGCACCGCGCGGTCGATGGGAATCACCGTCACCGACTGACGGTTGTCTTGAATCGCAGCAGTACATCGTGGGAGGGCCGAGCGCGGCCCGCTGACCACGACCTCCGCAGTTCCATGCCCACAGCAGCAGAAGGAGACAGCAATGAAGCGCAGCAAGGCTTACCGGGCCGCCGCCGAGCAGGTGGACCGGACGAAGTTGTACAGCCCACTCGAGGCGGCCGAACTGGCCCAGAAGACCTCGG
Organism: uncultured Actinomycetota bacterium; assembly: GCA_963834185.1. Taxonomy (GTDB): domain Bacteria; phylum Actinomycetota; class Actinomycetes; order Mycobacteriales; family Nakamurellaceae; genus Nakamurella. Next base: position 103,063 of record CAWIAR010000009.1, read on the forward strand.
TCGGGAAGGCCGACGGCACGGTCGAGGTCGCCATGGTCCTCGGTGTCGACCCACGCAAGGCCGACCAGATGGTGCGTGGCACGGTCAACCTGCCGCACGGCACCGGCAAGACCGCAAGGGTCATCGTCTTCGCGGTCGGTGACAAGGCCGCCGAGGCCGAGGCCGCCGGGGCCGACGAGGTCGGCAGCGACGACCTGATCGCCCGCATCCAGGGTGGCTGGCTGGACTTCGACGCCGCCATCGCCACCCCCGACCAGATGGCCAAGGTCGGCCGGATCGCGCGGGTCCTCGGACCGCGCGGGTTGATGCCGAACCCGAAGACCGGCACCGTGACCGCTGACGTCACCAAGGCGGTCACCGACATCAAGGGGGGCAAGATCAACTTCCGGGTGGACAAGGCCGCCAACCTGCACCTGATCATCGGCAAGGCGTCGTTCCCGATCGAGAAGCTGGTGGAGAACTACACCGCGGCGCTCGACGAGGTGCTCCGGGCCAAGCCGTCCGCGGCCAAGGGCCGGTACCTGAGGAAGGTCTTCTTCACCACCACGATGGGGCCCGGTATCCCGGTCGACCCCGCGAAGACCCGCAACCTGCTCGAGCGCGAGGACAGCGGCGCTGCCGTCTGACAAGATCCGCCCATGCCGACCAACTCCCGCCCCGCGATCCGCCGGGCGGGAGTTGGTCGTTTCCGGCCCGTTCTGCTCGCGCTGGTCGTGAGCGTGGTCGCCGCGCCGACCGCGTGCGGAAGCACCGTGGCCGGATCGCCGGTGGCCGCCACCGGCGTCGTGGGTCCGTCCCCGCAGGCGCCCTCCCCGGTGGCGCCGCCCTCGCCGTCACCGGCGGGCTCGAGGCCCACCACGTCGGCCGGGCCGACGAGCTCGGCTGCATCGTCACCGATGTCACCGTCCGACCCGAGCACCGAGGTGCTCACCGTCACCACCTACCCGCCCACCGCGGTCACCGAACCGAGCCCTTCCAGCGCGTCCCGCCCGTCCACCGGCACCGGCCGATCGACGGGACCGGTCACCGGGTCGGGGCACCGCGGCACCGCGGCGCTCGTCGCCGGCGGAGGGGTGCAGGTCCATGTCGGATCGCCGAAGCTGAAGATCGAGATCTACGATGAGCCGCTCTGTCCACCCTGTGCCCAGTTCGCGCACAAGTTCGGACCTGCCATCGACAAAGCAGTGGACGCAGGCACTCTCACCGTCACGTACCGGACCTTGACGTTCCTCGACGACCGCTCGTTCAGTGGCTCCTACTCCACCAGGGCCGGTGCTGCCCTGCTCTGCGTCGCACGTTCCGCCGGCTCCCAGCCAGGGTTGTTCCAGGACTTCTACGTCGAACTGTTCACCGCCGAGGTCCAACCGGAGGAGGACAGTGAACGCGACCTGACCGACGACGAACTTGCCGAGCTGGCGGAGCGCGTCGGCGCGCCGGATGTCGCCGTCGGGTGCATCCGCGCCGGGTCGCAGATGGCCGCAGCGGCCCGGGCGGACGCGGCCGGTGAGGCCGCGCTGTCGAAGGCCGGGGCGTCCGGCACACCGGCGGTGGTTCACGACGGCAAGGTCGTCGACCACGACGACCCCCAGTGGCTGACAGGCCTGCTCGCGGGCGGCTGATCGGCCGATCAGCGGCCCGTCGATCGTGGTCGGAGTGCAGCGGCGGATCCGGTAAGCTTGACTCGATCCACCGAAGACCGTCGGCTTTCGCTTGGCCATGTGCAGCCCACCGCACCCGACCCGGCGAACGAAGGTTCCGGACACCGGAACGGCCCACGCAGGAGGACGAGGTCAGATCCGGACGTCTCACGACACCGAGATCCACGCCCCGTGCGCCTGCGCCGGGGCGTTTCGCATGTCCGGCCCCGATCCGGTCGACGGAGGACCCGGCGGCAGCAGCCGCCGGGACGTTCGATCGAGGAAGGAGGCGCGGATGGCCACGACCGCAAAGGTCGAGACGGTCGCCGAGATCGCCGACAAGTTCCGGACCTCGTCGGCAGCCGTCGTCACCGAGTACCGCGGCCTGAAGATGTCGCAGCTCACCGAGCTGCGTCGGGCTCTCGGCACCGATACCGCGTACACCGTCGCCAAGAACACGCTGGTCAAGCGGGCTGCCGCGGACGCAGGCGTCGAAGGTATGGACGAGCTGTTCGTCGGTCCGACGGCGGTGGCGTTCATCAACGGTGAGCCCGTCGATGCCGCGAAGGCGCTGCGTGATTTCGCCAAGAACCACCCGCTGCTGGTCATCAAGGGCGGATTGATGGACGGCAGGGCGCTCAGCCCCGCCGAGGTCGGCAAGCTGGCCGACCTGGAGTCCCGCGAGGTCCTGCTGGCCAAGCTGGCCGGCGCGATGAAGGGCACGCTCACCAAGGCTGCCGTCATGTTCAACCAGCTCCCCTCGCAGGTCGCGCGGCTCGCCGCGGCCCTGCAGGAGCAGAAGGCCGCCGAGGCGCCCGCCCCGGTTGCCGAGGCACCGGTGGCCGAGGAAGCAGGGGCCGAGGCGCCTGTCACCGAAGTGGCCGAGGCCGCACCGGAGCAGGCCGAGCAGGCCTGATCCGACCAGCACCACCCGGTCGGATCCAGACCGGCTCCATCCCTGTACCGCAACCCCGCTCACCGCGGGATCAGAAGTGAAAGGAACGTCATCATGGCGAAGCTGTCCACCGACGAGCTGCTCGACGCGTTCAAGGAGCTCACCCTCATCGAGCTGTCCGAGTTCGTGAAGCAGTTCGAAGAGACCTTCGGCGTCACCGCCGCCGCTCCGGTCGCCGTTGCCGGCCCGGCCGGCCCCGGTGCCGCTGCACCGGTCGAGGCTGCTGAGGAGCAGGACGAGTTCGACGTCATCCTCGAGTCGGCCGGCGAGAAGAAGGTCCAGGTCATCAAGGCCGTTCGCGAGATCGTCTCCGGTCTGGGCCTGAAGGAGGCCAAGGACCTGGTCGACGCCGCTCCGAAGCCGATCCTGGAGAAGGCGCCGAAGGAGGCCGCCGAGGCCGCCAGGGCGAAGCTCGAGGAGGCCGGCGCCAAGGCCACCGTCAAGTGACCTCTGGTCATTCGACGATGCGCTGACGCGCTGCGTCCCTGCACCACCTGCATCGCACCGAAGGGGCGGTCCCGCACACGCGGGGCCGCCCCTTCGGCGTGCCGCAGCGCGTGCCAGGCAGCCACAACTCGAGCGGACAGCCGCAACGTGCCGACACCTTGCCGATGTCCGCAGACCTTGCGGATGCGCAGTCGGCGTTGTGGATCGCAGCAGACGGCTGTCGGCGGGCCGCCCTAGGCTTCGATCCATGATCGACCACTTCGGCGTCCCGGCCGCCGATCCCGCTGCAGCGGCGGCCTTCTACACCACGGTTTTCGCCCCGCTCGGCATGCACGAGGCCATGCGGTTCGACACCCCGGGCGGTCCGGTGATCGGCTTGGCCGATGCCTCCGGTCAGCCATTCCTCTGGTTCAGCCCGGCGGGCGCGGCGTCCGGCAGCACCGGTCCCGGCGGCTGGGAGGCGCACATCGCGTTGCAGGCGGCGAGCCGGGCGGAGGTGGACGCGGTCGCCGAAGCGGCCAGGGCGGCGGGCGCAGAGATCCTGCACCAACCGCGGGACTGGCCCGAGTACCACCCGGGCTACTACGCGGTCTTCGTCCGCGATCCCGAGGGCCACAACGCCGAAGCGGTCACCCACGGCGAGGCGCCGCCGATCCCCGCGTGATCAGCCGGTGGCCCGCAGCGTGGCCAGATACGGCTCGACCAGCCGCGCGTCGTGGGTGAACGACTCGGGCGCAGTGGCGAACGTGGCCAGCGCCCAGCGGTCGCCGAGCTGAGCGCGTAGGCGTCAACGTCCAACTTCCTCACCGCCGAGGTACCAGGCTGCTTCCTCCTCGAGGCCGCGATGTCGAACTTCTTCGAGTGCGACGACCAAGGCCAGGCCAAGGTGCGGCGACGCCGCCCTCGTCCGCGGTCCGTGCCGGCCGGCGGCCGCTGAGGCGCGCGTCCGCCGTCGCCGGCCGCGCTGCCGCCGCGACCCGGCGGGGGATCGATGCACAACTCGGCCGGTTGGCTTGACTGATCGGCCCGGTGGGGTCACGCTGTTCCTGCGACGTCGGCCATATAGCGGGCCGCGTCCCTTCCGGATCGGATGGACGAACGGGATGCCGGGCCCGGTGCTCGAGGCGCAACGCCCCGAGAGCACTGCGGGACCACCTCGTCGGACGGCGGTCGAGGGGCACGTCTGGACAGACGCGCCTTTCGCTGCTAAGCTTCCTCTTTGCGCTGCTCTCTTTCTGCTGCCCGCGATCAGGAACCGGCCCCGTTCTTCGGATGCATAGGCCCTGACCTGCGCAGCAGTCCGTGGAGCCGGCGCTACCGGGGCCGACACTCCCGCATGGGCGCGACGACTCCGGCATGTCAGTGATCGGGTCGCGCTTGTCCTTGGAAGGACGCATCTTGGCAGTCACCAGCACGCCGAAGAACACCACTGGAACCACCGGTCGCCGGGTCTCGTTCGCGAAGACCAGGGAGCCACTGGAAGTTCCCAACCTCCTCGCCCTGCAAACCGAGTCATTCGAATGGCTCGTGGGCGACCCCGCATGGCGGGCCCGGCAGACGGACCCGGCTACGCCGTGCGGCCTGGAGGAGATCCTCCAGGAGATCTCGCCGATCGAGGACTTCTCCGGCAATCTCTCGTTGTCCTTCTCCGAGCCGCGGTTCGACGAGGTCAAGGCAACCGAGGAGGAGTGCCGCGACAAGGACATGACCTACTCGGCGCCGCTGTTCGTCACGGCCGAGTTCATGAACGTCGAGACCGGTGAGATCAAGTCGCAGACCGTCTTCATGGGCGACTTCCCGCGGATGACCACCAAGGGCACGTTCATCATCAACGGCACCGAGCGGGTCGTGGTCTCCCAGCTCGTCCGGTCACCGGGCGTCTACTTCGAGCGCGACTACGACAAGGCTGTCCGGCAAGGACACGTTCGGGGTCAAGGTCATCCCGTCCCGTGGCGCCTGGCTCGAGTTCGACGTCGACAAGCGCGACACCATCGGGGTGCGCATCGACCGCAAGCGCCGGCAGCCGGTCACCGTGCTGCTCAAGGCGCTGGGCTGGGACACCGAGCGGATCCGCGAGCGGTTCGCCTGGTCGCCGGTGCTGCTGTCCACCCTGGAGAAGGACCACATCGCCGGCACCGACGAGGCGCTGCTCGACATCTATCGCAAGCTGCGTCCGGGCGAGCCGCCGACCCGCGAGTCGGCGCAGAACCTCCTGGACAACCTGTTCTTCAAGGACAAGCGCTACGACCTGGCCAAGGTCGGCCGGTACAAGCTGAACAAGAAGCTCGGGCTGAACATCCCGACCTCGACCGGCACCCTCACCGAGGACGACCTGGTCGCCGTCGTCGAGTACCTGCTGCGCCTGCACGACGGCCAGGAGGAGTGGACGGTCCGCGGTCAGAGCCTGCCGGTCGAGGTCGACGACATCGACCACTTCGGCAACCGCCGGCTGCGCACCGTTGGTGAGCTGATCCAGAACCAGATCAGGGTCGGCCTCTCCCGCATGGAGCGCGTCGTCCGCGAGCGGATGACCACCCAGGACGTGGAGGCCATCACTCCGCAGACGCTGATCAACATCCGGCCGGTCGTCGCCTCCATCAAGGAGTTCTTCGGCACCAGCCAGCTGTCGCAGTTCATGGACCAGACCAACCCGCTGGCCGGGCTGACCCACAAGCGCCGGCTGTCCGCGCTGGGGCCGGGCGGTCTGTCCCGTGACCGGGCCTCGCTCGAGGTCCGCGACGTGCACCCGTCGCACTACGGCCGGATGTGCCCGATCGAGACGCCTGAGGGTCCGAACATCGGCCTGATCGGCTCGCTGTCCACCTACGCCAGGGTGAACCCGTTCGGCTTCATCGAGACCCCGTACCGCAAGGTCGTCGACGGCGCGGTCACCGAGCAGATCGACTACCTGACCGCCGACGAGGAGGACCGGTACGTCATCGCCCAGGCCAACGCCAAGCTCGACAACTCCGGCCGCCTGGTCGAGAAGCGGGTGCTGGTCCGGCGCAAGGGCGGCGAGGTCGACCAGGTCGACGCGGCCGAGGTCGAGTACATGGACGTCTCGCCGCGGCAGACCGTGTCGGTCGCCACCGCGATGATCCCGTTCCTGGAGCACGACGAGGCCAACCGGGCGCTGATGGGCGCCAACATGCAGCGCCAGTCGGTGCCGCTGTTGCGCTCCGAGTCGCCGCTGGTCGGCACCGGCATGGAGTACCGCGCCGCGGTCGACGCCGGCGACGTGGTCATCGCGGAGAAGTCCGGGGTGGTCGAGGAGGCCACCGCCGACTTCATCTCGGTGATGGCCGACGACGGTTCCCGGCGCACCTACCGGCTGCACAAGTTCCGCCGCAGCAACCAGGGCACCAGCTTCAACCAGCGTCCCATCGTCGAGGAGGGGCAGCGGATCGAGGCCGGTCAGGTCATCGCCGACGGGCCCTGCACCGACGGCGGAGAGATGGCGCTCGGCAAGAACCTGCTGGTCGCCTTCATGCCGTGGGAGGGCCACAACTACGAAGACGCGATCATCCTGAGCCAGCGGATCGTCCAGGACGACGTGCTGACCTCGATCCACATCGAGGAGCACGAGATCGACGCCCGGGACACCAAGCTCGGGCCGGAGGAGATCACCAGGGACATCCCGAACGTCTCCGAGGACGTGCTGGCCGACCTCGACGAGCGGGGCATCATCCGCATCGGTGCCGAGGTGCAGGACGGCGACATCCTGGTCGGCAAGGTCACCCCCAAGGGCGAGACCGAGCTGACCCCGGAGGAGCGGCTGCTGCGCGCGATCTTCGGCGAGAAGGCCCGTGAGGTCCGCGACACCTCGCTGAAGGTGCCGCACGGCGAGACCGGCAAGGTCATCGGCATCCGGGTGTTCTCCCGCGATGACGAGGGCGCCGAGCTGCCCCCGGGCGTCAACGAGCTGGTCCGCGTCTACGTGGCCCAGAAGCGGAAGATCCAGGACGGCGACAAGCTCGCCGGCCGGCACGGCAACAAGGGCGTCATCGGCAAGATCCTGCCGGTGGAGGACATGCCGTTCCTCCCCGACGGCACGCCGGTCGACATCGTGCTCAACCCGCACGGTGTGCCCCGCCGGATGAACGTCGGCCAGATCCTGGAGACCCACCTCGGGTGGGTGGCCGCCCAGGGCTGGGAGATCGCAGGCACCCGGAGTGGGCCGAGGGTATCGGCGCCGACGGCCGGTCGGCCGCGCCGTTCACCAAGACCGCGACCCCGGTGTTCGACGGGGCGTCGGAGGCGGAGATCGCCGGGCTGCTCGAGTCGACGACCCCGACCCGCGACGGTGACCGGTTGGTCGCCCGCGACGGCAAGGCGACGCTGTTCGACGGTCGTTCCGGCGAGCCGTTCCCGTACCCGGTCGCGGTCGGCTACATGTACATCATCAAGCTGCTGCACCTGGTGGACGACAAGATCCACGCCCGGTCCACCGGCCCGTACTCGATGATCACCCAGCAGCCGCTGGGCGGTAAGGCGCAGTTCGGTGGCCAGCGGTTCGGCGAGATGGAGTGCTGGGCCATGCAGGCCTACGGCGCCGCCTACACGCTGCAGGAGCTGCTGACCATCAAGTCCGACGACATCGTCGGCCGGGTCAAGGTCTACGAGGCGATCGTCAAGGGCGAGAACATCCCGGAGCCGGGCATCCCGGAGTCGTTCAAGGTGTTGCTCAAGGAGCTCCAGGCGCTGTGCCTGAACGTCGAGGTGCTGTCCAGTGACGGTGTCGCCATCGAGATGCGCGACTCGCGACGACGACGACCTCGAGCGGGCCGCCGCCAACCTGGGCATCAACCTGTCGCGCAACGAGTCGGCCTCGGTCGACGACCTGGTGAACTGATCCGCCGGGCCGGCGGGCGCCCCGAACGGGGAGCCCGCCGGCCGCGCCGCGAGGCGCCACGCCGTCTGAAACATATGCGGTACTGAACAAAAAAGGACGTAACCAGTGCTCGACGTCAACTTCTTCGACGAGTTGCGTATCGGCCTCGCCACCGCGGACGACATCCGCGCGTGGTCGCACGGCGAGGTCAAGAAGCCCGAGACGATCAACTACCGCACCCTCAAGCCGGAGAAGGACGGGCTCTTCTGCGAGAAGATCTTCGGTCCGACCCGGGACTGGGAGTGCGCCTGCGGCAAGTACAAGCGGGTCCGGTTCAAGGGCATCATCTGCGAGCGGTGCGGCGTCGAGGTCACTCGCGCCAAGGTGCGCCGCGAGCGGATGGGCCACATCGAGCTGGCCGCGCCGGTCACCCACATCTGGTACTTCAAGGGCGTCCCGTCCCGCCTGGGCTACCTGCTCGACCTGGCCCCCAAGGATCTCGAGAAGATCATCTACTTCGCCGCCTACCTGATCACCGCGTCAACGAGGAGCTGCGGCACAACGACCTGCCGACCATCGAGGCCGAGATGTCGGTGCGAGCGCAAGAACATCGAGAACGCGCGCGACGCCGACCTGGACGCGCGGGCCAAGAAGCTCGAGAGCGACCTGGCCCAGCTGGAGGCCGAGGGCGCCAAGTCCGACGTGCGCCGCAAGGTGCGCGAGGGTGGCGAGCGTGAGCAGCGGCAGATCCGCGACGCGCGCGCAGCGCGAGCTCGACCGTCTGGACGAGGTGCTGGACACTGTTCCGCAAGCTCAAGGTCGGCGACCTGATCGTCGACGAGGTGATGTACCGCGAGCTCGAGGAGCGCTTCGGCGACTACTTCGACGGGCGGCATGGGCGCCGAGGCGCTGAAGAAGATCATCTAGGACTTCGACATCGACGCCGAGGCCGAGAACCTGCGGGAGACCATCAAGAACGGCAAGGGCCAGCGCAAGATCCGCGCGATCAAGCGGCTGAAGGTGGTCGCCGCGTTCCAGAGACCACCAACTCGCCGCTGGGCATGGTGCTCGACTGCGTCCCGGTGATCCCGCCGGAGCTGCGCCCGATGGTGCAGCTGGACGGTGGCCGGTTCGCCACCTCCGACCTCAACGACCTGTACCGCCGGGTGATCAACCGGAACAACCGGTTGAAGCGACTGATCGACCTCGGCGCGCCCGAGATCATCGTCAACAACGAGAAGCGGATGCTGCAGGAGGCCGTCGACGCGCTGTTCGACAACGGCCGCCGTGGCCGGCCGGTGACCGGACCGGGCAACCGCCCGCTCAAGTCGCTGTCCGATCTGCTCAAGGGCAAGCAGGGCCGGTTCCGCCAGAACCTGCTCGGCAAGCGCGTCGACTACTCCGGCCGTTCGGTCATCGTGGTCGGCCCGCAGCTGAAGCTGCACCAGTGCGGCCTGCCCAAGCTGATGGCGCTCGAGCTGTTCAAGCCGTTCGTCATGAAGCGGCTGGTCGACCTGAACCACGCGCAGAACATCAAGTCCGCCAAGCGGATGGTCGAGCGTCAGCGCCCGCAGGTGTGGGACGTGCTGGAAGAGGTCATCGGCGCGCACCCGGTGCTGCTGAACCGCGCGCCGACCCTGCACCGCCTGGGCATCCAGGCCTTCGAGCCGCAGCTGGTCGAGGGCAAGGCCATCCAGCTGCACCCGCTGGTCTGCGCCGCGTTCAACGCCGACTTCGACGGCGACCAGATGGCCGTGCACCTGCCGCTGTCCGCGGAGGCGCAGGCCGAGGCCCGCGTGCTGATGCTGTCCAGCAACAACATCCTGTCGCCGGCGTCCGGCAAGCCGCTGGCCATGCCGTCGCTGGACCTCGTCACCGGTCTGTACTACCTGTGCGGCAAGGACACGAGGGCAAGGGCGCCGGTCATGGCGTTCTCCTCGCCCGCCGAGGCGATCATGGCGCATGGACGCCGGGCTGATCGACCTGCGCGCGCCGATCAAGGTCCGCCTGACCGGGGTCACCCCGGCGCCGGGCGACCTGACCGTGCTGCCGGAGGACTGGGAGGCCGGGCAGCCGTTGATCGCCGACACCACGCTGGGCCGGGTGCTGTTCAACGAACTGCTCCCGACCGGGTACCCGTTCGTCAACGAGGAGCTGCCCAAGAAGCGGCAGGCCGCGATCGTCAACGATCTCGCCGAGCACTACCCGATGTCGGTCGGTGGCGCAGACGCTGGACAAGCTCAAGGAGGCCGGCTTCCACTGGGCCACCCGCTCCGGCATGACGGTCGCCATCGGCGACGTCGTCATCCCGGCGGCGAAGGCCGAGATCCTGGCCAAGTACGACGTCGAGGCCGACAAGGTCGAGAAGGCCTACCAGCGCGGCAACCTGTCCACGACGAGCGCCGCGAGGACCTGGTGAAGATCTGGGAGGCCGCGACCAACGAGATCGGCAGGCGATCGGACCGCCTACCCGAAGGGCAACCCGATCTACAACCTGGTGGCCGCCGGTGCCGCCGGTAACTGGATCCAGGTGCGGTCGCTGGCCGGCATGAAGGGTGTGGTGGCCAACTCCAAGGGCGTGCAGATCGCCCGGCCGATCCGGTCCTCGTTCCGCGAGGGCCTGTCGGTGCTGGAGTACTTCATCAACACCCACTCGGCCCGTAAGGGTCTGGCCGACACCGCTCTGCGTACCGCGGAGTCGGGCTACCTGACCCGTCGTCTGGTGGACGTGTCGCAGGACGTCATCGTCCGCGAGTCGGACTGTGGCACCGAGCGCGGCGTCGATCTGCCGATCGCCGAGCGTCTCGTCGACGGATCGCGTCACGTCGACGAGTTCGTCGAGACCTCGATCGAGGCCCGGGTGCTGGCGGTCGACCTGGTGGACGCCGCCGGCAAGGTCATCGTGCCGCCGGCACCGACCTGCGGACCGAGCAATCGTGGCGGCGGTCGAGGCCGGCATCACCACCGCCAAGGTGCGGTCGGTGCTGACCTGCGAGGCGGCCATCGGCACCTGCGCGGTCTGCTACGGCCGTTCGCTGGCCACCGGCAACCTGGTGGACGTCGGCGAGGCTGTCGGTGTCGTCGCGGCGCAGTCCATCGGTGAGCCCGGTACCCAGCTGACCATGCGTACCTTCCACACGGGTGCGGCGTCGGGTTCGTCCGACATCACCCAGGGTCTGCCGCGTGTGCAGGAGCTGTTCGAGGCCCGTGATCCCGAAGGGCAAGGCGCCGATCGCGGACGCCGCCGGCCGGATCCGGATCGAGGACACCGACAAGTTCCTGAAGATCATCATCGTGCCGGACGACGGCAGCGAAGAGGTCGTCTACGACAAGCTGCCGAAGACGCAGCGGCTGGCCACCATCTCGGTGGACGGCAGCGAGCGGCTGCTGGCGGACGGCGACAGCGTCGGGGTCGGCCAGCAGCTGCTGGAGGGCAACGTCGACCCGCACGAGGTGCTCCGCGTGATGGGCGCCCGCCGGGTGCAGCTGCACCTGGTCCGCGAGGTCCAGCAGGTGTACCGCAGCCAGGGTGTGTCGATCCACGACAAGCACATCGAGGTCATCGTGCGGCAGATGCTCCGCCGCGTGACGATCATCGATTCCGGCTCGACGGAGTTCCTGCCCGGTGCGGTGATCGAGCGCAAGGAGTTCGAGGCATCCAACCGTCGGGTGCTGGCCGAGGGTGGCGAGGCCGCTGCCGGACGTCCGGCGCTGATGGGCATCACCAAGGCGTCGCTGGCCACCGATTCGTGGCTGTCCGCGGCCTCCTTCCAGGAGACCACCCGGGTGCTCACCGACGCGGCGATCAACGCCAAGTCGGACAAGCTGGTGGGCCTGAAGGAGAACGTGATCATCGGCAAGCTGATCCCGGCCGGTACCGGCATCGCCCGGTACCGCGACATCACGGTGAACCCGACCGAGGAGGCGCGCGCCGCGGCGTACTCGCTGCCGGCGTTCGACGACACCTTCTACGGTGCCGACACCTTCGGGCCCGCCACCGGTGCCGCCGTGCCGCTGGACGACTACGACATGGGCCGCGACTACCGCTGACCCAGGTGCGTACACCAGAACCGGCCGGTCCCCTCGCGGGGGCCGGCCGGTTCGGC
>CAWIAR010000010.1:0-104844 GCA_963834185.1 uncultured Actinomycetota bacterium
GCCAGTGCGCGGATCACCGGCACCACCCTGGCGGCCTCGGTGGTCCGGGCTCACCCGATGGGCGCCGGGACGGGTGGATTCTCCGCCGACATCGACCAGGTCGGCGCCGAGCCTGACCAGGTCCCGGTCCGCGCTGGACAGCGGTGGGCGGTGTCGGGCCAACGGCCACCGTCGGAGAACGAGTCGGGGGTGACGTTGACGATGCCCATCACCCACGGCCGGATGCCGGTGACCGGCAGGCCGGCGCGCACGGAACGCTACCGGTGACGATTGGCTCACCGACCGCCCATGATCAGGCTCATCGCCTCGGCCCTGGTGCTCGCCTGGGTCTGGAAGATGCCTCGGACCGCCGAGGTGGTGGTGATCGCGCCGGGCTTGCGTACCCCGCGCATGGCCATGCACAGGTGTTCGGCCTCGATCACCACGATGACGCCGGCCGGCTCGTAGTCGGCGCATCAAGGCATCGGCGATCTGCGTGGTCAGTCGTTCCTGCACCGGGGCCGACGGGGCGTAGCCGTCCACCAGCCTGGCCAGCTTGGACAGCCCGGTGATGCGGCCGTTGCGGCCGGGGATGTAGCCGACGTGCGCCTTGCCGAAGAAGGGCACGAGGTGGTGCTCGCAGGTCGAGAACATCTCGATGTCGCGCTACTAGGATCAGCTTTTCATGGTTCTCGTCGAAGACGGTGTCCAGCACGGTGTCCGGATCGGCGTAGAGGCCGGCGAACTGCTCGGCGAACGCCCTGGCCACCCAACGGGGTGGGCCAACAGGCCCTCCCGGTCCGGGTCCTCGCCGACCGCGATCAGCAACTCGCGAACCGCCGCCTCCACCCGCGGACCGTCGAAAACCCGAGCAACGTGGGCATAGTCGGGGTCGATCAGGCCGTTCGGCGCCGGCGCATGCGCTCTGGTGTCGCCGTCAACGCTCACCGTTTCTTGCTCGGCGGCGCCCACGATCTGCATCGGGCCGGCGGCCGGTCGCCGACCGTCGGCGCCTGGGTTCGGCGGCTCCGGTTGGTCCGGCGCCGGCCGATTGGGTACGGCGCCTGGCCGGCGACGCGTTGGAGCCCCCCCCGGCCGGTTGCTGCGGGTACAGGTGGGCGCGTACGGATTGGGCTGACCGCCGCACGGCCGGGTACTGCCGGCGCGCGCCACCGAACTCGCTCGCATGGTGATGCGCACCCCAACCGTTCGGCTGACCGGCGGGGCCCGCCGGATGACCGTTACCGCCCTGGCCGTTCGGATACGGGTTCTGCCCGTTTCCGTTCCCATTGCTGCCGTTCCAACTGCCCGGGAGCGGGGCCAGCGGACCGGGCAACACGCCTCCGGTCCAGTTCGGCGGCATGTGCTGCTGTCCGGTGGCGGGCGCCTGGCCGGGATAGCCGACAGCACCGGCGACCGGCTGGCCGGCGCCGACCGGCACCGGGTCGGGCTGGCGAACCGGTTTGGCCGGCTGGGGCGGCGGCCAGGGCTCGCCGCGTTCGATGGCGAGCTCACCCGGGGTCTTGATCGGCGGGCGGTCGGACGGCATCCGAACCCCGAACTCGTCGAACGTGGTGATCCTCGGCCGCTTCTCGACATCGGCAAAGATCACCTGCAGGTCGCGACGATCCAGCGTCTCCTTCTCCAGCAACTGACCGGCCAACGTGTCCAGAATGTCCCGGTAGGTGTTGAGCACCTCCCAGGCCTCGGTGTGCGCCGCCTCGATGAGCGCCCGCACCTCGCCGTCGATCTCGCTGCCGACCTCGATGGAGTAGTCAGGGCTGTGGCCATAGGTACGCCCCAGGAACGGCTCGTCGTCGCCGGTGCCGTACTTGACCGCGCCGAGCTTGGCCGACATGCCGTACTCGGTGACCATCGCCCTGGCGATCTTGGTGGCCTGGGCGATGTCCGAGGAGGCGCCGGTCGTCGGCTCGGCGAACACCAGCTCCTCCGCAGCCCGGCCGCCCATCGCCATCACCAGGCGGGCGATCATCTCGGACCTGGTCATCAACGACTTGTCGTCCTCGGGCACCACAAGGGCGTGGCCTCCCGTGCGGCCGCGGGGCAGGATGGTGACCTTGTAGACCGGCTCGAGGCCGGGCATCGCCCAGGCCGCGAGCGCATGCCCGCCCTCGTGGTAGGCGGTGATCTTCTTCTCCCGCTCGGAGATGATGCGACCCTTGCGCGCCGGGCCGCCGACCACCCGGTCGACCGACTCCTCGAGCGCGACGTTGTTGATGAGCGTCCCGTGTTCGCGCGCGGTGAGCAGGGCAGCCTCGTTGATCACGTTGGCCAGATCAGCGCCGGACATGCCGACCGTCCGCTTGGCCAGCGACAGGAAGTCGACATCTGCGGCGAACGGCTTGCCCTTGGAGTGGACGGCCAGAACCGCCTCCCGGCCCTTCAGGTCGGGGGCGCTGACCGGGATCTGCCGGTCGAACCGGCCCGGCCGCAGCAACGCGGGGTCGAGGATGTCCGGTCGGTTGGTGGCCGCGATCAGGATGATGCCGCCCTTGGTGTCGAAGCCATCCATCTCCACCAGCAGCTGGTTCAGCGTCTGCTCGCGCTCGTCGTGGCCGCCGCCCATGCCGGCGCCGCGGTGGCGACCGACAGCATCGATCTCGTCGATGAAGACGATCGCCGGCGCGTTGGCCTTGGCCTGCTCGAACAGATCGCGGACCCGGGAGGCGCCCACGCCGACGAACATCTCGACGAAGTCGGAACCCGAAATGGTGTAGAACGGCACGCCGGCCTCTCCGGCGACGGCCCGCGCGAGCAGGGTCTTGCCGGTGCCTGGCGGCCCGTACAACAGGACACCCTTGGGGATCTTCGCGCCCAGCGCCTGGTAGCGCGCCGGGTTCTGCAGGAAGTCACGGATCTCGTCGAGTTCCTCGACCGCCTCGTCGGCCCCGGCAACGTCCGAGAATTTGGTGGCCGGCATGTCTTTGGACAGCAGCTTGGCCTTCGACTTGCCGAACGAGAGGACCTTGTTCCCGCCGCCCTGCGCGTTGTTCATCATCCAGAGCAGGAACAGGATGATCAGGCCGATCGGAATCAGGTAGATGAGCAGCGAGAACAGCGCCGACTCGGTGGTGACCTTGGTGTCATAACCGTCGGCGATCTTGGCGCCGGAGACGGCGTCGAAGATCTGGTCCGTCGCGCCGGCCGGGAACTGTGTGTAGACCTTCGTGGCACCGTCGACCGGATTCGTCAAGGTCAGCCGGAGCCGCTGTTCCTTGTCGTCGATGATCGCCGAGCTGACATTTCCCGAACTGAGTTGGGTCAGCGCGACGGAGGTGTTGACCGGTTGGTAGCCACGGGTCTCGTCGGAGAAGTAGGAGTACCGAGGTACAGCAGGAACACCACGGCCACCCAGACCAGTGGTGAGCGGAGCAGGCGCTTGCGATCCATTCGTCGTTCGGCCGACCGGCGGCCTCGACCCTCCCTGACGTTCTGGACAGGTCATCTGTCCGGTGACCCGGCCGGGCACGCATGTGCCGGCCGGATGGGGACCCGACGGGCCGACGCGCACGACCAGTGCGTTCAGCGTACCGCCGGATCCGGACGGAACCGGCGGTCGCCGCCGTTTATCCGTCTGGTCCACCCCACACAACGCGCCGCGCGGCCGGAGCGTTCCCGTCCGCAGGTCGGCAAAGCGTGTGGATGTGTTCAGCGCTACATGTGTCAGCGGTACATGTGTTCGGCGAGCAGCCCGACCCAGGGCAGGTCACGGTAGCGCTCGGCGTAGTCCAGCCCGTAGCCGACGACGAACTCGGTGGGGATGTCGAAGCCGACGTAGCCGACCTCCACTTCGACCTTGACCGCTTCCGGCTTGCGCAGCAGAGCGACCACGTCGATGCGCTGCGGGCTCCGGGTGGCCAGGTTCTTCTTCAGCCAGGACAAGGTCAGGCCGGAGTCGATGATGTCCTCGACGATCACCACGCGGCGCCCGGTGATGTCGCGGTCCAGGTCTTTGAGGATGCGGACCACCCCGCTGCTGGAGGTGGCCGAGCCGTACGACGACACCGCCATGAACTCGAACTCGGACGGGATCGGCAACAGTCTGGCGAAGTCGGTGAGGAACATCGCTGCACCCTTGAGCACACAGACCAGCAGCGGTGGGGAGTCCAGGTCGTGATCAGCAGCGACGGCCGCCGCCAGTTCGGCGATCTTCGCCTGGAGTACCTCGGCGGTGATCAGCTCGGCAGCCAGCTCGCCGCCGTAGCCGTGGGCCGCGGCCGGGTCGTCCTCCGGCGTGATCCGTCGCGCGTCCGCCGCGGTCAACGTCGTCGTCATCACCCACGCGAGCCTGCCACTGCGGTGGCTGACCTGATCACCCGGGTCGATCGACCGGCCGACCGACGAGCCGGCCGTCGTCGAGTACCGCATCGATGGCACCTGGCAGCCGCACCGCGGCACCCTCCCGGCCGGCGGTCACCAGGTCGTCGAGGCGGTGCAGGTGCTCGCTGGTCAGCGGGGCGGCTCCGGTGCCGGTCGCCCAGGACCGCAGCGCCCGCCGGCGGACCGCCGCCGGCCAGCCGCGCAGCACCCGGCTGCGCACGACACCATCCACGCAGGCGTCGTCCAGGGCGTCAGCGGCCAGCGCGTCCAACGCGGCGAGATCGTCGGCCAGCAATTCGGCCGTCCGGGACAGGGCGGGCACCACGCCACCACCGAGCACCTCGTCCAGCAGCGGCAGCACCTCGTGCCGCAGTCGCACCCGGGTGAACCCCGGGTCGACGTTGTGCGGGTCGTCCCACGGGGTCAGATCGGCGGCTGCGCAGGCGGCGACGGTGTCGGAGCGTCGGACGCCGAGCAGCGGCCGTCCCCAGGGCGGTGCCCAGGCCCGCATTCCGGCGATCGACCGGGGACCCGAACCGCGGCCGAGGCCGAGCAGCACGGTCTCGGCCTGGTCGTCCATGGTGTGGCCGAGCAGCACCGGTCCCTCGGCGTGCTCGGCGAGTGCCGCGTACCGCGCGCGCCGGGCGGCGGCCTCGAGACCACCCGGCCCGGCGACGTCGACCCGGACAACCGCTGCGTCGAACCCGAGTCCACGCATCACGGCGGCGGTGGCTGCTGCCTGGTCGACGGAGCCGTCCTGCAGACCGTGGTCGACGGTGATCGACCGGCCCGCCCGTCCCAGGCCGGCCACCGCGAGGGCGAGGGCGAGCGAATCCGGTCCACCCGAGACCGCCAGCGTGACCGGCCCGCCCGTCGCATGGGCGTGCAGCCAGGCTTCGACCGCCCGGCCAACCACCCCGGTCGGTACTCGGTTCATGCGTTCACCCGCTCTCCCCGACGTCGGACCGGGGCGCGAAGCAGTGATGTTCCGCTCGGTGGCGCTCGCTCACCCGTGGACCCGGTCGACCCAGGCCCCGGGATCACCGATCTCCTCGCGGTTGGGCAGAGTGTCAGGGGACGTCCAGACGGCGTTGAAGCCCTGCATCCCCACCCGCTCGACGACGCCTTCCACGAATGCGGCGCCGCGCACGTACTGGGCGAGCTTGACGTCCATGCCGAGCAGCGCCCGCAGCAGCCGGTCGATCGGCCCGGCCCCCTTGCGCCGCCGCTCGGAGAACCGCCCCCGGATCACCGACACGCTCGGCACCACCTCGGGGCCGACGGCGTCCATCACGTGATCGGCATGTCCCTCCAGCAGGGTCATCAGCGCCATCATCCTGTCGAAGACCGTCCGTTGCTCCGGCGTCTGGATAGCCTCGATCCACGAGTCGCCCCGCTGCCGACCACCCCGGATCGCCTCGACCATGCGCCCCAGCAGTTCGCTCGGGTCGAGGTCGGCGGCCCCGCCGAAGTCGGCGACCAGACCGCGGAAATAGTCACGAAGCCACGGCACCGCAGTGAACTGCAGCCGGTGGGTGCCCTCGTGCAGACACACCCACATCCGGAAGTCGGCCGGCTCGGCCTGCAACTCGCGTTCGACCTTGACGATGTTCGGCGCGACCAAAAGGAGCGCACCCGGCCCGGCCCCTTCGGCGCCGGGGGCTACCGGGTCGTACTGGCCCAACACCTTTCCGGACAGGAACCCCAGCACAACGCCCAGTTGGGAGCCGGCCAGCGCGCGGCCACGGTTGGTCGGCAACTTCGCGGCGAACCGCTCGGTCAACGGCCCGGTCAGCTCGGCCATGCCGGCCGCCGTGGCCGCGATCCAGCGCGGGCGATCCACCACGGTCGGTTCGACCAGCGGCAGGCCGGCGCCGAGCCCGGTGGTGTGCCGGACGGCCAGTTCGGCCCGGCCGGAGAACTCGCGGAGGTCACCGACGACGGCGGCGGCTTCGTCCGGGGTCAGCGAGGGCCCGGTGGGCGCCAGCCGTTGGCCGGACCGGATGGCCGCAGACCAGTCGACCGGGCCGCCGCGCGGCGCGCTGGTGACCGGGTCGCTCCGGGTCACGAGCAGCCGCACTCGCGCAGCGCGGTGGCGAATGCGTCCAGCGCGGCTCTGGTCTTGACGGTCACGCCGTTGGAGGTGACTGCGAAGACGAGCAGGTCATTGTTGACCGACGGGACGTATCCGGCCATGTCGTAGGTGACACCGATCGACCCGGTCTTGGCTCGGACCCAGCCGATGCCGGCCTTGCTGGCGGCGTCGTTGAACCGGTCGGGCCGGGCCAGCGTGCCCGACACCCCACCGACCGGAAGGCCGGTCAGCAGGTTGCGCATGGTCGCCGGCTTCCCGGACACCGCCGCCGCCAGCACCTTGGCCATGACCGACGGCGGGATCTTGTCGGTGGTGGACAGGCCTGATCCGTCGACCAGCTGCACCCCGTCGGTCTTGATCTTGAGGTCCTTCTCGAGGGCCTCGAGGATGGCTACCGTGGCGCCGTCGAAGCTGCCCGGCCCGCCACGACCGATGGACGCCTGCCGGGCCAGCGCCTCGGCCAGCACGTTGTCGGAGTTGATCAGGGCCTGGGAGAGCAGGATCGACATCGGCTGCGACTGCACCTGCGCGAGCACCTGGGCATTCGGCGGTGCCGGACCCTCCACAACGGGCACGTTGGGCGTACCCAGCAGCCGGGCGAACGCCTTGCCGGCAGTCATCGCCGGGTCACCGGTCCGCGGCGAGTACTCGTTGGCCGGGTCGTCCCGATCGCCGTCGACCATCAACGCCGACATCCGGGTGATGTAACCCATCCCGATGTCCGCCTCGTCCCAGCCCTGGGCCAGGTCCGGCCCCGACCAGTAGCTGGTGTCAAGGATGATCCGCTTGACGGTGATGTTGCGGGCCTTGAGCTGGTCGACCAGCTGGGACAGGTGGGCCGCGCCCTCGTAGACGGTCGGGGTGTTCTCGGTGCGCGCGGACAGGGTCACGTCACCGCCCCCGACCAGCACGATCTCGCCGGCAGTGTCGCCGGTCACCACCTTGGTGGTGAATCGGCTGTTGGGGTCGACCGAGGTCAGCAGGGCCGCTCCGGTCAGCAGTTTGGCCGTCGAGGCGGGTAGCTGCGGGATGTCCGGGTCTTTGGACCACAGGGTCTTGCCGGTGCGCCCGTCAAGGACGATGCCGGAGAATTCGGCCAGCAACGGATTGGTGGCCGGGCCGGCCAGCTGTTTGGTCACACCATCGGCGGTGGCGGCCTTGGTGGGCTTGGGAAGAGCGCCGAGCGCGAGCTTGACCTTGGGCACCGCCGGGTCGGGAACCGTCCCGCTCGGGGCGGAGGTGGTCGCACTGTCGCTGGCGGTCGCAGCGTCGGATTCGCTCGGCGAGCCGAAGAACTTCGGCCAGAGCACGATGCCGCCGACCACGAGCGCCGCGACGACCACCACCGAGATGACGGCGATCCAGACGCGACGGGTGCCCGACGGCCCGGTCGCGCGGCGACGTCCGACCACGAAACACTCCTCCTGTGTTGCCCATTCCATGGTGCTCGCCCGGCCGAACAACTGGGTTCGGAGCCGCGGGCGAGCGCTTGCTCATCGGGGTTGCACGACGTCACAGCCGCTTCGGCCGGTCGCCACCCCGTGCCAAGACTAGAGTCTTCACGGACCGGCCGGAGCCGAATCGGCGCCGGCCGACGTTCGCCCGCCGCCGCGATGAAGAGGTGACCACCGTGGAGTTCGACGTCCTGATCGAGATTCCGAAGGGCAGTCGCAACAAGTACGAGGTGGACCACCACAGCGGGCGGATCCGCCTTGACCGCACCCTGTTCACCGCTACGCAGTACCCCGCCGACTACGGCTACATCGAGAACACACTGGGGCAGGACGGCGATCCGCTGGACGCCCTCGTGCTGCTGGCCGAGCCCACGTTCCCCGGCTGCCTGGTGACCGCGCGAGCAATCGGCATGTTCCGGATGACCGACGAGAAGGGTCCGGACGACAAGGTGTTGTGCGTGGCCGCGAAGGACCCGAGGCGGGACCACTTGCAGGACATCGGCGATCTACCGGTCTTCGAGAAACTGGAGATCCAGCACTTCTTCGAGGTCTACAAGGACCTGGAGCCGGGCAAGAGCGTCGAGGGCGCGAACTGGGTCGGCCGGGGTGACGCGGAGACCGAGATCCGGATCTCGTTCAACCGGGAGACGCGGCGGATCGCGAAGGAAGCGGCCGGCATGGACGAGCAGTCGGCCGCGGAGCAGGCCGTGGCCGAACTCGCCGCCGAGAGCGTCTGACCCGTCCCGTTGCCCCGTACCGGCCGGGCGGCACGGTGGGCCGGTACCGCGGCTCGATCAGCCGGCCACCGCTACCAGCGGTTGCCGTTCTGAACTTCGCGCAGCCGGGGCCGCACGTCGAGCAGGTAGACCAGGGTGCCGACCGAGGCGGCCAACCACAGCAGTTGTGGCGGCTCGAACAGTCCGTCCGGAATCAGGCCAAGCCCCATCACCGCGGCGCAGGCGGCGGTGATGCCGACCCAGGTGCCCTTGGTTTGCTTGTCGGCAGCGGTGAAGGCGTCCGAGCGGCGGGAGAGCGCGTCCACGACAGCCCATACCCCGCCGATCGCCCCGATCCACGCGATGATCACGGTGATCACCCTGATGATCGGCATGACGATGTCCACGGATCAAGGGTACGTGGACAGATCGAGCGGATCGGCCCGGCTGCACCGATGACCGCATGGTCCGGGACCCGAAACGCGTCGGGGCGCGCCATGCGGCGCGCCCCGACGCGTTTTCGTGCAGCCAGGTCACTCGGCGGTGGTGGGCGCCTCGTGCGTGACCGTCGCTGTCGGCTCGGTGACAGTGGCCGGCTTGGCGGCTGAGCTCCGGCGGGCGGTCGTCGTCTTGCTGGTCGTTCCGGCCGGCTTGGCGGTGGTCCGACGGGCCCGGGGCTTGGTGGCCGCCGCGGTCGTCTTGCCCGCGGACTTCGACGGGACCTTCGACGCTGTCCTGGTGGACCTCGCCGTCGGCTTCGTCACCTTGGCCGCAGTGGCGCGGGTACCGGTGGCCGTGCGGGTCGGCTGCTGCTCCGGCGTGACGGCCGCACGGATGCGGTCCCAGACCTCCGCACCGTGGTCAGCCAGTTCGTTGTAGATCGAGCCGAGCAGGCCGGCATAGGTCTGCGCAGCCTTGAGCAGCGCGTCCGTGTTCAGCTGATCGGTCAGACCGGTCGCCTTCGCCTGCGCCGTCCCGGTCAAACCCTCGACCTGGTGGGCCACCGTGCCCGCGGCCTCCCTGGCGTCGCCGGACAAGTCGCCGGCGAACTTCTGTACCTTGCCGGGCAGATCCCCGGCGAACTCCTGAGCACCGCCGGCCAGGCCCTGAACCTTGCCCGGCAGGTCCGCGGCGAACCCCTGCGCCTTCGCCGGCAGTTCACCGGCGAATCCCTGCGCCTTGCTCGGCAAATCGGTCGCCAATTCCTGGACCTTGCCCGGCAGCTCGCTGACAAAACCCTGGACCTTGGCCGGCAACTGCGCCGCGGCGGTCTTCAGGTCGTCGGTGCTGGGCGCGGCCGGCAGGTTCAGCTGCCCGCGCCGCTTCTCGATCACCTCGGTCACGTCGCCCGAGAGCGACGTGATCCGCTCGGCGGCCTTGTCGCCTGCGCCGACCAACGCGGCCACCGGCCGCGGCAGGTCGGGAACCCGGGTGACGATCTGCTCCACTGCGTTCTGCCCGGCGGTGATGATGCCGGCAGGAATGTTGCTGGTCGTCAATTCCATGACTACTCCTCCCCGGACACCCGTGAGGTGTCCGTCTTCGATGTCTGTTCGACCGGCTCGGTCTCGGCCCCGGGGGTTGCCCCGGGGAGAGGCGAGCCGGACTCCTTGCGGAACGCGAGGTAGATGTCCGTCAGCGCGCTCTTCTGTCGCTCGGACAATCCGTCATCCGCCCTGATCGCGGCGACCACCGGGGGCGTCTCGCCCGCCGGCAACACCCCGGCCTTGACCAGGAGCGTCTCCACCGAGATGGACAGCCCCTGGGCGATCTGCGCCAGGATGTCGGCGCTCGGCCGGCGCAGACCCCGTTCGACCTGCGACAGGTAAGGATTGGATACACCCGCCTTGGCGGCCAGGCCCCGCATCGAGATCTGCGCCGCTTCGCGCTGCTCGCGGATGAACTCGCCGAGCTCGCGGACCGGGGAGAGCACGGGTGTCAGGTCGACCGACATCGCACACCCCTTCCATCTCTGTTGGTCTCGATATTACCGACGAGTGCTTGCTATTGCAAGCACACTGCTAGCACCAACCCGATGCGGTGATCGAGCTCACCCAGGAGACACGTTCAGCTCTAGGAACCTGAAAGACTCCTCTTGCAATGACTCTTTCGAGAGAGTACTTTCGAATGTATGGACAGCAGCCCGACGCCTCCGGCAGAGGCTGAATGGAACGCTCCAGCGCTGGAACTGAGCGACGCCAAGTCGTTGCGGGCCTTCGCCCATCCGCTACGCATCGAGCTGATCGAGGCCCTGCGCGCCGAGGGTCCGCTCACCGCGACCCGAGCTGCTGAGCTGGTCGGCGACAGCCCGTCCAACTGTTCGTTCCATCTGCGCGCGTTGGCCGGCTTCGGCCTGGTGGAGCGCTGTGCCGGGCCGGACGGTCGGCAGCGGCCGTGGCAGATGGTGCAAGGCGGGGTGAAGTTCGGGCAGGACGGCACAGCCGAGTCGCGGGTGGCCCGCACGGCCGCCGTCGAAGTGATGCACGCCCACGCCATCAAGGCGCTGACCCGGTGGATGCAGGACTCCGACGACGCGCCGGCCGAGTGGCAGGACGCCTGGTTCGACGCGAACTCCACGATCTCGGTGACCGCCGAGGAACTCGCGCGCATCGGCCGGCAGATCACCGCGATCCTCAAGCCCTACACCGACCGTCGGGAGCGACGGCCGGCCCAACCCGGAGAAGCACCGGTGAGGGTGGCCACATATGGCTTCCCGGTACGTATTCCACAGGCCGGATCGCACTCCTGATGACCGCAACACACCACCGGCCCCCAGCAGACCGGCCCACAGGCTCCACCCATCCCCACCCCCACCCCGAAGGAGCACGACCATGTACCAGATCAGCGACCCGAACCAGGCTCTGAAGGCGTTCGCCGTCCAGGCTCGCGTGAACACCGAGGACCGTCGCCGCTTCGCCGCTCGCGATGCCAAGAAAAGGAAGCGGTCCAGGCAGACCTGACCGGCCTGCTTCACAGCCAGGCATCACCGCACCATCCCGACCGCCGGTCGGCACGGCCCATCCCGTGCCGACCGGCGGTTTTCGTGTGTGGGGCGAAGCCCGTGACTGCGCCGAAAGGGCACAGCGGCCGGGGATGACCGTCCTCTTCCGGTTCACTCGCTCGGCCGTTGACCCGCTCCGGGGGCCGAGCGGACTCTTGACCGATGTGGGCGATCCGGGCCGGTTCGGTGTTCGACGGCTCGGCTTTTCTGACCGACGGCGCCACGGTCGTCCTCGAGGACGGCCGGATCGCCGGGATCGAAGCGCCGGGTTTCGCCCTGCCGGCCGATTGCCCGGCCCTTGACCACCCCGGGACCCTGCTTCCGGGCCTCATCGACACCCATACCCACCTGGTGGGCGATTCGGCGCTGGGCGCCCTCGACCGCGTCGCCGGCTATTCGGACGACGAACTCGAGGCCGTCGTCCGATCCTCGCTGGCTGCCCAGCTGAGCGCCGGCGTCACGACCGTTCGCGACCTGGGTGACCGCCGGTTCAATGTCGTCGATCGGAGCGCACAGCCGGGTGAACCGCTGGTGGTGGCGGCCGGTCCGCCGATAACCTCCCTCGGCGGCCACTGTCACTACCTGGGCGGTCAGGTGAGCGGCGAGGCCGAGATCCGCTCGGCCATCGCGGCGCGCGTCGAGCACGGGGTCGACGTGGTCAAGGTGATGGCCAGCGGCGGCATGCTGACACCCGGCACCGACCAGCTCGGCAGCCAGTTCAGCGATCAGGACTTCAAGGTGATCGTTGACCTCGCCCACGCCGCGGGGCTCCCGGTCACCGCCCACGCCCACGCACTCGTCGCGGTGCGCCAGGCACTCACCGTCGGGGTCGACGGGATCGAACACTGCACCTGCCTGACGGCGGAGGGGCCGGTCGTCGACCCGGCGCTCATCGACGCCTTGGCCGACGCGGGCATCGCGGTATGTGGGACGGCAGGCGGAGACGTCCGCGAGCTCGGTCCACCGCCTCCCCACATCCAGGTCCTGCTGGATCGGATGGGCCTCACCGCGGATCAGGTGCTCGGGCAGCGCCAGGGATTCTTGGTACAACTGTACCGTTCCGGCGTGACATTCACCTGTGGGGTGGACTCGGGGATAGCGCCGATCAAGGCCCACGGATCGGTGTCGGCGAGTATCGCCGTCCACGTGGAGGCGCCCATTCCGATCGCCGAGGTGCTGGCCGCAGCCACCTCGGTCTCGGCGGGGGTCTGCCGGCTGCCCACCAAGGGCGCCATTGCGCCCGGGTTCGACGCCGACCTGCTGCTCATCGACGGTGATCCTCGGCAGGACGTTGCCGCACTCTCCCAGGTCGCCGGTGTGGTGTTGGGCGGCGAGGTCGTCATCGGCCCACCGCCTGCCGGTCCCGACGCGGCTCGCCCCTGAGGTCCGAGGGCCGGCTCAGCCCAGCACCAGCTGCGCCACCGTGTAGATGGCCAGCCCGGCCAGCGCGCCGACCACGGTGCCATTGATCCGGATGAACTGCAGGTCCCGGCCGACCTGCAGCTCGATCTTGCGGCTGGTGGCCTCCCCGTCCCACCGGGCGATGGTCTCGTCGATGATCCCGGTGATCGACCTGGCGTGGTTCGCCGCCAGGTAGCCGGCCGCATCGGCGGCCCAGCCGTCCACCTTTGCCGCCGTCGCCGGGTCGTTGACCAGCCGCTCCCCCAGGCCCATCAGCCCGTCGCGGGCGGACCGCCGCAGCGGCGATTCCGGGTCCTCTGCGGCGGCCAGCAGGGACTTCTTCACCGAATCCCAGGCCGAGGCGGCCAGGGTGCGCACCTCTGCGTTGTCCACGATCCGGTCTTTGATGGCGTCGACCTTGGCCATGGTGTCCGGGTCGGTCTGCAGGTCGTGGGCGAACTCCAGCAGGAAGGTGTCGAGCGCCTTGCGCAGCTGGTGGTCGGGATCGTCGCGCACCGCCAGCGCGAACGCCTCCACCTCGCGGTAGATGCGGTCGGCGACCATGTCGTCCAGGAACTTCGGCGACCACGACGGCGATCGTTGCGCCACCACCCTGGCCACCACGGTGTAGTTGTCCCGGATCCAGACGTAGACCCGGTCGACGATGAAGTCGACCAGTGGATGGTGATCGCCCCGTCCGAACACGTCCTCGGCGATCCGGCCCAGCGGTGGTCCGACCTTGGTCTCGGCGATCTTGCGTCTTGCCATCTGCTCCAGCAGGTCGGCCACCTGGTCGTCGGAGAGCACGTTGGAGATGCCGCGCAGCGCCGAGGCCAGTTCCCGGGTCACCCGCTCGGCGCCCTCCGGCCGCGCCAGGAACCCGCCGATCCGCGACGCCACCGAGAACTGGGCCAGCTTCTCCCGCACCACGGACTCGTTCAGGAAGTTGGTGGCGACGAACTCGGACAACGACGAACCGATGGCGTCCTTGCGGGTCGGGATGATCGCGGTGTGCGGGATCGGCAGCCCGAGCGGGTGCCGGAACAGCGCGGTGACGGCGAACCAGTCGGCCAGCGCTCCGACCATGCCGGCCTCCGCGGCCGCCCGCACATAGCCCAACCACGGGTAGCGGTCCTGGAGCGACCAGGCGATCACGAAGATCACCGCCATGAGCCCGAGCAGGGCGGTGGCGAAGATCTTCATCCGGACCAGGCCGCGCCGACGGACCTCGTCCATCGGCGAGAGCCCGACGAGGCCGCCGACCGGGGCGGTCATCCGTCGGTCCCGGTGCGCCGGCTCATCATCCGTTCGCCTCGCTTCGGCGTCGGGATGCGGTATCGGCCATTCGCTCGCTCATCCCCCCATTGTCCCGGACCGCGCTCGGGGTGGTCAGATGGACGACATGCCACTGGTCAGCCGGCTGCGCCCGTTCACCACCACGATCTTCGCCGAGATGTCCGCCCTTGCCGTCCGGACCGGCGCGATCAACCTGGGGCAGGGCTTCCCGGACACCGACGGTCCGCCGGCCATGCTGCTCGCAGCCGAGCAGGCGATCGCCGACGGCGTCAACCAGTACCCGCCGGGACCGGGCACCCCGGACCTGCGGGCCGCGATCGCGGAGGCCCGCAAGCGGGATCGCGCCCAGGACTTCGACCCGGACACCGAGGTGCTGGTCACCGTGGGGGCAACCGAGGCGATCGCGGCGGCGGTGATCGCGTTGTGCGACGTCGGCGACGAGGTGCTCGTGCTCGAACCGCACTACGACTCGTACCCGGCCGTGGTCGCGATGGCCGGCGCCCGACACGTGTCGGTCGCCCTGCAGCCGGACGACACCGGCCGGTTCGCCCTCGACCCGGAAGCACTGAGGGCGGCAGTCTCCGCCCGCACCCGGATGCTCCTGCTGAACTCGCCGCACAACCCGACCGGCACCGTGCTGACCCGGGAGGAGTTGGCTGCGATCGCCGACGTGGCGATCGAGCACGACCTGGTCGTGGTGACGGACGAGGTGTACGAGTACCTGACGTTCGATGGCACCGAGCACATCCCGATCGCCACCCTGCCGGGGATGGCCGAGCGCACCCTGACGATCTCCAGCGCAGGAAAGTCGTTCAGCGCGACGGGCTGGAAGATCGGCTGGGCGTGCGGCCCGGCGCCGTTGGTCGCTGCGGTGCGTGCGGTCAAGCAGTTCCTCACCTATGTCGGCGGGGCACCGTTCCAGCCGGCGGTCGCTCTCGCGCTGCGCACCGAACTCGACTGGGTGCTCGGGATGCGCGGCGAGCTGCAGGACAAGCGGGACCGGCTGTGCGCCGGTCTGCAGGCGGCAGGCTTCGGCGTGTTCCGCCCACAGGGCACCTACTTCGTGGTGGCCGACATCCGACCGCTGGGGCTGGACGACGGGATGGCGTTCTGCCTGGATCTCCCTCGCCGGGCCGGCGTCGTCGCCGTCCCGCAGGAGGTGTTCTACGACGACCGGGCCGCCGGCACCCGCTACGTCCGGTTCGCGTTCTGCAAGCGCGACGAGGTCATCGACGACGCCGTCGCCCGGCTCTCCGCCATGCACCGCTGAATCTGCCCCGGCCCGCGGGGAGCAAATCCGCCCAAATCGGACACGATCCTTGGAGGAAGTCCCCGCGGGCCGGGGGGACCTCGGGAGGATCGCGGGCGCTGACAGGATGGGGACATGACGACGACTGCTGACCGGATCGCCACGCTGCTCACCCGGGCGCCCGTGTTCGACGGGCACAACGACCTGCCGTGGGCCCTGCGCACCCAGGTGACCTACGACCTGTCGCAGCGGGACATCGCCGAACACCAGCCGACTCTGCACACGGACATCGCCCGGCTGCGCACCGGTGGCGTCGGCGCGCAGTTCTGGTCGGTGTTCGTACCCGGCACGCTGACCGGCCCGCCGGCGGTCACCGCCACCCTGGAGCAGATCGACTGCGTCCGGCAGCTGATCCGGGCCTACCCGGACACGTTCGTCGCGGCGCGCACGGCCGCCGACGTCCGGGCGGCGTTCGCCGAGGGCAAGATCGCTTCGCTGATGGGCGCCGAGGGGGGCCAGTCCATCGACTCATCGCCGACCATGGTCAGGGTGCTGCGAGCACTCGGCGTTGCGTACATGACGCTCACCCACAACCAGAACGTACCGTGGGCGGATTCCGCCACCGACGCCGAGAACGTCGGCGGTCTCTCGGATCTCGGTCGAGACATCGTTGCCGAGATGAACCGGGTCGGCATGCTCGTCGACCTGTCGCACGTGGCGCCCTCGACCATGCGCGACGCCATTGCGGCCAGCGCCGCGCCGGTGATCTTCTCCCACTCGTCGTGCCGGGCGCTGACCGATCATGTCCGCGACGTGCCCGATGACGTGCTGGCCGCTCTCGCCGAGAACGGCGGCGTCGTCATGCTCACCTTCGTGCCCGACTTCGTCTCCCAGGAGTGCGCCGACCACGGGGCGGCAGAGAAGGCCGAGCGGCTCCGACTCGGGCTGACCGCACACGACTTCGAGGCCTCCGGGCCCGAAGACCCCGACCTGCTGGCTCAACTGGCGGCCTGGACCGCGGCCAACCCGGCACCGGTTGCCACCGTCGATCAGGTCGCCGACCACGTCGAGCACGCCCGGGACGTCGCCGGCGTGACCCACATCGGTCTGGGTGGCGACTACGACGGGGTGGACGCGCTGCCCGAAGGCTTGGCCGATGTGTCCTGCTACCCCAACCTGCTCGCCGTGCTGGCCGACCGCGGCTGGTCGGACGCCGACCTTGAAGCCCTGACCAGCGGGAACATCCTCCGGGTGCTGGAAGAGGCGGAGCGGGTGGCCGCGCCCGGTTTCGGCGCCTGATCTCGCCCGAGAGGCCACGTCGGCACGCGGCGCTCAGAAGAATTCGTCGACCAGCTGGTAGTACTCCAGCAACCGCGGGTCAGCCCGGTCCGGGTAGCGGCGCAGGAAGTCGCCCGCGGCGGCGGCACCGTAGCCGGGATTGAGCTCAGGGTCACCGAGGCTGCGGACGGCCAACGCGAGATCGCTGTGCCGGTCCGCGATGCCCAGCCGTCCCAGGTCCACGATGCCGGTGACCGCGCCGGAGTCCGGGTCCACCAGCACGTTGGGCAGGCAGGCGTCACCGTGGCAGACCGCGAGGTCCTCGGTCGCCGGTCGGTCACGCTGGGCGATCGCCAGCAGTTCGGCCGGAGTGCAGTCGCCGCGCACGTCGTCGAAGTCGTCGGCGTGCACCGTCCCGGTCGCCACCGCGGTCGCGGCGCCGTCGAGCAGGACGTCCAGATCGCGGCGGAACGGGCACCGGTCGATCGGTAGGTGGTGCATCGAGGCGAGCAACTCTGCCAGCCCGGCCACCGCAGACAACGCCGCTGCACCGGACAGTTCGGACATCGGCACAC
Source organism: uncultured Actinomycetota bacterium (assembly GCA_963834185.1). Classification (GTDB taxonomy): domain Bacteria; phylum Actinomycetota; class Actinomycetes; order Mycobacteriales; family Nakamurellaceae; genus Nakamurella. The sequence goes on from CAWIAR010000010.1 coordinate 17,386, forward strand.
CGGGCACGGCGGCGGACAGCATGACGTCCCAGCCGCCGTCGTGCCCGGCATCCAGCACTGCGGGGGCGGGCAATCCCTGGCTTCGGGCCCAGCGGGCCCGGTCCGCCTCCCCGATCACGGTTCCGTAGCCGGGCACGTCGCCGGCCGCATCATCGGAGCGGGCCGCTTTGAGGTACCGCACGGTCCGGTCGGCGCGGTCCAGCAGCGCCCACACCCTGGCACCGGACAGTCCGTGCCGAATCGGCACGGCGCGCGCTCCCCCGAACCAGCGGGCCGGCGGACGATCCGCGGTCACCAGCGCGCCGAGGACGACCGGACCGCCGACGTGCGCATGACCAACGACTGGTTCGGCTCGTCCAGGTCGAGTTCGACGGCAATCCGATCGAATGCAGCCAACGAATCGACATGGGTTCCACCGCAGGGAATTCGAGCGCTGCGCCCGGCCAGATCACACACCCATTCGCGCAGGTCGGTCAGTCGCGGACCGGCAACTTCGATCCGCACCGGGGCCGCAGCGGCGATCCACTCGGTCAGCCTGCGGTTCACCCCCGCGGTCACCTCGGGCAATGCTGCGGCCAGACCCTCGGTCTCGAAGCCACTCTTGCGCAAGGACTTCCCGAGTCGATAGGTGTCGACCGCGCTGCCCGGCTGGATGCGCGACGAGGTCAGCGCGCGGGCGTCGAACCCGGGCGAGCCGAGCCCGTCGACCCCGGGATCCTTGCGCCACCGGTCGGCCAGCGCCGCGTTCAGCGCCAGGGTCGCGACGTGACAGGCAGTGTGGCCGGCCGACAGTGCCGCCCGGTACGGCGCATCGACCTGCAGCGTCGCGGCAGCGCCGAGCGCCGGGGGTGGAGAACCGGCCGGCAGCACGTGCACGACGAGGAACGCCCACCCAGCAGTCCCCCGGCGTACCGGGACGTCGTCCCCGACGAAGAAGGATTCGCCATCGGTTGCGCCGTAGGTCACGTCGATCACCTGATACGCGGCGTCCTCGATGGTCAGCGTGCCCCGATCCGGGCCTTGGTCCGGCCACCTGGGGTCGACCGGATGGAACGGAGTGCAGGCGGTGACGACGGCCAGCCCGGACGGCACGGTCGCGACGTGGTGGACCTGGCTGGTCGCGGTCACCTCCCCTGCGGGAAAGGTGACGACGGTGTCCTCGAGTGGCAGACCCATGCCGACCATCATCCCGGGCCGGGTCGTGTGCCTGAGGACGTGGCGGCGATGCCCTACGAGAAGGACGAGCGATCGACGTATCGCCGGGCCGGCGGCGGCACTCGTAGAGCCGCGACCTGGAACGACGGGGCCTTCCGTTTCGTCCGACTGCTGCCCGGTTGGTCACCTCAGCCGGTACCGTCATCGTGAACCGGCATGGCCGGCACTGAGAAAGGACCTGGGATGTCTGGTCGGGCCGGCAGCAAGCGGCTGATGGCTGCGTTCGCCGCTGCGGGACTGTTGTTGGCGGGTTGCTCGTCGGCGGTCGCCGGTACCGCGGTCAAGGTCGGCGCTGCGTCGACCACCACGACCACCACGCAGCAGCCACCGGCGGACGGCCCCAACGGGCTCAAGGCCGGTGTGGCCGACCCGGACATCACGGTCACCGACGACGCGAAGACCGAGTACGACGACCTCGCGAAGAAGACCGTCGCCGATCTCTACGCGTATTACACCGGCATCTTCCCCGGCGACTTCGATCAACAGTTCACCCCGGCCAAGGAACTGATCTCCTACGACTCGAACGGCAGCTCCAGCGCCTGTGGGGTGAGCCTGAAGGGCCGGGTCAACGCGTCCTACGTCGGCAACTGCGACACCATCATCTGGGACCGCGGCGTGCTGATGCCGAAGATGACCAAGGAGATCGGCGAACTCGCCGTCCCCACGGTGCTGGCGCACGAGATGGGTCACCTGGTGCAGGCCAGGCTCGGTGCCCCGCGGACTTCGGTGCTGCTGCTCGAGCAGCAGGCCGACTGCTACGCCGGCGCCTATTGGCGCTGGGTGCACGACGGGAATTCGAAGTACTTCGACCTGAGTGCGACAGCCGGACTGCGGCAGGCCATCGCGTCGATCATGTGGGTCGGTGACCCGGTCGGGCTGAGTTCGGACAACGACGGCGCGCACGGGAGCGCATTCGACCGGTCGTTCGCCATCTCGCTCGGCTACACCAATGGGGCCAAGCGCTGCAACGAGATCACCGAATCCGAGGTCCAGGCCAGGATCAAGCAGGCCGGGTTCACCGTGCTCCCCAAGGATTTCGGCAACGTCGCGATCTCGGCGGACTTCATCACCAAGGTGACCGCGACGATGGACGAGTACTTCACCGCGACCATCCCCGGCTATCAGAAGCCGACCCTGGCCAGCTATGAGGGTCAGACCCCACCGCCCTGCGAGGGCACCACACCCCAGTTCCCCGTCGACTACTGTCCGGCGACCAACACGGTCTCGTACAACCTCGCCGAACTCGAGCGGATCGGCACTCCGACCGCTGGGTGGGCGTCCACCAACGGTGACTTCTCGGCCATGCTGTTGCTGGCCAGCCGCTACGGGCTGGCTGCACAGGCCGTCAACGGTGCGCCGGTCAGCGGTGACCAGGCCGGCCTTCGGGCCCTGTGCTACGCCGGGACCTGGGCTAACTGGCTGCGCAAACCGCAGGGGGCTGACAAGTTGTCGTTGTCGCCGAACGACCTGAACAAGGCCGCCTACGAGGTGATGTCGTCGCCGCTGCCGGCCACCGACGTCAACGGCAATACCAGCACCACGGTGATCGACCAGGTCCAGGCGCTGCAGATCGGCGTGATCTACGACATCAATCAGTGCTACAGCTTCTACTCGTCCTGAGCGGGCTCGGCCGAAGCGATCCCGTCCTGACGAGGCCCGTCCTCGGACCCGACACGATCCGTCGGACCGACCGGCAGGCGTAGCCCGGCGCCATCCGCGACGGCCGCGATCACCAAGTCGAACAGCGCATCCAGATCGTGCGAGAACCGCGCGTAGTGACCGTGCAGCTCCACCGCGATTGCCCCGATCAACCCGCTCATCAGGGCGATGGACCGGATCGGAGCATCCTCGAACGGCGGTCGTCGGGTGTCTCCGAACAAGGGTTGCAGCCTCGGGTCGAGAACGCCCTGAACCGCCAGACGGTGCCGCGAAGGAATCAGCACGCCCGAGATGACCGCGGCCTCCATGACGGCCAGCACCACCCGCCACAGGCGCACGGCCCTGATCTCCGCCCGGTCCGGAGGATCGACGGGCAACGTCCCGAAGATCAACTCGAACTCGTGCGGATGAGTCAACGCCCAGGTTCTGACCGCCCTGGCGACCGCCAACCAGCGGGCTCCGGCGTCTCCGCCCGCGGCGGCCGCGGCCCGGTCGGCCCGCTCGGCCAGCTCGCCCACCGCGTCATGGGCCTCGGCTGCCACCATGGTCAGCAACGCCTCCCGGCTCGGCACGTACCGGTAGACCGCGCTGGAAACCATCCCCAGTTCCCGGGCCACCGAGCGGACCGACAGACCGGACACCCCGTTCGCGGCCAGTTGGCGCCGGGCGATGTCGAGCACCTGACCGGTCAACGCCTGCCTGGCCCGGTCACGGGCCGACAGCGGGCCGATCACAACGGGCCGTCCGTCGCCCGGTGCACCCACCGGCCGGCGACCACCGTGCCCACCACCCGCAGGCCGCTGATCTCGGTGGGTGGCACGGTGAACGGGTCCCGATCCAACAGGGCGAGGTCGGCCGCGAATCCGGGCCGCAGCCGCCCGGTGCGATCGTCCAACCGGTTCACGTGGGCGCTGCCGGCGGTGGCCGCGGTCAACGCGACAGTCAGATCGAGCCGTTGTTCCGGCAGAAACGGCGGCCCGCCATGGTCTTCCGGGACCGTGCGGGTGACGGCGGTTTGGACGATCGCCAGCGGGTCGGGCGAGGACACCGGCCAGTCGCTGCCCAGTGCGAGCCGTCCGCCGGCGGCATGGATCGCGCCGAACGGGTACTGCCAGGACGAACGCGGCTCGCCGAGCACGGGCAGGGTGAGTTGGGTCATCGCCGAGTCGGCGCAGGCCCACAACGCCTGGCAGTTCGCGGTGACATCGAGCCGGGCGAACCGGGGGACGTCGCTCGGGTCGACCACTTGCAGATGGGCCAGGTGGTGCCGGTTGTCGCTGGGGCCATTGGATTTCCGGGCCGTCTCCAGCGCGTCAAGGGCGACCCGCACCGCCGCGTCACCCAGCGCGTGCAGGTGGATGCCGAAGCCGGCGGCGTCCAGGGCGGTGGCGTACCCGGCCAGCCGATCGGGATCGACGAAGAACATCCCGCGGGTGCCGTCCGGACGTCCGTCCTGCAGGTAGTCGGCCAGCAGGGCGGCGGTCCGGGTCTCGCAGACCCCGTCGAGCATGATCTTCACCGCCGGAGCGGCAAATCGGGGGCCACGGGCCCGTTCCCGCCGGTCGACCAGGAACGGCAGCTGCTCGGCGCCGGCCGCTCGATTCCACCAGAGCGCGCCGGCCACCCTTGCGGTCAACAGTCCGGCATTGTCGAGGTCGATGTAGGCGTCGAAGAAGTCGGGCATCAGCGGCGAGTCGCCGACGATCGCGTCCTGCCAGCCGGTGATGCCGAAACTGTGCAGATGGGCCTGCCCGGCGAGCAGCGCGCGGCGCAGGTCGCCGGCACCCGGTTCCGGGACGATCCCGCCGACCAGGTGCATGGCGCCCTCGTGCAGCGCGCCGGTCGGGTTTCCCGCCGCATCACGTTCGATCCTTCCGTCGACCGGATCGGGCGTGTGCGCATCGATGCCGGCCCGGCGCAACGCGACGGTGTTCACCCACGCCGAGTGGTGGTCACGGTTGGGCAGGTAGGCGGGCCGTCCGCCGGTCGGCGGATCGAGTTCGGCGGCGGTCGGCAGTCCGCCGGGGAAGGCGTCCATCGACCAGCCGCCACCGAGCACCCAGCCGTCGGTCGGCAGTGTCGCGACGTGGTCGGCGATCCTGGCGGCATAGCCGGCACGACCGTCCAGCCCGGTCAGGTCGCACGCGGCCCGTTCCCAGCCGCCCTGGCCGGGGTGGACATGGGCGTCCTGGAACCCGGGCATCACGAAACCACCTGCCAGGTCGACGATCTCGGTACGCCGGTCGGCGAGACTGCGTAGTTCGTCGTCGCCGGTCACGGCGCTGATCAGGCCGTCGGTGACGGCCAGCCCACCGGGTTCGGCGCCGTCGGCCCCGAACCTGGTGCCGCCCACGATGATCAGATCGGGAGCGATCACCGAGATTCCCGCAGGTAGCTGTTGCGAGGGGTGAAGGGTCGCGGCGGATTCGAACCCAGCGGCCGCATCGGCCTGCCGGGATCGGTCGGCGTCGGTCCGGGTTGGCAGCGCGGGCAGTAGAACGCCGTGCGGTCCATCGGCGGCTCCCCTACCGGCGCGACCCTGACCGTCCCACCGCACCGGCGGCATGGCCGGCCGGACCGGCCGTGCACGTAGCTGGTCCGACCTCGAGCTTTCTCGCCCGTGGTGGTCGGCACGGCATGCCGAACGCTGACCAGCAACTGCCGGCGGGCAGTGTCCAGCACTGCCGGCACATCGATCGAACCGGCCCGCGCCCACGGCGAAACCCGTTGTACGAAAAGTGATTCGGCCATGTAGAAGGTGCCGATGCCGGCCACGTTCGTCTGGTCGAGCAGGGCGGCACCGATGTGCCGCTCCGGCTGCGCCGAGATCCGGCGCACCGCCTCGAGCCGGCCGACATCCCAGCCGTCGGCCATGATGTCCGGTCCCAGGTGGCCGAGCACACTGTCCTCGGCGTCGGTTGGAAGCAGCTCGAGTACCCCCAGCAGCAGTCCGACCGCGGTCCATTCCGGCCCGGCCAGCACCGCCCGGACCCGGTGGTCGGTCGCGGCCGGCCACGACCGCGTGCCGGTGGCGTGGATCCGCCATGACCCATCCATCCGCAGGTGCGAGTGCAGGGTCTGGGCCGGCCGATGTTCCGCGCTCCCGAAGCGAGTGAGCAGGTGTTTGCCATACGCCGCGACGCCGAGGACCATGCGCCCGGTCAGGTCGATGGCGCCCAGGTCGGCCCAGCGCAACTCGGCCCGGACCAGCGTGCATCCGGCCAGGGCCTGGTCGAGGCGGGCGGCCGTGCGCCGGACGGTGTCACCCTCGGGCACGCCGGCTCACCGCGCCGTTCGGCCCGACGCCCGCAGTCGCAAACCGCGCGGGGTCATCACGAAGCCGGCGTCGACGAGTGCGTCCAGGGTGGGCCCGCGGGTGGTCATGGTCTCGCCGCCGTCCACCCGGGCGACGGTGAGCCCGCCTATCCGGCCGCGCTGGACCAGGTCGGCCAGCGCGGCGGCGGCCGCGGCCAACAGCTGCGCGTCCGTGGTGAAGGACAACAGTGATCGGCCGCCCCGTTCGGCGAACAGCGTCGCCTGCCCGTCCACCAGCACCACCAGCGCACCGGCCCGCCGCGCCGGGCGGTGCCGCTGCTCCACCTCGGCCCCGTCGGGGGCCGGCGGCCAGGGCAGGGCGGCTCCATACGGATTGGCCGGATCGGCCGCGGCCAACACGAGCGCCGGTCCGGCCGGGCCGTCCGCGTCCAGCGTCGGGGCCAGCGCGCGCAGCCGGTCCACCGCGCCCGCGGTGCCGAACTGCGCGGCCCCCAATCCTTCGACGAAATATCCCCGCCGCGCCCGCCCGGATTCCTCGAAGGCCGACAGCACCCGGTAGACGCCGCCGAACCCACCGACGGTGCCCTCGCCGACCACCGATCCCCGGGTGACGATGCCGTGCCGGTCGAGCAAGGTCTCGGCGGTAGCGTGCGCCCGGATGGTCGGGTCCGTCTGGGCGATCGGCACCAGAGACCAGCGACCGGCGGCGGAGGGTGGCACCGAGCGGCGAACGGGCGCCGCTGCACTTCCGGAGCGCCCGGCCAGCGCGGTCAGTCCACCCATCCGACGCGGGCGTTGTCGCGGTGCGCTCCTTCCCCGATGGGTGGTCCGACCCCCGGCCAGCCGAGCGCGCAGTGGCGCCAGGGTGTCCCCGGTGACCAACCCGGCGAACACCAGGTCCCACAGCGCCTCGACGAGAGCTGTGTCACCGACTGCAGTGTCGACTTTGCTCTCGTGGGGGCCCGGTGCCGGGCCGGCCCCACGCTCGGCGAGTTCGACGCGCACCGCGTCCAGCAGCGGCCCGAAGAAGAACCCGCCCCCGGTGGCCAGCACGGCCAGCACCGCCCGGTGGATCACGCCACCGACGGCGGTCTCCACCTCGGGCTCGGGCGGAAGCGCCAGGGTCAACGCGGCGGTGTCGGCCAGGTGCAGGCTCACCCAGCCGTCGTCGGCGGCGAGCGAACCCTGACCGGTCCACAACACATCGCCGGCCGCGGTGAGTTCGTCCAGCATGGCCGGGGCATACCCGGGCACCCGGGCCGGCAGGATCAACGACTCCAGGGCCGAAGCCGGCAATACCGCGCCGGCCAGTTGCTCGACCGCACGATAGAGCCCGTCGACCCCGGTCAGCCTCGACGAACCGGTCACTCCGATGCCGTTCCAGGCCGGCAGGAATCGGCCGAGGGTGACCGGTGCAACCGGCTCGATCTCGGCCCTGAGCGCGGCCAGCGAGCGACGCCGGAGCAGCCGCAACACCTGGGCATCGACAAACTCCCGGCCGTCCCCGGCGGGGTCGCCGGTCAGCGTCGACGAACCGGCCGGACGGAATTCGCCCTCGGCCACCCGGCCGGCCGAGACCAGCCGACGAAGGGCATCGGTGACCACCGCCGTGCCCAGCCCGAACCTGGCGGCCGGTTCCGCGACAGTGAACGGGCCCCGGGTGCGCGCGAACCGCCCGACCAGCCGGCCGAGCGGGTCAGCCACCGGCTCCAGGAACGAGGGCGCGACGCCGGTGGGCAGCGGGGTCCCCAGCGCGTCGCGCAGCGCCGACGCGTCGGCCGGATCGGCCCATCGAGACACGCCGCCGATCCGCACCTTGATGGCCCGGCGGGCCCGGTCGAGCTCGTCGAGAACCGCTGCCACGTCGAGATCTTCGACGGTCCGAGCGACCACCTCGGCCGTGCTCAGCGGGCCGAGCATCCGCAGCAGGTCGGCAACCTCGTCCCGGTTGCGGGCGTGTCGGGCCGGCGACAGGTGTTGCAGATCCGCTTCGGTGACCGCCAACGCCTCCGGGTCGAGCAGATCACGCAGGGCCAGTCCATCCCCGGAGCCGAGCAACTCGGCCAACAGGCCCGGGTCGACGGTGAGCGCGGCGGCCCGGCGTTCGGCCAGCGGCGAGTCGCCTTCATAGAGGAACTGGGCGACGTAGCCGAACAGCAGAGATGCGGCGAACGGCGACGGCGACGGTGTCTCCACCTCGACGAGCCGGATCTTGCGGGCGGCCAGTTGCCGATGCACATCGACCAGTGATCCGACGTCGAACACGTCGGACAGGCACTCCCTGATGGCCTCGGCGACGATCGGGAAGGACGGATACTTGGCAGCCACTTCCAGCAGTTGCGCGGCCCGCTGGCGTTGCTGCCAGAGCGGCTGGCGCTGCCCGATCTGCCTGCGCGGCAACAATAGTGCCCGGCCGGCGCACTCGCGGAACCGGGACGCGAACACCGCCGAACCACCGATCTCCGCGGTGATCTCGGCCTCGAGGCTTCCCGGGTCGAGGACGATGAGATCGGCCAGGTCGGGCATCCCACCCTCGTACTCCACGTCCGGCAACCGCAGCACGATCCCGTCGTCGGCGTGCACGGCCTGGACGTCGACGCCGAAGCGCTCCCGCATCCGGGCGCCGAGCACCAGCGCCCATGGCGCGTGCACGGCTGCGCCGAACGGCGTGTGCACCACCACCCGCCAGTCGCCGAGTTCGTCGCGGAAGCGCTCGACCAGGACGGTCTGTTCGTCGGGTACCACACCGGTGGCGTTGCGCTGCTCGACCAGATACGCCAGCAGGTTGTCGGTTGCGAACGTGTCGAGACCCGCCGCGGTAAGCCGCTTACGGGCGACATCCGTTGGCGCCTCGACGACCTCGCGAACAAAGGCACCGTGGGCCCGGCCCAGTTCGGCCGGCCTGCCCAGGGTGTCGCCCTTCCAGAACGGGAGCCGGCCGGGAATGCCGGGAGCCGGCACCACCAATACCCGGTCGTGGGTGATCTCCACGATGCGCCACGAACTCGACCCGAGGGCGAACACGTCACCGACCCTGGATTCGTAGACCATCTCCTCGTCCAGCTCACCGACCCGGCGCGGCGCTCTGCCCTTGTCGTCCTCGGCGGTGGCCAGGAACACCCCGAACAGGCCGCGGTCGGGGATGGTGCCGCCGGAGGTGACCGCCAGCCGCTGCGCCCCGGGCCGACCGGTCAGTTCGCCGGTGACCCGGTCCCAGTTGAGCCGGGGACGGAGTTCGGCGAACTCCTCACTCGGATAGCGCCCGGACAGCATGTCCAGTACCGCCTCCAGCGGGCCACGACCCAACGCGGCGAACGGGGCGGAGCGGCGCAGCAGGGCGTGCAGGTCCTCGACACTGATCGGGTCCATCGCCACGATCGCCACGATCTGCTGCGCCGCAATGTCCAGCGGCAACGAGGTCACCGCGACGGCCTCGATGGCTCCGGCGGCCATTCGCTCGGCCACCACCGCCGCCGACACCAGGTCGCCACGGAACTTCGGGAACAGTTCACCGTGGCTGGGGGCGCCCACCTGGTGCCCAGCGCGGCCGATGCGCTGCAATCCGCTGGCCACCGACGGCGGCGCTTCGACCTGGATCACCAGATCTACCGCCCCCATGTCGATGCCGAGTTCCAACGAGGACGTGGCGACCACGGCCGGCAGCAGGCCGGTCTTCAATTCCTGCTCGATGAGCGCCCGCTGTTCCTTGGACACCGAGCCGTGGTGGGCCTTGGCCAGCACCATGGGCGCCCCCGCGGATACCCCCGACTGAGCCATGATCTGGGCCGGTGGACGGTCACCCTCGGCGACCGCGAGCAGATCGACACCGTCGAGCCGTTCGGCATGGATCTCGTTGAGTCGCGCGGTGAGCCGCTCGGCCAGCCGCCGGGAATTCGCGAACACGATGGTCGACCGGTGCGCGGTGATCTCGTCGACGATGCGTTCCTCGACGTGCGGCCAGATCGACGACCTGTTCACCTCGCCTGCCGCTGCTCCGGTCAGATCGCCGGTCGGTGCGCCCAGCGCAGCCAGGTCGGGAACCGGTACCACCACCTCGATGTCGAGCACCTTGGTGCTCGGCGGCTGCACGATGGCCACCGGGCGCCCGCCGGTGAGGAACCTGGCCACCTCGTCCAGCGGCCGCACGGTGGCGGACAGCCCGATGCGTTGAGCCGGTTCGTCGAGCAGCAAATCGAGGCGGTCGAGGGTGACGGCCAGGTGCGCACCACGTTTGGTGCCGGCCACGGCGTGCACCTCGTCGATGATCACCGTTCGGACGCCGGAGAGCATTTCCCTGGCGCGGCTGGTGAGCAGCAGGAACAGTGACTCCGGGGTGGTGATCAGCACATCGGCACCGTCCCGGGCGAACACCCTCCGGTCGGCCGACGGCGTGTCCCCGGAGCGAAGTGCGACGCTGACCTCCGGCACCGCTTCGCCGCGGGCCGCGGCCAGCGCACCGATCCCGGTGAGCGGCGACCGGAGGTTGCGCTCGACGTCGACGGCCAGGGCCTTGAGCGGGGAGACGTACAGCACCCGGCAGCGGTGTCGTGGGTCGGGCGGCGGCGGCGCGGTGACCAGCCCGTCGATCGCGGACAGGAACGCGGCCAGGGTCTTGCCTGATCCGGTCGGCGCCACCACCAGGGTGTGCCGACCCTCGCTGATCGCCCCCCACGCGCCCGTCTGGGCGGCCGTCGGGGCCTCGAAAACAGCCGAGAACCAGTCCCTGACCAGCGGCGAGAAGGCCGCGAGGGCATCCTCCGCCGGTGGCTCGATCGGGAGCTGGCTGGTCACCGGACCATTGTCCGCGCCGAGTCCGACAGCGGTCCGGCGAGGTCCCGACTCGTCGAGGTGTGTAGTATACGAATTTATGACAGGCGCCCGCTTTCGTGAGATCGCCGACGACCTGCGCGAGCGCATCGCGTTGGGCGACATCGGCGGGTCGGGCGCCATGGACAGCGAAGCAGTGCTCGGGCAGCGTTACGCCGCGAGCAGGATGACCGTGCGGAAGGCGCTGGAGTTGTTGCGTGACCAGGGGCTGGTGGACAGCCGCCAGGGTTCGGGTTGGTTCGTCAGCAGCGGCTCGTTCCACCAGCGACTGGCGCTGGGCACGTTCCGCCACGCCGAATCGGCGATAGCCGACACCGGCGCCACCGTGCAGCGCGAGGTCGTCGGGTTCGCCTGGGAGCGTGCGACGGCAAGCGTCGCCACGCTTCTCGGGATCGCGCCGGAGGCCCAGGTCCTGCACATCACCTCGGTCCGCTCCGTCGACGGGGTTCCGCTCGATTCGGCCACCGAGTACGTGGCCGGTGCCGCGGCGCAGGCGATCAGCCGGGCCGACGCAGCGTCTCCAGGGGTCTGGCACACCCTGGCCCGGTCCGGGGTCGACATCGCCTCGGTCCGGCAGACCATCGCGGCCGGCGTCGCCGGGCCGGAAGATCGGGGACCACTGGGCACGCCCGCGGGCGCGCCGCTGCTCTTGATCCGCCGGCTGGCCATCGGCTCGGACGGTGCGCCGGTCGCCGTGTCCGACCACCGGTACCTGGCCCATCGCTTCAGCCTCGAGGTGGAGTTCAACGGCTTCGCCGCAGGAGTGTCGGACAGTCCTCCCGGGCTGCGCGACACCGGTTCCTGACCCGTTCGTCGCTACCCGATCGTCCGGGACGCTCGGCCCGAGTGTTCCGCACAGCCCACAGCAAGGAGACAGCAGTGCGCGTCCTGGTCACCGGCGGAGCCGGATTCATCGGATCGAACTTCGTCCTGCGGGCGCGGCAGACCCGCCCGGATTGGCAGCTCACCGTCGTCGACGCGCTGACCTACGCCGGCAGTCGGGCCAGCCTGGATCCGGTCGCCGGCGAGATCCGTTTTGTCGAGGGCAACATCGCCGATGAGGCGCTCATCGATCCGCTGGTCGCCGAACACGACGCGGTGGTCCATTTCGCCGCCGAGTCGCACAACGACAACTCGTTGGACAACCCGTGGCCGTTCGTCGAATCGAACGTGATCGGTACCTACCGGATCCTGGAGGCGGTGCGCCGGCACGGGGTCCGGCTGCACCACATCTCCACCGACGAGGTCTACGGCGATCTGGAGCTCGACGACCCCAACCGATTCACCGAGGCGACACCGGTCAACCCGTCCAGCCCGTACAGCTCCACCAAGGCCTCGGCCGATCTGCTGGTGCGGGCATGGATCCGGTCATTCCGCATCGCCGCGACGTTGTCCAACTGCTCCAACAACTATGGGCCGCGCCAGCACGTCGAGAAATTCATCCCGCGGCAGATCACCGGCATTCTGACCGGGGTGAAGCCGAAGCTGTACGGGAGTGGGGAGAACGTTCGTGACTGGATCCACGTCGACGACCACAACGACGCCGTGGTCGCCATCCTCGAACAGGGCCGGCTCGGTGAGACCTATCTGATCGGCGCCGACGGCGAGAAGAACAACAAGGAGATCATCGCGCTCCTGCTGGAACTGATGGACAAGCCGGCAGACTGGTTCGAGCACGTCGACGATCGACCGGGCCACGATCTGCGGTACGCCATCGATTCGTCCAAGCTCCGCGCGGAAACCGGTTGGCAGCCGCAATACTCCGATATCCGCTCGGGCCTTCGCAACACCATCGACTGGTACGCCGCGCATGTCGAATGGTGGGCCGGCGCCAAGCGGGATGCCGAGGCCGTCTACGCCCGGCTGGGTCGATGAGCACGCCGGCCGCCGCGGTGCCCGGCAGCGGCGAGTACGCCGTAGTCGCGACGGCGCCCGGGATCGGCCCCGGCAACTGGGCAGGGGCGCCCAGCGCCGCCCTGGCCCGCGACGGCTCTGTCGTGCTCGCCTATCGAGTGCGCAGTGCCGCCGGCCGGGGCGCAGAGCAGGTGCTGGCCCGTTCCATCGACGGTGGCGTCACCTTCATCAATCTCGGCCGGTGGTCCAAGGAAGCATTCGGGGCCGAGTCGCTGGAACGGCCGGCCCTGGTGTTCGACGGAACTACCTGGCACCTGTACGTGTCCTGCGCGACCCCGGGTTCCAAGCACTGGCGGATCGACCTGCTCCGCGCAACCACCATTGAGGGCCTGCTCACTGCGACCCCGCTGACTGTGTTTCCGGGTGACCGGACCGTCGGGGTCAAGGATCCGGTGATCCGGGTGCGGGACGGCCGGTGGTACGGGTGGATCTGCTGCCATCCGCTGGCGGAGCCCGGCGCCGAGGACCGGATGACCACCCGGCCGGCGTCGAGTCCGGATGGCATCGAGTGGACCTGGGAGGAGACGGCGCTCGCCGGCCGACCGGGCGAGTGGGACGCGCGCGGCGCCCGGGCCACCGCGGTGCTTGCCGGCCCCACCGGGTTCTCCGACGGCATCGCCTACTACGACGGGCGGGCCACCGCCGAGGAGAACTTCGCCGAGCGGACCGGCATCGCGGTCGCGGCACCCGGCGGCAGGTTCATCTCCCTGGGCGGCCCGATCGCCGACGTGCGCTATCTGGACGTCCTGGACCTCGGTGACGGGACCACCCGGCTCTACTACGAGGCCCCGCTTGGCGACGGCTCCCACGAACTGCGCACCGAGCTGGCGCGAGGCTGAACATGCCGGGCCCGCCCGAGCGCAGATCGGGCGGGCCACCCGGAATGAGTGGCCCTCGTCCCGCCCCACTCCCCGCTCGCTGCCTCGAGCTCCGCTCCCCCGTGCTGTTGATCATGCGACTCTCGGCGTGACATATCGGACTTTCAGTGATGGAAGTGGGCATATCGACGCCGAGATCGGCGTGATCACCATGCATGAGGGGAGCGCGAAAAGGTTTCGCTCGGCCCAGGGCGAACTCGCTTGTGAGTGAGTGCTCACTCATTTAATCTGGTCGGCGTGACTTCCACCCGCCTCGCTCCGACCGCATCCGGCCGGGCCCGGCCGCTCCCGCCCGAAGAGCGCCGGGCGGCCATCGTGCGCGCGGTCCTGCCGGTCGTCCGGGAGTACGGGGCCAACGCCACCACGCGTCAACTGGCTCGCGCCGCCGGCGTCGCCGAAGGAACCCTGTTCCGGGTGTTCCCGGACAAGGAGGCGATCATCAGCTGCGGTCATCGAGCATGTCGTCGACCCCGAACCCTGGGTGGACGCCGTCCGGTCGGTGGACGCGACCCTGCCGCTGCGCCCACGACTGCGCGCAGCCGTCGCCATCCTGCAGGACCGGATGACCGACGTGTTCGCGATCATGATGATGATCGGGCGCACGCAACCGGACCGGGCAGCCCAGCTGCGGCGCCCGCCGCCACAGCCCGGCCCGGACCCGATCATGGACGCGGTTCTCGAGCTGCTGCGTCCGGAGGCGGACACCTTCCGGGTCGACGTCACCGAAGTGGGCCGGTTCCTTCGGCTGTTGGTCTTCGCCGGCACTCACGTGTTGATCAGCGACCACCAGCCGATGAGTCCGGACGACATCGTCGATCTGATTCTCGACGGGGTGCGCAAACGCCCCGACAACACCGACCACCAGGGGGATTGACCCATGCTGTTGCGCTTGCTGCGTATCCATCTGCGGCCCTATGTCGGTCTGCTCACCGCGGTCGTGGTGCTGCAACTCGTCGGCACCATTGCCTCGCTGTACCTGCCGACCCTCAACGCCGACATCATCGACAACGGGGTGGCCAAGGGCGACACCGACTACATCGTGTCCACCGGCGGGATCATGCTCGCGGTCACCCTGCTGCAGGTCGTCTGTTCCATCGCCGCGGTCTATTTCGGTGCACGAACCGCGATGAGTTTCGGCCGGGACGTGCGCGGCGCGCTCTTCAGTCAGGTGGGCAAGTTCTCCGACCGCGAGATGCAGAAATTCGGCGCTCCGTCGCTGATCACCCGCAACACCAACGACGTCCAGCAGGTGCAGATGCTGGTGCTGATGACCTGCACGATGCTGATCGCGGCCCCGATCATGATGGTCGGCGGCGTCTTCATGGCGCTGCGGGAGGACCCGGGGTTGTCCTGGCTGTTGCTGGTCTCGGTGCCGGTGTTGGTGATCTCGGTCGGGCTGATCGTCATCCGCATGGTCCCCCAGTTCCGCCGGATGCAGGCCAGGATCGACGCGGTGAACCGGGTGCTGCGGGAACAGATCACCGGCATCAGGGTGGTCCGGGCCTTCGTCCGCGAACCGGAGGAGACCAGGCGTTTCGGCCGGGCCAACGAGGAATTGACCGACACCGCACTGCGGGTCGGTCGACTGATGGCGCTGATGTTCCCGACGGTGATGCTGGTGCTGAACGTGTCCAGCGTCGCGGTGCTGTGGTTCGGCGCCCACCGGGTGGACTCCGGGAGCCTCCAGATCGGCTCGCTGATGGCGTTTCTCAACTATCTGATGCAGATCCTGATGGCGGTCATGATGGCCACGTTCATGCTGGTCATGGTGCCGAGAGCGGCCGTGTGCGCCGACCGCATCGGCGAAGTGCTGGCCACCGACTCCTCCGTGGTGCTCCCGGAGAACGGCGTGCTGCCCACCGAGCGGACCGGACTGGTGCGTTTCGACAACGTCGAGTTCACCTATCCGGGCGCGGACGATCCTGTCCTGTCACACATCTCGTTCACCGCGACGCCGGGAACCACCACGGCGATCATCGGCAGCACCGGCTCCGGCAAGACGACCTTGCTCTCGCTGATCCCGCGGTTGTTCGACGTGACCGGAGGCCGGGTGCTGCTGGACGGCGTCGACGTCCGCGACCTCGATCCGGAGGCGCTGTGGAGTTCGATCGGGTTGGTTCCCCAGCGGCCGTATCTGTTCACCGGCACGGTTGCCTCGAACCTGCGCTACGGCAACCCGGACGCCACCGATGCCCAGCTGTGGCACGCGTTGGAGATCGCCCAGGCCAAGGACTTCGTGGAGGACATGCCTGACCGGTCTGGACGCCCGCATTGCCCAGGGCGGCACCAACGTCTCGGGTGGTCAACGCCAACGGCTGGCGATCGCCAGGGCGGTGGTGAGCGACCCGACGGTGTACCTGTTCGATGACTCGTTCTCCGCGCTGGACCTGGGTACCGACGCCCGGCTCCGGGCGGCGCTGCGGCCGTTGACCCGTGCCGCCACGGTGATCGTGGTCGCGCAGCGGGTGTCGACCATCACCGACGCCGACACCATCTTGGTCCTCGAGGACGGAGCGATCGTGGGCAGCGGGACACATTCGGAACTGCTGGATACCTGCCAGACGTACGTGGAGATCGTCGAGTCCCAGCTCACGGCGGGAGCGGCAGCATGAGCACGGAAACGACCACAACGGATGCGGCCAGCACGGCCGATGTGAAGGAGATCCGGCGCTCGGAACCGCGACGCGGCCCGGGCGGTGGCGGACCGTTCGGCGGCATGGGTATGCCGGCCGAGAAGTCGATGAACTTCGGGCCTTCGGCTCGTCGGTTGATCGGCCGGATGGCGCCGTACCGGGTGGCCGTCTTCGCGGTGATCATCCTGGGCGTCTCCAGCGTGGTGCTGGCGGTGCTCGGCCCGAAGATCCTGGGCAGGGCCACCGACCTGATCTTCGCCGGTGTGGTGCAGCAGCAACTGCCGGCGGGCCAGTCGCAGGCACAGGTCATCGCCGAGCTGCGCGCCAGTGGTCAGAACCAGACGGCCGACCTGTTGTCCGGGATGACCTTGTATCCCGGGCAGGGCATGGACTTCGCCGCTATCGGACGGGTCCTGCTCATCGTGCTCGCCGTGTATGTGTTCTCGTCGATCCTGGGCTGGTTGCAGGCCTACATCCTGAACATCGTGGTGCAGCGCACGATCCTGCGGCTGCGGGCGGATGTGCAGAGCAAGCTGCACCGGCTGCCGTTGTCCTACTTCGACCGGCAGCCACGCGGCGAGGTCCTGTCCCGGGTGACCAACGACATCGACAACGTCGGGCAGTCGTTGCAGCAGACCATGAGTCAGCTGCTCATCTCCTTGCTGACCGTGGTGGGGGTGTTGGTGATGATGTTCGTCATCTCTCCCCTGCTGGCGGTGATCGCGTTGATCGCGGTGCCGCTGTCCATCGTGGTCACCACGCTGGTCGCCAAGCGCAGCCAAAAGCTGTTCGTGACCCAGTGGCGGGAGACCGGAGCGCTGAACGCGCAGATCGAGGAGGCGTTCACCGGGCACGCGCTGGTCAAGGTGTTCGGCCGGCAGCGGCAGGTGGAGGAGCGGTTCAGCGCCAAGAACGACGAGCTCTTCACGGCGAGCTTCGGGGCGCAGTTCGTGTCCGGGATCATCATGCCGGCGATGATGTTCATCGGGAACCTCACCTACGTCGCGATCGCGGTGGTGGGCGGCCTCCGGGTTGCCTCGGGCACGATGAGCCTCGGCGACGTGCAGGCGTTCATCCAGTACTCGCGGCAGTTCACCCAACCGTTGACCCAGGTCGCCTCGATGGCCAACGTGTTGCAGTCCGGGGTTGCCTCGGCCGAGCGGGTCTTCGAACTGCTGGACGCACCGGAGCAGAGCGCGGACCCGGAGGAGTCCGATATGCCTTCGGTGACCAGGGGACGAGTTTCGTTCGAGCATGTCTCGTTCGCCTACGACCCGGAAAAGCCGTTGATCGAGGACCTGTCGCTGGTCGCCGAGCCCGGCCAGACCGTGGCGATCGTCGGCCCGACCGGCGCCGGCAAGACCACCCTGGTCAACCTGATCATGCGGTTCTACGAGTTGGACGCCGGGCGCATCACGTTGGACGGGCAGGACATCGCCGGTATGCGGCGGGACGACCTGCGCTCCAGGATCGGCATGGTGCTGCAGGACGCGTGGCTGTTCGGCGGCACGATCCGGGACAACATCGCCTACGGTCGGCCCGGCGCCTCGGAGGCGGAAATCCTCGCTGCTGCGAAGGCAACGTATGTCGACCGGTTCGTGCACTCACTGCCGGACGGCTATGACACGCTGATCGACGAGGAGGGCTCGAACATCTCGGCCGGCGAGAAGCAGCTGATCACCATTGCCCGGGCCTTCCTGGCGGAGCCGGCGCTGCTCATTCTCGACGAGGCAACCAGTTCGGTGGACACCCGGACCGAGGTGCTGGTGCAGCATGCGATGGCCGCACTGCGCACCGACCGGACGAGCTTCGTGATCGCCCACCGGCTCTCGACCATCCGGGACGCCGACCTGATCCTGGTGATGGAGGCCGGCCGGATCGTCGAACAGGGCACCCACGACGAGCTGCTGCAGCGCGGGCAGGCCAGCGCCTACTACCGGCTGTACCAGGCGCAGTTCACCGCCCCGATCGAGGAAGACGTCGACGAGCAGCAGCCGGCGCCTGCCGGAGCACGCTGAGGTCGAACCGAGGTCGAACCGGCACGAGGCCGGGCCGGTGGGTCGGACCCACCGGCCCGGCGCCGGATCGCCCGGTCTGGTCCGTTGCGGTCAGACACGCTCCCGGAGCAGGTGTTCGATCCGGTCGAGCCGGGCGGTCAGGTCGGCGACATCGCCGGCCGAGGCCGACTGGTCGGAAGGCTTGAGGTTGATGACCAGTTGACCGCCCGGCTCCAGCCGGCCGAGGGCCACCTCGTCGATGCCGTCGCCCTGCTGGAGCCGGACCGCCCGGTCGAGTTCTTCGGCGCGCAGACCGAGCCGGCGCAGTGCCGGGCCCTGCGGTTGCCCGTCGACGATCACATCGACCGGTGAGCCCTCGACCCAGCGCCGAACGAATTCACTGCGGTACGCGAGGCGATCGACCACGGCGTTGGTCACCACCAGGGTGATCGCTCCGATGGCCCCGCCGAGCCAGGAGTTGTCCGGACCTATGACCGCGTTCTGCACGATGTTGGACAGCAGCAACGTGACCACGAAGTCCATCGTGTTCATCGAGGCGATGTTGCGTTTGCCGATCACCCTGATGATCACCAGGAGCAGCGCGTATGTCGCTATGGTGCGCAGCACCTTCTCCAGGACAGGGATCTCGACGCTGAGCAAGTTGTGCCACATGGCTGCCTCCTGAGAAATCGGCCGCCGAGCGGGAGCCGTCCGAGCGGGCCGAACTAGTCCGTGGCCAGCGGATCGAACAATCGGTCGACCAGGTCGAGGTCGACCTTGTCCAAGTCATCGGGCTGCCACCGAGGGTTGCGGTCCTTGTCGATCACCTGCGCCCGCACGCCCTCGGCGAAGTCCGGCTCGAGCATCAGCCTCGAGCACACCCGCAGATCCTGGTCGAGCACCTCGTCCACGGTCATCGTCGCGGCGTTGCGGATGGCCCGCAGGGTGGCCATCACGGCGGTCGGTGCCATGGCCCGGATCGTGCCGGCGGCCCGTTGGGCGTCGGGATGATCGTGGTCCTCCAGTCGTGCCACGATCTCGTGCACGTTGTCGCCCCGATAGCACTCGTCGATCCAGGCGTGCTCCACCAGCGCCGGCTCGACCGCGGGCAGGGCGTCGAGCGCCGAGACACCGTCGCGCAACGACACGGCCAGTGCCGGCAGTGCGGCCGCCGGCACCAGGAGGTCGGCCAGCCCGGCATGGATGGCCTGCGCCGCGTCGAGCCGGGCGCCGGTCAGCGCGACGTGCGTGCCGAACTCGCCCGGCGAACGGGCCAGGAGATACAGCGCCCCGACATCCGGGACCAGACCGATCGCCGTCTCCGGCATCGCGATCGATGAGCGCTCGGTGACGATCCGGACGCTCCCGTGACCGGAAACGCCGACTCCGCCGCCCATGGTGATGCCGTCCATGAACGCGACGTACGGCTTCGGGAAGTGGGCGACCCTGGCATTCATCTGGTACTCGTCGGACCAATAGGCCGCGGAGTCCGGACCGCGGGTCAACGCCAGATACGCGTCTTTGATATCGCCGCCGGCGCACAGGCCCCGCGCTCCGGCCCCATCCACCAGCACGAGTTCGATCGCCGGGTCCTGCGCCCACCGATCCAGCGTGGCGGAGATCCCGGCGATCATCTCCGGCCCGAGGGCGTTGATCCGCTCCGGGCGATCCAGAGTGAGGTGGCCCAGCCTGCCCTCCTGCTCGACGATCAGGTAAGGAGGAGCGCCCATGGATCGACCCTAGCCAGTGCCGATGGGGGGCGATTGCGCGGTTGCCCTGCAGGTGCTGTGCTGTCAGCAAGGGGTCGGCAAGATCGACTTGTCGCGGTGCGCTGCGTGGCACCTTCCGCAGTCCCTTTCAGCGTTCAGGGTGGCCATGACCCGAACGGTCGAACGTTGCGCCCGATAGTGATCACCAAGAGTAGCGTTCGGCCCGATATCGATAGGGTGAACTCGCCTAATTGTTGCCCCGTAGCTGTTCCACTCGGGGCCCGGCCCAACTAGCCTGGAGCGACATCCGGAATATTCCGGGTGCACGGACGGTCGCGCCCGCGGCGCGGCCGGGGGTTGTGGGTGCACGGAAGGTCTCGCTGGTGAGGAACCGGACCGATCACGGGGGAGTCGCAGGCGCATGTCCGTGACAGCCCGTTCCCGGCTCCTGTCCGCTATGCGTCCGATTCTCGTGCTGGCGATGAGTACTGCCCTGGTGTTGGGCGGCGCCTCGGTCGCGCTCGCCGACACCGGCAGCGAAGCCGGCACGACCTCGTCCGTCGCGACCATGGACAACCCACAGGCCGAGGGCGCCGCGTCCGAAGGGTCGACCGGCGCGTCCTCCGCGGACCCAACGGAGTCGACGACGGCGAGCGAGCCCACGAGTTCAGCGCCGTCGACACCCGAGTCGACGCCGACCGGCAGCGATCCGACCACTGACCAGAGCACCACGCCCGCGACGCCGACCACAGACGAACCGACCACCTCGGCGCCGACTACCGGACCGACCACACCAACGTCCCCGACCTCACCAACATCGCCGCCGCCCCCCAGCTCCACCTCGGCGCCGACGTCGACCGCGGGCACGCCCACCACCCGCACCCCGACCGGATCCAGCACGGCGCCGCCCTCCACCCGAACCTCGCCGCCCGTCGGCTCCTCGACCACGGACAGGACCAGCTCGACGACACCCGTCGCGCCGACGCCGTCCAGCAGCACGAAGTCGACCGCCACCACCAGCGTCTCCACCGATGGGACGGTCGTCGACACCGGGACGCCGGCCGCGGCCGATCCCGCTCCAGCCGTCCAGCCGACCGTGCAGAACCAGATCACCTGGGAGCAGGACTCCTGGAACGACGCCATCAGTTCGGGCGGCTCCGGCGGCTCGACCGCAACGTCCTGCCCTGGTGCCGAGCCGGTCACCGAGGCCGAGCCGGAGTACCAGGCGGCACGGTTCGGCGGTGTGCTGCTGACCGCCGACCAGCAGCGCACGGCGGTGACCGTGATCGCCGTCGGCAAGGCACTGAAGATCGACGCGCGTGGCATCAGGGTCGCCCTGGCTGCGGCCATGCAGGAGTCGTCGTTGCAGGCCTGGGCGGTGCACGACCGCTACGTGGGGCTGTACCAGCAGCTCTACGACCCGACCACCGGGCTCTACGGCGAATACGACCGACTGGATCCGGTCGGTGCCAGCCGGATGTTCTACGCCCAATTGACCAAGCTGGTGCCCAAGTACGCCAAGGACACCCGACCGGACTGGCAGATCGCCGAGGCCGTGCAACAGACCAACGTCGGCAGGTACTTCGACGGCCAAAAGCCGATCGCCGTCGCGCTGCTCAAGAAGTACCTCGCGGGCACTGCGGCCTACTCCATCGAGCCCAAGCCCGAGCCGGTATGTGACCAGTCGGCCATTGACCCCGGCACCGGTGGGGGCGACGCGACGGGCGTTTCCGGCGCCTTCGACCCCGGCATGATCATCTCGGACGAGGTCTTCTACAACAGCAAGGCGATGACCGAGGCCCAGATCCGCAGCTTCCTGCAGGCCAAGGGCGCCTCCTGCAGCGGCCCGTGGTGCCTGCGCAACCTGAAGTTGACCACCACCGACCAGCCGGCCGATCGGTATTGTGCGGCCTTCAAGGGCGCGCCGAACGATGACGCAGCAGCCGTGCTGCACAAGGTCTCGGTCGCCTGCCACCTCAACCCCCAGGTCATGCTCGTGACGCTGGAGAAAGAATCGGGCCTGCTGGACCGGAGTTCGGTCAGTCAGTCCAGCTACGCCGCTGCCTTCGGCTGGCACTGCCCCGACAGCGGACCTGGCGGATCGGCGAACTGCGACCCGGCCTACGCCGGGTTCTTCGCCCAGACCTACGGCATGGCCAAGCAGTGGTCCCGGTACCGGGTCGACCCGCAGAAGTACCACTACCAGTCCGGGGAAACCACCGAGGTGCTGTGGAACGTCGCCGAGACGGGCTGCGGCGGCTCGCAGGTGCACATCCGCAACGTGGCGACCGCGTCGCTGTACAACTACACGCCCTACCAGCCGAACGCCGCGTCGCTGGCGGCCTACCCGGGCACCGGCGACGCCTGCAGCAGCTACGGCAACCGGAACTTCTACTACCTGTTCGGCCAGTACTTCGGCACGACCGGCGGCGTCGCGGTCACTGTCAAGGGTGTGGCCGTGACCATCCCGGACAACCCGGCAGTTCCGGGTGCATTGGTCGGCGCCAAGATCCAGGCGCCGAACGCGGCGATGGCCAAGGGCATTGCCGCCGGTTTCGCCGCGCTCGGCACGCCGTACGTCTGGGGTGGCGGCACCAACGGCGGCCCGGCGGATGAAGGTTGTGGCCGCGGTGGCGGCGCGAGCAATTCCTGCGCCGGCATCGTCGGGTTCGACTGTTCGGGCCTGACCGGCTACGTGCTGAGCTCCGCGGGCTACATCATCGGCGACAACTCCGCCGCGCAGCGTTCGGCCGGCAAGAGCGTGCCCTGGTCTGCCGGCCGGCCCGGTGACATCGCCGGGTGGCCGGGCCACGTGGCGATCTACCTCGGCACCATCAACGGCGTGGGGTACGTCCTCGAGGCACCGGATGTCGGGCGCACGGTGTCCATCCGGGCGGTCTACGGGTCGCCGGACAGCTCGCTGCACCGCTACTGGAGCTGACCGCCCCGCTCGGCGAGCAGACCGGACGACCAGGCGGGTGCAGCAGGCTGCACGTTCGGGTCAGGCCGAACGGTGGGCCGACAGGGTGAAACGGGGGAATTCGCGCCGGTGGGCCAAGGGCGCCACGCGCAGCCGTCGAGCCGTCCGACTGCGGCGAACGGGGCCCGTCTCACGAGCCAGTTCCATGTCGGATGCGAACACACTTGCGTAGCTCATGACGGTCTCCGGATCTGTCCTGGCGGGACCGGGTGTTCCGCCGACACCTTCGACAGTGCTCGCTGAGGTGGCCGCCCGGCATCGGGCAAGCTCCGTATCTTCACCCCGACCCGGACGCTCAGAGCCGGCAGTCGGCGCGGCCGTCTTCTGAGCGTGCCTTAGGACGTCCGCTCAGAACCAGGTGTGCGTGTTCCAGGTGGTCGCCGGAAACCGCAGCAGCGCGGACAGTCGGCGAACCGCACCGTCGGTGTGTTCCTCGACCAGCCCCGCGGCCGCCAGGCCGTGCAACGAAACCTCACCGAGATACGCGGATCCCAGGGTGCTGACGTCGAGCGTGACATCGGGACGGTCTGCGGTCGCGGTGGCGCGGCCGACACCCGACGCCTCGGCCTCCAGACGGAACCGGCCGCCGGCCAGGCCGGCCCGGTCGACCACCTCGAGGACGCAGCGGCCCTCTCCCAGGTAGCGCCGGGTCGAGAGCGCCTTGGCCACGTCCAGCAGCCGGGCCCAACTGAAGTCGGCGCGCTGCGACTGACGTGCCGATCGCCGGTCCGTGAGCAGCCACGGCAGCGGCTCCTCGACCGGCCGATCGCCCGCACTCAGGGTGGTGACCAGGTCGATGGACGCAAGGAACTGCCAGATCCGGGCGTATCCGGCGTCGGTGCTCGCGGACAGATCTCGGATCTCGAGACGCGAGGTGTCCACCCGTTGCTCGCTCGACTCCTTGACCTGGTACCTGGCGTACGCAACCGGGGTGGCGCCGTCGAGCACGTAGGCGGCGTTGCGGAATGCGTTCGGCTGGTCGTCGGCCAGCCCTGCCTGTCCCAGCGTCGCCTGCCACCACATCTCGTCCCGCCGCTTGGCGCCGGGTTGCCGGACGTACGCGGCGTCATAGACGGCCGGAGCAATCTCTGCGAGACCGGCATCGTCGGTCAGCTCGACGGTCAGGCCGGCGGCTTCCTCGGACAACCGGAAACGGGTCGCGTCCGCATCGACCGTCCAGGTTGCATGTTCGGTGCACACGCCGTAGCCGTACCGGCCGTAGATCTCCGCGGACGAGGCGATCAGGTAGGCAACGGCGGTGCCCGACTCCTTCGCCTGACTGAGGTCCTCGGTCATCATCGCCGTCAGCACGCCGCGCCTGCGGTAGGTGGGGGTGACCGTGACCAGGCTGACGTAGTCGGCGTTGATCAGTCCGCCGGGCACTGCGAGGGGTTCGTCCCAGGACAGGAACGTACCCACCATGCGGTCCCCCGCGTAGCCGGCCGTGGTCCGGTACTGGGCGAAACGGCGTGCGCGGTAAGCGGTGTGAGCCTCGGACGGATGCCAGGTTGTCGCGTGGAACTGCCGGGAGGCGAACTTCGTGTACGCGTCGTAGTCGGCCGGGTCGACCTTCCTGACCTCGAATTCCGTGGTTTCTGGCACCCGACGACCGTACCGAGTGCGCCGCGCGGCGTCGCTCCAGTTTCCCTCAACCCCGGGCCCCGGCCGAACCGTCACCGCGGGTGCCGAGCGCAAACCAGGCGCTCGCCTCGATGATGCCCGGACCGGTGCCGAGCAGTTCACCGCACCGCTGGCGCAGCGCTGCGCGGTGATCCGGATCGAGTTCGGCGACATACGCGCCGGCAGGCCCGACGCCCAGGGTGTAGGGCTCCCACCAGTCGTCGAGATCGCCGTAGGGCACCCTCACGCGAAGCGCTCCGTCCCGGACCTCGCGCAGCCCGGCCGCGACGAACAACTCGTGTAGATGGCCTTCGCGAGCGCCGGCCAATCCCGACTCGTCCTCGACCTGGGGCGCGAGATCTCTTGCGGCGCGCCAGAACAACGACAACGGCCCGCGCTCGCCGTGGTAGTCCCACACCGAGGCGCCGACGGTCCCGCCGACGACCGTGACCCTGGCCATCTCGGCCAGCCCGCCGACCGGATCGGCCATGAAATGCACGACCAACTGAGCGACCGTCAGGTCGAAGCTGCGGTCGGGGAAGGGGATCGACTCCGCGGCGGCCTGCCGGACCTGGACCCCGGGCAAGCGTGCCCGCAGGGCCGCGACGAACGGTTCCGACGGCTCGATCGCGCAGACACCGGCCTCGCCGAGTCGTTCGACGAGCGGAGCGGTCAGCGCTCCCGGCCCGGCCCCGACATCCAACGCCCGCATGCCGGGCCGGATTCCGACCAACTCCACGAACCGTTCGGCGAGCGGCTCGGAGTAGCGACCCATGAACCGGCCGTATGCATCGGCGGCCACGTCGAAGCTCACTGGTGCACCATCCTTGTGTCGGTGATCTTCGATGGATCGCCGATGCACCCGAGGTGCCGCCGGATCACTGCCCTGCTCGCTTGACGCGTTTGACGTCCATCATGAGTTCTGCGGGGTCTGGCGGTTACCCGGGGCGTGCCGACCGTCGACAGGGCTGAGCGCCATCGAGCGCCGATCAGTGAGCGAACCGGCAGCCACGCCTCGGCACCATATGCGGGTGCCTCCCCACTGGGTCTAGCAGCGAGGAGGCTGACGTGAAGTCTGCCAGCAGCACCCCAATCACCCAACCCCTGAACCGACTGCCCGAAGATCCGCCCAACGGTGTCACCGGCGGGCTGGACTGGGCGCGCGATGATCACGCTGTGTCGGTCGTCGACGCCCGCGGCCGCGAAGTTGTCCGGCACAGCGTGGAACACAGCGCCGCCGGCCTGGCCGAACTGGTCGACGTCCTGACCCGCGCCAAGGTCCGTGAGGTCGCGATCGAACGCCCCGACGGACCGGTCGTCCAGGCCCTTCTCGATGCAGCACTGACCGTCGTCGTGATCAGCCCGAACCAGGTCAAGAACCTGCGCGGCCGTTACGGCTCGGCCGGCAACAAGGACGACCGCTTCGACGCGTTCGTGCTCGCCGACACGCTGCGCACCGACCGCGCCCGGCTGCGCCTGCTCACCCCGGACAGCGAGGCCACCGTCGCGTTGCGCCGCGCCTGCCGCGCCCGCAAGGACCTCGTCTCCCACCGCGTCGCCGTGACCAACCAGCTGCGTGCGCACCTGAGCAACGCCTTCCCCGGCGCAGTCGGCCTGTTCGCCGACATCGACTCCCCGATCAGCCTGGCATTCCTGGCCCGCTTCGACACCCAGGACCGCGCCGACTGGCTCTCGCCCAAACGCCTTGGAGCATGGTTGAGCTCCGTGGGCTACTGCGGCCGCGTCGATCCCGCCGTCCTGCACGCCCGGCTGGCCGCCGCGCCGTGCGGCGCGACCGGCGAACACGGCACCGCTCAGGCTCACATCACCCGGGCGCTGCTGGCCGTCCTGACCACCCTGGTCGAGCAGATCAAGTGCCTGTCCACCCAGATCGACGAACAACTGACCCTGCACCCCGACGCGCACATCTTCACCTCGCTGCCCCGCTCCGGACGCGTACGCGCCGCCCGACTGCTGGCCGAGATCGGCGACTGCCGCGCGCGCTTCCCCACCCCCGAAGCCCTGAGCTGCCTTGCCGGAGCGGCACCCTCGACCAGACAGTCCGGCAAGATCCGCACAGTCGGGTTCCGCTGGGCCTGCGACAAGCAACTGCGCGACGCTGTCACCGACTTCGCCGCCGACTCGCGACGCGCCAACCCCTGGGCCGCCGACCTGTACAACCGCGCACGAGCCCGCGGGCACGACCACCCCCACGCCGTCCGCGTCCTCGCCCGAGCCTGGCTGCACGTGATCTGGAAATGCTGGCAAGACCGAGTCAACTACAACCCCGCTGAACACGGCGCCCTGCAACGCCTCCTGCAAGATCAACAACTGGCGGCTTGACACAGGGCTACTCATGACCGGACCCTCCCTCGCTGACGCTCGCTCATCGAGTGACCGTAGACCTCGGCACGCGGGCGCCGGGATGCGGATGGTGCGGTACCTGAACGGGTCGTCGGTTCACTCCAACGGTCCCCAAACTGCGTTGGTACGAATGGATGTCAAATCCACGTGTGTCTCAGCGACGCCTGTCGACGGCTCCGAACGGTCGAACGTTTCGCCTCGAGAAGGGATTTCGACATGTGGTGGAGAACAATGATGACCGCAGGCGTCGCTGCCGTCGCGCTGACGGCTTCGGCGACCATGGCTTCCGCGGCCAGCGCCGGACCTCCGCGGATGAGTGCGGCACACACGGTGGTATCGGTCACCAATCCCGAGTTCGCCGCGAGCGCCGACGCTGCGGGCGTCGCACACGGTTTCGTGAACGCCACCCACTCCGGGTACGGCTCGCAGCTGACCTACTTCCGGGCATCTGCGGCGAACATCGCGACTCGCACCGCTCCGTACACCGGCCAGGTGGTCGCGACGGCCTGGGACGGATCCGACGCGACCTACGTGGTGTACGCCCGAGCCAGCACCCTCTACATCGCAGTCCACCACGACCGCAGCGCGACGTTCAGCCATCCAACGGTACTGACCACGTCGTACACCTACGGCGGCGCCGATGTGGTGGCGTCGGCGGGCAAGTGGTGGGTGGTCTGGGCCGAGTGGGACGGCTCCCACACCTCGCTGTTCGAGCGGCACACCTTGCTCGGATCCGGGGAGCGGACCCACGCCGTCAGCACCCCGGCCGCCAACGACGACCTGGATCCTTCGCTGGCCTACGCGAGCGGCAAGGCCACCATGGTCTGGACCCGCACCCCGCGCAGCCACGGTTGGCCCTCGCAGATCGAGCTCGGCACCTCGACGGGCGCGCTGTTCTCCGCGGCCACCTTCGTGGGCGGTGAGGAGAATGACGGCCAACAGGTGGCGGTGTCAGCCGGACACACCTACGTCGCCTTCGAGCACGGGACCAACAGGATGTACGAGAAGGACAACGCGACCGGCACCTGGGTCACCCACGAGTTCGCCACCCACGGCTTGGCGGGGTCCGTGGCGGTCGCCGGCGGTGTCGTCTACGAGGCGTGGTCGACGATCGACGCGAAGGTGTTCCTGGCTGCGCGGTCCGGTGCCGGCTGGGCCGGTTCGGCGGTCACCGGGTCGGGTGCGGGCGAGTCGGCTGTCCTGGCCGGACCTGCAGGTCCGACCCTGTTGTATGGAACGCCACACGGGTTGCACGTGCGATTTCCGGTGAGCTGACCGGCACGACGGGACGTTCCTGCCGACCGACTCGCGACGGCGGGAACGTTCCTGCGCGATGTGCACCGTTGCGGGCCTTGGACTCCGCATACTTGACGTCGTCGACATTCGAAGGACGCACCGGCCCGCTGCCGGTGACGCGAAAGTCGATCAGCACGGCCCGCACCGCCCTATGGGAATGCAACCTGTGGGAATGCAATCGAAGGTGGTTCTGCGTGAAAGGCACCCGCCGACTCATCCGTGGTTCCGCGCTGGCTGCCGGGCTCGCCCTCGGGCTGCTCGCCGCGGCCTGCACGACCGGGACCACGGGCGCGCCCTCGCCCGTGGCCGCGACCACGGGGGTGACCGGCCCGGCCACCGCCGCTCCGGCGACCACTGCGGCTTCGTCGGGTGCCCCGATCACCGTGGTCGTGCCCACTGGGTCGACGACCGCCCCGTCGCCGGTTCCGACCAGTGTCGATCCCCCGGCCACGACAAGTTCGACCACCAGCACGCCGACCACCACGACGACTCCGAAGCCCAAGCCCAAGCCGCCGACCGTCGCGGCCTCGCCCAAGCTGGGCAGCACCGGTGTAGCTCCGCTGCAGACCATCAAGATCACCGCGTCGGGCGGCACGCTGCACGACGTGACCATGGTCAACACCGCCACCGGCACCGCGGTGAAGGGCACGTTCTCCGCCGACCATCGCACCTGGATCCTGGGTGAACCTCTCGGCTACGCGCAGACCTACCAGGTCACCGGGACTGCGCTCGGCAGTGGCGGGGCGAAGACCAAGATCTCCGCCGGCTACGCCACCGTCGAGCCGGCCGGCATCATCAACTCCTGGATCTCCCCCACCGACGGTGACACCGTCGGCATCGGCGCCCCGATCATGATCGGGATCAACGCCGAGATCGACGATCAGGCGGCCAGGGCCCGGATCGAAAAGGCGATCACGGTGACCACCGTGCCCAAGACCGAGGGAGCCTTCGCCTGGATCCAGCACGACGACGGCTGGGGGCTGGACTGGCGGCCGAAGAACTACTGGAAGTCCGGCACCAAGGTCACCGTCAAGGCGAACCTGTACGGCGTCGATCTGGGCAATGGGCTCTGGGGTGAGAAGGACGTGGCCTCGTCGTTCACCATCGGGCGGGCCGAGGTGGTCAAGGGCGACGTGAACAGCCACCGCTTGCAGGTGTTCGTCGACAACAAGCTCGTCTACGACTTCCCGACCTCGTACGGGCTGGAGAGCGATCCCGGTCGCGTGACCCACAGCGGGACCTACATCGTGATGAGCAAGGAATACCTGCATCTGATGTCGAACCCTGCCTACCACTACTACAACTTCAAGGCCTACTACGCGGTCCGGATCTCGAACAACGGGACGTTCATCCACGCCAACGACGGCACCGACGACGTGCAGGGTTATTACAACGTCACTCACGGCTGCGCGAACCTGTCGATGACCAACGCCCAGACCTACTACGACCAGGCGCTCTACGGCGACCCCGTCGAGATCACCGGCTCGTCCATCGCGCTGTCGGCCAGCGACGGGGACACCTACGACTGGACGATCCCGTGGAGCCAGTGGGTGACGTTGTCGGCTCTGTACAAGAGCTGACACCCTCGCTAACCGTGTCTGACAACGAGACCACCTGGTTCGCCGACGCCCGGTTCGGCATGTTCATCCACTGGGGCCTGTATGCCGCCGGCGCCCGCCACGAGTGGCTGCAGACCAACGAGCAGATCCCGGCCGAGGAGTACGCGGCCCGCTATCAGCACCGCTTCGACCCCGATCTCTACGATCCCCAGGCGTGGGCCGCTGCGGCCGCCGACGCCGGCATGGGCTATCTGGTGATCACGGCCAAGCACCACGAGGGCTTCTGCCTGTGGGATTCCGCCCTGACCGAGTTCACCGCCGCCCATACCCCGGCCGGCCGGGACCTGCTGCGGCCGATGCTGGATGCCTTCCGCGGTCGCGGGCTGCGGACGGGCATCTACTACTCGCTGCTGGACTGGCATCATCCCGACTACTCGATCGACACCGTCCACCCGCTGCGTCATCATCCGGATCGGACGCGCCTGAACGAGTCCAGGGACATGGACGCCTATCGCGCGTTCCTGCATGGGCAGGTCAGGGAGCTGCTCACCGACTACGGCGAGATCGACGTGTTCTGGCCGGACTTCTCGGTGCCGATCGACGCACCGGGGGTGGCCCGCAACCACACCGTGGAGCAGGCCCGCGCGATTGCCCGGTATCTGGGCGACGATCCGGAGACCGTGGATTTCAAGTGGGGCGCGGACTGGGACGCGGCCGGGTTGCTGGCCATGGTGAAGGACCTGCGGCCGTCGATCCTGGTCAACGACCGCCTCGGGATTTCCGATGGGTACGACTTCGTCACCCCGGAACAAGAACTGCCGGACCAACTCCCGGCCCGGGACGGCCGCCCCCTGCCCTGGGAGATCTGTCAGACGTTCTCCGGATCCTGGGGCTATCACCGCGACGAGTCCAGCTGGAAGTCCGTCGAGGACTTGGTCGGCCTGCTTGTCATCACCGTCAGCGGTGGCGGCAACCTGCTGCTCAACGTCGGGCCGACCGCCCGCGGCGAGTTCGACTCCAGGGCGCTGGACCGGCTGGCGGGCATAGGCACCTGGATGCGCAGGCACGCCCGCAGCGTCCGCGGGTGCGGCCGGGCGCCCGATGACGTCCGCGCGGCGGCCGAAGCACTCGACGGAGCGGTCGCGACGTACTCGGCGTCACGGCGGCGTGGGTATCTGCATCTCCTGCGGTGGCCGGCCGGCCCGCTGGTGTTGACCGGGCTGGCCCGCCGGGTGCGATACGTCCAGCTGCTCAACGACGCCTCGGAAATCCTGGCGGCGCCGGCCGCCGAGCGGGCCGCTGTCGGCGCGGGTCCGGACGACCTCGTGCTGACGCTGCCGCCGCAACGCCCGGATGTTGCGGTACCGGTGCTGGAGCTGTTCCTGGATTGAACCCGTGTCGCTGGCGCCGCCCGGGCCCGACGCTCACACTGGGCACCATGCCCGGCAGCCCGCTCCCCATCCGCCGCAGCTGGCCCGGCCGGGAAGCAACCGCGTTGGCCTGGTCGGCGGATGGCAGCTTGTTTGCGTCGGCGATCCGCTCCGAGATCACCGTGTCTGCAGGGGAACCCGCTGACTCCGATCTCCGGGTCCTGATGCCGGGCCCGGTGCTGTCGCTCGCCTTCGGCGACGACCAACTGCTGGCCGCGCCCTTTCGGATGGCGCTCGGCGACGGCGCGGTGCTCGATGACGTCACCCCTGCGCTGACTGCTGATCTACCGGCGGCCGGATACCTGCTCCGTGCCTGCGTGTGGAGCCCGTCGGCCGACCGGGCGGTGCTGGCCGGGCAGTACCAGCCGCCTCGCGGGATTCCGGCCAAACCGGGGTGGTCGGGGCCGTCCGCCAGGGTGGTGTCCGCGCGGGGCGAGCAGACCTCGGTGCTGTGGGAGGGCACGGCGGTCGCCGGTCTGACGGTGGCCGCCGGTGCCGACTGGACCGCGTTCGCGGACACCACCGTCCGGCTGGTGCGGACCTCGGCCGACGCGGCTACGCCGGACGAACTGGCCACCCGTGACGCCGTCGCCCGCGCGCTGGCGTTCGACGCCGGTGAGGGCAGAGTGGCCGTGGGTTTCGCCGACGGCTGGGTGTCGGTGTTCGACACGGAAACGGGCGCCACCGCGGCGAGCTG
Source organism: uncultured Actinomycetota bacterium (assembly GCA_963834185.1). GTDB lineage: Bacteria > Actinomycetota > Actinomycetes > Mycobacteriales > Nakamurellaceae > Nakamurella. The sequence continues at coordinate 49,440 of CAWIAR010000010.1, forward strand.
GCGCGCGCACGACGGTGATGTCCACGCACTGGTCTGGGTGGGAGGGCAGCTGGTGACCGGTGGCGCTGAGGGGTCGGTGCGGGTATTCGCGGTCGGCGGCGAGGCACTGGCAAGCAGTGAGCCGCGCGAGTACCAACCGATCGTCGCCCTGGCCGTGCATCCCGACGGCGACCGGATGCTGGCTTCCGTGGGCGGGCCGCGTGCCGAGCTTCTGGAGTTCCGGCTGGGCGGGGACTGATCCGGCGGTTCTGGTGACGGTCTTCGTGGGCCGCCGCGCCGAGCACGGTTCGAGCCGGCACAGGGACGGGCCCTAGATGTTCACGAACTTCTTGAATACGAACCGGGTCCGGCCGCCCAGCCGGATCGCGTACCAGAACTGGGTGGAGCCCAGGATCTCCACCGAGTCGCCTGCGGACAGTCCGGCGACGATCGCGGCGGTCAGCGACGGCTGCTCGCGCACGTTGAGCCGGCCGGCGGTGACGGTGCCGGTCGCGGTCATCGAGTCGACGTGCAGGTCGTTGCGTCCGTTGCGGTCCAGATCGACGTTCGCCGGCGGAGGTGCCGGACGACCGGGACCGGTGGGTGCCGGCCCGCCTCGCAGGCCGATGGCGCGCTCCACGTCGTCCAGCGTCGCGGTTGTGTCGAGCAGCGCCTCGATACCCAGCGCCGGGTCGAAGGTGGCGCGGGTCCCGACCACGGCCCGCAGGAAGGCCTTCGCCTGCGGGTCGACGACGGCACCCGCGGTGACGGCCAGCAGGGCAAGTTTGAGCTGGGCATTGGTCGGATGTGGCGCGTCGGCCAACGGCAGCAGGTCGGCGGACAGACTGTCGACCGTCGGCCGGTGGACGTACTTGCGCGCGTTGCTGAGCGGATCGGCCTGCAGCGCGGCCATGAAGTCCGGTTCCTTGGCCTTGTCGATCAGCATCCACGCCTGCAGCATGGTCAGCGACACAGCCGGGGTGGGGAAATCGGCGGCGTGGGACATCGCCGGGTAGATGGTCCCCACCAATCCGTGCGGGACGTTGGAGTTCAGGCTCGGCACCGAGTACGAGCCCTCGCTGATTCCGCCCAACGCTTCGGCCGCGCCCGCAAGCAGCCGGGTCTGCTCGGCGTTGTCGATCGCCTTGTCGACCTCCTTGAAGAGCGTCTGGATGACCAACGGATTCCACACCGTCGACGCCGCCTCGGTCGTCACCCGGTGATGCACAGCGTCGGCCGCGGTCCGCGTCGGGGGCGTCGCGGTGCGGTCCTGCGCCCACACCTCGAGCACCGCCCGCAGGACGCCGAGCGGCTCGGTGCCACCACGGATGTAGTCCAGCTTCGAGGCGGTCAGCTGGGGATCGGGGTTGTGGGCCGGGTCGAGCGGATTCGACGCCACGATGTCCAGATTGCCGGCGGCGTCCTGCAAGCCGACCTGACCGAACGAGGCGTTGGCCCCCATCACCTTGGCGTTGCTCCCGGATGCGGTGGCCGAGGTACGCAGGTAGTTGACCAGGCTCGGCTCGGCCTTGACCGCGTTCGCCACCTGCGTGGCCGCTTTGTTGGGATCCGGATCCAGCGGACCCGAGACACTCTGCGAGGCGGTCAGGCAGCCGTTGAGGACGATCCGCGAATCGGGGTCATTGGCCATGTTGGCGAACAGCGTCTTCATGAACGCGTCGGTGTCGGCGGTGTTGCCGGGGGCCGAGGACAGGCCGGCGCTCCGCTCGCCCTGGTCGATCTCGGTACCGAACGGCACGTTGGCCAGACCGTTCGGGTCGACCGTGCCGGCCAGCTGGATGACATCGGTGTTGCCGTGCCCGGCGATCATCACCTGACTGACCTTGCCGCCGCGGCCGTAGGTCGTGGCCAGGGGGCCGATGTCGGCGCTGATCTCGGCCAGTGTCTGCGCGCCCTCCACCATCAGTGTCAGATGGGCCGCATTGGTGATCACGCTGGTGATGTTCGGGTCACGGTGGAAGGCGCCGTTGTGGTCCAGGTTCGAGTGCAGGATCAGGAACATCGGCTTGGCCTTGCTGGTGTCGGCCAGGTTGGCGGCCAGCGCGACCAGAGCCGCCTTCTCGAATCGGTGCAGGTTGCGGACGTAACCCTTGAGTTGGCCCTTCATCGCCGCGAAGTCGACGGTCTCGGCATGCATGGCCAGGAACGAATCGATCTCCCGTGGCGCTTCCAGCAGCGGCTGACAGGTGCTGACGTACCGCAGGAACTCGTCGACCAGACCGGCGGTGATCAGCCGGTCGAGCGCATCACCGTAGTTGTCGCTCTTGCGCAGCACGGCATGGCAGACGCCCGGGGTCAGCGCCGGCTCGAGCTTGAGCAGGGCCGCGCCGATCGTCTGCGCCTTGGCGAGATCGGCGATGGTGTCGACCTCGGCAGTGGGGGCGGCCTGGGCAGCCGCGATCGCGTAGGCCCTGAGCTGTTGTTTGACCGGATCTGTCATGCCGGTGGCCAACAGATCCGAGACCTTCATCCCGCCGCAGGCGGCCAGGATGGCCTGTTGTCCGCCGTCCTTGGACCGCGCCCATTCCAGCAGCGCGCGGAGCTTGACCCGCGATGCCTCGGGCAGCGGCGGGGTGGCGGCGGGACGGCCGGGCTCGTTCTCCCAGTCCGCCTGCTTGCGCGCGTACTCGTCGAACCCCGACAGGGTCAGCGCCTGGATCTCGACCTCGGTGTGGTGCACGGCGTTGACCCGTTGCAGGGTCGTCCCGGCGAGCCGTTGGGCGACCGCGGCGTTGCCGGCGCTGCGCTGCCAGGATTGGACGAGCGCAGGGCCGGTGCGCGGCAGCTCCTCGGTCGATGCGGCCGGGTGCTGAGCTGACGCGACGAATCGCAACGGCGCCCTGGCCGGTCGGGCCCTGGCCGGCGGGTCGCCATCACCCTTGCCGGGCTGATGCTGCCGCTGGTTGGGCACTGGCCAACGTTACGAACCGTCCTGGTGCAGGACAACGACCGACGGTGTGCCCTCGAGGGCACGGTTCTCTGCGCTCGAGGGCATCTTGTCCCGGCCTTTCTCGCTCGGTCAGGGCAAACGCTCAGACGTCGCCGGTCCCACCGGCCGCCGCGCGTCGCAGTTGGTCGGCCGGATCCCCGTCGTGGTAGCGGTGTTCGGCCGGCTCGATGTTGTCCAGGAATCGCTGGTAGACCGCTGCTTCGCGAAGAGCGGTGACCGGCCGGAGCAACTCAACCGCTCGCTCGGGGTCGGAGTGCGGGGCCGCGGAGCGCCACAGTCTCGCCCACTCCGCCGCCACCGCCGGACGATCCCGTGCAGCCAGGAAGCGGCCGAAGGCCAGTTGATCGAGCATCGGGTTGCCGACCCCGCTGTCCCCCCAATCAAGGATGGTGAAGCCGCCGGCGCGCCCACTCGGGTCGCCCTTGATGTTGCCGAGATGGAAGTCGCCGTGGACCAGGGTGTCGGGCAGACCGCAGTCGGCAATCGCCGCGAACCGGGTCGGCAGGCCGGCGACCAGCTCCTCCACCACCCGTCGCTCCGGGGCAGTCAGCGCGTCGGCGCGCCGTTCGACCACGTCCTCGATCGGGCCGATCAGTGCCGACCCGCGCAGGTCGGGCACGCCGAGGTCCAGCAGCACGGACGCCCCGGACACCCACCTGGTCTGGAGCTCGACCAACAGCCGGACCATCGTCAGCTGCGCGTCGGGGTCCGCGTCGTACTGGTCGATGCCAGGGGCGTCGGCCAGCAGCATCCTGGTCGGCTCCATTGCCAGCACCGTGGGCACCGCCTCGCCGTCCAAGGCCGTGAGCAGGGCAGCTTCGTGAGCGAAGAACGGTGGCACCACCTTGAGCCAGACCCGGCCGGAGTCCGTCGGCAGTCGCCAGATGCTGGACAGATTCCATGACCGCATCTGCTCGGGTCGGCCGGACAGCGATATCCCCAGTCGCGAGAGCGCCTGCGTCGCCCAGGACAGGTCGGCCGACGGGCCGCCGGGGCGAGCCCAGAGCTGTCGCAGCGGGTGATCGACGACGGGATCGGGCCCGGTCCAGGCGGTCAGTAGGACGGGGCTGCCGGCGGCGGGCGGACGGTCGATCTCGGCGAGGTAGGTGAGCTGCCCGCAGGCGGGTGGGCCATACCAGTCGGGTCCATCCAGGATGCGCAAGATGCGGACGTCCAGTCCGAACGCCGAGCGCGCCGCCTCGACCACCGGCCCGACTTCCTGCCACCACGGCACCTCGACGACGAATTCCGGGGTCGCGCCCACGACCTCACCGGTCGACAGGCACAGCACCAGGGTGACGTGCCGCGGATCCACCCGGACACCGTAGGGCACCGGGCATGTGTGGTGGCCAGGGCCGGGATCGAACCGGCGACCTTCCACTTTTCAGGCGGACGCTCGTACCGACTGAGCTACCTGGCCAAAGTGCGGGGCCGGTTCCTCGAGAGAACCGGCCCCGCGCTCAGCGACCCTGACGGGACTTGAACCCGCGACCTCCGCCGTGACAGGGCGGCGCGCTAACCAACTGCGCCACAGGGCCTTGCTTGCTCGCGCAATCGTACCTGTTCGGTACGCCTGCTCGAGTACCCCCAACGGGATTCGAACCCGTGCTACCGCCGTGAAAGGGCGGGGTCCTAGGCCGCTAGACGATGGGGGCCGGGTGATGAACCCGCCACCAACGGCTGTCCGTTGGGAGCGACGAAAGCATACGGCACGCCCGCTTGGCACTCCAAAACGCTGGGACGGCCGGGTGGTCAGGCACTGATAAACCGCGTCGTATCCCGAGCGCCTTCTGACAGTCGGCGCCTGATGTCCAGACCAGGCAGCTAGCACGATCGAGCCCGTCCGCGTCGGTCTGGAACTCCTGACCTCCCGCGATGTGGGATGGGGGTTCCAAGGGCGAACCTCGATGCGCTAGTCTGCCCGCGAAGGTCATGAGTGCCAGCGCACAGCCCCGGCTTGCTGGCCGGCAACCCTCCCACCGCGGCGGGGTGCCCCGGGTGAGGACCTGGTCCGGCGCACCCAGCGCCCGGGCAAGCGCGGGCCCCCGGTAGCTACCTGGCGGTCCCCGGACCGAGGGGTTGTCGCATGACCGTCGTGCTGGATCGTCCCGACCTGATCGCCGCCCTGGCGCCCGTCCCACCCTGTGACTGGAGCCCGGCCACCCCGGCCCGGGCGCTGGTCTCCCACCCGCATGCGGTGGGGCTGGACATCGTCGGCGCCGGACGGACCGTCCCGTTGGCCGACGGGAGACGCATCGAGTACGCGAACCTCGACCACGGCGCCTCGGCGCCGGCCCTGCGGGTGGTCAGGGACACGGTCGACGCACTGCTGGAGAGTTACGCCTCGGTGCACCGCGGCGCCGGCTGGCATTCCAAGGTATGCACCTCGCTGTACGAGGGCGCCCGCGAACCGATCCGCCAGTTCGTCGGCGGACGCAGCGATGACGCGGTGATCTTCACCCGTCACACGACCGACGCATTCAATCTGTTGGCGCACTGCCTGCCGGCCCGCACCACCGTCGTCGTCTTCGAGACCGAGCACCACGCCGCGCTGCTGCCCTGGCAGGGCCACAACGTCATTCGGCTGGCCGCGCCCGGTACGCCGGCCGAGGCCGTTGCCGCGGTCGACGATGCCCTGCGGTTCCGGCCCGCCGGCCCCGCACTGCTGGTGATCACCGGAGCGTCCAATGTCACCGGTGAGCTGTGGCCGGTGGCCCGACTCGCCGCGGTCGCGCATGCCAGGGGCGCCAGGGTCGCGCTGGACGCTGCCCAACTGGCCCCGCATCGCGCCGTTCTCGATCACCGAGCTCGGTGCCGACTACGTCGCGTTGTCCGGCCACAAGCTCTACGCCCCGTACGGCGCCGGGGCGCTGGTCGGTCGCGCCGACTGGTTGGCCGCGGCGCCGCCTTATCTGATCGGCGGGGGCGCCACCGCGACGGTGACCGACGAAGAGACCACGTTCAAGCCGCTGCCCGACCGCCACGAGGCCGGCACCCCGAACGTCCCGGGGGCGGTCGCGCTGGCCACTGCATGCCACGTGCTCGCCGCGGCCGATCGGTACGAGCTGATCCGCGCGGAGGCCACCCTGACCCACCGGTTGCTCGACGGTCTGGCCGACATTCCCGGGGTCACCGTCCACACCTTGTTCCACGGCGCCGTCGATGCCATCGGAGTGGTCACCTTCACCATCGCGGGCCAATCGTCGGCCGTGGTCGCCGCCGCGTTGTCGGCCGAACACGGCATCGGCGTGCGGGACGGGGCATTCTGCGCCCAGCCGCTGGTGCGCCGGCTGCTCGGCTCGGCGGGATGCAGTTCAGCCGATGGCACCGGCCACGCTCTGCGGGCGTCCGTCGGCCTCGGCACCACCTCCGAGCACGTGGAGCGGCTGATCGCAGCCGTGGCCGACATCGCCGAACGCGGCCCGCGCCGCCGCTACATCGACCAGGGCGGGCGCCCGGTACCGGCGGTGGACGGCCGGGAGCTGCCGAAGATCGCCCCCTGGCAGTAGGGCTCAGCGCGCTCCGCATCCCGCATCGCGCATCCCCCGGGCGCGCGACCGGTGCACCGAAGAGGCCCAGATCCGCGGGGATCTGGGCCTCTTCTGTTCAGTCGATGGCTGCGGGGTCAGCCGGAGTGCTTGCCCGGCCCCTCGGTCGGGTGTGTGTTGGCCTCGTCCAGACCGTGCCGACCGTGGGTGACCGGCGACGGTGGCCCGGCCGGTTTCTCCTCCGACGTCGTGCCGTTGCCGACCGTGGCCAGTGCCATGTCGTCGTCGACCTGCTCCTGCAGCGTCTCGGCGTCCTCGCCCATGAGAGCCGCATCCTCCAGCTGACGCTCCTGCAGGGCCGACATGGTCCGCAGCGGCACCTCCTTGAGCATCAGCACCATCAGGAACGCGATGAACATGATGATCCCGGCCACGATGTAGACCAGATGCGTCGAGTCCACGAAGCCCTGCTGGAACGGCAGGGCCAGAGCCGGGTCGATCTGCTGCAGGAACGAGGAATTGGTCTGCATCTGCGCGCCGTACCCGGTGAGCAGCTCCTGCGCCTGTTGCGGCGTCGTCGCCCCGGACGCGGCCAGCGCCTGCTGGAACGCCGGGTTCGTCGCCGAGGCCTGAACCGCCGCCGTCATCTTGTTGGGCAGCGAGTTGAACAACAACGAGATGAAGACGGCCACCCCGAGCGTGCCGCCCAGCTGACGGAAGAACGTCGCCGACGAGGTTGCCACGCCCATGTCCCTGGCCGGCACCGCGTTCTGCACCGCGATCAGCATGGTCTGCATGTTCAGCCCGAGGCCGAGACCGATCATCAGGAACAGGCTGTCCAACAGCCAGTAGGACGAGTCCACCTGGACGGTCAGCAGCAGGAAGAACGCGACGGTCAACATCGCGGCGCCGATCACCGGGAAGATCTTGTAACGCCCTGTCCTTGCGGTCAGCTGACCGGAGATCACCGAGCCGGACATGATCCCGATCATCATCGGGATCAGCATCAGGCCGGACTCGGTCGGCGACGCGCCTTTCACCAGTTGCAGGTACAGCGGCAACGTGGACAGCGCCCCGAACATGCCAAGACCAATCAGCACGTTGATGCCCAGGCCAAGGCTGAACACACCGCTGCGGAACAGCCGCATCGGGATCAGCGCTTCGTCGCGCATCCGGAACTCGACCCAGATGAAGGCGACGACCCCGACCACCCCGAGCGCGATCAGACTGAGCACGGCGGCCGAGTCCCAACCCCACTGCCGGCCCTGCTCGGCAACCACCAGCAGTGGCACGATGCCCACGATCAGCGCCGCGGCGCCCCACCAGTCGATGCGGTGGTTGTGCCGGGTGTGCGGGATGTGCAGCACCCGCATGACGATCGCCAGCGCGATCAGGCCGATCGGGACGTTGATCAGGAACACCCAGCGCCAGCCGGTGATGCCCAGGATGGTGTCGGCGCCGGCGAAGAAGCCACCGACGATCGGGCCGATCACCGACGAGGTGCCGAAGACGGCCAGGAAGTAGCCCTGATACTTGGCCCGCTCCCGCGGCGGCACGATGTCCGCCAGGATGGCCAGCGCCAGGGAGAACAGACCGCCGGCACCCAGACCCTGGAAGGCCCGGAAAGCGGCCAGCTGGTACATCGACTGGCTGAACGAGCAGGCCAGCGAACCGATGATGAACAGGGTGATGGCCGTGATGAACAGCGGCCGACGGCCGTAGATGTCCGACAGCTTGCCGTAGAGCGGTGTGGTGACGGTCGAGGTGATCAGGTAGGCGGTGGTGACCCAGGCCTGCAGGCTGAGGCCGCCCAGGTCATCACCGATGACCCGGATCGAGGTGCTGACGATCGTCTGGTCGAGCGCGGCCAGGAACATCCCGGCCATCAATCCGATCAGGATCGTGGAGATCTGTTTGTGGGTGAGACCGAGCGCCGGCCTCGTTGGTGCCGCCGCGGGTGCGGTGGTTTCGGACATCAGTGGTTCCCCTGTTCACGTTCGGTTGCCGGAAGCTGATGGCCGGCCATATGGGCGACGATGATGTCGCGGTGTTCGTCCAGGCCGGCGACGTACCGGCGGAGCAGGTCGAGCAACGTGCTCACGTCCTCCGGCGACCAATCGGCGACGACCGGGGCAATGGCCTGGCCGCGCCGGCGCCGGTGGCGGTCCACCCGCTCGATGCCGGCCGGGGTCGGGACCAGGAGAGAGGCCCTGCCGTCCTCCGGGTCGGCCTGTCGTTCGACCAGACCCTGCTTGACCAGCGTCGCGACCTGGCGGGAGACGGTGGACGGGTCGGTGCACAGGTCCGCGGCGAGCTCGCCGGAGCGGCGCGGGCCGAAGTGCACGAGCTTGGCGAGCAGGAACACCGGGTTGGCGTCGGCCGTCGGGCCACTGACCCTGGCCTTGATCCCGCCGTACCGGTGGAGCAGATCGATCATCGACGTGGCCAGGTCGTCGACGACCTGATCCATATCGGTCCCGCCCGGTGCGGGCGCGGTGCTGGTGGTCATGGAGCCTTCCGGGGCGTGCGTCGGTTGTCCTTGCTTGCGGCACACAACTAGTTGCCGCCCGCAATCATGCCCCCGATTCCGAACAGATCCAAACGGAATACCTGTGGGCTTCGTCGCAGGTCAACACGGATTTCACACCGGTGCCGGGACACGCTCCGGGTTGATCATCGCGACTCGGTGCGACATGTCGGATGATCAGCCCTTGATCGGGATGTATCGACACTGAGACTCGCAAGATCAACCCGGTACGGCCCCGGCCCGCACACGCGCCCGCATCGCGTCGGTCGCTCAGGTGAGTTGGGGGTGCAGGTCGGTGAAGGCGAACCGCTTGCGCCGGGACACCACCCAGATGGACAGACCGACCGCAAGGGCGGTGCCGGCCGCCAGCACGGCAGCATCCACCCACAGCCGACCGATCGGCCCGCCGGTGAATGCGATCCGGAGCGCGTCGATCAGGTAGGTCATCGGGATGAAGGGATGGATGGCCCGGAACGGCAAGGGCAACGTCTCGACCGGATAGAGACCGCCGGCACTGGTCAGCTGAACCATCAGCAACACCAGGGTGACCGCGGAGCCGACGGTGCCGAACGCCGTGCGCAGCAGGTGCGCGATGGCGGTGAAGCACACGGCGGCGAGCACGACAACGCCGGTCGACGCCGCCGCATGGAGCGGGTCGAGACCCAGGGCGAACCAGGCGACCAGCAACAGGATCAGCGCACCGACGGTGCCGAGGGCCGCGACCGGCAGCCAACCGGCGACGGCGATTCGGGCTGCCCTCGCTCGGCCGGCCAGGGCCCGCGCCGAGATCGGTCGGACGACCAGGAACACCGAAATGCCGAACACCCAGATGGCGATGGCGAAGAAGAAGGGCGCCAGGCCGCGGCCGTAGACCCCGGCCGGGTTGTCGACGGTCATCTGCACGTCCGTCGGCGAGGACAACACCGCGACGGCATCATCGGTCTCCGACTTGGACAGCACGGGGATGCGCTTGGCGCCGGCCGCGAGCTTGTCGGCGAGCTCCCGAGCTCCGGTGTCGAGCTTGCCCAGCCCCGAGTTGAGGCTGCCGGCACCGCTCGCGGCGCTGCTGATGCCCTCGGCCAGGTCGTTGCTGCCGGTCTGCAGCTTGCCCAGGCCGGCGTCCAAGTCCTTTGCGCCGGTGGTGAGCTTGTCCAGCCCGGACTTCAGGCTGTCGGCACCGGCCGAGGCGTCGCCGATGCCGTCGGCGAGCGTGTGGGCGCCGGATTGCGCGGTGCCCAACCCGTCGTCCAGCTGGTGCGCGCCGTCGGCGACCCGCTGAGAGCCGTCGGCGAGCTGGGTGAGTTGCGCCGAGGCGCCGGTGATCTCGTCGCCGAGTTGCGGAACGTTGTCGTTGATCGTGGTTGCCACACCGGAGATCTGCCCGGCGGCGTCGGAGACCGTGCCGATGGCCGTGGAAATCTCGGCGGCCCGATCGCCGATCTTGCCGGCCGCATCCTGCAGGGCGGTGAATGCCGGGTCGGACGCGAGTTCAGGATGGTCCTTGGCCAGCGCGGTCAGCGCGGTGTCGACGGCGTCCGCGCGCCCGGCGAGCGAGTCCGAGTTGCCGGCGGTCAGGTCGGCGACGTCGGAGACCGCAGCTGTGATGTCGGCATTCGCCGCCGTCACCTTGGGCAGGATCGGCACGACCGCGTCCAGGATGGGCACAACGGCGTCGGCGAGGTGCTTGTTGCCCGCCGCCACCTGGTCCGCGCCGGGGGCCAGCTCGGCCGAACCCGTCTTCAGCGCGTCGATGCCGGTGGCCAGATCGGCACTTCCGCTCTTCGCGGTGGCCAGGCCGGTGGCCAGCGTGGCTGCGCCGGTGTCGGCGTCGGACAGTCCCGCGGCCAGGTCGGCACTTCCCTTCTTGGCCGAGGTGATGCCCGATTCCAGCTGGGCCGAACCGGTCTTCGCGCTCGCCAGGCCGGTGGAGAGCCGGTCGGAACCGGCCTTGGCATCGTCCAGGCCGTCGACCAGTTGCCCGGCCCCGTCGGCGGCCGCACTCACCTGAGTGTGGATGTCGTCGAGATTGGCGAAGATCGCCGAGAAGTAGGACTGCTCTGCGGCCTGGTTGATGGCTGCGGTGAGCTTGTCCTGCACCGTCGAGGTCATGATGCCGATGACGTAGCCGTTCACGTCGTCGCGGTGCATCTGCAGTACGGCGCGGCGCGGATCATCGCCGGAGGCGCTGGCCAGGTGGGCCGAGAAGTCCGCGGGCACGGTGATGGTGAGGTAGTAGCGGCCGTGCGCCAGACCGTCGGCGGCGTCGGCGGCGTCGGTGAAGTGCCACTGGAAGATCGGGTCGGCCTCCAGTTGTGCGACGAACTGCCCCCCGGCGTCGACGGTCGCTCCGTTGGCGGTGACCGGTCGGTCCTCATTGACCACGGCGACCGGGACCCGGTCGAGCCGGCCGTAGGGATCCCAGTTCGACCACAGGTACAGCGCGCCGTACATCAGCGGCACCAGGACCAGGAACAGCAGGGCGATCTTGGGCAGTGTGCCCTTGAACCGGCGGAATTCGAACGCGGCGAGCCGCGGCGTGGACATCATCGGTGGTCCTCGGGCTGGTGGAGATGGATGGCCGGCACGGAGTCGGGCAACGGGGAGCGGTCAGTGGTGGAGATGACGACGGCGGGGCCGGTCGCGGCCAGCGTCGCCAGGGCGAGGAGCACGTCGGATTGGTCCTCGAGGTGCAAGCCGGCATCGAGGTCGTCCAACACGATCAGATCGGCCGGACGGGCGCACGCCACGGCGACCGCCAGCAGGGTGCGGTCACGGGCGGTCAGGTCCTCGACGAGCCGACTGCCGTCCAGGGGCAGTCCCAGCAGGTCCGCGGCACCGCGCACGGCCCGCTCCCCTGCCGGTACCTTGACCCCGTCCAGCAGCGAGCGCTCGGTGATCGCCTCGGCGACGGTCAATCGGTCCTCGAGGTCGATGAGCCCGGTGATCCTCGCCACCGCGGTCAGCGCCCGGATCCGCTTCGCGTCGGAGGTGCCGGAAACCTCGAGAGTTCCTGCTGTCAAAGCCATTCGACCGGTCAACCCGAGCAGCAGTGAGGAACGGCCGGTACCGGCCAGACCCACGACGGCGACCACGGATGCGGGCAACACGTCGAGATCGACGTCGGCGAAAACGGGCCGATCCCCGACACGTAGACCGAGACCGCGGGCGCGCAGCACCGGTTGCGGCGCCTCCGGCGAGTCGGCCTCGTGCCGGCCATGCGGGTCGGCCTCGGGCACGCCGTTCCCGGTATCGGGCGTCGTGTCGTCGCCGACCGAGTCGGGCGACTCGTGTCGTCCGTGTTCCTGTGGCGCATTCATGATGGCGCTCCCCCCGACCGGTGGCCCGCCGTGTGGATCAAGCCGGCCAACACCTGGGTGAGCACCTCGGCCATGGCCGCCCGATCCAAGGCGGTCGGGTCGGCCGCGTGCTCGATGGCGAGCCCGTTCAGGACCGCCAGCAGCACCAGGGCAGCGTGGTCGAGCGCGGTCCCCGGCGGCAGGCCAAGTGCGTCGGAGCGCCGGGTCAATGTCTCGACCAGGACCGCCCGCTGCGCCGTACGAAATCGCCGATAGGCCTCGGCCGCCAGCGGGTCCCGGCCCGCCTGGAGGCCCAGCTCGGCCGTCAGCGCGTGCCAGGGTGCTGCGACCGCGACCTGGTCAGCCAGCACGGCCCCCGCCCTGGCCGCCAGTGTGTCCACGCCGGCACGTCGGGTGGTCAATCGGGCGAGCGCGCCCTCGATGACCTCAACCGCGCGTTCGAGCAGCACATCGGCCAGCAGCGCCTGCTTCGATTCGAAATTGGAGTAGACCGCGCCCTTGGTGAACCCGGCCCGCCGGGCGATGGTGGCCAGCGACGCCTCCGCATACCCCCGCTCGGTGAACTCGGCTGCGGCGGCTTCCAACACGCGGCGGCGCACGTCGATCCGAGGGGTGCGCGCGGCCGGGGGCGGCAGGACTGATCCAGTGGGCATACTTCAACGCTACTCGATACCGACGGTATTGGGTACCGATGGTATCGGTGATGCGCAGCACTACCGGCGCAGCCCCGCCGGCCCGCCACGGCGCTCAGCGGTAGCCGGCGGCCCGCAGTGCCCGTTCGGTGAGAACCACCGCCAGGTGCTGCCGATAGCGGCCGTCGGCGCGGATGTCCCCGGCCGGCGACACACCGTCCGCAGCCAATGCGGCCGCTCGGTCGACCGGCGTCCCCGACCGCACGGCGTCCTCGACCGCGAGCGCCCGCCATGGCACTCCGGCGACGCCGCCGAGCACCACGCGCTCGCCGGACACCGCAACTCCGACCATGCCCCAGTCGTTGGCCCGCTGGGTGAACTTCTCGTAGCCCCAACCAATCCCGGTTGCGGCGGGCACGGAAACCGCGACCAGGAGCTCGTCCGGTTCCACTGCCGTCTCGAAGGGTCCGCGGAAGAAGTCGTCGGCGTGCACCTCACGGCGCCCGTCCGGGCCGGCGATCACCATGGTGGCGTCGGCCGCGACGACCGCGACCGGCAGGTCGGCCGCCGGGTCGGAGTGCGCCAGTGATCCGCCGATCGTCCCCCGGTGCCTGACCTGCGGGTCACCCACCTGGCTCGCGGCGTACGCGAGCAGCGGGACGCGCTCGGCGAGCAGTGCCGACCCGGCCACGGTCGCGTGGGTGGTGGTGGCGCCGATCACGATCCGGTCGCCCGACGTCTCGATGCCTTTGAGTTCGTCGATGTTGCCGATGTCGACCAGCACGGCCGGTTGGGCGAACCGCAGCTTCATCATCGGCAGCAGGGAGTGGCCACCGGCGATCACCTTGGCCTCGTCGGCATTCTCGGCCAGCACCCGGATGGCGTCGGCCACCGTGGTCGGTCGCTCGTACTCGAACGGCGCGGGAATCACTTCGATCCTCCCGCGGCCAGGACGGCGCGGACGATGTTGTGATAACCGGTGCAGCGACAGAGGTTTCCCTCCAGCGCGGTGCGCACCTCGTCCTCGTCGGGATCCGGATTCTCGCGCAGCAAGCCGACCGCAGCCATCACCATCCCGGGCGTGCAGAACCCGCACTGAAGTCCGTGCTCGGCCCGGAAGGCCGCCTGCACCGGGTGCAGCTCACCGTCGGTGGCCAACCCTTCGACCGTGGTGACCTCGCGGCCGTCGGCCTGCACGGCCAGGACGGTGCAGCTCTTCACCGACTCGCCGTCCAGCAACACCGTGCAGGCGCCGCACGAGGTGGTGTCACAGCCGACATTGGCCGCCCGCAGCCCGCAGGTCTCGCGCAGGAAGTAGACGAGCAACTGCCGGGTCTCCACATCGGCGGACCGCCGCTCGCCGTTGACCGTCACCGTGATCTGCATCAGAGGTGCCCCTTCGAGGTTGCTGCGTCGATGGCAGTCCAGACCCGCATCGGTGTGGTGGGCATGTCCACGTGTCGTACGCCGAGGTGGGCCAGCGCGTCGACCACCGCGTTCTGCACGGCAGGGGTGGAGCCGATCGAGCCCGCCTCACCGATACCCTTGGCGCCCAACGAGTTGTAGGTGGTCGGGGTCTGCATCTCGACCAGGTCGAACATCGGCATCTCGCGCGCGGACGGGAACGCGTAGTCGGCGAAGGACGCGGTCAACGGATTTCCGTCGTCGTCGTAGACCATCTCCTCGTAGACGGCCTGGGCGATGCCCTGCGCGATGCCGCCGTGCCGCTGCCCGTCGGCCAGCAAGGGGTTGAGGATGATTCCGGCATCATCCACCGCGACCAGCCGCTGCACGGTCACCTTGCCCGTGTCGAGATCGACATTTACGACGGCGATGTGGGTGCCGAACGGGAACGTCGCGCCGGGCGCGGTGAACACCGTCCGCACCAGCAGTGGTTCCTCCCCGGCCAGCGCCGCAAGCGTGACCGCGGAATCGGGCGCGCCGCGCACCGCGATGGCGGCTCGGTCGAAATCGACGACCAGATCGCTGGTGTCGACCTCCAATAGGTCAGCCGCGCGCTGCTTGGCGATGTCCACCAGTTCGCGGCTGGCCACCCGAACGGCCTCGCCGCCCTGCTGCAGGCTGCGCGAACCGCCGGTGCCGCCGCCCTCGGGGATCAGGTCGGTGTCACCGTGTTTGACGGTGATCCTCTCCACCGGAATGCCGAGTTCGTCGCTGGCGAGCATCGCCCATGCAGTCGCGTGGCCCTGCCCGTGCGGAGAGGTGCCGGTCAGGATCGTGGCGCTGCCGTCGGGATGCACCTCGACCTGTGCGTTCTCATTGGGCGGGCCGGATTCGTCGCCGCCGCCGGTGATCTCGACGTACGTGGCCACTCCGATACCCAGCGCGGCACGATCGCCCCGTTCGCGACGTGCGGCCTGCTCGGCCCGGAGCCCGACGTAGTCGGCAGCCTTCACGGCAAGCTCCAGGGAGCCCAGGTAGTCACCGCTGTCATAGAGCGCGCCTTGGCCGTTGGGATGCGGCTCGGTGAACGGCGTGACGAGGTTCCGGCGGCGCACGTCGACCGGGTCCATCCCGATCTCCGCCGCGAACAGGTCAACAGCCCGCTCGATCGCCGCGGTCGCTTCGGGCCGGCCGGCGCCCCGGTACGCGCCCACCGGGGTCGTGGTGGTGACCACCGACCGTGCCGATGACTCCACTCTGGCGATGTCGTAGACGCCGGGAGCCATCAGCCGGGTGAGAGTCGGCAGAATCGCGCCGATCGCCGGGTAGGCCCCGCAGTCCTGCAGGATCTCCAGCCGGTACGCCTCGATCCGACCGTCGCGACTGCCGCCGATGGTCACTGTTTGCAGTTGCGCTCGCCCGTGGGTCATCCCGAGCAGATTGTCGTAGCGGTACTCCACCCACCGCGCCGGCCGGCCCAACGCCCGGGCCACCCACGCCACCACAGCGGCTTCCGGGTCCGCCCCGAACTTCGCGCCGAAGCCACCCCCGACGTCCGGGGTGATGATCCGGATGAGGTCTCGGTCGACCCCTAGCAGCCCGGCCAGCGACGCCTTGGTGCCCTGCGCTCCCTGATTCGGGATCCACGCAGTCAGCCGGCCGTCGGCCCCCCAGGACGCGGCTGCGGCCCTGGTCTCCATCGGCGCCGGCGCCACCCGCTGGTTGACGATTTCCTCGGATACCACCACCTCGCAGCCGTCGAACAGGCCCGAGTTGGGTGTCTTGGGTTCGAAGACCCCGGCGATGTTGGTCCCGGCGTCCGGGAACAGCAGCACGTCATCGGTCAGCGCCGCCCGGGGATCGACGACGGCCGGCAGCGGCTCGTACTCGACGGCGACGAGCTCGGCGACGTCCTCGCCCTGGTCCGCGCGTTCGGTGGCCACCACGGCCACCGGTTCCCCGACGTAGCGCACCCGATCGACGGCCAGCATCGGGCGGGCCATCGTCCGCAGCCCGGTGAAGCCGACGCGGGGGGCGAGATCGATGTCGGCGGCGGTGTACACGGCGACGAAGCCGGGCACCGAGGACACCGCCGACACGTCGATGTCGGTGATCAGGGCATGCGCAACGTGCGAGCGGATGAAGGTCAGATGGACTGCGCCGGTGAGTCGTTCGTCCTGGACATCCTCGGTGTAGATGCCGCCACGGGTCAGCAGGTCGGGATCCTCCACCCGGACCACCCGAGTGCCGAGGATGCTGCCCGGTCGCGTCATGCAGGCCTCCGAGGGATCGTCCGCGCCGCACCGTCGCGCCGCGCCCACGACTTTAGTACGCGACAGTAACTACTCGCGCGAAGGGGCGGCCCGATCCACGTGGACGGCTGCCCGTCGGCCGCGATCCTCACACCAAGAGCTTCCCTGCGCCGGCGCCAGGTTTGCAGCGCGTCATCATCAGCCGACGAATCGCTCGCTCACGGCACCAGGTGTCCGGCCGCCCGGAACAGTTCGTACCACTCGGCTCGGGTCAACGGGATGTCGGAACCGAGCGCGGCGTCGGCGACCCGGGACGGGGTCGTGGTGCCCAGGACCACCTGGATGCCGGCCGGATGGCGGGTGATCCAGGCAGTGGCAATGGCGAGCGGCGGAACGTCGTACACGGCGGCCAAGCGGTCGATCGCCGCATTGAGCTCGGGGTAGTCGGGCGAACCCAGGAACACGCCGGTGAAGAAGCCGGCTTGGAAGGGCGACCAGGCCTGCACGGTGATGTCGTTGAGCCGGCAGTAGTCCACGATGCCGCCGCCGTCCAAGGTGAGAGCCTGGTCGAGGTTCTGCATGTTGGTCGCGACGCCCTGGGTGATGATGGTCGCATGCGTGATCGACAGCTGTAGTTGGTTGGCCACCAAGGGCTGTCGGACGGAACGGCGGAGCAGATCGATCTGCCTCGGCGTGTGGTTCGACACGCCGAACGCCTTCACCTTTCCCGATGCCTCCAGTTCGTCGAAGGCCCTGGCGACTTCGTCCGGCTCGACCAGCGCGTCGGGCCGGTGCAACAACAGGATGTCCAGATAGTCGGTATCCAGCGCGCGCAAGGACCCGTCGACCGAGGCCACGATGTGCTCGTAGGAGAAGTCGAAGTAGGGTCCGTCCTTGACGATGCCGCACTTGGTTTGCAGGGTGATCTGGTCGCGTTCGGACGGGCTCAGCGCAAGTGCTTCGGCGAATCGGCGCTCGCAGCCGTGCACGTCGTCGCCGTAGATGTCGGCGTGATCGAAGAAGTCGATGCCGGCGTCGCGGGCTGTCCGCACGAGCGTCCGGACGGCTTCGTCGTCCAAGTGCTGGATGCGCATCAGGCCGAGCACCACGTTCGGGGCCGGGTGGGCGATGCCGGGCAGCGCGAAGGTCTTCACGACGGTGCTCCTGACTGTTGTCGTCCGGTCCTGCGACCCTACGTTGCGCCCGATCGGGAGGTCAGTCCCGCAGTCGCACGCTCAGGCAGGTGACGCTGGATTCCAGTTTCTCGAACTCGGAGATGTCGACGATCACCGGGGTGACGCCGCGCTCGGCGACCAGCTCGGCGGTCCGGGGCGCACTGGAGGACAGCAGTGCCCGGTCGGGGGCCAGCAGGACCATGCGCCACGGACCGTGGTCGGGCGCCGGGGTCAAGGGCGGCAGGAGGTCCGGCCGCCCGATCGCGCCGATGTTCGCCAACAGGGTCCCGTCGGGTAGCGCGGTGATCGCCGTTTTCAGATGCAGCACACCGGATATCGGGACGGTGGCCACGGTGATGCCGCGATCTGCGGTGAGCGCAGCGAGTTGGGTGGCGCCGGCGACATTGGTCCGCCCGCCCACACCGACGAACCAGGAGCGACCGAGCTTGAGCACGTCCCCGCCGTCGAGCGTCCCTGGGCGGTTGATCGTCCTGACTTGGTAGCCCAGGCCGTGCATCGTCCGGCCGGCACCCTCGGTTTCCGGCTGCCGGGCCGGCGCGCCCGGTCTCGCGATCACCGCGAGGTCCCCGAAGACCACCATGGTGTCTTCGACGAACGGGGCGTCCGGACAGGCGTCGGCCGGTTCGACCTCCTGGGTCGGCCAGCCGTTGCTCTCCAGCGCCGCCACGTATGCGTCCCACTGCCGGATCGCCAGCTCGTCATCGACGGGCGACCGGTCGACGTGGGTGACCAGTCCCGCCGACAGCAGCGGGCCCGGGCGGCGCACCAACGCGCGCCCGGGTCGGGCGTCCGGAATCAGCGTCGGCGAGGGAGAACGGCCGGCCATCTGACCCCTTCGGTGGATGTCCGGCCAGTGTGCCAGGCACCGGCGGACGTCCCTGGGCCAGTCATCGAGTCTGTCGCAAGCCCGGCGCCGGCTGGCTCGCAAATTCCTGCAAGTCGTTGCAACCAGCGGTTCGATTTCTCAGACCATTTGCAGCCACTTTCGTGAGCTCGATAGAGGCTGGATCGCCTAGCTTGCAGGCAATTTACGAAACGTCCGAGTGAGCATGACATCGACAGCAGGTCACGTTTTGGTATCGCTGCTGTTCAGTTATTGCGCAAACTTGTCGCTTGATTTTAGCTTCATGCCGTGACGATGACGTCAGAACGGCCGAGCCCCGGCACTGACCCGACCTGGTGGCGCAGCGCCGTCATCTATCAGGTCTATCCCCGCAGCTTCGCCGACGGGAATGGCGACGGAACGGGCGATCTCGCCGGCCTGCGCGCCCGCCTGCCATACCTGCGTGACCTCGGGGTCGACGCCGTATGGGTGACGCCCTGGTACCGCTCGCCGCTCGCCGATGGTGGCTACGACGTCGCCGACTACCGCGCGATCGATCCCGCCTTCGGCACCCTTGACGAGGCCGAGGCGGTGATCGCCGAGGCATTGCAGTACGGGATCCGCACGATCATCGACATCGTTCCCAACCATGTCTCCGACCAGCATCCGTGGTTCCGCGCGGCGCTGGCCGCCGGGCCCGGATCCGCGGAGCGCGAGCGTTTCTGGTTCCGGCCGGGCCGGGGTGATCACGGCGAACTGATGCCGACCGGGTGGGTGTCGGACTTCCAGGGCGACACCTGGACCAGGACCACCGAACCGGACGGCACTCCCGGCGAGTGGTACCTGCACCTGTTCACCCCGGCGCAGCCGGACCTGAACTGGTCACATCCGGAAGTCAGAGCCGAGTTCACCGACGTGCTGCGGTTCTGGTTCGACCGCGGCGTTGCGGGCATCCGGATCGATTCCGCCGCGCTGCTGGTCAAGGATCCACAGCTGCCCGAGTACTCGGAGGTTTCGGGCCCGGGCAGCCACCCGCATGTGGATCGGGACGAGATCCACGAGATCTACCGCTCGTGGCGATCGGTGGCGGATTCCTATCCAGGCACCCGGATCCTGGTCGGGGAGGTCTGGCTCGCCGACCGGCAGCGCTTTGCCCGTTACCTGCGGCCCGACGAGATGCACACGGCCTTCAACTTCGATTTCATGAAGCAGCCGTGGCGGGCCGCGGCTCTGCGGGAATCGATCGAGGCGACGCTCGCTGCCCATGCGCCGGTCGGCGCGCCGGCCACCTGGGTGTTGTCCAACCATGACGTCACGCGGCCCGTCACCCGCTACGGTCGGGCCGACTCGTCGTTCGCCTTCCAGACCAAGCGCTTCGGAGTGGCAACCGACCTCGCTGTCGGCCTGCGGCGCGCCCGGTCGGCGGCCCTGCTGACCGCCGCCCTGCCCGGTGCTCTTTATCTCTACCAGGGCGACGAACTCGGCCTCCCCGAGGTGGAGAACCTGCCGCTGGACGTGCTGCAGGATCCGATGCACTTTCGGTCCGGCGGTATCGACCCGGGACGCGACGGCTGCCGGGTTCCGCTGCCGTGGTCAGGGACGAGTGCACCGTACGGCTTCAGCATCGGCCTGAACGGTGCCGCCCCGCCCACCTGGTTGCCCCAGCCCGACGACTGGGCCGAGCTGACCGTGGCCCAGCAGTCCAGCGACCCGACGTCGACGTTGCACCTGTACCGCGACGTGCTTGCCCGGCGCCGCATGGAGCCGAGCCTGGGCGACGGGCCGTTGACCTGGCTCGAATCCGACGACGACGTCCTGGCCTTCGCACGTGGCGACGTCATCTGTGTGGTGAACCTCGGCACCGACCCATCACCCCTGCCGGCGCACTCGGACGTCCTGCTGACCAGCGGGCCGCTGTCCGGCGGTCGGTTGCCGGCCGACACCGCAGCCTGGCTGCGCGGGGAGGGCGCCCACTGACCAGTTCCGCACCCGAACCGGACGAGGCACGACTGCAGCAACCGATCACGTACCGAGCAGCACCGCAGACAGCACCCGCAGCACCACCCATTGGGGCCACCCACAAAGGAGTGAGGATGAGATCCACCCGCATCACCGCGCTGACCGCCGCGGGCGTGTTGGCGCTCGGCGGCATCGCCGCCTGCAGTTCCAGCACCGATTCCGGCTCGACCGGTAGCACACCGGCGCCCACTACCAGCGCCTCGCCGGCCGCTGACACCAGCAGCGCCGCACCGACCAGTGAAGGCACGGACAGCGCTACTCCTTCGTCCTCGGCCGAACCCAGTTCGTCCTCGGCGAGCTCCGCGCCGTCCGACGCGCCCGTGACGATCACCGTCGCCGGCCTGCTTCCCACCGCCGACGACGCGGCCAAGAAGCAGCTGGCCGAGCGGGTCACAGCGTTCCAGGAGAAGTATCCGAACATCACCATCAAGACCGAGGACTACAACTGGCTGAACTCCACGTTCACCACCGAGCTGGCCGGCGGCACGCTGCCCAACGTCTTCGAGATCCCCCTGACCGACGGCAAGACCCTGATCGCCAACGGCCAACTTGCCGACATCGACGCCCAGGTGCGCGCGCTGCCCTACGGCAACGATTTCAACGAAACACTCCTGGCCAACGGCGAGGGTAAGGACGGCAAGATCTACGCCGTGCCGGCCAAGTCGATCTACGCGGTTGCCCTGCACTACAACCGCAAGCTGTTCGAACAGGCCGGGCTCGACCCTGACAAGCCGCCGACCACCTGGGACGAGGTCCGCGCGGACGCCAAGGCAATCCACGACAAGACCGGCATCGCCGGTTACGGGACGATGGCCCTGGACGCGTCGGGTGGCTGGCAGCTGGCCGCCGGCGCCAACGCCCGCGGCGGCGTGATCGAGAAGGCCGACAGCAGTGGCAAGTACACCGCCACTCTGGCCGACCCGGCGATCAAGGCGCACCTGGAGTGGCTCAAGGCGCTGCGCTGGGAGGACGGCTCGCTCCTCGAGCGCGCCGACATGGGTTGGGGTGAGATCAACGCCGCCTTCGCCGGTGGTGAGGTCGCGATGTACACCTCGGGTTCGGACGTCTACAACGCGCTGGTGGAGAGCAACGGGGTCACCAAGGACTGGGGGTACGGCCTGACCGCCATTCCGACCTCGGGTGACGGGGGCGCCCTGACCGGTGGCACGCTGGCCGCGGTCCGCAAGGACTCCACCGACGCCGAGAAGGATGCCGCCGTCAAGTGGATCGACTGGTGGTACCTGTCCAAGCTGCAGGACCAGGACCAGGCGGTGGCCGACGCCAAGACCCGCGCCGAGGCCGACCCGGCCCAGGCCGTCGGCACCCCGGTATTGCCCATCTTCTCCGAAGATCTGTACAAGGAGAACTTGAGCTGGATCAAGGACTACATCAACGTCCCGCTGGACGACATGACCGGCTACACCGATGTCATGTTCACCCAGAACCTCGTGCCTGAGGCGGCCGTGGCCACCCAGGACCTGTACAACCAGCTGTTCCCGGTCGTCCAGGCCGTGATCACCGACAAGGACGCCGACATCGATGCCCTGTTGACCAAGGCCAACACGGCCGGTCAGAAGGCGATCGACGCGGCGAGCTGAACACCGGTCCGGCCGGGAACGCGACATCACGCGTTCCCGGCCGGTTCCGCATCATGTCCGGACGAATGTCTGGCACCACATCCGGACAGCACGTCTGGGCAGCACGGGAGGATGAGATGACCGCAAGTCCCACGATCACCGCGCCGCCGGCCGGGCCACCGACGGTATCGTCGATCCACCGGTCACCGCGGACCTGGGCCCACAGCGGCGGACTGAGCGCATTGCTGTTCGCGCTGCCGTTGCTGTTCGTGTTCGGCATCTTCTCGTGGTGGCCGATCGTGTCGGCCTTCGTGATGAGCATGCAGAAGACGAATCTCGTCGACCCGCCGACCTGGGTCGGACTCGACAACTTCAGGGCGGTCCTGTCCGACCCGTTGCTGCCCACCATCGTTCGCAACACCGCGTGGTTCGCCTTCCTGGCGTTGTTGTTCGGATACCCGATCCCCCTGGTCGCCGCCGTCCTGATGAGCGAGTTGCGTCGGCGCAAGGGCCTGTACTCGGTGCTCGCCTACCTGCCGGTTGTCGTGCCACCGGTGGTGGCCGTGCTGCTCTGGAAGGTGTTCTACGACCCGGGGCCGCGCGGCGTGTTCAACACCATCCTCGGATGGATCGGTCTCGGGCCCTATCCCTGGCTGGCCGACAAGACGATGGCCATGCCCTCGCTGGTGCTCGAAGCCACCTGGGCCGCCGCGGGCGGAACCGTGATCATCTACCTGGCCGCGTTGATCGCGGTGCCCAGTGAGCTGTACGACGCCGCCGAGGTCGACGGCGCCTCGGTGTGGAACAAGGTCTGGCACGTCACCATGCCGCAACTGCGCGGGGTGCTGTTCATCACGCTGATCCTGCAGATCATCGGCACCGCACAGGTGTTCCTCGAGCCGTTCCTGTTCACCAACGGTGGGCCCAACCACGCCACCGAGACGATCATGCTGCGGGTCTACAACCTGGCATTCGCCAACCTGGGCAACAACTTCGGTGAGGCGACCGCGCTTGAGCCTGCTGCTGGCGGCGTTCCTGGCAGTCCTGTCGCTGGTCTACTTCCGGGTCACCCGCTCGTGGAGTTCGTCGTGACGTCCAAGCGGCGCCGGGCCGGCGCAGAGAGGTCCGAAGAACAGGAACGGGGCGCTGTTTCGGTCGCGGACTGGCGACGGCCTGGGATCGCGTGGACCTGGCGCACGATGCATTTCGCGCTGTTGGTGCTGTTGGTCATCTGGTGCGTCGGACCGCTTTTCCTGCTGGCCAAGTTCGCCTTCACGCCGACCCAGGACATTCTGACCAAGCCGATGGCGCTGTTCCCGCACGGCCCGACACTGCGCAACGTCGAGCAAGCGTTCAACCGCTACCACATCGGCAGCTACTTCCTGAACACCGTTTGGGTCGCGATCGGTTCCTGGTTCGTGCAGGTCCTGGTGGCCACCACCGGCGGGTTCGTGATCTCCGTGCTGCGGCCGGGGTGGGCCAGGGTGTTGCACTGGGCGGTCCTGGTGACCCTGTTCGTGCCCGCCGTCGTGTTGCTCATCCCGCTGTACAAGATCATCGTCTCTCCCCCGGTCGGCCCGAGCCTGATCGACAACTACCTGGCGGTGTGGTTGCCCGCCGGCGCCAGCGCCTTCAATGTCGTGCTCGTCACCCGGTTCTTCGACTCGCTGCCCAGGGAGATCTTCGAAGCCGCCACGGTGGACGGCGCCGGCCCATTCCGGCTGTTCACCTCGATCGTGCTGCCGATGAGCAAGCCGATCATCGGCGTGGTGTCCGTGTTCGCCATCATCGCGTCCTGGAAGGACTTCCTCTGGCCCTTCCTGGTGCTCAAGGACGCAAGCGTGAAGCCGCTCTCGGTCTACCTGCAGTCCATGGCCAACGTCGACAAGGGAACCTTGATGGCCGCGCTGGCCATCTCCACGCTGATCCCCGTGGTCATGTTCCTGATCTTCCAACGGATGTTCCTGCGCGGCGCGGGTCTGGGCGGCGCGGTCAAGGGCTGAGCCGCGCCCACTTTGGTTGCTCGCCCGACGGACGTGGGATCGTGCTGAGCCGACGGCCCCGGACCTGCCCTGCCCTGCCCGCCCCCCGCCCCGCCCCGCCCCGCCCCGAAGGGTAGAAATCACGCATGAGTGCGAGCGGGTTGGACCTGACCACCTTCAAGGCGTTGAGTTTCGATTGCTACGGCACGCTCATCGACTGGGAAGCCGGGATCGCCGCGGTGCTCGGTCCGTGGGCCGCCGAGCAGGGCCTCGAACTCGGTGACGATCGGCTGCTGTCAGCCTTCGCGGGTCATGAGGCCGTCGTCGAGCGGGAGTCTCCGGCCGCGCTGTACCCGGGTGTCCTGGCCGAGGCATTCCGCCGAAGCGGCACCACCCTCGGCGCTCAGGTGAGCGACGAGTGGGCGGCGCGACTCGGTGCCTCGGTGCCGGACTGGCCTGCCTTTCCGGACTCCGCCGAGGCGTTGGCCCGGCTGGCCCGGCATTACCGGCTGATCATCCTGTCCAACGTGCATCGGGCCGGGTTCGCCGGCAGCAACCTGCGATTGCGCGGTGAATTCGCGGCGATCATCACCGCCGAGGACGTCGGTGCGTACAAGCCGGCCGAGAACCACTTTCGGGCCCTGGACGCCACGCTCGTCGAACTCGGCATCGACCGCGACCATCTGCTGCACGTGGCCCAGAGTCTGTTCCACGACCATGTACCGGCCAGGCGCGAGGGCCTGCCCTCGGTCTGGATCAATCGGCGCCACGACCGGGCGGGCTGGGGTGCGACTCCCGAGCCTGCCGAAGCGTTCTCCTACGCGTACGAGTTCACCTCGATGGCCGCCTTCGCCGACGCCGTCGATGCGGCGTTCGCCGTCGGCAGCCCCCACCGGTCGACCGAAGTCATCTGACGTAATCGGCGCGGGCGATGTCGAGGGGTCGCTCCGGCGGCACGCCCGCGCGGGCTCGGCGTTCGCAAGCGCGGCTCAGCTGATCGTCTCACGGGGTTCAGGCGCTCACGCTTGCCTGGTTGACTATCCCCAGCACGGCCTCGCAGGCGCCGCAGCGCAGGTTCCGGGTCCGATGATGACTCGGATTCCCAGGCGACTGGCGCAGCAGATGGTCGCCGATGTCTGATCTGACGCACTCGGCGCACACACCTGCACCACAGTTGGTGCAAGCCGCTACAGCTTGGCGCTCAACTCCCTGGACCTGACAGTCGTAGCACTGCATCTTTCCTCCTCGGCGATTGATGTTTACATTCACCGGTCGCGGCGCGGCGGCGGGTCAACCCACTTTCGGCCTACCCACGCCTTGCGCCGCAAGCGGCTTCAGTCGGCTGTGATGGCCATGATGGCGATCCGGAAATGCCGGTAATCCCACCGGACGAGGCGAGGCACTCGGCAGTGCTGGCCAGGAGTCGGATCCGGCCACCGCGCTGCTGTGCCGTACGGGAGCGACCGACCGCAGCACGATCCGGGCTTCGACCATCGCACTGGACATCTGACCTCCCGGTGCCTGCCCGTCGAGACCGGCGCATGCTGACTCCAGGTCTACTCCCATACTTGCGGGCTCGCAAGGATTGCGTACCAGGTACCTTGTCGCAATCCTTGCGGTTCCGCACCGAGTGCCGCGACAATCGCGACCATGCCTCGAAAAGTCAGACCCGATCCGGCGCTGGACGCCGACGTGGAGGTCGTGCTCGCAGCGTCCCGAGTGCTGGTGGGTCTCGTAGCGCAATCGCTCGCGCCGACCGCGGAATTGCTGAGCGTGCCGCAACTGCGGGCACTGATGATCCTGGCAACCCACGGACCCATGACCCTGACGACGCTCGCCGGCGACATGGCGGTGCATCCGTCGAACGCGACCAGGGCGTGCGACCGCCTGGTTGCCGCCGGGTTGCTCGATCGTCGGGACAACCCGGCCGATCGGCGACACCTGCGCCTCGAACTGACCACAGCGGGCCGCACCTTGATCGACGACGTGGTGGTGCGCCGTCGCAAGGCGATCGCCACCATCCTGGAGCGCATGCCGACAGCTCGACGACAGGCCCTGAGTCGCGCGCTTGCCGACTTCGCCGCCGCCGGCGGCGAGCCACTCCACGGAGACTTCGGCACGCTCGGCTGGATCAGTTGAGTCGGAGCACGTCCGACAGGATGCTATGCACCGGTTAACCGGTCCGGCTGATTTACGCATCTGCTGTACCTCTGCCCCGAAACGACGATGAGCGGACCCGACATGAGTCCCCTGGCTACCCGCGGTCGATCACCACTGCGCCGGACCTCCGCCGGTCTTTGGAGACGGGAGCCGGCCGAGCGCTGAGGCACCCGTTGTCGAGCCGGTCCCTCGTCGTTCACCGCCTGCTGCGGACCGGGGACATCCGGGTCATGGGGACAGCCGGTTCAGGTCACGGGGAAAGAGCGTGGCCTCGCGAAGGTTGGCAGAGTTGGTGAGTTGCGCGATCCATCGTTCGAGTCCGATGGCAAACCCGCCATGGGGTGGCATGCCATGCCGGAACGGTTCCAGGTAGGCCGAGTAGCTCGCGGTCGACTCGCCGCGCTGTTCGAGGGCGGTGACGTAGTCGTCGTAGCGGTGGAGTCGCTGACCGCCGGTGACCAGTTCGAGGCCGCGGAAGAGCAGATCGAAGCTGTTGCTCCAGCCACTCGTGGCCTGGGGTTGCCGGGTCCAGGGGTGCGTGTAGAAGGGGCGCTTACGAAGTGGATAGCCCTCGACAGCCAAGACGTCGCTGCCGAATTCGTCTCGGGCCCACCCGGAGAGCGCCCGTTCGTGTTCGGGTGCGAGGTCGGGCTCCTCGGGCGCTGCGTCGACCATGGCCAGAGCGTCGGCGAAGTGGATGACGGGGATCTGCTCCGGGATGGTCGGCAGCACCACGTGGAGCCGGTCCACGGCCTCAGCGGCGTCCGCGCGGATGGCGTCGAGCATGCCCTCCAGCGCCAGGTGCAGGACATCCAGGATGTCGCGGTGATCCCGGATGAAGCCGAGTTCGACGTCGAGGGAGACGTATTCGGCAAGGTGCCGTGCGGTGTCGTGAGGCTCGGCGCGGAAGACGGGGCCGACCTCATATACCCGTTCGAAGGCGCCGACGAGCTGTTGCTTGTAGAACTGCGGGCTCTGGGCGAGGAACGCCGGCTTTCCGAAGTAGTCCACCGGGAAGACGTTCGCGCCGGATTCGGTGGCGGATTCGACCAGCTTCGGGGTGCAGATTTCGGTGAAGCCCTGCGCATCCAGCGCCCGGCGGAAACCTCGCAGCGATGCCGCCCCGATCTGCCACTTCGCTCGCTGCCGCAGATGCCGCCAGGACAGCGGTGCATGATCGAGAAGCGTTGGCAGCGCAACCTTCAGCTGCGGTCGCCACAGGTCGAACGGAGGCGTTTCCGCGGGGTCGGACAGGGCGTTCACCGTGGCGTCGATGACCTCCATCCCACTGGGCGCCTTGTCGCTGGCAGCAGCTGTGCCGATCACCTCTACGGGCGTCTCTTCGGGCGGCAACTCCGCCGCGCCGGCTTCGAACACGACTTGCGCCAGACCGGTTCGGTCTCGCAGGACGAGAAAGGTGACCGTGGCCAAGTCACGGCGGCGATGGACGTGCCCACGGAGCGTCACGACGCTGCCGGGTGCGACGTGGGCCAGGTCCGCCGCCATAGTGCGACCAAGTTCGAGCGTTGGTGGTTGCATCGGTCCTCCAGAGCAGGGGGCCCTGGAGGTGTGGGCGGGGGCTAAGTCGCGGTGCCACCACACCTTTGCCGACGAGTCGGCCTCTCGTCGGTTCGCCGTGACGCGCGGATTGCGGCCGATGTCAGAGCTGGCGACATCCGAGGGGTTGTCACTCCCTCGCCGACAATCGCCAGCAAGGTTACCGCACCATCCGGCCGGTGCACTCTGATAATTGCAGTGGTGGTGACGTGATCCGAGCGGCTTGCTGCGCCCGAGGAGGTGGTGGGGTTGCGGACCATTGCGCCCCGCGCACGTCGATCGCCGCCGGGCGACTCGGCAGCGCCGCGTGCGATGAGGGCCGCTGGTTCGCACCCACGACGATGCCCGTCAATGTCGAGGTGCGGCTCGTGACCACGCCAGAGCCGTATGTGCTGGGTCGCGACTCCCATCCTCAGCCGGGTCCACTAGGTCGCGTCGAGGGGCCGCATGTCTGGCAGAGCGCGGTCTTTCCGGGCACGATCCGCCAGTACTGGATCTACGTCCCTGCTCAGTACGACGGCACGCCCGCGGCGCTGGCGGCCTTCCAGGACGGTCATCAGTACGTGGACCGCGGACGCGAGTACCGTGTGCCGGTCGTCTTCGACAACCTGATCCGGCGCCACGAGATGCCCACCACCATCGGGCTCTTCGTCAACCCCGGCCATGTCGGACGGCTCGTCCCGGAGAATCCGTGGCTCGCGAGCAACCGGTCTTTCGAGTACGACTCGCTCGGTGACCGTTACGCGACCTTCCTCCTGGACGAGATGCTCCCCCAGGTGCGGCGGCGCTACGCCATCAGCGACGACCCTGAACAGCATGCGATCGTCGGGGCCAGCTCGGGGGGCATCTGCGCCTTCACCGTGGCCTGGGAACGGTCCGACCGCTTTCGGAAGGTGGTCAGCCACATCGGTAGCTTCACCGACATTCGCGGCGGTCACGTCTATCCCTCGCTCATCCGCGCCGAACCGAGAAGACCGATCCGGGTCTTCCTTCAGGACGGAGCGCACGACATCGACAACGAGCTGGGCAGTTGGCCACGTGCCAACCAGGAGATGGCAGCAGCGCTGGAATCATCGGGATACGACTACCGTTTCGCTTTCGGCGTCGGCGCGCACACTCACCTGCACGGTGGTGCGATCCTGCCCGACACCATGCGGTGGCTGTGGCGGCGACCAGACGACTAGGGAAACCTGGATCGACACGACCGCGGCCCCTGCCGTTGACCGGACGTCAGCGAGTGGCCAACAGCCAGTTCGCCTCCCGGCGCAGCAGCTCACCCCTCGACGTCGATGCGTAGGACTCGGGACCATGGCCGAGCGCGTCGTACACCGTCCGGCGGCCATCCGGATCCTGCCGGGCCAGGGACAGCGGCTGCTCGACTCCGTCCAGGGAGTGGAACAGCACGATCTCGGCCGGCCGGCTGATATCGAGGTTGCTGTACCGCTCGTCGAACGCCTCGACCACGTCCAGCCCAGCACCGATCGGGTGCGCCTGGTCGGGCGGCTCGGCGAGCCATCCGATCGGCGGGTGCATCGACACGCCCTCGACCCAGCGCACGCCGAGCCGGTCGGTCCAGGCCGGAACAGCCGCGAACGCGTTGGCCGCCGTGTGCACGCCGAGCACCGGCCGGCGTGACCGGAGAAGCTCGACGAAGGCAGCGGTTGCGGCGCTGTCGGCTCCGGGGGCCGAGTCCAGTCCGCAGTTCACCACCAGCAGATCGGCGGCCTCCAGGTCGGCGTCACGCACCTCGCCCGAGGGCAGGAGGGCGACATCGAGGCCGTCGGTCGCCAAGATCTCGGCGATGGCCGCCGAGGTTGCGCCGAAGTCGTGCCACGGGTCATCGCGGCCACTGACACCGGACACCAGCAGTACCTCACTCATCGGCCTCACCTGACTTCGGCTGCAACGGGTCCGGCAGCACTCCGGGTAGTGGCGTGGGCACCTGCCCGGACAGCAGACCCGCCGAGCGCAGGTCGTCCCAGAGCTCGGCCGGAACGGCGGTGCGCATCCAGGACAGGTTCTGCTCGACCTGCGCGCGGACCGCGGGACCGGTCAACACTCCGACCACCGCGGGATGACCGAGGGGAAACTGCAGGGCCGCCGCAGCCGTCGGCACCCCGTGTCCCCGACAGATCTGGGCGATGCGCTCCGCCCGCTCCCGCACGTCCGGCGGGGTCGGCCGGTAGTGGAACAACGAATCGGGGACACCGTCGATCAGTCCGCCGTGCAGCGCCTGGGCCACCACCACCCCGACCCCGCGAGCCGCCGCCGCCGGCAACAGCTCCACCAGACCTTCGTGGTCCAGGAGGCTGTAGACGCCGGCGGCCAACACCAGATCGAGATCGGCCTCGATGACGAACCTGGTCAGCATCCGAGCTTGGGTCATCCCGACACCGACTGCCCCAACCACCTTCTGGGACCGCAGGTCGGCGAGCACGGGCCACGCCTCATCGATGGCCTGCGCCCAGTGGTCGTCGGGATCGTGCAGGTACACCACGTCCATCCGGTCGACCCCGAGCCGAACCAGGCTCTCCTCCAGCGACCGCAGCACACCGTCGCGAGAGAAGTCGTAGATCCAACCCGCGCCGGTGGACGCTGTCTCGGGATGCCCGGGCCGAACCAGCCTGCCGACCTTCGTGGACAGCAGGTATCGATCTCTGGGCCAATTCGACAGCGACTGTCCCAGCCGTCTTTCCGAAACACCGGAGCCGTACATCGGCGCGGTGTCGAAATACCGGAACCCGAGGTTCCAGGCGGCCTGCAGGCAGTCGG
The DNA here is from genome assembly GCA_963834185.1 of uncultured Actinomycetota bacterium. Classification (GTDB taxonomy): domain Bacteria; phylum Actinomycetota; class Actinomycetes; order Mycobacteriales; family Nakamurellaceae; genus Nakamurella. The sequence continues at coordinate 80,096 of CAWIAR010000010.1, forward strand.
TCGCCTGCTCGTCGGTCACCCACTCGTTGGTCGCGATCGCAGCTGCACCGAAACCGAGTTGCGGCAGTCGATCTGCAAGCCGACCCGATCCAGGTGCGATGTCGGCCATCACTGTTCGATCCTGAGCGGGGCGGCGAGCCGACGACCCGGTGCTGGCCCGGAGCCGAACCTCGCCGGTCACCCGGAGCCGTGTCGGCCCGTCGCCATGATCGCCCGACAGGGCCAGTGCGACCGCGCTCGAACCCATGTCGGCCAGTGGGAGGCCGACCGTGGTCATCGCCGGGGCATAGTCGCGCAGGGTCGGGATGTCGTCGAATCCGGCGACACCTACGTCGTCAGGAACCCGTAGGCCGGCGTCGCGTAAGGCGGCGGCAGCGCCGAGCGCCATGACGTCATTGACCGCGAAGACGCAGCCACCCCAGCCGGACGTCAAACCGAGTTGGTCGACCATCGTGCGGGCTGCGGTGTAGCCCCCGTCCCGGGTGAAATCGCCGTGCACGACGGCCCGTGGCGCGACATCACGACGCTTCAGTTCGGCCGCGAACCCGGCGCAGCGGTCGGCGGCGGTGATCAACTCGCGCGGGCCGGCCAGCACGACGAACTCTTGCGTGCCCTGGTCCATCAGCGCGCCGGCCAAGGCGGCAGCGCCCTGGGCGTTCTGCGGTTCGACCGAATGGGCCCCGGCCAAGCGCTGGCCTATCACCGCGAGCCGTCCGCCGTTGTCGAGGTACTGGCCCAATGATCGCGTCAGTTGGTTGTGCTCCCTGGTCCGCAGCGAGCCACGCGACCTGGAGCCGGCGAGCACGATGGCGTCCGTCCGGTAGCCGATAAACGACATGACTGCGGCGAGCTCCTGCGCCGGACTGCGCAGGGTCGTGGCGACAAGCATCTGCCGGCCTCGCTGCGCCGCCTCCCGCTGAGCGCCGGAGGCGATGCTCGAAAAGTACGGATCGGCAAGGTCGTGCACGACCAGCCCGACAAGTCCGGAGTAGGACCTGGCCAGTGCCTGCGCCTGGGCGTTGGACACGTAGCCGAGTTCGTCGGCGGCGCGGCGGACGGCTTCGACCACCGCCGGCGACGGTGTCCGGGCCGATCCGTTCAGTACCCGGGAGGCGGTCGGCTGCGAAACACCGGCAAGGGCCGCCACGTCGTCCAGCGTCACACCGGCCACCGTCGTGCACCTCCCGCACCGGAGTCGGCGGATCCCCCGCCGGCGCAATGTGAACGCGAACCTGCGCGAGACATCATCCCATCGGTTCGATCCGTCATCCGGTCAGGAATGGCTCGACCAGTTCGCGGTACCGCTCGATCATCAGGTCCAGCACGGCATCGCCGTCACGGGCCCAGATGTCGGCGCTGAAGATCTCAACCTCGATGTCGCCACGGTACCCGGCGGCATCGACCCACCTGGTGATCGCGGCGAAGTCGATGAATCCGTCGCCCATCATGCCGCGGGACAGCAGAGCGTCCGCTGCGATCGGCAGATTCCAGTCGCAGATCTGGTAGGAAGCGATCCGTCCATCGGTTCCTGCCCGCTGGATCTGCGGCCGCAACTCGGGATCCCACCAGGTGTGGAAGCTGTCCACCACGACGCCGACCTCGGCAGGTCGGTGATCGGCGGCCAGGTCCAACGCCTGCTTCAGGGTGGAGAGCACCGCACGGTCGGCGCAGTACATCGGGTGCAACGGCTCGAGAGCGAGTCGCACCGAATGCTCCGTTGCATACGGCACGAGCTCCGTCAGCCGGTCCCGCACCCGCGCCCGGGCGCCGGGCAGGTCGCGGACGCCGGGCGGCAATCCGCCGACCACCATCACCAGCACCGGCGCGCCGAGCTCGGCGGCCTCGTTGATCGCCGCACGATTGTCGTCCAACGCCATCGCCGTCCCCGCCCGGTCGGCGGCGGTGAGGAAGCCACCGCGACACAGCGAGGACACCCGCAGACCGGCGTCGCGGACCACGGCCGCAGCCGGCCCGGTGCCGACTTCGGCCACCCGATCACGCCACAGGCCGACCGCCTGCAGTCCGGCCCGGGCGGCGCCGTCCACCGCCTCGCGCAACGTCCAATTCTTGGTGGTTGCGGTGTTGAGGGAGAGCCGCGCCGGCGCGGGCAATGTCATGCCGTCCATCCGTGGATCTCGAGCAGCAGGCCGATCCGGTGTGCGGCCAACTCAGGGTCGGTGAGCAGCCCGGCCCGGTCGGCGAGCCGGAACGCGGTGACAGCGTGCGCGACGGAACGGCCGCTGGCGAGCCCGCCGATCATGTCGAATCCGCGCTGGTGACCGTTGAGCCAGGACAGCAGCGCGATCCCGGTCTTGTAGAAGCGGGTCGGCGGCGCGAACAGGTGCCGGGACAGGGCCTGGGTCGAGTCGAAGATCCTTCGCGCGCCGGCGTCGTCACCGGCGTCGAGGGCCTGCAGGGCGGTGGACGCCGCCGGATAGATCGCGGCGAAGATGCCGAGCAGCGCATCGGAGTGCTCGCCGCCATCGCCGACAATGAGTTCGGGGTAGTTGAAGTCGTCGCCGGTGTACAGCCGTACCCCGGGCGGCAGGGTCCGCCGCAGGCCGATCTCGTGGTCGGCGTCGAGCAGGGAAACCTTGACTCCGTCGATCTTCTCGGCGTGTGAGGTCAGCAGCTCGGAGAAGGTGCCGGTCGCTATAAGAATGTCCGTCGAGCCCCAGTAGCCGGCCAACGTCGGGTCGAACATGTCGCCGAGCCAGTGCAGGATGACCGGCTGGTCCACACCATCGAGAACCGTGCGGTAGACGTCCAGAAAGTCCTGGGCGGAGCCGGCCACCGCGGCCAGCGCCCGCGACGCCATCAGGATCACCGTCGCACCCGCCTCGCGCACCACCGCGACCTGCTCGCGGTAGGCGTCGACGATCGCGGTGAGGGCACCGCGACCCGGCGGCAGGTCAGCAACGGCCAGCTGATCGGTGCCCGCCCCACAGGCCAGCATCCCGCCGACCGCGGCGGCCTCCCGTCCGCTGCGCTGGATCAACTCGCGCGCACCGGGCCAGTCCAGGCCCATCCCACGTTGAGCGGTGTCCATGGCGTCGGCGACACCGAGCCCGTAGGACCAGATCTGGTGGCGGATGGCCAGAGTCTGGTCCCAATCGATCGCCGCCGGCGCGCCGGGGGTGTTGTCCCCCCACATCTGTGGCACCACGTGGGCCGCGGCGTAGGCCCGCCGGCTGGCGATCGGGCGTTGCGGCCGGGTCCACGGTCCCGGACCGCGCATGACGAAGTGCTCGATCGCTCGATCCGGTGCGTCCGGATCGGGCAGGCCGACCCTGGTCGCCGAGCCGGCGGTCACAGCGCGATCTCCGGGATTTCGACGCGCCGGCCCTCGGCCGACGAGCGCAGGCCCAGCTCGGCGAGCTGCACGCCCCGCGCCGCCGAGAGCAGGTCGTAGCGGTGCGGGCGGCCGGCCAGCACATCGGCGAGGAACTCTTCCCACTGGATCTTGAAGCCGTTGTCGAGGTCAGCGTTGGCCGGCACTTCCAGCCACTGGTCGCGGAACGGTTCGGTGACCGGCAGATCGGGGTTCCACACCGGCCTCGGTGTGTGCGCCCGCTGCTGCGCAACGCAGGAACGCAGACCGGCCACCGCCGAGCCATGAGTGCCGTCGACCTGGAATTCGACCAGTTCGTCGCGGTGTACTCGCACCGTCCACGATGAATTGATCTGCGCGATGATGCCGCCGTCGATCTCGAAAATCCCGTATGCCGCGTCGTCCGCCGTCGCCGGGTATTCCTGGCCCAGCTCGTCCCAGCGCTGCGGCACATGGGTGACGGCCTTGGCGATCACCGCGCGCACCGGCCCGAGGAGGTTCTCCAGGACATAGCTCCAGTGGCAGAACATGTCCAGGGTGATGCCGCCGCCGTCCTGCGCCCGATAGTTCCAGGAAGGTCGTTGAGCCGGCTGGCCGTCGCCTTCGAACACCCAGTAGCCGAACTCCCCACGCAACGAGAGGATCCGCCCGAAGAAGCCCTCATCCACCAGTCGCCGGAGCTTGACCAGGCCGGGCAGGTACAGCTTGTCGTGCACCACTCCGGCGGTGATCCCGGCGCGCTGGGCCAGTCGAGCCAGTTCGGTTGCCTCCGCGACAGTCTCGGCGGTCGGCTTCTCGGTGAAAATGTGCTTGCCGGCCGCGATCGCGGCGGTGAGCGCGGCGACTCGCTGCGAGGTCACCTGAGCGTCGAAGTACACCTCGATGGACTCGTCAGCCAGCACCGCGGACAGATCGGTGCTGACCTGATCGATGTCGTGCCGGTCGGCCAGTTCCCGCAGCTTGCCCTCGTTGCGGCCGACCAGCACCGGCTCCACCTGCACCGACGACCCGTCGGCGAGCCGGATGCCGCCCTGGTCGCGGATCTGCAGGATCGAGCGGATCAAGTGCTGGCGATAGCCCATCCGCCCGGTGACCCCGTTCATCGCGATCCGGATCGTCCGACCGGGCCCAACTTGCGCCATGGTGCCTCCGAGCGCGGGCAATCCCTTGGATGGGAATGCGGATTCCCGACCTTAATGCGACGGCGATTCGGACGTCAAATCAACAGGCCTCGTCAGTGCGGAGGGCCCGGAGGTAGGCTGACGGGCCGAGCGGGAATTCGCATTCCGAGCATCCGCACCGAGGAGACCCATGGCCGCCGAAAGCTACCCGAGCATCGCCCTGTACATCGACGGGGAGTGGATCGCAGGGAACCGGGAGCCGCTGGAGGTGGAGGATCCTGCAACCAGGCGGATCATCGGGACCGTGCCGGTCGCCGACGCCGGAGACGTCGAGCGGGCCGTCGCCGCCGCCGCCGCGGCCTTTCCTCAGTGGCGCGCCCTTTCGCCGCACCGCCGAGCTGCCCTGTTGATCAGGGCCGCCGAGCTGCTCCGAGAGCGAAGCGCGGAGATCGCCACGGCCATGACCCTGGAGAACGGCAAACCCCTTCGGGACTCGATCGACGAGGTCGAGTACAGCGCGGACATCATGGAGAGCATGGCGGGCGAAGCCTCCCGCCGGTTCGGCCAGGTGTTGCCGACCTCCTCCGCGGACGGCCGAACACTGTTGGTGGAAGAGCCGATCGGACCGGTAGCCGCGTTCACCACCTGGAACTATCCGCTGACCGTGCCGGCCCGCAAGGTCGCGGCCGCGCTTGCCGCCGGCTGCACCGTGGTGATCAAGCCGGCCGAGGAAACGCCGGCCAGCGCGATCGCCCTGGCCCACGCACTGCACGATGCCGGACTTCCGCATGGCGTGCTGAACATGCTCTTCGGGGACCCGGACGCGATCTCCCGGCAGCTGATCGCGGCGCCGGAGATCCGGATGGTCTCGTTCACCGGTTCCACTGCCGTCGGCAAGCTGCTCGCGCGGACGGCCGCCGACGAGGTCAAACCGATCACCCTCGAACTCGGCGGCCACGCGCCCGTGCTGATCTTCGACGACGTGGACGTGGACGCTGTGGTCGCCGACGCGCTGGGTGCCAAGTTGCACAACGCCGGGCAGTCCTGTGGCTCGCCGATCCGATTCCTGGTGCACGAGAACATTCACGACAAGTTCGTCGAGCGGTTCGCCTTGGCTCTGGACCGGGCGTCGGTCGGGAACCCGTTCGACGCGGCGACCGACATGGGTCCACTGTCGAACACTCGCCGTTTCGCCGCCATGCAACCGCTGATCGACGACGCGGTCGACCGGGGAGCCCGACTGGTAGCGGGCGGCAGTGGCGACGACTCGACCGGTTACTACTGGCGTCCCACCCTCCTGGCCGAGGTCCCCGATGACGCCGAACTGATGCACACCGAGCCGTTCGGCCCGATCGCAGTGACCGCCACCTTCCGGGACGAGGACGAAGCCGTACGGCGGGCCAACGATGTCGCCTTCGGTCTGGCCGCATACGTCTTCACCGGGTCGGCTGACCGCGCGCTGCGGCTGCCCGCGCAGCTGGATGCCGGCATGGTCACCATCAATCGGTTCGGGGTCGGCGCCCGCGACACGTTCTTCGGCGGGCGCAAGCAGAGCGGTTACGGCTCCGACGGCGGACCGCAGGCGGTCGGCGATTACATGGTGCACAAGCTGATAACCCAAGGCGTCACTGCCCGCTGACGTCCGTGTCACGTTGTCCCGACGGCAGTAGGCATGGCGTCGGTGTTAAGGGCCGATCTATTACCGGCCGACCCCGGCAAGTGGGGCGCCGTCGGCAAACCCAGGCGGATCGGCCCGAGAGGAGAGACCCGGACAACCACCGGTGGCCGACGATTGCGGTGCTACGCTGGCTCGCACCTAGGCGTCAAATCGCATGGAGGGGCATGAACATCGGGTTTCTGTCCCTCCCACCTGCGTCCAGTGTCGTCCAGTGCCTGCCATGAGCGGAGCGTGTTGTGCACCTGGCTCCGGTCGGAGCGGCGCGGAGCGGTCCGCGCCCCATGTGCGGGGTCAGCATCCCGCCACGCTCGTCGAACTCCGCGGCGGCACCTTCCGGATGGGCGACGAGTCCCGCTGGGCGTATCCCGGTGACGGCGAGGGGCCGGTGCACGACGTCACCCTCTCGCCGTTCCAGATCGACCGCTACGCGGTCACAAATGACGCCTTCGCCTCGTTCGTCGACGTAACCGGGTACGTCACCGAGGCCGAACAATACGGTTGGTCCTTCGTGTTCGCCGGGCTCCTGCCGGACGACTTCCCGGACACGCGCGCTGTCGTCGGTGTGGAGTGGTGGCGCGAGGTGCCGGACGCCGACTGGCGCCACCCCGAGGGGCCGCACAGCACGATCGAGGGTCGCGGAAATCATCCCGTTGTGCATGTCTCGTGGACCGACGCCGTGGCCTACTGCGATTGGTCGGGGACCCGACTGCCGACCGAAGCCGAATGGGAGTTCGCCGCGCGCGGTGGTTCGAGTGGCCCGTTCCCCTGGGGCGACGAACGCGAACCACACGGGGAGCACCGCATGAACGTCTTCCAAGGAACGTTCCCGATCGAGGACACCGGGGCGGACGGATTCCGGGGTACCGCACCGGTCAACGCTTACGAACCGAACGCGTTCGGCCTGTACAACACGACGGGAAACGTGTGGGAGTGGTGTGCCGACTGGTACGACGCGCGCTACTACAGCAGGTCACCACATCAGGACCCGCGGGGGCCGGTTGGCGGATCGGGCCGAGTCACTCGGGGTGGCTCCTATCTGTGTCACCAGTCGTACTGCCGTCGGTACCGGGTCTCGGCGCGCCAGGGCACCGAGCCGCCCTCGTCCCTGGGCAACCTCGGGTTCCGGGTGGCGCGGGACATGGTGGCTTGAAGATGGCCGCGGCCGGCCGAAGCAGTTCCGACCAGGATCGTCCGGGAGTTGCCGGATGAACCGATCCGGCACTTCGTCCAGAACGGGGGATGACGCGGCGGGAACGCTGCGTCATCCTTGCGAAAGCGCTACCACCTCCGACACGGCAGCTGATCCGATGTCGCGAACCCAGAGGAGCTGACAATGGCAGACGAAAGTGCTCGACGGCCGAACATCATCCTGTTCATGTCGGATGACGTCGGCTGGGGGGACCTGGGCTGCTACGGGGGTGGGGAGAACCGCGGAGCGCCGACGCCGAACCTCGACCGCTTGGCTTCGGAGGGACTGCAGTTCATGTCGTTCTACGGCCAACCGAGTTGCACTCCCGGCCGGGCAGCGGCGATGACCGGCCGGTTGCCGATCCGCAGCGGGATGACGACCGTCGCGTTTCCGGGTCAGGGCGGCGGCCTCCCGGCTGCCGAGTGGACGGTCGCAAGTGTCCTCAAGCAGGGCGGCTACGACACGTGCCAGATCGGCAAGTGGCACCTCGGCGAGGAGAACTACTCGATGCCGACGGAACAAGGCTTCGACGAGATGCACAACACGACGCTGTACCACCTGAACGCCTACACCTATACCGACCCAACGATGAATCCCGACTTTCCTTTCGACGATGCCGAAGTGATGAAGATGTGGGGCAACGTGATCGGTGCGGTCGAGGGCAAGGCGGGTGAACCGTGGCAGGAGTCCGAGAAGCTCGACGCCTCGAAGATCCCCTTCATCGACGAGAAGTCGATCGTGCATGCCACCGAGTACCTGGACGCTCACGCGAAGACCGAGAACCCGTTCTTCCTGTACCTGAACACGGCGAAGATGCACCAGCCGAACCTGCCGCACCCGGACTTTGTCGGGAAGTCGATGGGCAAGAGCAAGTACCTCGACGCGCTCGTCGAGCTCGACCACCACGTCGGGGTGGTCATGGACAAGGTGCGGGCATTGGGGATCGAGGAGGACACGCTCGTCATCTGGACTACGGACAACGGTGCGTGGCAGGACGTGTACCCGGATTCCGGCTATACCCCATTCCGCGGTACGAAAGGCACCGACTACGAGGGTGGCAGCAGAGTGCCGGCCATCGCCTGGTGGCCCGGCACCATCGGAGCGGGTCGCCGCAACTCCGATATCGTGGGCTCGCTCGACTTCATGGCGACGTTCGCGAGCTTGGCCGGCCTCGATCTGCCCACCGAGGATCGCGACGGTGAGCCGACGATCTTCGACAGCTGCGACCAGACGGCCCTTCTCGAGGGATCCGGTCCCTCTACCCGCGACCACTGGTTCTACATGACCGAGACCGAGTTGATTCCCGGTGCAGTCAGGGTCGGCAAGTGGAAGGCGATCTGGAACATCCGGGAAGGTTGGAAGGGCGCAAGCGAATACGCGAACATCGTGCCGGAGCTGTTCGACCTCTGGAACGACCCGGGTGAACGATACGACAGGTTCATGAACGGCTGGGCGGAAAAGACCTGGCAGGCACCGCAGATGGGGGCGAGAGCCCTCAGTCTGCTGCCGACCTACCAGCAGTATCCAAATCGGCCGCTGCAGACCGCCGGCATCAGCGGCGCGATGTTCGACGCGGAGGACGCACAGGTACAACAGCAGGTGCAGCGACTTCTGCATGCGATCGCAGGGAACAAGTAACGCGCAGGCTCCGGACGGCGGATCCTGTGCCGAGGCGATCACCGCCCAGCACCGCGCTGGTCTGCGCGCCCGTGGTCCGTTCGGCGGTGGCAGGGACGGGTCCAAAGCCTCTACCCGGCAGGTCGAACGGGATGATTACCTGGAGAGAGCGAATGTCGGGTTCGGACCGACATGTCGAACGCTCAGGAGGTTCGAGATGCGTGCCAGGGACATCATGACCAAGGCGGTCGTCAGCGTGTCACCCACCGTTTCGGTGACGCAGGCGGCCGGCACGCTTTCACACCGAGGGTTCACCGCGCTGCCCGTGGTGGATGATGACGGGGCGTTGATGGGCATCGTCACCGAGGCCGACCTGATGCAGAACCGTTTTTCCGACCTACCATCGGGCGCGCCGGCAGCAACTGTCGGTGATGTGATGACAACCCCAGTGGTCGCGGTCGATCACGACACGGACATCAGCGTCGTCGCGCGGGCCCTACTCGCCGCTCATCGCCGGTGTGTGCCCGTCGTCGACGGTTCCAGCCTGGTAGGGGTCGTCACCAGACGGGACATCATCCGTGCTTTGGCCAGGAACGACATCGACATCGCCTCGGATGTTCGCCGGCATTTGCAGGTGCTCGGCGGCCAGTCGCGGTGGTCGGTCCAGGTGAGCAACGGCGAGGTCGTTGTCGCCGATCGGTACCGCGATGCTTCCGATCAGCCCGTTGCACGCGTACTTGCCGAGTCGGTTCCCGGCGTCATCCGAGCAACCATCACCACACCGGCAACAGCGCACACGAACTGATCCCTCGCTGACCGCACGGACTGTGAGCCTCGACCTGCCCTGGGTCACCACCGGCAGTCCGGTCGACCGATCATCGCCGGGCGCGGGCCGAAATGCCCGTGGGATGGACAACGTTCAGCTCTGTTCTCCCGGCCCTGGGCAAGGAGTGGAGTCATGATCATCTGCCGCCACCGTCGTGACGCCAGTACAACGGCATCGTGCGGGGCCGAGCGAGGCGCATCGGGCGATGCGCGGGAGTCGACCAGGTCACGGCACAGACGCGCACCCTGTGCACCGAACGGAAGGGCGTGATCGAGCGGGCTTGACGCGACAGGTACGCGGGTGAGGTCCGATCAAAGGAAGCACAATGCGAGTGGAGCAATATCGATAGCGAAGTAGTGAGGAGCACCCGGAGTTGCGTAGGCGACACCTTCTTGGTCGCAGAGCAATGCGTGGTAGCAGTCGGGCCAGTCGATGGTTCGGAATAGTTCGGGTCCGGTGACAGCTGCTGCGGTGGCGAGGATGTCCGCCCACACCAGGTCGGGCCCGATGACGGTCGCCTGCCACAGGGTGTCGGAAAGCGTCTTGGTTCGAGGGTCCCAGAGGTGGTTGCCGCGGTGCGCACGCCCCGAGGTGGCGATGGCACCCGATCCGATTTCGACGACGGTCAGCAGGCCGCGAGGATCGGCGGGGTGTTCGATGCCGATACGCCAGCAGCGGTCGGGTCCGGCGAGGACGATGTCGCCGCCGGCATTGAGGTATCCGTGTTCGATACCGGTCCGGGCGAAGGCGGTTTGGGCCGCCCAGCCCTTGACGATGCCCGAGGGGTCGGGTCCGTCTGGTCCGTTGATGTCGAAGGCACCGCGGGTCTGCGCGCGTGCGGTGTTGGCCAGTGCGAGCACTTCCGAGACGGTGGGGTCGCATCGGCTCAGGTCGAGTTCGCCGCGAAAGTGTCGCATTACTTGACTGTCCGGTCGGTATGTGGAGAAGATGCGGTCGTAGCGGCACAGTTCTGCCCACATCGCCTCAATGGTGATCTGGGCCGGGTTTTCGGTGTCCTTGCCGAGATGGAGTGAGAACGGCAGGCCCATGATCATCCGAACGTCGGCGGCGACCGCGGCGGTCATGGGGTGAACCCGGCGGCGTCAAGAGCGGATTGCACGGAGGCAAGGTATCCCTGGGTGGTGTAGGTCGCACCGGACACTCCGGCGACGTTGGCGCTCTGCGCGGACAGGACCTGGTTGCGGAGTTCGGGGATGGCGGCGTCGTTGATTTCTTGGTCTCGGCGCTCCCGGTAGGGATATTGAACCGCTTGCACGTCGGTGATTACTCCGCCGGACATGGTGACGTCGACCTGGACGGCGCCGTAGCGAGTCATTTCTTCGGCGCCCTGGACGGTTTGGGTTCCGGCCGTGGGCGTGGTTGCCGGGCTGGTCGATGGGGTCGCGGTCGACGGTGTTGATCCTGGGGCTTCCTGCGGGTCCGGTGTGCTGCTGGACGAGCTGGATGACGAGTTGTCGGGCGTGGTGATCTGGTTGGGGTCGTCACCGGCGCCGGCGCTGGAACCTGCGGTGGCCGTTGTGGTCGCGGGGGCGCCCGAGGTGAGCACCCGGGCTTCGGACGCGGCCCGCGCGGTGGCCCCACCCGGGCCGGGATCGCCGAGGCTGGTGCGATAGCTGAACAGCAGAACCAGGACCGCCATGGTGGACACGATGGCCAGGGTGATGCGTCTCATCGGAGTTCCTTTCCACGCGGTTGGATCGACCGGCGCGGCGTCACCACCCGAACTCCTCGGCGTGGACCTGCCGCTGGTCGATGCGCAGGCTTCGCAGCGTCTCCCGGACGGCGCGCATCCAGTCCGGTGGCCCGCACAGGTAGATTTCCCGGTCGGCGATATCGGGCACCGCCGTGGCCAGCGCGGTGCTCGGGTCGAGCGGAACATCGCCGCCCCACCATCCCGATTGCGGCGTGCGGGGCCCAGGGAGCAAGCGCAGCTGCACGTCGACCTGCCGGGCCAGAGTGGTGAATTCGTCGACGAACAGTGCGTCGCTTCGGCTGCGGACCCGGTGCAGAACGAGGACGGATGGCCGCCGGATGCCGCCTGGTCCCGGTACCGGAGGTTCGGCGGAGATTTCCTCAGCCAGGCCGCGCATGGTGGTGAGGCCGACCCCGGCGGCGAGGAGCAACACATCGCGATGCTCCCGACGCTCGGCGAGCATGATGCCGTGTGGTCCCTCGATGAGAACGCGGCTGCCCGGTCGAAGTGCAGCCAGCGCCCGTGTACCGTCACCGATCTCCTTGGCAGTGATACGCAGCCTGGTGGGTGACGGCGCGGCCGACAGGGTGAACGGATGCGCCCGGGAGGCGCCGTGCCTGGTCAGGAATCGCCACTGCATGAACTGGCCGGCGCGTACTCCCAGTCGATCAAGGTCCCGTCCGGCGAGCACGACCGAGACCACGTCGGGGCGTTCCCGGACGACAGACTCCACGACCAGACGATGTCGCCAGGATCGCGCAAGAGGCATGGCGACTCGCCAGAGCAGGATCGAACTGGCGGCTGCGATCCACATTGACCACCAGAGCACCGTGGCCGTCTGCGAAGACGCGAAATCCGCACCCGTCCAGAGCTGGTGTGGGATGGCCAGGCCCACGCCGAGGTAGGCGTAGAGGTGGATCAGGTGCCAGGACTCATACCGCATCCGGCGCCGCGCAGCGCGGACGGAGGTGATCACGACCATGACCAGCGCGACCGTGGCCGCGGTGGCCAACAGCATTCCGGGGTAGTCGGTGATCAACTCCCAGGCCTGCCGCCAGATCCCGGAATCGGCCGCCGCGGCGTAGCCCAGGGTGATCAGCACGATGTGGGCGAGCATCAGGTGGAACGACGCGAACCCGACCCACCGGTGACGACGGGCGAGCACATCCTGACCCCAGGTCTGTTCCAGCCATGGGATCCTCGCCATGAGCAGGACCTGGACGAGCAGCAGGTAGGCACTCACCAGACCCGTGAGCCGCCCGAGTTCGGTCGGCGCTCCGCCCCGGTCGGCGAAACCCTGGATGCCGCCGTTGTGAAGCCACAGCGCCAGCACCGCAACCAACCCGGCAACACCCGCCGTGCCGACACAGTCGGCCAGCGCGACATGACGGCGGCGTGGCCCAGGGCCCCTTGGAATGGCCGCTTCCAGCCGGGTCGCGTTGTCGCGCACATCGACGTCGACACGGGTGGAGGTGCTCACGTGGGTCCCTTCGCGGGCCGATCGACCCTCGTGGTCCAGGGTCGGCGCAGAACCTCAGAGCACTCTCAGAGCACGCACGCCTCGGCCTGTGTAGTCCCTGGGAAGGTCTCTGAGAATCCTGTGAGGTCGGCCGGGCATCCTCGACAGATGCGAGGCGACGAGGTGAGAGGTGACACGGAGACAACCCCACGGTTGTTGTTGGTCGAGGACGACCGAACGCTGGGTCCCCTGCTCGTCGAGATCCTTTCGGAGGTCTATCGGGTGCAGCACGCGCTCGACGGTCAACAGGGGTTGCACGCCGCGTTGACCCAGACCTTCGACGTGTTGGTGGTGGACCGGGGTCTGCCCGGGATCGAGGGTGTCGAGCTTGTCCGCCGACTGCGGTCCAGCGGAATGCTGGTCCCGGTGTTGATGCTGACCGCACGGGGCACGCTGACCGACCGGGTCGAGGGACTGGATGCCGGTGCGGAGGACTACCTGGTCAAGCCGTTCGAGATCGATGAGCTGTTGGCCCGTTTGCGGGCGCTGCTGCGCCGGAATGTCGATGCGGCCGAGACGGTCGATCTGGGCCGCCGACGCTACCGGGTCGCCGATCGCTCCATCGTCGACGGAGACGCGCCTACGATCGAGCTGTCCTCTACCGAGGGTCGGCTGCTCGAGGTGCTGGCTCGCCGCCCGCAGCAGGTGTTCACCCGCACCGAACTGTTGGGGTTGGTCTTCGACCCCGCCGACGGGCCCGGCAGCGTGGACACCTACGTGTACTACCTGCGGCGCAAGCTCGGCCGCGAGGCCGTCCGCACTGTCTACGGGTTGGGGTACCGGTGGGGAAGCGCGTGAGGCCGCCGGACACCGACCGCGCGCTCGTCCGCACGGCTGCGCTGCGCCTGGCGTGGCAATTCGCGGCCGTCGCGGCCGGACTGATCGTGCTGGCCGTGGTCGGTGCCCTGGTCATCGAGGCCCTCGTGCATGGCTCCCGGCCGCCCGATCTCGGTGGGCGGCGCATCGACCGCGACGGTGACGACGGGGTCCTGCGCACGGCGATGTTCATCGCCGGCGCCGCCGCCATCGTGATCGCCGGGCTGGCCGGGTTCTGGTTGGCCGAACGTGCGGTGGTCCCGCTGGGCGATGCGCTGGAGCGGCAGCGCCGCTTCGTCGCCGACGCCGGTCACGAACTGCGCACCCCGTTGACGGTGCTGCACACTCGCGCGCAACTGGTGGTGCGGCGCATGCGGGCCGACGATCCGGCCCGGCCCGATGCCCAACTGTTGCTCGACGACTCCCGGGTCCTGGCCGACATTGTCGAGGAACTCCTGGAGTCGGCTCAACTGGCCGCAGGCGCGACCCAGGGTGAACCCGTCGACCTGAACAACCTGGTCGACCAGGTGGCCACCTCGATGCGTGCCCTGGCCGAAAGCGCCGGTATCCACCTGCTGGCTGTCACTGCCCCCGCTGAACAGGTCACGTCCGGCTCCGAACGTGCCCTGCGCAGGGCGCTCACCTCGCTGGTCGACAACGCGCTGGGTCACACAGCGTCCGGTGGCACCGTGCAGATCGTCACCGGACGTGAGGGAGGTTTCGCCCTCGTGGCCGTGGTCGATGACGGTGAGGGGCTCGCCGTGGACGCGCAACAGCTTGTACAACGGTTCGCTCGCGGCACCACCAAGACCGATGGCCCGACCGGACGGCGGTTCGGGCTCGGGTTGGCGCTGGTCCGAGACGTCGCCGCGGCACATCGCGGTCGGTTCGAGCTGGCGAATCGGCCCGGCGGCGGAGTGCGGGCGACCATGTACCTGCCCGCCGACACCGACTGAGCCTGCGAACAGGGCCCATCGCAACGCGCTGCTGAGGCTCTGTGCACGGCCCTTGTCCGTCTCGACGGTCACATCAGGCCTCCAGCGACGGTGCCCAAGGAGTAGGTGACTGCCATGGCCAACAGACCGCCGCCGACATTGCGCAGTACCGCTCGCGGAACCGGCGCCGATCCGAGCCGAGCACTGACCGAGCCGGTGATGGCCAGCGCGACGACCACCGCCGAGACCGTTACCCACGCTGCTGAGGAGATCAACACTGCGCCCAACGGCACCAGCGCACCGACCACGAAGGCCAGCAGACTCGCCAGCGCCGCGTGCCACGGATTGGTCAGCGCGTCCGGGTTCAGCCCCAGTTCGGCGTCCGCGTGTGCCCTCAGCGGGTCACGTTCGGTCAGTTCCTTCGCAACTTGGCGCGCAAGATCCGCGCTCATCCCCTTCGCCTCGTACAGGCCGGCCAGCTCGGCCAGTTCCTCCTCCGGTGTGTCTTGTAACTCCCGGCGTTCCAGGGCCAGCGCCGCCCGCTCCGTGTCCCGTTGGGTCGACACCGAGACGTACTCACCGGACGCCATCGACATCGCCCCGGCCACCAGCCCAACCAACCCCGACACCACGATCGAACCGCGGCTGTCGGTCGCGCCGGCTACACCCAACACGATCGCCGCCGTCGAGACGATGCCGTCGTTGGCGCCCAGCACCCCAGCGCGCAGCCAGTTCAGCCGGCTACCCAGACCCGCACCGTGCGGTTCCGGGTGGCCAGCAGGCAGACCGGTGATCGGCGTCGGCACAGCCCAATCCTCCCCGAAGGGGGCCCGGTCAGGTACACCTGATGGACTCGAACCAGGATCCGAACATCAACCGGTCGGAGGGCCAGATGATCACCGCGGCCGCCAAGTCGGGCCGGTCGTCGTTGTCGCTCACGTGCGGTCTCCCTCAGGAGCACGCGGCTTGGATGCGCGCGGTTCCCGAAGACCCCGCGACCCGCCATGCGCACCGGCGAGAGGGGCAACGTCCAGACGGGTTCACTGTCAGAAGCGCAAGCAAGACAAGGACTGCCCGTTGCTTGCCTGACCTGGCCAATCGAGCATGGACACTGTTCAAGGTGCGGCGAAGGCAACCCAGATGGCGATCGCTCCTATGCCGAAGTCGCTGTCACCCGAGCGGAAAAGCCACGGTGGGTCACGGTCAGCAAGTCGCCGACCCGAGCGCCCGCAGCGGTGAAGTGATCCACCCCAAGATCGCGCGATCACCGCAAGGGGATCCGCGTGCGGGGGCACGGGAAGCGCCTCGTCGAACGCGCCGCTAACGGCGAAGGCCTTTGCGCATCAGCTCTCTCGACGGGATGGTCGCCGAACTCGCCCGCTCCGCCGGTCCGATCATCGACAGTAGGCATCGAGCCATGTCACTCGCTGTCCTGCGCTCGACGTTCGATGATCTCTACGACACCGGCGGGGAACCGGTGTACCTCTTGTGGCCAGTCCAGCGCGACGGCCAGTCTGCCTGCCCAGGAACGCGCGGCCTCGTCGTCGGGCACGTCCACGACGGTGAACCCGCCGAGGTGCTCCTTGGTCTCGACGTACGGCCCGTCGGTGAAGACCGGCTGTCCGTCCTTGCTCACGACGCTGCAGATCGCCGTCGAGGCGTCGATCCCACCATCCCCGAACACGAAGACGCCGGCCGCGTTCATCTCCTCCAGAACGGCTCGCGAAGCAGCGCTCTTGGCGCGTAATTCGTCCGGCGTGTGGTCCGGCACCCACTCGTCGTTGAACGCGATCAGATACTTCGGCACTGCGGTCTCCTCTCGTCGGGACAAGGGCCGTCCCGTGGCTCCCCGGTTGCGGCGTCCTGACGGCCGCCACACCAACTCCACGAACGGGCCCGTCCAGATCCGACATCATCCCGGACGACTTTCCAAACAAGTGGCCCGCGAAGCGGCTGCCCGCCGGCCCCCACCCCGGGCGGGCGCCCGTCCACTACCGCAGTGCGAGCATCGCCGCGGCGACCTCGCCGGCCGCGGCATACGGGATCGCGGTGGCGGCCTGCTCGAGGATGAGGCAGCGCGCCCCGGGGATCTCGCGGGCGATCGCCTCGCCGTTGCCGACGGGGAAGAACGGATCGCAACGGCCGTGTACGACGAGCGTGGGGACTTCGATCTCCGACAGGCGTTCACGCCACCGGGGCGTGCAGTCGAGCCTGGAGAACACCATGCCCAACTGGTTGGCCATCTGGATTGCCGGTGCGGTGCTGGGCGTGCGGTCCCACACGCGTGCTGCGGTGGCGCGCGCGGCGACGGGGTCGTTGCCGAGGATCTCCGCCCCGGCGGCGGCATAGTCCGCCACCGCTTCGCGGTCGGTCCAGTCGGGCATCGGACGCGCGAACAGTCGGCTCATCGTCGCCTGGTCGTGGTCGGGAAGGTCGTCGTCGGGTGGACCGGGCGCGACCGCGCGGGTACTGACCAGGGTGAGTGCCGAGAACGCGCGCTGGATGGTCGAGCGCGGCCACCTGAGCGACCATCCCGCCGACGCCGATCCCCGCGAGGTGCGCGGATTCGGCACCGAGCGCGTCGACGAGCGCCGCTGCGTCCGCGGCGAGGTCGCGCAGGGTGTAGTCCGGTGCGTCTGGGTCGGCCGTCGCCGACTCTCCGCTGTCACGCAGGTCGTAGCGCACCACGCGGCGCCCGCCGGCAGCGAGGCGCTCGCACAGCGGGTCGGGCCAGGAGAGCATGGTCGTCCCGCCCGCGAGCAGGATCAGTGGTGCATCGCCGTTGCCGAAGGACTCGATCCCGATGGCGGTGCCGTTGGCATTCACTGTGCTCACCGGCTCACGGTAACCGCAGCTGTGGGCGCGTTGGATTCTCGACATCGGCTACCTGAAACGCAAAGCTGAGTCGTAGACCCGTCCGCCTGCGACGAAATGCCGTGACGAGGCGCGGCTTTCGCTCACGAGCGGTGCCGGGCGACGTCGAACACGTTTCCATCAGGGCTCAGGACGAAATCGGCTGATCCCCACGGTTCATCGGTGAAGACTTTCGGCCCGGCGGAAACGATCTTGGTGGTCACGGCCGGCCCAGGAAGTCCTCGATATAGGCGGTGATGATCGACTCCAGGTCACGATCGGCGGTCATGCCCAGCGTCGTGGCCCGCTCGAAAGACGCGTGTTGCGCCCAACCGGCGAATATCTCTTCGATCAACGGATCCGGTCGGTGGACGATGGGGCCGAGAATCCGCCCACCGGCAACTGTCCGCAACGCGGCGATCATGCTGTGCGCGTCCGGCGCGATGGATGGCAGGTTCACCGCACGATCGGCGCCGAGGCCCTCGCCAGGTGCATCGTGCAGCCGGATCAAGTTGTCCACCACTGTGCGGTATCCACTGATCGGCACGGGGATGTCGTAGCCCACCGGCACGAACGCCGTCGCTCCATTCAGCGGCTCCCGGAAGATGCCGCTGACCCACGAAGACGCGGCGGCGTTCGGCATGCCGGGACGGATGACAACCGTCGGCAGGCGAGCCGAGCGTCCGTCGACGAATCCCTTGCGGGTGTAGTCGTTGACGAGCAGTTCACCGATCGCCTTGGTGACGCCGTACGTGGTCTCGGGGGTGAGCTTGGTGGAGTCCGTCACGGTGTCGGCGACAGCAGGACCGCCGAAGGCGGCGAGACTGCTGGCGAATACCACCCGCGGCCGAGATCGCCGCGCTCTGGTTGCTTCCAGCACCGCCCGCAGCGCACCGAGGTTCACCGACAATGCGCCGTCGAAGTCGGCCTCGCACCCGGCGCTCACCATCGACGCGAGGTGAAACACCCCCACGTCGTCTCGATCGACGAGCTCGCGGACGAGGTCGGCGTCCGTGCCGTCGCCGCTGACCCGCCGGAGCCGGCTGTCCTCGGCAGGGAGCACCCCGGTCGGATGGGCAACGTCGAGCAGCGTGATCGTGTCGAGACGCCGCCTCCCACCGTCGGGTCCGACCAGGCTGCCGACTTCAAGAAGCCTGAGCGCGAGCCGACTGCCGATGAACCCGCCACCACCGGTGATCAGAACCTGCATGCAGAACGACCCTCCTGCATCTGACAGCACCGGCCACTGACCTGACAGGGACCAGGCAGGCGCCCACCCCCGGTCCCACCCGCCGGCCGACGTCGGTTCGGCCCGCCAGATCGTAGCGCCGCGACCGACATCGATCAGCTCTCAGCAAGGGTCCGGCACGCCACGATCAGGGATCCCCAACCGGCGCCGTCGGCTCACGGAACGTCGAACTTGAAGCGGTACGTCACAGTCGGCCACAGGACACGCTTGACATGGCGCGCGGCGGTGGCTCATCGCGGCCCCGCCGCGCGTTGCACGATCTCGGCGAGCTGCACCCAGGCCTGCTCCGTAGGGTCGGTGATTGCGTAGGAGGTCGGCCAGAACCCGCTGCGGTCGTCGAGGGCGGCCTGCGGGCTCACACCGAAGGTCGAGTACCGCTGCTTGTCCATCTGCCCACTGCGGAAGAACACCAGCACCTTTCCATCCTGGGCGTACCCGGGCTGGCCGTAGTAGAGCTTGGGTGAGAGGTCCGGCGCGACGTTGGTCACGATCGCGTGCAGATGCTCCGCCAACGCGCGATCGCCGTCGGGCATCTGCGCGATCTTCGCCAGCACGTCTGCCTCCTCGGCGGCAGCCTTGTCCGCCTTCTTGGCCCGTTTGGCGTCGGCTCTCAGTTCCGCAGCCCGCTCCTTCATCGCGGTCCGCTCCTGCTCGGAGAATCCACTCATGGCGTCGTACTTTTCGTCATCGTTTCCCTCTCAGCGATGGTCGGGGTGCCGGTGGGGTCACCCTAGCGACGGTGATCTCAAGGCCACTTCTCGATTCCCGACCAACTTTCATCGACGCAGCTGGCGTCTCCGACTCTGTTTCGCCTCCTCCCCTACCCGTCGGACTCCGCGGGTGGTGCTGTCGTAGTCCCTGAACAGCACGCGGGCGGTCCAGCCGGCGGCCGTCCGGTAGGTTCGGATGCGCCCAGCAGTACCGAGTGGGAGGGAGGTTCTGGCCGCAAGCGCTCCGATTGCGAGATGCTCGGAGTTACCGTTCTTCTCCATGAAACGACGGCAAATCGTGGCAGAAGCCAGCCGACCATGATCACTCCATAGCTTCATCATTGCAGGTCAGAGACCTGCACCAAGGGCCTCTAGCTCAATCGGTAGAGCAGCGGACTTTTAATCCGCGGTTAGCCGTAAACCCTGCTTGACCTGCACTGCTGCATCATATTGATCTTGGTTTCACCACTTTATCCCCACGAAACCCACGCCGCGAACGCAGGTCGCGACGAGCGTCTCTCCGATCAATCTTTGTGCCCTGGATCGACATAGAGCACACTCGCCCGTCAATCGCAGCTAAGAGAGCTGCGGTGAGGCTGGTGTGGACCAACCGACTCCCTCCCCCAAGCGCGGCTGCGGTAGCGCCTAGGCCAGCGCTCCGGGTCGCAACGCGAGAGCGGCGCATGGTTGCCAGCGATCAGTTGGGAGACGTCGCGAATCCGACGCCCCTTTTGCGGCCAGGGGCACTAGGGTCTGCCCCCGGTTCGGTTGACTGATTGATCTGCCAGGTCTGTTGCTTGGCTAGAGAGGATCAGCACCATGCCGACGCCGTGTCCGAAGGAGTCCGCCGCGATGTCGTCGCGGTTGCTACGCAGGGGTGAGCAGTCCAGGGGTAGAGGTGGCCCGCAGTTTCGGGATCTCGGAGACTGCTTGAATCGATGGCTCCGGGTCGCTGAACGCGAGAACGGCGCCGCGGCTGGCTCTAGGGGCCGGGTCCGGGTTGAGTCCGGAGCAGGTTCGGGAGCTGCTGAAGCGGAACAAGCAGCTGGAGCAGGAGAACGAGATCTTGCGCCGGGCGACCGCCTATTTTGCTTGAGAGACCCTCCCAAAGTGATGTCCCCCGCAGGCGGGAGGTGCCCCACCGCTGGTCCGTGACCTTGCCGCTGGCGGCATCCCCGTCGCGGTGACCTGCCGGGTGCTGGGATTCTCGAAACAGGCGTTCTACGCCTGGAATGCCGACCCGGTCACCGAGCGAGATTGGTCGGACGCTCATCTGATCAACGCCGCGGTCGACATCCATCACGACGAGCCGGAGTTCGGGTATCGGTTCATCGCCGATGAACTCGCGCCGAGCGGCATCACGCGCCGGCGGATCGGGTGGCCGGCTGTGCTCGCAGCAGCGGCTGTGGTCGGTGCACTCCCGAAACGCGGGCTGTCAACCGCAGGCCGGCCCGCCGGTGCACGATGACCTGGTCCCCCGCGAGTTCACCGTAACGGCCCGAACCGGTCGTGGCTCACCGACATCACCGAACACCGCACCGGCGAAGGCAAGCTATATCTGTGCGCGGTCAAGGACGCCGCCGCAACCGGATCGTCGGCTACTCGATCGGCGACTGGATGACTGCCGCTGGCCGTGCCGACGCCCTGCGCAACGCGATCGCACTGCGCGGCCCGGCCGCACCGTCGTCCACTCGGACCGTGGAGCCAGTTCCGCTCCCAAGCCTACGTCCGTGAACTGCGCCGCAACGGCCTGGTCGGGTCGATGGGCCGCGTCGGCGTCGTGCGCCGACAACGCCGCCATGGAATCCTTCTTCGCGCTGCTCCAGAAGAACGTCCTCAACCGTCGACGGTGGCAAACTCGACGAAGAACTCCGCCTGGCAATCGTCACCTGGATCGAACGGACCTACCACCGCCGCCGCCGATAAGACGGACTCGGCCGGCTCACCCGCAGTCCATGGCCAACGTCGACAAGGGAACCTTGATGGCCGCGCTCGCCATCTCCACGCTGATCCCCGTGGTCATGTTCCTGATCTTCCAACGGATGTTCCTGCGCGGCGCGGGTCTGGGCGGCGCGGTCAAGGGCTGAGACCCGTCGGCTTCATGGGTGATCCACCCGGCAACGGACCCACCCACCGATCAATTCCCCGCGCTGCGCTGCTCCTGCGCGGCTGCGAGCAAGAGGTATGCACTGGCCGTCCAGGTGTACGCGCGGTCACGGAGGCCCTCCCCGGTGATCGCATCGAAGTTCTCTGCGAAACCTGACTTCTCGCACAGCGCGAGGAACCGCTCGGCAATAATGTCGGCCAACTCGACGTAGCCGGCCCGCCGCAGGCCGTCCTCCACCAGGATGGTGGCCGGTGCCCAGATCGGGCCCCGCCAGTACCCGTCGGCCCGATACTCCGGTGAATCCACGGGCTCGGTCGCCAGCCCCCACCTGGTCAGGTGCCGGGAGATCTGCCCGGCCAGGCTCTTGGCGACGTCCGGCGGCAGTGCGTCGGCCAACACGATAGGCAGGGTGTTGAGCAAGCTCGGCGTAGGACAGCTTTCCCGAACGCGGATCCTTCGCGGACGAATCGTGTCCCGTCCCAGAGCTCGTCGAGCAGGCCACGATGGATTTCTGCCGCCTGCTCCGCCCACTCCGCCCGCTCGGCGGGTAGGCCCCAGTTCCCGGCGAGCTCGGCCAGCACCCACAGCTGCTGGGTCAGGAAGCCGGCCAGGTCGGCCGTCGACGATCAGCCCCCCGTCGTCGAAGACGGTGGAGTTGTCCCAGCCGCTGTCGTTGCCGTGCTGGTAGTGCGCCAGCACCTGCCCGGGCACCCTTCGGGCATCGAGCCAGAAGCGCGTCCAGGAGGACAGTTTCGAAGTAGATGATGCCGAGAGTCCTCCGGTCGAGATCGGTCGGCAGCCTGCGGCGGAGTTGCGCGGGCCCAGCCGTGAATGGGGGGTTTGACGAAGTTGTACAGAACCTCCGAATGGGTCACCGAGTCCGGTAGTGCTCCACTGGGGTCCTGGTGGTCGAACGGAACGAGGAACTGGTCCAGCGCCTGGGCCGGCGCGCCCGGCGGCGAGCGCCAGCGCATTGAAGCCGTGATCCCAGCTCCACACCTTGTCCATCCAGTGCTTGGACATGAGAATCGAGTGTTCGACTCCAGGAAGCCGCGCGGGATCGACGGTGGCCGACCACAGCACGTAGGCAGCCAGACCCGCAGCCGGGCTTGCGGTCGGTGCGCCACGGAGCCACCGCCTGGCAGGTAGTCGGTGAAGCGGGCGGCTGCGGCCGCGCGGGACCTGGATCGAAGCTCTTCGCCGCGGTGTACTTCCGGTCTGGCCGTGCCGTATTCCTCGATGGCCACCTCCCACCAGCCGCCGTCGTCGGGAGAGAATCTCGACGCCGCGATCGGCCGTACCCAACGCCTGGTCGCCGAACACCTCGCAGAAGACCGGCGAGCGGGGGTGATCCGGTACCGTCGCCCGGTCTCGATAGCTTGGTGTAGACCAGCGCACCGTCGATCGGGTCCACAGTAGAAGTACGGACCCGCTGAACGGCGTGAGGGTCGGCTCCGCCGCGGCGATCCGCATGCCCAGCCCCTGACCGCACAGGCGCACGGTGTCAACGGTCTCGAAGGCCGCCGAGATCTCGCCGGCCGGGTGCCGGCCAGGTGAACCGATCGGGAATGGCCGGACCGTCGTGGTCCGGACCGGTTGCCCGTGCACGGTGCGGGACCAACGACAGCAGCAGCATGCAAACCGGTCTGATGTGACACCAGGTGGACGTCCGGGGCGACCCGATGCTCGCCGATGACGGGTGACAGGTTCAGCCACGACCGGTGGAACGAGAACGGGATCTGGGCAACGGAGAAGGTGATCGCGTCGATCTTCGGGATTCATGGATGGCGCGGCTTTCTCGAGGGTCGGTGGACCTGGCGCTGCAACGGCGCTGGCGATCCGGTGGGGTTGCTCGGGTCAGTCCTTGACCGCGCCGGCGGTGACGCCGGCCGCGACATATCGCTGCGCGAGGATGAGCAGGATCGTCGCGGGGACGGAGGCGACGACGACCGTCGCCATGATCGAATTCCAGTCCTGGTTGTTGTTGCCGATGTAGTGGTAGATGCCGAGGGTGATCGGCTGACGGGCACCTCCCCCGTTCAGTGTGGAGGCGAACACGAAGTCGGACCAGGCCCACAGGAACGCGAAGAGCGAAACCGTCACGATGGCGTTGCGGCTCAGGCGGCAGGATCACCGAGACGGAAAACGCGCAGCGGCCCCGCACCGTCCATCGAGCGCAGCCTGGACCAGCTCCGCGGGGATGCCCGCCATGAAAGCGGTGAAGATCAGCACCCCGAACGGCACAGCCAGCGTCGAGTCGGCGATGATCAGGCCCCACCACTGGGTTGGGTGATGCCCAAGCTGATGAAAATCGCGTAGAAGCCCATGGCCATGATGACGCCGGGGATCATCTGGGCGATCAACAGGATGAAGCTGACCGACTTCCCGCCCCGGGGCCTCAGGGTGGTCAGCGCTATAGCCGGCCGGGGCCGAGATGACCAGGGTGACCGCGACCGTACCCAGCCCGATCAGCAGGCTGGTGCAGCAGGAATGGGAGTTGGTCATGCAGCACCGTGCGGTACCCGACGAACGTCGGCGTGGCCGGGAACCAGCTGGGCGGACTCTTGCGCATCTGGGTCGCCGGGGTCAACGAGACGTTGATCATCCAGTACACCGGGAACAGCATGATCGCGGTGAGGACCACCCCGACGACGGTGTTCCACCCACTACGCCTCGAGCCGCGACCCGATCGCCGAACCGTCGGCCTCATCGACCGCCGCCCGGCGGCGACGGCGGTCACGTCGCCTCCTGATGGCGTTGCACCCGGAGGTAGACCAGGCCGAAGAGCACCGCGATGATGATCAACAGATTGCCGACCGCCGCGCCGGGGCCGAACTTGGGCACCAGGGTGCCAAAGCCGAGGCGGTACGACCAGGTGGCGAACGTGGTAGAGGCGTCTCCCAGGGCCACCCTTGGTCATGATCCAGATGATGTCGAACACCTTCAGTGTGTAGATCGAAACCAAGCAGCAAGGTGATCGGCGGTGACCGGGCGCAGGAGCGGGAACGTGATGCGACCGGAACGTCTGCCATGCCCCGGCGCCGTCCAGCGAAGCCGCCTCGTAGACGTCCTCGGGGATGTTCT
>CAWIAR010000011.1:0-699932 GCA_963834185.1 uncultured Actinomycetota bacterium
TCCTTGCGGCGGCGTGCCTTGCCGATCTCGGCGGTGGGCTCGGCGGCGGTGGGCTCGGCGACGGCGGTCATGATGCCGCTCCGGCGGTCTGCGCGGTGTCGGCCCCGGACTAGCGGCCCCGGACATCGACTCACCGGCAGCCTGTACCGCGGCGACGATGTTCTGATAACCGGTACAGCGACACATGTTGCCCTTGAGGCCCTCTCGCACCGCCTGCTCGTCCGGGTGCGGATTCTCCTTGAGCAGGCAGACCGACTGCATGATCATGCCGGGGGTGCAGAACCCGCACTGCAGCGCGTGCTTCTCGTGGAAGGCCTGCTGCACCGGATGCAAGCTGCCGTCCTCGGCCGCGAGCCCCTCGATGGTCACCACGTCGGCGCCGTCGGCCTGCACGGCGAGCACCGAGCAGGACTTGATGCTCGTCCCGTCCAGCAGCACGGTGCAGGCTCCGCAGTTACTCGTGTCGCAGCCGATCACCGTCCCGACCTTGCCGAGCCGTTCCCGCAGGTACTGCACCAGCAGCAACCTGGGTTCGACCTCGTCGGAGTAAGAAACTCCGTCAACCGTCACGACACCATCGTCATTACGGCACTCCTTCGAGCCTGGCAGGGTCTTCGGTTGCCGAACCGCGGGCAGCGTCCGGCGTGACCGTGATCACGACAATCCTTGAAGATCCGCACTCCCGCAAGAGGTGACGCGCTGCGAGTACACCTGCGGGTGCAAAGCGGCTCTAGCTCCGCAGATGCGGATTACGCTCCGACAGGTTCGCCGGGTTGGGCGACCGGCTCCCGATGGATGGCCCCACCGAGCTCGGTGAGCGGGCGCCCACCACCGGACCACTGCCGGGCGATGATCTCCGCGGCGATGGACACCGCGGTCTCCTCCGGGGTGCGGGCGCCGAGGTCGAGCCCGATCGGACTGGACAGCCCGAGCCAGCTCGTCCTCGGTCAGGCCCGCCTCCCGCAGCCGGGCGAGCCGGTCCTCGTGGGTGGACCGCGATCCCATCGCACCGACATAGGCGACGTGCTGACGCAGAGCGAGCTCGCAGCACCGGCACGTCGAACTTCGGATCATGGGTCAGCACACAGATCACCGTGCGCGGGTCGAGGCCGCCGGCCTCGATCTGCGCCTGCAGGTAGCGGTGCGGCCAGTCGACGATCACCTCGTCGGCGTCCGGAAAGCGCTTGGCGGTGGCGAATACCGGCCGGGCATCGCACACCGTCACCCGGTAGCCGAGGAAGCTGCCCATCCGGGCCACCGCGGCGGCGAAATCGATGGCGCCGAACACCAACATCCGCGGTGCCGGCGCGAAACTGGCCACGAAGATTTGCAGGCCCTCGCCCCGCCGTTCGCCGTTCGGCCCGTAGGTCAGCGTGCCGGTGCGCCCGTGGGCGAGCGAGCCGCGGGCGTCGTCCCGGACTGCGTCGTCGATCCGGGTGCTGCCCAGCGAGCCGACCGAGTGCTCCGGCCAGATCACCAGGTGCCTGCCGATCTGATCGGGGCGGCCGACGACGATGGTGGCCAACGCCACCGGCTCCCCGGCCAGGATCGACGCCGCCAGCTCACCGAACTCCGGGAAGTGCCTTCTGGACACCGCCTCGGTGAAGATGTCGATGATGCCGCCGCAGGTGAGCCCGACGGTGAAGGCGTCGTCGTCGGAGACGCCGTAGCGCTGCTGCCGGGGCGGTGCACCGTCGCGCACCTCGGTGGCGAGCTCGTACACGGCGCCCTCGACGCAGCCTCCGGACACCGATCCGACGGCGGTGCCGTCCGGCCCGACCAGCATGGCCGCGCCGGCCGGTCGCGGCGCCGAGCGCCAGGTACCGACGACGGTTCCCATGCCCGTCGTGGCGCCGGACTCCCACCAGCGCAACAGATCCGGCAACACGTCACGCACGACGGACCACCTCCAGCAAGTCTTCGAGGGCCGCCAACGAGTGCCCGGCGACGAAGTGATCCAGATGGGGCAGCACCGCGACGATGCCGCCCTGCACCGGCGCGTAGCCGTCCTTGCCCTTGTGCGGGTTGACCCAGACCAGGCTACGGGCCAACCGGTGGAGCCGGACGATCTGCTCGGCCAACTCGTCCGGGGAGCCGCGCTCCCACCCATCGGAGAAGAGCACGACGACGGCCCCCCGCGCGATCCCGCGGCGACCCCACCGGTCGAGAAAGGCCTTCACCGTGTCGCCGAGCCTGGTGCCACCGGAATAGTCGGGGATGGCCGCGGCCGCCGCGGCCAACGCCCGGTCCGGATCCCGATGGGCCAGGCCCCGGGTGATCCGGGTGAGCCTGGTGCCGAGGGTGAACGTCTCGACCGCACCGGGCTGGGAGCGGTGCACGGCGTGGGCGAAGCGCAGCAGGCTGTCGGCGTAGGCGGCCATCGACCCGGACACGTCGATGAGCAGGACGATCCGCCGGGGTCTGGTCCGGTGGTGCCGGCGGGCCGGCACGCCGGGCTCGCCGCCGTTCGCCAGCATGGCGCGGACGGTGCGGCGTGGGTCGATCGGACCGCGGTGGTGCGGAGCGCGCCGCCGGGACGGCCGCTGCGGCAGCCCCGGTTCGAGCAGGCGCAGGAGTTGGGCCAGTTCGCGGCGCTCGGATTCGGTGAGTCCGGCCAGGTCCCGGTGCCGGAGCAGCTCGGTGGCCGCGGCGCCCGCTTTGACCGACGGCGGCGCCTGTTCGCCCTGGTCGGCCCCGGAGGGCAGGTCGGCCAGCGGCACCAGGATCTGGGTCGGCACCGCCGGGGTACGCCGGGCCGCCGGAAGGTCGCCCCGATCGGAGAAGTAGGCGGCGAACACCGCGTCGTAGGTCGACAGATGGTCCGGGTCCGAGGTCAGCGTGGCTCGTCCGGCCCAATAGACGTCGCGCCCGCTGTGCACCCCCAACGCCGCCGTCGCCTGCAGGAACGCGCCGGTCCGCTCCGACCCGACGGGGAGCCCGGCGGCGAGCAGGGCCCGGGTGAACGCGACGAACACCGTGGTGCCGTCGTGCCGGATTTCGCGGGTGGCCGTGACCATGCTCGAGCTCTCAGGACGCGAGTAGCGCGGACAGCCCGGACGCGGTGATCCGCTCGATGTCCTCGCGGATCTTCAGCACCGCCCCCAGGGTCAACGCCGCCCGCTCCGGATCGAGGTCGCGGCAGCCCAGCGCGTCCAGCGCGCGGGCCCAGTCCAGCGACTCGGCGACGCCGGGCGGCTTGATCAGGTCAGCCGCGCGCAGCCGGGACACGGCCCTGGCCACCCCGGCGGTCAGGTCCTCGCTGACGCCCGGCAGCCGGTGCCGCAGGATCTGCACCTCACGCTCCAGCGTCGGGTGCTCGATCCAGTGGTAGAGGCAGCGCCGCTTGAGCGCGTCGTGCACCTCCCGGGTGCGGTTGCTGGTCAGTACCACCAGCGGCGGCTCGTCGGCGGACACCCGGCCGAGTTCCGGAATGGTCACCGCGAAGTCGCTGAGCACCTCGAGCAGGAACGCCTCGAACTCGTCGTCGGCCCGATCGATCTCATCGATCAGCAGCACCGATCGTGGGC
Source organism: uncultured Actinomycetota bacterium (assembly GCA_963834185.1). GTDB lineage: Bacteria > Actinomycetota > Actinomycetes > Mycobacteriales > Nakamurellaceae > Nakamurella. The sequence continues at coordinate 3,528 of CAWIAR010000011.1, forward strand.
TCCGCAGTGCCCGCAGGATGGGACGCGCGAGCAGGAAGCGTTCGTCGTAGAGCTCGGACTCCACGCCGGCCAGATCGACCTGTCCGGCGCTCGCAGTCCCGACCGCCTCCACCGCCCGCAGATGCAGCACCTGGCGTGGGAAGTCCCAGTCGTACAGGGCCTGGGCCGCGTCGATCCCCTCGTAGCACTGCAGCCGGATCAGCTCGGTGCCCCGGACCTGGGCCAGCGCGGCCGCCAGCGAGGTCTTGCCGACCCCCGCCTCGCCCTCCAGGAACAGCGGCCGGTCGAGGGCGTCGGCCAGCGCGGCGGCGGTGCTGATGCCACGGTCGGACAGGTAGCCGACCGTGCGTAGCTGTTCGGTGAGCGCGTCGGGGTCGGTGACCGGTCGGCCGCTGCCGGCCCGTTCGGTCCCGTTGCGGACCACATTGTCGTTGCCTGGAGCCACCGCACCACTATCCCCCACTCGCGCCGCGGTGCGCCTCCCGCCGCCCGCCCCCCGCCCCCCGGCCCCGTCCCGCTCCCGCCCCCCGTCCCCTCCCGCCCCCCGTCCCTGTTGATCATGGGAAAGGCGTACGCGAATCCTGGGCGTGTCGCGCAACACGCCGTCCAATGCCGTACGAGTTCCCCATGATCAACTTGGAGGGAGACAGGGGCATGACCGACAGACCCTCAGGTGCGGGCCATGGGCCAACATTGATCCGCAGCTGCGGGATCGTCGCGAGGGCCAGCAGGTCCCGGCCTCGACCGGCCGACCGACGGTCACCGCCCCGGCTACCCTGGGGCCATGACGGTGGTGTCGCTCGGCCTGCCCGTCCGCGCCCGCAGCGGGTCCGGACCGCTGGTGGCTGCCGACCGCCCCGAGCATCCGGGGCTGATCGACCGCTTCGGCCGGCGGGCCACCGACCTGCGGGTCTCCCTGACCGATCGGTGCAATCTGCGCTGTACCTACTGCATGCCCGCCGAGGGCCTCGATTGGATGCCGACGCCCGAACTGCTCACCGATGACGAACTGGTCCGGCTGATCCGCATCGCGGTGGAGCGCTTGGGGATCAACGAGATCCGTTTCACCGGCGGCGAACCGCTGCTCCGCAAGGGCATCGTTGAGCTGATCGCAGCCGTCGGACGGCTGCCGGACCGGCCGCAGATGTCGTTGACCACCAACGGAATCGGCTTCGCCCGTCGTGCCGAGGATTTCGCGGCGGCCGGACTCGACCGGGTGAACATCTCGCTGGACACCCTGGACCCGGAGACCTTCCTGACCCTGACCCGCCGGCGCCGGTTGCCGGACGTGCTCGATGCCCTGGCCGCGGCCAGGAAGATCGGGCTGGATCCGGTGAAGATCAATGCGGTGCTGCTGCGCGGGGTCAACGACAGCGAGGCCCCAGCGCTGCTGGAGTTCGCCCTGACGCACGGCTTCCAGCTGCGCTTCATCGAACAGATGCCGTTGGACGCCGGGCACCAGTGGACCCGTACTGCGATGGTCACCGCCGACGAGATCCTGGAAACGTTGTCCGCGCGACTTCGACCTGCAGCCGGACGGTGCCCCCCGCGGCGGCGCCCCGGCCGAGTTGTTCCGGGTGGTCGGCCACGATGCGCCGTACGGTCCGGCCACCGTGGGCATCATCGCCTCGGTCACCCGGCCGTTCTGCGGGGACTGCGACCGTACCCGGCTCACCGCCGACGGCCAGATCAGGACCTGCCTGTTCGCCCGCACCGAGACCGACCTGCGCGCCCTACTGCGTGGCGGCGCCGACGACGAGGAACTGGCCCGGGCCTGGCGCACCGCGATGTGGGGGAAGCTGCCCGGTCACGGCATCGACGACCCGTCGTTCCTGCAGCCCGACCGGCCGATGAGCGCGATCGGTGGCTGACGCCGAATCCCTGAACGTGCGGGTGCGGTACTTCGCGGCGGCCAGAGCTGCCGCCGGCACCGCCGAGGAAACCGTCACCCTGACGGGTCGGTCGACTGTTGCGGATCTGCTGCGGACGGTGTGTGACGCACACGGCGGAGTGCTCGCCAAGGTCTTGGACCGTTCTTCCTATCTGCTGGACGAAGTAGCCGTCCATGGCACCGGCCAGCCACTCATCGACGGCGCGACACTGGATGTCCTTCCCCCGTTTGCAGGTGGCTGACCAGCGCATTCGCCGCCCGGGCGGCCCGGAATCTGGCCTGCGGGAAGCGGCGGATTCCCCCTCGGACAGACCTGGCAGGTATCACCACGACGACCGGTGCGCTCGAACACGCCGACCACCGCGTCGATGATCACTGGGTGTGTCCACTACCCAGGGCGTGGGGGGAGCGATACCGTTCGGACCGTCGTCGTTTGCGTGCCGTGAGCGTGCGCACACGCGCACAGACCTGGAGGGAACCCGTGACCCAGCCACCGGCCGGCGGATACCCGCCGCCGCCTGAGCAACCCGGCGGATATCCGCCGCCCGGCGGCCAGGTGCCGCCGTCCGCACCCAGTGGCCCGCCGCCAGGGGGTACCCGGCCGCGCCGGCCCCGGGCGGCTACCCGGCGCCGGCGGACCCCGCCCCCGGCGGTCCACCGGCGCCTGGCGGGTACCCGGCCGCGCCCAACCCCGACCCGGCCGCGGGCCAGGCCCCACCCGGCGGTTACCCGCCACCCCCGCAGGGTGGTTACCCGCCGCCCGGTGGCTATCAGGGCCAGCCCCAGGGCGGATTCGCTCCGCCGCCGCAGGGTGGCTATCCGCCGCCCGGGTACGGCGCACCCGGCGGCAGCCAAGCCCTCGGTCGATCTGTCCAAGGTCTCGATCGGTGACTGGATCGTCCTTGGCATCGGCGTGCTGATGATCATCTTCGGCACGTTCGGCTGGATCTGCGTCTCGACGTCGTACGGCGGAGGAAGCACCGGCGGTTGGCACATCTGGTGGATCATCATCCAGCTGCTGCTGCTGGCCGTGGTGATCATTCGCGCGGTGCAGATCGTCACCGGGCAACTGGTGGCGCAGATCCCCGTGATCTACCTGGTCTATGCCGCGGTTGCGCTGTTCGTGTTGTACGTCATCGCGTTGATCCAGATCTTCGCGAGCTACACCTCGAGCTACGACTGTGTGACGGGTACACCGGGGCGACCTTGACCGCCTGCAAGGCGATCGGGAGCCGCGAGGCTACAGCGCGGGCCTGGCTTCGGCATCTGGGCGTGCCTGATCCTGTCGCTCGGGTTGGTCTACTTCATGGCGCTGTCGGCGCAGAAGGCCGGCGCCAAGCTGCCGATGAAGGTGCCGGGACCGGCGCTGTACATTTCGTAGCGCGGAGATCCATCGAGAGGCCGGGACCCGCGAAGGTCCCGGCCTCTCGACGTATCGGGCTCATCGTCGAGTCCGGGCCCGTCCGCTCGCCGTCGGCGGCCCCGGACGGCAGGATCAGGGACGCATCGCCAGACCAGCCGGGAAGCCACCATGACCGATCCGACAGGATCCGACTTGAACGACCCGGGCCCGGCGGACCGGGCCGCTGCCGAGGCTCCGGTGACCGAGCGGATCCGGGTCGCACCGCCGCCGGGTGGACCGGAGGATCCCGCGGATCGCACGGTCACCCCGATCGCACACCCACCGGTGGTCCTGCCACCGAACCCCACGGTGGAGCGCAGGCCAGGAGTGCGGGAACTGCTCGTCGGCCTGCTCGGGCTGATCGCGTTCGGTTCGACGTTCCTGCCCTGGGAGCACGATCCGACCCGTAACGCCTGGCCGCCCGGAGTGTGGATCGCCGGCGTGTTGGCGATGCTCGGGGCGGGGGCGCACATCGGCCGCTATCTGCCGCCCGCCGACAAGGCATTCGGCGCGCTTGCTGCCCCTGCTGCTGAGCACGGGGCGGTGTGGATCCCGGTGGCACACCTGAAAGGCAACGCCGGGACGGTCGGCACCTGGGTGTGCCTGGTCGCCGGTGTGTTGTTCGTCGGCCTGCTCATCGGGGCGGCGATGACCGACCCGGCGTTGCGCTCGCCGGACAACCCGGACGACCCCTTCGATTGAGCAGACCGGGACGACCGGGAGGTCAGGCGGAGCCGACCCATTCGTCGGTGTCGTCGTCGAACACCTGGCGCTTCCAGACCGGGAGCCGGCGCTTGACCTCGTCCACCAGGTCGCGCAGGCAGCGAATGCCTCGGCCCGGTGCGCCGCGGAGACCGCAGCCACGATGGCGATGCCCCCGATGTCCAGCAGGCCGGTGCGGTGCACCACGGACACGGCGATGACGCCGTCCCGAGCCGCGATCTGCTCGGCTATGTCGGCGACCATGGCGGCCGCAGTCGGATGCTCGTGGTACTCCAGGGCGGTCACCGTCCGGCCGTCGTCGTGGTTGCGCACCCGGCCGACGAACGACACCGCGGCGCCGGCCGCCGGGTCGTCGACAGACGCCAGCAACGCATCCGAGGTCCAGCGGCTGCGCGCTGACCCCGGTGGTCACCACCCGGCCGCTCATCCCGACGCCACCCTGCGGGTGGTCGCCACCGCGCAACTGGTCCAGCGCGTGGTCGAGAACCCCGTCGAGCACGGCCAACCCGTCCCGGACGCCGCCGGTCGACCCGGGCAGGTTGACCACCAGGGTGCGGCCGGCGACTCCGGCCAGACCGCGGGAGAGCACCGCGGTCGGGCACGCCGTCCGCGCCGTAGCGGCGGAATTGCTCGGCCAGGCCGGGGATCTCGTAGTCGAGAACGTCGGCGGTCAACTGCGGGGTACGGTCGGTCGGCGAGATCCCGGTGCCGCCCGAGGTGATGATCAGGTCGGCTGCCGAGCGCCGATGCCAGAGCCGCGGCGAACGGGCCGCCGTCGGCGACCACGTCGAGCCGCACGGCGAACCCGCGCTCCTGCAACCACTCGCGATCAGCGGGCCGGTGCGGTCCGGATACACCCCGGCCGCGGCTCGGGTGGAGGAGATGATCACGGCCGCAGTCCGGCCCGGCCCGGTCATCGCCCGCGCGCAGTCATCGGTTCGCCGGACGAACCCAGTCGCCGGTCTTGCCCCCCTGTTTGCGTTCCACCCTGAGTCCGTCGAGCACAGCGGCCGGGTCGACCGCCTTGATCATGTCGTGCAGGGTGAGCCCGGCGACGGCCACCGCGGTCAGCGCTTCCATCTCCACCCCGGTGCGGTCGGTCGTGCGCACGGTCGCGGTGATCTGCACCCAGTCCGGCCCGGGCGAAAGGTCAACGGTGGCACCGGTGATCGCGATCGGATGGCACAGCGGGACCAGGTCGGCGGTGCGTTTGGTGGCCATGATGCCGGCGATCCGGGCGGTAGCCAGCGCGTCACCCTTGGGCAGTCCGTCGCGCCGCAACAGGTCGATCACCTCGTGCGGTGGTGTGGAGCACCCCGGTGGCGATGGCGCTACGGACGGTCGCGACCTTGTCGGACACGTCGACCATCCTGGCCGCGCCGTGGGCGTCCACATGGGTCAGCGCCGGCTCGGTCATGCGGACGATTCCACCACACCGTGCCCGGCGGACTCCTTGGCGCCACCGGCCACTCGACCGCCGGGGTGGGCGGCGGCCACCACGGCCCTGGCCACCGCCGGGGCGACCTTCTCGTCGAACACGCTGGGCACGATGTACGAAGCGTTGAGCTGATCCGGGGCCACCACGTCGGCGATGGCGTCGGCCGCGGCGTCCAGCATGGCCTCGGTGATCTCGGTGGCCTGCGCGTCGAGCAGTCCGCGGAACACCCCGGGGAAGGCGAGCACGTTGTTGATCTGGTTGGGGAAGTCGGAGCGTCCGGTGGCCACGACGGCGGCGTGCGGCTGGGCCTCCAGCGGGTCGATCTCCGGGTCCGGGTTGGCCAGCGCGAACACCACCGCATCGGCTGCCATCCCCGAGATGTCCACCGCGGTGAGGATGTTCGGCGCCGACACCCCGATGAACACGTCGGCCCCGACCAGCGCGTCGTGGACGGTGCCGGACACTCCGCGTGGATTGGTGCACCCGGCGATCTGGATCAGGTTGTCGTCCATGCCATCCCGGTCGGCCCGCACGATGCCGAGGATGTCGCAGGCCACGATGTCCGTGGCCCCCTGGTGCAGCAGCAGGCGGATGATCGCACTGCCGGCGGCCCCCGCCCCCGACACGACGATCCGCACGTCGGCCAGGTTCTTGCCGACCACCCGCAGGGAGTTGCGCAACGCCGCGGCGACCACGATCGCCGTGCCGTGCTGGTCGTCGTGGAACACCGGGATGTCCAGCAGTTCCCTTAGTCTCGCCTCGATCTCGAAGCAGCGCGGGGCGGCGATGTCCTCCAGGTTGATCCCGCCGTAGACCGGGGCCAGGATCTGCACCGTCCGGATGATCTCCTCCGTGTCCGTAGTGTCGAGGCATACCGGCCAGGCGTCGACCCCGGCGAACTTCTTGAACAGCGCCGCCTTGCCCTCCATCACCGGCAGCGCCGCCGCCGGGCCGATGTTGCCCAGGCCGAGCACGGCCGTGCCGTCGGTGACGACGGCGACGGTGTTGCGCTTGATGGTCAGCCGGCGGGCATCGGCCGGGTTCTCCGCGATCGCCTGACTCACCCGGGCGACCCCGGGGGTGTAGGCCCGGGACAGGTCGTCGCGATTGCGCAGCGCGACCTTGGAGGTCACCTCGATCTTGCCGCCCAGGTGCACCAGGAAGGTGCGGTCGGACACCTTGCGGACGGTGACCCCGTCCAGTTCGTTGATGGCGTCGGTGATCGCCGAGGCGTGGTCGGCCGACTGGGCGTTGGCGGAGATGTCGACGACGAGCAGGGCCGGCGTCGACTCGACGACGTCGAAAGCGGTGATCACGCCGCCGGCCTTGCCGACGGCCGTGGTCAATTCCCCGGCGGCGCTGGCCGACGGTGGTGCGGCGATCCGCATGGTGATCGAGTAGCCGGGGCCGGGAACGGCCATGCCTGACGTCCTTTCACCTGCGGTCGCGGTGACAACTCCGGCACCGCCCTACCGATCGTAGTCGGGGGTGGGCGGGTTCGGGCCGGTCCACGTCGGCGCCACCGGCCAGGTCACCGCACTCGACCAGGGCTACCTGGTGGGTAGCCAGGTAGTCCCGCGCCCCCCGGTCGCCGGCCGCGGTCGCGGATATCCCGGCAAAGTGCGCGCGGCCCAGCAGAACCGGATGGCCGGGATCACCCCGGTACGCCGCCCGGGCGAGCAGCCGGGGAAGGTCGTCGGACGTCCTGGCGGCGTCGAGGAGCCGGTCGATCACCTCTGGTCCGACGTCGGGCAGGTCGACCAACATGACCAGCGCAGCGTCCGAGCCCGTCGGGACCGCGGCCAGGCCCACCCCTAGGCTCGAACCCATGCCGACGTCGTGGTCCGGATTTCGCACCGCACTCACGTCGGCGGGCAACAGCGCGACGACCTCGTCCGCCCGGTCCCCGACCACCACGAGCAGGTCGTCGCAGCCGGCCATGGCCGCCAGGGTGCGCAACACCCAGGGCCCGGCGCCCGTATCCACCAAGGCCTTGGGACGCCCGTATCGCCGACCGGCTCCGGCCGCGAGCAGGACGCCGGTGATCACGCTCAGCGGTTGATGACCGTCTTGGGGTGGATGTAGGGGATCTCGTCGGCCGGCAGGGGGAACTCGACATCACCGAAGGGCGACAGCGCGCCCTGCACGCTGGCGTTGAACTCGGAGAGGACGTGCTCGCCCTCCTCGACCACCGGCCAGGTCGGGTCGACGCCCTTGCCGCGGAACTCGGCCACCGGTCCTCCTTGCTCACAGGCCGGACACCCCGGGGCCGGCGATCCCGTCGTGGTCAGTCTAGGGCGATCGCGTGGATGTGGCCCGGTACCCGCCGACGCCGGTGTTCACCACCGTGCGGCTCGCACCCTGCGGTCACTACCGTGACAGGGATGTCCGGCACCCTGGCGTGGCTGCGTGGGCGGTCCGACGAGGCCCTCGCGCGGCTGTTGCGCGCCCGGCCCGACCTGGTCGTACCGGCGCCGGGTGACCTGGAGGTGCTGGCCCGCCGGCTGGACAGTCCCCCGTCGGTATGGCGGGTGATGGAGGGCCTGGACGCGTTCGCCGTCCAGGTTCTGCAGGCGTTGGTGCTGCTCGATGGCCAGCACCGCAACGTCGAGATGGCTGACGTGGTCGCCTTCTTCGGGCCCACCCCCGATCGCGAAGCACTGATCCGGACGCTGGACCGGGTGCAGGATCTAGGTCTGGTCCGAGATCCCGGACTGCGCGTCCCCCGCGCGGTGGTGGACGTGCTGTCGCCCTACCCGGCCGGTCTCGGGAAACGGGCGGGCCTGGACCCGGCTGCGGTGGGCGCCTCCCTGCGCGGGCTGAGCGCTGACGCCCGAGCCGTGCTCGAACGGCTGGTCCCCGGCCCGCCGGTCGGTGCGCTGTCCGACAGTCGTCCCGTCCCGGCGGGCGTGGAGGAACTGCTCGCGGCCGGGTTGCTCCGCCGCCTGGACAAGCACACCGTCGAGCTGCCGTTGGAGGTCGGGGTGGCGGTGCGGGGCGGTCCGCCGCTCGGGCCGACAGAGCCCGATCCACCCACTGCTCCGGTGGTGTCCCCCGGTAGCAAGACGGTCGACGCGACCGCCGCCGGGCAGGCCCTCGCCGCGTTGGGACGGGTAGCTCGACTGCTCGACCTGATCGGGCACCGGCCGGTGTCCGTGCTCAAATCCGGGGGCCTCGGCATCCGGGAGCTGCGCCGGCTGGGCAAGGACCTGGAGCTCGACGACCATCTCACCGCGCTCTATGTGGAGTTGGTGACCGCGGCCGGCCTGGTGGCCGCGGCGGATGCCAGGGGTCGTCGAGAGCTGAGTTCGCACTGGACACCCACCCACGCCGCCGACGAATTCGTGGCCGCCGCCCCGGAACAGGCCTGGTCCCAATTGGCCGAGGTCTGGCTCGATCTGCGACGTGATCCCGCGCGGGTGGGCAGCAGGGACGCGGCCGACCGTCTGCAGAACGCGCTGGCCCCGGAACTGGCCTGGACCCGCGGTCCGGCCGACCGCCGCTTCGTCCTGGGCGTGCTCGCCGCGATGCCGGCCGGAACCGGCCGGTCCCGGAGCGACCTGACCACGCTGCTGGCCTGGCAGGCGCCGCTGCGCAGTGCCGAACGACGCAACGCGCTGCTGTCCACCACCATGATCGAGGCGACCGAGCTGGGCGTCGTCGCGTTCGACGTCCTGGGTACCGCGGGCCGGGCACTGCTGGCCGGGGACCTGACCACCGCGGCCGAGACCATGGCGGCGGCGATGCCCCCCGCAGTGGACACCGTGCTGGTCCAGGCCGACCTGACGATCGTGGCCCCCGGCCGGCTGGACGCGGAGCTGGCCGGCCGCCTCGAGCAGGCCGCCGACGTGGAATCGGCCGGCAGCGCCACGGTCTACCGGGTGACGCCGGCCAGTCTGCGGCGGGCCCTCGACGGCGGCATGACGACCGGCGACCTGCATGAGCTGTTCGAGGCGCACTCGGTGACCGGCGTGCCGCAGTCGCTGTCCTACCTCATCGACGACGTCGGCCGACGGTACGGACGGATCCGGACCGGGATCGCCAACACCTACCTGCACAGTGAGGATCCGGCGCTGGTGGCCGAGGCCATCGCGGCGGCGGGTGCGGCCGGCGTCACCTTGCGCCGGCTCGGCCCCCACCGTGGCCATCGGGATGACCGAGGTCGAGGAACTGCATCAGGTGCTGGCCGACGCCGGGCTGGCCCCCGTGGCCGAGGACGCCACCGGCAAGGTGCTCGACCTGCGCCGCCGGCCCCGCCGCACCCAGGTCGGCCTGGTGACCCACCAGCGATGGCGGGAACCGCCCGTGCCGTCGGACGACCAGCTGACCGCGCTCATCGCCCGGATGCGCTCGGCCGACGGCGCCGCGGTCGAGTCGGGGCAGGCACCCGCCGCCCAGCTGGCCATCCTGCGCGACGCCGTGGCCCACCGGCAGCCCGTGTGGATCAGTTACGTGAACTCGGCCGGGGTGACGACCCGCCGGATGATCGAGCCGGTCGGCGTCGCCGGCGGCCGGGTGGCGGCGTTCGACCCGCTGCACAACCAGATGCGGCAGTTCGCCTTGCACCGCATCACTGCGGTGAGCACCACACTTCCCGGAGATTGATGCCCTGTTCGCGATGGCCCCTTTTGTTAGGGTCCTTTACAAGTTCGCGATCTTCTTCTACGGCTACTTCCGGCACGGCCACGCCCAATACAGCGACTGAGCCGGCGACTGAATCGACGTTCCGCGGATCGCATGTTGATCATGGAACTCGCGGCACCCTTCTGTACCTTTTATGCAGATAGGTCGCATTTTGCATGCTGCGAACGCCATGATCAACAACAGATGTGGGCCACCTCCCCCGGCGAGGGCGTCAGGCCGGGCCGACATCGACCAGGTGGACGACGGGCTCCCCGGCCTCGTCGGAGGCGGCCAGATCGATCTGCGCGGTGATCCCCCAGTCCTGGTCGCCGGCCGGATCGTCCAGGATCTGCCGGACGGTCCAGACCCCCGGCTCCTCGGTGACCATGAACAGCGCACTGCTCCGGGCGTGCGCATCGATGCCCAGATCCGGGTACTCGGCGAAGTAGTCGTCCATGACGTCGGCCCAGCGGTCCGCTGTCCACCCGGCGGCCGAGTCCAACTCGCCCAGGGTCTCGGTAGTCCTCGCGGGACGCCAGCTCCACCCGGCGGAACAGGGCGTTGCGCACCAGCACGGTGAAACCCCGGTGATTGGCGGTGATCCCGCGAGAAGCGCTGGGCGGCCGGACAGTCCCGGCCTCCCGGTGCGCCTCGTCCGGGTGCGCCAGCGCCTCCCACTCGTCCAGCAGGCTGGAGTCGACGCCGCGCACCAGTTCGCCGAGCCAGGCCACCAGGTCCTCGAGCTCCTCGGTGAGCGCGTCGGCCGGGAGCATCCGCCGCAGTGCCCGGTACGCGTCGGTGAGGTACCGCAGCAGGACGCCCTCGGATCGGGTCAGCCCGTAGAACGCGACGTACTCGCCGAAGGTCATGGCCCGTTCGTACAGGTCCCGGACCACCGACTTGGGTTCGCGGCGAGTACTCGGCGACCCAGGGATGGCCGGCCCGGTAGGACTCGTAGGCGACCTCGACGAGGTCGGCCAGCGGCTTCGGATGGTCGACCTCCTCGAGCAGCTCCATCCGCTCCTCGTACTCGATGCCCTCGGCCTTCATCGCCGCCACCGCCTCGCCGCGCGCCTTGAACCGCTGCGCGGCCAACACGATCCCCGGGCCGTCCAACACCGCCTCGACCAGTGACACCACGTCCAACGGCGTACGACGGCGCCTCTCGGTCGAGAATCTCCAGGGCGGCCAGCGCCAGGGGCGAGAGCGGTTGGTCCAGCGCGAAGTCGGTGGGCAGGTCGACAGTGAGCCGGTAGCGGCGACCGAACTCGTCGAGCTCGTCCAGCCGCTCCACCACGCCGGCGGCGATGAGTCCGCGGGCGATGGCGATGGCCCGGCGGATGTGTCGGAGCTGCCGGTCCCGCGGTTCGTGACTCTCCTCGATCAGCCGACGCATCGCGGCGACCGCGTCCTCCGGTCGGGACAGCACGCCGAGCAACATGGCGTGGGTGACGACGAAGTGCGAGGTCAGCGGCTCCGGCTCGGCCTGCACCAATCGTTGGAACGATGGCTCGCCCCAGGACACGAATCCGTCGGGGGCCTTGCGGCGAACCACTTTTCGCCGCTTCGCCGGGTCATCGCCGGCCTTGGCCAGCGCCTTCTCGGTCTCGATCACGTGCTCCGGCGCCATCACCACCACGTCGCCGGCCGAGTCGAATCCGGCCCGACCGGCCCGGCCGGCGATCTGGTGGAACTCGCGCGCGGTCAACTGCCGGGTCCTGGTCCCGTCGTACTTGGCCAGCGCGGTGAGCAACACGGTGCGGATCGGCACGTTGATCCCGACGCCGAGAGTGTCGGTGCCGCAGATCACCTGGAGCAGGCCGGACTGGGCCAGCCGTTCGACGAGGCGGCGGTACTTGGGCAGCATGCCGGCGTGGTGCACCCCGATGCCGTGCCGGACGAGCCTGGACAGGGTGCGGCCGAAGCCGGCGGAGAACTGGAAATCGCCGATCAGCTCGGCGATCTCGTCGCGCTGCTCCCGGGTGGCCAGCGCGATGCTGGTGAGTGCCTGCGCCCGTTCCAGCGCGGCGGCCTGGGTGAAGTGCACGATGTAGACCGGCACCCTATGGGTGTGCCGCAGGTCCTCGAGCTCCTCGGTCAGCGGCTGCACCGAGTACGAGAAGTGCAGCGGCACCGGCCGTTCCACCCCGGTGAGCACAGCCACCGACCGCCCGGTGCGGCGCTGCAGGTCGTCGACGAAGAAGCTCGACGTTGCCCAGCGTCGCCGACATCAGCACGAACTGGCAGGTGCGCAGCTCCAGCAGCGGGACCTGCCAGGCCCAGCCGCGTTGCGGGTCGCCGTAGTAGTGGAACTCGTCGAGCACGGCCACACCGGCGTCTGCGTCGATGCCGCCGCGCAGCGCCACGCCGGCCAGGATCTCCGCCGTGCAGCAGATGATCGGCGCGTTCGGATTGACCGCCGAGTCGCCGGTGATCATGCCGACCCGGCCCGCCCCGAAGATGTCGACCAGGTCGAAGAACTTCTCGCTCACCAGGGCCTTGATCGGCGCGGTGTAGTACGCCCGCCGACCGGTGGCCAGGGCGACGAACAGCGCCGCCGTCCCGATCAGGCTCTTGCCCGACCCGGTCGGGGTGGCCGCGATGACGTGCGAGCCCGCCACGATCTCCAGGAGCGCATCCTCCTGGTGCGGGTAGAGCTGCAGGCCCAGCCCGGCAGCCCAGTCGAGGAACGCGTCGACCAGCAGGTCCGGATCCGTCTCGGCATCGGGGACGGCGGGCAGCGACGCGGCGAGGGTCACGACAGGTCCCCTCGGTTCGGCATCGCTCGGCTGATCCACCGACCCTAGGGGAGCGGCGCGGCCCCCTGCGACGTCACCAGGAGGCGGATCCAGGCATCGGCGAGGTGGGTCTCGAACTCGGCCGGCGTCCAGGATCGTTCCCGGACGAGCAGATCCCAGTATTCGGCCGAGTTCATGCTCCAGATGATGTCGGCGATCTGTCGTCGGTCAGGTCGTCGCGCAGCTCACCGGTCGGGCGCAGGTCGGCGACCAGGGCGCGCATGTTGCGCGCCCGGCGTTCGGCGATTTCGGTCCATAGGGCCGCGCAGGCCGGGTCGGTCGCGGCCGCATCCCGTAGGGCGAGGAACACCGGTGCGAGGCGCTGGTGGATGCCGGTGATCGCTGCGGCATAGATCGTGAACGCCTCGCGGGCGCCTGCGGCGTCATGCATCCGGGCCACGTAGTCGCGCTGCGCGCCCGGTATGGGCGCGTCGGCGCCGGAGATCGCCGTCTCCACCAACTCGCGGAGCAACGCCGGCTTGCGGCCGACGGCGGCATACACGGTGTCGACGGACACCCGGGCCCGGGCGGCGATCGGCGGCCACCGTGGTCGCCACGTAGCCGTCGGCCACGAACAACTCGCGCGCGGCGGCCAGGATCTCGCTGCGGGTCGCCGCTGCCTGCTCGAGCCGCCGCGGCGAGGAATAGCTGCGCTGTCTCGGCACCGCTCTTGACGTCTTCCGACATCGGGCCTACCGTCTCCTTATTCATCCGAACATTGTTCGGATAAATTTACCAGAAGGAGCTGGACATGGTCTACGCCTTCATCCAGGACGTTCCGATCGGCGAGCAGCAGTACCGGTCGATCATGGACGAGCATCGGCCCCGAGCCGATTGCCGGAAGTCTGCTGCACCTGTGCGTGCGCGAGCCCGACGGCCGGCTGCGCTACATCGACGTCTGGGAGTCCGAGGAGGCCTGCGCCAGGGCGTTCGACGAGCGGATCCACCCGGCCGTCGATGCCGCTTTCGGTGGGCAACGCCCGGCGACCGAACCGGAAGTGCACCGACTGGACGTCCTGCACGCCAGCGGCTCGGCACTGACCGACCAGGTGTGGGCGTGACGCTCACCGATCCGGCGACGGCGCGCGGGGCGCGTCCGTCGCGCCGATCCCGCCGCCGCTGTACTACGGCGCCGCCTTCGCCGCCGGGATGGGGCTGCGCGCCTGACCGCGCCCTTGTCGATCGGCGCGGCCGGGCTCAGGATTCCGCTGGGCGGGTCGTGCTGGCTGCAGGCGTCGTGCTCGCCGGGGCCGGGGTGGCCACGGTGATGCGAGCACAACACGACGATCGTTCCGCACCGTCCCGTCGCGCAATGTTGACCACGGGCGTCTACCGGCTCAGCCGAAATCCCATGTACGCCGGGCTGGCGCTCGCCTATCTCGGGGTGGCGGCGGTGGTCGGCGTCTTGGTGGCCGTTCCTGACCTTCCCACTCGCCCTGCTGGCCGTTCAGGTCCTCGTCATCGCCCCCGAAGAGCGTTACCTCGCAGAACATTTCGGATCACGAATTCGCCGACTACCGGTGCCACGTCCGACGTTGGCTGTGAATCCGACCCGGCGGCGGCGCTGCCGATGGGCGGCCCGACTGGCCGTGTTCGCCGTCGCGAGTCCTGATCACCACCAGGGCTGCAGAGGCGTACGGCCTGGTGCCCAAGCGAACCCGACCGACCGGCGGGACCACCACCGATATTTCGGATCTGGGCGATCGAGCCTTCGCGATCCGCACGCCGCGTACCGCAAGCATCTACGTCGCCAAGGACGACGAGCTGCTCCTGGTCATGGTCGAGGTGGCGGCGTCGGAAAGTGCACCGACGGATCCGGCGCGCGTGTTGGCCACGGAGGCACCTGACCGGATCTGAATCAGGATGGCGAATCCGGCGCTCAGGAGTCGCCGAAGCAGACCACGTAGTTGCGTTTCGCCGAGCTGTAGGCGCCCACGGAATCGGAAGGGCACTTCGACTCATCGGCCGTGGTGGCGTCGAAGAGCAGCACCTTGTACTTGGTGCCCCGTTGATCGATGAGCAGTCACCGACCTGCGGGAGCTGCACAGTGGTCGGCGCCGGAACGAAGCACTTGCCGGTCTGGAAGTTCGGCCGGAGGCAGATCCGGTCGGTGACGTCGCCCTTGGAGTTCTTCTGGTAGTACTCGGCCTCCGCGTCCTCACAGGTCAGGTTCTTGTCGCCGGTTTCGGTCACCACGAACAGCGCGGCCGGATCGTTGCAGTCGATCTGGCTGGTGTCCGGGTTCCCGACGGTGGTGTCGCCTTCGACCTTGATGCAGTCGCCGACTTTGGCATTGACCGTCGCCTTCTGCGAGGTGACGAACGCCCAGATGCCGACGCCGACCACCAGCACTCCGATGATCGACAGCATGATGATCCGCTGCGGGGTCATCCCCTTCTTGTTGACCGGCTCGCGCCGGCGGCATGGCTCCCGGGTCCACGGAGCCCGGGCGGCGGGTACATACCGGGAGCCATGCCCGGCTGCTGCGCATCGCCGTAGGCACCGATCGGGGGCGGGTACGAACCACCCGCCGGCGGCGGATATGACTCGGCCGGGGGAGGGTAGGAACCCGCCGGCGGAGGGTAGGAACCCGCGGGAGGGGGATACGACCCGGCCTGCGTCGAGTAGGGGTCAACCGGCGGCGGATAGGACCCCGGACTGGCCGGCTGAGCGCCGCTCGACGGGTCGGGCGGCGGGGTAGCCCCATTGACCCGGGTACTGACCGGGTTGCCCCGGTGACTGGGATCCCCGGGCGAGGTCCCTGCGGCGTGCTCATGGCTGTGGACGTCCTTCCCCGACGGCACCGGCCCGGCCGGTTACGCAGGTCACCCTAACCGGACGCGTTCGCGTGTCGTAGACCGACTCGGGGAGTTGTCCCCATGGACCTCGACCATGGCGTCATCCGCGGCGAAATCGGCGACCGTCGTAGTTCGTGGGACAATGGACTGTTGCGGTCGCCCGATGCGCTCGTACGACTCCGGGCCCAATGAGAGGACACCGGTGACCGACGGACCGCTGATCGTCCAGTCCGACAAGACGCTGCTGCTGGAGGTCGCCCACCCCGACGCGCCGGCGGCCAGGGCCAACATCGCCCCGTTCGCCGAGCTCGAACGCTCCCCGGAGCACATGCACACCTACCGGATCACACCGTTGGCGCTCTGGAACGCCCGAGCCGCCGGGCACGACGCCGAGCAGGTGGTGGACGCGCTGGTCCGCTGGTCGCGGTTCCCGGTTCCGCAGTCCCTGCTGGTTGACGTCGTCGACACCATGGGTCGCTACGGCCGGCTGGTGCTGCAGACGCATCCGGCGCACGGGCTGATCATGGCCTCGCGGGACCGGGCGGTCCTGGAAGAGGTGCTGCGCAACAAGAAGATCAGCCCGATGCTCGGGGAGCCGCATCGACCCTGACACGGTGGCCGTGCACCCATCGGAGCGCGGCCGGCTCAAGCAGGCGCTGCTCAAGGTCGGCTGGCCGGCCGAGGACGAGGCCGGCTATGTCGACGGTGAGGCCCATCCGATTTCCCTGAAGACCGACGACTGGGCGTTGCGGTCCTACCAGTTGGATGCGGTCGAGGGCTTCTGGGCCGGGGGCTCCGGGGTCGTCGTGCTGCCTTGCGGCGCCGGCAAGACATTGGTCGGCGCGGCCGCGATGGCCAAGGCCGGCGCGACCACCCTGATCCTGGTCACCAACACCGTCGCCGGACGTCAGTGGCGACGGGAACTGCTGGCCAGGACCTCACTGACCGAGGACGAGATCGGTGAGTACTCCGGCGAACGCAAGCAGGTCAGACCGGTCACCATCGCCACCTACCAGGTGATGACCCGCAAATCCGGCGGCGTCTACCGCAACCTCGAGTTGTTCGACTCGCGCGACTGGGGATTGGTGATCTACGACGAGGTCCACCTGTTGCCGGCGCCGGTGTTCCGGATGACCGCCGACCTGCAGTCGCGGCGGCGGCTGGGGCTGACCGCCACCTTGGTACGCGAAGACGGCCGCGAGGGCGACGTGTTCTCGCTGATCGGGCCCAAGCGCTATGACGCGCCGTGGAAGGACATCGAGCAACAGGGCTGGATCGCACCGGCGGAGTGCACCGAGGTGCGGGTCACCATGACCGACCACGAGCGGCTCACCTACGCCATCGCCGAGCCGGAGGAGCGCTACCGGATCGCCTCGACGGCGCGCACCAAGCTGCCGGTGGTCAGGGCTGTGCTGGATCGCCACCCCGGCGAGCCGACCCTGGTGATCGGCGCCTACCTCGACCAACTCGACGAACTCGGCGAAGCGCTCCAGGCGCCCGTCATCCAGGGCTCCACCAGGACCGCCGAACGGGAGCGGTTGTTCGACGCGTTCCGGGCCGGCGAGGTCTCGACCCTGGTGGTGTCCAAGGTCGCGAACTTCTCCATCGATCTGCCGGAAGCTGCTGTCGCGGTTCAGGTCTCGGGCACGTTCGGGTCGCGGCAGGAGGAAGCGCAGCGGCTGGGACGGTTGTTGCGGCCGAAAAAGGACGGCAAGCAGGCACACTTCTACTCGGTGGTGGCCCGCGACACCCTGGACACCGACTATGCGGCGCATCGGCAGCGGTTCCTGGCCGAGCAGGGGTACGCCTATCGCATCGTCGACGCCGATGACCTGCTCGGGCCGGCCGTCCCGGGCACGGCTGAATGACCCGTCGGCTGCGGCGCGCCACGGTGGTCGCTCTGGTGGCGTCTGCGGCGATGCTCGGCGGATGTACCAGCGGAGGACCCGACCCCGATCCCGCTACTGCGGCACCGTCGAGCGCGGTGGCGTCCTCCGGTGCCGGTGCGAGCAGCCCGGCACCGGACAGCATCGCGGCATCGACCGGACGCTCGGCGTCGAGCACGGCGCCGACCAGCACCAGCCTGGTGCCGCTGACCCCGGACGGGCTGCAGACCGGGCCGGGCGTCGAAGCTGACCGGATCACCCTGGGGCTGCTGGTCGATCCCAGGCTCGACCGCGGCTTCTCCGCCGGGGTCCGACTCTGGCAGTCGACCATCAATCGAACGACCGGAGTGTGCGGCCGACGCATCGAATTGCGCGCGGCCGAGCCGTCCGGCACCGACGCTGCTGTTGCGGATTACCGCGAGATCGCGCCGGCGACGTTGGGGTTGTTGACGCTGTCGGACTCGCTCGTGCAGAGCGAGTTGGCCGGACGCTTCGTCGAAGACCAGATCCCCGCGGTGACGCCCATCGGACGCTCCGCCGACTTGTCGCCGTGGGGACCGATGATCGTCGGGGCGACCGCGGACATTCTCGCGATCAACGCCGAGTCCTACCTCGTGCAAGCCGGCATCGTTCGCCCGGGCGGCGAGTTGGGAGTGCTCACGGACGGCTCCGCCGACGCCGTCGAGGAGCTGGCGGGCCTGCAGTGGTTCGCGGACCGCAGCGGCATCACGCTGCGAACGTTCAGCGATCCGGCGGCCGCAGACTGGGCCGGTGTGGCGGCCGTCGCTGTCCTCGGTGGCCCGGCATTGACCCGGCAGGCGCTGGCCTCCACCGGACCTGAGGTCACCGTGGTCACCACACTCGATGGCTTCGACGCAGCGGCCATCGACCCGACCTGGCACGGGCGCTTGCTGGTCAGCACCCCGACCACGGCCCTGGACTCGGACAACCCGGTGGCCCAGGCGGTGATGACCGCGTACACCGCGAGTGGCGGGACCGACCCGGGTCCGCTGCTGTTCGCCGGCTATGCCAGCGGCGCGACCTGGGGCCGACTGCTGCAACAGGCCTGCTCGCAGGCCAACCTGACCCGAGCGGGGATCCGCGCCGCAGCAACGGACCTTCCGCCCGCTCCCGCCGATTCCCTCCTCGGCGCAACGGATCTGCGTGCGCTCGTCACGGACGGTCTGCCGGCGACCCGGGTTTCGGCTGTCTCGGAAGCGGACCCGCAAGCGCCCGGCGGTCTGTCGGCGCTGACATGGCTGCAGGCCGCCCCCGGGATCTCCGACTACGTGCCCGGCGCCTGAGCTCCAAATTCGCGGACGGGCAGACCCGCGGCCCGCCAGGCGGCGATCCCGCCGATGACATCGGTGGCCCGCCAGAGCCCGAGATCCAGCAGCGAGGCCGCAGCCAGGCTCGAGGTGTACCCCTCCGAACAGATCACCACAATTCGCACGTCATGATCGACCGCTTCCGGGATTCGCGCCTCGGACGCCGGATCCAGCCGCCATTCCAAGACGTTCCGCTCGATCACCGTTGCACCGGGGATCTCGCCCTCCGCCGACCGCTGGGCCTGCGGGCGGATGTCGACCAGCAGGGCGCCCTGACTGATTTCGGCGTACGCGGCAGACGGTTCCACCCGGGTCAGCCGCTCCCTGGCGCGGTCGAGCACGTCGGCGATCGTGGTCACGGCTTTTCCGGCTCGTCACCGAGCACGGTGCGGGTCGGCTCCAAACCGCCGTCGCCCAAACGGTAGTAGGTCATCCTCCGCAGCGCAGGAGCATAGGCATGGATGCTGATGGCCGGCACGACGTGATGGTTCTGCACATCGTGCACCACGCCGGGCGCCACCGTGCGCACCGCGGAGGAACTGAGCTCGGCGGCGGTCAGTTCGCCGTCGTCGTCCACCCTGAGTTCGGTGAGCGTTCCCCCGACAACGGTGAACGCGGCCGCCGAATCGCCGTGGTCGTGCAGCTCTGTGCCCTGCTCCGGCAACCACGTCAGCAACCAGACATCGACCCCGTCAGGAGCCGGAAGCCTTGTCCAATAGCGTGTCTCGGTGAATTTCACCCGCGGCTGCCACAGCCGGGTGTTGCGGGCGAGGGCGCGCACCAAGGTGACCAGCTTGGTCAGCGTCGGGTCGGGCGGAGCCAGCGGATGAATGGTCGGCACGACATCGAAGGGACGGATGACGGGCGCGGCAAAGCGCGCCGGAAGTACGGGTGACATGGGGTTTCTCTCGGGGAAAACCGCACGGAGCGGCAGGTGGTCGAGGGCGCGAAGTCAGGACGCCGGACACACCGCAGTGCACGTGCGCATGAGATCGACGTGGCGACGCGCCACGAGGTCCCACACCCGATCGATCATGGAATCATCTTGAACGCTCATCGATGTGATGTCAACGGGGATCGGGTAGCGCGTCCTTGACTGCGGGGATCGGCTCGGGGGGCTTGCTGCTCCAGTCGTAGATGACCTTGGTCCGCAGCACGACGTCCTGCACCGACCGGCGCCGGCTGTCCACCAACGCCCAGAAGAGCCCGATGGGGAACACCACACAGAAGAACGCCCTGATCAGCGATCCGGTGAAGCGCATGATGCGGTGGCGCGGGCCGACCACCCGCACACCCATGAGGGTGCCGCCGATCGTTCGTCCAGAGGTGGACCAGAAGAAGGTCAGATAGACGACGGCCAGGCCCATCAGGCCGACCATCGAGAGCCAGAGGCCGGTCTCCGGCCAGCTGAAGTTCTTCGGATCCAGGAGCAACTTGAAGAACGCCCAACCCAGGTATGTCCCGCTGGCCAGCAGTGCCACCACCAGGATGTCCACGGCGCAGGCCAGCGCCCGGGTGACGATGCCGGCCGGTCGCTCGGCCCGTGCCAATTTGGTGGCGACGGTCATGCCACGACCCTCCCCTCGCTGCCGCTCGGGTTGGGTTGCGTCATGAAGTGCTGACGATTCGCTCGCTCGACGCTCGGCTCATGACAGCTCGGTCCGTCGGTCCCGACCGAGCAGACGGCCGACAAAACCGGCGACGGCATCGTCGGCCTGCATCGACTGCGATCGCACGCCCTGAACGGCATCAGCGCCCAGAGAGCCGGTGGAGTCGCGGATGATCTGCGGGAGGTCGATCTCGTCGATGACGTCCTGCGCGATGCCGATCACGTTGATCCTGGCGATGATCGCGTCCATGTCGAGCCGCTCGACGACCGCATCCAGGTCAACGGTGCTCACCACGGCGTCGATGTCGACCTTGTCGATGACCTTCCCGACGTCAACCCGACCGACGATCGCGTCCAGGTCCACCCGGGACACGGCCGCGTCGAGATCGACCTTGGCGACCACGGAGTCCAGATCCACCTTGCCGATGACCCGGTCCACGTCGACCCGGTCGATGATGGTGTCGAGGTCGATCCGCGCAGCGATCGCGTCGATGTCGACCTTCTCCTGCACGATCGCATTGAGATCCAGTTCCTCCAGGGCGATCTCGGCTATGGCTCGGATGGTCGCCCGCAAGGCCGGATCGGCGACCTTGATGGTGGCGACGGCCGCTCCGGTCGTCGCTCTCGCTGCCGCACCGGCCACTCCTGACACCGTCTCGGTGACACCGTTGGTCACCGCCGCCGTGGTGAGCACGGCAGTGTTGACTGCCCATCCGGTGGCCGAGCGCAACGCCCCCCTGATACCGCCGGAGTGCGCAACTGGGGAGCTGGTTGGGCTCGCCTCCGCCGGAGGCTCGGCGGCCTGAGCGGCATCGAGGGCCTCGGCGGCGCGAATGAACTCTGTGGCCTCGGCGGCGCGAGCGGTGTCGACGGGATCGGCAGCGGCGTCGGTCGGCCCGGCGACGCGAGCGGCATCGGTCGGCTCGGTGGGTACCGCACCCACGTCGTCCATCCGTCCACCTCGCTTGCCGCGGCCACCCTGCAGCGCCCGGTTCTCTCGAGAGTATGGCCGAGGACCCGATCGCCCGCCTCATCCCACATGTGGGATGCCCGGGGCGGATGCCCGTCCGGACATGCGGAAGGGCCCGCCACCGCGAACGGTGACGGGCCCTTCCGACAGGAACCGCGATGCGGGTGGACTCAGAAGTCCATGTCCCCGCCACCCGGCATGGCCGGGGCAGCAGACTTCTCCGGCTTGTCCGCGACCACGGCCTCCGTGGTCAGGAACAGCGCGGCGATCGACGCGGCGTTCTGCAGCGCCGAGCGGGTGACCTTGGCCGGGTCGATGATTCCGGCCTTGATCAGGTTCTTGTACTCGCCGGTGGCGGCGTCCAGACCCTCGCCCGCGGGCAGGTTCTTGACCTTGTCGGCAACGACGCCGCCCTCGAGGCCGGCGTTGATGGCGATCTGCTTGAGCGGAGCCTCGACGGCCACCCGGACGATGTTCGCCCCGGTCGCCTCGTCACCGGTGAGCTCGAGCTTCTCGAACGCCTTGGTGGCGGCCTGCAGCAGACCGACTCCACCGCCGGCGACGATGCCCTCTTCGACGGCCGCCTTGGCGTTGCGCACGGCGTCCTCGATGCGGTGCTTGCGCTCCTTGAGCTCGACTTCGGTCGCCGCTCCGGCCTTGATCACCGCAACGCCGCCGGCCAGCTTGGCCAGCCGCTCCTGCAGCTTCTCCCGGTCGTAGTCGGAGTCCGACTTCTCGATCTCGGCACGGATCTGGTTGACCCGGCCTGCGATCTGCTCGGCGTCGCCGCCACCGTCGACGATGGTGGTCTCGTCCTTCGTCACGATGACCTTGTGGGCGGTGCCCAGCAGGGTCAGGTCGGCGTTCTCCAGCTTGAGCCCGACGTCCTCGCTGATGACCTGGCCACCGGTGAGGATGGCGATGTCCTGCAGCATGGCCTTGCGCCGGTCACCGAAGCCGGGGGCCTTGACGGCAACCGACTTGAAGGTGCCACGGATCTTGTTCACGACCAGGGTGGGCAGCGCCTCCCCGTCGACGTCCTCGGCGATGATGAGCAGCGGCTTGCCGCCCTGCATGACCTTCTCCAGCACCGGGAGCAGGTCCTTGATGTTGGAGATCTTGCCCGAGTTCAGCAGGATGTACGGGTCCTCGAGCACGGCCTCCTGACGCTCGGCGTCGGTGGCGAAGTACATCGAGATGTAGCCCTTGTCGAACCGCATGCCCTCGGTGAGCTCCAGCTCCAGCCCGAAGGTGTTGGACTCCTCGACAGTGATGACACCTTCCTTGCCGACCTTGTCCATCGCCTCGGCGATGAGCTCGCCGATGGCCGGGTCGGCGGCGGAGATCGAGGCCGTGGCCGCAATCTGCTCCTTGGTCTCGATCTCGACGGCGTCCTCGAGCAGCTGGGTGCTGATGGCCTCGACGGCCTTCTCGATGCCCCGCTTCAGACCGAGCGGGTTCGCGCCGGCAGCGACGTTGCGCAGCCCCTCGCGGACCAGCGCCTGAGCCAACACGGTCGCGGTGGTGGTGCCGTCACCCGCGACGTCGTCGGTCTTCTTGGCAACTTCCTTGACCAGCTCGGCCCCGATCTTCTCGTACGGGTCCTCGAGCTCGATCTCCTTGGCGATCGACACACCATCGTTGGTGATGGTGGGCGCTCCCCACTTCTTCTCCAGCACGACGTTGCGGCCACGCGGGCCCAACGTCACCTTGACGGCGTCGGCGAGGATGTTCATCCCGCGCTCCAGCCCGCGACGCGCTTCCTCGTTGAAAGCGATCAGCTTCGACATGAGGTGTGAATCCTCCAGATTCATCCGTCCGCCGCACACACGGGCGACGAGCAGAGACAGGGCAGGTGACGGCCGGCGACGACGCCCGCGACGGACGAGAACACCCCACCGACCGGGTGGCCGGGAGGGGCGGCCTCTCGCCGCACCGACCTGGCACTCGCAGTACCCGAGTGCCAGGATTCAGTCTGGCACTCGGATGAGGCGAGTGCAAGACAGCCGCCCTGCCGTCGACGACTCTCGCGAATACGCGAACGGCGCCGCCGCGTGATTCACGCGACGGCGCCGTTCGGCTGCCTCAGGGTCCGGGGAATGCGCCCCGGCTCAACTCACCGTCAGCCGGCGGCGTACCCGCAGGCCCACGGGGACAGACCACGACCGGCGTAGACCCGCTCGGCGATGGTGATCTGCTCGTACTTGCTGGCCATGTCCGCGCGCTGGGCGTAGGTGCCACCACCGGCGCCCAACCAGGTGCCGTAGTCGAACTGCAGGCCACCGTAGTAACCGTTGCCGGTGTTGATGCTCCAGTTCTGGGTCGACTCGCACTGCGCAATCGCGTCCCAGTTCACGCTCCAGTGGCTCCGGTCGGCATACCAGCCCGGAGTGCCGCGGGAGACCGAGGCCGACGCGGACTTGACGACGACCTTGGCCTTCGGCTTCGGCTTGGTCACGTCGAACAGGTCACCGGTCCGGTTGTACGCGCTGCGCTGGCCGGAGTTGGCCGCGGGATAGAACTTGGCGCTGATCCGGTGCCGTCCGACGGATGCCCAGATGTAACCCTGGCCGATGCCCTTGGAGTTCAACTTCACCCGCTTGTAGGGCTTGCCGTCGATGAAGAAGACCACGGTGCCCTTGCCGGCGCGGTGGGCGCTGTCCTTCACCGCGGCGCGGGCGAATACCTGCTGACCCTTGGGGAAGACGGTGTCACTGAGCCCGACTCCGACCCTGGTCGACTTGGTGGGGGCAGCGGACGCTGCGACGGCGGCCGAGGAGGTCCCGGTCGCGACAATCATTCCGGCGAACACGGCGGCCGCAATGACGACGGCGGACAGCCCGCGGCGAACGACCGGGCGCTTGGCATGCAGTTCCGACAAACCCAACTCCTTGCTGATTGCGCGCAGAACAACATTGATGGAACTACGCGATTGGACTTTTACACTTCTTGTTGGCGCAACACGTTCGCGAACATCTGCACAATTTCGAACGCGTCACGGAACGATAACGAGCCATCAATAGCCGGTCAAACTCTGTGCAAGCGCATGGTCTTTGTTGATCTTCCACACATAGCGCTGCGTTGCCATTCACATACAATTCGACAAATGGCACAGAAAGCGCGAGAGGCCGCAATCGAGGCGTTTGCCAAGGCTGTGAACAGCACAAACACCGATTGATACGATGAGCGGCGGACCTTGGAAATCGCTGGATGTGCCTCACCCAGGGTCAGGGGATCAGCCGCATTGAGACGTCCGCCACACCCGACGGTCGCGCATCCGATCGTTCCGGAAAACGTCTTCTTGCTCCCCGCTGCGGAATTTCGACCGCCGCCGAGCCTCTCAGCCGGAGGTTTTGACCGGCACTGAAAGGCCCGGAATCGAGCTGACCAGCGACGGATCGATCATCGTCGGGAGCAGTTCCGTCGGCACCGATCCGGTGGCCGGGCTCGACGTCGGGGCTATCGGCAGCGTTGTGGTCTGCTCCCCCGGCCCGGGCGAGTCGTCATGACCGGTGAGCACCAGATAGCCGACCAGGAGGAGCGCGGCGAGCACCAGCACCCCCAGGCCCAGGTACGCATACAGACGCGATCTCGACCGGGAGGACGGTGCCGGTGATGCTGGGGGCGCCCCGGGGTGAAACATCGGTGGTGGCGGCCCGTGCGGCGGACCGGCCGGACGCTGAGCTGTCCCCGGCGGCGGGGTCGGGTACGCGTGTTGTGGGTAGATCGGTGCCGGATGCCGGTCCGAAACGTCGGCGACGTGGGTGCCGACCTTGGGCTGGCCCGAGACCACCTGGGTCGGTCCGAACAGCCCGGTGTCGGTGGTCGGCGGCGGCGTGACCCCGTACGGACCCGTCCCGCCCGGGCCAGGTGCGTTCACCGGCCCGGTCTGCTCCCTGGTGCCCGGCGGGCCGGACGGCCGGGTCCGGTCCGCGAACGGCATCGGCTGGGGCACCGGCGCAGGAATCGGATCCTCGTCCCGCAGCGAGGTCAGCGCCCGGCGGGCAGATCCGAGCAGGTCGGCGCTGGTCGGGTAGCGGGCTGCGGGTTCGGCGGCCAGGCCGCGGGCGATCACCCGGTCGATACCGGAGCTGAGCCCGGTGAGCGCCGACAAGGACGGCACCTGGCCACGCAGGTGGCCGGTGATGACGGTGGTGACGTCGCCGACGAACGGGGCCCTGCCGGCCAGACAGGTGAACAACATGCAGGTGAGGGAGTAGGTATCGGAAGCCGGACCGACCTCCTGGCCGCGCAGGTGCTCAGGGGATGCGTAGCTCGGCGAGCCGAGAAAGTCACCCGCGGCCGTCCGGTGCCCGCTGGTACCGCGTCGGGTGAGCCCGAAGTCGGCGACGTAGACATGTTCGGTGCCGGACGACTCGTTGCGGGTCATCAGCACGTTCGCGGGCTTGACGTCCAGGTGCACCAGGCCGTGGGTGTGCAACATGTCCAAGGCGGCGCCGACCTGGTTGAGAATCTCCAGGGTGCGGCGTACCGGCAGCGGTCCGTAGGCCACCTCTTTGGCCAGATCGGTGCCGGTGACCAGGCGCATGGCGATGAACAGCCGGCCCTGCGCCTCGCCGAAGTCGTACAACGGGACGACGTTCACGTGGTCGATCGCGGACGCCGCTCTTGCCTCCTCGGTGAACCTGACCCGGAACTCGTCGTCTACCGACAGCGCCTCGCTCATCACCTTCAGCGCCACCGGGCGGTCCAGTCGCTCGTCGACGGCGCGATAGACCACGCTCATGCCGCCGCGGCCGATCACGCTCTCGACCTGGTAGTGGCCGAGACGCGCCCCGGTCAGGTCCGCCGTCACAGCCGCAACCCTAGAGTTCCGAGGGCCGGGACGGGCCGCGACAGCGCCGTTGTCCCTCGGCCGGCCGCCACCGCCCACCCGCCCGGGCGAACGGTGCCGGAGGGCGTCGGCAGATAGGGTCCGGCCATGTCATCGCAGGCCGCCGTGCCGGTCGAGGTCCGGCTGTTGACCGGACCGAACCTGTACTTCCCTCGCCCGGCTGTGAAGCTGACTCTGGACGCTGCGGCGGCGATGGCCGCCGATCCGGCCACCTTCTCCGGCTGGCAGCGGGCCACCGGCGCCGGCGGTGCCGCGGGGCTACCAGGCTCGTCGGCTCGCGCCGACGCCACCGCGGCGCTGGCGTGCCGCCGTGGCCCGACGGGCCGGGGCGGCGATCCGCACCCGCCTGCCGGTGGTCGGCCGGATCGGCGACGACGAGACCGTTGTGGTCGCCTTCCCGTACCGGCACCGTGGCACCGCGGAGGCGTTCGCCCGGGCGGTCGCCGAAGCCTTCGGACAGATCGTCACCGGTGTCGTCGCGCCCAGGGCTGCCGTGGCCGCCGTCCGCACCGTGATGGCCGGCGTCCAACCTGGAGAGACCGTGCGGGCCATTCGCCCGCGCATCCCGGTGATCGCGGTAACCGGCACCAACGGCAAGACCACCACCACCCGATTGATCTCCCACCTGCTCGCGACCGATGGTCAGGTTCCCGGTTGGTCCTCCACCGACGGCATCGTCATCGCCGGGGAGGTCGTGGAGAGCGGGGATTGGTCGGGACCCGGCGGGGCCGGTCGGGTGCTGTCCGATCCCAGAGTCACGGTCGCAGTCACCGAGACCGCCCGTGGCGGCATTCTGTTACGCGGTGTCGGCACGGCAGTCAACGACGTCTCGGTCATCACCAACGTCTCCGCCGACCATCTGGGGTTGCTCGGCGTGCACACGCTGGCTCAGCTGGCCGAGGTCAAGTCGGTGGTCGCCAGGATCACGAAACCGACCGGCTGGACCGTGCTCAACGCCGACGACCCGCTGGTTCGTGACATGCGGCTGGTGTCGCGGGCAAAGCCGTGGTTCTTCTCCCCCGACCCGGAGAACCCCTACCTGCCGGAAGCGCTGGATGGCGGTGGACGGGCCATCACCGTGCAGGACGGCGTCATCGTGGTGCTTGCGCTCGGTCTGGATCCGCGGCCGGTGGTGCCGGTTGCGGAGGTCCCGCTGACCATGGCCGGTGCATCCAGGGTCAACCTGGAGAACGTGCTGGCTGCGACGGCGGCGGCGATGGCCGCCGGAGTCTCCGAGCAGGCGGTCGCGGCCGGATTGCGGAGCTTCCTGCCCGACGCGGCGCACAACTCCGGGCGGTTGAACTGCTATCTGCTCAACAGCACGGTGGTGGTGCTCGACCTGGCGCACAACGAGGCCTCGCTGGACTCGCTGTTGGATGTGGCCGAAGCTTTGCGGCTTCCCGGCGGCGAATTGGCGGTCGTCGCGGCAACAGCCGGAGACCGAACCGACGAGGCGATCCACGCGATGGGCGTGATGGTCGGCTCACGCGCCGACCGGATGGTGGTCGCCGGCATGCACAAGTACTTGCGCGGCCGCGCCGTCGAGGAGATGGACGACGTGTGGAGCGGTGGCGCCGCCGAATCCGGCATGGTCGAGGTCGGTCGGGCCGGGACCGAGCTGGTCGCGCTGACCCAGCTGCTGGATGCCGATCTCCCGCCGGGTTCGGTGATCGCGGTGTGCACGCTCGAGGATCGGGACGAAATGGCGGCCGAGGTCCTTGCCCGCGGCGGGCATGCCATGTCCCCGGGCGAGATCGCGGCCCGGGTGACTCCTGCGGCTACCTGAACGCGTCCGGCAGGATGGGTCCATGCGCAGTGTCACCGACCACGCCCGGATCATCGTCGATCTCCTCTCGCCCATGCCGGCGGTCGCTCGTCCTCTCGATCGGGTGCTGGGGCTGGTGCTGGCCGAGGACCTGGTGGCAGGGCTCGATCTTCCCCCGTTCGACAACTCCGCGATGGACGGTTATGCCGTGCATGCCGCAGATGTCGCGCAATTGCCGACGGAACTCCCGGTCTCCCAGGACATCCCGGCAGGGCGAATCGACTCCGAAGCACTGATCCCAGGCACGGCTGCCCGAATCATGACGGGAGCGCCGGTTCCCGACGGCGCCGGAGTGATCGTCCCGGTCGAACTCACCGATGGTGGCCAGGCCACCGTCCGGATCACCGACGCGCCGCCGCCGGGCATCCACATTCGCCGCCGTGGCGAGGACGTCACCAGCGGCAGCCGGGTATTGCCGGCCGGAACCGTGATCGGTCCCCCGCAGATCGGCGTTGCCGCAGCCCTCGGCGCGGCTGAGCTGACCGTGCATCGCCCGATGCGAGTATTGGTACTCTCCACCGGATCCGAGCTGGTGGCACCCGGAAATCCGTTGCAGCCAGGTCAGATCTACGAGTCGAACGCGGCCATGTTGGCCGGTGCGCTGACTGAGATCGGCGCTGAGCCGGTTCGTGCCCATCTGGTCGCCGATGACGTCGATTCGTTCCGCGGACGACTGGCCGAGCACGCGGCCGACGTCGATCTGATCGTCACCTCGGGCGGGGTGTCGGCCGGGGCGTATGAGGTCGTCAAGGACGCACTCGTCCGGTCAAGGCGTTGAGTTCGCGAAAGTGGCCATGCAACCGGGCATGCCGCAGGGTGCGGGCCATTGGGACGGCGTGCCCGTTGTTACGTTGCCCGGCAATCCGGTGTCCTCGTTCATCTCGTTCGAAGTGTTCCTGCGTCCGGCGATCCGGGCGGCCATGGGCCATCGTGATCCGGTCCGGCCGGCCCTGGGTATCCCGCTGTCCGCGCCGATCGATTCGCCTGCCGGCAAACGACAATTCCGTCGAGGCGTGGTGGATTCGATTGCGGGCACTGTCGCTCCGTGGGGCGGTCCGGGCTCGCACTTGCTCGGGTGGCTGGCCGGAGCTGACTGCATCGTGGTGATCGGAGAAGACGACACCCACTTGGAGGCGGGCACGCCGGTCGAGGTGTGGCTGCTCGGCTGAGCAGCGCGGTCATTGCAGCCAGCAGCCAGCAGCCAGAGCGGTCAGCGCGGTCATTGCAGCCAGCGCTGTCACTGCAGCCAACAGCCAGCGCGGTCATTGCAGCCAGAAGCTAGAGCGGTCAGCGCCGTCATTCAGCCAGCGGCCAGTGCGGTCAGCGGCCCGAGCGGTCCGGTGATCACGCGGGCTGACCGGAGTGCCGCGGGCGATGACGACGCAAGCATCAGACAGGCGGCTGAGTACGGCGGGGACATGCAACGGAACCACGGGCGCACATTCAAGCCGCGTACCGCCGTCCGCCACCGCTAGCCTCTTGGCTGATTCGAGACGGAAACTGACCACCGGACAAGCGATCTGCCGTGCGATGATCGGCCTACGTCCGCCGATTCTTGTTGATGGCCGGCGGTATGTTCGCGCGTCGAGACTTGTCAGCTGGGCGCGGACTGTCGGCCGGGCGCGAGCCGGACGGGTGGGTGGCACCGGTCCGTCCGGTCGGCCGGTATGGACCTGGTGGCCTGTCGGGTGCCGTGGGAGTCGATCTGCCACCGGGCGGCGGATCAGGTGGGTGGTAGGAGCCTGGTCGTTGGTCCCATTGGATGCCGTGGTCGGTGAGTCGGCCGGCCAGCCGGTCGCGGTGGACGATGGTGTGGTGCCGGCCGCACAACAGGGCGGCGTTGTCCAGGTCGGTGGGGCCGCCGTCGATCCAGTGGATCAGGTGGTGGGCGTCGCACCAGGCGGCCGGCGCTTGGCAGCCGGGGAACGTGCAGTGACGGTCGCGGAGCCACAGGGCGCGGATCTGGGCTTTGCTGAACAGTCGCTGTTCGCGGCCCTGGTCGAGGATCTCCCCGGCGCCGCCGAGCACGACGGGGATGATCGCCGCGTCGCAGGCCAGTCTGCGGATGGTGTCGCAGCCGAGGAGCACCCCGTCGGCCACGGTGCCCAACACCGTCGCGGCGCCGTACTGGGCTTTCAGCGTTGCGAAGTCCAGGGTGAGCATCACCACGGCTTTGGGGTTGCCGGTGGGTTCACCGGTGCCCGGGTGGGTGGCGGTCACCGACCGCCGCAACGCCTCGATCAGCGCTTCCCCGCGGCGCCGCCCGGCCGGGCGGTCATCAGCCGGGCCCAGGGCTCTGCCGTCGGCGTCCTTGTCCACCCGGGGCGCGGACAGCGGTCCGATGGCGGCTTCCAGGACGGCGCGGCCTTCGTTGTCGAAGGTGAGCTGGTAGTCCCACACGCCGGGTGAGGTTTCCCGCCCGGCCGACAGGTCGATCTGCCGCCGGCACCGTTGTTGGTGCCGGTCGAACTCGCCGTCCTGGCCGTACCGGGCCAAAAGTTCCTGCTTCAACCTGCGCACACCCGACGGCCCGCAGTCCGCGCCCACGGCCAGCAGCTGCTGCAGGATCACCGGCTTGGCCTCGTCCGAAAGGTCCGGGGCCAGCTTGTCGAACTCGCCCGCCACCACCACCGCCGTCCCAGGTCCACATCGACGGTGAGCACCGAGTCGGCCACGTCGGTCAGGTCGGGGCGGCGCAGCAGCTTCGCCGCCTTCGCGATCGTGTACGCGTCGCGGCGGACGTGCCAGCCGTACTCGGCGACCCAGGCCGCGGTCGACGCGCACTGCGACGCCTCCACCACCCCCCGCGCTTCCGCGTCCGCGACCACCGCAGCCAGCTGCGCCATCGCACAGGCGCGGCAAGCTCGGCCAGTTCGCCGACCAACTCCCCCAGTTGATCGCTGGGGCATTGGTGGACCGACGGGTGCAGGTCGCGCGTCAGCAGCGCGACAAGGCGGCGATGGCTTGCCGCCGTTCCGCCAGAGGTGTTGCACTGCCTGCCATATGAAGAACGGTACTCAGAGGGTCCGACAGTGCCCCGGCCACAACCGAAGTTATCCACAGCCGCGCACGTCAGGTCAGGCCACCGTTCCCGGACCAACGTCGGTGTCGAACTCTCAACCCCGACAGCAGCTCTCAACCCTGGCGAGGATCAACTTCCGGTCCGAGACACCAGTGATGTGACCAGCGTGGCCTCGCCGCACGAATCTCCGCCCACGACACACTGGCTACAACTTCATCCTCGGGTCGAAGTTGATCCTCGCAGTCCGGGGAACGCCATGGCGGTGCGGGGACAGGCTCGGCGGCGCGAGGTCGCCTTCGCGGCGCGTGAAGGGACTTGGCGTCAGTGGGCGCTCGGCGAGGGCATAGCGGGCGGAGGAAACCATGGCGAGCAGACCGAGGCGTTCGCCACGGAGGATTGGGGCGGCGGCGAACGGGCGCGACGTTCTGACTTCGGTCGCCGGGTACCGTCTGGGCATGAGCACCTTGGACGAGTGGCTGACCGACTCCGGCCGAGCGCTGGGCCTCGACACCCCTGCGATCCCGGCGGATCTGCGCAACCAACTGCTCGATCTGACCCGGGACGTCGCGCACGGTGTCGCCCGCATCGCCGGACCGCTGACCTGCTACCAGCTGGGCCTGGCGGTCGGCCGAGGCGCGGCCCCGTCCGCGGCGCTGGCTGCGGTCACCGATCTGGCCAGGGCCAGGTTGACCGACACCGCCGAGGAGTCCGACGCGGCGGCGCCGGAGCAGGCGGTACCCGGTGGGGACACGGCGGTCGCCGCCGCACACGAGGCGGCTGACCAGGCAAGCGCTCCCGGCAGCGAGGAATCCCGATGAGTTGGCTGTCCTGGATCTTCTTCGGCGCGCTGGCCGGGTGGCTCGCGTCGATCGTGGTGCGTGACCAGCGGCCGCGCGGCTGTTTGACCAACATGCTCACCGGCATTGTCGGAGCCGTACTGGCCGGGTTCGTCTATCAGTTGGCGACCGGCAAGCCCTGGACCTTCGGGTGGAACTGGGCCAGCTTCGGCGTTGCCATGCTCGGTGCCATCGTGCTGATCCTGGTCATCAATCTGGCCACGCGGCGGCGGATCCCGCCCAGCCACTGACCAACCCGCGGGCCCGAATCGCCAACCCGGCGGCGCCACTGACCGACCCCCGGGCCCGAATCGCAAGGCAGGACCGAACGGACGGCCCATCAGGTCAGCCCTCGAAGCCCTCGGCGCCGGCCTGGGCGGTGTGGCCGATCAGTTGCAGTTCGTCCCACACCGACCTGGCCCGGTCGACGCACAGCACCACCAGGTCGCCCGGGTTGGCGCGAACCAACGCCGCCCTGGTCGACTCGATCTCCTCGAGCACGCTCTCGATCTCCTTGGCCCTGGCCACGCCATCCGACTGAGCCTGCTTGGCACCCTTGGTGATCAGCGCGGCCGTCTCCCCCGGTGCCCGGCCGCGCAGGTGGTCGTCCTCGCGCACGATGATCCAGTCGAAGTGCTTGGCGGCCTGGTAGCCGAGGTCGAGCATGTCCTGATCACGACGGTCGCCGGCAGTGGCGACGACGCCGATGCGCTGCGGACGCTCGAGACTTCCGGTGTCGTCGAAGAAGTTGTCGACGAATTCGCCCAGCGCCTCCATGGCCGGCGCATTGTGGCAGTAGTCGACGATCACCTTGACGCCCTCCACCTCGGTCAGGTTCATCCGTCCCGGCGCCTGGTAGTACGACGGGGTGAAAGAGCGCAGACCGGCCCTGATGTCGTGCAGATGAGCGCCGGCGCAATACGCTGCGCCCGCCGCGGCCATCGCGTTCTGCACATTGAATTTCGCCTTGCCGCCGAAGGTGACCGGCAGCAGATGGGTGTGCGCCAACGGCATCCGTCGCCGACCGTGCACCAGCACGATCAGATCGCCCAGTTCGCTCGGCTCCAGGATCACCGCCTTGCCTCCGCGCCGGCAGTGATCGGAGATCATCCGGTTGTTCGGCACCAGCGAGAACCACACGACCTCGCCGGAGCAGGCGCGCCGCATGCCGGCCACCAGCGGGTCGTCGGCGTTCAACACCGCTGCGCCGCTCTTCGGGACCGCCTCCACGATCACCTGTTTCACCTGGGCCAGCTGCTCGATCGAGTTGATTCCGCGCAGTCCCAAATGGTCCGGTGCGACGTTGAGCACGACCGCGACGTCGTTGCGGGCGTAGCCGAGACCTTCGCGCAGGATTCCGCCGCGAGCCACCTCGAAGACGGCGAAGTCGACCCTGGGGTTCTGCAACACCATCCGGGCCGATCGTGGGCCCGAGGCGTCCGAACGGATGACCAGACGATCGTCGATCACCACGCCGTCGGTCGAGGTCATGCCGACCTTGCGACCGATGCCCTTGAAGATGTGCGCGATCATCCGGCTGGTGGTGGTCTTCCCGTTGGTGCCGGTGACGGCGACGATCGGGATCCTGGCCGGGCTCCCGGGCGGGAAGAGCAGGTCCACCACGGGCTTGGCCACGTACTGCGGCTCGCCGATGGTCGGATGGGTGTGCATCCGGAAACCGGGCGCAGCGTTGACCTCGCAGATCCCGCCGCCGGTCTCCCTGACCGGCTGGGTGATGTCCGGGCAGAGGAAGTCGATGCCCGCGATGTCCAGCCCGACAACCCTGGCCGCCTCTTCGGCGATGTCGACGTTGTCCGGGTGGGCCTCGAAGGTGCGGTCGATCGAGATGCCACCGGTCGACATGTTGGCGGTCAGTGCGAGTTTCACCATCTCGCCCTTGGGCGGAACCGAGTCCATGTCGAAGCCTTGGGCCTTCACCAACTCGATCGCCGCGGCATTGACCACGATCCTGGTCAGCACCTTCTCGTGCCCGACGCCGCGCCGCGGATCCGCATTGGTCGTCTCCACCAGTTCGCTGACCGTCTTGGCCCCGTCGCCGATCACATGCGCGGGGACGCGCTCGGCGATGGCCACCATGTTGCCGCCGATCACCAACACCCGGTAATCGCGACCGGTGATGAACTGTTCGACGATCACGTCGCCACGTCGGGACTGGCGGTAGGCCTCGTCGAAGGAGGCCCGCACCTCCGCCTCGTCCCGCAGATTGATCGCCACGCCGCGACCGTGGTTGCCGTCCAACGGTTTCACCACCACCGGAAAGCCGATCCGGCGGGCCACCCTGACCGCCTGGTCCTCGGTGACCACCACGTCCGACGCCGGCACCGGCAGACCGGCCGCTGCGAGCAGCCGGTTGGTCAGTTCCTTGTCCGACGCGATGTCCACCGCCAGTGAACTGGTGATCGACGTCATGGTCGCGCGAATCCGTTGCTGATGGACGCCCTGTCCGAGTTGGACGAGGGAGGCTGAGTTGAGCCGCTGGTATGGAATGTCCCGGACGATGGCCTCGTCGAGGATCGCCTGGGTCGACGGGCCGAAGGCGACCCGTTGCGAGGTTCGCAGGAACGCCTCGAGTTCCGCAGTGAAGTCGAAGTCGTCCTCGGGGACGATCAGATGGTTCACAAGTCGCACGGCGAGCTTGCCGGCCAGCGTGCCGACGGTCTCGTCGAGGTAGCCGTAGATCACGTTGTAGACACCGCGCTCGCCGGTCGAGCGGGTCTTGCCACGAGTCAGTTCATGGCCCGCTGACCGCTGGATCTCCAGCGCCACGTGCTCGGCGACATGGCCGACCCAGGTGCCCTCGACGAGGCGCTCGACAAAGCCACCGTCCCGGCCACGAGAGCACTGATGATCATGCAACCCGGGCAACACGCCGAGCAGCTCCTCGGTGAACCCGGGGAGCGTGTCGGTCGGCTCTTCCTCCAGTGCACCGATGTCCAACACCATGTGCACCGACTGGTCGTAGGCGTAATAGTTCGGACCCCGGTACACCCGCGTCTCCCGGATGGTGATGGCGCGCTGTTCCGACATCGGCGACCCTTTCGCTGGCGGACCACGGGCGGCACTGCTCGATCACGCCACCGGCAAGACCGGCCACGGCGCTGGCTGATTCTCCCCCGATGCCGGTCGGCTTCGCAGGGGGAGGCCTTCCGGGCGAGCTCGATCAGCGGCTGTCGGGACGCCGCCGTAGCTGTTCGGTCGTCTCGTGCGCGCCCTCGGCAGCGATCCGCCTGGGCCGGGGCCGGGTGCCCTCGGGTACGTCCTCGGTGTCGAGGACCCGGGGCGGCTCGGTGACATCGGGCAACCCGGGCGCGCTGATCAGTTTGCGTCCGTG
Organism: uncultured Actinomycetota bacterium; assembly: GCA_963834185.1. Lineage (GTDB taxonomy): Bacteria > Actinomycetota > Actinomycetes > Mycobacteriales > Nakamurellaceae > Nakamurella. Next base: position 38,884 of record CAWIAR010000011.1, read on the forward strand.
CAGGTCGAAGACCGCACCGCGGGGCAGGGTGTGCAACCGAACCCCCGACAGCATGAGCGGCTGGGTGCCGGTGGCGGTGTAGGCGGTCGTCACGACGTCGGACCCGTCGAAGACGGTGACCACGCCGCGGCCCCGCACCTCCATCCGCCCGTCCGGCTCGATCACCGCAGCAGTGTCCTCGTCGATTCCCATGCCCAGCTGTCCCGGGTTCGCGGCGATCAGGGCGAGCAGCCGTCCGAACCGGTTCCGCTGGGTGAAGTGCTGATCGACGATCACCCCGTCCAGCAGCCCGAGGCCCTGGGAGACCTGACCCACTCGGAACTTCGGCGTCGCGCCGCCGCTGCCGAACGAGACCATGAACCGGGAGCAGATGCTGGCGCCTGCCGACGTCCCGGCGATCAGCGCGCCGCGCCGATGCGCCCGCTCGATGGCGTCGCCCAACGGCGTACCCACCACCAGAGTGGCCAGCTTGGTCTGGTTCCCACCGGTCATGAACACGGCCGTGGCCTCGTCCACCGCACGGGTGATGGCCGGGTCGCCGGACTGGTCGCGAGATTCGGGGCGGATCCCGGTCGCCGAACCGACGCCGAGCGCGTCGAACAATTGCAGGTAGGCGTGGGTGATCTCGTCGCCGAGCGAGGACGCGGTGGACAACACGGCTATCCGGCCGGCCGCCCCGCCGGCCAACCGCGCCACCTCCCGCAAGATCGTCATCCGGCCGACCTTGTCCTCGGCGCCGCCGATCGGCATGACGATGCCGGCTCTGGTCGGCAGGTGCGGATCGGTCACGACGGACAACCTATCCAATCCGCCGGTCGGGTGAGCCCACCCCCGATCACCTCACAGCACGCCCGACGCCCGCTGCGGGTGGATGCGGATGACCACTCGCTCGTCCCGGACCATTGCCGCCCGGTAGTCGTCCCAATCCGGATGCTCGCCGGCGATCGACCTGTACACCTCGACCAGCAGGTCCAGCGTGCCCGGCGGCGGACTGGTCGACGATCTCCGCCGGGCCGTCCAGCTGCACCCACTGACCGTAGAAGCCGTCATTGAGCACCAACACCGAGGCCTGGGGCCGGTGCCGGAGATTGGCCACCTTGGCCAGCATGGCGCGACTGGAGATGACCACTGCCCCGTCCAGCACACCCGCGTTGACCGGCGACATCTGGGTGCCACCGTCGCTGCGACGGGTGGCGAGCACCACGCGATGATGGGTGGACAGGAACTTGAGACCGGCGGCGACGTCCATCTGGCCCAGTCTGGTCGATCACTCGAATGTTCTCCGGCCAACCCGCCGGAAGGGCCGGAGCACTGCGCGGTGCCCGGACTCGGTCGAAGTCCTGGGATACCGTGAGCGACAAAGCAGGACAGCCGCCGGAGAACCGGCGCCGACCAGGGAGGCTCGCCGGCTCGATGGCTGACGACGGCAGCAGCGTCGACCCGGGCCGGGCGACGCACCTGATCGGCCTCGTCCGCAGTGTTGTCCCGCCGATGCACCGTGGGGGTCAGCCGATCGTCGGCGGGCTGGCCGTCGGCACCCTGGCCCTGCGCAGCATCCTGCGTCGGGCCGGCGCGAAGCGCGCCGGGCGACTGGTGACCAGCGTGGGGCTGACCGCGACGGCCGGCAGCGCATTGTTCTTCCGGGCCCCGAAACGTGTCACCCCGACCGACGTCGGCCTCGTCGTCGCCCCGGCCGACGGTCTGGTCTCGCTGATCGAGGATGCGGTGCCACCCGAGGAGCTCGGACTCGATCCCACCCCGCGCCCGCGAATTTCGATCTTCTTGTCGGTGCTGGACGTGCACGTGCAGCGGATCCCGGTGACGGGCATCGTGACGCATCGCGCCTACCGGCCCGGCGCGTTCCTCTCGGCCGACCTGGACAAGGCCTCCACCGACAATGAGCGCAACTCGTTGGTGATCGGGGCGGCCGGCGGCGGCCAGATCGTCGTCACCCAGATCGCCGGGTTGATCGCCCGCCGGATCGTCTGCGACGTCGACACGGGCTCCCAGGTGCTCGCCGGCCAGACATACGGCCTCATTCGATTCGGTTCCCGGGTTGACACCTACCTGCCGGTCGGCACCCGGCCGACGGTGCTGCTGGGGCAACGCACGATCGGCGGCGAGACCGTCTTGGCCACGCTGAGATCTCCGGATGCCGGGTCGGCCTGATGGCCTCCGTCCCCGGGGTGCGGTTCCTGCCGAACGCAATCACCGTGCTGGCCCTGTGCTCGGGTCTGACCTCCGTCGCCTTCGCCTACCGTGGGTCGACGACGGACTCGACGCAGCAGTACTTCCTGGCGGTGGGCGCCATTGCCGCCGCCGCGATCCTGGATTCGCTGGACGGGCCGACGGCCAGATTGCTCAGGTCGACCAGCCGCATCGGCGCCGAACTCGACTCGCTGTCGGACCTCATCTCCTTCGGTGTCGCGCCGGCCCTGGTGATGTACCTGTGGCAGTTGCACGAGCATCCGATCGGCTGGGCGGTGTGCCTGGTCTACGCCGTGTGCACCGCGCTGCGGCTGGCCAGATTCAACTCCCTGCTGGACGACGAGAACCCCAAGCCATGGGCGAAGGGGTTCTTCCTCGGCGTGCCGTCGCCGGCCGGGGCCCTGCTCGCCTGCATACCCCTGCTGATGTGGATACGTTTCGGGGACGGCTGGTGGTCCAACGGTTGGCTGGCCGGCATCTGGCTGCTGTTGATCGGTCTGCTCATGGTGTCGCGGATCTCGTCCATCGCGCTCAAGTCGGTGCGGGTTCCGCCGTCCCTGATCGCTCCGCTCCTGGTGTTACTGGTAGCGGGTGTGGCCGTGCTGTTCTACGAGCCGGAGATCGTGCTCACCATCGGGCTCGTGATCTACCTGTTGCATCTGCCGTACGCCGAGTGGAAGTACCACTACCTCGAGCGCCACCCGGAGCTGTGGAGCGACGCCCGCCCGCGCGTCCGACCCGCAAGTACCCGTCGCCTGCGCATGTCGGTGCGGATGCCGCAGCGGCGGCGCGTCGCGGGCAGGGCGCCCGACGGAACGCCGCTGCCGCCGGAGCGGCGCCGGGGCTCCGGCACGGCAGCGCGGCCCAGCGGCAACCGGCGTCGGCTGCGCTGACGGGCCCGCACAGATAAACCAGCACAGACAAAAGGGCGGTACCGCTGCCGCGGTACCGCCCTTTGTGCATTCCGATGGGTCAGCCGACCCGCGTGCCGTCCGTGTCGGCGCCCACCCGAGTCCCGTCCGTCGGATCCGACCCGGTCCCGTCCGTGTCGGCGCCAACCCGGGTGCCGTCGGTGTCGGAACCGACCCGGGTCCCGTCCGTGTCGGTCGCAGCCTCACCGTCTGTGTCTGAACCGACCCGCGTGCCGTCCGTGTCGTCCCCGACCCGGGTGCCATCCGAATCCGTGGCGGTGTCACCGTCCGTGTCCGAACCGACGCGAGTGCCGTCCGAGTCGTCCCCGACCCGGGTCCCGTCCGTGTCGTCCCCGACGCGCGTCCCGTCGGAGTCGCCGGCGCCCGATCCGGTGTCCGGGGTAACCGAGCCGTCGGCGGTGCCCGAGTCGCTGGGAGCCGGGGCCTGGCTGCTCGGGCCGGTCGTCCCGGTGTAGCTGTCGATGACCGTGAAGGACGGTGTCGCCGCTGCGGTTCCCGTAGCGAAGAAAGTCAGCGCCAGGCCACACGCCGCCATGCCAACCGTGCCGAGCACGGTCCTGCGACGTCCCCCGAGAGTCCGGTGTGACACTGAGCCTCCTGTTCAATTGCGCGCGCGATCTGCTTCCGCGCCGCGGATAGTCCACCTGATGGTTCCAATACCCGATGGGCGGTGTCAACCTGCACGATGATGGACACTCCGTGGCGGTCGTGCCCGAGTGACAAGATGCACGATTACCCGATCGCGGCAGGGTTCGCAGGGTGTAACTTTCACTCGACCGGGCTAACGGGTGCCCTCGCTACGAGGACCGGTGATGTGGAGGAAAGCGCCGACCCGGTGGTCGCAGTCAGACGTCGAAGCCGAGGCGGCGGGCCGATCGCGACTTCTGCCGACTGGTGCGCAACCGCCGGAGCCGGCGGACCAGCAACGGGTCCTCGGCCAGCGCCGCAGGATTGTCGATGATCGCGTTCAGAACCTGGTAGTACCGGGTCGGCGACAGGTCGAACAACTCCCTGATCGCCTGTTCCTTGGCTCCTGCGTACTTCCACCACTGCCGCTCGAACGCCAGGATGTCGCGGTCCCGACGGGACAGCAGCGCATCGCCGGGCTCGCCCTCGGGCTGCTGTTCGGCGACCGTGTTGTCCATGCCTCGTCCTCCCGCACGGCCGTGATCGAGGCGATCACGCGCCGAATCACAGGCGTGTCATTCGTCGTGCATCCCATCATGCCCCGGCCCTCGGGGCCAGCAGGCGCGGCGTGCCGAAGGCTTCAGCCCGAGATTGGCGGGTGGACGTCGGCGTGCCGGGTGACCTCCTCGAACCCCGCCGCCATCGCCAAGAGCTCGGTTTCCGCGCGGTGACGCCCGACGAATTGCACTCCGATGGGTGATCTTGTGGCAGAGAACCCTCCGGGCACCGCAATTGCCGGATGTCCGGTCACCGTCACGTGGCAGACGGGCCGCATCCAGCCCAAATAGTCCTCCTGCGCTTCACCCGCAACCGTTTCCGGGTACTGCCACGTGGCGTCGAAAGCGGGCAGCGGGGCCACCGGGAGCAGCAGGGCGTCATAGGTCTCGAGGAACTCGCGCATGCGGTGGAACAGGACCGAACGGTGAATCGCCGCCCGACCGACCTCGGGACCGGTGAGGGCGCGGCCGGCCAGCATGTTGGCATACAAGCTCGGCCGCACCACATCGGCGTGCTCGTCGAGGATCTCGCCGAGTCCGGCTTCGAATTGCCACGCCCGCAGGACCCGGAAGCAGTCGTCTGCGCCGGCGAAATCCGGGCAGGCCGGCTCGACCTGCGCCCCTGCGGTCTCGCACGCTGCCGCGGCGGCCATGACCACATCGGCGACCTCGGTCTCCACCGGTACCGCGCCACCGAGGTCGGGGCTGAATGCGATGCGCCGACCGGCCAGCCCACCCTCGGGCACGGTGGCGAACGTGCTGCCCGGCTCTTCCAACGAGATGGGTGACCGTCGATCCGGTCCGGCCATCACGGAAAGCAACAAGGCAAGGTCACGCACGGTGCGAGCCATCGGCCCGGAGACCGACAACCCTGCGTAACCATCGGCCGCCGGGTATACCGGTACCCGCCCGGCCGACGGCCGGAGGCCAACGACGTTGCAGTAGCCGGCAGGCAATCGCAGCGAGCCGCCGAAGTCGTTCCCGTCAGCCAGGGGGTGCATGCCCGACGCCAGCGCGGCGGCGGCACCACCGGACGATCCGCCCGCGGTGACCCGCAGGTCGTACGGGTTGCGCGTGGTGCCGAACAGCTGGTTGAAGGTGTGGCCGCCGGCTGCGAACTCCGGGATGTTGGTCTTGCCGAGGGTGATCACCCCGGCGGCCTTCATGCGTTCGATCACCAGGTCGTCGACGTCCGGTACGAACTCGGCGCGCGCCCGGGAACCGAAGGTGGTGCGGATCCCGGCCGTCAGGTGGTTGTCCTTGTGCGCCACCGGCAGCCCGTGCAGCGGACCGGTGAACCGGCCGTGTGCGGCCTCGGCATCCGCGGCGGCGGCCTGCGCGAGTGCAGCCTCGGCGGTCAGGGTGACGATGGCGTTCACCGCGGGGTTGACCGACTCGATCCGGTCGAGGTGAGCGAGCACGACCTCCCGCGCCGACAGCTCCCCGGCTCGCAGCATGCGGGCCAGCGCCGTGGCCGACTGGTAGTACAACTCGTCGGCCACGGCGCCACCTCCGAATCCCTGCGGACCACGGTCGCGGCCTCGACGTCCAGCCCAGTATCGCCGCCCGGGTCAGCCGACGGTCGAAGTCGCGGCTTCCTCGTCGTGCGGTGCGGGTGCGGTCGGGCGGCCGTCCCGAACGAACAACACGGCGACGGCAGCGGCCAGGATGACGACGATCGGCACGATCATGGTCGGCTTCATCGCGTCGGTGAAGGCTGCCGCAAAGGTGTGTTGCGCCGCGGCGTGCAGTTGGGCTGCGAGGTCGGCGGGTACATCGGCCGGAATGCTGCCGGCGGCCTGTCCCGCGCCCACCTCGATCCCGCCGGACGCGGCCTGCGTCATGCCGTCGAGGAACGGCTGCCGTGCCTGCTGCGGTAGGGCGGCCGCCGCGACGACGGCCTGGTCGGTCATTGCGCCGGTGAGCCGGTTGGCCAGCACCGCCCCCAGAACAGCGGTGGCCAGCACCGATCCGAACTCCTGCAACGTGTCGAGGACGCCGGCGGCGACTCCGGCCCGGGCCGGCTCCATCCGACTGGTGGCCAGGCCGAACAGTGGTGTCCACACACAGCCGAGTCCGATACCGGCGGCGATCAAGCCCGGGACGAAGGACCAGCGCGAGGATTCGGGCTCGGCGATCGCGACCACGTACACCAGGCCGGCTGCGAACAACACCAACCCGCCGAACAACACCCACTTCAAATTGAGTTTGCCCGACCCGGAGGCGCCGCCGATCACGCCGCTGGTGACCATCATCGCGAACGACTGGATGCCGATGACCAGTCCGGCGGCGACGGCGGACAAGCCGAGTACCGATTGATAGAAGATGGTGAGCGGCAGGAACACTCCCACCATCGCGAACCCCATCGCGAGCAGGACCAACGTCATGATTGTGTAGGTGCGGTCGGCGAAGATGGCGAACGGCAGCAGCGGCTCGGAATCCTGCCGCTTGGCCTGACGCCAGACGAACAGCACCAGCACCGCCCCGCCGAGAGCGGTGATCAGCGGGATGCTGATGATGCCCGTCACGGTTCCCCAGTGGTAGCGCTGGCCCTCGATCAACCCGAACACCACGCCGAACAGGCCGACCGTGAGCAGGACGACACCCTCGATGTCCAGCCGGTGACGTTGGCCCGGCCGGACGTCCGGCATGAAGAACACCGCGAGAACCAGTGTCAGGACGCCGATGGGCACGTTCAGGAAGAAGATCCAGCGCCAGTCCAGATGAGTGACGATGAATCCGCCGAGGGTCGGGCCGAGCAGCACCCCGAGGCCGGACATGATGCCGGTGGCTGCGAACGCCGGGCCGCGCCGGTCCGGCGGCAGGATCGACGTGATCATCGCCAGCCCCTGGGGGGCGAGCAACGCAGCGCCCAGGCCTTGCACGGCACGGAACGCGATGAGTTGGCCGGAGTTCTGTGAGAGCCCCGATGCCAGGCTGGCCGCCGTGAACACGATCAGCCCGATCATGAAAAGCCTTCGGGGACCGTAGATGTCGCCGAGTCGGCCGGCGGTGATCAAGAGCACGGCGTAGACCAGCGAGTAGGCCGACCCCACCCACAGCACGGTTTCCAGACCGGCGGACAGGTCGGTGACCAGGTCGGGGATGGCGATATTGACGATGGTGATGTCCAGCAGGGTCATGAACAGGCCGAGGCAGAACACCGTCATGAACAGGCCCGGCCGGATCGGTCGATGGCCGTGCACCGGTATTCCGTTGGCAGTCAACTGGTCGACGACGAGGTCGGTCGCGGCGTGCCGGCGGGACCGTCAGGGGTGGTTCGGACATGGGAGTATTCCTCCGTACTGGTGTGGTGGTGACGTCAGAAGACCGGTGCTGTTTGCGCCGGTAGGAGACCGCGGCATCGGTACCGCGCCGGAACTTCTTCACGGCGAAGGCGCGTCGGGCCGGTGGGGTGTTGCCGCACCCCCCGGCCCGTTCTCGGATCGGACTCTCAGCCGGGCATGGTCGGTCCCTCACCGGACTCGTCACGTTCGATGGCGTCGGGCCGGAATCCGGTGGCCGCATCGGGCAGTTCACCGTGCTCGACGGTCTCCAGGTACCACTGCCGGACGCGTTCGGCATCCCAGACGAAACCGTCGCGGATGTCGGCGAGCAGACCGTCGACGAACGCCCGTTCCGCCCGTCGCATCGCCAACGCGTATTCCAACTCGACCATGAACAGCCGCGGGAGCTTTCCGGTCAAGTATTCGCAGGTCGCCTGGTATTCCTCGATCTGGCCACCGAGTTGAGCCTTGCGACGGGACAGCGCCGCTTCCGTCGCTCGCGAGTCCAGCATCGCCACGAACGACAATGCGGCAGCGAATTCCGGGTATTCGTCCTTGACTCTCGCCATCATCTCGGTGATCCACGCGACTCCGGTGGCCCGGCCTTCGTCGGTGACCCGGTACACCGTGCGCTCCGGCCTCCGACCCTCTCGCTCGGTCGTCTCGGCCTCGACGAGCCCGGCGGCCTCCAGCCGATCGACGGCCGGGTACAGCGATCCGCGCTGGACCCTCACCACCCGATCGTCCCCGCGCGCAGTCATCAACCGCTGCATCTCGTACGGATGCATCGGCCGTTCACTGAGCAGGGCAAGGATCATCAGTCCCAGCGGCGTCGCCTTCACCGACCCACGGCGCTTCGACTGTGCCTTGCTGCCGGCGGTCACCCGGGTCCGACGCGCACTAGTCATGACATGACTATCTCGCGCAGACTAGTCATTGTCAAATGTTCGCTGCAGCCTGAACCGGCATCGCCGGCGTCGCGAACCGCCGGTAGATTCGGATTTCGTCGTCCTGGCCGAGAGGTTTGCGAGGTGGTCCACGATGGCCCCTGGCGTGTTCGGCAACCCGCCTGAGCTGGAACGACGGGGTGGGCCGGCGGTACACCGGCAGATCGAGCGCTGGCTCACCGGTGCGATCGGCGAGGGCGGCCTGGGTCCGGACGAGAAGTTGCCGACGGAATCCGTACTCGCCCGGTTCTTCGGCGTGAGTCGGATGACCTTGCGTCAGGCGCTGTCGGTTCTGGCCGAGCGGGGCGTGCTCGTGCGCCGTCAGGGTCGTGGCGGTGGGACGTTCGTCGCTCGGCCGCGCATCGAGTGCGACCTGACCGGTCTCACCGGGTTCACCGAGCAACTGCGCAGGGCCAACCTGCATGCCGAGGCGACCGTGGTCAGCGCCACAACGGTCCGGCCCACCGAAGCCGGTCGCCGTCGGCCCTTGGACTCGGGCAGGACGAGTCAGCACACCGGATCGTCCGAGTGCGGTCCAGCGGCGGGCTCCCGCTGGCGCTGGAGCACTCGTACCTCCCGGCCGCGGTCTTTCCAGGTCTGCTCGAGATGCCGCTCACCGGGTCGTTGTACGAACTCCTGGCGCAGCGATTCGATCGGCAGCCCGTCACCGCGATCGAGAGTCTGGATCCGGTGATCGCCGACCCCTCGACGGCGACACTGCTGGGCACGGCGCCGGGTGCGGCGTTGATGCTGGTGCAGCGAACCGCGAGCACGTCAGCCGGGCTGCCGGTCGAGTTCGCGCGCGACGTGTTCCGGCCCGACCGGGTCCGGATCACCGTGCGCAGCGGGCTTGCTGCCCGCGAAGACTGAAATGCTTCAGTGCAGTGGATTCGAGCGGCGACCGGGATGTCGTTACCCGGCCGCCACTCGGCCACGCGGTCAGCGGGAGGTGGGCAGACCCTCGAGGATCTCCAGGAATTCCTGCGAGCCCTCGGCGGAGGCGCGATCGGCGATGGCGTAGAGCTCGGCGATCTCGGAGGGGGTGGTGTAGGCGGCCAGCTCTCGCTCGAGGCGCTCACGAGCTTCGCGCTGCGCACGGTGCGCCCGCCGCGTCTCGCGGTAGGTGGTCCAGCGGTCGCCGATGGCCGGTGTGCGGTGGTGACGAACAGTTGTGGTGGTCATGCTTCTATCGTCCTCACGGAATGACTCATGCGTCCAATGAAAACTTCGCACACAATCCATGCTTAGAGCTCATGTGCTCGGAGTAGTCGCCCTTCGATTCTGCGGCCAGCGGGATCGAAGACGGGTTCGCTGACCACGGTCGCCGGAATTCGCCGGCCGAACAGCTCGACCTCCACGCGGTTGCCGGGATCCCACGCCGCCGGCGGGAGGTAGGCATAGGCCAGGGACGCCGCGACGCTGTACCCGTAACCACCCGAGGTCACCCGGCCGACGACCTGGCCGTCCTGCCTGACCGGCTCACCGCCGAGCACGACCTCGGAGGAGTCCGCCAACGGTCAGGCAGCAGAGCCGTCGCCGGACGCCCGAATCCCGCTGCTGCAGCAGCGCTTCACGGCCGACGAAGCCCCGGGCTTGTCCCAGTGCACGGCGAACCCGAGACCGGCCTCCAACGGGGAGGTCTCCGGAGTGATGTCGGTTCCCCATACCCGGTAACCCTTTTCCAGCCGGAGCGACTCGATGGCCCGGTACCCGGCCGGGACGAGGCCGCAGGTCTGTTCCGGCATCGATCAGCTGCGGCCCACAACCTGCCGGCCGACTCGGCCGGCGGGTAGAGCTCCCAACCGAATTCGCCGACGAAAGTGACCCGCTGCGCCCGCACGCCGACGTCACCGAGCACCACGTCGTGTGAGCTCATGAACCGGAAGGTGGCGGGGTCGAACGGCTCCGGGCTCAGGGCATCGAAGACTGCCCTGGCGGCCGGGCCCCAGAGCGCGAAGCAACTGAACTGTCCACTGACATCAGCAATCCGGGCCGGCAACCCGAGGGCCCGCGCACGCTGCCGCAGCAGGGCAAGATCGTGCGGGAGAAATGCGGTGCCGGTCACGACCATGAATTCGTCCTCGGCCAGCCGGGTGACCGTGACGTCGGCCTCGATCCCGCCCCGCCGATTGAGCATCTGGGTGTAGGTCACCGCCCCGACCGCCCTGGCGACCCGATTTGCGCACACCCGCTCCAGAAGATCGGCGGCCGCGGGCCCGGAGACCGAGATCTTGCCGAACGAAGACTGGTCGAACAGGCCGGCCGTCGTTCTGGTGGCGAGGTGTTCGGCCCCGACTGCCGGCGACACTGCGCGCGCAGCCCAGCCGTTCGGCCGCCAGTACGGACCGCGTGCAGCGTTGGAGCGGTAGAACTCGACCCGCTCCCACCCGTTCTTCTCACCGAACTCCGCGTCGTTGGCGGCATGCCAGCTGTACACCGGCGACGTCCGCAGTCCTCGTGCCGCCTGCACCTGGTGCCCGGGAAACCTGATGTCGTAGTAGGTCTGATAGTTCTCGACCGTGCGGGCCAGGGTCACCGCCCGGCGACGCGAAGTGCGGCCCGAATCTGCGGACGTCCATGTGCCACAGGTCCATCGACGGGCTGCCGTCGACAATCCACTCCGCGACCACCCGGCCGATCCCGCCCGCTCCGGCGATGCCGTGCGCGTTGAAACCGGCGGCGACGAAGAAGCCGTCGATCTCGGTCTCGCCGAGGCAGAATTCGTTGTCAGGGGTGAACGCCTCCGGCCCGTTGATCATCCGCTTCAGCCCGAGGTCGCCGAGAATCGGGAATCTCCGCTGGGCGTTGGCGGCGAGAGCTTCGAAGCGGGACCATTCCTCGGGAAGCAACCGCCCGTTGAAGTCGGCCGGCAATGCGTCGAAGGAGTGCGCGTCGATCGACCAGGGCGATGGATTGCGCTCGTACCCGCCCATCAGCAGCCCCCGTCCTTCGGGGCGAACGTAGACGAGCAGATCCGGATCGCGCACGCTCGGGAGTCCCGTCGGCGAACCCTCGGGCAGGTCGTCGGTGACCAGGTATTGGTGCGACATCGGCACCACCGGAATGCGTATCCCGGCGAGCCGACCGATCTCCGCGGCGAACATGCCGCCGCAGTCGACCACCACCTCACACTCCACCGGGCCCCGGTCGGTGCGCACGGCCCGCACCCGGTTCGCGCTGACATCGATCCCGGTCACCGTGGTGTGTCCGACGATCCGAACGCCGGCAGCGCGGGCACTCGCGGCCAACGCATAGGTCAGCTGGGACGGATCGACGTGGCCGTCCGAGGGGAGGTACACGGCGCCGTGCAGTCCTGCGATGTCCAGGTACGGGAACCGGTCCGCTGCCTGCTGCGGTGTCAATTCTTCGAGGGGTAGCCCGACGACGGCGGCCCAGCTGAGCTGACGCCGCAGTTCCTCGAGCCGCTCGACGGAGGCCGCGAGCTTGAGCGAGCCGGATTCGACCCAGCCGGGCGGAGTATCGCCGGACTGCAGGCGACGGTAGAGGTCTACCGAGTACATGTTCATCCGGGTGAGCGTCGGGTCGGCCCGGAGCTGGCCGACCATGCCGGCGGAGTGGAACGTCGAACCGCTGGTCAGTTCGGCGCGTTCGATCAGCAGCACGTCGCGCTCACCCAGCTCGGCCAGGTGGAACGCCACCGAAGTGCCGCCGACCCCACCGCCGACCACGACCACCCGCGCCCGGTCCGGCAGATCGGCCACCGCGACTCCCCTGTTCTCCGATCGCCGTGACGCGTTTCGGTCTAGACCTTTAGGCGTGCGAGCGCCAGAATGCACCCAGCCCGCGCGTGCGTCCACCTCGGGCCGGCCGCTGGAGGCGGCTCGAACCGCACGGAGGTGCTCGTGGCCGGACCCGCCGCATCGGAGGTCATCGATGCGGCCCTGCTCGGCAGGCTGGACCGGTCAACGGTGTTGTCCGATCCCGATCGGATCGTGGAAAACCTGCCCGGCGGCCTCACCAACCACAACCTGAAGGTCACCACCTCAGCCGGTGTGTTCGTCGCCCGGCTGGCCGGCCGGGACACCGACCTGCTGGCCATCGATCGGGACGCCGAATACCTGAACTCATTGTCCGCGGCAGCAGCCGGAGTGGCGCCGGAGGTGGTCGAACGGGTACCCGATGCCGGGCTCCTGGTGATCCGGTACCTGAACGCGCGCACGTTGACCGAGGCCGATCTGGCCGATCCGGACACCCTCACCGTCGTCGCCGCTACCTGCCGCCGGCTGCACGCCGGGCGGCGGTTCGTCGGCGATTTCGACATGTTCGCCGTCCAGCGCCGTTACCTGGCGACGGTGCTCGCCCGCGGCTACCGCCTACCACCGCGGTACCGAGACTTCGAACCAGCCGTGCGGGACATCGAGCTCGCCCTCGCTGTCCGGCCGGTGCCGACAGTGCCGTGCCACAACGACCTGCTCGCAGGCAACATGCTTGCGGGCCACGACCGGCTCTGGTTCATCGACTACGAGTACGGCGGCAACAACGACCCGTGTTTCGAACTAGGAAACATCTGGAGCGAGGCGGTGCTCTCGCCCGAGTTGCTGGCCATTCTGGTGACCGGCTACTTCGGGCGGTCCCGGCCGTCGTTGGTGGCCAGATCCAGGCTGCACGGACTGATGTCGAAGTACGGCTGGATGCTGTGGGCCTCGATCTCCGAGGCGGTCAGTGAGGTCGAGTTCGACTTCTGGTCGTGGGGGTTGGAGAAGTACGACCGAGCCGTCGCCGAGTTCGACGGCCCCGATCTGCCGGTGCTGTTGGAGGCATGCACCGCAGCCGACTGAGACCACCGGCACCACCAGCAGTTGCCCGTGTCGTTCCCGTCGCGCCCGAGGAGACCCCGTGTCCGTACCGACCCAGTTGAGCGACGACGAGGCCCACCTCGCCTCGCTGGGCTACAAGCAAGAGCTGCACCGGAGTTGGTCCGGCTTTTCCAACTTCGCCATCTCGTTCTCCATCATCTCCATCCTGGCCGGGTGTTTCACCTCCTTCGGCCTCGGTTGGAACAATGGGGGCCCGGCGGCGATCGCCTGGGGCTGGCCGTTGGTCTCGCTGTTCATCCTGATCATCGGGGTGTGCATGTCCGAGCTGGTCTCGGCGTTTCCGACGTCCGGCGGGATCTATTGGTGGGCGGCGAAGCTGGGCGGGGCCAAGGCCGGGTACTACACGGGCTGGCTCAACCTCATCGGGCTGATCGCCATCGTCGCCTCGGTGGCCTACGGGTGTGCGACGTTCATCGATCTCACGCTCGGCGTCTTCAGCCGGCGCTGGCTCGACGGCTACAGCCTGCAGCGGGTGTTCGTCATCTTCCTGATCGTGCTCGCGGTGGCCGCGGTGATCAACATCTTCTCCAGTCAGCTGTTGGCGATCCTGAACAACATCTCCGTCTGGTGGCACGTCGTCGGCGCCACGATCGTGATCGCCGTGTTGTTCCTGGTCCCGGCGCACCACGCCAGCTTCTCGGACGTCTTCGCCAAGACCATCAACAACACCGGGTTGTTCGAAGGGGCGACGAGCAGCGCCGGCTTCTTCTTCTATGTGCTGCCGATGGCGGCGATCCTGACCCAGTACACGATCACCGGCTACGACGCCTCGGCCCATCTGTCCGAGGAGACCAGGAGCGCGGCCAATGCCGCGGCCAAGGGTATCTGGCGGTCGATCTTCTATTCGGCCATCGGCGGCTGGATCCTGTTGCTGTCCTTCCTGTTCGCCGTGCAGGACTCGGACGGCGTGTCGGCCGCCGGCGGCGCGGTGGCGTCCATCTTCAGCCAGGCACTGCCGTCCGGCTGGGCCGGCTTGGTACTGCTGATCTCGGCCTCCGGCCAGTTCTTCTGCACGGTCGCCTGTCTGACCAGTTGCTCACGGATGCTGTTCGCGTTCAGCCGGGATGGTGCGGTGCCCGGCGCCGCGTTGTGGTCCAAGCTGACCGCGTCCAGGGTGCCGGCCAACGGCGTGCTGTTGGCCGCCGTGGTCGCCGCGGTGATCACCCTGCCGGCACTGGTCGAGGTCGACATCAACGGTGCCCCGGTGCCGGTGGCGTTCTTCGCCGTGGTGTCCATCGGCGTCGTGGGGTTGTACGTCGCGTTCGCCATCCCGATCTTCCTGCGGTGGCGGATGGGCGACGCGTTCAAGGTCGGGTCCTGGAACCTGGGCCGGCATTACAAGTGGTTGGCCCCGATCGCGCTGATCGAGATCGTGGTCACGTCGATCGTGGCCATGTTCCCCACCAGCGCCGGTGGCATGCCATGGGAACCGAGCTTCGCGTGGAAGTACGTGAACTACACGCCGTTGCTGGTCGGCGGGGCGCTCATCGTGCTGTGGATCGCCTGGCACCTTCGCGTCAAGCGCTGGTTCACCGGGCCGAGGACCACCGTCGACCTGCCGGCCGGGGTGTCGTCCGCGGAGGAGATCCGCCTCGAGCACCACCGGGATTCGGCCCACCAGCCGGAGGGCTAGAGCTCGGCGCTACCCGCGGCTGGGCCGTCTGACCGGCAGCGTCGACGTCCCAGCCGCGCGTGGCATGCTTCCCAGCGGACACCGCATGTCCGAACGCCGTCGAGATGCCGACCCAGAGGGGACCACACCATGGCCGATCATCCCCGCAATCCCCGGCTGCTCTCAGTGGACGAGCTCCGGGCCGCGATCGACGACGGGGAGATCGATACCGTCGTGGTGGCCTTCACCGACATGCAGGGCCGCCTGCAGGGCAAACGGCTGCACGCCCAGTACTTCCTCGACGAAGTACTGGCCCACGGCACCGAGGGCTGCAACTACCTGCTGGCCGTCGATGTCGAGATGAACACGGTGCCCGGGTACGCCATCTCGTCATGGGACAAGGGTTACGGCGACATGATGTTCGTCCTCGACCTGGACACCATCCGCCGGCTGACCCACCTACCGGGAACGGTGCTCATCCAGTGCGACCTGGCCTGGCTCGACGGCGAACCGGTCGAGCAGTCACCCCGACGGATCCTGCGTCGGCAGGTCGACCGGGCCGCCGAGGTCGGCTACCGGGCCTTCGCCGGAACCGAGCTCGAGTTCATCGTGTTCGAGGACACCTACGAACAGGCGTGGGATGCCGGTTACACCGCTCTCACACCGGCCAACCAGTACAACGTGGATTACTCGATCCTGGGCACCACCAGGGTCGAACCGCTGCTGCGTGATCTGCGGAACGTGATGTACGACGCCGGACTGACCGTGGAATCGGCCAAGGGCGAGTGCAACTTCGGCCAGCACGAGGTGGCGTTCCGGTTCGCCGAGGTGCTCACCACCGCCGACAACCACAGCGTCTACAAGAACACCGCGAAGGAGATCGCCGACCAGCACGCGCGATCACTCACGTTCATGGCGAAATACGATGAGCGCGAAGGGAACTCGTGCCATATCCACCTGTCGCTCCGCGGGCTGGACGACCAACTGGTGTTCGCCGACGGACATCACCGGTCCGCACTGTACGACCAGTTCGTCGCCGGCGTGCTCGCCACCATGTATGAGTTCACCCTGCTGTACGCACCGAACATCAACTCCTACAAGCGATTCGCCGACGGCTCGTTCGCCCCGACGACCATCGCCTGGGGCACGGACAACCGCACGTGCGCGGTGCGCCTGGTCGGGCACGGGGCCGGCATGCGGATGGAGAACCGTGTCCCCGGCGGGGACGTCAACCCCTATCTGGCGATTGCCGGCATGCTCGCCGGCGGGCTGTACGGCATCGCCGAGGGCCTCGAGTTGGAGCCCGAACTGATCGGCAACGCCTACGAGTCCGGCCGCCGAACCGTGCCGCGGACGCTGCGCGAAGCGCGGGACGCGTTCGCCGGGTCATCGGTGGCTCGGGCCGCGTTGGGGGACGCAGTGGTGGACCACTACGTCCACGCCGCTGATACCGAGCTGGCCGCGTTCGGGGCAGCGGTGACCGACTGGGAGCGCCGCCGCGGGTTCGAGAGGCTGTAGATGAGTGTTCTGGTGAGCACGCCGTTCTCGGGTGACGGCGCCACCACCGTCATCGATCCGTCCACCGGCTCGACGGTCGGGGAGGTGCCGCGCGCGTCGGTGGCCGAGACGGATGCGGCGATCGAGGCCGCCCATGCCGCGTTCGTCTCCTGGCGCGCGGTGGCGCCGGGCGAGCGGGCCGCGTTGTTGCGCTCCTTCGCCGCCACGGTGGACGCACATACCGATGAGCTGGCCGCGCTGGAGATCCGCAATTCCGGACACACCAGCGCCAATGCCCGATGGGAGGCCGGCAACGTCCGGGACGTGCTGAATTACTACTCCGCCACCCCGGAACGGCTGTTCGGTCGGCAGATCCCGGTCGCCGGCGGGGTGGACCTGACCTTCCGCGAACCCCTCGGTGTCGTCGGTGTGATCGTCCCGTGGAACTTCCCGATGCCCATTGCCGGCTGGGGCTTCGCGCCGGCGCTGGCCTCCGGCAACACCGTGGTGCTCAAGCCGGCCGAATTGACCCCACTGACCGCTCTGCGGCTGGGCGAGTTGGCGTTGGAGGCGGGGTTGCCATCCGGCGTGTTCACCGTGCTGCCCGGCCGCGGGTCGGTGGTCGGCGAGCGGTTCGTGACGCATCCGCTGGTGCGGAAGGTGTGTTTCACCGGTTCCACGTCGGTGGGCAAGCGGATCATGGCCGGGGCGGCGGACCAGGTCAAGCCGGTGACGTTGGAGCTGGGCGGCAAGTCGGCGAACATCGTCTTTGCCGACGCCGATCTGGAACTGGCCGCCGCGTCAGCGCCTGGTTCGGTGTTCGACAACGCCGGTCAGGACTGCTGTGCCCGGTCGCGGATCCTGGTGCAGGCCGGCGTCTACGAACGGTTCCTGGAGCTGCTCGAGCCGGCGGTTGCCGGTTTCGTGGTCGCCGATCCCTCGGCCCCGGACAGCCAGATGGGCCCGCTGATCAGTGCCGCGCAGCGGGAATCGGTGTCGACGTATGTCTCGTCGGCCGACGTCGCCATGCGAGGCTCGGTGCCCGACGATGAGGCATTCGCCGGCGGGTTCTGGTTCCCGCCCACCGTCGTGTTGCCGCGATCGGTTCTCGATCCGGTGTGGCGGGAAGAGATCTTCGGCCCGGTGGTGGCGGTGCTGCCGTTCTCCGACGAGGCGGATGCGATTGCGAAGGCGAACGACTCGGACTACGGGCTGTCCGGCTCGATCTTCACCTCCGACGTCGGCCGCGCGTTGCGAGTGGCCCGCGGCGTCGAGTCGGGCAACCTGTCGATCAACTCGCACTCCTCGGTGCGCTACTGGACGCCCTTCGGAGGTTTCAAGCAGTCCGGCCTCGGCCGCGAACTCGGCCCGGACGCCCCTGACGCATTCACCGAGGTCAAGAACGTCTTCCTCGCCACCTGAGGCTGGGCCCATGCCCGGCCCGCGGGGAGCTAATCCGCCCAAACCGGACAGGATCCTTGGTATAAGTCCCCGCAGTGTGCGGGGCGCACCTGAATTCGACGACGTGAAGGAGAGCGGTATGACGGGACGGCTGGACAGCAGGGTCGCGGTGATCACCGGGGGATGCTCCGGAATCGGTCTGGCAACAGCCCGACGGTTCGCCGCCGAGGGTGCGAAAGTCGTCATCGGCGACATCGACGACGCTCGGGGACCGGCCCTGGCCGAGGAACTCAGCGGTTCGTACGTGCATGTCGACGTGACCGACGCCGAGCAGGTGAACGCCCTGTTCGACCACGCGCACAGCACCTTCGGCAGCGTCGACGTCGCTTTCAACAACGCCGGCATCTCGCCGCCGGACGACGACTCGATCCTGACCACCGGCATCGACGCCTGGCGCCGGGTCCAGGATGTCAATCTGACCAGCGTCTACCTGTGCTGCAAGGCGGCGTTGCCGTACATGCTCGAGCAGGGCCGCGGGTCGATCATCAACACCGCCTCGTTCGTGGCGGTGATGGGGGCGGCCACCTCGCAGATCTCGTACACCGCGTCCAAGGGCGGGGTACTGGCGATGTCGAGGGAACTCGGTGTTCAGTTCGCCCGGCAGGGCGTCCGGGTCAACGCGCTGTGCCCCGGCCCGGTCAACACCCCGCTGCTGCAGGAACTGTTCGCCAAGGACCCGGAGCGAGCCGCACGCCGGCTGGTGCACATCCCGGTGGGCCGGTTCGCCCAGCCCGAGGAGATCGCCAACGCCGTGCTGTTCCTGGCCTCCGACGAGTCGTCCTTCATCACCGCATCCCAGTTCATGGTCGACGGCGGCATCTCCGGCGCCTATGTCACCCCGCTGGACTGATCCCGGGAGCACCCGGCCTGCGGGGAGTTAATCCGCCCAAATCAGACAGGAAGGTACGCGAAACTCCCCGCAGACCGCGGGCTCACCCGGACTCCCCCGGTGAGGAGTTGTCCACACCGGGTCCAGCTGTTCACATCGGCGCCCGTCCTCTGCCGCCGTTTCGTCGTCAGGCGAACTGTTGGCCAGATGTCGCATCAACTCATGTCCAAGACACCCACGCTGCCGGCCGCACTGAGCCAGCTGGCCTCGAGCCAACAAGGCATCCTGACCACCGAGAACGCGACAGCGGTCGTATCGAGCAACACGCTCGCGAACATCGTGCGCAGCGGGCAACTGCTACGACTCTGGCGCGGCATCTTCGTGGTGCCGGGCTGGACCGACACGACCGAGGCCCGGCTCCGTGCCGCCGAGTTGACGTTGGGTCGTCCGGTGGTGGCCTGCCTTCACAGCGCGGCGGCTCTGCACGGCTTCGACATCGCGGGTGACGGCGCCGTACATGTGCTCGCACCAGAACCGTGGGGATCGCGGCGCTCGGGCCTGGTCCTGCACCGCCGTTTGGTGACCAGCCCACTCGTGGAGGTCGGCGGACGCCTCGTCACCGACCCGCGCGAGACCGCGCTGTGCATCGCCGCATTACAAAAGCAGCCCCCGCGTGTGCTCGCCGTCCTCGACGCAGCGCTGCGGTCGGGCACGGTCGCGGATGCCCAGGCCTTGGTCGACTTCGCAGACCGGCTTTCGGTGAACAGAATCCGCAAGGTCAGGCCCATCGCACCGTGGGCTGACGGCCGAGCTGAGTCACCGCCCGAGTCCTGGCTCCGTTGGGCAATTCTCGACGCCGGACTGCCGCCGCCCGTGCCGCAGGTCACCGTGCTCACGGCGGCCGGCCGGGTACGGCGGCTCGATCTCGGCTGGCCGGAGTATCGAGTGGGTTGCGAGTTCGACGGTGTCGAGTTCCACACGGGAGAGGCCCTTCACCGTGACCGGGTTCGGATGAACGATCTCACCGGGACCGACTGGCGCAGCCTGTACATCACCAACCGGATGATCTGGCACGAGCGCGTTCCGATGCTCGCTCGCATCGAGGCGCTCCTGCGCTCCCGGGGGTGGCGACCGGGCATGAACACCGTCGGCCCCCAGACCGCGGGGAGTTAGTCCAAGGATCGTGTCCGATTTGGGCGGATTAACTCCCCGCGGGCCGGGCCTACTGCTGGAGCACCGCCACCGTGCGGGCCGGGACGGTGACCGAGGTCGCCGCGACCGAGGTCTGCTTGACCACGGAGTCGGATCCATTGGCCTGCACCGGGTTGAGCACCAGGCCGGCGGCGTCCGTGATCGGGACGGTCTGCGCGTTCGGTGTCGCGTTGAACACCACCACGATCCGCTTGAGCCGCGGGTCGACGTTGCGGCCGACCCGGTCGTCGATCTGCATGACGATCACCCCGGGCGTCGAGGACGGTCCCGAGTTCGGGAACGAGACCTTCTGCTGGATCAGGGCTGCCGAACCCAACCGGAACAGCGACGACGACGATCTGATCTTCAGCAGCGACTGGGCTCCCGCGGTGGCGGCAGCCATGTCGGCCGCAGCCGGCTTCAGCGCCGGGTTCGTCAGCAGTGGCTCCATGTATCCCCACTTGGCCGAGTTGTCCGCCTCAGGTGGTAGGCCCGAGCCGAACGTCGACTGCTGACCGGAGAAATCGATCCGGTTGAACCAGTCGCCCGAGTCGTAGGAGTTGCGGTCCAACGACTTCGAGCGGAGCAGGTCGGCACCGGCGTGCCAGAACGACGGTCCCTGACCCAAGGTCACCGTGGCCAGCGACAGGGTGTTCATCCGGACCCGATCCGCCATCGACGTGCTGACCGGCAGCTTGTAGGTCAGCGCATCGAAGAGCGTCTCGTTGTCGTGCGCGTCGACATAGTTGATCACTTCGGAGGGATCGGCGGTGTAGCCGGTGGGCGAACCGTTGTAGTCGACGTCGGCGCCGGTGACCGTCGCCCCGGTTCGATCGGTGAACGTGTAGTCCCGCAGGTTCCCGACCAGTCCGACCTTGATCCGGTCCTCGTCCAGCAACAGGGTGGACTTGGCCGCGGCACCGGCGTTGCCGGCGTTCTGATTCGGGTCGGTGTACAGCCCGGTGCCGAAGCCCTGCAGCCGCGGGTCGTCGTCGAACGGTCCGCCGCCGCGCACCGAGTCGCGGATCCGGTCGTTGAACGTGCCGATCCCGGTGCCGGCCATGTTCAGCTGGCTGGCCTGCACGAAGCGGGCGTTGTCGGCCACCTCACCGAAGTTCCAGCCCTCGCCGTACAGGTAGACCTGCTTGCCGTCGACCCCATCCCGACGCGGAGTGAGCTTGTCCAGGGCCGCCCGCAACTGCACCATGAGCGACTTGGGTTGGTGCCCCATCAGGTCGAATCGGAATCCGTCGACCTTGTAGTCCTCAGCCCAGGTGAGCACGGAGTCGATGAGCAGCTTGCCCATCATGGCGTGTTCCGTCGCGGTGTTGGCGCAGCAGGTGGAGTTCTCCACCGTGCCGGTGGCCGACAACCTCTGGTAGTAACCGGGAACCACCCGATCCAGAACCGACTTGGGATCCTGACCGGCCGCCGTGGTGTGGTTGTAGACCACGTCCATGACGACGCGCAGGCCCGCGTTGTTCAGCGACGACACCATCTGCCGGAATTCGAGCGTGCGCGAGGGCCCGTTCGGGTTCGTCGCGTACGAGCCCTCCGGCACGGTGTAGTGGAACGGGTCGTAGCCCCAGTTGTAGCCGTCGGTGCCGGCTTGCGCGGACACACAGGCCTGCTGCTGCTTGCCCGCCGGGTTCGCCGCGGTCAACGCCGGCAGATCGCAGGCCGGCGTCGTCTGATCCGCTTTCACCTCGGGGATGGTGGCGATGTCGAAGGCCGGCAGCAGGTGGATGGTGTTGAGACCGGCGGCCGCCAGCGCCTTCAGGTGCTTCATCCCGGCGGAGTCGGCGTCGGTGAACGCGAGATAGCCACCGCGGTGCGCCGCCGGCACCGTCGTGTCTCCGATGGAGAAATCGCGTACGTGCAGCTCATAGATGGTCGAGTCCTCCGGCTGCAGCAACGCCGGCTTGCGCAGCGACGACCAGCCGGTGGGCGTGAGCGACGCGGCGTCCAGGTCCACGATCACCGATCGCGCCGAGTTCGTCGTCAGAGCAACCGAATACGGGTCTGTGACGTCGTTCACCTCGACCTGGTGCGGTCGACGGTTGGTAGACCGTCACCCGATACCGATACGTGGCACCGTTCCAGGACGAGGCGCCACGGGCCGACCAGACCCCGTCGTCGTCCCGACGCATGGAGACGGCTTGTTCGGTGGTCCCACCCGGCGGCGAGACGAGCAACGACACCGACTGTGCGGTGGGTGCCCAGATCGACAACTCGGGCTTCCTGCCGTTCCAGCTGATGCCGAGGGTCCGCTTGGTCGCCCCGTGGTAAAGGTCGTCGAGTACCCCGGGAATCTGCACGCCGGTGGCGTCCACCAGCCGCCCGAGGTCGTCGAACGCAGCCACCGCGACCTGACCCTGCAGAATTGCTGCCAACAAACGTTTGTCGCGCGCGTCGGATGGTCTCAGGCGCAGGGCGTCGTACGACGCCAACTGTGGATACTGCTGTTTCAGCTCACCGGACAGGCCCTTGGGATCCAGGGTCAGCGGGATCGAGTCACCGCCGGTGAGCGCTTCGGCATCGATGCCCAATGCTGCGTCCTGCGACCAGTACAACCGGAAGTGCCAGGTTGCCGCGGCAGCCGGCAGGTCCATGGCCACGGTGTCGCGGGTCAGCCACTGTGCGCGGGAGGTGGACAGGTCCGCGTTCGAGTTCGCCCGGGTGGTCACGGTCAACACGTGGGTGGAAAGCACATAGGAGAACGTGGTGAGAGCGCCGGCGCCGACGCTGAAGCCGATGTTCCCGCCACCGGGAGCTCCGCCGGCGCCGTAGTTCTCGTCCCAGGTCTGTCCATGGGTGACCTTCACCTCGTAGCTGCCGGCCGGGATCAGCCCGGTCGTGTAGGTGTACACACCGTCACCGTCCGGGTCCTCGAGCCAGGACCGCAGGCAGTCCGGCGCCCAGTCACCGGGACAGCCGAGTTCGGACTGGAACGAGCCGGCCGCCGTGACGATCGGATTCTGCGCATCGCTGGTCGCCCAGTGGGTCCGGTGGTCGTAGTAGAAGGTGACCTTGCCCGAGGCCGGGACGGTCACCGCGATGTTGCCACCGTTCTTGACGGCGTTGGCGCCGTAGTTCTCGTCCCACGCTTTGTTGATCGCCGCCTTGTACGCGTAGCCACCGGGGGGCAGGGTGTAGGAGTTCGACCAGACGTCGTCGTCGGTACCCCGAACCAGTTGCGCCTGGGCACAATCGGGCGCCCAATCGGCCGCACAGCCCATCTCCGCGTTCAGATCGCCGGGAACGCTGACATTCGCAGGCTGGACGACGTTGTCGTTCCCGCCCGAGGTCGGCCCGGTCGGCGCTGGGTCGCCGACGACGGCCCAGGTTCCGGTGGCCGACAGATGGCCGGAGTTGTCCTTCAACACCGCCCGATACTCGACCAGCGGCTCCCTTGGCCAGACCGGTGACATCGTGGAACACCCGGTACGGCGCGTTGTCGTCGGTGCCGAGCGGCCGCCAGTCGGTGGTACCGACCGGTCGCCAGGCGAAGCTCACCTGGTTGAATCCGCCGGCGGCGCCGCGACGCCGACCTCGGCGCGGCCGCCGACCGTGGCGCCGGCCGGGGAACGGAACGTCACGGCAGGTGCGGACTTCGAACGGGCCAGTCGCCCGTCGGCCTTCCACACCGCCACCGACCGCGCCGGCACGGTCACCGTGACCCGGCCCTCCTCGTCGGAGCGCAGCGACCGGGTTCCCGACGGCCAGAGTCCTGAGTAGCGCGAGTTCTTGTTGTAGACGTGTCGAACGTCGCGGTCGCCGGCTGCATCGGAGTTGTTGGCCGCGACCACATATTCGACCTGCTCCTTGCGCGTCGACCCGGCTGAAGGCGTAGATGCCGGCCTTGTTGCTCGCGTACCGGTGGATCTGCGCGCCGTCGGCCAATGCCGGGTACTTGTCCCGCAGCTTGGACAGTTCGGCGATCTGCTGTGTACAACGGATTGTCCGTGTCGTAGCTGTCGCGTGGCAGTGGTCGTGTCCGTGCCGATCAGGTCGTCGTCGTTGTAGCGACGCGACCTGGCTGGCGAACATGTCCTGCCGGGCGTTCTTGTCGCCGCCGTTGTCACCGGTGAAACCCTGTTCGTCGCCGTAGTAGGTGACCGGCTGGCCGCGGGTGAGGAACATCAGCGACTGGGTCAGCAGGTCGCGCTGCAGCAGCTGGTCGCCGGAGTAGTTGGCGCCCAGGAAGTTGCCGATCCGGCCCATGTCGTGATTGCCCAGGAACGTCGGTAGCTCGTAGGCGTTCGAATCGGTGTCGGTGTAGTAGTCGTCATTGGCGTACAGGTCGCGCAGATCCGGTCGTGGCACTGCCCTTGCCGAAGTTGGTCGCGGCGGCCTGGAATCCGAAGTCGAGGGTCGCCTGCAGTTTGCCCTCGGTGGTGTACCGGGACATGTTCGCCGCGTTGGCGTCGTACACCTCGCCGAACATGAAGAATTTCTCCTTGCCGGCCTGCGCCGCGGCCTGCTCGCATCGCCGGCGCGAACTTCTGCCAGAACTCGATGTTGACATGCTTGACGGTGTCGATCCGGAACCCGTCGATGCCGAACTGTCGGCCCAGGACTTGTAGATGTCGATCAGCCCGTCACGGACCTCGGGCTGCTCGGTGAACAGGTCGTCCAGGCCGACGAAGTCGCCGTACACGTCGCTCTCGCCGCCGTCGAACTTGGCGTTGCCGCGGTTGTGGTAGTAGGTCGGGTCGTTCAGCCAGGCCGGGATCTTGACGGTCGCGTCGGCCGGGCTGCTGAACGACGGGGTGTACGGGAACGACGTCGCCGGGTCCAGCGTGCGGGAACGTGTCGCCGGCGGCGTAGTCCCGGTCGTCGAAGGCGTTGCCGGAGGCGTCCTTGTACGGCGCGTCGGCCTTGGTGATGTAGTCGGACTTGCTCTGGGTGTAGGCGATGACGTCGGCCGTGTGGTTGGTGATGATGTCGAAGAAGACCTTGATGCCCTTGGCGTGGGCCTCGGCGATCAGCGTCTTCAGGTCGGCGTTGGTGCCGAGGTGCGGGTCGATCTGGGTGAAGTCGGTGATCCAGTAGCCGTGGTAGCCGGCGCTGACGTCCGCGCCGGCTGCCCTGCACCGGCTTGTTCTTGAACGACGGCGTCATCCAGACCGAGGTGATGCCGAGCTTCTTGAGGTAGTCGAGCTTGCCGGTGATGCCCTTGATGTCGCCGCCGTGGTAGAAGCCCTTGGCGGTGGGGTCGTACCCGTTGTCGCAGCCGGTCGCCGGTCAGGCCGCCCGGTGTCGTTGGCGGTGTCGGCGTTGGCGAACCGGTCGGCCATCACGAAGTAGAACTGCTCGCGGGTGAGGTCGGCCCGCAGGCTGTTGCCGGCCAGCGCCCGGTCGGCGGCCGTCACCCGGTCCGGCTGCTGGGCCACCGGCGACGTCGTCGTCACGTGCGAGTCAGGTCGTAGCCGAACACGACCGTCGCGGGGCCGCCGAGACGCCAGCGGGATGTTCGCGCCGCCTTCGTTCCGCCGGCGCCGTAGTTCTCGTCCCAGCTGTGGTTGTGCGCGATCTTGAACTCGTACGAGCCCGCGGGCACGCGCGAAGGTCGGCGGTGAAACACCGGGCGCCGTCTCGGTCAGGTCGGTCGCCGTGCAGGCCGGATCCCAGTCCGCGGCACAGCCGAGTTCGCTCTGCAGGCTCCCGGCCACCGTGACGGTCGGGGAGGCGGCCGCGGCGAGCGCCTCGACCTTGGTGGGGGGCGGGGCAGCCGTCACCGCCGGAGCCGTGACGAGGGACAACGGAAGAAGTACGGCGAGGGCGAGTCCGACGAATCTGCGGCGACTGCGACGGGGCATCGATGCTCCTGCATGGTGGAGGGCGCGCGAGAGGGGGCACCGTGACGGTAGTCACAGGCAGGCGCCACCGCTACTTCACGGCGTCGACCGTATTCGAAGCGCAATCCTCGGACCGCGTTCGATTCAGCTAGGAACGCCAAGGATCAACTCCGCGATTGTGGGACACGGGAGTGCACTCGAGTGATGCGATTGCCACCGAGTGATGCGAGTTGCCGACTCGAGCTCGTCGCGGCAGTTGATCCTCGCAGCTACGAGGGCGGACCCGGGTTACCGTGGCGCGGTGAGAGCGCAATGATCCGGCCGGTCATCGGCATCAGCACGTACCGCGAGCCGGCGGACTGGGGACAGTGGCGAGGCGTCCCGGCGACCCTGCTGCCGGCCCGCTACGCAGCCGCGGTCAGTGCGGGAGGCGCCACCCCGGTGCTGCTGCCGCCGATGGGTGTGGCCGACGACGTTCCGGGCATGGTCCAGCGGCTGGACGGGCTGGTGATCGCCGGCGGCTCGGACGTGAACCCCGCTCGCTACGGCGCAACTACCGCACGATCGGACAGCGGGCTGGCGGGACGACCGGGACGTCTCGGAAATGGCCCTGCTGGATGCGGCCGAGGACCTGGGCGTACCGACCCTTGGCATCTGCCGTGGCATGCAGGTGATGGCCGTCCGCGCAGGTGGCAAGCTCGTCCAGCACGTGCCCGACCTGGTCGGGCACGACCGGCACTCCCCCGGCCCAGGTCACTACGGCCGGGTCGAGGTGAAAACCGAACCGGGGACGACGATCGCGGAGATTCTCGGAGAGGCGGTCACCGTCCCGTGCCACCACCATCAGGCGGTGGCCGAGCATCCCGGCTTCGCGCCGGCCGCATGCGCCGACGACGGCCTGCTCGAGGCGATGGTGCACGTCGGCGGGTGGTGGGCCCTCGGCGTGCAGTGGCACCCGGAGACCGACACCGACCTGCGGCTGTTCCAGGCGCTGGCCGGCATGGCCATCGCCCGGGCCGAGGCTCGCTGAGCCTCAGCCCCGGAGTGGTGCGCACCCGACCGGGCACCTTCAGGTGTGCCACGCTTGCCGGCGTGCGCATGCAATTCGCCAGCGGTCCGGATCCGACCGACCTGCTGACGCTGCCGTGGTCGACGCCGCTCGAGGACTGGCCCGCGCGAGAAGATGGTCTCGCTTCCGCGCGGAATCTCCCGACACGTTGTCCGGTTCGTGCGCATCGGCGGCACCGTGTACGCGATCAAGGAGATCTTCCAGGACCTGGCCGAACACGAGTATGCGGTGCTGCGCGAGTTGGTCAAGCAGGGCGTGCCGGTGGTCCAGGCGGTCGGGGTGGTCGCCAACCGGATCACACCGGACGGCGAGCCGCTGGACGCCGCGCTGGTCACCAAGCACCTGCGGTTCTCGCTCCCCTACCGGGCGCTGTTCTCGCGTCGACTGGACCCCGATCTGGAGACGAAGCTGCTCGACGCCCTGGCCGAACTCATCGTGCGGTTGCACCTGGCCGGATTCGCCTGGGGCGACTGTTCGTTGTCCAACACCCTGTTCCGGCGCGATGCCGGCGCGCTTGCCGCTTATCTGGTGGACGCGGAGACCGGCGAGATGCGTGACGTGCTGTCTCGCGGCCAACGGCAGAATGACCTCGAAATCGCCGAGACCAACCTGGCCGGTGAGCTGCTGGACCTGCAGATGTCCGGACTGCTTCCCGAGCACGTCGACCCGCTGGACACGGCGTTGTCGGTGGTCACCCGGTACGAACGGCTCTGGGCCGAACTCACCCAGCCGCAGACGATGGGCGCCGACGAGTGGTGGCGGATCGAGCAACGGCTGCGCCGGCTCAACGAGCTGGGGTACGACGCCGCCCAGATCCAGGTCACCGAGCAGGACGGGAACGACCCGCACGTGCTGGTGCAGACGCAGGTGGTGGAGGCCGGGCACCACCGGCGCCGGCTGCAGGAGCTGACCGGCCTGTCCGTCCAGGAGAACCAGGCCCGGCGGATCCTCAACGACCTGGACAGCTTTCGATCACGGGCCGTCCTGCCGGAGAACGACATCGACGAGGACACCGTTGCCCGGTATTGGATGGAGGACGTGTTCGAGCCGGTGCATCGAGGCGATCCCCCCCGACCTCGCCAAGAAACTCGAACCGGCCGAGATCTTCCACGAGGTGCTGGAACACCGCTGGTTCCTGTCCGAGGCCGCCGGACACGAGGTCTCCTTCGAGACCGCGGTGCAGTCCTACGTGGAGAACATTCTCCGGTTCCGGCCGGACGAGCAGGCGATGCTCGATCCCAGTCTGATGGGGATCGGCTCGCTGGACGCGGTGGACGACGACATCGGCTGATCTCGCAAGGCCACCGGGACGGCCGATCCGCAGCCGGAGCCGGTCACCGGCGTCGACTGCGGATCAGCAACATATGCAGGTCCCTGGCCGAGCCGGTCGAGCCGAGTCTCCGTGCAGGTCCGTCCGGCGCCGAACGGATCAGCTCGCCACCGTCGGGAGAACGGCGACCCGGGCGGCGTGCCCGTGGAGAGCGGATCGACCGATCGGGAGCGAATCGGCGGGGGCCGGGTGCTCGGGATCGTTGTCGCCTGGAAGAGCACTGACGGCCGCGTGCTGATACCGGCTCCGTTCGGTCGCAGCAGATTCCGGAGACTGCCGACCCCGGAAACGGCGATCAGATGAGCCAGCGGTTCTTCTGCACGAACGCCAGACTGGTCCACCACCGGCCGAGGCCGAACGTATTGCCGGCGTGGTACGCCGCCAGCACGATGAGCACCAGCGCCAGGATGATGTGGTCGTCGACGATCGGGTTGGTCGAACCGGTCGGATCGCCGGCGTCGTTGAACCTGGCCATCGGCCAGGTCGCCGTCCACATCATGAGCAGCATGATCACGCCACCGACCGCAGCGATCCGCATCCCGGCGCCGACGATCAGCGCGACGCCGATGCCGAGCAGGCCCAGCATGAAGAGCCAGTCAAGGAAGCTGTTGCCCGCCATCGAGCGGTACATCGACGCGAACGGCCCGACGTGACGGCTGCCGAGGAAGCCCCCGGTCGGGGACCCGCCGTTGATCCAGGCCCGATCCGATGTGGTCGAGTAGCCCAGACCGAAGAGCTTGTCCAGGAAGGCCCAGAAGAAGTAGAAGCCGGCCACGATCCGGAGGATCGCCATCATCGCCCGGCCGAATGCACTTCCCGGCTCGACGTCGTCGACGGGGGTGACAGTGCTGTACGCGGTGTCGCTGGCCATGGTGCCCTCCATGGTGGTCGGGACGACGGCAGACCCGCCATGACCACACGCCCGACAGGTAGCCACCTACGCTTGGTAACGGTGCTCCTACGCTGAGCAGTTGTCCACGGTTGCTGTGAACGCTGGACAATCTGTGTCCGAATTGTGACCGCTGTGGTCGCTGTGAATAATGTGCACGGCGACCACCCGTTCGGTCGGAGGCAACACATTGGTGCACTCGCTGGTCTGGGTCGCCTTCGCAGCTGCGTTGGCGCCGCTGCTGTCGTCCGTGATCGGCCGGTGGGTGCGAATCCCGGTCGTGGTGGTCGAAATCGTGCTCGGCCTGCTCATCGGGCCCGCGCTCCTGGGTTGGGTCGACGACCTCACGCTGATTTCGGCGCTCGCCTCGCTCGGCCTTGCCCTGTTGTTCTTCATGGCCGGCACCGAGATCGACTTCGCCCGGATCAAGGGACGACCCCTGAACCGATCGATCGCCGGCTGGCTGATCTCGATGGCCGGCGGTTTGCTCGCCGGCCTGATCATCGGGCCGGACCTGCCGTCGGCGATCTACATCGGCATCGCGTTGGCCAGCACCGCACTCGGCACCCTGCTGCCCATCCTGATCGACACCGGGCAGCTCCGCCGCCCGTTCGGCGTCGCGGTGACCGCGGTCGGTGCGGTCGGCGAGTTCGGCCCGCTTGTTGCGATCTCGGTCTTTCTGTCCGCCCGTAAGCCGGGCGCCGCCACGGTGGTCCTGCTCGTCTTCGTCCTGCTGGCCGTCTGCGCGATCCTGCTGGCGGCCACCGGCAAGCACCAACGACTGCACGGATTGATCACCGCCACCCTGCACACCAGCGGACAGTTCGCCGTCCGGCTGGTGATCGCCATCGTGGCCGCGCTGGCCGGCCTGAGCATCTGGTTGGGTCTGGACATGCTGCTCGGTGCGTTCGCCGGCGGGGTGATCGTCCAATTCCTCCTGCAAAGCGCGACGCCGGCCGATCGCACCCAGGTCCACTCGAAGCTGGACGCGGTTGCGTTCGGGCTCCTGGTGCCGATCTTCTTCATCAACACCGGAATGACGTTCGACCTCGACGCCCTGGTGCACGACTCGACCGCGCTGGTGTACCTGGCGGTGTTCCTGCTCCTGCTGCTGATCCTGCGCGGGCTGCCCGGATTGCTGTCCGCGCCGGTGGGCGCCACCCCGGGGGAACGACGCGCCCTGGTGCTGATGGCCGCCACCGGCCTGCCGATCATCGTCGCGGTGACCAAGATCGGTACGGAGCGCGGTGAGTTGCCCACTGCGATGGCGGCCGCGCTGGTCGGGGCCGGGATGCTGTCGGTGCTGCTCTACCCGATGCTGGCCACCCTGATCCTGGGCCGCACGGAACCCCGCCCCCAGGATCCGTCACCGGCCGGGGAATCGTCGATCGACCCGGCCGGCTCCGAGGGTTGAGCTTCGACGCGGTAACGCGTGCGCCACGTTTGACGACAACGCGGCGTCGTCCTACCGCATCGCTAGCCGCTTGCGCCACCTTGGGCGACGCTCGCCGGTTCGGTGCCAGCACGGTCCCCGGCCGGTTCCGGCGCCCAGTCGAGTTCCCGACGCAATCGCTGACGCACGGACGGCACATTGGCGAACGCCACCGCCATCACCGTCATGTTGATCCAGCCGAAGATGGCCGAGAGCAGGAGCAAAGAGACGCCGATGAGGGTCGAGTCGTAGCGTTCGCCCATGCCCTTGGCCGAGTAGACCCGCCAGATCAGCAGGAACAGCACCAGATACGAGATCGCCCAGGTGATCGCGAATTCGAGCAGGAACTGACGCAGTGTGCCGCTCTGGCGGTGCACCTTGAGCGGCGCGTCCCGGATCGGCAGCACGACCGAGAGCAGGTTGCCCACTCCGCTCCACAGCAGCAGGATGCTCAACACCAGCACGATCGCGGCCAGCAGCGTCGCCGGACGTCCGGTGATGATGGCCAGGGCGACGCACATCGCCACTCCGAGCGGCAGCACCAGGGCCATCAAGGCGACGTTCTTGACGACAAGGATCTGCCACAGTCGCGCACCGCTGTCCAGGGCCACCCGCACCCGTTGCGCGTCGAACGCCATGCTGTTGAAGCATGCGGAGGTGCCCATCACGGAGCTGATGAACAGCACCGCCAGATAGGGCGCCCACTTGCCATAGGTGTTCCAGCTGAACAACCGGATCCAGACCATGTAGGCAGTGGCGCCGAGCAGGGCGATTCCCAACGCTCTGAGCACCTTGCGCGGCTTGCGACTCACCAGGTAGTGGTACTCCGACCGGATGCCGGCCCACATCGCCCCGCCCTGCGCCGACAGGGTGCGCGGCACCCGCACCGAGCGCCGGTTGGTCCGCTTTCCCTCGGCGACCTGTTGCTCGGCCGATGCCAATTGCGCCGCGAGCACGGCCTCCCTGGCCGCAGCGACGGCGTCGAAGGCGGCGATGACCTTGGTCGCCGCCTCTCGAGCAGCGGCCGCGGCGGCCGGGTTCAAGGCGTCGAGTTCGACGTGCGGTCCGGCCGGCGTCGGGATCGAACTGTCGGTGTCACCGTAGGCGTCGATGCTCGGAAGCGGATCAACGGCGCGGGCCGTCGCGAGCCGGTCGGCGATGGCCTGAGGGTCCTCCCAGGAAGCCGCCCGCGCCTCGTGTTCAGCCGCGCGGGCCTGGTCGGCCAGAGTGGCCAGGGCCAGGGCCAGGCCCCGGCCGACGGCCGCCTTCATGGTCAACGCGTCCATCTCGTCGGGCTGGCTCGGTTGCTCGTCCGCCGCTGCCGTCATCCGACCCCGATTCGCTGTCACGTGTCCCGGCAACACCCCGGAAGTCCGAGCGGCCGCCGAGCACCGGCGTGCATCGCCGTCTCGAGCGGATCGTACCTGCGGATACTCGCGAAACGGGCAACCCGCGACGTGTTCCCGGAGCCACTGGTCGGACTTGAACCGACAACCGCCCGATTACAAGTCGGGTGCGCTACCAATTGCGCCACAGTGGCCTGCCGGCGACCCGGCCCGACCAGCGTAACGGCCGCCCAGACCCCGAATCCAACGCGGAGCCCGGCCTCAGCCGGAGGGGGTTGCACCGGTCGCTGCGGCGGTGGTCGCTGCCGCCGGGGGCGGCTGGCAGATCACCTGCACCTGGCCGTTGTAGACGGTGGTGAACGGTTCGCGGCGGAGGACCTTGCCGTCCAGATCCTTGATGATCCTCGTGTTGACCACCGAGTAGCCGGACGAACCGCTGCTCGGCGAGCAGGACTGGCCAGAGGGGATGGTCCGGGTCTCCGGCGCGGTGTAGCCGAACGGCTCACCGGTCTCCGACTCCACCTCGACGTGCCGCGTGCCCCAGATCTGCACGGTGATCTCGGACTCGGTCCAGATGGTCTGGATCATCACCGCGGTGTCGTAGTCGTTGGAGAACGCCAGATCGATCTGGCCGTCGTAGACGGTCGCCTCCCGACCCAGCGGGTAGCGGCTGATGTAGAACGAGTGCGGGGTGTGGGTGACGTCGCCCATCCCGGCGAAGTACGCGGCGTTGTACAGCGTGGTGGCGAATTGGCTGATGCCGCCTCCGACTGCTGTGCCGATCACCCCGTTGTCGATGACGCCGGCCGGGATGTAGCCCTCGGCCTCGGTGCGCTGACCGGTGAAGGTGTTCAGTGAGAACGTCTCTCCCGGTTTGACCAGCGCGCCCTGGACCTTCTCGGCGACGACCTTGACATTCTGCCCGGAAGCGTAGGCAAAGCCACCGGTGGTGAACTTTCCGATGACCTCGGTGAGGCCGTAGGCCTTCGCATCGGCGGTGCTGAACTCCGGTTCGGTCTCGGCGTAGGCGATGGTCCAGATCCGCTTCTCCGACAACAGTGCCTTACTGGCTGCGGCTTCGGTGGCGTCCCAGTCGACGGTGCGTCCGGTGACGCCAGGGGTGATGGTCGGCTTGCCGTCGGTGAGTGCAATGGCGGCGTCCTTCGGCGTGCGTTCCGTGGCCGTCACTGCGTTCTCGATGGCGCCGCGTAGGACGCTCGAGTCGATTCCGACCGCGAAGCCGTCCGCGTCGTTCGCCCTGATGGTCACGGCGTCGGCGACGGTCGACGCCGGGATCCTCAGGGTGCCTTCGCCGGTCTTGACGGTCAGGTCGCCGTCCAGGAGGGTCTCGGCCTTGAGCTTGGCCGCTGCCAGGGCCTTGGCTGACACCCTCACCGGTTCGGTGGTGGTCGGCAGGGCGAGCCCCTTCAGCGCGGCGGCGTTGCCCGCGCGCCACGCCGTCGCGATCGTCGCGACCGCCTTGTCCTGCTTGAGGTGCCGGCCGACCACAGGATCGACAACGACCACCTCGATGCCCTCACGGGAGAACTCCCCTTCGACCGCCTCGATGTCGGTCTGCTCGGCCAGTTCGGCCACCCAGGCCCGCAGTGCGGCCTCGTCGACAGTCACCGCCAGCGGCACCTCGACGGAGCGGCGCAGTGACTTCAGACGGTCCCACGGCGACGAGGAGCGGATGCCCGCGGCGTCCACCGCGGCATCGATGTCCGCGGTGAGTCCGGCTTCGGCGGGATCGAGGGCTACCTCGTCGCGGTGCACGGTGATCGTGACCGGCTCTGCGAACCTGGGCCCAAGTTCACGGGTCAGCTCGGCCCTGGCCTCGGCCGGGGTCAGTCCACCGATCTGGACACCCGCGATGCTGGTCCCTCGCTCGATCTGGCCCGCCGTCCGGTTCAGGTCAACCAGGTAGGCGACGCCGACACCGAGAACGAGAAGCAGCCCGACTCCGAGCCCGATCCAGAGCTTCTTGCGGCGCCGGCCCGCCGGGCGGTCATCGACCGTCGGAGACCCGTTGCCGTCGACGGCCCGCTGGTCAGCGACGAGCGGGAGCTCCGTCGTCGCTTCGTCGTCGGCTCTTGCCACACCCGTCCCTCCGCGTCTACCCGTCAAATCCGTGTTCATTCTTCCTGAGCACGCGGGGTGGCCGGAGCCGGTTCAGGCGAGGAGTGTGGGCAAACCCTCAGGATGCGAAGTCAGACGGCGGTCGCGCTGGGAGCCGACAGGGCAGCGGCGCTGTATTGCCAGGTGCCGCCGCCGGCACCGTGAGCGCTGCCCCGCCGCCGACATCGCCGCGCGGCCGTGAACGGCGCCGTCGGTTGCTCCGGCAACCCTGGCCAGCAGGCGACGGAACTCGTCGACCGGCATGTCGGCCAGCGCTGCCAGCGCGGACACCGCCGCGGTGTCGAGGGTCTCGGTCGCCGGGCGGTTCGAGGGGTACCGCAGTTCGAACCACTTCCGGGCAGCGGCCAGTCTTGGGTCGGCATTGGCCATCAGTCGATGGATCTCGATGGTGACGGGGCCGGGCGACTGGGAGTCCGCGCTCATGCCCGCCGAACGTTCGGCGGCCGCCATCAGGATTCCCGGATCGGTGTCCAGCGCCCGGGCCAACGCCCAGAAGATGTCGACCCGCATCGATCGGTGACCGGTCTCGTAGTTGGCCAGGGCGGCCTTGGAGATCAGACCACCGGTCCGAGCGGAGAGCTGCGCCTGGGTAAGACCCATCCTGCGCCTGGCATCCCGCAATTGCGCGCAGAGCGCGCGGGAGAACACCACCTGCGCGTCGGCATCGACCGGCTGAGCCACAACAGTCCTTTCCCAGCAGCAGGTGGGGCTCGGTTTCGAGCCCCATCCGAACTACCCGTCTTGGTCACGCCCAAACACGATCGCCGATTGATCTTGTATCGCTTTGTGACGACAATCGGAACAGATGGCGTGAAGTTCTCACGAACTATAACCCGGTTGGCCTACTACTACGCGGTAGTGCTATCAAGACGTAACCGTACGGGTGAAGCCTGAGAGTCTTATGGGCGACCTGTGCGAGCAACGTTCGCACTTTTCCGTGCGCAGATACGCCACAACCCCGCAAACCGGAGCTTGCGGGGTTGTGGCGTCTGGACGATTCAGTTCAGTTGTCGGCCCGGCGCGCGGCGCCGGACAGCGGTGACGGGCGTCTGTGCCCGGCACCGCGGCCCGCGAGGGCCGGGTGACGCTGACGGTCAGTGCCGGCGGGTCCGGCGCCGCCACACCCGCTCGCCCGTCAGCAACAACCCGCCACCGAGCATCAGCAGCAGCGCCATCAAGCCCATCTGGGCCGCCGGCACGCCAGTGTTGGGCAACGGCGGCGGCGGCGCCGGCACCGACACCACCACCGTGTCACTGGCGCACTGCTGCGCCTGCGCCGGCAACGACGGGTTCAACCAACACGTCGTCGCCGTGTTCGAGATGCTGCCCGTCAACGCCGACGCCGCCACCACCGACAACGTCACCTGCGGCGCCGACGCCGACACCCCCAACGCCCCCGAGAGCTCACAATTGAGCGTCCCGCCGAAACCGGCGGCATCGCTGCCCGTGATGGCGCAGTTCTGCCAATGCGGCAACCCCGTGGCCTCGATGGTGATGCCGGTGACCTTCACACTCGCCGGGATCGGATCGGACAGGGTGACGGGGTAGGCCACCCCCAACGTCGACACATTCCTGACGTCGATGGTGTAGTCGAACGCCTGGCCCGGCGCCGCCGTCGAGACACTCGCCGTCTTGGTGATCTGCAGGTCGGGCTCCCGCGGCACCGCACAACCCGCCGGGGTCTGACCCGGGTAGGTCACCGTCGCCGTCACACTCGGGTTCATCTCGAACGTCACCGTCATCGGCAGGCGGTAGGCGAACGACGGCAAGCTGGCATCGGCGATCGCCGTGCCATACACCTCAGCGCCGGCCGGCAGCGGGAAGTCGGACGCCTCCAACTGCCGCCAACCCGGCCACTGCACCGCCACACCGTCGGCGTTGAGCACCATGCCCGGCCACAACAGATCGCCCTTGAGCTGACCCGCCGGAATGGTGTCGACCCGGACCACCGTGCCATCCGGCAGCTTCCACGTCGCCGTCACCGGCAGGTTGGCCGCGTTCGGCACGTTCTTCGAACTGATCGTGTAATGCAGATACGCCGCGTCCAACTTGCAGTCATCGGCGACCTTGACGATCAACTGCTTCACCTTGTGCGTCGTGGTGCAATCGGACGCCTCGATGCACTCCCCGTTGGGGGTGGTGGGCACCGCCACGTTCTTCAGCGTCTTCCCGGCCGCATCCGCATCGACGGTGACCTGGTAGCTGACCTTCACCGACGTCAACGGCGCAATATCCGGGATCGCCCACGTCAACGTGCCACCGGCAGCGGTCACCCCGCCCGGCAACGGCGTGACGAGCGTGACGCCGTCCGGCAAGGTGTCGGTCGCCTCCGCTCCCGTCACCGGAACCGTCGAATCATTCGTCGCCGTCAACGTGTAGGTGACCGTCGCCCCGACGTCCACGCTGCTGCCCGACTTCGGATCCGACGACTTCACCAACGTCCAATGCGGAGTACCACCCGGAACCGGCAAGCACCCATCCGCGGTGAACGTGTCCTCACCGGACTCGGCCGTCGCCCGGTTGAAGAAACCATGCCCCGGCTGTCCCTCCGAGCACTCCCCGACGACGGCGGCACATCCGCCGGCGCGGTGGCGTTCACCACGATCGTGAACGTGTCCGTGCCGCCGCCGGCCAACACCCGATCCGCCACCACCGCCAGCGTCGTGCCGTCCCATGTGTTGAGCACACCCGGAACCGAACCCGACCCATCCGACGACCCGGACACCTCGGCCGCATTCACCGTGATCGACGCATCGAACAGCGGCGTGTCACCCAGCGAATAGATCAGCCCGGTGCCCGCGCTCGGGTTCACCACCGCCACCGTGTACGTGACGTCCTAAGGCGTCACACCGTCAGGGTGCGCCACCACCGAGACCGGCGTCTTCGTCAACATCGGGGACACCGGCTCGGAGCAGGCCGAACTGTCGGACGACTGGTTGAGGATGCTGACCGTTGCGGTGTTCAGGAAGCCGGTGCCGGTCTCCCGTCCTCGATGGTGCAGTCCCGGTCGGTGATCGTGCTGTCGGCAGCGACAGTGGCGTTGGCCGTCACGGTGTAGTGGTGCGGTGGTCGACGGGCCCGAGCAGCCGGGGCAGCGCCGACGGCGAGGACGTTGGTGTCAGCGACGCCGTTCCACGCGGCGTTGGTGGTCAGCCCGCCCACCCCGGCGACGCTGGCGGAGTTGATCGTGATGCCGCCACCGAAGTGCAGGGCGTCGGTCAGGTTGTAGACGGTGACGTAGGTCGGATTGCCGTTGGTGACCGCCAGGTCGTAGACGATCGTCCAGCTGCCGTCCGGCTGCTGGGTGGTGCTGGTCACCGTCTTGGCCACAGTCGGGATCGGCGGCGGCGGGATGTTGCCGCAGGCGTCGTCGCTGTCGGTCAGCCCGCTGGTGGTGACCGTGCCGTTGTTGTAGAAGCCGAAGCCCGGACCTTCCTGGCAGTCGCGCACATCGTTCGGCACCGTGATCGGCACGTCGGCGGTCACCACCAGGGTGTAGGACTCGCTGGCCCCTCCGGCCAAGGTGCGGCCGGTGGTGATCGTCTGGTCGGCGTTGCCGTCGAACGCCGGGTTGATCGGGGCGCCCGCCGGCCCGGTCACCGCTACGCCGGTGACCGTGACGCCGGCCGGGTAGCCGATGGCGTCGGACAGGTCGTAGGTGACCGGATCCGCGGCGTTCGGGTTGGTCACCGTCAGCGTGTAGGTGACGGTCCAGATGCCGGTGCCCGGGTTCTGCACCGCGCTGACGAAGTCCTTCTGGATCGTCGCCCGCTCCAGCGCCGTGTTGGTGATGGTGCAGGTGGCGTCGTTGCCTTCGATCAGGGTGACAGTGGTGCCGGTGAACGATTCGGCGCCGGTACAGACCCAGGCGCTGGCGTGATAGCCGGCCGGGCCGGACTCGGACAGCGCGTAGGTGCCCACCGTGACGGCCTGGTCGGTCACCGCCGCGCGAATTGCCGGGCCGGTCACCGTCACCGGCCCGTTGCGGCGGTCAGGGTGAAGTCGGCCGGAACAGCGGTGCGGCCGGTGGTCCCGTTGTCGACGACCTTGACCAGGGTGAGCACCGGCGCAACGGCGGTGTTGGTGATCTGGCAGGAGACGTCGCCGCCGGGAGGCACGGTGACGACTCCGGTCGCGTCTACGGTCCCGCCCTGGCAGACCCAACTGCCCGGATCGAACCCGGTCGGACCGGACTCGGACAGCTGGTAGTTGCCGGAGAACACCTCGACGTCGTTCACTCCGCCCGCGGTGGTCGGGGTCGCCGTTACCGGACACCGGATCCTGGCCCGGGATTGCGGGGATCGGGGTGGCGGTCAACGTCCAGTCGGCCGGGCACCTTGCCCGAGCCGGATGCGGCGGCGTCGACCACCTTGGTCAGCGTCAGGTGCGCCGGCTGGTCGTCGTTGTTGATCGTGCAGGTCGCCGACGTGTTGAGCGGCAACACCAGCGAGCTGCCGGTCAACGTGCCGGCCGTGCATGACCAGGTACCGGCGGTGTACCCGGCCGGGCCACCGGACTCGGACAGCGTGTAGGTACCGGCGTTGACCGTGCGCATCGGTCACCGCTGCCGAGCCGGTGGCCCCCGAGATCGGCGTCGGGCCGGCCGCGGCCAAGTCCACGCGGTCGGCTCCGCGCTGCCGCCGTTGTCGTTGGTCACCGTCTTGACCAGCGTCAGATGCGCCGGCTGGTCGTCGTTGACGAAGGTGCAGTCGCTGGTGGTGTTCGCCGGCGACGTGATGCTGCAGGTCACGAGTGGTGACGCCGTCCTCGTTGACACAGGACAGGTCAGTTGGTGTAGCCGGGCGGGCCGGTCTCGGAGAGGTTGTACGGCTGTCCCGGCCGGACCCAGATCGTCGCCCCGGCCGTCGATCCCGGGACGGTGGTGGCGGTCAGCCCGGCGGAACGACCGGGCCGGTCGGGGTCGCGGTGAGGCGAAGTCGCCGGGCACGGCCGTGCCGCCGTTGTCGTTGATGACGTTCTTGATCAGGGTCAGCTGGGCGGTGTCGTTGACCGCGGTGCAGCGCACCGACAGGCCGATGAAGACGATGACGCCGCCGTTGAGGCCGTCGGCGAAGCCGGGGATGACGTTGCCGTTGGCGTCGATCTCCACGCACTGCCAGCTCACCGTCGAACCCGGGATCGGCACGGCGTTGGCGCCGGCCCGCTGGACGTAGCGCGGGTCACCGCCGGACTCGGCCAGCGTGTACGGGCGCTCGGGCGTGACCAGTGCGCTGACGCCGGTGGTGCCGGTCGGGCCCGCGGCGGCGCCGGCGGGGGCGGTCGCGCTCAGCGTCCAGGCGTCGGCAGGGCCGGTCCGCGCGGTCACCGACTTGACCAGGGTCAGCCGGGTGGTGCAGGTGACCGGGTTGGTGAGCATGAACGAGTTCGTGCCCGCGGCCAGGGTCGCGGTGTAGGGAACCCCGAGATTCGTCGGGTTACCGACGCGCACCAGGGTCGGCGTGCCGAGCACGCAGCCGCGCAGTCCGTTGGTGACCGTCTCGGCGATGGCGACCGTGTCGCCCTGGGCGAAACCGGTGCGGGCTGCGCCGAATGGCTGCGGCGGTCCCGCCGAGGGTCAGCGCCGCCTGCAGGTCGGAGGGCTGGGTGCCGTTGGCGTACGTCGTGGTCGTGCCGGAGGTGGTGTCGGTGATCGTCCACTGCTTGTTCACCACGATGCTCGGCGGGCGGGTTCGGGGCGCGGTTGTACACCGTGCAGGTGACCGCCGAAGTCGATGTCGGCGGCGACGGTGAAGCCGAGCGCGCCGGTGTTGGTCACCGGGATGCTGCGCCCCGGTGTCCAGCCTGGTGCAGACGGCGTTGAATCCGCCGACCGGCACCAGGGTGAACCCGGACTGCTGGGTCTCGGTCACCGTGACCGGGCGCGGTCGTCGTGCCACCCGGGAAGGTCAGGTTGAAGTTCAGCGCGCCGGTGCCGGCGGCCGTGGCGCCGCTGGCCGGGGCGATGGTCACGCCCGAGGTCGTGGTGGTCGCGCCGAACGTCCAGCCCGCCGGCCGGCACGGCGCCGGTGATCGAGCCCGACCGGTGCGGTGCTCGGGACCACCTGTTTGATCGACCGTGACCGAGCCGGTGCAGCTGCCCAGCGCCAGGTTCCGCAGGATGATGCCGACCGCGGCGTAGTTGGTGGTCTGGAAGTAGTCGCGAGTTCGGCGGTCGGCCCGGAGATGGCGGCCAGGTTGGCCGCCGCCGGCGCTGATGCCGGCGCCGACGCCGAAGGCCAGCATCCGGGTGCCCTCCGCCTTGACCGCGTTGGCCGAGAAGATGCCGTTCTCCACCTCACGGAACCGGGTGTAGTTGCCCGGGCCCTCGGCGTTGCCGTACACCGTCGGGTTGCCGTCGGTGATGACCACCGCGATGTCGAACTGCGAGGCGCTCTGCTGCACCTGGAAGAGGCCGCGGTCCCAGTTCGTCGTGCCGCCGGCGGACACCCCGTTGATCCAGCCGTTCACGGTGTCCGCGCCGGCCTGGGTGGACACCGGGGTCAGCGGCCGGTTGGCGTTGTTGGCGCCGGGTGCCGGCGCGGTGGTCGGCGAAGGTGAACAGCGCCAGCCGGGACGGGCGTGCCGACCAGCGAGTTGGTGAAGGTCGTTGGCGGCAGCTTCAGCGCCGGCAGCGACCCGGCCACCGAGCCGGAAACGTCCAGGATCAGCGCGACGTTGAGCCCGCACTTGGTCGGCGCGACCGGATTGATCCTGGTGTTCTGCCAGATGCCGCCGGACGCGGTGGGGACGGTGTTGCCGGTGCCCAGCATGAATGATCCGCCGGAGGAGTAGGTGGTGCCGGCCTCAGCTGGTGCCGGTGCGGAACCGGTAGGCGGTGGCGACGAACGGCCCGCCGTCCGGGCCGGTGATCAGCGAGGAGTTCTGCAGCCAGCCGGCCGGCACGCCGGTCTGCACCACCCAGAACTGCCGGTTGCGGTTGGCTGCCGCGGCGGGCCTGCGGTGTTGGGGATGGTCCAGGAGCAGTCGCCGTCGACGTCGGAGACGCAGGTGTTGGTCCCGATGCCGGCCGCCGGGGCCGGTGGGTCGGCGCCGTTGCGTTGCCGTCGTACAGCTTCAGGGTCACTCCGGCCAGCCCGCCGACCGCCGAGGTCGTCACGCGGTTGCCGCCGACCTTGACGGTGATCACCGCGTTGTTGCCGGTGGCCGGCGGCACCAGCTTGCGGGCCGATCAGGGCCCAGCGTCGGCCTGCGCGCGTCGAGCCCTGGCCTGCGCACGCGCCCTGGCCGAGCGGGCTTCTCCGTCGACGCGCGCGGCTGCTCGTCTCCGGGCTGCTCGACGTCGGCGGGCAGACTCGGCGCGCTGCTGCTCGAGCCGCCGTTCTCGGTGATCGGGGCGGTGCTCGACTCGGCGGTCGACGCTCGGTCGACTGTCGCCGCTGGACTCGTCGCTGGACTCGGTGGTCGATCCGTCCGTCTCCTCGGTGGCTCGAGGTCGACGGATCCGACGGTGGACTCGGTCGGCTCGGCACTCGACTCCGACGGGTCGGTGGACTCGGCGGACTTGCTGGTCTCGGCCGCCGTCGTCGGCTCCGATGTCCAGGTCGTCTCGACGGTCTCGGCCTTGGCGACGGACAGCTCGGTCTTGCAGGCCTCGGCCGCACACTCGGACCCGGCCGGCGCCGCGGCGATCGCCAGGGACTTGCCGCCGGCTTCGACCCCGACCGTCAGTTTCAGCTTGGTGGAGGCGGTCTCGCCCGCGGCGACCGCGGGGACTGTCCAGGTCAGGGTGTCCTTGTCGGCGGTCTTGGTGACGGACACACCGGCAGCGGCCAGGGTGGCCTCGTCGGGCAGGGTGACCAGCGGGGCGACGGCCGTGAGGTCACTGGTGACCGATGTGCCCGCGGGCAGATCGGTCGACGGCGGTGTTCTGCAGGCCGAGGGTGACCTCGACGGCGCCCCGGGTGCCACCGTCTCGCCGCTGGCCGGATCGGTGGTGACGGTGGTGACGAGCTCGTCCGCCGTCGGCGCCGCGAGTGGAGCCGTGGTGTCCGGAGCCGCCACGCTGGTGCCGTCGAAGGCCATGGTCGCGGCCAACACGGCAACGGCGACGATCACCCCGCACCGGCGTCCGCGCGTCACTCCAAGCTCCGCGGGACCGTTGCCTGCTTGCCATGAATACCCCTGACCTCTCATTCCCCCGCGGCGCTGAACAGCGCTGCGCCGGTCACCCGAGCCACAGGGCGCGTGAAACCGATTCACAGAACATTCTCGTCAATCTAACAGCGCCGGGACTATTCAGCGTCAGGGTGATGATCTCCCCCAAACTGATGCGCGCCTGTTGCGCGCAATGTCCCTTTCGTCCGCGGTGACATTGACTCCACGTCATCGAAGCGCAGCCGTTACCGCCGCTAACGGGTGAACGGAGGTAGATTCAAACATAATGCTCTGAATCACCTGGTTCGCCCGACCGAACCGAGCGTCTCACCTGCGCGGACGTCCCGGCCACCAGCGCGACCCGGGGTTCTGAGCGAACCTGTGCGACTGCGCTCAGCACGCTGCTGCTCGACCGGTCCGGGCGCCCGGGGTCAGTCGGCGAGCAGAGCCTTGCCGAACCAATCGCCGGCCGCGGACACGCCCGGGGGCACCGCCCAGACGCCGCCGCCGATATGCGCGATGTACTCGTTCAGCAGGTCGAACTGCCCGAGCCGGGACTGCAGCACCTTGAACTGGGCGTGCGGGTCCTTCTGGATAGGCGATGAAGAACAGCCCGGCCGACAACTTGCCGGTCACCGGGTCCTGGCCGTCGGTGTAGTTGTAGCCGCGACGCAGGATCCGGATGCCCTTGTTCTCCTCGGGAGAGGCGAGCCGGACGTGGGAGTGGACGTCGATCACCGGGTCACCGTCGGCGTCCTTGGCGGAAAGTCGATCGGGGTGAACTCCTGGCCGCCGGTCAGCGGCGCGCCGGACACCTTCGCTCGGCCGAAGATCGTCTCCTGGTCCGAGAGCGGGTCGGCGTCCCAGTGCTCGATCTCCATCCGGATCTTCCGGGCGACGAGATACGACCCCCCGCGCATCCAGTCCTGATCGGCCTCTTCGGCGACCCACACGTGGTCGTCCACCGCACCGGTGTCGTCGGCGTGAATGTTGTTGGTGCCGTCCTTGAAACCCATCAGGTTGCGCGGGTGTGGTCTGCCCGGCGCCGGTGGCCGACGCCCGCCCGAAACCCAACTGGGACCAACGCAGCACGGCGGTGCCCCTGGCCGCGCGCACCAGGTTGCGCACCGCATGGAACACCACCTGCGGGTCGTCGGCACAGGCCTGGATGCAGAGGTCACCGCCACTCATGTCCTCCCGCATCACCGCGTCCCCGGGAACCGTGCCCAACGGCTTCAATGCCGCCGGAAGCTGGTCCGCCAACCCGAACCGGTCGTCGAACAGCGACTGGCACCGAAACCGACCGTCATGGTCAGCGAGGACGGACCGAGGTCCACCGCCTCGCCGGTGTCCAGCGGCGGCTGCTCGTGGGTCGGGTTCGGCATCGATGACACCGGCTGCCCCTGCGGTGAATCGGGCGGCCATCGCCGCCCAGCGGCCGAGCATCCTGGCATTCCTCGTCGGTGGTCGTGACGTCGAGCGCGGCGAACATCAGCCGCTCCTGCTGGGTCGTGGTGACCCCGGCCTGATGTTCGCCGTAGAACGGGACGATGCCGGCGGCCTGCTCGGTGACCGCGTACCGCCGGCCGGGGGCGCCGCTTGGCTGGTCGGTGTCGACGGTGCCGGGCGGCGCTGCCGACAGCGGCGTCCGCCGGCCCGGCGCCGGAGAGGCGACCCACCGCGAAGCCGGTGGCAGCGCCCGCGGCGACCCCGGCGGCAGCCGCCCGCACCGCCCAGGAATCGCGCCGCGACGGGTTCGCTGCCGGCTCCCCCGCGCGGCCGGAGGACACGCCGCTGGCCGTCCGACGGCGCGCCCTCGCCCCTGGCCGGGGACTCGGCGGTGGAGCGAACTCATGTGACCATTCTCGTCGGGTGGGCGCCTGCGCCGAGACGGCGCTGGGCGGGTCAGGCGTTGGCGATCTTCGCGCTGACGTCGGACAGCGGCTCGATGACGGCGAGCAACCCGTCTGTCAGCTTCTTCGTGTCGGCCGGCTTCAGGTCGACGTAGAGCACGTAGCCGCCCAGCTCCGACGGGTCCTGGTAGCCGTCGAGCAGCGTGGTGAGCGCGTCGAACTTCTCGCGATCGCCGGCACCACCGTCGGGTCGATCTGGTCCAGCGCCGGCTTCAGCGCGGCGAATGCCTGCTGGGAGCCCTCGACGTTGGCGGCG
Organism: uncultured Actinomycetota bacterium; assembly: GCA_963834185.1. Classification (GTDB taxonomy): domain Bacteria; phylum Actinomycetota; class Actinomycetes; order Mycobacteriales; family Nakamurellaceae; genus Nakamurella. Next base: position 83,160 of record CAWIAR010000011.1, read on the forward strand.
AAGTCGAGCAGGTCGATGTGCGAGTACCGCTCCTCCTCACCGGTGATCTTCGATGCCTGCACCTCACCGAGCAGCGCCACCGCGCCGTTGGCCACCTCGTCGGGCTGGTACCCGTCCTTGTCCGCCTTGTTCCGGGTGTTGGCACCCAGCTCCTGCGCCCGAGTCTGCAGGTCTTCGACATCGGTCATGCAGCTTGTCGGCCAACGTGTCCAGGCCCGTGGTGGTCTTCTTCTCGAACAGCGCCTGCTCGATCGGGTGGAACCCGGTCCACTCGTCCTGCCGGCACGTCGCCGGCCCTGGCGTCGATCGCCGGGTCGAGGTCACCGAACGACTCGGCCACCGGTTCCACCCGCTCGTACTGGGCGCGGGCCTGCGCGTACGCCGTCTGCGCGGCCGCCAGGTCGCCGGCCTTGATCGCCGCCACCAGCGGCTTGACCGCCTCGACCAGCAGGCCGGTCTGCGGGTCGACGTAGTCGGCGTAATCCACGGTCGCCTGCTGCAGCAGGTCGGCCACGTCGGTCGAGGTCTGCGCAGTCTCACCGGTCACGGTGAACGGAGCCCGCTCGGTGCTGGCACCGGGGCAATAGATCTCGTAGGAGCCGCCGTCCAACTTCACCGAGAAGGTGTCCTCGAACCCCGGGGCGAGGTTCTCCCGCTCGCCCGCGGATCCGCTCGTCGGAGACCAGTTCGACCTCGGTGACGCCGGCGGCGTCCTGGTTGACCACGTGGAAAGTGATCGCACCGGCCGGCGACCGAGCTCGGGGTGGCCACGCAGCCATTGGCCTCCGAGATGACGATCTCCACGGTGCCGGCCGCCGCCGCGGCACTCGACGAGGCGTCCGTCGACGCCGCCGTCGAGCCACCGGTCGCTGCGTCGCTGGTTGCGGCACTGGACCCGGCCGGTGAGCTCGCCGACGCCGAACTACCGGCAGTGGATGCCGACGCCGAGGTCGCGGCGGAACTCGCCGAGCCCGCGGTCGGCGTGGAGCTGCCACAGGCCGACGCGACGAGCGCCAGGCCAACGCGCGGCAGCAAAGGCCGCGGACTCGGCGGTGGTTGGAAACAACTGTCATGACGTGACTCTCCTGGGATCGGCGCCCCGGTGCGGGCGCGGTCGAAGGCAGCGGTAGCGATGGACGCGTGGTGCTGGTGGCCGGGTCGGGACGCGGTGGCAGCCGCTAGTCCATGTCGGAATGGGCCCGGCTTCCGGCCACGGCGAGCGGGTCGGCGGCCATGAGGTCATGGTCCGGCGGCCCCGCCGTCGGTGGACCGAGCTCGGGTTTCGATACCGGCGGCGCGACAGGGCGTCGCCGGAACAGCTTGGGTACGCCGAACGCCAGCATGATGACGGCGAACCCGCCGAGCATGATCGGGATCACCTGGCCGCGGATCTCGTCGGCGCGCAGCACGGCGGCCCTGGCCGCCACGGCAGCGGCCAAGTCGGCCTGGCCCTGGGCCGTCGTCGTGACCTGGGCACCGCCGGCCGATCCGATGGTGACCGGCAAGCCGGTCTGGGTGGTGACCGTGACGCTGCGGGTCAGCCGCACGGCCACATCGACCACCTGCCGACCGTCCGGGGTGACCGCGATCGTCGCCCTCGCTGTGTCCGTGAACGTCGCGGGCATCGCACTGTCTGCGTCGGCGGCGCGCAGTCCGATCGGCAGTCGACCCGCCAGCTCGGCCAGTTGGTCGCCGGTGACCGTGGTCGGCACCGTCGCCGGGTCCGCAGCGGGCGTCATCGGATCCGATCGAAACTGCACCGCGGCCGTGCTGCCGACCCGCTCGGTGCCGGCCGAGGTCGCTGCGGCCGTTCCGGCGAACGTGAGGTCCCCTGCGGTCACGGTGATCGAGAGCCGATCGTCGCCGGACAGTGTCACCGTCGCCGTGCCGTCGACGGTCCGGGCCGGCACGACCGCCCCGTCGGGCCCCAGGGTCTGGGCGACCGCCACTGTCACCGGCGCAGTGACCGCCGCACCACTGCCGTCCGACGTCGATGGTGTGGTCAACGCGAGGACTCCAGCGATGAGCGCGGCGGCCACTCCAACTCCGGTGAGCAGCCGACCGGCAGCCGGACCGGACAGCTGCCGCTTCGGGGGCCACAGCACCACGACCATCATCGGCACCGCGTACAGCAGGAAGCCGAGGATCTCGATCAGTGCGGGCTGGGCGGTGATGCCCAGCACACCGGTGAGCAGCGACGCCTGCACCGACCCGGGCCGGGCCACCGCCGTCAGATCGAGCGGGTGTTGCTGGCCGATGGTCAGCCAACCCGCCTCGTAGGCCGCCCGCAGCGACTTCGCCACCAACCCCGCGGCCACCAGCACCAAGACCACGCCGGTGATCCGGAAGAACCTGGACAGATTCAGCCGCAGGCCGCCCCGATAGATCAGCCAGCCGAGGACGACGGCCACCGCGATCCCCAGCAGCGCGCCGACCGAGGCGAGGACCGCCGAGCCGGATGCCTGGAACGCGGCCAGCAGGAAGACCGCAGTCTCCAGACCTTCCCTGAGCACCGCCAGGAAGGCCATGGCCACCAGCGCGAACGCCGAGCCCTGGGCCAGGGCCGAACCGCTCCCCGCTCCAGGTCGGTCTTCAGCCCGCGGGAATGCTTGCGCATCCACAGGATCATGTAGCTGACCATCACCACGGCGACGGCGGCCACGACACACTCGAGCATCTCCTGCTGGCGCTGTGGCAGGCCGGCCGAGATGACCTGCAGGCCGATGCCCGCCGCCAGGCACAACACGATGGCGATGACGACGCCGACCCACATCTGCTTCACCGCGCCGGGCTTGGCATTCCGCTGCAGGAACGCCGCGATGATGCCGACGATCAGTGCGGCCTCGAGCCCCTCGCGAAGGCCGATGACGAAGGTCGCGAGCACTGGACCTCCGTGATAGGTGAGGCTGACCTTGGTTAGCCGGACCTTACACCCACAGCCTGTCCGTCCTCATCCGTTCGCCGGGTGCGTGAGGAGAGCCATAACCGGCCGCGCCTATGTTGACGGTCATGGTCACTCAGAGCCGGCCGGTCCGGATCGGCGTTCAGGTCCAGCCGCAGCACGCCCGCTACCCGGCGATCCGCGACACGGTCAGTCGGCTGGAGGAGTTGGGTGTCGACATCGTCTTCAACTGGGACCACTTCTTTCCGTTGCGCGGCGACCCGGACGGTCTGCACTTCGAGTCGTGGACCATGCTCGCCGCGCTGGCCGAGCAGACCGACCGGGTCGAGCTCGGCTGCCTGGTCAACTGCAACTCCTACCGCAATCCCGACCTGCAGGCCGACATGGCCAGGACCATCGACCACATCAGCGGTGGCCGGTTCATCTTCGGCACCGGCGCCGGGTGGTTCGAGAAGGACTACGACGAATACGGTTTTCAGTTCGGGACGCCCGGTACCCGGCTGGCCGCACTGGGCGAGGCGCTTCCCCGGATCGAGTCCCGCTGGGCGACGTTGAATCCGCCGCCGATGCGCAGGATTCCCGTGTTGATCGGCGGCGGCGGCGTCCGCAAGACCCTGCGCCTGGTGGCCAGGCACGCGGACATCTGGCACAGCTTCTCCGACGTCCCGACGTTGCAGCACAAGCTCGGGGTGCTGGCCGAGCACTGCGTCGCCGAGGGCCGGGACATCTCCGAGATCGAGATCTCCATCGAACGGGCGAATCCGGAGACGGCCACCGCCCTGCACGAGGTCGGCGCGACCCTGTTCACCATCGGCCTGTCCGGCCCGGACTACCCCGTGGACAAGGTGCGCGCGATGCTGGCCTGGCGGGACGCGGTCAACGCCGGATGAGTGCGCCGGACGCCGTCCGATCACCGCCGGACCGGGGTGTCCGGGCCCGGTAACCGGGCAACTATTCTCGCGAACCATGACCATCCGGCCGATCGTCATCGTCGGCGAGCCCGTGTTGCACCGGACGACCACTCCGGTCACCGTGTTCGACGACGAGCTGTCGACGTTCATCGACGACCTCTTCGAGACCAACGCCGCCGCTCACGGTGCCGGGCTGGCCGCGAACCAGGTGGGCGACACGCGTCGGGTGTTCGTGTACGACTGTCCGGACGACGAAGGGATTCGCCACCGCGGCTACGTGGTGAACCCGGTACTGGAGACCTCAGCCGTCCCCGAAACCATGCCGGACCCCGACGACGACTACGAAGGTTGCCTGTCGGTGCCTGGGGAGAACTACCCGACCGGCCGCGCGCACTGGGCAAAGGTCACCGGGGTGGACAAGGACGACCAACCGGTCGAGGTGGAAGGCACCGGATTCTTCGCCCGCTGCCTGCAACACGAGACCGACCATCTGGACGGCCTGCTGTACCTGGATCGGCTGATCGGCCGGCACGCCAGGGCCGCCCGCAAGATGGTCAAGGCCAACGGCTGGGGAGTCCCCGGCAACTTCTGGCTGCCCGGGTCGGTGCCGGACCCGTTCGGCCACTGACGCGCCGCTCACCCGCTGGGCGAGCGGGTGCACCAAAACTGTGCAAAATTCCCGACTTTCGCACTGTTGGCGTTGACCCGATCGTCGCGCCCGGATTGAGCCCGGCACTGACCGGGGACCTGTGCAGGTGTGCCGGTGCGTAGGGTCGAAGCGTGAGTGAGGCTTGCCGAACGAACCAAGGGCACCACACGGCGCAGTTCAACCCGAGCGCCAGCAAGGGGAGGACCGCGCCGTGAACGTGCCCGACAAGAAGCGACCCGATCGTGACGACAAGGCGGGCGAGAACCAAACCGGAGCAACGCCCAACGGTAAGGCGCCGTCCTCTCCACTGACGGGTAGGCACGTGTCCGCCGCTGACGGGAGTGCCGCCTCACCGGCCACCAAGGACCAGGCGTCGATGGTGGTCGTCGCCAACCGGCTGCCTTTCGACCTGCAGAAACTCCCGGACGGCAGCACGAAGGCCCGACAGGCTCCCGGCGGCCTGGTGACCGCGCTCGCTCCCATCCTGGCCAAGCGCGAGGGCGCGTGGATCGGCTGGCCCGGCCAGCCCGACGAGGATCCGGGACCCACCACCACCGACGGGCTCACCCTCTACCCCGTGCCATTGAGCGCCGACGAGGTCGAGGCCTACTACGAGGGCTTCTCCAACGCCACCCTGTGGCCGCTGTACCACGATGCGGTGGCCGACTCCGAATTCCACCGGCAGTGGTGGGACTCCTATCGGCAGGTGAACCGGCGCTTCGCCACCCGCGCGGCGGAGATCGCCGCCAAGGGCGCGACGGTGTGGGTGCACGACTACCAGCTGCAGCTGGTGCCCAGGATGCTGCGGGAGTTGCGGCCCGACGTCCGGATCGGTTTCTTCCTGCACATCCCGTTCCCGCCCGTCGAGCTGTTCGTCCGGCTGCCGTGGCGGACCCAGGTCATCACCGGACTGCTCGGCGCCGACCTCATCGGTTTCCAGTTGCCCGGCGGCGCACGCAATTTCGTCCGGCTCGCCCGGCAGCTCGCCGGTGCCGCAACGTCCGGTAGCGCCATCGAGTTCGAGGGACGCACCATCCGGGCCGGGTCTTTCCCGATCTCCATCGACTCCGCGGCCCAGAGCCAGCTGGCCACCTCGCCCCCGGTCACCGAGGCGGCCGCCAACCTGCGGCATGACCTCGGCGATCCGCGCCGGATCATCCTCGGGGTCGATCGGCTGGACTACACCAAGGGCATCAACATCAGGTTGCAGGCGTTCGAGGAACTGTTGGCCGCCAAGGATCCTGCGGTCAAGGACACGGTGATGGTGCAGATCGCGACCCCGTCCCGGGAGCGGTTGACCTCCTACGTGCGGATGCGCGAGGAGATCGAGCGGCAGGTCGGTGCGTTGAACGGGGAACACGGGCGGATCGGCCGACCGGCGGTGCACTACCTGCACCAGTCGTTTCCGCGTGAAGACCTGGCGGCGTTCTATGCGGCCGCCGATGTCATGGCGGTCACTCCGCTGCGGGACGGGATGAACCTGGTCGCCAAGGAGTACGTGGCCTGCCGCACCGGCACCGACGGTGTCCTGGTGCTCAGCGAGTTCACCGGTGCGGCAAGCGAATTGCGCTCAGCCCTGCTGGTGAATCCGTACGACATCGAAGGAGTCAAGGACGGCCTGCGCAGCGCGCTGACGATGTCCGGCGGCGAGGCCAGGCGGCGGATGCGGCTGTTGCGTCGGCAGGTGCTGGGCCACGACGTCGACCGCTGGGCGATGACGTTCCTGTCCGCGCTGGAGGACACCAAGGATCCCGTCGCCGCCGCCGTGCGCCGACTCCCGGTGGAGGCGGTGGCCGCCGTGTCGGAGATCTGCGACACGCCGAACTTGTTGGTGGGCACCGACTTCGACGGCACACTGGCGCCGCTGGTCGACGATCCGTCACAAGCAAGGGCACTACCGGCTTCGGTGGAAGCGCTGCGCGTGCTCGCCTCCTTGCCGGGCACCACGGTAGCGGTGGTTTCCGGTCGGTCGCTGGACGACCTCCGCCGACTGCTCGGCGACGTCGGGCCGGCCCGGTTGATCGGCAGCCACGGCGCGGAGGCCCCGGTGATCGCCGGCATCGTGGGCATGCCGACGCGGGACAACCTGTCCGCCGTTCAGTCCGAGCTGCTCGAGAGGGTGGAGGCCGAGGCCGCACGGCTGGCCAAGGACCGTGAGGGTGTGCACCTGGAGCGCAAACCAACGGGGATCGCGGTGCACCTGCGCTCGGCGTCCACCGAGGACGCGGCGGCGGTGGCCAACGAACTGCGCGCCGGCGTCGCCCGGTGGCCGGGAGTGAACCTGTTGCGGGGCAAGAAGGTCTTCGAGCTGTCCGTGGTGGAGACCGACAAGGGCACGGCCTTCGCCGAGCTGGTCGACGAGATCGGCGCCACCGCAACCGTGTTCATCGGTGACGACGTCACAGACGAACACGCTTTCGAGGCGTTGGGTCCGCGCGACCTCACCGTCAAGGTCGGCGGTGGCCCCACCAATGCCGGCGTTCGGATTGCCGGACCCGCTCAGGTCGCCGACCTGCTCACCATCCTCGCCTCGGCCCGGCATCCGGAGCGCGTGGCCGCGGCCGAACTCGGCAGCTGAGGGGCCGGACCAGCTCGCCGGGCCCGCGCTCAGATCAGTTCGTCCAAGGACACACCGGGATCGGCCAGGGCGGCCGGGTCCGGCACGCTGCCGGACCGGATCAGCGCGCCGATCTGCTCGGAGACGTCCCAGACGTTGACGTTCATGCCGGCGATCACCCGGCCACCCGCGGTCCAGAACACGATGAACTCCCGTCCACCGACGTCGCCGCGGTAGACCAAGGCGTCCGCACCGTCGACCAGCCCGGTGAACTCCATCCCGAGGTCATACTGGTCGGAGAAGAAGAACGGCAGATGGTCGTACGAGACCGATTGCCCGAGCATCGCTTTCGCTGCGGCCGGCCCGGAAGACTGGGCGTTCTCCCAGTGTTCGACGCGGACCGGGCGGCCGTAGAACGGGTTCAGTGCGTTCGCCACGTCGCCGGCCGCGTAGATGGACGGGTCCGACGTCTGCAGCGCGGCCGTGGTGAGGATGCCGTTGTCCACCGTCAAGCCCGCCGCCTGGGCGAGTTCGACGTTCGGCCGCGCGCCCACTCCCACCACCACGAGGTCGGCCGGCAAGGTCTGCCCGGCATCGGTACGGACCGCGCTCACGCCGGCCCCGGCGGTGTCGAACCCGGCCACCCCGGTGCCCAGCAGCAGCGAGACGCCGTGCTCGCGGTGCAGACCGGCGAAGAACGCGCCGAGGTCAGGGCCAAGGGCAGCGAGCAGCGGCTGGGCCTGTGGCTCGACCACGGTGACGCGATTGCCGTATCCCACTGCCGCCGACGCCACTTCGAGCCCGATCCAGCCGGCGCCGACCAGAACCACGTTGCGGTCGCCGGAAGCGAGCGCCGCCCGCAGCCGCTCAGCATCGGCGACCGTGCGCAGGGTGAACACATTGGCCGCATCGGCGCCGGGCAGCGGCAACCGACGCGCCGACGAGCCCGTCGCCAGCAGCAGCCGCCGGTAGGACAGCTGCTCCGTCCCGTCGATCGTCACGGTCTGCGCGGTCGGGTCGATGGCGCTGACCGCGCGGCCCAGCCGCAGATCGATCCGCCGCTCGTCGAACCACGACCGGTCCGGGTGCGGGAAGATGACCGCCCGCTGCTCGGCCCCGGTCAGCACACCCTTGGACAGCGGCGGACGTTCGTAGGGCAACTCGTCTTCGGCGGCGATCAGCGTCAAGTCGCCATCGAAACCCTCGTCGCGGAGCGTCTCGGCCGCTCGCACCGCGGCCAGCCCGCCTCCAACCAGCACCACAGGTCCATCGACGTTCACTCGGGCCGCCTCCTGCCGCAACGCGCGTCATCAGTGGGAACAGGTAACACGTTCCGGGCGCCCCGCCCGGTTCGATGGCCGGGGACCATGGCTCACGCCCGCGGCGGTCCAGAGGTACGACCGACCCGGAACGTGGTGTCCAGCATCACTCTCCTGGCCTGTGGGCGCTGAGCCGGATCCAGGAGCAGACGCCCGGCGTGCCTGCCCTTGTCGACGACCGGTTGGGACACCGTGGTCAGACCTGTCTCCATGGCCAGCCTGATGCCGTCGAACCCGGTCACCGACACATCCTCGGGCACCCGCTGCCGGCGTCGGCGGACTTCCTCGATCGCGCCCAGCGCGAGGACGTCGGAGGTGGCGATCACCGCGGTGATCCCGGGATCCAGGGCCAGGACCTCGGCGGTCGCCGACGCGCCGGACGCCACCGAGTGCTCGAACCGCTCCACCACCGGAACCCGGTCCCAGGCGACCCCGGCTTCGACGAAGGCGTCGCGCAGCCCGGCCAACCGGTGTCGTTGCACGTGGTAGTGCGCAGCCCGCTGACGCTCCAGCGAGACCGGGCCGTCCAGCCGCAGCCGCCCGAGTCGCATGCAGATCACTCCGATCCGCCGGTGGCCCAGACCGATGAGGTGGTCCGCGACCCGGCGGGTGGCCGCCGCGTCGTCGATGCCGACCAGGTCGACCCCGGACACCAGCGGTTGATCGCAGATCACCGACGGCACCGGCCGGGTGGTCATCGCGGCCAGGTGTGGGTCGTCGTCGGGCATCGAGTATGCGACGAATCCGTCCACGGCGGCCGACGACACCGCCCGGACGTCATCGGAGTCCGGGTTGGCCGGCACCAGCAGCAGGCCGATGCCGGCCTGGTCGCACTCCAGGGTCAGACCCTCGAGGAAGGCGACAGCAGCCGGGTCCCGGAAGGCGTAGGACAGTTGCTCGGTCAGCAGCAGCCCGATGGCGCCCGCCTTGCGGGTGCGCAGCGATCTGGCCACCGGATCGGGCCCCGGGTAGCCGAGCCGGCGCGCGGCCTCCATGACCCTCGACCGCAGCTGGGGGGAGAGTTGGTCGGGGCGGTTGTAGGCGTTGGAGACGGTGGTCCTGGACACACCGAGTTCGGCCGCCAGGGAGGCGAGCGTGGCCGGTGGTCTGGCCCGCTGGCTCCGCTCCATCGTCCGAACCTAGCGGGGTAGGCGAACCGGGTGAACACAGCCCAGCCGGGAAGCGCTTTCCCACCCCGGCTTCCGTCTGGCGGACCGAGGGGCTAGGGTGGCTTGGAAAGCGCTATCCAACGGGTTCCAGTGTCCAACGTTCAGGGAGGCAACCAACTCATGGCCGAAGTGACCTACGACGAGGCATCACGCGTTTATCCGGGCAATCCGCCGGTGCGCGCCGTCGACAAGCTGAACCTGCAGATCACCGACGGCGAGTTCCTCGTGCTGGTCGGCCCGTCGGGTTCGGGCAAGTCAACGGCCCTGCGCATGCTGGCCGGTCTCGAGGACATCAACGAGGGCCGGATCCTCATCGGCGGCCGGGACGTCACCAACGTCCCGCCGAAGAACCGGGACATCGCCATGGTGTTCCAGTCCTACGCGCTGTATCCGCACATGACGGTCGCCGAGAACATGGGCTTCGCCCTGAAGCTGCGTGGGGTGAACAAGACCGAGATCGCCTCCAAGGTGCGCGAGGCGGCCGGCCTGCTGGACCTGGAGAAGTATCTCGAGCGCAAGCCCAAGGCGCTGTCCGGTGGTCAGCGGCAGCGCGTCGCGATGGGCCGGGCCATCGTCCGTGAACCCTCGGTGTTCCTGATGGACGAACCGCTGTCCAACCTCGACGCGAAGCTCCGCGTGGAGACCCGCGCGAACATCGCCGAACTGCAGGCCAGGCTCGGCACCACCACCGTCTATGTCACCCACGACCAGGTCGAAGCCATGACCATGGGCCACCGGGTGGCGGTGCTCAAGGACGGTCTGCTGCAGCAGTGCGACACCCCGCGGACCCTGTACGACGCGCCCGCCAACGTCTTCGTGGCCGGATTCATGGGTTCGCCGGCGATGAACCTGCTGACCCTCCCGTTGGTCGAGGGCGGCGCCCAACTCGGTGACCACCTGGTCAGCCTGCCGCGCGACCTGCTTTCCGAGGCGTCGTCCAAGGGCCTCAAGGAGATCACCTTCGGCATCCGCCCGGAGAACCTGATCCTGGGGAGCGAGGGCATCCCGGTGACCGTCGACCTCGTCGAGGAGCTGGGCGCGGACTCCTACGTGCACGGCCACACCAACGACGGCGGCCGGATGGTCATACGTACCGACGCCAGGGTGCAGCTGACCCAGGGCGCGACCATCAAGGCCACCCCCCAGGACGAGGTGCACATCCATCTGTTCGACTCGACCACCGGGGAGCGGTTGCAGGCCTCGGCACCTGTGCCGGTCGTCTGACCGTTCGGGTCACCGACCCGAGGAACCGGACTCGACGCCCCGGGGTGGCATTGGCCGCCCCGGGGCGTCGTCATGTCCGGGGTCACGTTCGGGGTCATGTCCGGGGTCACGACCAGGGGGTCAAGACCAGGGATGCGGACTGGTCGGCTCAGACCTCGGCGCGCCGACGCCTGGCCACCTCGGCCAGCACCACACCGGCGGCCACCGATGCGTTGAGCGACTCCACGGTGCGCGCCATCGGGATCGACACCGTCACATCGCAGACCGTTCGGGTGAGCCGGGCCAGCCCGCGGCCCTCCGAGCCGACCACCAGGACCAGCGGTGAGGTGGCGAGCTCGAACGAGTCGGTGTCGACGGTTCCGTCGGCATCGAGGCCGGCGATCATCAGCCCGGAGCCTGCCCACTCCTTCAAGGTGCGAACCAGGTTCGTGCACCGCCCCACCCGCAGCCTCGCCGCGGTGCCGGCCGAGGTCCGCCACGCCGATGCGGTCATCCCGGCCGAGCGCCGCTCGGGGACCAGCACGCCATGTGCGCCGAACGCCGCCGCCGACCGCACGATCGCGCCGAGGTTGCGCGGATCGGTGACCCCGTCCACCGCGACCAGCAGCGGGGCGTGCCCCGAGTCCTTGGCGATCCGCAGCAGGTCCTCGGGGTGGGCGTACTCGTACGGCGGCACCTGCAGGGCCAAGCCCTGGTGGATGGCGCCACCGGTGAGTCGGTCGAGTTCCGGCCGCGACGTCTCGATCAGCGCGATGCCCCGGGAGGCAACCGTGTGCACGGCCTCGCTGACCCGTTCGTCGGCCGGCATGCCCTGCGCGACGTAGAGCGCCGTGGCCGGGACCCCGGCGCGCAGCGCCTCCACCACCGGATTGCGTCCGACGACCGTCTCGGGCAGGTCCTTGGCGTGCCGGACCGGGCGGCCGCCGGCGGCCCGCTTGTCCGCGGCGGCCGCCTTGCGCGCCGCCGGGTGCCCCTTGCGGGCCTCAGCCGGGGGCGTGGGGCCTTTGCCCTGCAGGCTGCGCCGGGGCTGACCGCCCGATCCGACGGTCGCGCCCTTCTTGGTACCGGTCTTGCGGATCGCTCCGCGCCGCTGGGAGTTGCCGGCCATGGTCAGGTCCCCTTCCGGGTCGGGGCGACCGACCAGACAGGTCCGTCCGCGGTGTCCTCGATGGCGAACCCGGCCGTGGCCAGCCGGTCGCGGATCGCGTCAGCGGTGGCGAAATCGCGCGCCGCCCTGGCAGCGGTGCGCTCGGCGAGCAAACCCTGCAGCAGTGCATCGGTCGCCGCGGTCAACCCCGCATCGCCGGTCCCGGTGCCGGCCCAGGGCGCGGCATAGGGGTCCAGCCCCAGGACCGAGAGCATGGCCCGCACCTCGCCGGCGGCCGCGACCGCGTCATCGAGCCGACGGGCGTCTGCGGCTGCGTTACCCCGGCGCACGGTGTCGTGCACGACGGCCAGCGCCCGGGGCACCGCCAGGTCGTCGTCCATCGCCGCAGCGAACTCGGCCGGCACGTTGCCGACCGGCACGGCCTCGTCCGGTGGCAGCCCCGTCCGGTCGACCGCGCGCCCGAGGAACGACTCGATCCGGCCGAACGCGGTGGCAGCGTCGTCCATGGCTTCCTGCGAATACTCGATCGACGAGCGGTAGTGCACCGAGACCAGGTAGTACCGCAAAGCGATCGGCCTGGTGTGCGCGGTGATCGCCGGCACGGACAGCACGTTGCCCAGCGACTTGGACATCTTCTCGCCGGCCATGGTGACCCAGTAGGAATGCACCCAGTAGCGGGCGAAGGGCTCGTGCACGCCGTGCGATTGGGCGGCCTCGTTCTCGTGGTGCGGGAAGACGAGATCGAGCCCGCCTCCGTGGATGTCGAACTCGGGCCCGAGATAGGTGCGGGCCATCGCCGTGCACTCGATGTGCCAACCGGGTCGGCCGGGGCCCCAGGGGGAGTCCCAGAACGGTTCGCCCGGTTTCGCGGCCTTCCAGAGGGTGAAGTCGACCGGGTCCTTCTTGCACTCGCCCTCGGTCTCGCCCTGCTGCATCTCGTCCACCCGCTGCCCGGACAGGAAGCCGTAGTCGGGCTGGTCCCTGACCGCGAAGTAGACGTCGCCGCACGCGGCGTACGCGGTGCCGGCCTCGATCAGCTCACCGATGAGCGTGATGATCTGTGGGATGTGCCCGGTCGCCCGCGGTTCCACGGAGGGCCGCAGGCAGCCGAGCGTGTCGTAGGCGTCGGCGAATGCCCGTTCGTGGGTGGCGGCCCACTCCCACCACGGGCGACCGGCCTCGGCCGCCTTGGTCAGGATCTTGTCGTCGATGTCCGTGACGTTGCGGACGTGCAGCACCTCGTACCCGGAGTACTCCAACCAACGCCGCAGCACGTCGTAGACCACGCCGGCGCCGCGCAGGTGCCCGATGTGCGGCTGCCACTGGACGGTTGCGCCGCAGTTGTACATCGAGACCCGACCCTCGTGCAGCGGGACGAACTCGCGGACCGCCCGGGTGGCGGTGTCGTACAGGCGCAGACTCACTCGACGATCTTACGGGGCAGGCACGGAGGTCACGGCTCGCCGCGGGAAGCATCCGACGGCGGCCTCGCTCCGCTCGGCGCGACCCAGCGCGGGCCCCTAACCCCGGGGCCCCCGCTGGGAGCATCCGACGGCGGCCTCGCTCCGCTCGGCGCGACCAGATGCAGCCTCGCGAAGGTCAGGGCCTCGGCCATGTCCTCCTCGCGGGTGGCCTGGTTTCGCCCCCTGGTGTTGATCTCCACGGCCACCGCACCGGTGAACCCGGTGCGGGCCAGCCGCTCCAGCACCGGACCGCACGGCTGACCGCCGCGCCCGGGCACCAGGTGCTCGTCGCGGGTGGCGCCCGAGCCGTCGGCCAAGTGCAGGTGGCCGAGGCGCTCCCCCATCCGCTCGGCCATCTGCAGTGCATCGGAGCCGGACGCCGCCGTATGCGACAGGTCCAGCGTGTACCAGCCGTAGCCGGCGGACAGCGGATCCCAGTGCGGGCGGTAGCTGTTCACCATCGCCCCGGCCACTCGCACCGGGAACATGTTCTCCACCGCGATGCGCACATCGGTGCGGGTCTGGAGTTCGGCGACCGAGTCGACGAACGTCGCCGCGGCCGCGCGCTGCCAGACGAAGGGTGGGTGCACCACCACCGTGCTCGCGCCGACGTCCTCGGCCAACTCGATCGAGCGCGCCAGCTTGACCAGCGGGTCGGTCGACCAGACCCGCGCGGTGATCAGCAGGCAAGGGGAGTGCACCGAGCGCACCGGCACCTGGTGCAGATCGATCAGCTGCCGCAGGGTATCGGCGGTGCGGCTGGCCGCCTCGGTCATCACCATCACCTCGACCCCGTCGTAGCCGAGGTCGGCGGCCAGCGAGAACGCCGCAGCGGCCGGCTCGGGGAAGGCAGACGCGGTGGACAGCACCACCGGGATCTCCGGCACCCGGACCGGCCCGGTGCCGTGGGGACCGGGCCCGTCCGGCGAGGACGGGAGGTCGGTCATGCCCAAACGGTACCGTCAGGCCTCGAGCTTGTAACCGAGTCCGCGGACGGTCAGCAGATATCGCGGTGCGGCCGGATCCGGTTCGATCTTCGATCGGAGCCGCTTGACGTGCACGTCCAGGGTCTTGGTGTCACCGACGTAGTCGGACCCCCACACCCGATCGATCAATTGGCCGCGGGTGAGCACCCGGCCGGCGTTGCGTATCAGGTACTCGAGCAGGTCGAACTCCTTGAGCGGCAGGGCCACCTCGGCCTCGCCGACGCTCACCACGTGCCGGTCGACGTCCATCCGGACCGGCCCGGCCTGCAGGACCGCATCGAGCGTGTCATCCGCCTCGGTGCCGCGGCGCAGGACTGCCCGGATCCGGGCGATCAGCTCCCGTGCCGAGTACGGCTTGGTGACGTAGTCGTCGGCGCCGATCTCCAGCCCGACGACCTTGTCGATCTCGCTGTCCCGAGCAGTGACCATGATCACCGGCACGGCCGACCGGATCCGCAGCTGCTTGCAGACCTCGATGCCGCTCATCCCGGGCAACATGACGTCGAGCAGCACGATGTCGGCGCCGTTGCGGTCATATTCGGCCAATCCCTCGGGACCGGTGCCGGCGACTGCCGCGGTGAATCCCTCGCGCCGCAGCAGGAAGGCGAGCGGGTCGGCCACGGACTCCTCGTCCTCGACGATCAACACCCTGGTCACTGTTCTCCTCGGTCTCGCGCAGCCTGGTCCGGGACGGACACCGGCCTCCTGGTGGTCTCTGCCTCGGCCGACGGGATTCCGGAAGAGGGGGACGCCGGTAGCCGCGGCACGGCCAGGGTGAAGGTCGACCCGGTACCGGGACGGCTCCACACGGTGGCCTGGCCGCCGTGGTTCGCCGCGACGTGCTTGACGATCGCCAGGCCGAGCCCGGTGCCACCGGTGGCCCTCGACCTGGCCGGGTCGACCCGGAAGAACCGCTCGAACACCCGGCCCTGATGCTCCGGCGCGATGCCGATCCCCCGGTCCGTGACCGCCACCTCCACCATGGTGTCGTCGGCCTTGCGGCTGACCGACACCGGAGACCGGTCGGGCGAATAGTTGACCGCGTTCTCGAGCAGGTTGGTCAGTGCGGTCACCAGCAGGGTGCGGTCACCCAGCACCAGCAGACCGGACGGTTCGTCCGTGGTCACCTCGATGTGCGCCCGCTCGGCCGACGACGCGACCCGGTTCACCGCCTCGGCCACGACGGCGTCGATCTCGACGACCGACAGGTCGGTGAGCGGTTCGGCACCTTGCAGCCGGGACAGCGCGATGAGCTCGTTGACCAGGGTGCCCAGCCGGGTGGATTCGGTGATCAGTTTGCGGGCGAACGCGTGCACCAGCTCCGGGTCGTCGGCGGCGTCCAGCACCGCTTCGGCGAGCAACGCGATCGCGCTCACCGGTGTCTTCAACTCGTGCGACACGTTGGCCACGAAGTCGCGCCGGACCGCCTCGACGCGTTGGGCGGCCGACTCGTCCGCTGCGGCCACCAGGACCAGTCCGTCACCCAGCGACCGAGCCACCGCGTGCACGGCACTCGGCCGGCCGCGGCCGGCCGGCATCGGACCGGGCGAGTTGACCTCCACGTCCACCGGCTCGTCGGACACCGCCGCCCTGGCCGCCGCCTCGGCGATGCGGGGGTCGGGCAACCCGGCCCGCACCACGCCCAGCGTGGTCGCCGCAGGATTGGCCAGCACCACGTTCCCGTCGTTGTCGATCACCGCGTACGCGGTCGTGGACGCGGTCAGCACCTCGGCGGCGAGGGCGGCGTCTGCACCCTCGTCGCTCATCTCGTCCGGATGCGGTCGGCGGAGGAAGGCTGCACAGAGCAGCCAGCCGAGCAGCACGCCACCAAGGGCGGCGGCCAGGAAGCCGACGGCGCTCACCCTCGCATGGTAGGTCGACGGGCAGGGCGCCCCACGCCACCGGGCGGCCGGGTCATCGACTGTTCGCCGGGCGTTCACCCGGCCGAGCCGACCCGCACAGCACCGTGGCCGTCAGCGCCCCTGGTTGGCCACCGCCGCCGCGGCCTCGGCGGCCGCCACCGGGTCGAGGTAGATGCCGCCGGTGGTGATCGGCCGCAGGTCGGCGTCCAGGTCGTAGCGCAGGGGTTGGCCGGTGGGAATGTTCAGCCCGGCGATGGCGTCGTCGCTGATCCCGTCGAGGATCTTGACGATGGCCCGCAGGGAGTTGCCGTGAGCCGCCACCAGCACTGTCCGACCGGCGCGCAGGTCGTCGGCGATCGGGCCGTCCAGGTACGGCCGGGCCCGGGCGACGACGTCGGCCAGGCACTCGGTCTGCGGCATCTCGGGTCCCAGATCCGCGTAGCGGGGGTCGCCGGCCTGGGTGTTCGGATTGTCCGGCGCGATCGGCGGTGGCGGCACATCGTAGGAACGCCGCCAGAGCATGAACTGCTCCTCGCCGTAGGCCTCCAGGGTCTGCTTCTTGTTCTTGCCCTGCAGGTCGCCGTAGTGCCGTTCGTTGAGCCGCCAGTGCCGGCGCACCGGAATCCAGTGCCGGTCGGCAGCGTCGAGAGCGAGGTTGGCCGTCGAGATCGCCCGCCGCAGCAGCGACGTGTGCAGCACGTCGGGCAACAGGCCCGCCTGTGCCAGCAGCTTCCCGCCGTTGGTGGCCTCTTCCTCACCCTTCTCCGACAGCGGGACGTCCACCCAACCGGTGAACTGGTTGAGCGCGTTCCAGGTGCTCTCGCCGTGGCGCAACAGGATCAACGTTGAGGTCATGCCGCTCAGTCTGCCGCAGCAGCGGGCGGGTCGACCTGGCGACCCGGCCCCGTCGGCGCCGGCCGGCGGTCGGCCGTCCACCGGCGCCGTACCCACCAGACGACGAGCAGGACGACGGCGATCAGCGGCAGCCAGGGCAGCAACGTACCGGCCACCGCGGCCACCCACACGGCGAACGCCTTCGCCGCCGCCCAGCCTTTGTCCAGGCCGCCGAGGAACCCGGTGCGCACGGCCGGAGGCGGTACCGCGACCACCGGGGCGACGACGGGCTTGTCGGTGATCGCCTTGACGGTGACCGTGACGGTGGACAGCGCCACCTGGTCGGACAACGCGGCCTGCTGCGCGAGCAGTGCCTCGAGGTCGGCTTCCCGGCTGCTCAGCTCGGACTCGATGGCGATCACCTCGGAGACCTTGGTGGCGTCGGCCATCAGTGCCCGCACGCGCTCGACCCCCTGCTTCATGGTCTTGATCCGGCTGTCCAGGTCCACCACCTGGGCCGTGACGTCGGAGGCCTTCTCGACCAGGTTCGTCGGCAGTCCGAGCTCACCGAGCGAGGACATCACCTGCTCGTACTCGGCGACCGGTACCCGCAGGCTGATCACCACGGTGTCGCCCTTGGCGTTGACCGCCCCTCGATACCCGCCCGCCGCATCGCCGATGGCGGCCACCTTCTCGGCCAACTCGTGCGCCGCTGCGGCCCTGGCCGCAGCGTCGACGGTGGCGTCCGGCTTGTGGGTCTCGGGATCGATGACCGAGGCCAGGTGGGTCTCCAGGGTGAGGCTGGCGGTCCGGATCACTTTCCGGTTGTCCAGCGCCGGCAGGCTGTTCCCGCCGCCACCACCGGTCGGAGCCCGAGCCGGAGCCGGTGTCAGCCGATGCGGCAGCGGATCCCGCCGCAGAACTGGCCGCCGCTGAGCTTCCGGCAGCCGCTCGGGTCTCGGCGTCCCCGGCCGTCCCGCCGACCGCTGACGCGTCCCGTGGTCGCGGCGGCCATGGTCGCCGCGGATGAATCGTTCCCCGACGTGCACCCGGCGACCAACACCCCGACCCCGACCAGCACTCCGATTCCGGTCAGCACCCGGCGGGCCCGCCGGTCGCGCAGCACTCGAGGTGTTCTCCGCGCACCGGCCACTCGCACATCCGCCATCGCCGACCTGCCCTCACGCTCAGCCGACCCGGCCGCTCCGGGCCCTCTGTGGCGCCAGACGGAATCGCCCACCCGACGGGCTGCACGATGCAGATCACGATCCGGTGAAGGTTGCGCGCGGCATCCCCTTCAGGAATGTCGGGTCCGGGCGCGGGGGGCGGTTCAGTCGATCAGATGCCGGAAGGCCTCGAGATTGCGCACCGACTCGCCCCGCGAGGTGCGCCAGGCCCACTCCCGGCGGATCGCGTCGGCGAAGCCGCGCTCCAGGATGGGGTTGAAGTCCGAATCGGCGGCGGTGAGCAGGGTGCCGAGCACGGTGTCGATCTCCGCTGCGGTCACCGAGTCCCGACCCAGCCGGCCCACCAGGTGGATGTCGCCGACCGCATCCAGCGCGTACGCGACGGTGCGCAGTTTGGCGTTGCGCTGCAACAGGTAACGGAAAACGTCTTCATGGTTCTCGTCCGGCTTCCGGCACACGAACGACTCGATCACCACGTCGTGCGCACCCACCACCAGCCAGACCAGGGTTCGGTGTCGGCGCTCGCCTGGCAGCGTGACCAGGAAGGCGTCGGCGCCGTGCCGGATGACCGGGACATCCAATTCGGCCAACGCCGCGGCCAGCTTTTCCGGAACGTCCGGACCGGCGCGGCGGACCTCCTTGACCGGTTCGCCGGCGCTCACGAGGCGGCCGCTGCAACCGGCGTCCGGACGCCGGCCAGCGCGCGGTGGTACGCGTCGAGCAGGGCGTCGGTGGTCGCCGACCAGGAGAACCGGCCGGCGTGCACGGTGGCCTGGGCTCCCAGCCGGGCGCCGCGCGCCGGGTCGAGCAGCACCTCGGCCAGCCGGTCGGCCCAGACGGCCGGATCGTGACCGGGAACCAGCAGCCCGGATCGCCGGTCGGCCACGGCGATCGGCAGCCCGCCGACCGCTGCGGCAACCACCGGCACGCCACAGGCCTGCGCTTCGAGCGCGACCAACCCGAAGGACTCGTGCCGGCTGGGCACGGCGACGACGTCCGCCGCCCGGAATGCCGCTGGCCAGATCCCGGGCAGGCATCGCCGGCCGGAAATCGATGAGGTCGCCGACACCGAGCCCGGCCGCCAGGTCGGCGAGCCGGTGCCGCCGGCCGGGCGCCGTTCCCGATGCACCGCCGATCACCAGCAGCCGCCACCGACGTCCCGGGTACCGGGCGACCATTCTGGCCAGCGCGCGGACCAACACTTCCGGCGCCTTCAGGGGCTGGATCCGGCCGGCGAACGCGACCACGTGCTCGTCGGTGCCGATGCCGAGTGCCGCGCGGGCCGCGGCCCGATCACCTGGGGTGAAAACCATGGTGTCGACGCCGGGTGCCACCACGTCGACGGCGGACGGGTCGGCCCCGTAGGTCTCGACCAGCGCCCTGGCCTCGTCGACGGTGTTGGCCACCAGCCGGTCGGCGGCCCGGGCGACCCGGCGCTCGCCGAGCACCCGATCATCGGCGTCCGAGGTATCCGGTTCGGGCAGCGCAGCGTTCTTGACCGCGGCCAGCGTGTGCGGGCTGTGCACCAACGGGATGCCCCACCTGGCCCGCAGCTGCTCGCCGGCGAGCCCGGACAACCAGTAGTGCGTGTGCACCACGTCGTAGCCGGGACGTTCCCGTCCGGTGGCGAGCCGCACCGCGCCGGCGGCGAACGTACACAGCTGGCCGGGCAGGTCACGCTTGTCCAGCGCTTCGAACGGGCCGGCCGGGACATGGCGGACCAGCACTCCCGGCGCGATGGACGCGGCGCACGGCTGGTCGGATCTGGTCGCCCTGGTGAGGATCTCGACCTCGATCCCCCGCGCGGCCAGGTGCCTCGCCGTCTGGGTGACATAGGTGTTCAGGCCGCCGGCATCACCGTCGCCGGGTTGGGCCAGCGGCGAGGTGTGCATGCTCACCAGGCCGACCCGGCGGATGCGTCGATCGGCGTCGAATCCGGTCATGCCACGACCGCCCCCTCGCCGGCGCTCGGGTCCGACTGCGCCACGAAGTGCCAACGATTCGCTCGCTGACGCTCGCTCATGCCGCGACCGCCCCCTCGCTCGCGCGCTCGGGTCCGGACTGCGCCATCGAAGTGCCAACGATTCGCTCGCTGACGCTCGCTCATGACGGCCTCGCTCCGGTCGGGTCATCGGGCACTTCGATCATAGGTGTGCCCCGAACGCGGCCTCGCACCCTCGCGGGCCAGCCCGCCGATGGTGTCGGGGTCAGGTGGCCAGCCGGGACAGCTGCTGCCACTCCGACCAGCTGTACTTCCAGTCGTAGATGGCGTCCGCCTCGGTCATCTTCACCCCGGTGCCGGTGACCTCCACCGGGTCGCCGTAGATCGCCGATTTGTAGTACTCCTCGGCGTCCGCGGCACCCATGTTGATGCACCCGTGCGACACGTTGGCCACGCCCAGCAGGCCGTTCTTCTCCACGAACGTGTTGTTGTGGATGAATTCGCCGTTGTTGTTGATCCGCACGGCCCACTTCTCCGGCACGTTGCAGTAGCCCCACTGCGGGTTGCACATCTTGAACTCGGGGTACTTCTCGGTGACCACGTGGATGCCGCTGACGGTGTTCCGGCCGGGCTCGGACTCCTTGCCGTAGGACACCGGGTAGTTCTCCACGATCTTGCCGTCGCGGAAGACGTACATCCGGAAGCTGGCCACGTCGGCCTTGACGACCTGGGAGCGCCCGATCTTGAAGTCGGCCGAGATGTTCTCGCGGCCCCAGCCGTTGCCGAAGTTCACGCCGTACAGGTTGGCCTCGACGTGCACCTCGGTGTTCGCCGGCCAGTACTCCTTCGGCCGGAAGTGCACGATCGAATACTTCTGCCCGTTGCCCTGCACGTCCTCGTCCTGCAGCCAGCCCCAGGAGCCCTCGACCTCACCGCGGCTGGTGGTCACCTTCAGTGCCCGTTGGGCGTTCGCCTTGTCCTGGATCGGTTCGAAGAAGGTCAGGATGATCGGCGCGGCGACCCCGACGGTCTCGCCGTTCGCGATCGGCCGCTGGAACGAGGCCCGCACGGTGTCGGTCGGATCGACCGTGGTGATCTTGCCGGTGAAGTCCTTCGTCGACTTGTCCGACGCGACCGCGGTGCCCTTCACCGTGTAGGTGATGCCATAACGCATCTGCTCGCTGTTGTTCCAGGTGGCCTTGTCCGAGCTGAGCTTGCCCTCGACGGTCGACCCGTCGTCCCCCTTGACCTGGATCTTCTGGATCTTCCCGGCGAACACCGTGACCGAGAAGGGCTCGCCGGGCCCGACGTCCTTGCTGCCGAACTTCGGCGTGGCCGCGACGCGGATGCCGTTCGCCAGCACCAGCGTGCTGGGGGCGGCCGAGGAGGTGGCGGGCCCGCTCGCCTGTGCCTGGCCCTGGCTGGTGCCGCCGCCGGGCACCGTCACGGCGGCGTTCGCCCCAGGGGTGGTGAAAACGGTGACGACCACGTCCTGGCCCGAGCTGGTGCAGCCGGCGAGCAGCACGGCCAGGACGCCGGCCAGGGCCACAGCGGCGACTCGGAGCGGAGTCGCGCGGATGGAACGGGAATGCATCGGGGCCTCTCTGGTCCTGGTGCGGGCACCATCCCGGGTTTGGGAATGGTGTTTGCAATTCGCACCGGTGTCGACCACCCAGGGTAGCCGGGGGGACGTGGGATCGATGTGGGTCGAAGGAATGAGCCGGTATCGATCCGGTCTCGGCAGTTCCCGCGGGCCGCGGGGACTTGTTCCGGACAAACCGGGCACCAAGACGGAATAAGTCCCCCGCGGCCGGTGGGAATTACAGGCTGACTCCGACGAGCATCGGCTCGGGCCGCAACCTGACGCCGAATGCTGCGTCCACCCCGTCGCGGATCTCCCGGGCCAGGGTCAGCAGGTCGGCGGTACTGCCCCCGCCCCGGTTGGTCAGCGCCAGCGTGTGCTTGCCCGAGATGGCCACGCGTCCCCCCGGTCCCGGATGCCCCTTGGCGAAGCCTGCGCGTTCGATCAACCAGGCGGCGGACAGCTTGATCCCGCCGTCGGCGGCCGGGTAGGCGGGGTACGTGGCGCCTTCGCCGAGCCGGGCCTCGATCGCCGCTGCGGTACGGGCGGCGGCGGCCGGATCCAGGATCGGGTTCGTGAAGAACGACCCGGCGCTGGTGGTGTCCGGGTCCGACGGGTCCAGCACCATGCCCTTGCCACGACGCAGGGCGAGCACCGCTTGCCTGACCTGGTCCGGGGGCGCGAAGCCGTCGATCGGGACGCCAAGCGTCCTGGCCAGCTCGGCGTAGCGGATCCGGGTGTCCCCCCGGTGTACCCGCAGGGTCAGGTCGAGCACCACGGCTCGTTCGGTTCCCCGCAGCACCGAGGTCCGGTAGCCGAGACCCAGTTCGGCGGCGGGCATGGTTCGGATCCGCCGCTCCACCCGGTCGTAGACCGTCACGGCGACCAGGACGTCGGACAATTCGGTGCCGTACGCGCCGACATTCTGCACCGGAGTGGCGCCCGTCGAACCGGGGATGCCGGACAACGGGCCGAGGTCCGCGAAGCCGGCGGCGGTCAGTTCGGCGACCACATCGTCCCAGTTCACCCCGGCTCCCACGGTGACCGACGCTGAGTCCTCGGCACCGTCGGCGGACGGGCGGACCTGGACTCCCGGCACCGCAACGCGGACCACCGGCACGTCGACGCCGGCGTCGGCGACGACCAGGTTCGACCCGCCGCCCAGGACCAGCGCCCCGGCGCCGGCGTCGGCTTTCCGCAGCGCTTCGGCAATCTCGTCGCCGGTCGTCGCGGTGATCAACTCCGGCGCCGGGCCGCCCAGCCGCAGCGTGGTGAGATCGGCGAACAGGACCGGACTGGGCACCCGGTCAGGGTAAGGGCATGATCGATCTCGAACGGCCCGCGTCGGGCCGGTACGACCGCGCTGTATGTACGTCTGTCGATCCGAGGAGACCTCCGTGGCCACCAATCTGTCCGCAGTCCAGCACTACGACGCACCGCCGGCGCAGGTGTACGCGCTGTTCGGGCAGCGTGGCTTCCAAGAGGGCAAGCTGGCCGCCACCGGAGGTCTCGATCCGGAACTGGTGACGTTCGAGTCCGACGCCGACGGCCTGACTGTGGTCACCCGCCAGGCGATTCCGGCCGAGGTGCTGCCGTCGATGGTGGCATCGATGATGCAGGGCAATCCCTCCACCGAACGAACCGAGAAGTGGCGGCCGGACGGCGACGGGTACACCGCGGACTTCACCGTCGTGATCAAGGGTGCGCCGGCCTCGCTCAAGGGCACCATGACGCTGGCCGCCGAGGGTGCCGGGTCGACGCTGACCATTGCCGGCCAGGCCAGCGTCCCGATCCCGCTGTTCGGCGGCAAGATCGAGAGCGTCATCGTCGAGCAGGTGGGGTCGTTGCTCGACGAGGAGGAGGGCTACACCCGAACGGCACTGGCCGGCTCCTGAGCAGCTGGCAGCCCGACCTCCGGCTGGTCAGCACCCGTCCGCTCAGGTGCAGGCATCCACCGTCTGCACCAACAACGTCGCGTAGCCCTGTCGACCGGCCTCGCCCGGATGCACCCCGTCGAAGCCGATCCAGTCCTTGTGGGCGCCCGCTGCGGCGTGCCAGTCCGCGACGCAGGTGTGCGGGCGCTGCTTGGCAACGGCGGCGATCTGCGCATTGACGTCGTCCGACCACGGCCGCTGCACGAAGCTGTTGACCAGCACAACCGGGCGGTGGCCCAGTGGTTGCAGCGCGCCGAGGATGTCCGCCGCCGACCAGGTCCCGTTGGTGCCGAGACCGATCACCACCGTGCCGCCGAGGCCCTGCTTGGCGTGGGTGGTGACCAGCGTCGGGAGGTCCCACCACTGGCGGCTCACCTGGGCGTCGATGTCGATGTCCGGAAAGGCGCCGAGCAGGGCGGGCGCGGCGCCGAGCATGACCGAGTCGCCGATCGCGGTGACCGGGCCGGCCGCCCCCGTCGGCTGCGCAGGCGCCGCTTTCGGCGTCGGCTTCGCGGTGGCGGTGGGCTTGGGTTTCGCCGTTGCTCTGGGCGTGGCCCCGGGCTTAGCCGTCGTCCTCGGTGCGGCTGGTGTCTTCGGAGCGGTCGCCCTGGGCGCCCCGGTGGTCCTGGGCGCACCCGCTGTCCTGGGCGCCACCCCGGCGCGGGCGGACGCCGTCGGGTGACCGGGCTGCGGGAGGGTGACAGCCGCCCCGGTCGACGGCGCTCGATTCGACGGGCCGGCACTCGATGGGGCGGGTGCGCTCGCCGGTGTCTGCGCAGACGAGTTCACCACCGCCGGCGCCGGCCGCTGTTTGGTCGCCGACAGTTCGGACAGCGCTGCCTCACCGGCAGCCAACTGTTCGGCCAGCGCACTGCGGGCCGGGGCCGCGACCACCCCGATCGCCGCGACGACCAGCAGAACGGTGAAGCCTGCGGCACCGGCCAGACCGAGGCCCCGTCCGCCGGGCCGGGCGGCGACGCGGCCGGAGACCTGCGTGCCCAGGCGTTTCGCCGCCCCCACGAAGCCATGGTTGCGGATCGGTGTCTCCAGGTAGCGGTAGGAGACCTGCGCGATCAGCACCGTGCCCATGAGGACGACGGCGACCGTCACCCAGCTGGGCGTCTCCCACGGCAGCACCCGGGCGAGGATCACGATCAGCGGCCAGTGCCACAGATAGATTCCGTACGACCGTCGGCCGATCCAGGTGAAGAGCGGGAGAGCGAAGACGAACCCGATCGGGCCGGTCCCGCGCACCGCGGCCGCCACCAGCGCGACCGCGGCGACATCGACCAGCAGGATGCCACCGCGGAACGCCGCGGTGCCGTGGTCGGTCAACAGCAGCATGCCTGCCAGTACCACCATGTAGCCGAGCAGTCCGAGCGTCGGCAACGGACCTCGCCGACCGGGCGGAGTGGCGCGCGGGCCACCCGGCCGCCTCAGGCGCAGTCCGAGACCGAGCGCGGCACCGAGGAGCAGCGCGAAGCCATGGGTGTCGGTCCCCACGTACACCCGAGTCGGATCCGCGCTCGGCACGAACAGATAGGCCATCCAGGCGGCCGACGCGGCGGCCAGGGCGAGCACCACAGCGATCCTGGCGCGCCGGGTGGCCAGGAACGAGAGCAACAGCACCACGACGAACGGCCAGATCAGGTAGAACTGCTCCTCCACCGCCAGCGACCAGAGATGGGTGAAGACCTGCGGCTCGTACTGGTCGACGTAGGACGACCCGGTGGCGATCTGGAACCAGTTCGAGCCGTAGACCGCGGCGCCGGCCAGCTGGGTGCGCAAACTCGCGTCCAGGTCACGGCCGATGATCGTGACTGCCGCGGACACCACGACCACCATCAGCACCAACGCCGGGATCAGCCGGCGGGCCCGGCGCAACCAGAACGCGCCGATCCGGATCCGATTGGTCCGCCTGGCTTCTTCGACCAGCAACGTGGTGATCAAGAAACCGGAAATGACGAAGAACAGGTCGACGCCGAGATAGCCGCCGGGGATGAACGCCAGACCGAGGTGGTAGAGCAGCACGGAACCGACTGCCATCGCGCGCAGGCCGTCGAGAGCCGGCAGATATCCGATCCGACCGCCCGGGACGGGCCTGGGGTGGGGCGGACGGGCCGGACCCTCGGCGCGTGCGAGGACGACCGTGGGTGCGTCGACAGACCTGGTCGGCGCCGCGGTCATCGACAACTCCCTCCACGCATCGTCGGGCGCCGGGTGGCAGCCAGGTTGACCTTGATCGAACCGTCGCGCGAGGGGTTGGCTCAGTAGGCGCACCGCGCGCGACTCGAAACGGACCGGGGCGACGGGCCGCGCGCAGAGCCGGCTCCCGGTCCTGCGCTACCCGCGCCGATCGGATCCACCCTAAACACGGCAACGCCGTCGTCGGCGCGACCCTCCGGCGGAAGGATCCGAACCCGGGCGCTCGAACCCCGGCCAAGATGGTCGGGTGGATCAACCCCGAAGCCGTCAGCCGAGAGGACCGCGATGAACCCGACCGAACCCGACCCCGGCAACGGAACCGGCAAGGGCATGGCGGCGCCGATGCAGCTGCTGCAGGAACTGGACTCGCGGACCAGACCCGACCTCAAACGGGCCATCCCGGCTGCGGTGCTCGCCTTCCTGGCCTTCGTCGTCGGAGGCTGGTTCGGTGGGATCAGCCGCACAACGCCGGTCGAGATCTCCTTGTTCGGCTGGCATGTCACCGTGCCGCCGGGCTGGGCGGTGTTCTGCGTGCTCATCCTCACGTTGATCTTCGCGGTGACCGGGATCATCGCGGGTCGGTCCATCGCCCGTGAGCTGCAACGGGTCAGTGCGCGCCGGGCCGGTCCGGCCGCCGGTTCTGCGGTCCGCCTGGTGTGCGTGATTTCCGATGGGGTGATCGTCGTCGTCGGGTGCCTGGCCATCCTCGGCATCGACCCGCGGACGCTGCTGGTCGGCGGCGCGGTCACCGGTGTGATCATCGGCATCGCCGCGCAGCAGACGCTGAACAACTTCTTTGCCGGGCTGGTGCTGTTCTTCGCCCGGCCCTACGTGCCCGGCCAACGGGTGAAGATCCGCAGCGGGTCGATGGGCGGGCCGTTCATCGGCGTCATCGTCGGCGCCGGGCTGATGTACACGCTGATCGACACCGATGAGGAGGGCATCATCAGCATGCCCAACGCCGGCCTGATGGGGGCCGCGGTCGGGCCGGCACCGGCCGACCAGCCGGATGGCGACTACACGCCGAGCGATGCCGAGGACAAGGAGTCCGAGGACGGCGACCCGTGACGACGGGCCCCACCCGGTGAGCGGTGCGCCGCGCTTCGCGGCCGGCCGGGCCCGCGCACTCGGCGTGCCTACCAGGGGAACCACTCGGCCGAACCGGCTGCGTCGGGTGGACAACTTTCTCACCGACAGCAAGGCCGTCGCCGCTGCGCTGACCGGTGCTGCGGGACGGCTCGTCGTCGACCTCGGGTACGGCTCGTCGCCGGTGACCACGCTGGAACTGGCCGCTCGGCTGCGGGCCAGGTTCGGCGACGTCGTGGTCGTCGGGCTGGAGATCGACCCGGAGCGTGTCCGCCTGGCCCAAGGCGCTGCCCGGCCCGGTGAGGTCGAATTCGGGCTGGGTGGCTTCGAGTTGGCCGGTCGGCGCCCGCAGCTGGTGCGCGCGCTCAACGTGTTGCGGCAGTACCCCGAGGACGCCGCGCTGGCCGCATGGGATCGGTTGCGACGCGGCCTGGCGCCGGGCGGGGTGATCGTCGAAGGCACCTGCGACGAGCTGGGCCGGGTCGGCAGCTGGGTGTTGCTCGATACCGACGGGCCCCAGGCTCTCACCCTGTCCTGCGCGCCGCGTCAGCTGGATCGACCGGCCACCCTGGCCGAGCGGCTGCCCAAGGCGCTGATCCATCACAACGTGTCCGGCGAGCCGATCCACCGGCTGCTGGCCGACCTGGACTCCGGCGTGGGCAGCGGCGGCGGCGTTGGCGGTGTTCTCCCCGGTGCAGCGATGGCAGGCCGCGGTGCAGGCGCTTGCCGGCCACGGCTGGAAAGTGCTGGACGGGCCGCGGGCGCACCGGCAGGGCCGGGTGACCGTGCCCTGGTCGCAGGTTGCGCCGGTCGGCGCTGGGCCGGTTCGGCAGTAGCATCCGCGGGTGCCCGAGAACCGCCGGTATGTGTTGACGCTGGCGTGCCCGGACCGCACCGGCATCGTCGCCCGGATCTCTGGCTTCCTGGCCGGCCTGGACGGCTGGATCACTGAAGCCGCGTACCACTCGGACCAGGAATCCGGACGCTTCTTCACCCGCCAAGAGGTCCGTGCCGAACCGGACGGCATCGATCTGGCGGCGCTGCGGGCCGGCTTCGCCGAGGTTGCGGCCGAGTTGCTGGCCGACCACTGGACCGTCACGGATACCTCCGTCCCCAAGCGGGTGGTGCTGTTGGTTTCCCGCGAGGGCCACTGTCTGTACGACCTGCTGTCCCGGTGGCACGCCGGCGACCTCGGTGCCCAGGTCACCAGGGTGGTCGGCAACCACCGGGATCTGTCCGAGGTGGCCGTCATGTTCGGGCTGCCGTTCGACCATGTGCCGGTGCCGGCCGACCCGGCCGGCAAAGCCGCGGCGTTCGCCCGGATCGGCGAGCTCGTCGACGGGGACAACCCCGACGCCGTCGTGCTGGCCCGCTTCATGCAGGTCGTGCCCCCGCAGTGGTGTGCGCACTGGGCCGGCCGATTGATCAACATCCACCACGGCTTCCTGCCCGGCTTCCGCGGTGCGCGGCCGTATCTCCAGGCGCATCGACGAGGGGTCAAGATCATCGGGGCGACCTGCCACTACGTCACCGAGGAACTCGACGACGGCCCGATCATCGAGCAGGACGTGATCAGGGTCGACCACGCCGACTCGGCCGCCGCGATGGCCCGCAAGGGACGGGACATCGAGAAGGTGGTGCTGGCCCGCGGGTTGGCCAACCACCTGCAGGACCGGGTGCTGCTGGACGGCCGGCGCACGGTGATCCTGGGTTGAGCTCCGGGCCGCCAAGTCCGGGCTGACCGGCGGCTCCACGCCGGCAGGGCGCACCATGGAGGGGACGCTGCGGGTTCCGGGCGATCGCGGTCCTACATCGAAGCAAGCAGTCAGGAGCAGTGATGGCCCTGGAACCCGGGGAGCTCTACGAGCTTCACCTGGAAGTTCCCGAGTTGGACAACCTCGGTGAACCGGTGCTGGTCCACGCCATGGACGGGTACGTCGACGCCGGGTCAGGGGTGCGGCTGGCGGTGGAACACCTGCTGAGCACGCTCCCGCACACAGTGGTGGCGACCTTCGACGCCGACCAACTTGTCGACTACCGGTCCCGGCGCCCACCCTTCACCTTCGACCGCAACAGCTTCACCGCCTACGACGCGCCGGAGATCGTCATCCGGCTGGTCACCGACAGCGCCGGGACCCCGTTTCTGCTGCTCACCGGGCCCGAGCCGGACGTGCAGTGGGAACGATTCGTCGAGGCCGTCGGGCAGCTGGCCGACCGGTTCGCTGTCCGGCTGACTGTTGGCCTCTTGGCCATCCCGATGGGTGTGCCGCACACCCGGCCGACCGGCATGTCGCTCCATGCCACCCGCCCGGACCTGCTCACCGAGCGACAGGAATGGATCGGCACCATCCAGGTGCCGGGCAACGTCGCGGCGCTGCTGGAGTACCGCTTCGGTCAGCGCGGACGTGACTGCCTCGGGTTCGCCGCCCACGTCCCGCACTATCTGACCCGCACGGACTACCCGGAGACCTCCCGGCAGCTGCTGCAGGCGCTGGCCGACGCCGCCGGGCTGGTGTTGCCGACATCGGGGTTGGATGCGGCCGCCGCGGAGGTGCGCGAGCAGCTGGCGGTGCAGATTGCCGAGAACGGTCAGGTCGCCGAGGTCGTCAAGGCGCTGGAGGACCAGTACGACGCGTTCGTCTCGGCCACCGGGCGCGGGCTGCTGGCCGACTCCGCCCCCCTGCCCACCGCCGACGAGCTGGGCGCCCAGTTCGAGGCGTTCCTGGCCGATCAGGACCCGGGCCAGCGGTAGGGTTCGGCGTGCCCCAGCTGACCATGGGAACCAAGCGGGCTCCCGAAACGCTGTTGTTCCCGGAACGGGAACGCGGCCCGGTGCGGGCGATCCTGGTCCGGATCTTCATCGCGTTGGCCTGCGTGGTGCTGACCGCGACCGTGGTGTACGTCGAACGGGACGGCTACCGGGACGTCGACGGTCAGGTCGACAGCTGGCTGGACGCTTTCTACTACGCCACCGTGACCCTGTCGACGACCGGCTACGGCGACATCACCCCGGTGTCGGAGTCGGCCCGCTGGACGAACATTTTCCTGATCACCCCGCTGCGCTTCATCTTTCTGATCGTGTTGGTCGGTACCACCATCGAGGTGCTCACCGAACGCAGCCGACAGCAGTTCCGGTTCTCTCGTTGGAGGAGACGCGTGAAGGAGCACACCGTTGTCGTCGGCTACGGCACCAAGGGCCGGTCAGCGGTGTCCGCCCTGATGGACCAGGGCTGCGCGGCCGAGTCGATCGTGGTGGTGGACAACACCGCGGCCAACGTCAAGGCCGCGACGGCGGACGGGTGCGTCGGCGTGTTCGGCGACGCCAGACGTGAGGAAGTCCTGCGGCAGGCCGCGGTGCGGCACGCCAAGCGGATCATTGTGGCGGCCGACCGGGACGACACCAGCGTGCTGGTCACCCTGACCGCGCGGAGGATGGCGCCGCACGCCACGATCGTCGCCGCGGCCCGCGAGGAGCAGAACATCGGAACGCTCAAGCAGGGCGGCGCCGACGTCGTCATCCCGACCGCGGAGTCGGCCGGCCGACTGCTCGGGCTGTCGACCATCGCGCCGAACGCCGGCGAGCTCATCGAGGATCTGCTCGAACCCGTGGCCGGCCTGCAGATCCAGGAACGGGACATCCGTCCCGAGGACGTGGGACTCTCGCCCGCCCGGCTGACGGCGCAGGGTGAGATCGTGCTGACGGTGATCCGCAACGGCACCGCGCACCGGTTCGACTCGGGCGGGGTCAAGGTGTTCCAGCCCGGCGACCGGATCGTGGTGATCCGG
The DNA here is from genome assembly GCA_963834185.1 of uncultured Actinomycetota bacterium. Taxonomy (GTDB): domain Bacteria; phylum Actinomycetota; class Actinomycetes; order Mycobacteriales; family Nakamurellaceae; genus Nakamurella. The sequence goes on from CAWIAR010000011.1 coordinate 113,866, forward strand.
GCCAAGGACACGCCACACCAGAGCCGTCGGGACTCGATCGACAACAGTGTGGGCGGTACCGATACGACCCGAGCCGGCACCGACGAATCGGTTGCGACCCACTGGCGCTGAGCTCGTGGTGTCCGTCAGGACAGGGTGAGTCGGCCGCGGGGGGTGTCCAGCACCGCGATCAGCGCGGCCGGGCCGTCCGCGACCGTCAGCCGCACCCGCATCGCCCGCAGCGCTCGGGTGAGTCCGGCCTGGTCCGGGTGCGTCGCGGTCAGGCTGCGCAGGGCCGCCTGCGGCAGGTCGGGATTGCGCGCCGGGTGCACGGTGACGCCCCAGTCGATGACGAACGGCAGGACGCCGCCGAACGGCGCCGGCTCGGCCACGGCGAGTCGCCAGGCCAGCAGGTCACCGGTCGGAGTGCGCCGGCTCATCTGTCGCAGGGGGCCGAGATCGACACCGGCGACTGCCGCGTCGCTGACGGTCGACTCCGGGTCGGGCGGGTGCACCGCCCAGGTGATGAGCCGCGGCGCCGTCAGGTCGGCGACGCCGAACGGTGGCGTGTTGCCGGGATCGGCCGGATGCTCGAGGTCGAGGCCGATGATCTCCAGGTAGGCCGTAGGACCCAGGCCGACCAGCACGTTCCGGGTGCCGCGGCCCAGGTGCCGGCCGCCCACCGCTGGGGTGATGCCGGTGCGCACGGTGAACTCGGCGATGGTCCTGGCCAGGTCGGGGGTGCCGTAGACGAGGTGGTCGAGCATCGGTTCGATGCCGCCGGGCGCGGTGCCGTCGGGCTCGATGCCGCCGGGCTCGATGCCGCCGGGCTCGATGCCGCCGGCCGGGTCCGGTGTTGTCACCAGCCCACCTCTCCGCAACCACGGTGATCGGCCGGCTCCACCTGCAGGGTGGCGTGGTCGATGTGGTGCTTGCTGGCCAGCACCGCCTTCGCGTCGTCCAGGACCTGGTGAAGCCCGGCCCCGTCGTCGGCCACCAGGTGGGCGGTGGCCACGTTCATCCCCGAGGTGAGTGTCCACAGGTGCAGGTCGTGCACCTCGTGGACGCCGTCGACCGCGGCCAGGTCGGTCTCCACCGCCGCCGGGTCGATGCCCTCGGGAGCGTGCTGGCCCAACACCCTGAGCACGGACCGGCCCAACCCGAACGCCCGGATCAACACGAACAACCCGATCGCGCAGGCCACCACGATGTCCCAGACGGGGTTCCCGGTCCAGGCGATGAGTGCCCCGGCGAGCAGCACGCCGGCCGACCCGGCAGCGTCGCCGAGCACCTCGAGATAGGCGCCGCGGATGTTGAGCGACTGGGTCGATCCGTCCCGCAGCAGTAGGGCGCACACGCCGTTGACCAGCAGCCCGGTGATTCCGACGACGATCATCACCGTGGATGCGACGTGCGCGGGCTCGCCGATCCGGTTGACCGCCTCCACCACCACGAAGACCCCGACGCCGACCATCAGCAGGGTGGCCAGGCCGGCGGCGAAGACCTCGGCGCGGTACGAGCCGTAGGTGCGACGGCCGGTTCCGTCGGGTCGGGCGGCCACCCGGGTGGCGACCAGGGAGGCACCGAGAGCGACCACATCGGTCGCCATGTGCCCGGCGTCTGCGACGACGGCGAGCGAACCGGAGAGCACGCCGGCGACGAGTTCGACCAGGAAGAACGCGGCGGTGAGCCCGAACGCCATGGCCAGTCGGCCGCGGAAGCGGGCCCCGGAAGAGGTGGCGGCGGCGCCGTGGGTGTGGCTGTGACTCACCCCAGACCCCCGACGTGGATCGGGTGATCCGCATGGTTCGCATGGTCGCGGGACAGCTCCAGCAGCGAACGGACGTGGTCATCGGCGAGCCGGTAATAGACCATTCGGCCGTCCCGGCGGCCGGTTGCCACCCTGGCGGTGCGGAGCAGCCGCAGCGCCGCCGAGACCGTGCTCTCCGCGGTGTCGGTGGCCGCGGCGATGTCGCACACGCAGAGTTCGCCGGCCTCCAGCAAGGCGTAGAGGATGCGCGCCCGGGTCGGGTCTCCGAGCAGCTTGAACATGGCGGCGACAGCGACGACCTCAGCGGCCCGCGGGGCCCTGGACCTGACGAGGGCCACCGAATCGGGATGGATCTGCGGGATGACGCAACTGTCCGTCACGACTGGGTCGACAGAGACGGTCGTGGTCGGCACGGGATCTCCTAGGGTGTCCTGACCGGTCACCTGAACGTCTGCTCAGATGTTACGTACTTTACGTTTCACCGGGTCACATCGGGGGTCAACCCCGGCTGCGACGCGCGATAATGCCTTGAACCCTGTGGAAAGAGTTGCCTGGAAGGGATAGATGGCCGACCTGTCCGCCCTCAGCTTCGCCGAGCACGCCCGCAACATTGCGGCCAGCCCGGAACTGGAGAGCGCCCTCGAAGTGATCGTCGACCTGGCGTTGAGCTCGACCGGGTCCGACTTCGCGTCGGTGACATTGGTCCACGCCGATGGGGCCGTCGAGACGGTGGCAGCGTCGCACCCGGTGGTCGAAAGCGCTGACGCCCTGCAGTACACGCTCCACGAGGGACCGTGCCTGACCGCCGCGGAGAACAACGGCGTCTATGTCATCGCAGACACGTCGGCGGACGAACGGTGGCCGCAGTGGGGGCCGGGAGTCGCGGCGTTGGGTCTGCGCAGCGTGTTGTCGATCCACCTGTTCACCGACGGTCAGGCCCTCGGCGCGCTGAACCTGTACGCCAAGGACCTCAGGACGTTCAGCCGCGACGACGTGGACGTGGCACGGATTGTGGCCGCGCATGCGTCCGTTGCCCTGGCCCGTTTCCGGATCGAGCACAACCTCTGGTCGGCAGTGGACGCCCGCCACCTGATCGGTCAGGCCCAGGGCATCCTGATGGAGCGCTACTCGATCACATCGGAAAAGGCGTTCGCCGTGCTGCGACGCTACTCGCAGAACCACAACCGCAAGCTCCACGACATCGCCGCCACCCTGGTGTCGACCGGCGAGCTGCCCGACCGCCCGGCGGATCTCGCCGCGGCCCAGAACTGGCAGTCGCCGGCCCCGACCCAGTCGGAGACAGGCTCCTCCGACGGCGCCGCCTTGGACGCCACTTCGGGTGGCGCCGCTCCGGGTGCGCGTCCGACGGTGGCGGCTCGAACGGTGCTGCCCCGGACAGTGACATTCCGAACGGTGGCGGCTCGAACGGTGCTGCCCCGGACAGTGGCATTCCGAACGGTTCCGCTTCGCGCAACGCGCCCGCCACCGCCGAAGCCGGCGAATGAGCACGGCCGGCGACGACTTGCCCGTCGCCCACACCCTGATTCTGTTGCGGCATGGCAAGTCCGGGTATCCGGGCGGGGTCGTCGACCACGACCGCCCGCTCGCTCCCCGGGGCCGACGAGAAGGTGCACTGGCCGGAGCAGCGATCCGGGAGCGCGTCGACGTGGACCGGGTGGTGTGTTCGACGGCAACTCGGACCCGACAGACCTTGGCGGCGACGGGGATCGACGCTCCGGTGCTCTTCACCGACGCCATCTATGAGGCCTCGCCCGGCGAGATCCTCGATGTCCTCGTCGATCTGGCGGACGAACCCGATGTGGTGCTGGTGGTCGGCCACTCCCCCGGGATGCCGGCGACGGCGTTGACGCTGGCGGACGACCGGAGCGATCCCGCGGTGGTTGCTGATGTCCAGGCCCGTTTCCCGACCTCGGCCTTTGCGGTGCTGCAGGTGCACGGAACCTGGGCGGATCTGGCCGCCAACGGCGCAACCCTGACCGAGTTGGTCATCCCGCGGGCCTGAACTGTCGGCCTGAGCCGTCCGCTCGCGCTGATCGGACTGAATTGTCGGCCTGAAAGATCGGCCGAGCCGCGGTCACTGCCGGTCGATGACGCCCTCCCGGAGCGCACGGAGCAGATCCAGCCGGCGGCGGACCGCAGCCGGATTCAGCGGCGGACGGCGCCTTCGGAACGGCGGTCGCGGCCGATGACCACCGCGGGACCCAGACCTCTCACGAGAAAGGTTACCGCGCAGGCGTTTCAGGCCTCCGCCAGCGACGGCAGGGGGCGCTGACCAGGCCACCCTCGGCGTGGGTTCTGCGCCCGCCAGCGCGGCCTCCAGGATGCGTTCCCACTCTGCAGGCTGGGCCTCCCGCTCGACCGGCGACTCGGGCGCGGCCGTTGCGGCCGGATCGGTGACCGAGGTTGCGGCGGCGAAATCCGCGCGCCGCCCATCCCATGGCTGCGATCGCGGTGGAGGTGGTTCGTCGGACCGGTGGCGCTGCCCGGTCGGGGTATGCACGGTGATCGTGCCGTCAGGAGCGGTGTCCGAGAACCAACCGTGGGCCTCCTTGAGCAGGTTGCAGTTCACCGACGTGCAAGCACCGTTGTCGGCGCTGGTCGGACCGCCGTTCGCATGAGAGACCGTGTGGTCGGCGTGCCGGGCCGGCGCGCCACAGTAGGGCATGCGGCACTGGCGATCTCGAGCCAGCAAGAATTCCTTGAGCGAGTCGGGAAAGAACCGACTGCGTGATTCCATGGCTGCCAGCCGGCCCGACTCCGGCTCGGTGAACAAACGTCGGATCCAGGTTCGTGCCTTCGACCCGAGGCCGGCCGCGATCATCCGGCGGGCCAGTTCGGCCGGGATCGGGCCGTAGCCGATCAGCTGGGCCGGCTCGTCGTCGGCACCGAACATCGCCCGGTCGGTCATCACCAGGTGCACCTGCAGATCCAGCGACTGACCGGGCTGGGTCGGTAACCGCTCCGCAGGCGACTGACATTCGGCATGGATTCCAGCGTCGTGCGCGGAACCGGGTCGGTCTTCGGCTTCGGCTTCGGCCTCGGCTTCGGCTTCGGTTCGGCTTCGGCAGCTGAGCCCAACGGCCCGTCCGTGCCCGTCGAATCGGTCGAGCCTGCTGGATCCGCCGTGCCGCCACGGTCCGCCGCCGACTCCGACGTCGAGCGCCCGCTCGGAGCGCCGAGCTCATCACAACCGACAATCAGGCCTTGGGTGATCCGATCCACCAACGTATCGGCCATCAGCGCACCCCGGCCCGGCCGAGGAGCCGATCCTGCCACGCCGGAGGCGATCTCTGCCTCGGCAGGTCTGGTCAACGATTGCAGGCAGACCGTGGCCGCCCCAGCCGGCAACAGCTGCGGTCAAGTACGCCATCGCATCGGGTGCACGACGCAACGTGACGCGACGGCCACCCACGGCGGCCCGGATCCGATGCTTCGCCGCCTCCGGGTCCAGGCGCAGCGCTTGCTCTCGCGCGCGCTCACCGGCCTGGCGATTCCCCAGCCGCGGCAACGCCTCCGCCAACGCGCGATCCGCTTGGCGGCGTAGTTCCGGCGACAGACAGGCCGTCTCCCGATGCACCAGCATGCTCCGGTACTCCGACGTCGCGCCGGAGGCCAACGCCGCCATCGTGGCCGGCAAATCTCTGGTCAGGGCCTCGGCGAAGTTGACCAGGACAGGTCCTCGGTCGGGCGCCTCCCGCCGTGCCAAGGCGATCTGTGCACACACCGAACGCCGCACCATGGCCGGCTGCAGTTCGCGCGGCACCAACCCGACGGATGCCAGTTCGGCGTCGGCCATCTCCTGCGCGGCCGCCGTCTGCGAGTCGACGAATTCGGCAGTCACCCGAACCTGCACTGCGGCGGAGGCTGCTTTGACCGCCTCCATCACGGTGAGCAGCGCGATCCGGTCGCTGTCCTGCTCGACATCGACCTCGAGCGATGCCATCTCGGTGATCCACGCCGTCGCCCGCTGCACTGCCCCACACGGCTCGGGCGTCGTTGCCGGATCGGCATCGCGATTCATACTGGTCACCGCCATCCCCCGGTCGAGCCATCTCGACCTGACAACCTCAGGCTAGAACCGACCACCGACAGTCCCCCGGACCGCACCATCTCACCCGACCACGTCAGGCTAGAACCGACCACCGACAGTCCCCCGGACCGCAACCATCTCACCCGACCACCGCAGGCTAGAACCGACCACCGACAGTCGCTCCGGTCAGGAGGCTGGACCGTTCGGGCCTCGCGACACCGCCTCGAATCGACAGCTACGTCAGCCCCGGCACAGCACCTCGCCGTTGAGCACCGCGAACCAGCCGTCCGGGCTGCTCGCCCACTCCCGCCAGCCGTCCGAGAGCTCCTGTAGTTCGCCAGGTGTCGCGAATCCTCCGGCCACCGCTCGCTCTGCGAGCGCCGACGACACGATCCGGTCGGCCCACAACCCGCCCCACCACGACCGATCCGCCGGGGTGGCGTAACACCAGGCCGAAGCACTGGGCTGGACGTCGGTGAAGCCCGCCTCGATCGCCCAGCCATAGAGCCGCCGTCCGGCATCCGGCTCGCCGCCGTTGGCCCTGGCCACCCGCTGGTACAGGTCCAACCAGCGCTCGAGCGCGGGAATCCGGGGGAACCACGTCATGGCCGCGTAGTCGCCATCGCGGGCAGCAACCACACCACCAGGAGCGCACAGCCTCCGCATCTGCCGCAGGGCTCCGACCGGATCCGGCAGATGTTGCAACACCTGGTGGGCGTGCACCACGTCGAACGATCCGTCCGGCTCGGCCAAGTGGTAGATGTCGCCCACCTCGAACCTGACCTCGACAGCGGCCTCGGCTGCCAACCGCCGTGCCCCGTCCAGCACCGCACCCTCCGGTTCGATACCGACGACGAGGCCAGGTGCGACGACTCGGGCGAGGTCGATGGTGATGGTGCCCGGCCCGCACCCCACGTCGAGCAACGACTGGCCCTCGCTGAGCTCGGGCAACAGGTAGGCAGCGGAGTTCTCGGCCGTCCGCCAACTGTGCGACCGCAGGACTGACTCGTGATGACCGTGGGTATATCGGTGTTGCGCCATGATTCAAATCTAACGCTGGGAGTCCACATGTCGAAACAGATTCCCATTATGTGAGAACGCCATCACCGAGAGCCGACCGCTGCTCCGTGCAGATAGTCCGTCAAGGTCCGCTGCACATCCGCGAGGCGCTGGGCTCGGGTTTCCGGAAGGGACGCGCGCGATCCGACCAGTCGGTCGTGCAGGATGCCGTCGGTCAGGGCCACCAACGCCGGCGCCCGGCCCTCCGGATCGGTGACGCCGAGCGCGCGGAGAGCCTGGATCGCGCCGGCGATCAACCGCAGACGGATCGGCGACTGGGACGTGACCATCGCGTGCAACTCCGGGTCGCCGACCAGTTCGGCGGCGAGGGCGAACCTGGCCCGATGGTCGTCCGCGCGGTTCTCCATGGTCCGCACGAGCAGGGCCGCCAGGGTGGCGCTCAACTGGTCGGTCCGATCGCGGACGGTCGGCAGGTCGTCGGGCACTGCCGTACGCCGTTCGCCCGGCTCGAGGAGATCAGCCACGGTGCGCTCGGCCAGCCGGTCCACGGTGGCCGCCAGCAGATCACGCCGCGTCCGCAGGTAGTACGAGGTGGAACCGGGCGGCAGGTCGAGTTCGCGGTCGAGCGCACGGTGGGTCAGCGCCCGCATGCCGTCGCGGGCGATCACCGCGATCGCCGCGTCGGCGATCGCCGCTCGCCGGTCGACCTGCATCGAACCCCCGATTCCGTGCATCAAATCCTCGACACCCGGACTCTACATCTATAGAGTCCGCTCTACATCCATAGAGGAGTCAGCCATGCGAGTAGGAATCGTCGGCGCCGGCATCGGCGGGCTCGCGGCTGCCGCCGCGTTCACCCGGGCCGGGGCGGACGTGGTCGCGTTCGACAGACCGGGAGCTGCTCCGGCAGGCGCCGGGATATCGCTGTTCAGCAACGGTTTGCGCGCGCTGGACGCCGCCGGCGTCGGCGAGGCCGTGCGTGCCCTCGGCGCGCCACCGGAGCTGCCGGCCGGTATTCGCACACCACGTGGGGACTGGTTGACCCGGACCCCGCCGTCGAGCACCGCCGACCTGCGGGTGGTCCATCGCGGCGACCTGCACGCGATCCTGGCCGCGGCGGCTCCGGCGGTACGGATCGAGACCGTTGCCGAGGTTCGTACCACCGCCGACGGCGCCGCGGTGGTGTTGGAGTCGGGACAACGCCACGACTTCGACATCGTGGTGGGTGCTGACGGCATCGGCAGCAGGGTCCGGAGCACCCTGTTCGACGATCCTGGCATTCGCTACGCCGGCTACACGGCCTGGCGCGGGGTCACCAGCGAGCCGGTTCAGGTGGCCGAGGTCGGCGAGACCTGGGGCCGCGGTGAACGTTTCGGCGTCGTACCGATGGCCGACGGCCGGGTGTACTGGTTCGCCGTTGCCTCGGCGCCGCCCGGCTGGCCCGTGCCGGATGAAAGCGTCGAGGTCACAAAGCGTTTCGCGTCCTGGCACCCACCCATCGTGGCGTTGCTGCGCGCCACGGACCCTCGCACGATCTTGCGCAATGACATCCTCGACCTCGCCCACCCGTTGGCCACCTTCGTCAAAGATCGCGTGGTGCTCATCGGCGACGCCGCCCACGCCATGACGCCGAACCTCGGCCAGGGCGGCAACCAGGCGCTGGAGGATGCGGTCACGCTGGCCGCACTCGTCGCCGACGGGGCCGACCTGGCCGCCGGGCTTCGGCGGTACGACTCGATTCGCCGCGCCAGGACGGCGCCGATTGCCCGGCGGTCCCGGCACGTGGGCCGGATCGCCCAGGCGGGCAGCCCGGTCGCCGCCACGCTCCGGAACGCTTTGATCCGGGTGACGCCGGCCCGCAGCGTCGTCCGCGCAGCCGAGAAGATGCACGCCTGGCAGCCGCCAGAGCCGGTCAGCGTCCGGAGATGACCGGCACCGGCCCGAGCACCCGGTCCAGGTAGGGGTTGGCGAACAGGCCGCCAGGGTCCACCTCGGCCCGAACCCGCTGCACGTCAGCGAAGCGGGGGTACGCATCCTCGAGGTACTCGGCGTCGCGGGTGTGCAACTTGCCCCAATGGGGCCGACCGGCCACCCCGACGAGCAGATCCTCGACCGCCGTGAAGTACTCGGCGAAGGGTTCGCGGTAGTACCGGTGAACGGCGATGTAGGCGGTCGGTCGCTGATACGCGGTCGACAGCCAGACATCGTCGGCCGCAGCCACCCTGATCTCCAGCGGGAACGAGATTCGCCAGCCGCGGGCGGAGATCAAGGTCCGAATGGCCCGCACCACGTCCGGCAACTCCGCACGCGGCACGGCGTACTCCATCTCGCGGAACCGGACCCGTCGTGGCGCAGTGAACACCCGGTGCGAGAGATCCACATATGACCGGTCCGAGACCATCTGGGCAGCAAGGCGATTCACCGACGGAACCACGCGCGGTGCGACCACGCCGGCCAAACAGGTCCCGGCGAACACCCCGTTGGCCAGTAGCTCGTCGTCGACGAGGGACCGCCACCGGGGTACCGGGTTTCGGTCCGCGTCCAACGGCAGTCGCCGGTTGGCCTTGACCAGCGCGGTGTCCGTGTGTGGGAACCAGTAGAACTCCACGTGATCGGCCGCGCACATCCGGTCGGCGAAACCGTCCAGCACCGCATCCAGCCGCTCGGGGTGTTCATCGGCCGCCAGCAGGAAGGCCGGGACACACTGCACCGTCACCTCGGTCAGCACACCGAACGCGCCCAACCCGACCCGTGCCGCCTTGAACAGGTCCGGACGTTCGGCTTCCGAGCAGTCGACCACGCGGCCGTCGGCCAGCGCGATCCGCAGTCCTACCACCTGACCGGCAATTCCGGTGAAATTGGCGCCGGTGCCGTGGGTTCCGGTGGAGATCGCGCCGGCGATCGACTGGTGGTCGATGTCTCCCATATTCTCCAGTGCCAGCCCATAGGGTTCGAGCAGATCCGGAAGATCACGCAGTCTGGTGCCGGCACCGAGCGTGACTCGGCCGCTGTCCACCTCCACCCGACGCAACCCGGACATCCGGTCCAGCCGCACCGAGATCCCGTGGGTGGCCGCGATCGGGGTGAACGAGTGGCCCGCACCCATCGGTCGGACCGGCAGGCCGGCAGCCGCCGCCCGGTGCAGCACGGCCGACACCTCGGTCTCGTCGTGCGGCGCCGCGGCCTCGGCGAAACGGGCAGACGCCGATCTGCCCCAGTTCCGCCAGGTGGACCGCGTCACCGAAGACCCTCCGCCATCAGAAGGCCTGTCCCTCACCGCGGTACGTCGGCCACACCGCGGCGACGGCACCGTCGGCCACCAGGTGCACCTCGGTCAGGTGCTCGGCGGGCTCGCCGGACTTGGCGTGTCGCAACCACACCTGGTCACCGATACGCAGTCGGTCAGCGGCCTTGCCGCGGACCGGGGTCTGCACCTCGCCCGGCCCCTCCTGGCCGGCGTAACGCAGGCCGGGCGGATCAGCGAGAACGGGCATCCGGTCACGGCCAGGCGGTCCGGATGCGACCCAGCCGCCGCCGGCCAACGTAGCGACCCGACGACCGGGTCGGCGCACCACCGGCAGCACGAAGAAGGATGCAGCTGCCGGATGAAACCCGCGGTAGTGGTCGAACAGGCCAGGACCGAGCAGCCCCGAGCCGGCGGCCACCTCGGTGACCGCGTCCTCGGCCGCGGTGCTCTCCAACGATCCGGTGCCACCGCCGTTGACGAACTCCAGGTCGGCCACCTCGCGCACAGCGGAGACGGCGGCGGTTCGCCGATCGGCGAGCTCGGCGGCCGAGCGGCGCTGCATGGTGCGCACAGCAGCCCCACGCGGCCCGCCGGCGGCATTGCCGACGCCGGCGATCTGGCCCTCGTATGCCATCATGCCGACCAGCCGGAATCCCGGGCGGCCGGCGATGGTCCTGGCCAGCGCCTTCGCTGCGGCCGGTGTGCGCACCGGGGACCGGAGCGCACCGAGGTGAACACCGGGCACCGGGCGGTATCCAGCGTCCAGTTCGAGGCACACTCGCACCTCGGGGCGGGATCCCGGCGGGCACACCCGATCGATCAGGTCGAGCTGCGTCGTGTCATCGATCATCACAGTGATCTCCGCGGCCGCAGCAGGATCCGATGTCAACGTGGCCAGCGCGGCCCGGCTCACCGCGGGATATCCGACGACGATGTCGTGGAAGCCGTTGCGCTGCAGCCACAGCGCCTCGGGGAGAGCATAGGCGAGCAGGCCGGAGAAGCCGGGCGTGTCGACGGTGCGCCGGATCAGCTCGCGGATCCTGAGGGACTTGGTGGCCAGTCGGATCGGCCGTCCGCCGGCCCGACGCACCAGGTCCGCCGCGTTCGCCCGCAGCGCCGCGTCGTCCAGTACCCCGAAGGGCGGGTCGAGTTCGCTGACGGCCGCCCGCAACACGGCAGGCGGGGTAGCCCAGGCAGTCATCTGGCTGCTCCGGCCAGCGCCGATGCCACTGTTGCGCGGCGGACCCGGCGGCCCCTGGCCGCGACGTCCTGCGCACAGGCCGACAGCGCCTCCCTGGCGGTCCCGGCGTCACCGCCGACCAGGTATTGCAGCGTCAATCCGTCGAGCACGGCCACGATCTGCGCGGCCAGCACCGGGACCGGCCGATCCCACACGATTCCGCGGACGTCGGCGATCCGCTCGAGAACCGCGGCCACCGCGGTCGGGTAGCTCGCGTACCGCTCTCTGGTCGGCGCCGACAGCGCCGGTTCACGCAGGGCGAGGGCGGTGATCTCGTAGATGACCTGATGCACCCGCGGCTCGGTCTCGACCAGGTCCCAGTACGCCAGCAGGGCTCCGTGCACGGTGTCGACCAGAGAGCCACTGCGGCCGATCGCCTGGGTGGCCGCGCTCAGTTCCCGCGGCAACATCACCGCCGCCACCTCGATGAGCAGTTCGTCCCGGCTGCTGAAGCAGTAGTGGAAAGCGCCCTGCGGCATCCCGGCCTCGGCGCAGATCGCCCTGGTGGTCGCTCCCCCGACGCCGTCGGCGAGCAGGACCCGCCACGCGGCGTCGAGCAGTTGGGCGCGCCGATCGACCGCCGACATCCTGGGCATGAGAGCCATCGTGGCGGCGATCGTGACGCATGGTCAAGCCACGAACGGGCGAATTTGGTCACTTGACCAAGTCAGCAGCCCGACAGCGCTTGACGAGGACAACCCCAGCCCGGACACTCGGCTGTCGTGACCGGACCCACGTCAACGCACGACGAGCAGCCTGCCCCGGTGCGCCGGGCCCGGTTGGCGGTGGCAGGGGCGTTCGCTGTTCAGGGCCTTGGTTTTGCCGGTGTCCTCACCCACCTGCCCGCCTTCAAGGACCGCTGGGGATTGGACGACCTCGGCGTCACCGTCCTGATGTTCGCGGTCGCCGTGCTGGCCGGGGTCGGATCAATGCTGGCCGCAGTCATCGCCGCCCGCGCCACCAGTGCCAGCGCCCTGCGTCTCGCCCTGCTGGTCGCGGCGGTCGGGCTGGCGGTCCTCGGAACCGCACCGGCATTCTGGTTGTTCTGCCTCGGCCTTGGCATCTACGGGGTCGCCCTGGGGCTGATCGACGCCACCACCAACATGCAGGCGGTCGCACTCGAAGCGGAGTACGGCCAGTCGATCCTGACCTCGTTCCACGCGGCGTGGAGCGTCGGTGGCATCGCCGGAGCGCTGGCCACCGCCGGCGCGGCCGCGCTCGACTGGCCGGTTGCTGCCGTGCTGGTGCCCGTCGCGGCGCTTGCCGTCGGCGTGTCGTTCGCCCCGTTCCGCCGTGCGGAGGCGGACCGGATGAGCCCGTCCGCCGGTGACGCCCCGATCGCTGACGGCCGCGCCATCCCGTGGAAGGCGTTGGGGCTGCTCGGGCTGGCCCTGGTGTTGTTCTACGTTGCCGACTCGGCGGCCTCGTCCTGGTCCTCCATCTACCTGTCCGACGTACTGCTGGCGTCCGCCACCGTCGCACCGTTGGCCTACGGCGCCTACCAGGCGACCAGCCTGGCGTCCCGGGCGGTCGGTGATCTCGCGGTCCGACGGTACGGGCCGACGAACGTCGTGCGCGCGGCCGCGTCGGTCGGCGTCGTGGGCCTGGCGATGGTCATCGCGGCGCAGGCGCCGTGGTTGGCCATCCTGGGGTTCGCGGTGCTCGGTGCCGGAGTCGCGGTGGTCGCGCCGCTGACCTTCGCCGCTGCCGGGCGGCTGGCCGGTCCTGACCCCGGACGGATGCGGCGGATCGACGGGCTGGTGGCCCGGCTCAACCAATTCAACTATCTCGGGTTCGTGCTGGGCGGCGTGCTCACCGGACTGATCAGCTCCGGCAGCGGGTTGCGGTGGGGTTTCGTCGTCCCACTCGTCGGTATCGCGTTGTTGCTGCCACTGGCCGGCGCCTTCGCCACCGGCTCGAGGACCCGCGAGCCTACCGAGGCGGCCCTGTGATGGTGCGCAGGTGAGCCCGGCCCTGCCGGCCGACTTCCTGTTCGGCGTGGCCACGTCGGCCCTCCAGATCGAAGGAGCGGTGGACGAGGACGGCCGCGGCCCGTCGATCTGGGAGGTGTTCGCCGCCGCGCCCGGTCGGATCGCCGACGGTTCGACGCCGGCCATCGCCGTCGACCACTACCACCGCATCGACTCCGACCTCGACCTCCTGGCTGATCTCGGTGTCGGGGCGTATCGGTTCTCCGTTGCCTGGCCGCGCATCCAGCCGACCGGCCGCGGCCCGGCCAACTCGGCCGGACTCGACTTCTACGACCGGTTGGTGGACGGACTCCTGGCCAGGGGCATCCAGCCATGGGCGACGCTGTTCCACTGGGATCTGCCGACCGAACTGATGATGACCGGCGGTTGGCTGTCCAGGGACACCGCCGAGGCCTTCGCCGACTACGCCGCGCTGGTGGCGGGCAGGTTGGGCGACCGGGTGGCCTCCTGGATGACACTCAACGAACCCTTGGTGCACATGGCCTATGGCCACGCCATGGGCATCGACGCGCCCGGTCTGACCCTGCTCGGAGGCGCCTTCGCCGCGACCCATCATCAGCTGCTGGGCCACGCCAGGGCGGTGGAGGTATTGCGGGCCGCCAGCAGTGCGCGGGTGGGCATCGTCAACCACCACACCACGGTCGCCGCGGCGTCCGACGATCCCGAAGACGTCGCTGCGGCGGCGTTCTACGAGGCGTACCACAACGGTCAGTTCGCCGGCCCGCTGCTGGCCGGCACCTACCCGGAGCTGTTGGAAGCGTTGCCCGGAGCGGACTTCGACGTCGTCGCCGATGGTGACCTCGCGGCGATCCGCGCGCCGCTGGACTTCTACGGCCTGAACTTCTACCACCCGACGACCATCGCCGCGGCACCGGAGAACGCTTCGATCCCGTTCACCATGGTCGACCGCACCGACGTGCCGCACACCGATTTCGGTTGGCCCGTGCAACCCGCCGCTCTGACCCGCCTGCTGATCGCCATGCACGAGCAGTACCCCGCGCTGCCGCCGGTCTACATCACCGAGAACGGCGCTGCCTACGACGATCCGGCCGCCGGGAGTGTCCATGACGACGCCCGGATCTCCTATCTGGACGGGCATCTCGACGCGGTGGCGCAGGCGCGGGCCGCCGGCGTCGACGTGCGCGGGTATTTCCACTGGACCCTGTTGGACAACTGGGAGTGGGCCGAAGGCTTCACCCAACACTTCGGGCTGGTGCGCGTCGAACCCGGCAGCCTGGCCCGCACGAAGCGCGACTCGTTCGACCACTACCGATCGCTGATCGCCGCTGTCCGAGGAGGGTCCCGATGACCACGACCGCACACCCAGGCGTGAATCTGCCGACCTCGCTGTCGGCCCGGCGCATCTCGGAGTTGGCGTCGGGGATCTCCGGCACCGGGCCAACGGTTTCCGTCATCGCACCGTTCACCGGCAGCACCCTGGCGAACCTCCCGACCAGCACCGAGCATGACGTGGCGGCCGCTGCGGTCCGGGCCAGACTGGCTCAACGGAGCTGGGCGGCGCGCCCGGTGGCGCAACGCTCGGCCGTCCTGCTCCGCCTGCACGACCTGGTGCTCTCCCGGCAGAGTGCGCTGCTCGACATCGTCCAGGCGGAGACCGGCAAGGCCCGCGGGCACGCCTTCGAAGAGGTGATGGATGTCGCCGTCACCGCCAGGTACTACGGCCGGACCGCAGGCAAGTTGCTGGCGCCCCAGCGGCGGGCCGGCGCCATCCCGGGCTTGACCAGGACCGTCGAGCTGCGCCACCCGCTCGGCCTTGTCGGTCTGATCACCCCGTGGAACTACCCGTTGACGCTGGGCGTCTCGGACGCGCTGCCGGCCCTGGTTGCCGGCAATGCGGTGCTGCACAAGCCGGACACGCACACCGTGCTGACCGCGCTCCTGGGCCGCTCCTTGGCCATTGAAGCCGGCCTGCCGGCCGACCTGTGGCAGGTCGTGGTCGGTGACGGACCCGTCGTCGGTCCCCAGCTGATCGACCGGGTGGACCACATCAGCTTCACCGGTTCCACCGCGATCGGCAGAACTGTCGCTCAGCGGGCCGGCGAGCGGTTGATCGGCGCCAGCCTCGAACTCGGCGGCAAGAACGCCATGATCGTGTGCGCCGACGCAGATCTTCCCCGAGCGGTGGCCGGTGCGGTCGCCGGGTCGTTCTCCTCCACCGGTCAGCTCTGTGTCTCGATGGAGCGCATCTACCTCGACGCCACGATCTCGGACGAGTTCACCCGCCGGTTCGTCGCGGCCACCAGGGCACTGACCTTGGGCGCGGATTTCGGCGACCGGTTCCAGGTGGGCTCACTGGTGTCGGCCGCACAGCTCGACCGGGTGCGAGCCCATGTCGACGACGCGGTAGCCGCCGGCGCCCGAGTGCTCACCGGCGGCAAGCACCGGCCCGACCTCGGCCCGTTCTTCTTCGAGCCGACGATCCTGGCCGATGTGCCGGCCACCGCACGGTGCTTCCGGGAGGAGACATTCGGCCCGGTCGTCGCGCTCGCGTCGGTCGCCGGCGACGAGGCGGCGATCGCCGCGGTGAACGACAGCCGGTACGGGCTGAACGCCTCGGTGTGGTCCCGGAACTCAGAGCGTGCCGTCCGGATTGCCGGACGGCTGCAGGCCGGCACGGTGAATGTCAACGAAACCTACGCTGCGGCCTGGGGTTCCATCGATGCACCGATGGGTGGCTGGGGAGACTCCGGCCTGGGCCGACGACACGGTGCCGAGGGACTGCTGCAGACCACGTGGGCGCAGACTGTCGCCCGACAGCGCTGGCGACCGGTCGGCGAGCACGCCCCGTTGACCGGCTCCCGCTACCGGGCGGCGATGACGTCGGCACTGCGCGGGCTCAAGCTCACCGGTCGCCGCTGACGGCCGCTCCGGCCGCTGAAACCCGGCAGCCAAAGGCGGTGGCCCCGTCCCTTGCGGAACGGGGCCACCAGCTATCACCGTGCCGCTAGCGAACGGCGACGGTCACGGTCCGGCTCGAACCTGCGACCGGAGCCGTGCCGGTCGGGGTGAAGGTGGCGACGACCTTGGCCGCGCCCTTCGGTACGTTCACGCTGACCTTTGCGGCACCCTTGACCAGAGTCACCGTGCCGATCTTCTTGCCGCCCAGGGAGAACGCCACTGTGCCGGCCACCGCCTTGCCCCCGGAGCCAACACTCGCGGAAGCCGTCAACCGATACCTGGTGACCGACGTGGCGCCCGACTTGACCACCGTCCTGGCGACCACGGTCTTCACCGTGGTGGTCGACGCGGCGGATTTGACGGTGGCGGTAGCGGTCTTCGTGGAGCGGGCGACGCTGCCTTCGGACGCCACGAAGGTCGCGACCACCGTCTTGGCCCCACCGGCGACCGTGGTGGTCAGGGTGGCCGACCCGGAGGTGACCGCGACGGCGCCGACCTTTGTCCCGTTGACGTTGAAGGAGACGGTGCCGGCTGCCGGTTGGCCGGTGCTCAGGGTCACCGTGGCCCTCGCGGTCAAGGCGAACTTCGTTCCCGACTTGACCCAGGCCAAGGTCAGCCCGGTGGCCGAGGTGGCGGTCCGGACTTCGAACTTCAGCGGAGCTGAGGCCGAGCCGACCGCCTTCGAGCCGCCGTCCGGAACGAAGGTCGCCACCACCTGAAGCGTCTGTTGCGGCGTGACCGCCGGCAGCAACAGCTTCGCATCCCCGGTCGCCGAGACCGGAACGGTTCCGAGATCCGTGTCGCCCGAGGTGAATCGCACCGCACCGGACGGTGACGAGCCGTCGGCCAGCTTCACCGCGGCGGTGAACGTCGCCGGCGTCTTGGTGCCGTATGTCTGCTCGGCGGCGGACACCGTCAACGTGGTGGTGCTGGCCACTGCGGCCGCCTGCACCGTGATCGGCACCAGCACGGTGGTGCCGGTTTGTGCGCCGGTCACGGTCAGTGTCTGGGCGCCTGCCGGGAGTCCCGACGGGAGGGCGAACGACACGTTCGCCTTGCCGTACTCGTCGAAAATGTCGGTGCCGATGGTGTTGTCAACCGGGAAGGTGCCGAGCTCGGTGCTGCCGAGCTTGACCGTGACCTGGCTGTCCTTGGTGTCCGCTGCGGTGCTGAACGCCAGTGACGACAACGCGAACGCCACGGTGTCGCCCGCGGCGTACTCGGTCGGCGCGCCGGTCGCCCAGTGCACCCCGACCGCGCGCTGGGTGTAGTCGGGGCTGATGGTCTGCTGGTCTGCCAGGTAGTCGACCATCGCCTGCAGGTCGACCTTGCCGGTGTCCCGCTTGTTCGTCCCGTTGGCCAGCTCCCGGAAGTTGTCGCCGCCCGTGGCCAGGAAGGAGTTGACGGTGACCGAGTACTGCGCGGCCGCATCGATCGGTGTGCCGTCGAGGTACATCGCGGTGATTCGGCTACCGGCAGCGGCGGCCGGGTCGTAGGTGTAGGTGAAGCCCTCCGAGACGCCGAGCCGCAGGAAGGGGCGGGACGGCGCGGTGCCGCCCGGGTTGGTCTGCCACTGCTGCTCGAGCACGGTCTTGATCTGCGCACCGGTCAGCTTCATGTTGACCAGGGTGTTGGCGAACGGCTGGACCACCGCTGCTTGCTTGTACGTCAGCTCGCGCGGGAACGCGCCGGTGCCGTTGCCGACCATGTCCGCGCGCAGCCCGCCCGGGTTCATGAAGGCGATCTGCGCGGAACCGGACTCCGGATTCTGCGTTGCCCACTGCTGCACCTCGGCCACCAGGTTGCCCAAGGTGGACTCCCCGCCGCGGTTCTCGGTCGTCCCGTCGGCCAACTTCGCCCGGTTGAACGCACCGGTGATGGTGCCCAGCTTGACCGCCCCGAGCACGTCGGACGCGGCCACGGCCGCGGCCACGATGGCAGCGACGTCCTGGTCCGGCTTGTAGTTCGGGGTGTAGGTGGTGGTGCCGTTCACCGTCGTGCCGGTGGTCAGCGGAACGATCTTCTGCTCGAGACCGACCACCTCGCCGGTCTTGTCGACCTCGAACACCAGCTGGTTCAGGTTGTAGCCGTACTGGCCCGCGGAGACCACCGGGCGGGTGGTCACCGGACGGCCCTCGTCGATCCAGGCCTGCACCGGGATCGCGTGGTTGTAGGCCAGGTGGGTGTGGCCGGAGATGATCGCATCGATGTTCTCGTCCGCACCGTTGACGATCCGGCCCATGTCACTGGCCGGGTCGGTGGCCGAGGACAGCGCGGTGGTGGCTGCACCCTCGTGCACCAGCAGGACGACCAGGTCGGCGCCGTCGGCCTTGAGCTTGTCGGCCTCCCGGTTGGCCGCTTCGACCGGCGCCTGGATCTCCAGGCCCGCGATGCCGCCCGGCGATACCAGTTCGTTCAGGTGATCGGTCACCGCGCCGACAAAGCCGACCTTCACGTCACCGAAGTTCTGCACCCACGTCTCCGGCAGCGCCGCCGAGCCGTCCGCGTGGCGCACGTTGGCACCCAAGTACTTCCAAGCGGCGCCACCGTACGGGTTCTTGGCCGGGTCGTACGGAGCCATCACCCGGTTGACCAGATCGTTGTAGCCCTGGTCGAACTCATGGTTACCGACCGCAGAGACCTCGAGACCGGCCGCGTTCAGCGCGTCGATGGTCGGCTTGTCGTGGGCGATGAACGACTCGAACGTGGACGCGCCGATCAGGTCACCGGCGGCGGCGAACACCGTCTTCGGGTGCTCGGAGCGCAACTCCTTCACCGCGGTGGCCATCACCGCGGCGCCGGCCTCCGCGCCGTTGTTCTGGATCCGCCCGTGGAAGTCGTTGGTGCCCAGGATCTGCACCTCGGTCGGCGGGGTGGTGGCCTTGAGGCCGGCCACCACCGGGTCGTGGTCGGAGCTGGCGTAGGGGTCATTCTTGTAGAACAGCGTGCCGTGGTAGTTGTACCGGCTGTACTCCAGCGCGATGGACTCCGGCGAGTTGATGTTCCAGATGTCCGCGCCGGTGGCCCTGGCCAGCGCCGCGTTGTTCACCAGGACGTGGTCCAGCGAGCCGGACAACCCGGAGAAGGAGTAGGAGTACTTGCCCAGGTCGAAGTGCTGCTCGAGGTCGGTGTACCCAGCGTCGAACAGCACCTTCAGCGGGTCCTCCTGGCCGTAGGAGTTGTAATCGCCGACCATCACCACGGAGTCGGTGCCGGACGGCAGCACCGTCGGGACCCAGTCCCGCAGCGCCTTGGCCTGCGCCACTCGGGAGGCATTGGACGCACCCTGGCCGTCACCGCTGTCCGCGTCGCCGGGCAGCGGGCCGGCGGAGCCCTTGGACTTGAAGTGGTTGACCACGAACAGGAACGGCTCGCCGCCGGCCGCCGACCGGAAGACCTGCGCGATCGGTTCCCTGGCGTTGGCGAACGGGTTGCCGGCCGCGGGTCCGGTGTCAGAGCTCTTGGTGCCGAGGGCACGCGACTCGCCCACCCGACTGACCGCAGCCTTGCGGTAGATGATCGCGTTCGAGATCACGTCCATCTGGGTGACGGGCGGCAATTCCGTCGACGACGGAACGAAGGCCCAGACGTCGCTGCCCGCCGCGTTGTTCAGCGCCTTGACCAGCGCCCCGACTGCCTCGTCCGGCTTGCCGTCGACCACTGCGGAGTTCTCGATCTCCATCAAACCGACGACGTCGGCGTCCAGCGCGTTGATCGCCTTGACGATCTTGTTCTGCTGCCGTTTGAGGTTGGCCGTGTCCCAGGCGCCGCGCGGGCCGTTGCCCGGGCAGCTGTTGACCGTGATCGGGTTGAGATCCCGGTCGTCGAAGTGGGTGCAGTCGAAGATCTTGTTTCCGTTGGCGTCATAGTGGTACAGGCTCACGCCGAGCGTGGTGAAGTAGTTCAGCACGTTGAACGAAGCGACCTTGAGGTCGGCGGCTCCGATGGACTCGCTGTTGGGGGTCGTGGTCCTGGTGTTCGAGAACGTCGCCGGGTATTTGCCCGGTGCCGCGGCGGTCACCGCAGACGTGGGCTCGAACTTCCATGCATTGTTCCGGTAATCGATGACCACCGGCTTGCTGAAGACGGCCGGTGCGCCGACCCGTACCGGTTTGGTGTTCGAGACATAGGGCGGGGTCAGGTCGCGGGCGGAACCGGACAGGAAGTTGGTCGAAGCACCGTCGTCGAGAGTGACCGCGCGAGCCGCGTTGTCGGCGGTGACAGCGGCAGCCTGAGCGGTGCCCGGCCTGGCCACCTCGGTGGACTGGATCAGCGGCGTGGTACCGAAGGCCAGCCCGACCTCGCCGTACTGGTTGGTGGTGAAGGTGTTCGTCACCGTGTACGTGCCCTGCGGCAGGTACAGCATCGACTCCAGGCTTTCCCGCTGGGCGGCGGTGGTCGGCCAGGCGGCCGTGGTGGACGCGGTGACCTTCATGCCTCTCTTGTTCAGCTGGACCACATCGGCCAGTTCGGCCGGGGTGATCTCGGTCAGCCCGAAGTACTCGTCGACCAGGCCGGTCACCCCGACGTAGTCGCCGACCGCGACGTTGTCCACCGCTCCGGTCCCGGCCGAGAAGACGAAGATCGCGTCGGACGCGGTGTGGGAGGCCAGGTCGACGGTGCCGCCGGTACCTGCGGTTTGGATGACGAAGCCGTTGAATCCACCGGTCGGGTAGGTGGCGGTGACCACGCCACTCACGGTGGCGATCTTGCCGACGAACGGCGAGGCGGCGCCGGTGCCCTGCACCTGGGCGATGGTCTTGTCGCCGACGTTCTCCGGCGGCGGCGTCGTGGCGACACAGGCGGCGCCGCACGCCAGCGGCGAGGGGTCGCCGACGGTGAAGTCCGCGCCGTTGTTCGCCGTATTGGCGTGCGAGCTGTTGCGGGAGGCCGAGGTGGCGTTGGTCAGCAGCGCTGTCGGCGCACCCCCGGCGGCGTCGTTGGCACCGCCGTATCCGACGAAGTCGACCACGGAGGCATCACCGGTGCACACAGCACCGCAGGTCAACGCGGCTGTGGAGTTGACCAGTGCGACCTTTCCTGCGGTTCCGCTCATCGCGAGGGTGCCGGTGACGTCGCCGACCACATCCGTCGTGCCGCCCGCGCCGGTCGCCTCACGCACGACGTAGGACGAACCTGCGGGCAGGGTGCCGGTCAACGGGGTGACCTGCCACGCCGTGCCGCTCGCCGAGGTGTACTGCACGCTGTAGGTGCTCAGGTCGACGGCGGCCGCGGTGCCGTTGTAGAGCTCGATGAAGTCCTGCTTCAGGGTGGCCCCTGCATTGCCGCCGCCGCCGTATACCTCGTTGATCAACACCCGCGCCGAGGTGCCGACGGCCGCCTGCGCCGAGGCCGGTGCGACCACCGCCAGCCCGACCGTCAGTGCAAGCGCCGAGATCCCGCTGACCCACTTCCTGCTGACTGCACCCATTGCAACACCCACTGCAACACCCACTGGGACTCCGTTTCCTCCATCGCCACCGTCACCGATGCGACGGCATGCGCCGTCAGCCTGTGTGAGGGGTGTGAACAAGCATGTGCGAATCGTGTGAACGTATGGGAGTGCTGGGTTAACGTCCAGTAACCCTGCGTGGTGTACCCGGATGCATTATTCGAGACGACCGAAATGCCCGGAAAGAGTCCTGACACAACGGGGTATCGGCAGAATATTCACCCGATCGGTGCGGTCAGCGCCTGTTCCAGTTCGGGGTGCAGTGTCGGTCCGGCGACCAGCCAGCCGGTCGGTACCCCGGTCGGGGTGCACGGCGTCATGATCGCGCCGGCTTCCCGGGCGACAAGGCCGCCGGCCGCCACGTCCCACTGCTGGACGCCTTCCTCGAAGTAGGCGTCGATGTTGCCCGCCGCCACCGCGCAGAGGTCCAGCGCGGCTGAACCATATCGCCGGATGTCCCGGATGCGCGGCAACAGTCGGGCGAGCAGCGCGCCCTGCGTGGCCCGACGTTCGGGCAGGTAGCCGAAGCCGGTGGCTGACAGCGCCCGGTGCATCGGCACCGGCTCGTTCACCCGCAGGACCCGGCCGTCCAGCCGCGCACCGCCGCCGCGCGTCGCGGTGAAGGTGCGGCCGGCCACCGGATCGTGCACCACCCCGACCAGCGCACCGGCGCCGTCCTCGACCGCCACACTGACCGCCCAGTTCCCGAGCTCGTACAGGTAATTGACCGTCCCGTCGAGCGGATCGACCACCCAGATCAGTCCGGACTCCGACGGTCGGGAGGCGCCCTCCTCACCCAGCAGTCCGTCCTGCGGCCGCTCTGCGGTGATCATCCCGGCGAGCAGTCGCTCCGATGCCCGGTCGGCGTCGGTCACCGGGTCGGTCGCCGACGACTTCGTGGCCAGGCCCTGGACATCCCCGTACCGGCTGAGCAGTTCCCGGCCCGCCGCCCGGGCAGCACGCACGGCCAGGTCGAGCAGGTCTGCCGGGTCGATGGTCATCTGTTCATCAAACAGGACAACCCCCGGGCTGCTCCGCCGCGCTCGCTGGTATGGACCAGCGGCACGGGGGCCGACCTGGACAAGTGGTCGGCGGCCCGGGGGTCGGGTGGCTGTCCGGTTGTGCCAGACCCCGCTGCGCGGTAGTGGTCCGGCGACGCCGGGCGTGACGCCCGGCGGAGCGGCGGCCTAGCGGCCAGCCACCTCACGAGTCCTGAACGTATTCAACGTTGGACCACCTCCTCTCCCGTGTACAGCCGAGGGTAACGACGGCGCCCGGACCCTGCAACGAGAAAAGTCAGTCCGTCGGCCGGGTGGCCAACGCGGCGACGGGCAGGACCTGGACGGTCACCGCATCGCCGACTGCCAATTCGGCCACCGCTCCCGTCGGCATCTGTGCGAGCACGAGGGTGCCGTCGCCCAAGCGGGCCTGCACCCGGCCGTGCGCTCCGAGAAAGCTGGTGGCGGCGACGGTCGCCGCTCCGGCGCCGGACGGTTCACCGCCTGGCCGCACGGTGACTGCCTCCGGACGGACCAGCACGCTGACCGCTCCGTTCGGGGGCGATCCGGGCAGCAGCGGCACGGGCTTGCCGAGAACGGTTGCGCTGCCGTTCTCGACGATTCCGGGCAGCGGGTTCGTCAAACCTATGAACTGGGCCACGAAGGCGGTGCTTCGGGCGGCTGTAGATGGTCTCGGGTTCGTCGATCTGCTCGATCCGGCCCGCCCGCATCACGCCGACCCGATCGGCAACGGCGAGTGCTTCCTCCTGGTCATGGGTGACGAACAGGGTGGTGGTACCGACCTCCAACTGGATCCGGCGTATCTCGTCGCGCAATTGCACCCGCACCTTGGCGTCCAGCGCCGACAACGGCTCGTCGAGCAGCAGAACCGTCGGCTGTATGGCCAACGCCCTCGCCAGCGCGACCCGTTGCTGCTGCCCCCCGGACAGCTGATGCGCGTAGCGGTCGGCCTGGGCGGACAGTCCGACCAACTCGAGAAACTCCCCGGCGAGCCGGGTCCGCTCAGCTGAGGCCTTGCCGCGCAGCCGCAGCCCGAACGCCACGTTCTCGCGCGCGGTCATGTGCGGGAACAGCGAATAGGCCTGGAACACCATCCCCATATCGCGTTTGTTGGTCGGCACGCCGGTGATGTCCTTACCGCGCGACGACCACGGCGCCGGCATCGGCGTCCTCCAGTCCGGCGAGCACCCGCAGCGCGGTGGTCTTTCCACAGCCCGACGGTCCCAGCAGCACCACCAGTTCGCCCGGAGCCATGTCCAGGTTCATCCCGTCCAGCGCATGCACGTCGCCGAACGAGCGGTGCAGGTCCCGCAGGCTGACCGTCACCCCGTCCGCCGAGCGGCCCTGCGACGCCGCCGGTGAAGACTCTTCCGTCACGATCTACCCCTGGTTCCGCCGGCGCCGGCCGGTCGCGAAGAATGACAGCACGAACAGCAGCACCACGGCGAACGCCAGCACGATCAGGGCAAGAGCCGCAGCCGTTTTCGCATCGCCCTGCCCGACGATGAAGATCGCCGTCTGCAAGTTCTTCCGGCCCAACAACGACGCCACCGTGAACTCGCCGAACACCAGCGCCATCGAGATGAAGCAGGCGCTCAGCACTGCGCTGCGGATGTTCGGCAGCACGATCCGCCACAGGACGGTGGTCCAGGAACTGCCCAGCGACCGTGCCGCCTCGGACAAGGTCTTCACGTCGATGCCGTCCAACCCGGCGTCCAGCGCCCGGTAGGCGAACGGCAGCACCAGGATCACGTAGACGAAGCACAGCCAGATCGAACTGATCGACAGGGCATTGGAGATGAACCGGTAGATGGGCGCCAGCCCGACGACGAGCACAACAGCCGGAATGGTCAGCGGCAGCAGCGAGATGAACTCCATCGGACGCCGAAGCGCGGGAACCCGCAGCCGAACCCAGGTCATGGTCGGCACCAACAACACGAGCATGATCAGCACGGTCACCACGACGAGCCACAGCGAGTTCACCAGCCCGGCGCGGATCTCCACGCTGGCCGGATCGTCGGAACCGAGATGGAAGATCGGCTGCCAGGAGACCCAGTTGCGGGTGCCGTTGCGCAGCCGGGTGGAGAAGTCGAGCAGGGCGACCATCGGAATGGCGAAGAACAGCATCACCACGGCGACCACGATCCAGCGGAAGGTGGCCTGCTTCCGGCGCCGGCGCCGGCGCAGTTGCGGCGGGCGCAACTCGTCACGCGGTCGTCGGCCGGCGTCCGGAAGCGGTCCGGTGGCCCTGGTCATCCCAACCACCTCGACGCCCGCCGTTGGAGCACGGCGTACCCGGTCATCACCAGGCTGACGATGATCACCATCAGCAGGGCAAGTACGTGTGCGGTGTTGGTGGTGTCGGCCGTGACCTCGTTGGTCAGCGCGCCACGAATCTGGGTGGCCAGCAACGGGTTCGACTGGCTGATCAGGGCGGCGGCGGTGGCGTAGGCGGAGAACGCATTGGCGAACAGCAACAACAACGACGAGATGAACGCCGGCGCCAGGATCGGGCCGGCCACCCGTCGCCAGTACACCCACGTGGTCCCGCCGAGAGTCTCCGTCGCCTCCCGCCACTGCTCCCTGATCCCGTCGAGCGCCGGCAGGAAAACAATGACCATCAGCGGGATCTGGAAGTAGGAGTAGACCAGCACGAGGCCCTTGAAGTCATAGAGCCAGGTGGTGTCGATGGTGGTGCCGAACCAGCTGCGGATCAGCGCGGTGACCATCCCGGTCCGGCCGATGGTGGCGATGAACGCGAAGGCCAGCATCACCCCGCCGAACTGGGCGAGCACCGAGCAGGCGGCGACCACCACGCGGCGCAGCCCGCCGCTGATCTTGGCGGTGGCCAGCGCGTAGGCCAGCAGCCCGCCGATCACCCCGCCCGAGATGGCCGAGAGCGCTGACAGCGACAGCGACCAGAGCGCCGCGCTGCGAACGGATCCGGTGGTCAGGATCGTCAGGTTGTGCAGGGTGAACCCGCCGTCGTCGTCCTGGAACGCGCCGACCACCACGATGATCGTGGGCAGCAGCAGGAACACCGCGACGTAGGCGAAGAACGGCACGGTCGGCAGCAGCGCGGCCAGGTTCCGACGCGACCGCCTGCCCCCACCGGTGACGGCGGGGGCAGGCGTGAGGAGTTCAGCGGTCATGATCCGAACGGCCGCCTCGGGGTGCTCAGCCACCGACCTTGGACCAGTTGGCGGTCAGGTACTCACCGGACGCCTTGATCTGGTCGGCCGTCTGCACCTGCGGGGTCTCCTTGGTCGGCAGCGCGTCGAGGGCGGCTTGATCGATGGTGCCGGCCTTGACCATGGACTCCTGGAGGATCGGGTTGGCCGCGCCCTTGAGCCACAGGTTCTGGGCGTCCGGCGAGTACAGGAACTCCTCCCAGAGCCGGGCGGCCGCCGGGTGCGGCGCGTCGGCGTTGATCGCCTGGTTGTAGTAGGAACCCAGCGCGGCGCCCTCGGGCACGAAGTACTTCCAGTCGGCGCCCTGGGCCTTCAACTTGGCCGCGTAGCCGACCTGGTTGTAGGTCCAGTCGAACAGCACACCGGTCTCGCCCGACTGCACGGTGGCCGGGGTGGCGTCGCCGGTGAACAGGTTCCCGGCGTCCTTGAGCTTCTGGAAGTACTCGACGCCCTTGGAGATGTCATCGAGCGAACCGCCGTTGGCCAGCGCCGCCATGACCACCCCGTTGAACGCCGTACCGGCCTCGGTGGGGTTGCCGTTCAGCGCGACCACGCCCTTGAACTTGGGGTCGAGCAATTGATCCAGCGACGTGACGTCGCCGTAGGTCGAGGCGTCGTAGCCGACGGCCATGATGCCGGTGTAGTCGTTCACCCACAGCCCGGTCGATTCCTTGCTGACATCGGCGATGTCGTCCCAGGCCGCAACCTTGTACGGGGCGAAGACGTCGGTGTTGGCAAGGGTGACCGAGGTCCCGAGGTCGAACACGTCGGGGGCGGCGTCGGTTCCGGCGTTCGTCTTCGCGGCAGTGATCTCGTCCGCGGAGGAGGCGTTCGGCTGCTGCTGGTCGATCTGGATCTCCGGGTACTTGGCCTGGAACGCCTTGATCACCTCGCCGTAGTTGGCCCAGTCCGGCGGCAGCGCGATGACGTTGAGCTTGCCCTCGGCCTTGGCTGCGGCGACGAGTCCGTCCATGCCTCCGAAATCGGCGGCGGACGTCGCGGTCTTCGGGTCTCCCCCGCCGCCGCCGGACGAGCCGGTCGCCTCGCTCGATCGCACTGGACCCGGCCGACGAGGCCTCGCTCGTCGCGCTGGACCCGGCGCTGGACGCTTCCGACATCGCGCTGGATGGCGGCGCTGGTCGTCGCGCTCGCGGCCGAGGTGGCCGTGCTGCCGGCGCTGGAGCCGGCGTTGTCGGAATTGGAGCCACAGGCGGCGAGCGTCAAGGTGACGACCGCCAGACCTGCTAACACAGAGGTTCCTACACGAGCTGAACGCACGAGTTCCTCCTCGAGGTAACGGGACGGCCCACCGTCGTCCCGAGAGATTACGGCTGAGAGTGACACAGGAAGCGCTCGGATGGCCGGTCGGAAACCATCACGATTCGGACTCCGGGCGGAACGTGTCGCCCGCTCGCGACGCTCCGGCGCGGGTCTCTACGCTCGGTGACCATGGACCTTCGCATCTTCACCGAACCCCAACAGGGCGCCTCCCACGCCACGCTGCTCGCCGCCGCGCGGGCCACCCAGGAATCCGGCTTCTCGGCGTTCTTCCGCTCCGACCACGTGCTGTCCATGGGGTCGGGAACGGGGTTGCCCGGTCCGTCGGATTCGGTGGCATCGTTGGCCGCGCTGGCCGCGCAGGTGCCGGACATCCGGCTGGGCACCCTGGTCACCTCGGCCACCTTCCGGCACCCGTCGATGCTGGCCATCGCCACCGCGAACATCGACGACATCTCCGGCGGGCGGGTCGAGCTTGGGCTTGGGCTCCGGCTGGTTCGACTCCGAGCACACCGCCTACGGGCTGCCGTTCGGGGCGTCGTTCGGCGAGCGGTTCGACCGGCTGACCGAACAGTTGGAGATCATCACCGGACTCTGGGCGACGCCGGAGGGCGAGACCTTCAGTCTATGCCGGGGCCCACTACACGCTCGACGGTGCTCCCGGTCTGCCCAAGCCGGTGCAGGTCGGCCGGCACGGCACGCCTTCGGTGCCGATCATCGTCGGCGGCCACGGCCCGAAGCGCACGCCGGCGCTGGCCGCCCGGTTCGCCGACGAGTTCAACGTCGGCTTCTCCGACCTCGAGACGAGCCGCAGCCAGCTGGATCGCGTGCGGGCGGCGTGCGAGGCGGCGGGCCGTGATCCGGCGTCGATGGTCTATTCGGTCGCACACACCGTGGTGTGCGGCCGGGACGACGCCGACATCGCCCGTCGCGCCGACGCCATCGGGCGGATCGCCCGCGGCGATGCGGGAGGGCGGCATGCCGATCGGAACGCCCGCGCAGTTCGTCGATCTGCTCGGAACCTGGGCCGAGATCGGGGTCGACCGGTTCTACCTGCAGATCCTGGACCTGGCCGATCTGGACCACATCGAACTGATCGGCAGCGAGGTCCTGCCGCGGGTGCGCTGACCCGGTCAGCCTTGCCCGGGCCCGGTACTCGACGCGGCCCTTGCAGCGGTGCCTGATCGTTCCTAGTTTGGGAGCATGCTCGTCGACGAAGACGGCGTCCACGACCTTGCGCCGTCCGTGGAGAGCTTCCAACTGGACGCGGCCGTCGCCGACATCTATGGCGATCTCCGGGTGAATCCGTTGCTGCGGCGACTGCTCGAGCCATTCCCAGGGGTTGCTGGGCACTCCCGCCGGCAGTGTTTCGCTGATCGACCGGGCTCGCGGCCGGTACGACAAGGCGGCCGAGATCGGCATTCCGTGTCGGCTGGGCCAGAGCTTCCCGTTGGACGAGGGTGCGACCGGACACGCGTTCAACCGCCGGATGCCCGTGGTCATCGAGGACTACTCACATCTGGGCGGCGGTCATCTGCCCGGCAGTCACCCGGCCGGCCACGGTGCCGTCGCCGCCGTACCGATGTGGTGGCGCGACGAGATCATCGGGGTCAACGTCGCGTTCGCCGGGCGCCGGCGCGCGTTCAGCACCGCGGAGATCGACGCGTTCGAACTGCTGACCCAGAGCGTGGCGTCGGCGGTCGTCACAGGCAGGTCGGTCCGTTCCGTCGTTGGCCGGACTGCTCCGCGAGCACGGCCGGGTCGAGGCCGGCGACACCGGCGTGCAGACCGTGGTCACCGAAGTCGGCCCGGCCCGGCCGGTGTCCGACGGGATCGCGACGGCCGCCACCGACCTGGTCTCGCTGGTACGGCGCTCCGCGGTGCAGCGGGCGAACGCAGCCCGGCTGCACGTCGCTGTGGTGCACAGACCCGAGGGCCTGCGGCTGCTCGTCCAGGACGAATCCGCGGAGCCGGCCGCCGGATCCGCCGATCCGCTGGGTCTTGGCACCAAGACCTGGCGCGATCTGCTCGTCGTCACCGGCGCGGGGGCTGGGCGGCGCGGTCGACGTGGAACACGTCCCGGGGTGGGGCACCTTCGTCCGCGCAGACTTCCCGGACCCGGACCCGGAGACAGGTCCAAAGGCGGAGCGGACGGGTACCTCGCCGCTGACCCCGCGGGAGCGCGAGGTGCTGCGGTTGCTCGCCGACGGGCTGTCCGACCGAGAAGTGGCGGGTCGACTGATGATCTCGCCCAAGACCGTGGAGAAGCACGTGGGTGCGGCACTCCGCAAGACCGGCACGCCCAGTCGCACCGCCGCGGTGGTGCTGGCCATCGACCGTGGTTGGGTCTGACAGCGGTCCCTGCCCGCCGATCTGTCCGGCACCACCGCAGGAGTGGCGGGTGCCGGTATGGGGAATTTCCCCCATAGGCCGCCCGCACCTGCATCCGTTGAATGGTGGTCAGCGGCCCGCCGCTGCCGTGATCCCCGGGCGCGGCGGCCGGACCCTCGACGCGAAGGAGCAGGACTGTGCCCGTCGTGTCCACCAAGGAGATCGTCGACCGCGCGTTTGCCGAGCGGTACGGCGTGGCCGCGTTCAACATCCTCGACGACCTTTCCATCGATGCCGTGCTCGCCGCAGCCGAAGAGGAGAACGCTCCGGTCATCTTGCAGACGTCGGTGAAGACGGTGCGCGCCTACGGGCGGGAGCGATTGATCGCGGTGTTCCGGGCGATGGCAGCGGACGTGCGGATCCCGACGGCGCTGCACCTGGATCACTGCCCTTTCCCTGATGTCATCACCGAGTGCATCGACTCCGGCTGGAACTCGGTGCTGTTCGATGCCCATGAGCTCGAGGTCGCCGAGAACCTGCGCCAGACGATCGATCTCGTTGCCTTTGCCCATCAACACGGTGCCCACGTCGAGGGTGAGATCGAGGGAATCGAGGGAAAGGAGGACGACATCGGCTCGGACGACGCGTCGCAGGCGCACGACCTGGAGGTCGCTGTCGACTTCATCAAGCGGACCGGCGTCGACATCTTCGCGCCGGCCATCGGCAACGCGCACGGCCAGTACCAGCGGCCGCCGAAGCTGAACGCCGGGCGGGTGAGCGCCCTG
This sequence comes from uncultured Actinomycetota bacterium, assembly GCA_963834185.1. Lineage (GTDB taxonomy): Bacteria > Actinomycetota > Actinomycetes > Mycobacteriales > Nakamurellaceae > Nakamurella. The sequence goes on from CAWIAR010000011.1 coordinate 144,140, forward strand.
GTCGAAGCGACCGGGGTCCCGATGGCGTTGCACGGCGGGACCGGGCTGTCGGCCGAGGCGTTCACGGACCTGATCGCCCGCGGCTGCGCCAAGGTCAACATCTCCACAGCGCTCAAGGAGTCCTACATGCGCTCGGGCCTGGAGTCACTCAAGGAGTCCGAGGCGACGGGCAAGTGGGATCCGCCGACCCTGTTCGCCCGCCAGCGGGCCGCCGTGATGACGACGGCGCGCGAGCACATCTCGCTCTTCGGTGGATCGGGGCGCGCCTGGTGACCGCGCTGCTGTTCGACTGTGACGGCGTCCTCGCCGACACCGAACGATTCGGCCACCTGCCCGCGTTCAACCAGACCTTTGCCGATTTCGGTGTCCCGGCGCGCTGGACCGAAGCCGAGTACGCGAAGAAACTGAAGATCGGCGGCGGCAAGGAACGGATGGCCAGCCTGTTCGACGACCCGGATTTCGTTGCGGCTGCGCAAATCCCGGACGACGACCAAGCGCGCGAGAGCCTGCTGGCCCAATGGCACAAGGCCAAGACCGCGCACTTCAAGCAACTCGTGGCGCAGGGCGCGATCCCGCCGCGGTCCGGTATCGCCAGGTTGATTCCGGCCGCGTTGGATGCCGGTTGGACGGTCGCGGTGTGTTCGACCTCGGCCCCGGAGTCGGTGGGCGCGGTGCTGCGCCGAGCGGTCGGCGAGGCCGTCGCCGCACGGGTGCCCGTGTTCGCCGGCGATATGGTGCCGGCCAAGAAGCCCGACCCTGGGATCTACCTGCTGGCGATCGACAAGTTGGCTCTGCAACCCGACGAGACCCTGGTCGTCGAGGACTCGCGCAATGGTCTGCTGGCCGCCGTCGGCGCCGGGTTGCACTGTGTGGTGACCGTCAACGGCTACACCAGAGACGAGACCTTCGACGAAGCAAGCCTGGTCGTCTCGGAACTCGGCGATCCCGGCGCCGCACCGATCGCCGTGCTGGCCAACCGCAGCGCGGCGGACCCGCACGACTACGTGACCTTGGACGACCTGCGGGCCGTCCTGGCCCCCAGGTCCGTTCGGCCCGATCCACCCGCATCGCCTGGCCCTCGGGCGACGAACCAGCCCAGAAAAGGAGGCGCCCTGATGACCGAGGAACTCGCTCGCACCGAACTCGTCGTGCGCACGATCGCCCAGACCGCAATCGACAACGAGAAGTACTTCGGTGATCTGGATGCGGTGGTCGGGGACGGCGACTTCGGCTACTCACTCGCTCGCGGCTGGGAGAAGGTGCTCGAGGGCTGGGACGACATCGACCGCACGAACGTCGGCACCTTCCTCAAGAAGACCGGCATGATCATCTCCTCACGCATCGGTGGCACGTCGGGACCCATCTGGGGAACCGCCTTCCTACGCGCCGGAATGGCCGCCGGCGCCGACCCCGTCGACGGTACGAAGGTCGTGGCGATGCTGCGAGCCGCGATCGAGGGCATCAAGGCGCGCGGGCAGTCGGACGTCGGCGACAAGACCCTGCTCGACGCTTTGGTGCCGCTCACCGACACCCTCGAGCAGCAGTTGGCTGCGGGCGCGGACGCCGGAACCGCCATCGCCGCCGCGGCGACCAGCGCGCAGCAGGCGGCCGAGGCCACCACGGAGATGATCGCCAAACGCGGGCGGGCGTCCTACACCGGCGTGCGCAGTATCGGATCGGTCGATGCCGGCGCCAAGGCCGTCGGCATCATCCTCGGCGAAATCAGCACAGCCTGGAACAACCCCACCGGCAGCGGTGACCGTGCCGCCGGCAGCCACCCCAACCCCACCGACCAGGAGGAACTGCAATGAAGAAGTTCGTCAACGACCCCAGGAACTTCGTCCCGGAGATGCTCGAGGGCATCGCCCTGGCCAATCCGGACACCATCACCTACGTGCCCGAGTACAACCTGATCCAACGCTCGGACGCACCGCGCGATGACAAGGTGTCGATCGTCCAGGGGTCCGGGTCCGGCCACGAGCCGGCGCACGTGATGATCGTGGGCAAGGGCATGCTGGACGCGGCCTGCCCCGGTGACGTCTTCGCCGCACCGCCGATGGACTACGTCTACGAGACCACCAAGCGACTCGCCTCGCCCAAGGGCGTGCTGCTGTTGGTCAACAACTACACCGGCGACCGGATGGCCTTCGACATGGGCAAGGAGATGGCCGAGTCCGAGGGCATCAAGGTCGAGATCCTCATGATCAACGATGATGTCGCGGTCAAGGACTCCACCTACACCATCGGGCGCCGTGGGGTTGCCGGCAACTTCTTCGTGATCAAGGCGGTGGGCGCGGCCAGCGAACGCGGCGACGAGTTGGACGAGGTCATCCGAATCGGCAAGAAGGTGAACGAGAACACCCGCACGATGGGCGTCGGGCTGACCGCCTGTACCCCGCCGGCCAAAGGTTCGCCGCTGTTCGACCTCGGCGACGACGAGATGGAGGTGGGCGTCGGGATCCACGGCGAACCCGGCCGCGAGCGCACGAAACTCAAGGGCGCCGACGAGATCGTCGACCTGCTGCTCGATGCCACCGTTTCCGACCTGCCGTTCACTGCCGGCGATCGGGTGGCCCTCATGATCAACGGCCTCGGCGGCACGCCGATCAGCGAGCTCTACATCCTGTACCGGCACGCGCACAAGCAGTTGGCAGACAAGGGCATCACCGTCGCCCGCAGCTATGTCAACGAGTACTGCACGTCCCTGGACATGGCCGGTGCCTCACTGACCCTGGTCAAGCTCGACGACGAGATCGAGGAGTTGCTGGCCGCCCCGGCCGACATTCCCAACCGAGTGTTCTGAGCCAGGGACCGGGTCAGGTTGCCGGGACCGGGACGGCCAGTCCGTCGATCACCTCGGCGCCGGGCAGCCCGGCCAGGGCGGCGCCGTCGACGACCACCTTCGACCGGCGCAGCCCCGACCCGATCACCACCGGTCCGGCCGCCACCACGGCGGCATCGATCAGGACCGGCCAGCCGACCGGCAGGCCGATCGGGGTGATCCCGCCGTACTCCATCCCGGTTCGCTCGACCGCCTCGGCCATCGGGGCGAAGGAGATCTTCCGGACGTCGACCCGCCGGCGGATCACTCCGTTGACGTCCGCCCTGGTGGTGGCCAGGACAAGGGCGGCAGCCCAGCGCTGCTCGCCGTCCCGCTTGCCGGTGACGACGACGCAGTTCGCGGACGCGGCCGCCGGTACGTCATAGGCGGCGCAGAACGCCGCGGTGTCGGCCAGGTCGGGGTCGATCTCGGCGACCAGCACCGGGGCGGGCGGCTTCCACCATTCCAGGGCGGCCACCACAGGAGCGGCAAGCAGGTCGGGATGGTCGACGGCGGGCACGGTGGTCAGTCCGGGAAACGGGGCGCTCACCCCGTCCAGCTTGCCAGCAGCCGGCACCACCCCGAAGACCTGGGACACTGGTGGGGTGACCAGCACCCTGCAGCGGCCCGAGGCGGCGACGCGCGACGCCGACGCGCGCCGGGCGCAGGCCCCGGCGCCCGCGGCCGACGTGCTGCAGATCGGCCGGTTCCGGGTGTGGCCGCCGGTGGTGCTGGCCCCGATGGCCGGCATCACCAACGCCAGTTTCCGCCGCCTGTGCCGTGAGTTCGGCGCCGGCTTGTACGTGTGCGAAATGGTCACCACCCGCGCGCTGGTCGAGCGGGATGCCAAGACCATGGACATGGTCAGGTTCACGCCGGACGAGCAGCCCCGCTCGCTGCAGCTGTACGGAGTCGACCCGGACGTGGTCGGCCGCGCCGTTCGGATGGTCGTTGACGAGAACCTCGCCGACCACATCGATCTCAATTTCGGATGCCCGGTCCCCAAGGTCACGCGGCGCGGCGGTGGGTCGGCCCTGCCCTACAAGCGCCGGCTCTTCGAAGCGATCGTGCGGACGGCCGTCCGAGAAGCGGCACCGGCCGGCATCCCGGTCACCGTCAAGATGCGCATCGGGATCGACCCCGCGCACATCACCTACCTGCAGGCTGGTCGCATTGCGGAGGACAGCGGCGCTGCCGCGGTCGCGCTCCACGGCCGCACCGCCATCCAGCACTACTCGGGCACCGCCGACTGGTCGGCGATCACCCGGCTGAAGCAGACCGTCACGTCGATCCCGGTGCTGGGCAACGGGGACATCTTCAGCGCCGCGGACGCCTTACGCATGATGGCCGAGACAGGTTGCGATGGAGTCGTTGTCGGCCGCGGCTGTCAGGGCCGACCATGGCTGTTCGCCGACCTGGCCGCAGCGTTCGACGGGGCCCCGTTGCCGGCAGCCCCCAACTTGCGCGCGGTGACCAGGGTGCTGCGGCGGCACGCCGAACTGCTGATGGCCGAGATGGGGACCGACCGCGGGATTCGCGATCTGCGCAAGCACATCCCCTGGTACCTGCGCGGCTTCGCGGTGGGGTCAACGGTCCGGTTGGACATGGGTATGGTCGCCGGCCTGGCCGACCTGGATCGGATGATCGCCGACCTCGATCTGGATCAGCCCTTCCCGGCGGCGGCCGAGGGCCCGCGCGGACGGCAGGGGTCCCCGCAGGCGAAGGTGCACCTGCCGGAAGGCTGGCTGGACGACCCCGATGCGATGCTGGTGCCGGCGGCCGGCGAGCTGGACACGAGTGGCGGCTGACCCCTTCCGCGTGGGCCGAGCGCTCGGCCTGCTCGCCGGCGCGCTGCTGCTGGCCGGTTGCGCGGTGGGTGGCACGCCGGTGGCGGCCTCCCCTCCGGTATCGGACACCGACCTGGCGGCCCTGCGTGCGACGGTCGACGAGGTCAACCGGGCGTCGTCCGACCCGGCGACCCAGCGCCGCGTCCTGCAGCAGTTGGTGCTCCCTACCGACGCGGCCGAACAACGGCGTTGCCCACCCACGGCAAACACCGTGACCCTGGATCCGGCCTGGGACTCGGTCCGGCCGCACCCAGGCACTCCGGGTGCTTACCTGCTGCCGACCCTGCTCCGGGTGCACACGGGCGGTCGGATCACCGGCACGGACCTGTCGGCATTGGTGCTGACCGTTCAGTCCGGACAGGCCCGAACGCCCACCCTTTGTGTTTCCTGATGGGCTCTGGAGCCGGTGTGTCACCTGTTCGTGGGACGGCGGGGAGGGCCAGATTCACGTTCGAGCATCGCGGACACAGGTGAAGTACGTATTCTCAATGGTTGCGCCCGCATGGGCTTGCACCGGTGTGCCCACATCAGGGCCGCGGACTCGTACGGACAGGGAGATCGGGTGGGCGACGCGCCGGGGGCCAACGGTCCGGACGACGCCGTTCCGGGCAGCGCGCCGTGGGAGCGACCGCAGGATTGGACGCCCCGACCTGCCGAACCGACCAGGGTCGACGATCTGCTGTCGCGACTGTCGTCCGACGACGACGTGGGGCGGCGGAGCCGTCGTCGGGCCGCCGGCGACGAAGAGAACACGGTCGCGGCGAGCGACCTGATCGCGGCGCTGCAGACGCCCGAAGGCGCCGAATCCGACCCCGCGGAGCCGGAAGCTTCCGTTTCGTCGCAGCCGGTTCCGGCCGATCCGGCCGATCCGCGTACCCCATCGGGGGCGACGACGACCCGGCCGGGTGACGCCGAAGCGACCGTGCTGATCGCACGGGCGGCGCCGGTGGGCGACGACGCCGAGGCGACGGTCGCGGTCGCGCCCGACAGCGAGCGGGGTGCCGCCGACCACCCGGACGACATCGATGCGACCGTGCTGTTGCCGCGCTATTCCGAGGACCCTGGCGCCATCCTCGCCTCGCTCAACCTGCAAGCCACTCGCGGCGACGAGCCGCCGGTCGAGCCGCCCGGGCCCACAGATCCGCCCGCCACCGGCGGCCCCGGCGACCGACCGCCGCGGAAGAATCGCGGCCTGCTCTACGCGGGGCGTGCGCTCGTCGCCGCGCTGGCTGCGCTGCTCATGCTCTACACGGGCATGCAATACACCGTGCTCAAGCGGACCGACCAGGACCTCCAAGACCACTCGGTGGCGGCACTGGACCCCAACGACCCCAACATCAGGACCCCGACGGCCACCGGCAACGCGACCCAACCGGGGAAAGCCGGCGGGACGACCCCGGCCAAGGTCGCGAAGGTCTACAAGCCGGAGAACATCCTGCTTCTCGGCTCGGACACCAGGGCCAACGGCAACGCCGACTCCAGCGTCGGCAGCGCGAGCGAAACCGACTCGGCCCAGTCCGACACCCTGCTGATCGCGCACATCAGTGGCGACCGCCAGCACGTCACCATGGTGTCCATTCCCCGCGACCTCCGGGTCGACGCCCCGCTCTGCAAGACCTGGGACTACACCACCGGAAAGCTCTCCGATCAGGACTTCCCGATCAACGAGGGCGAGCAGTGGAAGATCACCAATGCCTACGCGGTCGGTGGCCCGAAGTGCACGGTCAAGGCGGTGCAGCAGCTGACCGGTATGCGGATCGATCGGGTCATCGGCATCGACTTCGTCGGCTTCAAGGCCATGGTGGATGCCCTCGGCGGCGTCCAGGTCAACGTGTGCAAGCCGATCATCGACGCCGAGCTGCACACGGTGATCCCGACCGCCGGGGAGCAGACCCTGGTCGGTGACCAGGCGCTCAGCTTCGTCCGGGCCCGCAAGGTCCAGGGCGATCCCACCGGCGATATCGGACGGATTCGACGCCAGCAGGTCGTCCTGTCGGCCATGCTCCGGCAGGTGGCCAGTGCGGGCACGTTGCTCAACCCGGCCAAGCTCCAACGCTTCCTCACCGCCTTCGTCAACTCCACGTACACGGACAACGTCAGCGTCGACTCGCTGATCGACCTGGCCAAGTCGTTCGGCACGCTCGACCCGCAGAAGGTCACCTTCTACACGCTGCCCACCGTCGAGGACAGCAGCGACCCCGACGCCCTCGCGCTTGACCCGAAGGCGACCGCGGTCTTCGACGCGCTGATCAACGACCAGACCCTGCCCGGCGAGCCGACGGTCGCCACCTCGTCGGCGACCCACAAAGCCAGCACGAAGAGCGACGCCGGCAAGACCACCGCCAAGACGACCAGCAAGACGACCGCGGCGGCACCCGAGCTGACCGTCGCACCGGCCGACGTCGATCTCGAAGTGGTCAACGTGGCGGGCCGGGCCGGGGTGGCGGGCGAGGCCCAGACCGCCCTGAACGGGGTCGGTTTCGACGTCACCGACGACGACCTGACCTTGCCGGCCGACCAGCCGGTGTACCAGGACATCACCGTGCTGTATGCGCCGCAGAACCGGGCGGCTGCGTTGACCGTGGCCGCCTCAGTGCCCGGTGCGATCCTGGAGGAGCAGGACGACCTGGGCAGCCGAGTTCGGCTGTTGCTCGGCACCGACTACACCGGCAAGGTGACCAAGGTGCAGGTCGGAGACGCGGTCCCGGCAGCGCTGCGCTCGACCGGCGGGGTCGCCGGCTCCACTGGATCCTCCTCGGACGACTCGTCGTCCACCGCCGCGGACGGGGCGGGCGCCGCATCGACCACCGCCAGCACCAAGTCGACGGGCACCGTGCCAACCCTGGCGTCCACCGACCTGTCGTCGGTCAACGCCGCCTCGGCCGGCTGCGCGTAGGGCGCCGGCGGGCCGAGCCTGCGGCGGCCCGGTCTCCTCCCGTTCACCACGCGTTCACCGCACGGGCGACGGGCCGGTGCCTGCGCGACCTAAGCTTGGACGATGCGCCAGACCTACCACACCCGCCTCGACGCACTCAGCGACCAAGCGGGGCGGATGTGCCAGTTCGCCGCCGACACCATGCGCGACGCGCACCGATCGTTGCTCGATGCCGATCTGGCGCTGGCGGAGAAGGTGATCGCAAACGACGTAGCGCTCGACGAGATGCGGGCCACCACAGAGGAAGCCGCGCTCGAACTGTTGGCCCTGCAGTCGCCGGTGGCGACCGACCTACGCTCCGTGGTCTCCGCCCTGTGGATCGTCGCCGACCTGCAGCGGATGGGCACCCTGGCGATCCACATCGCCAAGGCCGCCCGGCGTCGGCATCCGACGGCCGTGCTGCCCAACGAAATCCGGCCGACCTTCGAGCGGATGGGAGCGGTCGGCGCCCACCTGGCCGCGCGGGCGACGGTCATCCTCCGCGACCGGGACATCGAGCTGGCCAGTGGCCTGGCAGCCGAGGACGACCTGATGGATGACCTGCACCGGGACATGTTCGCCGCGCTGATGGCACCGACCTGGTCGCACGGCGTGCAAACGGCGGTTGACATCTCGCTGCTCGGCCGGTTCTACGAGCGGTTCGGCGACCACGCGGTTGCGGTGGCCCGCCGGGTCATCTTCCTGGTGACGGGCGAGAACGTCGGCGGCGACACCACTATCTACGACGCCGCCCCGGAACGCTGAGCTGCCCGGTCCACCCGAACCGAACGAAGCCCCGCCCGGTCATCCGGGCGGGGCTTCGTTGTCGGCGGCGCGACCCGCGCTCAGCCGAAGCGGCCCGAGATGTAGTCCTCGGTAGCCTTCTCATTCGGGTTGGAGAAGATCTTCGCAGTTTCGTCGTACTCGATGAGTCGCCCCGGCTGGCCCACGCCGGCCAGATTGAAGAAGGCCGTGCGGTCGGAGACCCGGGCGGCCTGCTGCATGTTGTGCGTGACGATGACGATCGTGTAGCGCGTCTTCAGCTCACTGATCAGGTCCTCGATGGCCAGGGTGGAGATGGGGTCGAGCGCAGAGCAGGGCTCGTCCATCAGCAGCACCTGGGGCTCCACGGCGATCGCCCTGGCGATGCACAACCGCTGCTGCTGCCCGCCGGACAGCCCAGCCCCGGGCCGGCCCAGCCGGTTCTTCACCTCGTCCCAGAGGTTGGCGCCCTTGAGCGAGCGCTCCACGATGTCGTCGAATTCGTTCTTGGACTTGCGATTCCCGGCGATCTTGTACCCCGCGATGACGTTGTCGTAGATCGTCATGGTCGGGAACGGGTTGGCCTTCTGGAAGACCATGCCGACGGTGCGCCGCACGTTCACCGGGTCCACCCCTGAGCCGTACAGATCCTCGCCGTCCAGCAGCACCTTGCCCTCGACCCGACCGCCGGGAATCACCTCGTGCATCCGGTTCAACGTCCGTAGGAACGTCGACTTGCCGCATCCGGACGGCCCGATGAACGCGGTCACGGTCAGCGGCGCGATCTTGACCGAGGCGCCCTGGACCGCAAGGAAATCGGAGTAGTAGACGTTGAGATCCTCGACGTCGATACGCTTGGCCATGTCAGGACTTTCTCTTCGGACTGGGTACCACCGGTCGCCGGGTCATCCCTGGCTCATTTCGCCTTGGGACGGAAGGCATACGCCAACACCCTGGCTCCGACATTGAGGATGAGCACCAGCAGCACCAGGGTCAACGCGGCGCCCCAGGCGCGCGCCTCCCAGGGTCCACCGATGGCGCCACTGTTGCCCGTGCGCTTGCCCAGCTGATCCCACACCATCATGGGCAACGACGCCTGCTGGCCCGACAACGGGTTCATGTTGATCTGCGAGACATAGCCGGTGAGCAGGATCAACGGCGCCGTCTCGCCGGCCACCCTGGCCACCGCCAGCAGGGCCGAGGTGATCAGACCGGACAGCGCGGTGGGCAGCACCACCTTGAGGATGGTCCGCCACTTCGGCACGCCCAGCGCGTAGGAGGCCTCCCGCAGGTCGCGAGGGACGAGCTTGAGCATCTCCTCGGACGACCGGACGGCGACCGGCATCATCAGGATGGCCAGGGCGATGGAACCGGCGGCGCCGAACGGCCGCATGCCGAGGCCCAACAACAGGAAGGTGAAGACGAACAGGCCGGCCACGATCGACGGGATGCCGGTCATCACGTCGACGAAGAACGTGACCGCTCGCGCGAAGGCGCCGCGGCCGTACTCGACCAGGTAGATCGCGGTGAAGATGCCGATGGGCAGGGCGATGACTGCGGCGATGGTGACCTGCTGCAGGGTGCCGATCAGAGCGTGGTACAGGCCGCCGCCGTCGTCGTCCGGCCCGACGCCGTTCATCGAGTGGGTGAAGAAGCTGACCGAAAAGGCGGGGAATCCGCGGATCGCGATATAGGTCAGGATCAACACCAGCGGCACCACGGCCGCGACGAAGCAGGCGTAGATCATGGTCGAGGCAAAGCGGTCCTTGGCTCGACGCCGCCCCTCCACCGAGAACGACCATGCGGTCAGGATGAGGACGAACAACACACCGGCCGTGACGGTCGTGGTGGCCCAGCCGGTCCAGGAAAACAGAAAACGCAAACCGATCGCGATCGCGATCGCCACCGCGGCCGCAACCAGCGGCGCCCACTTCGGCAGCCGGGCGCCGACCAGCTGCGAGGGTGCCGACCGCCGGGACAGGGTCGCGGTCATGCGGTGAACTCCTTCTTCCGGGCGATGATCAGCCGGGCGATGGTGTTGACGATCAACGTGATCGCGAACAGGAACAGCCCGGCGGTGATCAGCGCCGGGATGCCGAGTTTCGAACCACTGGCCTCGCCGAACTTCAGCGCGATGGTGGAGGCAAAGGTGTCACCACCGACCTCGTTCAGAACCCAATTGATCTTGAACCCGGAGTTGAGGACCAGTGCGACGGCGATGGTCTCGCCGAGTGCCCGACCCAGGCCGAGCATCGCCGCGGAGATCATCCCGGCCCGGCCGAACGGCAGTACCGCCGTGCGGATCATCTCCCACTTGGTGCTGCCGAGTGCCCAGGCCGCATCCTTGGTCTCCGTCGGCACCTGCAGGAAGACCTCGCGGCAGACCGCCGACACCACCGGAATGATCATGATCGCCAGAACGATGCCGGCGATGAGCAGGGACTTGCCGTACTGCTGCGCGGTCAGCGCCAATGGCGCACCGGTGGCTCCGTCGAGGACCGGGTTGCCGTTGGCGTCGCGGGGTTTCGCGTTGAACAGCGGGATCCAGGAGAAGTAGTCGGCCAGCCACATCTGGAAGCCCTGGGTTTTCGGGATCAGGAAGTAGAGCCCCCACATACCGAACACCAGGGAGGGGACGGCGGCCAGCAGGTCGACGATCGCACCGAGCGTGGTCGCCGCCCGTCTGGCCGCGTAGTGCGAGATGAACAGAGCGACGCCGACCGCGATGGGCACGCCGACCAGCATGGCGATGAACGCGGACATCACGGTGCCGAAGAAGATGGCGGCGATGCCGAACACGGGAGGGGTCGCCCCCGGGAACCAGGACTGCGTGCTCAGCAGGGCCAACGGGCTCTGCGCAGTCAGGGCCGGGATCGCCTTCCAGATCAGGAATGCGGCGATGGCGGCCATCACCACGAGCAGGAAGGCACCCGACCCGGCGGCCAGACCGAGGAAAACCCTGTCGGCCCGCCGCACCGAGCTTCCCGAGATGCCGAACGCGTCGGCGGTCGGCGGCCCACCGGCGTGAACGGTGCCGACCGAGCCTGACGTGGCAACTTCGGGTCCGTCGAAGACTCCCGCCCTGACCGACTCATCGTGCTCGGAGGTGGCGTCGGGAGGTCGTTCGTCGGTCATCGGGTCGGTGCCGCCGGTGGTGGCCATATCTCCTCGAGCGGGTCCTTGGGCATGGTTGCCATCATCGCTGCTGCGGTCCCATGTGGACCAGTCATGTCCCCGCGGTCCGGCCGGGGCGGGTCCTCATCCCCAGGACGGCCGGTCCGGGATTCTCCCGGACCGGCCGAGGGGTGATGACTCAGCTCAGGCCCTGCACCGCGGCAATGACCTTGGCCTGGATCTCGGCGGGGAGCGGGGCGGCCCCGACGCTGTCCAGCGTGCCCTGACCATCGGTGGAGGTGTAGCCGAGGAACGACTTGAGCAGCGCAGCCTTGTCGCCGTTGCCGGCCGAGCAGACGATCTCGTAGGTCACCAGCACAATGGGGTACGCGCCGGCCTCCTTGGTGGCGTAGTCGATCTTCAGCGAGAGGTCGCCGTCGGTGCCGACGACCTCTGCGGCGTTGATCGCCTTGGCAGCGGACTCCGCGGTCAGTTCGACCGGGCCCCCACCGTTGTCGATCTGGGCCATGTGCAGGTTGTTGTCCTTGGCGTAGCCCCACTCCACGTATCCGATGGAGCCGGCCGTGCTGGCCACGGCCTTGCCGACGCCGTCGTTACCCTGCGCAGCGGTGCCGCCGGGAGCGGTCCAGGCCTTGCCACCCTCGAAGGTCCAGCCACCCGCGGCGGTCAGGTACTTGGTGAAGTTGTCGGTGGTGCCGGACTCCTCGGCCCGGTGCACGGTGGCGATCGCGACCGACGGCAACGTCACGCCGGGGTTGACCGCAGCGATCTTGGGGTCGTTCCAGGTGCTGATGGTGCCGCCGAAGATGCCGGTCAACAATTCCGGCGTCAGGATCAGCTTGTCGACACCGTCGAGGTTGTAGGCCATGGCGACCGGTCCGGTAACCATGGGCAGATCGATGGCGGCATTCCCACCGCAACGCTCCTTGGCCTGGGCCGGCTGGTCGTCCTTGAGCGCCGAGTCCGAACCGCCGAAGTCGGTCTGCTTGGCGATGAAGTCGCTGACGCCCTTGCCTGACCCACCCCCGCCGTAGTCGGCGATGGTTGCGCCGCACTTGGCGTTGTAGTCGATGATCCACTTGCTGATGGCCTTGCCCTGGGCGGTCGAGCCCGACGAGGCGAGGCTGCCGGTGGCACAGGTGAAGCCCGCGCCGTCGAACGTGGTGGCCGTGCCGCCGCCGGCGCCGCTCGACCCGGTGCCCTCCGAGCTCCCACCGGCCGAGCTGGTCTCCGACATTGCGGCACTCGAGGACTCGCTCGAAGCGGCCGAGGTCGCGGCACTGGTGGTGCCGGCCGCGGGGGTGGTGGTGGTCGCGGTGTTGTTGTCGGACCCACAGGCGGCCATCGTCAGGGCGCCGGCGAGAACCAGGGCCGCGAGGCCGGTGGTGCGCGCGATCTTCACGCAGTTCCTCCAAGATGTTCGGCCCGGCGACGCACGGTCGCCGGGCGGGCCGGCGATCGGGTGCCGGTCCGTTCCGGACGTTAGGGGCGCTGAGTGGACGGACGGGCCGTGGAAGGTGAACGGGATGTGAACGGCGGGCGAGCGGTACGTGTCGGAGGACTCGGTTTCCGCTGGCCGGTGAGAACTGTCACGTCCTGCGACGATGCCGCGCCCGACCCGAACGATGCGCGCGCACAGAGTCAGCGCGCGTACACGACGTCCGAGCCGGCGACGGAGAAGCCGAACTTCCGGTACAGACCCAACGCCGGCGCATTGTCACCTTCGACATACAGGATCACCGTCGAGAGCCCCTGGGAAGCAAGGTGTTCCAGCCCGATCCGGGTGAGCGCGCTACCCAGCCCGTGCACAGCCGCATCCGGGTCGACGCCCAACACGTACACCTCGCCGATCGGTCCCTCGTCGGGCCCGGTCGGTGGGTGCACCTTCGTCCAGTGGAAGCCGAGCAGCCGATCGTCGGTGTCGAATGCCAGGAAGAAACCCGTCGGATCGAACCAGTCCTGGCTCTGCTCGCCCGCGAGCCCGGTCGCGTCGAGCCGACCCTGCTCCGGGTGCCAGGCGAAAGCCCGGGCATTGACCTGCAGAAAAGCCTCCTCGTCCTGCCCGACGCGGAAGGTCCGGACGCTGACGCCGTTCGGTATCGGCGCGGCCGGGCTGCCGACGAGGTGACCGGTCCGCTGCATCCGCAGCAGTTCACGCACTCGGCGCAGGTCGGCCCGCGAGGCCAGCGCCTGCGCGGCCGGCAGGTCACCGTGCGCCCACACCCGGCCGGCCCGGGCGAGCGCGAGCGCCAGCAACTCGGTGCCGAGGCCTTGCCGACGCTGCTCCGGCACGACGAACAGTTCGGCCGGATCACCGGCGGGGAACGCGGCGAATCCCGCGAGCTGCCCGTCGGACCCGACACGGGTGACGAGGTCGAGAGTTCCCCCCTGCAATGCCTCGACGACGTGTCCGGACAGCGGGGCAACCCCGTCCTCGGCCTGTGCTCGTGCGGCCAGCCGAAGAATTTCGGCCGGTCCGGTCGGGACTGCCGGGGTCACGCGTTGGTGACCTGGGCTTCGTCGCGCATGCGGTCCCGGTCGCGGGACGGCGGCACCATCTTGTAGCCGACGTTGCGCACGGTGCCGATCAGCGACTCGTGCTCCGGGCCGAGCTTCGCGCGCAGCCGGCGCACATGGACATCGACCGTGCGGGTCCCGCCGAAGAAGTCGTAACCCCACACTTCGGTGACCAGCTGTTCGCGGGTGAACACCCGGCCGGGGTGCTGGGCGAGGAACTTGAGAAGCTCGAACTCCTTGTAGGTGAGTTCGAGCGCCCGGCCCCGCAGCCTCGCCGTGTAGGTGTCCTCCTCGATGGTCAGTTCACCCAGGCTGACCAGGCCGGAGTTGCCCCCGGCGGAGTTGCGCGCGGCGAGCAGCCGCAGTCGGGCGTGCACCTCGGCGGGGCCGGCGCTGGCCAGCACGACGTCGGCGACGCCCCATTCCGGGCCGATGGCGACCATGCCGCCCTCGGTCACCACGGCCAGGATCGGCACGGCCAACCCATCGGAGCCGAGCAGCCGGCAGAGGTTACGGGCAGCAGCCAGGTCCGAGCGGGCGTCCAGCAGCACGAGATCGTACGGGCCGGCCGTGACGAGAGACGCAGCCTCGGGCGGGGCCGACCGGATGGTCATCGGCAACAGGTCGACCGCGGGCAGCACGGACGCAGGCTGTGGATCAGCGGTGAGCAGCAGCAGGTCCACCTGTGCTCCCTTCGCCGGAATGGCGACGCAGCAGGGCCCCGAACCGCGGAGCCCGCGGCGCCGAGGGTTGCGGAGATATTACCGTGGGAATGCCAATACCTACTCCTAGCGGTGAAGCAGGATCGTTCCGTGCTCTCTCCCAGTCGTCGGCCGGGCGTCGATGCCCTGACCCTGACCACCGACGACGGCGTCCGGCTCAGCGGCCTGCACCGGGCACGCAAGTCCCACACCGCCGTGGTGGTGGCGCACGGATTCACCAACGCCACCCACAAGACGTCGACCCTGGCCGTCATCGACGGTTTCGCCCGCTACTTCGGTGTGGTGGCAATGGACTTCCGGGGCCACGGGCGCTCGTCCGGACGATCGACAGTCGGTCGTGACGAGGTCATCGACCTCGACGCGGCCGTCCGATTCGCCCGACGGCAGGGCTACGCCCGGGTCGTCACGGTCGGCTTCAGCATGGGCGCCTCGGTGGCTCTCCGGCAGGCCGCGGTCGGAGCCGAGCCGCCGGACGCGGTGATCTCGGTCTCGTCCCCGTCGCGGTGGTACATCCGCGACACCATCCCGATGCGCCGGGTGCATTGGCTGCTGGAGAGTCCGATCGGCGGGGTGGCCGGGCGGGCCATGGGCATCCGGCTGGGTCAACCGTGGGATCTGGTCCCCGAGTCACCCTTGGAGGTGGTGGGGCGGATCGGCGTGCCGTTGTTGATCGTGCACGGCGCCGTGGACAGCTACTTCCCGGTCACCCACGCGAACCTGCTGCACCGCAACGCCCCCGGTTCCGAACTGTGGATCGAACCGGGCATGGGCCACGCCGAATCGGCGACCACGGACGCCCTGATCGAGCGGATGTCCGGATGGATCGAGCGATCCGGCCCCGCCACCGTGCCCGCAACCGGCACAATCAGCTCGTGACCCCCAGCCCGTTGGTGACCCCCAGCCGCCGCTTGCGAGCGCGTGCCGCGTGAAGAAGCTGCTGATCACGCTCGTGATCGTGGTCGGGCTGCTGATCGGCGCGGACTTCGGCGGCCGGGCGATCGCCGAGTCGATGGCGGCCAAGACATTGGCCGAGCAGTCCGACGTCACCAATCCGGATGTCGACATCCATGGTTTCCCGTTCCTGACCCAGGCGATCAGCGGCACCTATGGCCACATCACGCTGACCGCGGACGACGTCGAACTCGGGACGGTGCCGACCCGGGCCACTGTCGACGCGTACGGCGTGCACTATCCGCTCTCCGACGCCA
Source organism: uncultured Actinomycetota bacterium (assembly GCA_963834185.1). Taxonomy (GTDB): domain Bacteria; phylum Actinomycetota; class Actinomycetes; order Mycobacteriales; family Nakamurellaceae; genus Nakamurella. The sequence continues at coordinate 160,066 of CAWIAR010000011.1, forward strand.
TCCACGGCACAACGGACAGCATGACCGCCGATCGGGCGGTGGTGGACCTGCGCACGCCGATCTCGACGTTCAGCACGCTGCTCAACGCGCCAGGTGTGACGCTGGCCGCCGGCGACCAGGGCCAGGTACAGGTCAAGACGTCGGTGACGGTCGCCGGGCGAACCGTGCCGATCACCGCCAACGCGTCGGTCTCGGTGAGCAACGGGGTGCTGCACGTGAAGCCGGGGACCGTGTCGTTCGCTGGTATCGACTCCACCGTGCTGCCGGCCGCCGTGCAGGCCGCCGCGACCAAGGCGCTGACCTTCGACGTCCCGTTGGACGGGCTTCCGGTCGACGTGCAGAGCGGCACCCTGACGGTCGACGGCGACGACCTGGTGGTCACCGCCGAATTACACAACGTCATCCTCGCCGACCTGATGTGAGCGCCTGCGCCGACCACTTGGTGGAACGGCCGTACCAGGGAGTGAATCCGCTCACGATCGGCTGGTAGCCTTGCGATCCATGAACCCGCTGCTGACCTCGCGGCGTGCGGTCGACCTCGTCCGGGTCGGCAGTGCGCTGTGTTGTCCGTGCGGGTGTGCCGCGGCCTGACGCCGCGCCGACCGGCCCGTCGAGACATCGACCGTGCTGCCCTCACCCTGATTCCTGCCCCGTCGCCGCTGCCGGCGGTCTGTCGGTGCCGCGCACCATCCCTTCATCACCGCGCTGAGACAACCAAGGAGAAGTGCATGAGCCGCGAGCAGTCTCTCGTGTCCGCCGAATGGGCCGAGCAGAACCTTTCCACCCCAGGGTTGGTGTTCGTCGAGGTCGACGAGGACACCACCGCCTACGACGTCGGCCACCTGCCGGGCGCCGTAAAGCTGAACTGGAAGACCGATCTGCAGGATCCGGTGCGCCGCGACTTCGTCGACCGCGCCGGATTCGAGAAGCTCTTGTCCAGCAAGGGAATCGGTAACGCCGATACGGTGATCCTTTACGGCGGCAACAACAACTGGTTCGCCGCCTATGCCTACTGGTACTTCAAGCTGTACGGTCACGATGACGTCAAGTTGATCGACGGCGGGCGCAAGAAGTGGGAGCTCGATGGGCGCCCGCTCACCGCCGAGGTGACCGACCGGGTCGAGACTTCCTATGCAGCAAAGGATCAGGACCTCTCTATCCGCGCATTCCGGGATGAGGTGATCAACGCGATCGGCGCGCAGAACCTGGTGGACGTGCGGTCGCCCGACGAGTTCTCCGGCAAGCTGCTGGCTCCGGCTCACCTGCCGCAGGAGCAGTCACAGCGGGCCGGGCACATCCCGACCGCGATCAACGTGCCGTGGTCCAAGGCGGCCAACGAGGACGGCACGTTCCGTTCCGACGCCGAGCTCGCCGAGCTCTACGCGGGCGCCGGGCTGGACGAGACCAAGGACACCATCGCCTACTGCCGGATCGGCGAGCGCTCGAGCCACACCTGGTTCGTGTTGCGCGAACTGCTGGGCAACGAGAACGTCAAGAACTACGACGGCTCCTGGACCGAATACGGCTCGCTGGTCGGTGTCCCGGTCGCGACCGGTTCGGAGGGCTGAGCACCATGTCGTGCGGAGCCCCCGTGCAGACGCTGGAGCTGCCCCCGAACGTGAACACCGAGGTCCAGTCCGTGCTCCAGGGCAAGGTGCTGACCGGTCAGACCCCGGTGGCCGGCGCGTTCGTCCGACTGCTCGACGCCGACGGCGAGTTCACGGCCGAGGTGGTCAGCTCACCCGAGGGTGACTTCCGGTTCTACGCGGTCCCGGGCACCTGGACCGTCCGGGTGCTGTCCAGGCTCGGTAACGGGCTCACCCAGCTGACCATCGACACCGGTGTCCACTCCGTGGACGTCCACGTCGGCTGAACTCTGCGCTGCGAGGATCAACAGGAGCGACGGGGACGAAGTTGGCAACTCGCTTCACTTCAGTCCCCCAAGCGTGACGTTGATCCTCGCAGGCGCTGGGTAAAGTCGGCACCGTGGAACTCTTCTTCGCGGTGCTGCTCTCGGTGGCTGCGCTCTTGATCGTGTGGTTTGCGATCTACGTGGTGTACCGGCTGCTGCACGAAGATCGATGACCGGCAGCGACAACGGCGGTTCGCGCTACGACGAGCTCGCCGAGGGTGGACCGGCCACGGTGGCACCCGCCAGCGGGGATGCGGCGCTGGCAGCGGCGGCCGAGCGGGCCACCTCCACCCGCGAGAAAAACATCGCCGACCTCGATCCGCTGCCCATCCCGGCCGACACGGCCAACGTCCGCCAGGGACCGGAACTCAACCCGGCGTGCCTGAGTCTGCTGCCGCTGGTCGGCGTGTGGCGCGGCACCGGGCAGTACGGCAACGGTCCGCGGGACGAAGGCCCGCATTTCGGCCAGCAGCTCGTCGTCTCGCACGACGGGCGCGACTTCCTGCGTTACGAGTCGATCACCTGGCAGCTTGATGAGGAGGGCGGCCCGGCCAAACTCGGTGAACGCGAGGTCGGCTTCCTGCGCCCACAGCCGGACGGCTCCATCGAGCTGCTGCTCACCCATGCCGAGGGCCGGATCGAGGTGTTCTACGGCCAAGCCCGCTCGGTGGCGTCCTGGGCGCTCAGTACCGACGGCGTCTGGCGCACCCCGACCGGTGTCCCGGTGGTCGGCGCGACCCGGCTGTACGGAATTACCCCGGATGGCCGGCTGGCCTACGTCGAGGAACGCGCCCACACCGACGAACACTGGCGCCGCACGCCTCGGCGCTGACGCACGCCTCTGAGCACCGCCCTTCGGACGTCGCTCGGACCTGGTTGACGGCTGACCCGCCCGGCTCACTCGGCCAGTGCCGCCGACACCACCTCGCGGGCCTCGGCCTGCACGGTGGCCAGGTGCTCCGGCCCGAGGAACGACTCGGCATAGATCTTGTAGACGTCCTCGGTGCCGGACGGCCGGGCCGCGAACCAGGCATTTTCGGTGACCACTTTGAGTCCGCCGATCGCCGCGCCGTTGCCGGGCGCGGCCACCAACCGGTCCAAGATCGGTTCGCCGGCCAGTCGGTCGGCCTTGACGTCGGATGGGGACAACTTGGCCAGCTTCGCCTTCTCGGGCTTCGTCGCGGGCGCATCCACCCTGGCGTAGGCCGGGTTGCCGAACCGGGCGACCAGCTCGGCATACCGCTCGCTCGGCGACTTCCCGGTCACTGCTTGGATTTCCGACGCGAGCAGGCACAGCAGGATGCCGTCCTTGTCGGTTGTCCACACGGTCCCACGCCGTCGCAGGAACGACGCTCCGGCGGATTCCTCACCGCCGAACCCGATCGAACCGTCGATCAGCCCCGGCACGAACCACTTGAATCCGACGGGTACCTCCACCAGTCGCCGCCCGAGGTCGCCGACCACCCGGTCGATCATCGACGAGGACACCAGCGTCTTGCCCACCCCGGCGTCGGACGGCCACTCGGTCCGGTGCCGGTACAGGTAGTCGATGGCGACGGACAGGTAATGGTTCGGATTCATCAGCCCCGCGTCCGGTGTCACCACTCCGTGCCGATCGGCGTCCGCATCGTTGCCGGTGGCGATCTGGTAAGAGGTGCCCTGGGCGGTCGAATCCTGGGCCATCTTGTGCACGAGCGAGGCCATTGCGTACGGACTGGAGCAATCCATCCGGATCTTGCCGTCCCAGTCGAGAGTCATGAACGCCCACTGCGGATCGACCGCCTGGTTCACCACCGTGAGGTCGAGGTCCAGCCGGTCGGCGATCGCCTGCCAGTACCGAACGGACGCCCCGCCCAGCGGATCGGCCCCGATCCGCACCCCGGCGGATCGAATGGCGCCGATGTCCACAACGCTCTCCAGGTCGCCGACGTAGGAACCCATGAAATCGTAGAACCCCGTGCTGTCAGCAGCTCTGGCCTGCTCGTACGGCATCCGCAGTACCCCGCGCAGACCATCGGCCAGCAGATCGTTGGCCCGCGCAGCGATCCAACTGGTGGCATCCGTGTCGGCCGGGCCGCCGTTCGGCGGGTTGTACTTGAAACCGCCGTCGCGGGGCGGATTGTGGGACGGTGTGACGACGATGCCGTCGGCCAACTTGTCGCTGCGCTTGCGGTTTGCCTTGAGAATCGCGTGCGACACCGCCGGTGTCGGCGTCCAGGAGTCGTTCGCGTCCAGCATGACGGTGACGTCGTTGGCGGCCAGTACCTCCAACGCCGTGTTGGTCGCCGGACCGGACAGTGCGTGGGTGTCTGCGCCGACGAACAGCGGGCCGTCGGTGCCCTGATCCGCGCGGTATTCGCAGATCGCCTGGGTGATGGCCAGGATGTGGTTGCGGTTGAAGGCCGTGTCCAGGCTGGACCCACGGTGCCCGGAGGTGCCGAACACCACCCGTTGGGTGGGGTCGTCCACATCCGGCTGGCGATCTTCGTAGGCGCTGAGCAGCGCGTCGATATCGACCAGATCGCTGGGCTGGGCCGGCGTACCGGCGCGAGGGTCCACCATGCTGCTCATTCAACTACCCGACCCCACAACTCGCAGGGCTGGGCGGCGGATCACCGACCGGCCGTCCGCACCGTCAGTCCCGGCAGCGCGGTCGGCAACACCGGTGTGCCGTCCGACTCGACCCCGGCCGCGAACCGGTGGCCGGCGACGGGGTACGGCACCGGCACGGCACATCGGCCTCGGAGAAGCCTCCGTACAACTCGGGCAATCGGTCCTCGAACTCGTCTGCCGCAGCCAACAACCCCTGGGCCAACACGGTGGCCTCGCCGGCCCACCCGGCCCGCAGCAGTCCGTGCACGGCGATCGCCGTGTCGTGCGGCCAGACCGATCCACAGTGATAGCTCATCGGGGTATACCCACCGGCCGTCACCGACATCGTGCGCAGGCCGAATCCGGAACTCATCGTCGGGTGGACCAGGCGCCTGGCCACCGCGGCCGACTCGGCTTCCGTCAGCAACCCGGTACCCAACAGATGCCCCATGTTCGACGCGGGAGAGTCGACCGGGCGCTTGCCGCCGTCCAACGCCAGGGCCGGATATGGCCCGAGATCATCGTCGACCCAGAACCGCTCACGAAAGCGGTCCGCGAGCCGGCCGGCATATTCCCGCCAGCGGCCGCCGCCCGGCCGGCCGAACGCGTCCAACAGCGCTGCGCCGGCCATAGCTGCTTCGTACGCATAGCCCTGCACCTCGGCCAGTGCAACCGGCCCCTCGGCGATCCTGCCGTCGGCGAAGGGGATCGAATCTCCGGAGTCCTTCACCCTTGATTGGCCAGCCCCCGGCCCCGACTCGTCGCGATATTCCAGGAAGCCGTCCTGGTCGGGCGGTGAAAGGCTGACCTCGGCCACCGGTTTGCCACCGGGCGCCGGCGGGTAGCGTCGAAACATGACCGAGGTACCGACCATCGAACTGAACAACGGCGTCAAGATCCCCCAACTCGGGTTCGGCGTGTTCCAGATTCCGCCCGCTCAGACCCAGGACGCCACCGCTGAGGCACTGCGGGTCGGCTACCGGCACATCGACACCGCGCAGATGTATCGCAACGAAGCCGGCGTCGGGCAGGCCGTGCGCGAGTCCGGGTTGCCCGGGACGAGGTCTTCGTGACCAGCAAGCTGTCCAACCGGTTTCACGACACCGCTGACGCCCTGGCCGCGTTCGACCGCAGCCTGAGCGCGCTGGACATCGGCTATCTCGACCTGTTCCTCATCCACTGGCCGCTGGCGACCGTCTCGGACTTCGTGCCGACCTGGAAGGCGCTCGAACAGATGCTCGCCTCCGGTCGGGTGCAGGCGATCGGCGTGTCCAACTTCCAGGTGCCCCACCTCGAGCGACTGGCCGTCGAGACCGACACCGTGCCCGCCGTGAATCAGGTCGAAATCCACCCCTATTTCACCAACGACACGGTCCGCGGCTATGACGCCGAGCACGGCATCGCCACCGAGGCCTGGTCGCCGATCGCGCAGGGCAAGGTGCTGGACGACCCGGTGATAGTGCGGATCGCCGAAGCAGCCGGGCGGACGCCGGCCCAGGTGACTCTGCGCTGGCACCTGCAGCGCGGCGACATCGTCTTCCCCAAGTCGGTGACACCGGCCCGCGTGCGGGAGAACTTCGAGCTGTTCGATTTCGAGCTGGACGACCAGCAGATGGCGGACATCACCGGGCTCGATCGCGGTGAGCGCACCGGCGGCGATCCGGACACCATGACCTGGATCCCCGACAAGTAAGGAGCCGCACCGGCAGGGTCAGGCTCCGGGAACCTGCAGCAGCCGGGCCAACTCGGCCTGCTGCGGGCCGACCGCCCGGGCGATACCGTCGATGGCCACCACCGGAGCGAGCAGCCGCACGCTCGAGATCAGCCATATGCCTTCGGCCGCGCCGAGGTCGGCCGGGGTCAGCACCGCCTCGCGTACATTCCAACCGGCCCTGCTCGCCGCCGCGTACAGCCGGCGGACGGTGATGCCGGCCAGGATTCCGTCACCCGGTGGCGTGGTCAGCGTCCGGCCGGTGGCCAGCAGCACGGTGGCGGTCGGGCCCTCCAGGATCGCCCCATCGCTCCCGACGAAGATGACATCACCGGCGCCGTTGGCCTTGGCGTACCGCTGAGCCGCCATGTTCACCGCGTAGGACAGCGTCTTCGCTCCGGCGAGCAGCCACGGCGCCTTGGCGGCCTCCGGCCCGGCAAAGCCACGATCCAGCAGGAGGATCGACACCCCGTCGCGCTGCGCCAGGGTGGACGCCGCGACCGGGCCGAGCGTGGCGAAGCAGGTCGGATCGCCGCCCGATTCCGGCCCGCGGGTTGCGACCAGCCGCAGGCTGGCCTGCGGCTGCGGGCTGCCGACCGCCAGCACCGCCCGAATCGCGTCCTGCCACGCCTCGGCCGCGGGCAGGTCCAACTCGACCATCCCGGCTGACACGGCCATCCGGGCGAGGTGTTCCTCCAGATCCCTGGGCACACCTTCGACCACCAGGGTCGTCTCGAACACACCGTCACCGCGCAGCACGCCCATGTCGTCGGCGCGGATCAGGGCGGAGGTCGAGTCGACGACGACAGGGGGACGACCGGGAACGACGGTGACAACGAGACTCACGCCGGGCACTCTAGTGCCCGCGGACTCGCTGGTGGGTCAGAGTTTGCGCAACCGGATGCGTTGCACGGCGTGGTCCGGTCCCTTGGTCAGCACCAGGTTGGCCCGCCCCCGGGTCGGCAGGATGTTCTCCACCAGGTTCGATTCGTTGATCGACGTCCAGATCTCGTCGGCCAGTGCCACCGACTCGGCGTCGGACAACGCCGCGAACCGGTGGAAGAACGAGTCCGGATCCGTGAAAGCCGTACGCCGAAGCCGGAGGAACCGATCGACGTACCAGCGCTTGACGTCGGCGGTGGCCGCGTCGACGTAGATGGAGAAGTCGAAGAAGTCGGACACGGCCAAGGCGCTGCGACCCTCGTCGTTCGGTCTGGCGTCGTCCAACCGGACCGGCTGCAGCACATTCAGGCCCTCGACGATCAGCACATCCGGTCGCCTGACCACGATCTCGTCGTCCGGGAGGATGTCGTAGGTCAGGTGGTCGTAGCGTGGGGCTCGCACCTCGGCGGCCCCGGACTTCACCTCGGCCACGAACGACAACAGCCGGCGCCGGTCGTAGGACTCCGGGAAACCCTTGCGGTTCATCAGCCCCCGCTGCTCCAACACCGCGTTGGAATGCAGGAAGCCGTCCGTGGTCACCAGCTCGACCCGAGGAGTGTCCGGCCAGCGAGCCAGCAGTTCGCGCAGAACCCTGGCCGTCGTCGATTTGCCGACGGCCACCGAGCCGGCCACGCCGATGACGAACGGCGTGCGCGCCTGCCACTCCCGCAGGAACGTCGACGTGACGGTGTGCAAGGACCCGACGCCGGCGACATAGAGATTGAGCAGCCGGGAGAGCGGCTGATAGATGGTCTGCACCTCGGCCAGATCGATCGGGTCGCCGAGTCCGGACAGCCGGTCGAGCTCGGCTGCCGTCAGCGGCAGCGGGGTGGATTCGGCGAGCGCCGCCCATTCCGCTCGACCGAGTTCGACGAACGGCGTGACACCTGCCGGCGTCTGGTCGTCGGGCATCGCGTCACGGTATCCCGACTCCGGACCCGATGGTTGGCCCAGTAGTGGACCCGGTAGTGGACCCAGTTGTTGACCCGGAAGTCGACTCCGTGCGACAGCACTGTCAGCGGCCATGGCCCAACATTCTGCCGGTACCCGGCACCGGGGCACCTCGGATGTGACCTATGCCGCACCACCCGGGCGGTCGCCGACCACCGACCGGCAGGCGGATCGAGCTGGTCGATTGCGCGGCCTACGATGGGTGCATGGCTGCCGACCCCGCTGCCAGCACACCCACCCCGCCGACCGCGGAACCGGTCTACCGGTCAGCGTTGCTCGGACTGCCGGGTGCTGTGCCGGCCGAAGCACCGGACAACGGTGTGGCCTGGCACTATGGCGACCCGATTGCCGAACAGCGCGCCGCCGACCGCGCCACCGGTCTGGTCGATCTGTCGCACCGCGACGTGCTTGCCGTCCCGGGCACCGATCGGTTGACCTGGCTGCACGCGCTCACCTCGCAGGCGGTGCAGGACCTCGCCGACGGTTCGACCGTCGATGCCCTCATCCTTTCCCCGCACGGCCACGTTGAGCACCACCTGACGATCACCGACCTCGGCGGGGTCAGCTACCTGGACACCGAACCCGGACGCGGCGCCGACCTGTTGAGCTACCTGGAATCGATGCGGTTCTGGTCCGACGTCCAACCGGCGCCCACCGACCTCGGCCTGCTCGCGCTGGCCGGACCGTCTGCGGTGGACACGGCCCGAGCGGCCGGACTGCCCGTGCCCGAGCCCGGCTCGGCCGTGACGATCGCCGGCGGCTTCGTCCGTACCACGCCGGCGGGCATCGAGATCGCGGTGCCTAGAACAGATATCGGTGACGTGGCCGGCCGGCTGATCGCGGCCGGAGCCAGGCCGGCAGGCAGCTGGGCGATAACCGCCCTGCGGATCGCCGGCCGTCGTCCCCGCCTTGGGGTGGATACGGACGAACGGACCATCCCCCACGAGGTCGGCTGGCTGGAAACCGCCGTGCACCTGGACAAGGGGTGCTACCGCGGTCAGGAGACGGTCGCCAGGGTGCACAACCTGGGCCGGCCGCCGCGCCGACTGGTGCTGCTCAACTTGGACGGCTCGGTCGAGACGCTGCCCCAGCCGGGCGATGCTGTCCTCACCGCCGAGGGTCGCGCGGTGGGCCGCGTCGGTTCCGTTGCCCACCACCACGAATCAGGTCCCATCGCTCTTGCACTGGTGAAACGTGCGGTGTCACCGGATGTTCCGTTGTTGGCCGGCGGCGTCGACGCGGTCATGGACCCGGACGATGCGGTGCCTGCGGAGGGCCCACCGACCTCGGCGGTCGACCGTCGCTCCCTGCCGGACCTTCGGCGCCGCTGAGGATGTGGCGGTGACTGTCCACACGGCCGGGCCGGCGATGCCCCAGATCGGCACACCGCTGCCCGACGACGAACCCGAGCCGGCCCTGGTCGGGCTGGCCGAGATCGAGGCGGCCGCCGACCGTATTCGGCCGCACGCGGTGCGCACCCAGCTGCTTCGCTCGCCGTGGCCGGACCTGTGGCTCAAACCCGAATCGCTGCAACCGATCGGCGCGTTCAAGATCCGCGGCGCGGTCAACGCCGTGGCTCACCTCGAACCGGAGGTCAGGGCTCGCGGCATCCTGGCCCACTCCTCGGGCAACCATGCCCAGGCCGTTGCGTATGCGGCTCGTGCGTTCGGGGTCACGGCGCACATCGTGATCCCGGACAATGCACCACGCCGGAAGATCGACGCCACCCTGGCGCTGGGTGCCACCGTCGAACTGGTGCCGCTCGAGCAGCGGTTTTCCCGTCCCGACGAGCTGCAGGCGCAAACCGGAAAGCCGATGGTGCCGCCGTTCGACCACCGTGATGTGATCGCCGGCCAGGGCACAATCGGCCTGGAAATTGCCGAGGATGCAACGGATGTCGCCGTCGTTCTGGTCCCGGTGTCCGGCGGAGGCCTGATCTCGGGTATCGCTGCCGCGGTCGCCGCGTTGCTGCCGAACGCCCAGGTGATCGGGGTGGAGCCGGAACTGGCCGGCGACGCCGCCGAATCGTTCCGGTCGGGCCGACGCCTCGGCTGGGAACCCACCTTGACCGCCCGCACGATCGCCGACGGGCTGCGCACGTTCTCGGTGGGTCGGTTGCCCTGGGCGCACATCCGGCGCCAGGTAGCGGATGTGATCACCGTCTCCGAGGACGAGATCCTCGCCGCTACCGCGGCTCTGGCCCTGCAGGCCCGGTTGGTGGCCGAACCGAGCGGGGCGGTCGCCACCGCCGCGCACCTGTTTCACTCCGACCAGCTGCCGGCCGGCCGCCGGGTCGCGATCATCTCCGGCGGCAACATCGACCCGGCGGTGCTGCGTGCGGTGATCGCCGATGCCTGAGATCGGCGAAACCCAGGTCGGCCCCGGGGTGCTTCTCAGCGTGGCCCCCAAGGCGTCCGACCTCGGACATCTGCTGCGGGCCGCGATCGACTCGGAGCAGGTCGGCGCCACCCGACTGCACCTGGCCGCCGACCAACCGGAGCCGCTGGAGACCGTTCGTGCGTTGCGCGAGCAGACGTCTCTGGTGCTCACCGCCGAGCCCGGTTTCGGGGCGGCTGACCTGGTCGATCGCATCGAACTCGAGGAGATCGTCGTCGAACCCGACGCGCTGCAAGCGCTGGTCGCCAGGGTCGCCGAGCTCGTCGCGCAACACCCCACTGGGGTGTCGATCGGGGCCAGCGGCAGCGCTGCGTTGCCGGTGCTGCTGGCCGGCCTCGCCGCGGGTGCGGACATCCGGGTGGGCACCGCGGATGCGCCCCCGCCCGGTGAGCCCCGGGGCGGCGGCCGGGATGATGCCGCCCTGGCCGCCCGGGCGGCCGGGCTGGCCCGAATTGCCGGCCGGGCGCCGCTCGACCCCGCCGCCGCCCGGCGCCGCCTGCGCCTGGTATGACCTGCGTCATGAGCGAGCGCCAGCGAGCGAACCATCAGCACCTCACGCCGCGGCCGAAGCGAAGCGGGGCGCCGGCGTGAGCACCCCCGTCGCGCCGCTGGTGCGGGTCGTCCGGTCCGGTTTCCACGAGTGCACCCACTACGGCGCCGCAGTGATCACCGACGGCGACGGGTCGGTGCTGGCCGCCGTCGGCCCGGTGGATGAGCCGATGTTCCCCAGGTCGTCGGCCAAGCCGTTCCAGGCCGTCGCCATGGTCGACGCCGGCGCCCCCCTGACCGACGCCGACCTCGCCCTGGCCGCGGCCTCCCACGCCGGTGAGCCTCAGCACACCGAGCGGGCCCTGGCCATGTTGCACCGAGTGGGCCTTGACGAGGACCTGCTGCGCTGTCCGGAGGACTATCCGCTGGACGAGGCGACCCGGCTGGCGCTGCTCCGGGAGGGGAGCGGCAAGCGCCGGATCTACATGAATTGCTCGGGCAAGCACACCGGCATGCTGCTCGCCTGCACGGCAGCGGGTTGGAGCTTGGCCGACTATCCGGACCCGGAGCACCCGCTCCAGGTGGCAGCCCGCGGCGTGGTCGAGGACCTGTCCGGCGAGACTGTCGTGGCGACCGGCGTGGACGGCTGCGGAGCCCCGGTGTTCGGGCTCAGCCTGGTCGGGCTGGCCAGGGCGTTCGGCCGGGTCGCAGCCGGCCCCGCCGGCAGCTCCGCTGCTCGGGTCGCCACCGCGATGCGGGCGTTCCCGCAGATGGTGGCCGGGACCGGTCGGGAGGACACCCGCCTGATGACGGCGCACCCGGAACTGCTGGTCAAGGGCGGTGCCGAGGGCGTACACACGGCGGCTTTGCCGGATGGCCGGGCGGTCGCCCTGAAGGTCACCGATGGGGCCGAGCGCGCCAGGATGCCGGTCCTGATGGCCGCGCTGCGCCGCCTGGGCCTGGAGTCCGAGCTGATCGAGGAACTCGGTCGCGGCACGATCCTCGGCGGCGGCCGGCCGGTCGGCACGGTCGAGGCCTTCTCCGGCCTCTTCGACTGATATGTAGGCCACTTTGTCAAGTGGGCGTGGTGAAGCGGGGCCCTTCCTGGCCGGGAGGGGCCCCGCTTCGTCGTTCACGGAGGGTGGCTTGGGAGACAGCGTGTCTGGCGACGCGCGGTCAGTCTGATATGCGCGGGTTGGTTACCGCAGGGCCCTGGTTTCGGCTGGAGAAGCGGTGCGGGTCTGAGGTCGAGCGTGCCCTTTGCGTTGCACGGGGTGCTCACAGTCGACTCGCGGGTCCTCTCCTCGCGTTGCTGCCCAAGTCACCGTGTCCGTGAACGGGTCCGGTGGGGTTAGTCGTCCATCGCGGCCAAAGACCAGCACCAGCCGGCGAGCTCGCGGGCGATGGCGGTGTTGGCGACGGTGTGCCGTTTGTGGTGGGCGGTCATGACCTGCCAGCGGCGGTGCAGTCGTCGGTTGCCGGCATCGCCGCGGGCGGCCGCGGCGGCCGGCGCCAACGCCCATCGGTCGTGCATGGTCTTGCCGGGCCGGTACTCCGGTTTGTGGTGCCAGGCAGCCTCGATGAGCAGGCGGCGGGCGTGGCTGTTGCCGGTCTTGGTGATACCGCCCAGGACCCGGGAGCCACCGGAGGAGGACTCGGAGGGGACCAGCCCGAGGTAGGCGCCGATGGTGGCGCCGGTCAGTCGCTGCCAGTCGCCGATTTCCACGGCCAGCGCGAACCCGGTCGTGGTGGAGATCCCGCGCAGGCAGCCCAGCCGCCGGGTGGTCGCGGTGAACTCGCAGTCCGCGGCCAGCGCTGCGATGTCGCGGTCCAGTCGGTCTCGTCGGCTCAGGGTGTGGCAGACCGCGTCGTAGGCGTCGTCGAACGCCGCCAACGTGCCGCTGCCGGGCACCAACTGCTCCTTGCGGATGCGCCGCAGCCACGCGTCGTGACGCCCGGTCCACGCGTCCCCGTCGTAGACATACCCGTGCCGCAGCAGCAGCTTGGACAGCCGGTGCCGCGCCGACATCAACGTTGTCCGGGTGTCTTCCCGGGCCCGGACCAGATCCCGCGCGGACTCTTGGGCCACTGTCGGGATGGTGACCGCGACGATGTCCTCGTTGCGGGCCAGCCGGGCCAGCAGCACCGCGTCACGCCTGTCGGTCTTGACCCGGTCCCCGGCCGGTCGTAGCAGCTTCGACGGCGCCGCCACCTGACACCCATGCCCGGCAGCCTGCAAAGCCCGCGCCAGCCCGTACCCGGTCGGGCCGGCCTCATAGGTCACCAGCACCGTCCCGTGCCCGGCGGCGACTTCGTCCACGAACGCGACTACCCGCTCGGTGACCGGCGAAACCATCCGCTCGATCAATTCACCGGTCACCGTGTCGAGCACCGCCGCCCGCACCGACCGGGCATGAACATCCAGCCCAACACTCGTACGCTCTACAACCACCGGGGCCTCCTATGCATGTCGGCACCGACCAGCCACTCTGGCCGGTGATCCACGAATCCCTGCATACGCGAGGCCCCGGCCTCAACCCCCAAGGCAAACCCGCGCCCCTCATAGGGTCTGACCCACCGCGGCCCGGAAGTCGGCCGGACGCGACGCGACGCCGAACCCGGAAGGTCAGTGGGAGCCGGGGCCGGAAACCTGTACGCTCGGGGGCACGACAGACAACCCACTGCGGGGCCGTCGGTAACCGGCCGCCCCGCTTCTTACGTGCGAGGGGGTCCGCCATGGGGCGCGGCCGTCAAAAGGCGAAGCAGACCAGGGTCGCCCGGGAACTCAAGTACCACTCCTCCTCCATCGACGTGACAGCGCTGCAGCGCGAGCTGACCAGCGGCGACGTCTCTGTCCCGCCGCCCCAGGTCGTCGAGGTCGATGACGACGAGGACGATCCGTACGCCGAGTACGCCGCCTACGCGGACGACGAGGACGACGACGAGTCGTCGGACTACGCCTCGCAACGTCGTTGAGCGCCCGCTGACCCCTCAGGGCGGCTCACGTGGATGAGCCCACGGTGGATTGACGTCAGGCGGCATCGGGCACCTCCACCTCGGGTGAACGACACCCCACCGTGCGCGGCAGCGCCGCGTCGGCGTTGCAGCCCGGAGGTGTCCGATGACCTACAGCGTCCCCGATCCCGCCAGCGAATCGCCTGATCCGATTGCCGGCGGCCCGGCCACTCCCACACCCTCGGCCGTCGTCGGTCCGGATGGCTCCGGAATCGAGCAGGTCGCCGTCGACGATCCGCCGTTGCCGTCCAGGCACGGCGAGCCGGCAGGTGATCTTCCTCCTGCGTATGCCGCCGCCGGATCCGACGACGCGCTGCCCAGACACGCGGCGCCCGATGGCTTCGATGCACCGGCAGCTGACGCGCCCCCCGCGCCGCCGCAGGCGCAGGTTGCCGACGTGGCGGAGGCTCCAGCCGCCCCGATGGCAGACCCGACCGCCGGGGCAGATCGCGCCGACGTCGGATCGGCTGCGGGACGCGACGACCTGGGACATACCGCGGACGAGCCGCTCCGGGTCGCCCACGAGGACTCCGAGGACTACGAGAAATTCGTCACCGACCCCGAGGCGGCCGAAGAGGCGACCCGCGCCAGGATCAATGCCCAGGCCGAGGCGGAGAAGGCGGCCGCCGGCATTACCCCGGCCACGGAAGACTCCTGACGCTCGATTCCGCCGCCGTGGTGAGCGCACCATGGCGGGGTGACGACACACACCCGTGACGAACAACTCGACGCCGACCGGTTGGACCAGTTGTGGGATTTCGCCGATCCGGGCGGGTCCGCGCAGCGGTTCCAGGCCGAGTTGGCGGCCGGGCCGGCGCCGAGCGCTTCGGCCGAACTGGTCACCCAGCTCGCCCGGGCGCTCGGCCTGCAGGGCAGCTTCGACGGCGCGGACGAGCTGCTGGACGGCGTACACACCGAGGGACTGCTCCCGGCCGTCGCGGTCCGGGTCGCCTTGGAGCGGGGCCGGCTACGCAACAGCTCCGGTCGGCCCGGCGAAGCCGTGCCGTTCTTTTCGGAAGCCTTGGATCGGGCGCGCGCCGGCGGTGAGGACTTCCTCGCCGTCGATGCGGCCCACATGCTCGCGATCGCCGACGAGGGCAACGCCCAGCAGTGGACGCGGCTCGCGCTCGGCCTGATCGACGCCTCCGACGAGCCGCGGACCGCCCGGTGGTCCGGCGCGCTGCACAACAATCTGGGTTGGGCCCTGCACGACGCCGGAGATCCTGGCGCCGCGCTCCTCGAATTCTCTGCCGCCCGAGAGGCCTACGAAGCGACCGGAACCCCGGAACAGCAGCGCGTTGCCCGGTGGACCGTCGCCCGGTGCCTGCGCTCGCTGGGCCGGACGGCCGAGGCGCTGGACATCCAGCAGCGGCTGCACGAGAGTGGCCCGGAAGACGGCTATGTGTCCGAAGAACTCGGCGAGTTGTACTTGGCCGGCGGCGATCCCGATCGTGCTGCGCCGCACTTTGCCGCAGCCGCAGAACTTCTCGGTGCCGACACCTGGTTGGTAGAAAATGAGCCGGACCGGCTCGAGCGGCTGCGGGAGCTCAGTGCCGGTTGACGAAGTACGCCCGACCACCGGCCTCACCACTGCTCATGCACCGGCATCATCATCGCGACTGCGGCACCGCGGCTGCGTGCGCCGGTCTTGGAATATATGTGCTCCAAGTGCTTGCGGACGGTGCTCAAGGAGGTCACGAGCGTCCGGGCGATCTGTTGATTTCCCAGACCTTCGGCGGCCAGCTCGACTACCTGCCACTCGCGGGGGGTCAGGTGGGGCACGCCTCTGCGCCGACGACGGGCCAGCCGGTCGAGCTCGTACAGGTGGGGACGAATCAGCCGCATCAGCGCGAGATCCCTTTCGCCGAACCGCTCGCCATCGGTGCGCCACAGGCACAATTTGCGGTAACCCCCTGGACGCGACGGAAAGTCGACCGACAGTGTGTCCGACATACCTAGCCAGAATGGCTCGTAGAGCCGTTCCCGCCGGAGATCCTCGGGACTCATCCGCTCCGACCATGCGTGTACCGGCCGGTCGGAAAAGTGCCGGCGATGTAACCGTCGGGAACTCGGTGAACCACATCGAGTTGCTCGGCACGGAATCCGGGACTACCACATGACTGTCGTCGGGGTTCACCGACTGAATCTGAACATAGCGATGCCCTGCCAAGTCGCACTCGTTGAAGCCGATCTCCGCGCACGGGATGAGCGCACGCAGACCGTCCAGCAGCGCCCAGGGCAGCGCCGGGCCCGGGTCGTCGTCGGCTGCGTCCCCGATCAGCTGCAGCAGGGCGTACATGTCGGCCGATGGCAGATCCGTTGAAGAGGACATCGAGACACCTCCAGGACGCTGACGCTACGCCGGTCGTCGCTCCGAAAACATGGGCCGAAAGGCGAATGGTGCAGGTCAGGGCGTCGCGCCGACCGTAGAGGGGTCAGCACACCGTGGGCCCCGAGCGGGGCCCAGCTCCCTCCGGAGGCACCATCATGAATCGCTCGACCACTCACCGCGGCTCGCGCGTCGTCGTTGCGCTGGTCGCCGCCGCGGCCGCAACCCTGGTCGGTGCCGGTCCGGCCGCGGCGGCCGCCCGACAGGCAGCGGGCTCTGCCGGCTGTGCGCCGGTCGTCCAGCTGCGAGCCTGATGTCCTTCCCGACGTCGACCGGCCAGCGGCGCTCCGCGTCGGCCTGATGCCGGACGACGGCGGCGCCCTGCCGCCCGTCGCGACCGTGGTGGAGCGCCGGACGGCGACTCCGACGAGCTGGACCTGATGATCGGCACCGGCGCGGAGCCGGGTCCGCCCGCTCTACCTCGCACCCGACGGCTGCGTCATCGCCTGGAGCCACGACGTGCACCCGATCGCAGCGCCGGAAGGCCGCCGGTCGGTGCACACGCCGGCGTTCACCGTGCGGCTGGTCTCGCTCGGTCGCGCCGGACTGCGCCGCGGTGCATGCGGGCGGTCTGACGTCCCGCGCTACCAGCGCGGGTGTTCGCCGGTCAGCACCACTCTCGGCTCGCCGTGGCCGGAGGCCTCGACCGTGCCGAGCAGGTAGCCCTCGACGTGCCGCGCGGTGAGGATGGCCATCGCCCGGTCCACCTCGTCGGGCGCGATGACCATGGCCATCCCGACGCCCATGTTGAACGCCTTCTCCATCTCTTCGCGGGCCACCCGGCCCTGGCCGGCGATGTAGCCGAAGACGGGAAGCGGCGCCCAGGCGCGCCGATCGAGCCGTGGCCGTGAGGCCTTGCGGGATCACCCGGGCCAGGTTGCCCGCCAACCCGCCGCCGGTGATGTGCGCGAAGGCGTGGACGTCGGTCTCCCTGGTCAGCTTCAGGCAGTCCAAGGCGTAGATGCGGCAGGGCTCGAGCAGTTCCTCGCCCAGTGTCCGGCCGAACTCCTCGACGTGGCCGTCCAACGGAAGTCTGGCGATGTCCAGCAGCACGTGCCGCACCATCGAGTAGCCGTTGGAGTGCACCCCGGAGGAACCGAGCCCGATGACCACATCGCCCGGCCGCACCCGGTCGGGGCCGAGGATCTCGTCAGCCTCGACAATGCCGACCGCGGTGGATGCCAGGTCGTAGTCCTCCGGCGCCATCAGCCCGGGGTGTTCGGCGGTCTCGCCCGCCGACCAACGCACAACCGGCGCGCACACAGCCCTCGGCGATGCCGCTGACGATCTGCGCGATGCGTTCGGGCACCAGTTTTCCGCAGGCGATGTAGTCCTGCAGGAACAGCGGCTCGGCTCCGCAGGCGACCAGGTCGTCGACCACCATGGCGACCAGGTCGATGCCGATGGTGGTGTGGACGTCCATTGCCTGGGCGATCGCCGACTTCGTGCCGACGCCGTCCGACGACGAGGCCAGCACCGGGTCGCGGTAACGGTGCAGCGGCAGCCGGAACAGCGAGGCGAAGCCGCCGATCCCGTCGAGCACCTCGGACCGCCGCGTCTTCTCGGCCCACGGCTTGATCATGTCCGACGGCGGCCTCGCCGGCGGCGATGGATACCCCGGAGCCGGCGTAGGTGGCGCCGGAGCCGATGGGATGCGACAGATCGGTCACGGCCGGCTCAGCGCGTCCTCGGCGCCGTAGCCGGCGGCCACCACCGGGCTGGCGTCGCCGGCGACGCCACGGGCGATGCCCTCGAGTACGTGCTTGCCGACCTGGCTGGGGATCTCGATCGGGTAGTCACCGGTGAAACACGCAGTGCACAACCGGTTCTTCGGTTGGTCGGAGGCCGCGATCAACGCGTCGAGCGACACATAGCCGAGGGTGTCGGCGCCGATCGACCGGCGGACGGCCTCCACGTCACCGGCGTTGGCGATCAATTCGGCCCGCGAGGCGAAGTCGATGCCGTAGAAGCACGGCCAGCGCACGGGCGGTGAGGCGATCCGGACGTGCACCTCGACCGCGCCCGGCCTCGCGCAACATCCGGACCAGGGCCCGCTGGGTGTTTCCCCGCACGATCGAGTCGTCCACCACGACCAACCGCTTGCCACGGATGACGTCGCGCAGTGGGTTCAGCTTCAGCCGGATGCCGAGTTGCCTGATGGTCTGCGAGGGCTGGATGAAGGTCCGGCCCACGTAGGCGTTCTTGACCAGGCCCTGGCCGTACGGGATACCGGAGGCCTCGCGCGTAGCCGATCGCCGACGGGGTGCCGGACTCCGGAGTGGGGATCACCAGGTCGGCGTCGACCGGAGCCTCGACGGCCAGCCGGCGGCCGATCTCCACGCGGGTCGCGTAGACCCCACGGCCGGCGATGGCGGTGTCCGGCCGGGCCAGATAGACGTACTCGAACAGGCAGCCCTTCGGGGTCGGCGGGGCGAAATGCTCGCTGCGCAGCCCATCTGCGTCGATGGCCAGCAATTCGCCCGGCTCGACCTCGCGGACGAAGGACGCGCCGACGATGTCCAGCGCTGCCGTCTCCGACGCGACCACCCAGCCGCGGTCCAGCCGGCCGAGCACCAGCGGGCGGATGCCGTGCGCATCACGCGCGGCGTAGAGGGTGCTTTCGTCGCAGAACACCAGACAGAACGCGCCACGCAGGGTGGGTAGCAGTTCCATCGCCGCGGCCTGCAGCCCGGAGTCGGCGGATGCCGCGGCCAGCAACTTGGTGACGATGTCCGAGTCGGTGGTGGAGTTCGGCCGGTCCGGCGAGTGCGGCTCTGCGGCCACACTGCGGGCCAGCTCGGCGGTGTTCACCAGGTTGCCGTTGTGACCGAGCGCGATACCGGAGCCGACCGCTGTGGTGGCGAACGTCGGCTGCGCGTTCTCCCAGGTGGTGGACCCGGTCGTGGAGTACCGGCAATGCCCGACGGCGATGTGTCCGTGCAGAGAGGACAGCACCTGCTCGTCGAAAACCTGGGAGACCAGGCCGAGATCCTTGAACACCACGATCGCCGCGCCGTCGGCGACCGCGATGCCGGCCGCCTCCTGGCCGCGGTGCTGCAGCGCGTAGAGACCGAAGTAGGTCAACTTGGCGACCTCTTCACCCGGCGCCCAGACCCCGAACACCCCGCACTCCTCGCGCGGCGCCTCATCGGGCTGGATCGCGTCGGGTTGGACCGGGGTGAGGGGGAGGGCCGGGAACTGCGTGTCACCAGTGCCCACGAAAACCGTGCTCCCTGCTCGCGTTGGTGCGGTCCGGTTTCGGACTGCGGTAAGCCGGTACCCCATGTTACCCGGACCGCACCGGCGTCGGGCCCGGCACGCGCAGTCCGCCCGTACCGACCAGGTGGTTGACCGGGTGATCCCGGACGGCCCGGAGGGCCGGCTCTGCAGCCGGCCCTCCGGGGGTGTTCAACCACGTGGTGCTGCGGTTTACGGCACTCCGACGGTTGCTTCGCAGGTGGCCGAAGCCAGGTCGATGCCGGCACCGCCGCTGCAGGTCTCCGTCCCGGCGTCGCCGTACAGCCGGTCGTTGCCGTTCTCCCCGGCGACGACCAGGTCCGAGGTGTCGCCACCGCTGACCACGTCGTTTCCGTCACCGCCGTACATCCGGTCGGCACCGGCCAGGCCATAAATGGAGTCGTTGCCGGCCATGCCCTTGACGATGTCGTTGCCGGACCCGGCCCGCAGGACGTTCACCCCGCCGAACCGGTCAGGTAGTCGGCGTAGGCGGAACCGGTGACGTTCTCCACCAGGCTCAGCACGTCGACCCCGTCAGCCCCGCTGGCGGCATTGCTGGTCAGGTTGACGTGCACGCCACCGGCCGCGGTGTCGTAGTTCGCCGCATCCGTGCCGGCCCCGCCCTCCAGCCGGTCGTTGCCGGTCCGGCCGCGCATCGAGTCGTTGCCGTTTCCACCGGCCAACCGGTCGTTGCCGGCCATCCCGTCGAGCCCGTCATTCCCTTCGTAGCCGTACAGGTAGTTGGCGTTGGCGTCACCGATCATCCGGTCCGCGAACTTCGAACCGGTCAGGTTCTCGACGCCGACGAAGGTGTCGGAGCCCTCCCCGGTCGCGGTGTTCGAGGTCAGGCTGGCCGTTGATCGCCGTGGCCGATGCCGAGAAGGTGGCGGTGTCCACACCGGCAAATCCGCCGATGCTGTCATTGCCGGGACCGCCGGCCAGCACGTCGTCGCCGAACCAGCCGTCGAGGGTGTCGTTGCCGGTCTCGCCGAGGATGGTGTCGCCGGCGTCGTCGTTGCTGCCGAAGCCCGGGTTGCCGACCAGATAGTCGTTGCCGTTGCCACCGAGGATCCGGTCGGATCCGGAGCCACCCAGGACGAAGTCGTTCCCGTCGCCGCCGTTGATCGTGTCGTTGCCGGCGTCCCCGCAGATGGTGTCGTCGCCACCGTTGCCGTTGATCGTGTCGTTGCCGGCGCCGGCGACGATCACGTCGTTGCCCGCCGTTCCGTTGAGCACGTCGTTACCGGTGGTGCCGACGATGGTCGCCGGTGTGGTGAAGCAGACCGGTGGCGGGCCGTTCTCGATGTGCAGGTTGAGCAGACCGTTGGACGCGGCGAACCCGTCCACCTTGATCCGGTAGGTGGTGCCGCCGTTGACCGGGAAGACCACCTGGCTGCGCCGGTCACTGCCGGACAGGTCGTCGTTGGCCGCGACCAGCTTCAGCGTGGGCAGGGTGGTACCCGTGTACACGGCCAGGGTGGTGTCGAAAGTGGTGTGGAATGAGCCACTGTCGACGGTGTTGATGGTCGCGGTGCCGGTGCTGGCCGGGGTCCAGTACCACCAGATGCCGTTGTCAAGGCTGAATCCGCCGGACGGCTCACCGGGCTCGGTGTCCGAGCACACGGTGAAGTCGAAGTCGTTGATCGGCCCGTTGCCGCTGAACACCTCGGCATTGGCGAAGTCGTTGTTGTTCACCGTCGAGGTGGCGGCGTCCAGCACGTTGATCCGATGGCGGGTGACGCCGGCCCTGGTGACCAGCGGCCCGGTGCTGTCCAGCAGTCCGGCGACCGCAGAGTTGGTCAACGGAATACCGTTGCCGTCCACGCACTCCCGCAGCAGCGCCTGGGCGCCGACCACGTGCGGGGTGGCCATCGAAGTGCCGTCCTTGGACGCATGGTTGTTGCCGGTCGGGACGGCCGAGTCGATGTTCACGCCCGGCGCCCACCAGCGGAGCCCAGTGCTCGAGTTGGTGAACGATGCCGGCACATCGGAGTCGTCGGTGGCGCCGATGGCGAACGCGTTGGTGGCGCAACCCGGGAAGCTCATCGCGCCGGCCACGCCGTTGTTCCCGGCGGCGATGTCGACGGCAACACCGGCGTTCTGCAGCTGCGCGATGGACGCCACCACAGTCGGGGAGACCGCGTCACACGTCGACTGCTGAGCCGGAGTGAACGTGGTGCTGGTGCCGATGGACAGGTTCACCGCAACGATGTTCGGGTTGGAGGAGTTCTTCAGGGTCAGTACCCGTTGCAGCGCGTTGTTGATGGACGAGAACTGGGCAGTCCACCGCGCACCGGCCGGGTCGTCCTGGGCCACCTTGATGGCGACGATCTGAGCACCCCTTGCCACTCCTTCGTGACCTCCGGTGAAGAACGCGCCGGCCGCGATGCCGGCCACGTGCGTGCCATGATCGCAGTCGTTGGAGTGGGTGCACTCGTCGGCGCTGCCGGCCGCCGTGCTGGCGTTGGTGCCGCCCAGGCAGGAGCTGTCGGTGACGAAGCAGGCCTGCGAGACGATCCGGCCGGTGAACGCGTTGTGCTGGTTGTCGACGCCGGAGTCGATGACCGCAACCTGGTAGGCACCCGTGGCACTGCCGTCGAAGTTGTTGCCGAGCACGCCGGCGGCGTTGAGCTGGGTCGACTGGATCACGCCGGTGCTGGACGCCAGTTCGGCGGACGCCGTGCCGTCCAGCGTGACGTCGGCGACCGACGGGTCGGCCAGCAGCGCATCCAGCCCGGCGTCGGTGATCCGATAGGTGGCAGCCGGCTGCAGGGTTGCGGTGGAGATCTTGCTGGCGCCGGTGCCGGCCAGGGTCCGCGCCAGGTCGGCCTGAGCCGCCTGGACGTCCGCCCGCTCGGCGCTGACCCCGGACGCGCCGACGGTCAGGTCGGTGCCGTTCATCAACACGGTGACCTGCGCCTTGGCGTTGTCCTGCAACGCTTCTCGGACGGCCGCCACGGACGCCTTGGTCGGCTTGGTGGGCAGCGTGACCTTGACGATCTTGTCCGGAACCTTGTTCGCGGCCTGCTGGCCGGCCACGTCAGGGTTGTCGGCGTCGTTGGTGCCCTTGGGCGTCCAGCTGCCCGGCTTGCTGACGCCGTGGTCATCGACGGGCCCGGACGTCGCCCCAACCCCCGTGGTGGTGGTGCCGGAGTAGCCCGCGAATTCGGTGGCATCGCCCTTCTGGTGATTGACGTCCGACGACGCGGGAGGCGCAGTCGTCGCAGCAGCGGCAAGGGTTCCGGCCGTCGCCGCCGTGCTCGGACCGGCCGTGACGGCAATCATCGCTGTCGCCAATCCGATGACGGCCAGCAGGCGCGGAGTTACCCGGCCCGGTGGAGATATACGCATGGAAGTTCCTTACGTGCGAGGGAATCCCGGGCAGCGCCCGAGTCGGAATCACACTCCGGCCGGATTGCGTACAGCACCCTGAAGGACGTTCGAGCACCGCCCAGCGATACACGATTCACACGAACTGCTCACACCGTACATACGGATCGACGACGCAGATGATCATGAAGGACTGCTCACGCGGTACACGGCGCGCACCGCGAGGCACTGCCGCACGTGTGCGTCGACGTCGGTGGTCAGGGTCGCCCGCAGCGTGCGGTCGGACGCCGCCGCGACGATGAAGTACAGCGCGGAGAAGACGCCAAGGAACACTGCGACCCGGATGTGTTCGGCGGTCAACGTGTAGGTGTGGTGAGCCAGAGTGCCCTGCCACCAGACAGTCGGCGGCCGGCCGACCCACGCAGCAGCAACGTCGGCATCGACCGTCAGCACGCCGAACACCACGAAGAACGCCGCGATCGCCGCACCGATGACGGCGGCCACCAGCACCCGGCCGAGCACCGCGATCATGTTCAGGTTGAGTCGCTCGCCCCAGGAGAGCGGACCGCTACGGTCGGCCGGGCCGGTCGCCGGCGCGGCCGATCGCAGCTGGCCCGGAAGCGCCGCGAGCAGCGCGGCATGATCGGCGAAGCCGGTCTCGTCGGCCGTCTCCCCGGCCGGCGCCTTGCGGCGCAGCATCAGGACGGCAACCGCGGCAATCAGCAGCGTGGTGAGCACGAGAGGCAGGCCCTGGAGCCGTCCGATCGACTGCCAGGTCTCCGCCGCGAGGAAGGTGAACACCACTGCCACCAGCAGCAGTGGGAGCACGTGCGTCATCCCGGTGCCGCTGCGCCAGACGGTCCGGATCAGGAAGCCGAGACTGAAGCCGAGGACCGACGTGACGCCCAGCGCGGTCAGCAGATAGCCGAGCACCAGCGTGCCGACCGCCGCGCCGACGTACGCCCAAGGTCCGTGAGGCAGGTCGAAGAACCCGAACAGCACCAGCGCAAGGATGATGAGCCCGATCGAGAGCAGGCCGGACAGCACCACTGACCACGGACGGCGGGCGACCTCGGCCGGACGGGCATGGCCGCGGACGAACGCCGGCACCCCGGCCGATCGCAGCCAGCGTTCACAGCTGACGAGGTAGTCGGAATCGGTCACCCTCACTCCCCCGACCGGGTGCGCGGCGCAGTCATCGGCAGCAGCGCGGACAGGTCGGCCCTGGTCCCGCTGGCCCGGACCAGGCCGGCGGCCGTGGCGCCGGCGAAGTCGAGCCGACCGCTCACCAGGGCCAACCAGGTCTGCGGATCGGTCTCCACCACGTTGGGCGGGGTGCCCCTGGTGTGCCGTGGGCCCTCGATGGCCTGGGCGGCTGCGAACGGCGGTACGCGCACCTCCACCGACCGGCCAGGGTGCTGCTGGGCCAGCCACGCCACCGTCGTCCGTACCGTGTCCTTGACGGCGTCCGGGTCGAGGTCGGCGTCTCCGGCGGCGGCGATGGCTGCCGCCGCCCGTTCGGAGGTGACCATGCGCCGCGCCATGTCGGACGAGAGTAGCCGGGTGCTCGCCGGCCCCCACGGCGCCGGGCTGAAGTTCGCCCACCTTCCGCAGCAGCCGACCGCGGTGGTGTTGATGCTCCACGGCGGCAGCGTGACCAGCACCAGGAGTCCCGGCTGGTGGACCGGACCGGTGGCGCGCATGGTGCCCATCGCCCGTTCGATCGGGCGCCGGTCCCCGGACGTCGCGGTCGCCCTGCTCAAGCATGCTGTCGGTGGTTGGAACGGCTCCGGCAGCTCGGCGCTGCGTGATGCGGACTGGGCGCTGGATCTCCTGCGAACTCGTTTTGCGGATCAGCCCATCGGGCTCGTGGGCCACTCGATGGGTGGCCGGACCGCGGCGCACCGGGTCTCGGCCGAGGGTGTGGTCGGCGCGGTCCTGCTCACACCATGGCTCCCGCCGTCCGATCCGGTCGGTGCCCTGGCCGGGCGGACCCTGGTAGTGCTGCAAGCAGAGTGGGATCACACCTGTCCGGCGGCGGAGACCGAGCCGTGGTTGACCCGCGCGGCCGCCGCCGGGGCGGTGATCGACCGGGAGATCCTGTCCTTCACCGATCACGCGATGCTGCTCAGGTTTCCGACCTGGCATCGGCTGGCCGCCCGCGGCGTCGGTCGGGTGCTGGGCGAGCCTTCGGCTTCCTAGACTTCGGACGTGCTCGTCGGGCGGCAGGACGAACTCGAGGCGGTTCGGCGGCTGATCGCCTCGACCCGGCTCGGTCAGGGCGGCGCGCTGCTGCTGACCGGCGAGCCCGGGGTGGGCAAGAGCGCCATCATGGAAGCGGCGGCCGCCGACCTGGCCGACGTCACGGTGCTCCGTGCGGTGGGTGCCGAATCCGAGCGCGAGGTGCCGTTCGGCGGACTGTCCCAGCTACTGCGACCGGCCCTGCCCGACCTCGACGCGATCCCGCCGCCACAGGCCGAAGCCCTCGGCGCCGCGTTGGCCCTGCGCGCCGGTGCCCGCTCCTGACCGTTTCGCGGTGGGGGCAGCAACGCTGAGCCTGCTCTGCAGGCATGCCGAACAACGACCGGTGCTCGCGCTCGTGGATGATCTGCAGTGGTGGGACCGGCCCTCGATCCAGGCCCTTGCCTTCGCGGCCCACCGGCTGGCCCTTGACCCCGTGGCGGTGCTCGGCGCGGCTCGCTCGGTGCAACCCGGGTCAGCGCTCGCCGATCTGCCGGCGTTCGAACTGAGCGGGCTGCCCCTCGAGGCCGCATCCGTTGTCCTCGCCGAGATCACCGGCGGTGGCTGGCTGGACGCCGATCTGCTGGCCCGGCTGCATCGGGCAACGGCGGGCAATCCGCTCGCCCTGGTGGAACTCGGCAAGGACCCGGCGGTCCTGCTGGCCGCGCACCCGCAGACACCATTCCCGGTATCGACGACCGTGGCCACTGCCTTTGCGGCCCGGGCCAGGGCATTGCCCACCGGCACGCGCAAGGTGCTGGAGGTGCTCACGGTGACCGACGGCGACCTGCCCTCCGCGGCGCTGGCCTGCCAGTCGCTCGGGTTGGCGCTGACGGACCTGGCCGAGGCCGAATCCGCCGGTCTCGTGACGGTTCGAGCCGATCGGGCGATCTTCCGCCACCCCCTGGTGCGCTCGGCCGTCTACACCGACGCCGACCCGGCCTGGCGCCGGAAGGTGCATCGGGCCGTCGCCGACACGCTGCCCGACGACGACGACCGGCGCGCCTGGCACCTGGCGGAAGCCTCGCTCGGTCCGGACCCGGTGGTGGCCGACCTGCTGGTGGCCGCGGGACTGCGGGCGGCCCGACGGAGCGCGTACTCCGTCGCCGCGGCCGCGCACGAGCGCGCGGCCAGGCTGAGCCGGAGTCCGGCTGAGGCGAGGTCCAGGTGGCTGGCCGCAGCGGAGGCCGCATCGTGGGCGGGCAATGCCCGACACGCCGACCGGCTGTTGGGCCTGGCCGGGCTCCTCACCGGGCCGGCTGTGACCGCCGCGGATCGGACGGTGGACGCCGACCTGTGGGTCCGCGCCCTTCGCCTCCAGGGCTGGATCGCCCAGCGCGGGGGCGCACCGCGGGTGGCGCGTCGGTGTTTCGAGCAGGCGGCGGCCCTGGCCGCGGACCCGGATCAGGCCATCCCGCTGTTGGCCGATGCCATCTACGCCTGCTACTACCTGGCCGACATCACGGCCGCGGGCGCCGCGGCTGATCGTATCGACGCCTTGCTCCCCGACGCCCGCTCGACCTGGGCGCGAGCGCTGGGCAACACGGCGGCGGGCGCCGCCCGGATGCTGGCCAACACGGGTGGCGCACAACGCCTCCGGGCCGGCATCGGGCAACTCGGCGCTGAGCCGGAGGCCAACGACGAGACGACGATCGTCTGGCTGCTGACCGGCCTGCTCTTCCTGCGCGATCAGGACAGCCAACCGGCCATCGCCAGGCTGATCGACCGGGTGCGGTCCAGAGCAGCAGTGTCCGTCCTCCCCCTGGTGCTGTTCCTGCTCGCCAGGGACGACGCGACGACGGATCGATGGTCGCGGGCGGAGGCGACCTACCAGGAATCGATGGCGCTGGCCAAGGAGACCGGCGACCTCACCGACAGTGTGATGGCCGCGGCCGGGCTGGCCTGGCTCCTGGCCAGGCAGGGCCGCGAGCCCGATCCCGCGCACGCCGCCGACCCGCGTCGCCCGGCCGACGTGCCGGTCGCCGAGGTGTGGACGTTGAGCGCGGCAGCGGACCGCGAACTTGCCGCCGGGCGACTGGAGGAGGCGTTGCGCGCTTATCAGCTTTTGACCACCCGACTCGGCGCGCTGCAGATCGACGACCCCGACCTGTACCCGGGTGCCGAACTGACCGAGGTGCTGCTCCGGCTGGGACGCGCGGAGGAGGCCGAAGCGGTGGCCGTGGATTTCGCCGAGCGGGCCAGGGCCAAGGGCCTGCCGTGGGTGACCGCGCGGGCCAACCGGGCGCTGGGCCAGTGTGCCGCGGATGACCTCCTGGACAGCCGGTTCGGTGTGGCACTGGCCGCCCACCGGCACACCCTTGATCGGTTCGAGGAAGCGAGAACCCGCCTGGCGTACGGCGAACGGCTGCGCCGGGCCCGCCGACGCGCGGACGCGCGGGATCAACTGCGCACGGCGTTGGAGATCTTCGAAGCGCTGCCGGCAGTTCCCTGGGCCGACCGTGCCGCGGCCGAGTTGGCCGCGACCGGCATCCCGGTGCGGCGGCGTGCGCAACCCCGCGCTGCGGCGCTCACACCGCAGGAATTGCAGATAGCGTCCCACCTGGCCGACGGCAGCACGATCCGGGACGTCGCTGCGACCCTGTTCCTGTCCCCCAAGACGGTCGAGTACCACCTGCGCAAGGTCTACACCAAACTCGGGATCCGCAGCCGAGCCGAACTGGCGGACCTGTTGGCGCAGTGAGGTTGCCGCGTGGGCAGAGAACGGATCGCGCGCGTCAGATCAACTCGGCGTCAGATCAACTCGGCCAAGAGGTCGGCGGCGCGGGCGGCGCCGTCGGTGGCCACCGGTCGGAACTCCGTCGGCCGGGCCAGCAGGCAGTTCAATTCGGCGGCCAGCCGGTCCGGTGCCAGCTCGGGATACGGGATCATCACGCCGGCGTGATATCGCTGCAGCCGGTGACGGACGTGGAATTGCTGTTCGAAGTGATGTTGCAGCGGCACGTACACGAACGGTGTGCCACTTGCGGTCAACTCCATACAGGTGGTGAGACCTCCTTGCACCACGGCGATATCGGCCGCGGCCAGCACCAGGTGCAGGTCGGGCAGGTAGCCGACCACCGTGGTGGCCGGCGGGCACGGCAGGGTCCGCGGGTCGATCCGCGGCCCGCACACGACGAGGAACTGCAGATCCGGGTTGGCCTTGTGCACCTGCGGAATCGCGTCCAGCACCCGGCGCAACATCGGTTCACCGACCCCTGACCCCCCGACGGTGACCACGGCCAGCCGCTGCTGCTCGCCGATTCCGAGCCGGGTCCGAGTGGCGGCCCGCTCCACTGGTCCAGGAGGGTCGAAACCCGTGACGTAGCCGGCAAAGTCGAAGTGTTCCTCGGTCCACGTGCGGATGCCGGGCAGCCCGGGGCCGAACGAGTCCGGCACGATGTCCTCCGGGTCACCGACGAAGATGGACCGGTCGCGGATCCGCGCGAACCTGGCTCGCTGCTCGAGCATCTCGGCGTTGTAGTCGGCGGTCAGGGCGGCCTCGGCCGGACCACCGTCCGGCATCGGCAGCCAGCCGACGAAGTCGGTCATCCAGGCGAACGCGTACCGTTTGAGCTCCGGATTCTCGTGCAGGAAATGGTCGACATCCCAGGCCTCGTCGCCGATCACCAGGTCGTAGTCGCCGGACCCGACCACCTCGTCGAACACCATGAAGTTGGTGATCAAGCGTCTCGTCCATGCGCCGGATCGCCTGGAAGGCATGCAGATCGTGGTCACCGGACTCGTGTTCGACATGCCCTGATTCGCTGGCCAGTAGCGCGGAGGCCGGGTGTACCGACTCGCCTGCGGCCGCCAACAGCGCAGTGACGGGGTGCTGGGCCAACCAGTCGATCTGCAGGTCAGGACGTCGCAGCCGCAGCTGACCGGCCACCGCGAGGTCGCGCCGGGCGTGGCCCAGGCCGATCGGCGAGGACAGGTACAGCGCTCGACGCTGCCGCGATCTGGCCCTGGTCCACCGGCGCGGCGCCGGCGACCGACTCCCGGTCACCTCTTCGGCGAACCGCTTGACCTGGTGGTTCACCAGTACCGGTTCGCGGCACGGCAACCCGTGGCCGCCGCCGACCACCTGGAGCATGGTGCCGCCGGTCAGCTCCGCGAGACGTTGGCCGATGGCCGCGGTGCGGATCTGGTCGTCGGTTCCGTGCAGGACCAGGACGGGCAGGCGAGGCCGGCCGCTGCGGCTGACTCGACATCCGGGTCGGCCAGATCGTTTCGCCCGGCGACGGTGTCGGCAAGGGTGGCCGGCGAGACCTCGAGGCCCCACCCGACGCCGTCCTCGATCTGCTTGGTGGAGTGGGGCTCTGGAAACATGGCGCGAAAGAAGAAATCGAGAAAGGCACGGTAGCCGCCCTCCAGCCAGAAGTGTCGGTTGTACATGGCCCAACCCGCGGTGGTGTCCAGCCGGGCCTCGAAGGAGAACGCCTCCCTCGCGATGTCGATCACCCCGAGCTTGCAGGCCGGGCCGATGGCGGCGATGCCGAGCACCCGTTCGCGGATGGCGGTCGGCGGCCAACAGGGCCCACACCACCCCCATCGACAGACCCGACGAGAACCGCACGGTCGGTGCCGGTTTCGTCCATCACCGCAATGAGCGTCATCGGCGTACTGGTCGTCGATGTACGCCTGGGCGCCCACCGGCCGGTCGGACCCGCCGGCGCCCCGGCCGTCGAACGTCACCACCCGGAAGTGCCTGGACAGGTAGGGCACCTGCAGCTTCCAGAACCGTGCCGGAACGATCGACCAGGCGGGCATCAACACGATGGTCGGGCGGCCGGGACATTCGTAGACCTGGTAGGCGATGTGCACGCCGTCGCGGAGCGACGTGGCCCTCCCGGTCCGGCCGCCGCGGGGAAAGCGGCGGCCGGGCCGGAGGCGGTCGGCGACACGGTGCTCATCGGGTGCTGCTCATCACGTCACTGTGCTCCGCGCGGCCCCGCGACGCTATGGCCGGACCTGCAGAACCTGGTTGAACGGGGTCTGGGCGACCCGCTCGAATCGGGTGAAGCCGCCGGCGGTGGTGACGTCGCGCAGCTTGGCCGGGCCGGCCTGGGTGCCGATGGCCAGTCCGACGTCCTGGGACAGCGAGTTCGGCGTGCACAGCAGGGTGGAGAAGCCGTAGTACGCCCGGCCCACCGGGTTCAGGTTGTCCTCCACCCGGTCGCCGGCCATCGGCTCGACCAGCAGCCAGGTGCCGTCCGGGGCGATCACCTCGCGGACGTGCCGGGCCGCCCCGACCGGGTCGCCCATGTCGTGCAGGCTGTCGAACATGGTCACCAGGTCGTAGCTGCGGCCGCTGAACTCGGTCGCGCCGGCCACCTCGAAGCTCACTCGGTCGGCCACCCCGGCGACCTCGGCGCGCTCCCGGGCCACCGCGATGGACTCGGCGTGGTAGTCCGACCCGACGAATCTGGACCGCGGGAACGCCTGCGCCATCAAGATTGTCGAGGCGCCGTGGCCGCAGCCGACGTCGGCGACGACCGCGCCGGCGGTGAGCTTGTCCACCACGCCGTCCAGCGCCGGCAACCACGACTCGACCAGGTTCGCCAGGTAGCCGGGGCGGAAGAACCGCTCGCAGCCGATGTGCACGTCGGAGCCGTGCTCGTGCCAGCCGAACCCTGCCCCGGTGCGGGCCGCCTCGACGATGGCGTCGGTGTCGTGCACCGAGCCGAGGGCGATCTGGAAGAAGCCGGGCAGGTAGGCCGGGCTGTCGCTGTCGGTCAGCGCGACGGCCTGCTCGGGCGGCAGGTGGTAGCGCCGGGACGCCGGGTCGTAGCTGACGAAGCGCCCGCCGCCTGGGCATTGAGCCACTCTCGGGCGTAGGGCTCGGCGGTGCCCGAGCGGTCGGCCAGCTCGGACGGGGTCAGCGGGCCACCGGCGGCCAGAATCCGGTAGTAGCCGAGCTTGTCGCCCATCACGACGAGTGCGGCGTTGAGCGTGGCGCCGACCTCGTCGACGGCGCGGAAGACGAACTGCATCAGCTTGTCGGGGTCCAGTTGCGCAGCGGGGCTGGTCGGGGTCTGGGTGTCGGTGACGGTCATGGCTTCTCCTCGGTTCGCGTTGCCCGGCGCTCGACCGGGTACAGCGAAGCTAGGAGGGCGGGTGCCGCAGCCGCATCAGGTGACCCACCTAGTCGTGAGCGGCATGCGCCGGCCGCACCCGGACCCGTCAGAGGTCCCGAACCGCGGCGACGGTCGCCGCCACCGCCCCGGCCGAGGTGCGGCCCAACCGCACCTCGCCGACGCCGAGCGCAACATCGGGGTTGCGGAAGCGCAGCGTTGCCTGCACGGGCTGCCGCGCGGAGAAGTGGATCTCCCTCACCCCGCTGGTGCGGACCAGGCCGCCGGCGTTGGTCGGGGTGATGCCGGCGCCGGCCAGGATCACGATGTCCTCCCCGGCCCGGCGTACCAGCTCCGCCAGCCGCTGCGCGCCCTCGGCCGCGGTCCGTCGCCCCCCGGAGGTGAGCACCCGCCTGATGCCTAGCTCGAGCAACACGTCCAGGGCCGCGTGTTGGTCCTCGACCAGGTCGAACGCCCGGTTGAAGGTGACCGGCGCACCACCGGCGGCGTCCGCCAGCCGGGCCGTGACGTCCCGGTCGACCTCGCCGGCCGCGGTCAGCGCGCCCACCACCACGGCCGGTCGCGCCGTCATCGAGCGCACCTCGGATGTCCGCCACCATCGCCGCGATTTCGCCGCTGTCATAACAGAAGTCACCTTGGCGAGGGCGAACCAGCACATGCACCGGCAGATCGGTGACGCCGACAACCGTCTCCTGCAGGCCGCGGCTCGGCGTGAGCCCACCGGTCTCCAGCGCGGCACACAGTTCGAGGCGGTCGGCCCCACCGTTCCATGCTGCCTTCGCTCCGCTGGCGGAGTCGACGCAGACCTCGGTGAGCACAGCCATCCGCTGTCAGCCCGCGACGCCGGGCCCGAACAGGGCCGGAAGCGTGCCCTCCCAGGCCGCGCGCAGGTCGGACAGGGCGAGCCGGGTGACGTCCTGGATGTCCAGGTGGTGACCGGCCGGATCCACCGCGTCGACCACTCCGATCCGGGTCCACGGCTGGTTGCGGGCCTGGCACATCTCGGTGAAGCGCAGCTCTTCGGTCCGTGGCACCGCCACCACCGCGCGAGCAGCCGATTCGGAGAACAGGTAGACGAAGGGGTCGGCGGATTCGGGCAGCACGATCCGGGCCCCGACTTCGCCGACCAGGCACATCTCGACCAGGGTCTGGGCCAATCCGCCCTCGGACAGGTCGTGCGCCGCGGAGATCATGCCGTCCCGGGAGCCGGCGAGCAGGATCTCGGCCAGCAGCCGCTCGGCCTCCAGATCGACCTTCGGAGGCCGACCGCCCAGGTGGCCGTGCACCACGTGGGCCCACTCCGAGCCGTCGAGCTCGTCACGGGTGCGGCCGAGCAGGATGAGCGTCTCACCCGTCTCGTGACCGATCCCGGTGACCGTCCGCCGCCGGACGTCATCGATCACGCCGAGTACGCCGACCACCGGCGTGGGCAGGATGGCGGTGGCGCCGGTCTGGTTGTAGAAGCTGACATTGCCTCCGGTGACCGGGATCCCGAGCGCAGCGCAGCCGTCGGCCAAGCCGTGTACGGCCTGCTGGAACTGCCACATCACGGCCGGGTCCTCCGGCGAGCCGAAGTTCAGGCAATCGGTGACGGCCAGCGGCACCGCACCGGTGACGGCGACGTTGCGGTAGGCCTCGGCCAGCGCGAGTTGTGCGCCGGCGTACGGGTCGAGCATGGTGAACCGGCCGCTGCAGTCGGTGGCCATCGCCAGGCCCAGCGTCGAGTCGTCGGCCACCCGCACCACCCCGGCGTCGGCCGGCTGGGCCAGCACCGTGTTGCCGCGGACATAGCGGTCGTACTGGTCGGTGACCCAGCCGCGCGAACACAGGTTCGGTGACCCGGCCATCCGCAGGACCAGATCGCCCAGCTCCTCGACCGACGGACGCGGAAGCGATTCGGAACCGTTGGCCTGCAACGCATCCTGCGCTGCGGGCCGGGCAATGGGCCGGTGGTAGACCGGTCCCTCGTGGGCCACCGTTCGCGGTGGCACGTCGACCACCACCGCGCCGTGGTGGGTGATCACCAGGCGACCGCTCTCGGTGACCTCGCCGAGCACCGCTGCCGGCACCTCCCACTTGGCGCAGACGGCCAGGAAGGCATCGACCTTGTCGGGCTCGACCACCGCACACATGCGTTCCTGCGACTCGCTGGACAGGATCTCGGCCGCGGTCATGCCCGTGGCGCGCAGCGGCACCGCATCCAGGTCGACGGTCATCCCGCCGGTACCGGCGGACGCGAGTTCTGCGGTGGCGCAGGATAATCCGGCCCCGCCGAGATCCTGGATGCCGACCACGAGTCCGGCGGCGAACACCTCCAGGGTGCACTCGATGAGCACCTTCTCGGCAAACGGGTCACCGACCTGCACGCTGGGCAGCTTCTTGCGGCCGACGTGGCTCTCGTCGCCGGAGAACGTCTCGGAGGCCAGCACGCTCACCCCGCCGATGCCATCCAGGCCGGTCGCCGACCCGTAAAGAATGATCTTGTTCCCGACCCCGGTGGCCTGCGCGGTGTACATGTCGGCGGCGCGCAGCACGCCGATCGCGCCCGCGTTCACCAGCGGATTGCCCGCATACGACGCGTCGAACACCACCTCGCCGCCGATGTTCGGCAGTCCCAACGAATTCCCGTAGCCGCCGACCCCGGCGACGATGCCGGGAACCACCCGCTGGGAGTCCGGCGCATCGGCCGGACCGAACCGCAATTGGTCGAGCACCGCCACCGGCCGAGCGCCCATGGCCAGGATGTCCCGGACGATGCCGCCGACGCCGGTGGCCGCGCCCTGGTACGGCTCGACATACGACGGGTGATTGTGCGACTCGACCTTGAAGGTCACCGCCCAGCCGTCGCCGATGTCGACCACGCCGGCGTTCTCGCCGATCCCGGCCAGCATCTTCGACTGCATGTGCGGCGTTGTGGTCTCGCCGAAGTACCGCAGGTGCACCTTGGACGACTTGTAGGAGCAGTGCTCGGACCACATCACCGAGTACATGGCCAATTCGGCGTCGCTGGGCCGGCGCCCGAGGATGTCCCTGATCCGGGCGTACTCGTCGTCCTTCAGCCCGAGTTCCCGGTACGGCTGGGGCTGATCCGGCGTGGCCGCTGCGGTCGCCACCGTGTCCTGTTCGAGCACCCCGGTCATGCCGGACCTCCCGTCATGCCGCTGCCCCGACCAGATGGTCGACCGCGGACAGGAAGAAGCCGAGGCCGTCGTCGGTCGGGCCGGTCAACGGGTCGATGGCGTGCTCGGGATGCGGCATCAATCCGGCCACCCGACCGTCGGACGAGCAGATGCCCGCGATGTCGCGTAGCGCACCGTTGGGGTTGCCCTGGTGCGGGCCGTCGCCGACATAGCGGAACAGCACCCGGCCCTCGCCCTCGAGTTCGTCCAGCACCGACGCGTCCGCGACGTACCGGCCCTCGGCGTTCTTGAGCGGGATGAGGATCTCCGCACCCGGCTCGTACCTGCTGGTCCATACCGACGCGGTGTTCTCCGCCCGCAGCCACTGGTCGCGGCAGATGAACTTGAGCCCGGCGTTGCGCACCAGCGCGCCGGGCAGCAGTCCGGCCTCGCAGAGCACTTGGAATCCGTTGCAGATGCCGAGCACCGGCAGCCCGGCACGGGCGGCGTCGATCACCGTGCGCATCACGGGCGCCTGTGCGGCGATCGCCCCGGCCCGCAGGTAGTCGCCGTAGGAGAACCCCCCTGGTACCACCACGGCATCGACTCCGTGCAGATCGGCGTCCGCGTGCCAGAGTTCGACGGCCTCGGCCTTGGCACAGCGCACCGCACGAAGCGCGTCGACGTCGTCCAGGCTGCCGGGGAACGTGACCACCCCGATCCTGGGCGTCATGCGTGGGCCTCGCTGCGCGTGGTCTGCCGGTCGTTCGCTCGTCGACGGTCGCTCACTCCGACTCCACCCGCCGGACCGTCCAGTTCTCGATCACCGGGTTCGCCAGCAAGCTGCCGGCAATCTCCTCGAGGTCGTCGTCGGACACAGTGTCATCGACCTCGAGGTCGAAGTGCTTACCCTGCCGGACCGCGCTCACCCCGCCGTGTCCGGTGCGCTGCAAAGCCGCCAAGATGGCCTTGCCCTGTGGATCGAGGATCTCGGGTTTGATGACGACATCGACTGCCACGCGGGCCACGGCGCTGCTCCTGTATGTACAGATGTCGGATCGAGAACTCGGGCTTTGATCGCCCCGTCGAGCCTATCGAATCTAGGGCTCGGTCTCGGCCGGTGACGGCGCCCTGACCCACGGAGCCTGCTGTGACACCGGTCGCGCGGGCGTCGGGGCGATGCCGGGCCGGGCAGGTTCGCCGCCCGCGACGTCCGCGTAGTGGGCGATGGCAATCGCCCCGCCCACGGCCAGCACGAAACCGAACACGGCTACCACCGCGAACCCCGAGCGCACCGTGTCACCGAGAACCAGCAGGCCGATCATCGAGGGCAACACAGTGTTGGTGGTGAACATGACCGCTGTCACGGTGGTCGCGCTGCCGTTCTGCAGCGCCATGGCGAAGACCACCGCCCCGGCGACGCCGTTCACGGCGATCGCCCAGACGCCGGGGTGGCCGAGCAGGTCTGCGAGGGAGTCGAAACCGGACAGTGAGCGCGCGGAAACCGCGACAACGGTGAACGCCAGCCCGGCCCCGAAAGCCAGCACCGGCGCCACGCCGCGTCGAGGCACCTTCTTGCCGAGCCAGCCGATCACAGCGACCGGGACGACCATGCCGAGCAACACCCAATGCCAGGCATCGGGCAGCGGCCGAGCCGGGCCCGGTTGGGCGGAGATCGCCAGCAGGATCAGCCCGAGCGCACCGAGTCCGAGCGCATACCAGCCGCGACGCGACAGTCGGATACCCAACGCCAGGGAGATGGTCGCGGTGACGCCGACCGAAAGTGCCATCACGGACTGCACCAGGAACAGCGGCAGCCGGTGCAGTGCGGCGGCTGCGCAGAGGAAACCGATCAGATCGGCGACGAGCCCCGACCAGTACACGGGCTGTCGCGCAACCCGGCCCAGGTCGTCGGAATCGCCGCCGTAGGCGCCGGCCCGTCGCACCCCGAGCGACTCCAGCACCGAACCAAGGCCGGAACCGGTGGCGCCGAGCAGCGCCAACAAGTAGCCGAGGATCACCGGGTGATCCTCCCACGTGGCCGGCTCCGAACCCGGCTACCGATGAGGGACCTGTTCAGCCTGCCGAGACCGATTCCTTGGCTCCGGTCTGCGGTTCGGCGAGCACCAACACCTCGTCGGAATCCCCCACGTTGGCGTGGGTGACCCGGTTGCGCCGGGAGATCAGCCAGATGCCCAGCGAACCGGCCGCCAACAGCAGGAACACGATGGCCACCCCCAGCGGACCCTGCTCGGTGAGCAACGTGGCCAACCCGCCGACGACGGCGGCGGCGGGAAGCGTCAACAGCCAGGCGATGCCCATCCGTCCCGCGACCCGCCAGTGCACCTGCGCATCCTTGCGACCGAGACCGACTCCGACGATCGCCCCCGACACCACCTGGGTCGTGGACAACCCGATGCCGAGGTGGGACGAAGCCAGGATCGACGCCGTCGAAGATGCCTCGGCGGCAAAGCCCTGACGGGAGTCCACCGCCACCAGGCCGTGGCCCATCGTCCGCATGATCCGCCAGCCACCCGAGAACGTCCCCAGGCCGATGGCCAGGCCGGCGGCCAGCACGACCCAGGATTGCGGGCCGGTCCCCGACTCCTGATAACCACTGGTGATCAGCACGAGCGTGATGACGCCCATGGTCTTCTGACCGTCGGAGGTGCCGTGCGCCAGCGCGACCATTCCACCGGTGAACGGCTGCGCACGTCGGAAGCCGGCTTCGGCACGCTCGCGACTGAGTCGACGGGTGATCCGGTCGGCGCACCACACGGCGAGCGCGGCGGCCAAGCCGGCCACCACCGGCGCGATGACGGCCGGCAACAAGATCTTGGACACGATGACCGACGGGTTCACCCCGGACACGCCCGCACCGACCAGCACCGCACCGATCAGCCCGCCGAACAGCGCGTGGGACGACGACGAAGGCAGTCCGAACAACCAGGTGGTCAGGTTCCACAGGATCGCGCCGGCCAGGCCGGCGAACACCATCTGGGGAGTGACAAGGGCGTCGTCGACGATGCCGCCGGAGATGGTCTTCGCCACCGCGGTCGACAGGAACGCGCCCGCGACGTTGAGCACGGCGCCCAGTCCGACGGCAACCCTCGGCCGCAGGGCGCCGGTGGCGATGGAGGTCGCCATGGCGTTCGCCGAGTCATGGAAGCCGTTGGTGAAGTCGAAGATCAGCGCAGTGATGACGACGAGCACCACCAACAACAGACCGGTCGACACCGACGCCTCATACCCGTAGAAGTGCGCCCCGGGGGGCCCTCGAACGCCCGCCGCCCCAAGGCGTCCGGAACCTACCCGGATGGTCACCGCGGGCACGCGTCACCGCAGTGTGCCACGACCCGACGCGCGCCGTTCACTTATCGTTCATCAAATCTGCGCAGCGGTCGGCCGACGCGGTCAGCCGCCGCCCTTGGCCGGTGACAACGGGTAGTCACCACCGTCGCCCACCTCGTCGTCGACCACCCGCTCGGGTCGCGGCGTGGCGGGTACCTGCCTGTTCTGCCACCGACGACCGAACAACCAGATCACCGGAATCGTGCACAGCAGCGGGCCGATGATGGCGACCGGACGCATCAGCCACCAGGTCAGCGTCGGCGAGGTGGCTTCCGACTCCGTTCCGAAGATCGCCCACTCCACAGCGCGGGCGAGTGCCATGCCGGTGGTGTGGAACAGGAACAACGGGAGGGCGAACCGGTTGATGACGCCGAATGCCCTGGCGAACCAGCCGCCCCGGTCGAGGGCCCTGACCACCGAGGGACGAATGATCTCGGCGACCCCGACCTGGAAGATGGTCAGCGCGATGATGCAGACGGTGGGCGGCGCCATGTTCGACCCCTGCCCTGGCACGCCGACCATCGAACCCGGGTAGAGGCCGGAGAACACCAGCCCGATCAATGCGAACAGCCCGGTGAGCGCGAACATCCGGCCGCGCTCCAGGGCCTTGGGTGACTGGTACTCCCAATCGACCCGGCCGTCGGCGTAGCGGGGCGCGGAGTCGACCCCGGAGATCCGGCCGTGGAAGAAGCCGAGCTGGAACGCGAAGCCCCAGACGAAGAGCATGTTCGCCCACTCCACCCCCGGTACGTGATACCGGAACCGCAGGATGTCCACCACCACCGACAGCCCGGCCAACACCACCAACACCAGGGCGTCGTACCGCCGATGCAGCCAGACGGTGATCGGGAGCAGGCAGATCAGCGCCAGGTAGGCGGCGACGAACCAGAGTGGGGAGACGACCATCAGGACCGCGCGGCCCATCCACTGGACGTCGAACACCGTGCCGACGATGACCCCGAGCACGATCCAGGTGACCAGGAGCGCCCCGGACGGGATGGCCAACGCCTTGGCCTGGCGGAGCGCGAAATGCCAGATCCGCTCGCCCCGCGCGGCGGCCCGCTCCCATGACTTCAGGTGCACGTAGGCGCCGATGTAGAAGAACACCGGCAAAACCTGCAGGAGCCAGGTGAGGATCCACAGACCGCTGGTGAAGCCGAGCGGGCTGGTGGCGTAGGGTCCGTCGTCGCCCCAGATCAGGATGGTGAAACACCAGTGCCAGAGGATGACGACGACCAGCGAGAAACTGCGCAGGAAGTCGGCATAGGGGTCCCGGTCGACCCGCGGTGCGCGTCGGGCTCGGGTGGGCATCACGCCTCCCTTCCCGGCGGAGGTAGGTCGGCCGGTCCCGGCCGTGAGTCCTCGGCCCCCCGCGATCCCATCATTGCTCAGCAACCCGTCGGGTGGGACCGACCATTCCGTTCGCCCGACGTCACACAGCCCGAGGGGCCACCATGGAGCCCATGGCGTCCGTGACCTCACCCGCACCGGTGACGGTGCGGCATCGGGCGCAGCGACGCCGATTGATCGGGCTGGTCGCGGCCGTCGCCCTGCTGGTGCTCAGCAACATCATGAGCAACCGGGTGCTGCCGGCATGGGCCTACGTGCCCTGGAACTTCTCCATTGCCGTCGCCCTGGTCGGCATTGCCTGGCTGGCCGGATCCGGACCGGTCGCCATCGGGCTGGGGGTGCGGCACTGGCATCGACCGGTCGGCGTCGGGTTGCTGCTGTTCGCCGGAACGGCCTGCGTGATGGCCCTGGTGATGATCATCCCGAGCACCCGTGAGGCGTTCTTCGACAGCCGGGCGGCGGACTCGGGTGTCGGCGTCATGCTCTACCAGGTGCTGGTGCGCATCCCGCTCGGCACCGTGGTGCTCGAGGAAGTCGCTTTCCGCGGCGTGCTCCCGGCGCTGATGGGCGCGGCGCCGGCGATCCGCTGGGCCTGGGGGCCCGTACTCGGCGCGTCGACACTGTTCGGGCTCTGGCACATCCTGCCGTCGCTGGGTATCGCGTCGGGCAATCAGGCGGTCGCTGACGTCCTCGGCGGCGATCAGGCGATAGCCACCTTGCTCGCCGTCATCTCGATGGTGGCCGCCGGTGTGCTGATGTGCGCGCTGGCCAGGTTGGGCAAGGGCATCAAGACCACGATGCTGCTGCACTGGGCGACGAACTCGCTCGGCTTCGTCGCGGCCTGGATCGTCACCCACTGACCCGCGGTGCGGCCGCCGGACGGCGCTGGCAGGCTTGACGCATGCAGATCACCAAGTACGGCCACTCCTGCCTTCACGTCGTCGACGGCACCGGCAGTGTGCTGATCGACCCCGGCGTGTTCTCCGAAGGGTGGGAGTCGCTGAGCGGGCTCACCGGCGTGCTGATCACCCACGCGCACGCCGACCACCTGGACACCGGCAGGCTCGGCGCCCTGGTAGCGGCGAACGCCGACCTACCGGTATATGCGGACCCCGGCGCGGCGGGCGCACTGGCCGACGCCGGAGTGGCTGCGACCGCGGTGACCGCCGGCACGACGCTCGATCTCGGTCTGCCCGTCGAGGTCGGTGGCGAGTGGCACGCCGTGGTCGCACGAGGACATCCCGCGGATCACCAACGTCAGCTACCGACTGGCCGGCCGCTTGTTCCACCCCGGAGACTCCCTGCGGGTCCCCGACGAGCCGGTGGAGATCCTGGCGCTGCCGGTGATGGCGCCGTGGATGGCGGTCAAGGAGGCCATCGACTACTTCAGGGCGGTGTCGCCGCAGGTGGCGATCCCGATCCACGAGAAGCTCCTGGCCAACACCGGCATGGTCTACGGCATCCTGCAGGGCCTCGGTCCGGCCGGCGCTCGCTGGCTCGATCTGGACTCCGGCGAGCCCGCGACGGTCTGATCCGACCCGGGAGAAACCCTGGGGTGGTTGCCTGCGGACCGCCCGGCAGGCAGCATGAGCGACGCCGCGCGGGCCGATCCATCCCCGTCCGGCTGATGGATCACGTCTAGGTCGGCCAGGCGCGGCAGCCGGGAGTAGTTGATGAGCGAGCGCACCCTCGACGCCGACGGGGCGCCGCAGCCCGCGGCGGCCGACCTGCCGGCGGACCGCAGCGTCATCGCGCGACTGATGCTGGGCAGCGCACTGATGCTGTTCCTGGAACTCGCGCTGATCCGCTGGCTCGGCTCGAACATCGTGCACCTGTCGTACTTCTCGAACTTCGTGCTGCTCGGCTCGTTCCTCGGCATCGGCTGCGGCTTCCTGATCGCCCGCAAGCGTTGGTCCATCCTGCCGGCGATGCCGGTGCTGGTGCTGGTGTTGGTGGTCGCCGTGCTCTTCTTCCCGGTCTCCATCGACCGCACCGGCGAGGGCATCATCTACTTCACCTCGCTCAGCACCTCGGGGCCGCCGGCCTGGCTGGTGTTGCCGGTCGTCTTCATCGTGGTGGCCGCAACCCTCGCCGGGCCGGCCGAGGTGGTCGGGCGCTGCTTTTCCAAGCTCCGCCCGCTGACCGCGTACCGCTGGGACCTGATCGGATCGCTGATCGGCATCAGCCTGTTCACCCTGCTGTCCTTCCTCCGGGCGCCGTCGGTCGCCTGGGGCGCGTTGGTCGCGGTGGCCATGGTGGTGCTGATGGGCGGGTGGCGGAGGATCATCGGCGCGGTTTGCGGCGCCGGTCTGATCGCCGCGCTGCTGATCGAGACGTTGACCCCGGGTGTCTCCTGGTCCCCGTACTACAAGGTGTTGACCACCGACGTCGGCTACGACGCCCAGGGCCAGCCGCTGGTCCGGATCGACGTCAACGGGGTTCCCCACCAGCTCATGGGCTCCGCGGAGTTCAAACTCACCCAGGCCGAGGAGCAGTACCGCACGCCGTACGAGCGGCGCAAGGACGCGCCGCTGGACAATGTGCTGATCGTCGGGGCCGGTTCCGGCTCGGACGTGGCGATCGCGTTGGACAAGGGCGCCAAGCACATCGACGCGGTGGACATCGATCCTCGAATCCTGCAGATCGGCAAGGAGCGGCACCCGGACCAGCCGTACTCCGACGCCAGGGTGACCCCACATGTCAACGACGGCCGGGCGTACCTGCAGGGCACCGATCAGAAGTACGACCTGATCCTGTTCGCGCTGCCCGACTCGCTCGCCCTGGTCAACGGGGCATCGCAGATCCGGCTGGAGTCGTTCCTGTTCACCCAGGAGGCGCTGACCGCCGCGCGGGATCACCTCAATCCCGACGGCGTCTTCGCGATGTACAACTACTACCGCGAGCCCTGGCTGATCGACCGGCTCGGCGGCACCGCCGCGGACGCGTTCGGGCACGACCCGTGCATCGACCAGTTCGCGGCCAACCAGGCCGTGGTCACGGTCGCCCTCGACCCGGCCAACCAGGTGTGCGGGACGAACAACTACGCCCTCCCGGCGGACCGCCTCGCCCCGGCCACCGACGATGCGCCGTTCCTCTACTACCAGGGCGGCGGTATCCCGGCGATCTACCTGTGGACCCTGTTCGGCATCCTGCTGATTTCGCTGATCGCGGTGCGGGCGCTGGGCGGCCCGTTCAAGACCATGCGGCCGTACGCCGACCTGTTCTTCATGGGCGCGGCCTTCCTGTTGCTGGAGACCAAGAACGTCGCGACCTTCGCCCTGCTGTTCGGCACCACCTGGTTGGTCAACGCGCTCGTGTTCGGCGGCGTGCTGATCGTGGTTCTGGCCGCGGTCGAGACCACCCGAAGATTCCGCACACCGCCGCTGCCGGTGGTGTTCGGGCTGGTCGCCGTGTCCCTGGCGGTGTCGTACATCATCAAACCCGAGTGGCTGCTTCCGCTGCCGTTCTGGCCCCGGCTGATCATCGCGGTGCTGCTGGGATTCATCCCGATCTATCTGGCGAACATTGCGTTCTCCAAACGCTTCTCCGAGTCGGGTGACTCGACCGCGGCATTCGGGGTGAACCTGCTCGGCGCGA
The DNA here is from genome assembly GCA_963834185.1 of uncultured Actinomycetota bacterium. Classification (GTDB taxonomy): domain Bacteria; phylum Actinomycetota; class Actinomycetes; order Mycobacteriales; family Nakamurellaceae; genus Nakamurella. The sequence continues at coordinate 202,784 of CAWIAR010000011.1, forward strand.
TCCTCGGTGGCTGCCTCGAGTACGCGGCGTTGTTGACCGGATACCGCAACCTGCTGATCCTGGTCGCGGTGCTGTACCTGTTCGCGTTCCTGCTCAAACCGAAGGCAGTCGTTCCCGCGCTCGCGCGGTGACGCTCGCGGTATCACCGCGGCCGGGGCCGACTCCTGACGCTGGATGAGGCTGTGATCCGGAGCACATCGGGAGGGCCTGTGGCCACCACGAGCGCAACCGCTGCACCTGCACGTCGGTCCGCCGGTCCGCTGACCGCGGCGTTCGTGCTCGGCGCCGCCGTTGCCGTCGGCCTCGGCGTATACGGCCGGCTGCACGATCCGACGTTCCGGCCGCTGTTCACCCTCGGGTTCTCCGGGATGCTGCAAATGAAGGCCTGGCTGACCACGCTCGTCGTGCTGTTCGTGGTCGTCCAGCTGCTGTCCGCGCTGTGGATGTGGGGGCGGTTGCCGGGGGCCGGGCCGGCTCCCGGCTGGATCGCGCCGCTGCACCGGTGGAGCGGCACCGCCGCGTTCGTGGTGAGCCTGCCGGTGGCCTTCCACTGCCTGTGGGCGCTGGGCTTCGAGTCCGCAAACACCCGGGTGTTGGTGCACAGCATCGCCGGCTGCCTGTTCTACGGCGCGTTTGCGGCCAAGATGCTCGGGCTGCGGCTCAAGTCGTTGCCGGGCTGGGCGTTGCCGGTGCTCGGCGGGCTGCTCTTCACCCTGTTGATCGTGCTGTGGCTGACCTCGGCTCTCTGGCTGTTCACCCGGCCAGGCGTACCGGCCTTCTAGGAGCTGCGATGTCGACCTCCCCCCAGGTTTCCCGGCGCCGGGCACTCGGCTATGCCGCCGGTACCGGAGTCACGCTGGCCGCCGGCGCCGCTGGTTACCTGGTGGCCGCCAACAGCCCGGCCGCCGATCCCGGACCGGCGTCCGATGAGTACGGCCCGCCGAAGGGTGGTCAGCCGTCCGGTGGAGCGGGTGGGACGGCGTTGGCCGCACTGGATGCCATCCCGGACGGTGGCGGCGTCGTGCTGGCCGACCGCAAGCTGGTGCTCACCCGGTCCGGTTCGACCGTGCACTGCTTCAGCGCGGTGTGCACCCACCAGCAGTGCCTCGTCACGACGGTGTCCGACGGAGCCATCCACTGCCCGTGCCATGGCAGCGCCTTCGACGCCGGGACCGGTGCGGTGGTGGCCGGCCCGGCCCCCGCCCCACTGCCCGAGGTGCCGGTGACCGTCACCAACGGACAGGTGGTGCCGTCGTGAGCGCTCCCACACCACCCCCGCCCGGCTGGCAGCCGCCGGGCTGGCAACCGGCCGGCCCCTACATCTCCCCGCCCGGGAGTCCGGGTCACGGCGGCGGCGCCACCCCGCCGGTGAATCCTGCCCCGCCCGTGAATCCGGCCCCGGTCGGTCCTGCCGGGCTCAATCCGGTTGGGGTCAATCCTGACGAGACGGTCCAGCTGCGGTTTGCGCCCGGCGGTCCACCCGGATGGCCCCCGCCGACGGCGCCGAACGCGGCGCCGCCACCACCACAGCAGCACCGGCAGAGCCCGGTTCACCCACCAGCGATCGCACCCGTCGGGCCGGCGCCGGCCGACCCACCCCGCGCCTGGTGGGCCTTCCTGCCCACGCTGATCTGGCTGGCTGCCGCCGCGTTCACCGTCGGCGCGCTGATCGCGCTGAGCTGAGGCCGGCGGCCCGCTCCCGCCGGGTCAGAGACGCTCGATGATGGTGACGTTCGCCTGGCCGCCGCCCTCGCACATGGTCTGCAGCCCGAACCGACCCCCGATGCGTTCCAGCTCGTGCAGCATGGAGGTCATCAGCCGTGCTCCGGTGGCGCCCAACGGATGTCCCAACGCGATAGCCCCACCGTTCGGGTTGACCTTGACCGGGTCGGCGCCGGTTTCGGCCAACCAGGCCAGCACGACCGGCGCGAACGCCTCGTTGATCTCCACCACATCCATGTCGGCCAAGGTCATCCCGGTCTTCTCCAGGGCATGCGCGGTGGCCGGGATGGGCGCGGTGAGCATCATGATGGGATCGTCGCCCCGCGCACTGGCGTGGTGGATCCTGGCCCGCGGTCGCAGCCCGTGGTCGGCGACTGCCTTTTCGGAGGCGATGAGCAGCGCCGCCGCACCGTCGGAGATCTGCGACGCCACGGCCGCGGTGATCCGCCCGCCGGGCACCAGTGTCCTCAACGAGGCGATCTTCGCCGGGTCGGGGGTTCGGGGGCCCTCGTCGGCCGTGACCCCGGCCAGGGGGGCGATCTCCCGCTCGTAGCGGCCGGCGGCCTGCGCGGCCAGGGCGCGTTCGTGCGAGCCGATCGCGAAGGCCTCCATGGCCTCCCGGCTGATGCCCCATTTCTCGGCGACCATTTCGGCGCCGTGGAACTGCGACACGGGAGCGTCACCGTACCGGGCGGTCCACCCGGTCGAGCCGGAGAACGGGTCGGGGAAACCGAACTCCGCCGCCGCGGTGGTCGACGACATGATCGGGATGGCTGACATGTTCTGCACGCCACCGGCGACCACCAGGTCCGCATAACCTGCGGCCACGGCTGCAGCCGCGAACGAGACGGCCTGCTGCGACGAGCCGCACTGACGATCGACGGTGGTGCCCGGCACCGATTCGGGCAATCCCGCGGCCAACCAGCAGGTACGAGCCACATCCATGGACTGCGGCCCGAGTTGATCGAGGCACCCGAACACCACCTCGTCGACAGCGGACGGGTCGATGCCGCTCCGGTCGATCAGGGCGGTCATCGCGTGTGCGCCGAGATCGGCCGGATGGACCTGGGACAAACCGCCGCCTCGTCGCCCCACCGGGGTCCGGACCGCCTCGACGATGTAAGCCTCGCCCATCTGATGTCCTCCTCGACGTCCCGAGCCGATGTTACCCATGGGTAGTCGACAGCGGCCGGACTGTGGTTCGACGGTGGCTCGACAAGCAGCTCGACAGGGGGCTCGACTGTGGCTCGACGGGAGCCCGCTGGTCCCCGGCGGATCCGGCTCGACCTGCCATGATGATCCGGTGTCAAGGGCTCCCCGTCAGCAGCGGTCGGTGACCCGGCGGGAGGCGCTGGTCGCCGCTGCCGCGTGGGCGATGGCCGAGTACGGCCCCGGCGAGTGTTCTGCCCGCACGGTCGCGGCGGCCGCTGACCTGCCCTTGGCGGCGGTGTCGTACTACTTCCCGCGGCTGGACGAGTTGCTGGGCCTGGCCGCTGGACGGCTGGTCGCCGGCTGGCTCGGACACGCCCGCGCGGTGGCCGACAGCAGGGTGGGCACGGGTCCCGCCGTGGCCATCGAGACGCTCACGACCGCGCTGCTGCCGTCGGCGGACCCGGTCGCGGTTCGTTCGCGGTACGAGCTGGTGCTCGCCGCTTCGCGCTCGGAGTCGCTGGCGGGTCCGGTGGCGGAGTTGCAAGCCGGGCTCACCCGGACGATCGCCGATGTGCTGGCCGGCGCCGAACTGCCGGATCCGCCATCGCCGCGGACCGTCCGGGCCGCGGTGGACGGCGCGGTGCTGGACGCGTTGGCTCGCGGTGACGCCGACCTGCCCGCCGGGGCCCGCGGGGTACTGGCCGACCTGCTGGCTTGAGCGCTGCCCTGCCGGTGCGCCTTTCCGCGGCCGTCGGAAAGCGTCTGATGGGCCGTATCCTGCTCGAGTGACGTGTCGCTCCGACCGCGGCCCTTCGGCCCGAGGGTGCCGGACCGGCAATGACCCGCGAGTGGTGGCGGTGGTGGTCGCCCACGACCGTCGCGACATGCTCCAGGCCTGTCTCGACGCACTGCACGCGCAGACGGTCCACCCGGCCGAGATCCTCGTGGTGGACAACGCATCCAGCGATGGGTCCGCCGATGCGGCCGTTGCCCACCCGAGCGCCGCGACGGTCCTCCGGCTGCGGATCAACACGGGCGGAGCCGGCGGCTTCGCGATCGGCATCCGTCACGCGGTCACGGTGATGGGCGCGGAAGCCGTGTGGCTCATGGACGACGACACGGTGCCAAGCGAGACCGCGTTGGCGGAACTGCTCGGCGCGATGCGCAGGTACCCCCGGGCGGTCGATCTGGTCGCCAGTCGCGTGGTGTGGAGCGACGGCCGGGATCACCCGCTGAACACCCCGCGCCGACGTCCATGGGTGGACCGGGGAGCCCGCACGGCCGCGGCGGCGGCCGGCTCGATCCCGATCCGGACTTCGTCGTTCGTCTCGACCCTGATCACCAGTCGGGCGATCCGGCAGACCGGCCTGCCGGTGGCCGACTACTTCCTGTGGAACGACGACTTCGAGTTCACCGGGCGGCTGCTGCGCCGTGGCGTCGGGCTGCTGGTTCCGGCCAGCGTCGCGGAGCATCGAACCGCCACCTTCGGGTACGCCGACCCGGGCGACCGCTTCTACTTCGAGATCCGCAACAAGATCTGGATGTTCACCCGGTCCTCCGCACTCGGCCCGGCCGAGCGAGTGGTCTACGCCGCCTCGACCGTGAGCCGGTGGACCGTCATGATCATCCGGTCGCCGCGCCGGCGCCTGCTGGTACGCGCCGGGCTGCGCGGACTGCTGGACGGCATTGCGCGGCGCCCGCGGACCACCCTTGAGGTGATCGGCGATGCGGTGGCCAACAGCGCCGACGATCCCGGGCCGCCCGACCGGGCCGGGATCCGAGCCGCGTGACGGACGAGGCTGATGGGTGACACCCGCGCGGGACGCGCACCGTTCAGCGTGCTGTTACCTGTCTACGGGGGTGACCGGCCGGCGTTCCTGCGCCGGGCGTTCGACTCGGCAACCGTGGAGCAGACCCGCCCACCCGATGAGGTGGTCATCGTCCAGGACGGCCCGGTCGACGGGTCGATGTCGGCCCAGTTGTCGGATATCGAGTCCGGTTCGACCATCCCGACGCGGATCATTCGGTTGCCCGACAACGTCGGTCTGGCCGGCGCCCTCACCGCAGGGCTGCGGGCCTGTCGGCACGAGATCGTGGCCAGGGCGGATGCCGACGACATTTCGTTCCCGCACCGCTTCGCCGTCCAGTTGCCGCTGATCGAACAGGGTGCAGATCTGGTCGGAGCCGGCCTCGTCGAGTTCGACACCGACGAGACCGTGCCGGGAACCCGGCGGCTGATGCCGGTGACGCCGGCGCAAATCGCCCGGTACGCACGATTCGCCGACCCGTTCAACCATCCGAGCGTGATCTACCGCCGTTCGGCGGTGTTTGCCGTCGGCGGCTATCAGGATCTGCCGCTGATGGAGGACTACCTGCTGTTCCTACGCATGATCAACAACGGTGCGGTGGTGGCCAATGTTGTCGAGCCGTTGGTGAAGTACCGGATCGGACAGGGCGCCTATCAACGCCGCGGCGGTCGTGCGCTGCTGCGGGCCGAACTTGCGCTGCAGCGAACGATGCTCGAGGAAGGCTTCGTGAACCGGCTGCAGTACCTGCGCAATGTCGCCCTGCGCGGCGGCTACCGGCTCGTCCCGCTGGCGCTCCGAAAGCCGGCATACCGACTGCTGATACTCGGCCGGGCGGCCGCCATGGCCCGCGCCGGTCGCGCAGCCCAGCACCGCTCGGTGGCCGGGTCGCAGACGGAACCCGGCCGGTGAACGTCGATCTCGTGGTCGTCGGGGCAGGGTTCTTCGGCCTGACAGTCGCCGAACAGGCCGCCGCCGGCGGGCGCAAGGTCGTCGTCATCGACCGTCGCGACCACCTCGGCGGCAACGCGTACTCGAGCACCGACCCGGAGACCGGGATCGAGGTGCACCGATACGGATCGCACCTGTTCCACACCTCGCATGAACGGGTGTGGTCCTACGCCAACAGGTTCACCGGATTCACCGGGTATGCCCACCGGGTCTACACCGTGCATCGGGGCGAGGTCTTTGCCATGCCGATCAATCTCGGCACGATCAACCAATTCTTCCGGTCCGCCCTCGGACCGGATGCGGCGAGGGAGTTGATCGCGTCGCAGGCTGCGGAACTGGGTGGCCGGGCCCCACGGAATCTCGACGAGAAGGGGATTTCACTCGTCGGGCGCCCGTTGTACGACGCGTTCATCCGCGGCTACACCGCCAAGCAGTGGCAGACCGATCCGCAGGACCTGCCGGTCGAGGTGATCTCCCGGCTTCCGGTGCGGTTCAGCTATGACAATCGGTACTTCGACGACACTCACCAGGGGCTGCCGATCGACGGATACACCGCCTGGCTGGAACGGATGGCCGACCACGCCAACATCGAGGTCGAGCTGGGGTGCGACTTTTTCGACCCGGCGAGCCGGTACCACAAGGCCACCGTCGTCGGCCGGGTGCCGGTGGTCTACACCGGGCCGATCGACCGGTACTTCGAGTTCGAGTTCGGCGATCTGGGTTGGCGCACACTGGACATGACGTGGGAGGTACTGCCGACCGGAGACTTCCAGGGCACCGCGGTGATGAACTACGCCGACACCGATGTGCCCTTCACCCGGATTCACGAGTTCCGCCATCTGCACCCCGAACGCAGCTATCCGCGCGATCGGACGATCATCATGCGCGAGTTCTCCAGGTTCGCCGCACGCGACGACGAGCCGTACTACCCGGTCAACACGCCGACCGATCGGGAAACTCTGGGTCGCTATCGAGAGCTCATCCGGGCCGAACCCGAGGTGTTCTTCGGCGGACGCCTCGGTTCGTACCGGTACCTGGACATGCACATGGCGATCGGCTCGGCGCTGAGCTTGGTGGACAACCGGATCGCGCCGGTGCTGGCCCTGTCCAGACCATGACGGAGCCCGCCGACCTGGCCCGGCTTGCGCTCTCCCCCGACGACGGCCGCCAGGGGCTGTACGTGCGGGGACCGGTGACGCCGACCCCGACCGGCCTGCGGTTACCGGCCGGGGCGGTAGCCGACCTCGGTACCTGGTTCAACGCCGCCCCGGTGGCGTGGTGGCGCGCAGTGCTCCCCGGGCTGAGCCTCGATCTGAGAGTTCAGGGCACCGGCGAGGCCGTCGTCAGCACCCTGGACGCCGCCGGGCGGCAACAGAACCGGCGTCTGGATCTGGCGCGGGACACCGGGATCGCGGTGCCGGACGACGTGCTTTGGTGTTGGGTCAGCTGGCGGGCCGGCCCGGAGCCGGCCCGGCTGGAATCATCGACGTGGGTCGCCCGCGACCTACCCAGGCATCCGGCGTTGCAGGTCACCGCGGTGGTTCCCAGCTTCGGCCGGGAACACGAAGCGCTGACCCAGGTCCGGCGTCTGCTGGATCCGGCGCTGACCGACGTGGTCGCCCGGGTCATCCTGGTGGACCAGGCCGGCACCCTGCGCGCGTTCCCCGGGATGACCGAAACGGCCGACCGGGCGGGCCGGCGGCTACTGCTCTGTGAGCAGGGCAACCTGGGCGGATCCGGCGGCTTTGCCCGCGGCATGCTCGAGGCGTCGGCTTTCCCGGATGAGGCCGTGCTGCTGCTCGACGACGACGCCAGGATCGACCCGGAGATCCTGCGCCGGATGGTTCTGCTCTCCGCGCTGTGCTCGGCGGCCGGCCGGCCCGCCATCTTGGGCACGGCCCTGTTCTCCGCGGAGCAGCCGACGGTGCTGACCGCGACCACCGAGGTGGTGGACCGGTCCGGCTTCCGGTGGCGCCGGTCCGATGGTCTGCGCGGTCCGGTCGACCTGGCCGCCTCGGGTCCGGCGGACTGGGGATTCGTCCGGCCGGATGCGCCGACCGACTACGTGGGCTGGTGGGGTGCCTTGCTGCCCATCGGCGCCATCGCCGACCTGGGACTGCCGGCGCCCTACTTCCTCAAGTGGGACGACGCGGAGTACGGACTGCGAGCCACCCGCGCGGGCTACCGCATCCTGGTGCCCCCCGGAACCGGTGTCTGGCATCCGACCTGGGCCGCCAAGGGCACCGTCTCGTCGTGGTCCGCCATGCCGCTGCACCGCAATCGGCTGGCGACCGCCGCCGCCTATGGCGCCAACCGAGGCGTGCTCGTCGACTCCCTCGTCCATCAGGTGAAGCACATCCTGAGCCTGCAGTACGACGTCGCGGACCTCTGGGACACCGGACTTGCCGACGTACTCACCGGTCCTGGCTGGCTGGACGGCGGCGGATCGAGTACCAGGGAGCGGGCAGAACAGGTAGTGGCCGGCGGCCCGTCGGGCACCGGACCGCGACCTGCGAACACCGCGACCGCGGCTCGGCCGACCCCCCGCGGTGTGGCCGGTCGCGTGGTGTCCGTGGCGAGGTCGACGATCGGGATGTTCCGCACCGCCCGAGTGCGCGTTGTGGTGGCAATCCCGGCGGCGGAGTTCCACTGGTCGGACGCCGTTGGCCGGGATGCAGTCATTCTCGAGGGGGCCGGACGCACCCTCGTCCGGGATCCGCGCCGGGCCAGGCGTGCGATGGCCCGGACTCTGGCGCTGCACGCCGCTGCCGCGCGACGCTGGCCGACTCTGATCGCCCGCTATCGAGTTGCCCTGCCGGCCAGCACCACCGCGGCGCGGTGGCGGGCCGTGCTCAACCGACCACCTGCTGACGTCCGTGAGGGCTCCGATGGGTCCCGGTAGGGTCGTGCCGTGCGCCCCCCAGTGCGCGACGACCGCCGACCGGACCGCAGCAGGATCGTGAACAGGTGACCGACCCCGACGAGATCCCGACCGCGGAGCGGGGGCCAGGGTTGCGTACGGTCGCCGGGCCGCTCGAGCGGGCGTTGGCGGTCGCCCGCAAGCGTTCCGAGCTCCTGCTGTTGATCCGGCGCGACCTCAAGGTCCGCTACGCCCAATCGATCCTCGGCTATGTGTGGTCCGTCCTGGATCCGCTGCTGATGTCATTGGTCTTCTGGTTCGTCTTCACGCAGATCTTCGTCAGGTCGGTCGGCGAAACCCCGTACATCCTGTTCTTGCTCTCCGGCTTGCTCCCGTTCATGTGGTTCCAGCAAGTGGTGGAGGGGTCCACCCACGCGATCAAGGACGAGCGCCTGGTCCGAAGCACGGCCCTGCCCCGCGAGATATGGGTTCTCCGACTGGTGCTGGCCAAGTTCTGCGAGTACGCGTTCGCCCTTCCGGTCCTGGCGATCTTTGCCCTCGCCTACCGCGCGCCGGTGACCTGGGACATCCTGCTCACCGTCCCGGCGGCGGCGATCCAGGTCGTCCTGCTGACCGGACTGGGTTTCCTCATCGCCCCGGTCGTCGTGTTGGTGCGCGACGTCGACCGAGTCGTGCGGATCGTCCTCCGATTTCTGTTCTACGCCACCCCTGTCCTCTACGGACTTCCGGACGTGGTCAACAACGAGCAGATCCCGACCGTGCTCCGAACGCTCTACGCGCTCAATCCGATGACCGGCATCATCGCCTTGTACCGGTCCGGTTTCTTCCCCGATCAGCTCCAGTGGGCAGCAGTGTTGCCGGGGGTGGCGGTCAGCCTGGCCATCTTCGCGGCCGGCTGGTGGGTGTTCGCGCGGCTCGAACACGCCGTGCTGAAAGAGATCTGATGGCAACGGGTACCGACGACGGGCCGATCATCTCGGTCGACCGGGTCGGCGTGCAGTTCGACAAGGTGGCCCGTCACCGTGGTATCCGGGAACTGTTGATCAAGGGACGGGCAGGGGCCCACTCGAGCCAGTTCTGGGCGCTCCGCGACGTCACCTTCGACGTCCACCGGGGCGAGGCGATCGGCGTGGTCGGCCGCAACGGCCAGGGCAAGTCCACCCTGCTGAAGATTGTTGCCGGGGTTCTCCTGCCCGACGAGGGCTCGGTGCAGGTGCGAGCGGGGGTTGCCCCCCTCATCGAGATGACCGGCGGGTTCGTCCCGGACCTCACCGGTCGGGAGAACATCGCGTTGGCCGCCGGCCTGCACGGCATGAGCCGCGCCGAGATCGCTGCCAGGTTCGACGAGATCGTCGAGTTCGCCGACGTCCGAGACTTCCTCGACGCGCCGTTCCGGCACTTCTCCTCGGGCATGAAGGTGCGACTGGCCTTCTCGGTGATGTCCCAACTCGATCAGCCGATCATTCTGGTCGACGAGGTGCTGGCGGTGGGCGACGAGGCGTTCCGGGACAAGTGCTACCGGCGCATCGAGAAGTTACTGGCCGACGGTCGCACGCTGTTCCTGGTCTCGCATTCGGGGAAGGACCTGCGCAGGTTCTGCAGTCGTGGACTGCTGCTCGATTCCGGACGACTGATCGAGGACGGCCCGTTGGCCCAGGTGCTCGATCGTTATCGCGCGGACGGCCGGGGCGGCTGATCCCGGCCGGTCACATCGAGACCAGGCGGACACCCAGGCTCATGTGGCCGATGGCGATGGCCTCGAAGCTCAATCCGCGGGCGTCGAGCAACTCCGTGAACGCTTTGTGCTCGTGGTGGGGCCACCCGTGATAGCCGAAGTACTCGTCGAAGACCACGACCGTGCCGTCGACGAATCGATCGGCCAGGGCGGTCAGGACCGTGCTGGTGGAGCTGTACAGGTCGGCGTCCAGATGGGCGAAGCGGAACGGCAGGGACGTCGCCCGGGCGAAAGCCGGGACCGTGTCGGCGAACCAGCCGACATGGAATTCGACGTTGGTCGCAGCGATGTCGGGGGGAACCCCACCCACGTCGAACGCCCCAGCATCCTCCTGGCTCCCGGTCCATCGTTCGGGCAGACCGCGGAAGCTGTCGAAGCCGTGCACGGCGATGCCCGGAAAGTGGCGTGCGATGATGTCCAGCGTTCGCCCTGTGTGTACGCCGAACTCGGCCACCAGCCCGTCCCACGCGGGCGCTGCCCGCAGCGCGATCCGCAGGGCCTGCGGGTTGTGGTACACCACGGAAGCGGTCTGGAACCGCGGGTCTGCCCGGATGAAGGCGACCGAATCCTCGACCGACGCGGCCCGCAAACTCACCGCGGTCGATGGGATCGTCCGGAACGCCCTTATCTCGGCGAGAATCCGCTCGAGCAGGGCCACGTCGCTCTCGGACGACATCCCGCACTCCTCGCGTTCGTCGACCCGCGCCGGGCCGCGCAGTACCCGAGCGCCCACCCTAACAGGGCGACCGCCCCGGACCCAGGTCGTCGGGCACGGGCGACCGGCGCACCGAACTGCGGCCGACCAGCGCTACAGTCAACCGGTCGGTCGTGCGCGCGGCCGCAGTCGACCGACTCCGGACCGGACCGGCCGATATCCGTCGGATGCGAGGCACGGAGCGGCGAAGGGCATGTCACGACCTGCGGATCTCACCGTGGTGATACCGATGCGCAACGCCGGCGCGACGATCGGCCGGGTCCTCAGGACGATCCTGTCCATCCCGTCGGCCCGGGTCGAGGTGATCGCCGTCGATGACGCATCCACCGACGATTCGGTGGCGCAAGTCGCGGCGTTGCAGCACCCCGATGTCCGCGTGGTGTCGCTGGCTCGACCCTCAGGCGCGGGGGTCGGCCCGCAATCACGGCTTCGCCGAGGCATGCCGGAACGTACACACTGTTCTTCGACGCCGATGACGAGATCCATCCCTCGGCAGCGTTGCGCGCCATCCGCGCCCTGCAGGACACCTCGGCCGATCTGGCCTTCCTGCCCTATCGTTATCGGCGCGGGACCAGCACGACCTTCGAAGGGATGAATTCGTTCGACCAGACCGTCTGGTCGCAGTTACCTCGGTGCGCCGGGAGCCACCCGGACACCCATGATCCGGGTCGCGTCCCTGGACGAGGTGCCACGCCTACTCGGCTTTTCGAACTATCCGTGGAACAAGGTTGTCCGCACGGCGCGGTACCGGCGTGTCGGATTGACGTTCGGGAAAACTCCTGTGCACAACGACATCCTCGGTCATTGGCAGATGCTGCTCGGCGCCGATTCCCTTGTCCTGGTCGACGATCCGCTGTGCACGCACGTCGTGACCGAGGACGGCAAGAACCTCACCAATGAGAGCAGCGACGATCCGGCTGACGCTGTTCGACGCGCTGGATGAAACCTACGGTTTCCTGGCCGGCCGCCCGGAATTGCGCAACCGCTATTCGCACCACTACTGGGACTTCGCTCTGCGGGTCACGGGCTGGGCCGCGCAGCGGATCGATGCCGAACACATGCCGGAGTTCAATGACCGCTTGCAGCGTCACCTGCTGCGGATGAACCTGGTGGACTTCGCCCGGATCCGCCGCCATCGGGATCCGGCCCTGGCGAACCGCATCGTGCGCCGGGTCCTCAGTTGAGTCCCGCTGGAATCCGCGGAGCGTCGTCATGGCCGTGCTGAGCGTCATCGTCACCGCCTACAACATCGAGCACTACATCGACCAGTGTCTGCGCAGCGTCGCCGCCCAAACGCTTCACGACATCGAGGTGCTGGTGGTCGATGACGGATCCACCGATGGCACCGCCGAACGGATCTCGGCTTTCGCCGCTCGAGACCCGCGGTTCATCCCGATCCTGTTGGGCGAGAATTCGCCGGGCGGCGTAGCCACTGCGGCCAACGTCGGCCTCGAGCGCGCCACCGGTGACTGGGTCGGGTTCGCAGACGGTGACGACTACCTCGAACCGGGGATGTTCGAGGCGCTGCTGGACGCGGCGGTCACGTACGACACCGACCTCGCGATGTGCCAATATCGCGAGGTGTCGGAGGACGGCACGGAGTATCGGGACCCGGCCGACATCCGTCGATGGTCAGGGTTGGTCGCCGGACGGCACTATCTCGACGTGGCGGCGACCAAGAGATTCCTCCGCTTCATTGCCGTACCGTGGCGCAAGTTGTACCGGCGGAGCGTGCTCGAGGACAACCTGATCCGGTTTCCGGTCGGTGACCACTTCTACGAGGACAACCCTTTCCATTGGTTCTGTCTGCTCTCGGCCGGGTCCATTGCCGTCGTTCCCCACGTGCTCTGCTACCACCGCGTCGGGCGGGTCGGCCAGACCATGACCAACGGCGACGCCCGGTTGTTCACCCTGTTCGCGCATCACGCCACGATCCGGGATTGGCTCCGCGAACGTGCGCTGCTGGATCTGTACTCGGTGTCGCTGCTGGAATGGGTCATTTCCCAGGCCGAGTGGATCGGCCCGCGGACGCCGAAGGAGCTTCGGCCGCAGTTGTTCTCGATCCTCCGTCCGATCATCGCCGAATACCCGCCCGAGATTCTCGCCCGCGCCCTGCATGAGGGCCGCAAGGGTGACTTCGCCCAGGTGTTCACCAGCGCGCTGGCGACCGGCAACGCCACCAGATTCGCCCGTTCCCTGGACAGCCGACCGGACACCAGCAGTCGCATCCGGCTGGGTGTGTACCACCTGCGCCACTCCGGGTTCAGGCACACCTGGTCGCTGACGAGGCAGACGGTGACGCACCGTTTCGGCACCACCCAGGCCGGCAAGATGCTGGCCCGCCAGGCGCCGAGCGCGAACCCGGCGGCCGGTCCGCAGGGCGACCTGATGTTCGGCCTGATGGTGTTGCAACAGCGGCTGGACGAGATCGAGGCGAAGCTGGACCGGCTCTCGCCGGGTGGCTCCGCCGACCACACCGACGAACCGCCCGCCGAAGCCGAGGATCCGGACCGGAATCAGCGGCCGTCCGGCCAGTCGGCGAACGAGCCGCCAGAGATCCGTTCGTAGGCCTCGATGTACCTGGCCCTGGTGGCGTCGGCGACGTCGGCGGGCAGCGGTGGCGGCGGAGCCTCGCCGTGCCGGTCCCAGCCGGACTCCGGTGAGGTCAACCAGTCCCGGACATATTGCTTGTCGAAGGAAGGCTGCGGGCGACCGGCGGCGTAGGTGTCGGACGGCCAGTACCGGGACGAGTCCGGAGTGAGTACCTCATCGGCGAGCACGAGAACCCCGTCCCGGACACCGAACTCGAACTTGGTGTCGGCGAGGATCACCCCGCGGGTCGCGGCGTGCTCACCGGCCCGGCGGTACAGCGTCATGGTGGTCTCGCGCAGCTCGGCGGCGCGGTCGGCGCCGACGGTGGCCGCCACGGCGTCATAGCTGATGTTCTCGTCGTGCGCGCCGAGCTCGGCCTTGCGCGCCGGGGTGAAGATCGGTTCGGGCAGTTCGGCGGATTCGACCAAACCCGGGGGCAGCGCGATGCCGCAGACCGAACCGCTGACCCGGTAGTCCAGCAGCCCCGATCCGGTGAGGTAGCCACGCGCGACACATTCGACGGGCAGCATGTCAAGGCGGCGCACCAGCATCGCCCGGCCCAGCACCGCGCCGGGGATCCGTGGGTCGTCCACGGACACCAGATGATTGCCGACCACGTCGGACAGCAGGTCGAACCAGAACACGCTCATCGCAGTGAGCACTCGGCCCTTGTCGGGGATCTCGGTCGGCAGCACGTGGTCGTAGGCGCTGATCCGGTCGGTCGCCACGAACAGCAACAACTCGTCGTCGACGACGTAGATGTCCCGCACCTTGCCGGAGGTCAGGTGTGGGTAGCCGGCGAGCGCAGACGCCGCAGTCACGAGTCGACCACCGAGGCGGGCGGGTCGACCGGCGCCGGTCGCTCGAGCCCACGTCGGCGGAGCAACGGACCGATGTCCGGCTCCCGGCCTCGCAGGTCGCGGAACGCGCCCATGGCGTCCTTGGCCCCGCCGACCGAGAGCAGCTTGCGCCGGAAGGTGTCCCCGTTGACCCGGGTCAATCCGCCATTGGACTTGAACCACTCGACCGTGTCGGCATCCAGCACCTCGGCCCAGATGTAGGAGTAGTACCCGGCGGCGTACCCGGAGGCGAAGATGTGCTGGAAGTAGCTGGTGCGATAGCGCGGCGGGACGAGAGGGTAGGCCAGACCCGCCTTCTCCAAGGAAGCGGCCTCGAAGGCGAGAGCGTCGTCGACGGTGGTGTCAACGGTCAGTCGGTGCCAGGCCCAGTCCAGCAAGGTGGCGCCCAGGTATTCGGTGGTCCGGAAGCCCTCGCCCCAGAGCTCGGCCGCGGCGATGGCGTCGACGGTCTCCTGCGGGAGCGGGTCGCCGGTCTCGTCGTGCCTGGCGTAGTTCGCCAGGATCTCCGGCCACAGCGCCCACATCTCGTTGACCTGACTCGGGTACTCGACGAAGTCGCGAGGCACGTTGGTGCCGGACAGCCGCGGGTAGGTGACGTCGGAGAACAGTCCGTGCAAGGCGTGGCCGAACTCGTGGAACAGGGTGCGTACCTCGTCGAGGGTGAGCAGGGTCGACTGCCCGTCCGGCGCGCGGTTGTAGTTGCAGTTGTTGAACACCACCGGCTTGCGATCCAGCAGCGAGGACTGGTCGACGAACGAGGACATCCACGCCCCGCCCCGTTTGCCCTCTCTGGCGAAGTAGTCGCCCAGGTACAGGCCGATCACCGAACCGTCGGCGTTGCGCACCTCCCACACACGCACATCCGGGTGATAACCGGCCAGGTCGGTGCGCGGGTGGAAAGTGATGCCGTAAACCTGCCCTGCGGCGAAGAAGACCCCGTCCTGCAGGACCCGGTCCAGGGCGAAGTACGGGCGTAGCGCGGCCGTGTCGACCGCGTAGCGGCGTGCCTGCACCTGCGAGGAGTAGAACGCCCAGTCCCACGGCGCGAGCTCGATGCCGTCCGCCGCCGCGTACTCGGCCAGCACGGCCGCCTCGGCCCTGGCGTTGGCCACCGCCGGCTCCACCAGCTGGCCCAGCAGCGCCTCGACGGCGCCGACGGTGTGCGCTGTGTTGTCGACAACGGCCAGGTCGGCGTGGCTGGCGAAGCCCATCAGCGTCGCCCGCTCCGCCCGCAACGCGGCGATCTGCACGGCGAGCGCCAGGGTTTCGTTCTCCCCGCTCTGCGCCCGGTTGACCGAGGCCTCGTGCAACCGCCGGCGGATGTCGCGGCGGCGGAGGTCGGCCAGCGCCGGCTGTCCCGTCGGCAGGATCAACGCGATCAGGTATTTGCCAGGGTGGCCGCGGTCGGCGGCAGCGGTTGCCGCCGCAGCGATGGCGTCGTCGGACAGCCCGTCGAGTTCCTCCGCGGTGTCCACCACCACGGCCGCGGCCTCCATGGCCGCCAGGAGTTTGTGGTTGAACGTGGCGTTGAGCCCGGCCAGCTGCTGGTTCAGCGCCGAGAGTCGACCCCGGTCGGCCTGGTCGACCTGCGCCCCCGCGAGCACGAAGTCCAAGTGGTACCGCTCGACCAGGACCACCTGCTCGTCGGTCAGCCCCAGCTCGTGCCGCGCGTCGTGCACCGCGGCGATCCGGGTGAACAGCTGCGGGTTGAGCAGCACGGTGTCCAGATGGGCCGTGAGCTTCGGGGCATATTCCGCTTCGATGTCCCGCATCGCGGGCGTCGACACCGACGAGACGAGGTTGAAGAACACCTGCGTCACCCGGGTCAGCGACTCTCCGGCCCGCTCCAGCGCTACCACGGTGTTGTCGAACGTCGGTTCGGCCGGATCACCGGCGATCGCGTCGACCTCGGCCCGGTGCTCGTCCATCGCAGCCTCGAACGCCGGCGCGTAGTGCTCGTCGGAGATCAACGCAAACGGCGGCAGGTCGAACGGCAGCGCGGAGGGCACCAGTAGCGGATTGGGGTCGGTCATCGAATCACTCCATCAGATCGGGTTGCCGTCACAGGATGGCCCCAGGGCGGTAACGGGCCGCGTCCGGGTGCGCAGCAGTGACCTTGCCGATCTCGGCGACCACGGCGGCGACTTGGTGGGTAGCCAGACCGGTGAACGACAGCGGTGCGGCCAGCAGGTCGTCCAGTGCGGCACGATCCAACGGGATCCGGTCGTCGGCGGCCAACCGGTCGAGCAGATCGTTGTCCGGCTGTCCCGATTCGCGCATGGCCAACGCCACCGCGACGGCGTTCTCCTTGATCGCTTCATGTGCGGCCTCGCGGCCGACGCCGGCCCGCACCGCCGCCATCAGCACCTTGGTGGTGGCCAGGAATGGTAGGTAGCGCTGCAACTCCCGGTCGACAACGGCCGGATAGGCACCGAAATCGTCCAGCACGGTGAGGAACGTCTCGTAGAGCCCGTCGAGGGCGTAGAAGGCATCGGGCAGCGCCACCCGGCGGACCACCGAGCAGAACACATCGCCCTCGTTCCACTGGGCGCCGGCCAACTCCGCCGCCATCGATGCGTAGCCGCGGAGAACAACGGCCAGACCGTTGACCCGTTCGCACGAACGGGTGTTCATCTTGTGCGGCATGGCGGACGAGCCGACCTGACCCGGTTTGAATCCCTCGGTGGCCAGTTCGGCCCCGGCCATCAGTCGGATGGTGATCGCCAGCGACGACGGCCCGGCGGCCAACTGCACCAGGGCGGACAACACGTCGTGGTCCAACGAACGCGGGTACACCTGACCGACGGAGGTCAGCACCCGGTCGCGGCCGGCCACTTCGTCGACCACGGCGCCCTCGAGTCGGGCGACCGCCTCGGCGCTGCCGAGCAGGTCGAGCATGTCCTGCGCGGTGCCCACCGGGCCCTTGATGCCGCGCAGCGGGTAACGGGCCAGCAGGTCGTCGAGCCGGTGATAGGCCTGCAGCAGCTCGTCGGCGGCCGAGGCGAACCGTTTGCCCAACGTCGTCGCCTGGGCCGGCACATTGTGCGACCGGCCGGCCATCACCAACTCGGCATACTCTGTCGCCCGCAGGCCGAGCCGGTCGAGCACGGCCACCGTCCGGTCCCGGATCAGCCCCAGCGCAGCCAGGATCTGCGCCTGCTCCACGTTCTCGGTCAGATCACGGCTGGTCATGCCCTTGTGCACCTGCTCGTGGCCGGCGAGCGCGTTGAACTCCTCGATCCGCGCCTTGACGTCGTGCCGGGTGACGCGCTCGCGATCGGCGATGGACGCGAGATCGACGCGGTCGACCACCGCCTCGTAGTCGGCGATGACCTGCGGCTGGACCGGCAGGCCGGCGGCATCCTGGGCGCGCAGCACAGCCAGCCAGAGCCGGCGCTCGGCAACGATCTTCTGCTCCGGCGACCAGATCGCCACCATCTCCGGTGAGGCGTAGCGCTGGGCCAGGACGTTCTCCACGGCGGGCTTCGGCACGACTCCAGTGTCCCAGCCCGGCGGACCGGCCCGATCCAGGAGTGCCGGCACCGTTCCGGGCAGCTCAGCGCACCGCGGCGAGAACCGCCCTGGCAACGGCGGCCCGCTGGGCGGGGGTGACTTCGGCGTGATCGGCGCCTGCGGCCGGCCGGGACAGCACCAGCACGGAGATCCCGTCGCCGGTGGTCGTCGCCCGTGCGGTCGAGTAGCCGTACTGCGGGTCCGAGGTGAGGGCGCTGTCCTTCGCCACCAGCACGGTGACGCCGGCGCTCGGAATCCTCACCGCGCCCACCTGTCCGGCGGCGCAGGCCGCACTCACCGGCTGCTGCACGGGCGTCGAGCTGGGGAGGTCGAGGGCCACCAGTGCCGCGACGACGGCGTCGGCGTCGAGCCGCGGCCAGACGCAGGTGGTGCTGGAAGCGGCTCCCGACGCGCTCGCGGACTCGCTGTCCGCCGTCGTGGTCGCGGTCGCGGCGGATCCCGGCCCGATGGGTTGCCTCGGCCCGGTGCTGCCCGCGGAGTCCTGCTCCGTCAACGCCCGGCTGCTCTGCGGGACTGGGACGCGGACGCGGCGGTGGTGCCGGCCGGATTCGTGGCGCCGGGCACTTCGGCTTCGTTTGCCACTGGCCGCGGCCGCCGAACTGGCCGCCGAGGTTGCTGCCGCCGAGGATGCCGCTTCCGAGGACACCGCCGGTGCCCGGCCGCCGCCGGCAGAACCGGAACCAGCGTCCGAGTTCAGCTCACCGGCCGCGGCCGTGGTAGGCCCGGCGCACACTGGACGCCGTGTCCGACGACGATGCGCCGCGGAGCAGTGCCGGCACCGCGACCACGACCAGCGCGGCGGCTGCCGCGATCAGCAGACCTTTGACCACGGTGCTCCGCCGGCGGAGCCGCTCGAACCCGGCGGCGGACCCGGCCCGCTCCCGGTCGCGTCGCACCGCCCGCTCCACTGCTTCGGACTCCCGGCGCGCGGCGGCGATCACCGCCAACGGGCTGACGCGGGCCGCGGGTTCGTCGCCGATCGCCGCGGTGAACAGCGCCTGCACGCGGCTGCCCACCGCGTCGGGCACGTCGTCCGCCCGCTCGTCGGCCGGGTCGAATCCGAACAGGTCGGCCAGCGACCGTTCGTGCTCGTCCGTCCAGTCCTCGTCCGTCATGTCCCGGTCACCTCCTCGGTCCCGTCGTTCGATCCATCCCCCGGCCCGTCCCCGCGGGCCGGGTCGTCCAGTAGCCGGCCGGTCCAGCCCAACTCGGCCAGCGCGACCTTGAGCGCGGCCAACCCCCGCGCGGTCTGCGACTTCACGTTTCCTTCCGAACAGCCGAGGGCGGTGGCCGCCGCCCCCACGTCCAGCCCCTCGAAATACCTCAGCACCAACACGGTCCGCTGCCCGAGCGGGACCTTCGCCAACGCCGTCCGCACGAGTTCGCGGTCGGCGACCGCCGAAGCGGTGTCGGACGGGGCAGGGTTGTCCGGCACCGCCTCGACGGCCCGTTCGCGCCGCCACGGCCGCCGCGACTCGTCCACCACGGCACGCACCAGGCAGGAACGCACGTAGGCGTCGAGCGCACCGCGATCGCGAATCCGCTGCCACGCCCCGTAGAGCTTGACGAACGCGATCTGGGTGAGGTCGTCGGCACGATGCCAGTCGTTGCACAGCAAGTACGCCGTCCGCCGCACCACCGCGCGGCGTGCGGCGACATAGGCTGCGAACTCCGCATCCTCCTCCGGCCCCACCGATCCTCCTGCCCTGTGTCGAGGACGGACGCTATCGGGTTCGGGGTTGCACGGGGCGGACAAACAGCGCCGACCCGCCCGCGACAGGCGCGGCCCCGAGCGGCAGCATGGGCGCGGTGACCTCGACCCGCACCGCCGCCCTGGCGCTGGGCGGGTTGCTGGCCGTCGCGGTCGCCTGGGGTTCAGGGTTCCCGATCACCCGAGTGGTGCTGCGGGAGATGACCGCGGCGCAGTTCCTCGCCGTCCGGTTCGCCATCGCGGCCATCGTGATGTTGGCGGTCTTCCACCGGGCGGTGCGGGCACTCCCGCGGCGGGTATTGGTGCACGGCCTGCTGCTCGGGGTGCTCTACGGCGTGGCCCAGCTGGTGCAGACGATCGGGCTGGAGACGACGCCGGCCAGCATCTCCGGATTCATCACCGGGCTCTACGTCGTGCTGACGCCGGTCTGCGCCGCGATCCTGCTGCGCACCCCGATCGGCCTGCGGGTCTGGGTGGGTACGGCGATGGCCACCGTCGGTCTGGGGATCTTGGCGCTCCAGGACCTGACGCTGGGGTTCGGCGAGATCGTCACGCTGGTCTCGGCGCTGCTGTACGCCCTGCACATCGTCGGGCTCGGGGCCTGGTCGACGGCCCGGCAGGCGCTCGGCCTGTCGGTGGTGCAGATCGCCGCCTGTGCGGTGGTCTCGGTGATCGCGGCGGCGCCGGGCGGCTACGCGCTCCCGGGCAGCGGACGGACCTGGGTGGCGATCATCTACATGGCACTGATCGCCGGCGCGCTGGCCATGTTCGTGCAGTCCTGGGCCCAGGCCCACCTCGCTCCGAGCCGCGCCGCCATCATCATGTCCACCGAGCCGGTGTGGGCCGCGGCGCTCGCGGTGATCTTCATCGGCGAGGCCTTGACCTGGCGGATCGTGGTCGGCGGGAGCATCATGCTGGCGGCCATGCTCTTGGTCGAGCTCGCTCCCCGGCTCCCGACCATGCTGCCGGGGCCGGAGGAACTGCCCAAGCTCACGGGTTGAGCCGGACAGCCCCGAGGCACGACGTCCGGCGGACGTCAGGACTGGATCGGCGCCACCCAGAGCGGGTCGGACGTGGGCTGCGCCGAACCGCCGGCCGGCTCGGCGGTGATGCCGATCACCGCGGACGGGTCGGTGACCGGGACGGTGACCGTGTGCGACTCGGGCGAGGCCGCATCCTGCGACATCAGCCCGGCCGAGGTGACGGACTGGCCGGCGATGAACCACATCTGGTACTGCTGGCCGGTGGGCGGCGCGGCGATGCCGGAGACGTCGACCGTGGCTGCGCCGCACGACGGGGCGTAGCGCACTGCGCCGACCTCCCCGACAGTCGGCCGGGTCACCGTGGCGTCGGGCGCGGTGGCAACGCACGCTGCCTGTGCGGCGACGTCGCTGCTGGTCGTCCGATTGGCCACCACCACCCCGCCGACCAGCAGTGCGAGAGCCACCACGGTCGCTGCGATCAGCGTCGTGGTGCGCCGGTACCAGGGCCGCAACGGGATGATGTCGGCGTCCGGCGCGGTTTCGGCCGGGCGGTCGACCCCGACGGCGGTGTCAGCCGCACGGGTCGGGTCGGCGGCACGGTGCCGACCGCCATCGGTCAGCGGCGGCAACTGCGGAATGGTGGTGATCGCCTCGAGCACGCGCTGCTTGAGCCCGGCGGGCGGCCGCACTGCGGTCAGCACGGCCAGTCGCGCGACGGTCTCGGTGAACTCGGCCAACTCGGGCGGGCAGGTCTCGCAGTCGTCGAGGTGGGCGAGGAACGCAGCGCGCTCGTCGTCCGGCAACGCGTCCAGCGCCATGGCACCGGTGTCAAGGTGCAGGTCGGGGGTGGTCATCGGGTCACCTCCAGGGCAACTCCGAGGCAGTCGCGGAGCCTGATCAAGCCGTCCCGCAGACGGGTCTTGACCGTGGGCAACGGTGTCGGTGAGCAACTCGGCCACCTCGCGGTAGGTGTACCCGGAGTAGTACGCCAGGGTGATCGATTCGCGTTGCAGGTCCGTGAGGGTGCCGAGGCATCGCTGCACGGCGCGCCGCTCGAACGCGGATTCGACCTGCTCGACGACGGTGTCGACCTCGCGCTCGGTGCCCATCTGGGCGGCCTTGGTCTCCCGCTCCGACGCAGCCTGCGCGGAGCGAACCCGGTCCACCGCCCTGGCGTGGGTCAGCGTCATGATCCAGGAGGTGCCGGACCCGCGAGTGCGGTCGAACCGGCTTGCCCTCCGCCAGATTTCCAGGAACACCTCCTGAGCGACCTCCTCGGCCTGGGCCGGATCCCTGACCAATCGGCGAGCCAGGCCGAACACCCGGGCCGAGAACCGGTCGTAGAGGTTCTCGAACGCGCGCTCATCGCCCAGCGCGGTGCGGTGCAGGAGGTCCTCGACCGGCGGGCCGTCAGCGGCGGCCCTCCCGGCGAACGGCGACCCGTCGGCGACCGGGGGCCCGTCGTCGGCGCCGGGCACCGGCGTCAGCGGAGTGGGCGGCATCGGGGCATCCTCTTCCGTCGTGCGCAGGGCGCCGATCCGGTCGGCGCACCGAACCGGTCGGCTCGATCACCCGGCATTCGGTGCCGGGGGGGTTCTGGATGGGAGTGCCCGATTTCCCGGTTCGGCCATGGCCACCGCTCTGCGAGCCTCTCATGCCCTCTGCGACCATGGGTGCCGGAAAGGAAGGGGGGCGTGGGTGCGTTCGCTGTCCGGGTCGGTGCGTCGCCGCACGGCAGGGGCGTTGGCCGTCGTGCTGGTCGTGCACCTGCTGGCGTTCGGCTTGCTGTTCGGCCTGGTCATCCCGCAACACCTGAGTGTCGACGGGCGGGTGTTCGGCGTCGGGCTCGCGGTCACCGCGTACCTGCTGGGGGTCAGGCACGCGTTCGATGCCGACCACATCGCTGCCATCGACAACACCACCCGCAAACTGGTCGCCGACGGCAAACGCCCGGTCTCGGCCGGCCTGTTCTTCTCCCTCGGCCATGCCACGGTGGTTTTCGTGATGGCCGCGCTGGTGGCCGCGGGCGCCGGGGTGGTCGGCAACCTGGTTGCCGAGGACTCCCCGGCACATCAGGTCCTGGGCGTCATCGGTGTCTCGGTGTCCGGGGGCTTTCTGATCCTCATCGGGCTGATCAACCTGGCCGCGCTGGCCGGCATCGTCCGGGTATGGCGTCGGGCGATGGGTGGCGGCCTGGATGAGGCGGCGCTGGAACGCGCGCTGGATTCTCGCGGGCTGTTCAGCCGGTTGCTCGGTCCGGCGATCCGCCGGGTCACTCGGCCCGGCCAGCTGTATCCGCTCGGCCTGCTCTTCGGCCTCGGCTTCGACACCGCCACCGAGATCTCCTTGCTGGTACTGGCCGGCGCCGGCGCCTCCACCGGTTTGCCCTGGTACGCCGTGCTCGTCCTGCCGCTGTTGTTCGCGGCGGGCATGAGCCTGTTCGACACACTCGACGGCGCGTTCATGCAGGCGGCGTACCACTGGTCGGTGGTGACCCCGGTGCGCAAGGTCTATTACAACCTGACCACCACCGGGCTCAGCGTTGCCGTTGCGTTGATCGTCGGCACGATCGAAGTGGTGGCGGTGCTGCACGACCGCGCGGGCTGGAACGACCCGATCAGCAGCTGGGTCGCCGGGCTGAGCCTGGACGGGGTCGGCTACCTGATCGTCGGGCTGTTCCTGGTGGTCTGGGCCGGCTCGGTCGGCTACTGGCGTTGGGGCAGGGTCGAGCAGCGGTGGACCGAGCGGCTCACAGCCGCCGAATGATCTGATTCGCCCGCCGGTCCGTGTTCCGTCGGGAGCATCCTTGTAACGAAGGGCTCCGTGGATGCACACAGCAGGACGGGGAATGCTCGAAGGAAGGCCCCGTCCCGCCACACCATCCGACCAGACCATCCCAACGCCCCAGACACCCCCCAGACCCATCCCAACGACTGAGAGGGACGAACCTCGGTCATGGCAGTCCAGACCGGCGACCGACGCGACGCCGAACCACCGACCGCGGCCACTGCGGCCGTTCCACCGCGCCGATTCGGCATCGGCTCGGCCGCCCTACTCGGAGTCGTCGCCGTCGCAGTCACGTTCGCGATCGCCGAGTTGCTCGCGGCCTTCGGGCAGTGGACCGGTTGGTTGGACACCGCATCGTCGCCGATTGCCGCGCTGGGCTCGGCCTTCATCGACCTGACCCCGGAGTGGCTCAAGGAATGGGCGATCCGCACGTTCGGTCAGAACGACAAGACCGCCCTGCGCATCGGGATGCTGCTCACGGTGGCCATCGCCGCCGCGGTGATCGGAGTGGTCGGCCGGTGGCGCCCGCGGCTCGGGGTCGGCCTGGCCGGGCTGTTGCTGGTGGTCGCCGCGGTGGCCGTGGTGAGCCGGGCGAACGGTTCGGTCATCGACCTTGTGCCGCTGCTGATCGGAGCCGGGGTCGGCTTGTGGGTGCTGGTCGCTGGGCTGCGGTTCGGGCTCGGGGTGCGCGGGGCTGTTGCCTCGGCTGACCCGGCGCCCGCCGGCGCCCGTCGGGCCGCCGGCCCCGGTCGCGCCGCTCGACGACACCGACCCCGCGGGCAAGGTGGTCCTCGCCGGGGCCGATCACCCGATGGCCGCGGCGTCCGCAGGTGGGTACGACCGGCGGGCGTTCTTCCGGGTCGCTGGGCTCGGCGCGCTGGTGGCCGTCGCCGCCGGGGCGCTGTCCCGGTGGATCCCGAGCGCCGCCGACGTCGAAGCCAGCCGGGAGGCGGTCCAGGCGCAACTGCCGACGGTGGTCAATGTGCAGAAGACGCCCGCCGGCACGCTCGACAATGTGCCGGGGATCAGCCCGTTCGTGAGCCCGAATTCGACGTTCTACCGGGTGGACACCGCGTTCACCTTCCCCGGGTTGACCGCCGAGAACTGGAAGCTGAAGATCCACGGCGCCTGCGACAATCCGTTCGAGATCAGCTATGCCGACCTGGTCAAGCGACCGATGATCGAGCGGATGATCACCCTGACCTGCGTGTCCAACGAGGTCGGCGGGGATCTCGCCGGCAATGCCACCTGGCAGGGCATCCGGATCGCCGACCTGCTGGCCGAGGCCAAGCCGCGGGCCGAGGCCGACTGTGTGCTGTCCACCAGCGCCCAGGACGGCTTCACCGTGACCACGCCGCTGTCCGCGTTGACCGACGGCCGGGACGCACTGCTGGCGGTGAAGATGAACGGCGATGCGCTGCCGGTGGAGCACGGCTTCCCGGTGCGCATGGTGGTTCCCGGGCTGTACGGCTACGTGTCGGCGACCAAGTGGGTGGTCGACATGGAGATCACCGACTTCGCCCAGACCACATCGTTCTGGTCGGAGCGCGGCTGGGCGCCGCAGGCACCGATCAAGACCGCCTCCCGGATCGACACCCCGCGCTCCTTCGCGCAACTCGCGCCGGGCAAGGTGGCCGTGGCCGGAGTGGCCTGGGCTCAGCACCGCGGGATCAAGGCGGTGCAAGTGCAGGTGGACGAGGGAGAGTGGGCCGAGGCGACGCTGTCGTCGCCGGTCTCGGATGACACCTGGCGCCAATGGGTCTGGGAGTGGGACGCCCCTGCGGGCCAACACACCCTGCGCGTGCGGGCGATCGACGGCAAGGGCGAGCTGCAAACCGGAACCCGGCAGGACGTCATGCCGGATGGAGCCACCGGCTGGCACTCCAGGGTCGTCACGGTCGGCTGACCGATATCGTCGCGGCCGACACAACCCGTCGGCGCCTGACGAGACCCGAACGTTACCAATCCTTTCCACTAGCGGTCCCGAAACACAGTCGACTGCAGTTCGAGTCCGGCCGGCGGAAATGCCGGCCGCCGACCCCAGCCCTGCGGGGTGTGTCACACCCGGCACGCACCCGACACCGACTTCTCTTTCGGGAGTTCAGCTCATGTTGCTCAAGAAGATCTCCGCGGCCGCCGCCGGCGGTGCGCTGGCGCTCGTACTGGTCGCCTGTGGTTCGTCGAGCCCGACGGCGTCCTCCGCCGGTTCGACGACGCCGATGACCAGTGCGACCTCGTCGTCCATGATGACCGGAGCGTCCTCCGAGGACATGTCGTCCGGCTCGATGACCACATCCATGTCGTCCCAGGACATGTCGTCCGGCTCGATGACCACACCCATGTCGTCCAGACATGTCGTCCGGCTCGATGACCGCACCCATGTCGTCCCCAGACATGTCGTCCCCAGGCATGTCGTCCGGCTCCGACAGCTCCGGCCTGGTCGGAAACGGCTGCGCCGCCTACGCGAAGGCCAACCCGACGGGCGCCGGTTCGGTCGATGGCATGGCCCAGGACAAGGTGGCCACGGCCGCGTCGAACAATCCGCTGCTCACCACCTTGGTCGCGGCGGTATCCGGAAAGGTCAATGCGAAGGTGAATCTGGTCGACACCCTCAACGGCGGCGAGTTCACCGTCTTCGCCCCTGTCGACGACGCGTTCAAGGCCGACGTCGACGCGGCCACCCTGGCCAAGCTGAAGACCGACGACGCGTTGCTGTCGAAGATTCTCACCTACCACGTGATCTCCGGGCAGATTGCTCCCGACCAGATCGTCGGGAAGCACAAGACGGTCGAGGGCGCCGAGCTGACCGTGTCCGGCTCCGGCAACGACCTGAAGGTCAACGGGTCGGCGACGATCATCTGCGGCGGTGTCAAGACCGCGAACGCGACGGTGTACCTGATCGACCACGTGTTGATGCCGCCGAGCATGTGAGCGGCGTGCACTGAGCGTGGCGCAGCGTCAACGAGCCGGCCGGGACCCCTTGGGTCCCGGCCGATTCGCTGCTGAGAGCATGGCACTCGTGGCGATCGAGTGGGTGGTTTTCGACCTCGGAGAGGTGGTGCTGGCGCGTACGGAACGACTCGCGGAACTGGCGGACATGCTCGGAGGGCGATGCGGACCGCATGCCGGTCGCCTATGCCTCCCATCGCGACATCCTCGATCGCGACTCGGACCCGGCCGCCTACTGGTCGGCCGTTGCCGCCGATCTCGGCCTGGGGACCGGTGCCGTCCGAGTTGGTGGAGCGACTCGACGAGGTTGACACCGCAGGTTGGACCGTCGCTCGGCCGGAGACCGTGGACCTGATCGAGGATCTGCACACGGCCGGCCTTGGTCTTGCGGTGTGCTCCAATGCCTCGTCAGCGATGCGTCAGGCGGTCGAGGTGCTGCCCTGGTCCGGGCGGTTCAGGCACTTGGTGTTCTCCGGTGATCTGCAGGTACTCAAGCCCGAGCCGGCCATCTACGATGCGGTGCTCGCGGCCACTGGCGCCCGTCCACAGAGCACCGTGTTCTTCGACGACAAGCAGGTGAACGTCGACGGCGCACGGCGCGCGGGCTGGCACGCGTTCAGATTCACCGATGCGGCCGGAGCCCGCCGCGACCTCGCAGCCCTCGGCGTCGATCTGGAGTGAGTCAGCGGCGCAGCTGCGCGCGCTCCTTGCTCCGGTTGACGGCGGCGACGACCAGCCACGCGCCACCACCGATCAGCGCCACCCAGAACACGGTGCCGACCAGGAACTTGAACACGAAGCCGACCAGGCCCAGGGCAATCCAGGCCACCAGGATGATGCCGGCGATCTTCAGGAACTTGTCCATCTCACGTCTCCTCCGTCACGGACTCCACCGGTCCGGGCCCCATTGGCCCGATCGCGCTGCGCCCGTGATGACTCCAGACTCCCCGGATGGTGGCCCTGGCACCTCAGGTGGCGACCCTGATTCGTGCCCGGGGAACCCCGGAGATCTTCGGCGTCCGTACCAGGGGAACGCACGGTGCACCCAAGTCGTTCCCGGTCAGGTCAGGTACCGGGCCAGGGCGTCCAACGCGCCGGCGACGGTCGCCGTACTGCCGGCGAAAGACATCCGGAGGTGGTGACGGCCGTCCACCGGGTCGAAGTCGATGCCGGGCGCGGTCGCGATGCCGGTGTCGGCGAGCAATCGGTCGCAGTACGCAGTGGAATCGTCGGTGAGGTGCGAGATGTCGGCGTAGATGTAAAAGGCACCGTCAGCGGGCGCCAGGTCGCCGATGCCGAGTTCGCCCAGTCCCGTGAGCAGCAGCTCCCGGTTGGCCGCATACCTGGCGACGTGCCCGTCGCACTCGTCGTAGGCGTCGAAGGCACCGAGCGCTGCGTATTGCGCCGGAGCCGGCGGGCAGATGGCCAGGTTGCCGGCGAGCGTGTCGACGGCCTCGATCAGGTCGTCGGGCACCAGCAACCAGCCGATCCGCCAACCGGTCATCGAGAAGTACTTGGAGAAGCTGTTGACGACGAATCCGCTGCGGTCGGTTGCCCACGCACTGGTTTGCGGCTCTGCCGTATAGCTGATCCCGTGGTAGATCTCGTCGGACACCATGCGGACGCCGGCGGCGGCACATTGCGCCGCGAGCGCGGCCAGATCGGTGGCGCCGAGCATGGTGCCGGTCGGGTTGGCCGGCGAGGCGACGACGAGCCCGTCGAGACCGGCCGCGGCGATCATGTCCGTGGTCGGTTGGAACCTGGTCTCCGGGCCGCAGGGCAGGTCGACCGTGACGCAACCCAGCGCCTGCAGGGCGTTGCGATAGGCGGGGTAGCCCGGTCGCGGCACGCCTACCCTGGCACCGGCGTCGAAGGCCGCGAGGAACGCCAGCAGGAACCCGCCGGACGACCCGGTGGTGACGAACACCGACGCCGGGTCGACGTCGAGGCCGTAGCGGAAGCGGTAGTGGCCGGCGATGGCCCGGCGCAACTCGGGGATTCCCGGACTCTCGGTGTAGCCCAGGATGTGCCCGTCCAGCGCGTCCTTGGCGGCGGCCAACACCGGCGCCGGAGCGGGCGTCGACGGCTGGCCGGCGGCCAAGTTGTACACCGGAGCGCCGGATTCGGCACGGCGGGCTGCGTCCGCCCACACCCGCATGACGTGAAACGGCGCAACACCGGATCTTGCGGAACGGTGCAGCCGGGTCACCCCGCCAGTCTCGCCCACAGCGCTGCCGGACACGGAGGTCGGGTCCGCCTCAGGCGCGCTGGCCGGCTCCGACGGATGGGACCACCGGAAGCGGCTGGGTGATCGGTGCGGATCCGTTGGGGTCGGGCGAGGTGACCCGGGCCGGGGCGGCCGGCAGCGGGGGCCGGTGGCCGGCACCGTTCATCGCCGGCCGGCTCGACAATGCGGAAATCGCACCGTCCTCCTCGACCAGTTCCTCGTTCAGCGACACGTACTCGCTGCCCTGACCGAAGCGCATCTTCTTGGTGTGCTCGAGCGTGTCCTCGATCAGCATCCGGTTCGTCCGGATCAGGTCTGCGGTGATCCCGATGATGACCGAGAGGAACGCCACGATCAGCAGGACCGCGCCGACCAGGATGGACTGCACGTGTTCGCCGCTGTCCCCGGTCAGCCTCAGCACCCCGAACCGGACGAAGAAGAACAGCCCGAACAGGCCGAACAGCATCGCGAAGAACGTGAAGATCGCGTACGGCTTGTACATGATGTAGGACCTGATGATCGCGCCGGCCGACTTCATCATGTGCTCGCGCATCGACTTGAACAGTCGCGATTCGCGGGTCTTCGGGTTGGTGCGGATCGGCACGCTGACGATCTTCAGCTTCTTGTTCCCGGCCTGGATGATCGTTTCCATGCAGTAGGAGAACCGAGTGATGGTGTTCAGCAACATGAGGCTGTCCCGGGAGTAGGCCCGGAAGCCGGACGCGGCGTCCGGCAGTGTTGTCCCGGCCGCCTTGTTCACCACCCAGCTGCCGAACTGCTGCATCTTCTTCTTGAAGCCGGAGAAGTGCTCGATCTCGTGCGTCTGCCGGTCGCCGATGGTGATCTCGGCCTCGCCGCGGAGGATCGGTGCAACCAGGTCGCCGATACGTTCCTGCGGGTACTGGTTGTCCCCGTCGGTGTTGACCACGATGTCGGCACCGAGTTCCAGCGCCCGCTGGACGCCGTCGTGGAACGACCGCCCGAGCCCGCGATTGCGGGCATGCCGGACGAAGTGGGTGACCCCGTACTCCTTGGCGACCTCGACGGTGCGGTCGGTGGAGCCGTCGTCGATGATCAGCACGATGATCTCGTCGATCCCCGGAATCTGTTTGGGGATGGTGGAGAGCACCAGGGGGAGGGTCTCCTCCTCGTTGAGGCAGGGGACCTGCACGACCAGACGCACGATGTGACCTCTTCATCTCGGTGCGGCCGAACGGGTGACAGGACGGGACCGCAGCAGCATTCGACGCCGCATGGAGGGTACCGCGAACGGCTCCCCCGGTCGGTGCACCGAATCGCAGGACGCAGCGCATCTCTGCTGGTCGGAGCCAACAACGGCAGGTTCCGCTTTGTTCCTGCCGGGGCGTTGCGGAACTCGACGGCGCCGGATGCGGATCAGCCGTTGGGGGTGCCGGGCACGGTCATCGACCCGGCCACGGCCGCGGCTGCGATGTCGCTGCGGTGATGGCCGCCGCGCATCGAGATGTCACCCACCAGCCCGTAGGCACGCTCGCGGGCCTCCCGCAGGTCCGCACCGACCGCGGTCACCGACAGCACCCGCCCGCCGGCCGAAACGGTGCTGCCGTCGGGTCCGAAGGCAGTGCCGGCATGCAGCACCCCGTCAGCGTCCGCGCCGATGATCGGATCGCCGATGACCGGGGCGCCCGGGTAGTTCTCGGCCGCGATGACGACGGTCACCGCCGCTCCGTCCGCCCAGCTCAGCGGCGCGACCGCGGCCAGCTCGCCGGCGGCGGCCGCGGCCAGCAGAGCGGCCAACGGCGTGTTCAGCAGCTCCAGAACCACCTGCGTCTCGGGATCCCCGAACCGGCAGTTGAACTCGATCACCTTGGGGCCGTCGTCGGTGAGCACCAGTCCGGCGTAGAGCAGACCCCGGAACGGCGCGCCGCGCGCGGCGAGTTCGGCCAGCACCGGGTCCAGGATCGTTCGCCGCACCGACTCTGCGAGGTCGACGGGGGCCCATGGCAGTGGCGCATAGGCACCCATGCCGCCGGTATTCGGGCCGCTGTCGCCGTCCCCGACTCGTTTGAAGTCCTGGGCCGGGAGCAGCGGCACCGCGACCACGCCGTCGCACAACGCGAACAAGGAGACCTCCGGACCGGCCAGGAACTCCTCGACCAGGACCGGATGACCGGCGGCCAGCACCGCAGCCGCGTGCGCGTATGCGGCTGCCCGGTTCGCGGTCACCACCACGCCCTTGCCGGCGGCCAACCCGTCGTCCTTCACCACGTACGGCGTCCCGCAGGCATCCAGCGCCGCATCGATGCCTGCGGTCTCGGTGACCTCGACGGAACCCGCCGTCGGCACACCGGCGGTGCGCATCACGTCCTTGGCGAACGCCTTGGATCCTTCGATCCGGGCGGCCGCTGCGGTGGGTCCGAACGCAGGGATCCCGCGCCGGTTCAACTCATCGACCGCACCGTTGACCAACGGCACCTCGGGGCCGATCACCACGAGGTCGGTGCGGAGCGTGGCGGCGAGCTCCGCGATCGCGGCTGGGTCGCCGACCGACACCGGATGGGTCTGCGCCAACCGGGAGGTACCGGCGTTGCCGGGGGCGACGTGCAGCTCGGTGACCGAGGGATCACGGGCCAGCGCACGGAGCAACGCGTGCTCGCGGGCGCCGGAGCCGATGACGAGGATGCGCACGGTCACCGAGGGTACGGGGTGTGCCGCTCGCGGCACCGCGGCGATGCCGCCCCTGCCACCAGGTTGTCGGTGGTCGGTGCGACAGTGCCGGCATGCCCGTGCTGGCCTCGTTCGACGACCATCTCGCGACGATCCGCGCGCAGGCCGCGGCCTTCGCCGAGGATGCGGCGGCCGCGGGGCCGGCCGCACCGGTGCCGACGTGTCCGCGATGGACCACCGCTGACCTGGCGCGACACCAGGGCTCGGTACATCGGTGGGCCACTGCCCACACGCAGGGGTTGAAGGGAAGCCGGCCGGACCAGGTCGCCAAGGAGGCCGGCCGGGATGCGCCGGCCCGATTCGACGCCCGGCTGCGGTGGCTCGTCGACGGCGCCGACGCTCTGGTTGATGCGCTCTCCGCGGCTCCCCGCGAGCTGCGCGCTCTTCGCTTCCTGTCCGACGCGCCTCCGGCGCGAGCCTTCTGGGCGAGGCGGCAGGCGCACGAGACGACGATCCACCGGGTGGACGCCGCGGCCGCCCGGCTCGGCTCGCCACCGAAACCGGGCGACCTCGACCTCGACCCGGCGCTCGCCGCGGACGGCCTCGATGAGTTGCTGACCGGGTTCCTGCCGCGGAACAGCAGCCGGCTTCGACGGGACGAGCCGGCGCGCGTGCTGGTGGCCCCCACCGATCGACCGCAGCGCTGGACCGTGCGGATCTCGGCGGAGGCGCCGGCCACCGTCCGCACCGACACGCCCGAGCCGGAGGTCCTGCTGTCCGGCACCGCGGCCGGGCTCTACCTGGGTCTGTGGAATCGCGGCGACAGCTTCTCGGTCACCGGCGACGAGACGCTCGCGCAATTGTGGCGGGCGAAGGTCAGGATCCGCTGGAGTTGATCGCGATGACAACTGTCAGGCTGGGGTCATGGCAACCGAGTTGACCCTTGCCGATCACCTCGACGCGCTGGCGTCCGCAGCGGCCGAGCTCAGCGCCGCGGCTTCCGTCGCCGGTGCCACTGCGTCGGTGCCCACATGTCCGGGATGGCAGATCCGGGACCTGGTCGCACACGTCGGCGGGGTGCACCGGTGGGCGGCCGAGATCGTCTCGTCGGCTCACCCGCGCAATCTTTCCGACGACGAACTCGCCGGAATCATGGCCGCCCCGGGCGACGACGAGCTGCTGGACTGGTTCGCCGACGGCGCCGCTGCGCTCGGTACCGTGCTGGCCAATGCCCCGGCCGACCTGACCGCCCTGGTGTTCCTCCGCTCTGCGCCCGCGCCCAGGGAGTTCTGGGCCAGGCGGCAGGCCCACGAGACCACCATTCACCGGGTCGACGCGCTGGCCGCGACGCACGGCCGGCTCGTCACCGCCGCGGAGGCCTACGTCGACCACGAACTCGCCCTCGACGGCATCGACGAGTTGCTCACCGGGTTCATCACCCGCAAGTCGTCGGCGTTGCGCAGTGACCTGCCCCTGACTGTGGCGATCGCCCCGAACGACAGCAACCGTGGCTGGACGGTGGCCGTGTCCCCGGAGCCGGCCGTGACCGTGGAAGGCACCGATCCCGACGCCGATGTGTTGATCACCGGCACCGCTGCGGCGATCTACCTGGGGTTGTGGAACCGCGGCGACGAGGTAGCGGTGGACGGTGAGCCGGAGTTTCTCGGGGTCTGGCGCGACAAGGTGAGGATCACCTGGCGCTGACGCGCAGGTGCTCCCACCTTGTCCGGTGTTCAATCCCCTTGGGGTGAGGATCACCTGGCGCTGACGCGCAGGTGCTCCCACCTTGTCCGGGTGTTCAATCCCCTCGGGGTGAGGATCACCTGGCGCTGACCCGGCGTCGCCGGTCAGGCGCCTGCCAGGACGTCGTGCAACACGATCGTCTGGTCCCGGCCCGGGCCCACACCGATGGCCGAGATGCGCGCCCCGGACAACTCTTCCAGCCTGCGTACGTAGGCCCGCGCGTTCGCCGGCAATTCCTCGAAGGTGCGGCACCCGGAGATGTCTTCGAACCAGCCCGGCAACTCCTCGTACACCGGCGTCGCGTGATGGAAGTCGGTCTGGGTGACCGGCATCTCGTCGAACTGCTCGCCGCCCACCTCGTATCCGACGCACACCGGCACGGTGTCAAGGCTGGACAGCACGTCCAGTTTGGTCAGGAAATAGTCGGTGATGCCGTTCACCCTGCTGGCGTACCGGGCGATCACCGCGTCGAACCACCCGCAGCGCCGGGCCCGTCCCGTGGTCACCCCGACCTCGCCACCGGTCTTGCGCAGGTATTCGCCCCACTCGTCGAACAGCTCGGTGGGGAACGGACCGGAGCCGACCCTGGTGGTGTAGGCCTTGAGTATCCCCACGACCGCGTCGATGCGGGTCGGCCCGATCCCGGAGCCGACCGCGGCCCCGCCCGATGTCGGATTCGATGACGTCACGAACGGGTAGGTGCCGTGGTCGACGTCGAGCAGCGTGCCCTGCGAGCCTTCGAGCAGCACATGCTCGCCCCGCTCGACCGCTCTGCCGAGCTCGAGCCTGGTGTCGGCGATCCGGTGCCGGAACCCGAGGGCCTGTTCCAGCACCTCGTCGACGATCTGTCGCGGGTCGAGGGCCTTGCGGTTGTACACCTTGACCAGCAGTTGGTTCTTGACCTCCAGCGCCGCCTCGACCTTCTGGGTCAGGATCGACGGGTCGAGCAGGTCCTGGACCCGGACGCCCATCCGGGCAACCTTGTCCTGGTAGGCCGGGCCGATGCCGCGGCCGGTGGTGCCGATCTTGGCCTTGCCCAGGTAGCGCTCGGACACCCGGTCGATCGCCACGTGGTACGGCATGATCAGGTGCGCATCCGCGGAGATGAGCAACCGGGTGGTGTCGACGCCACGGTCCTCCAAGCCCGCCAGCTCGTCCAGCAGCACACCGGGATCGATCACCACGCCATTGCCGATGACGTTGGTGACGCCAGGGGTGAGGATCCCGGAGGGGATCAGGTGCAGGGCGAACGACTGACCGTCGGGCAGCACGACGGTGTGCCCGGCGTTGTTTCCGCCCTGGTAGCGCACCACCCATTGCACGTGCTCGCCGTAGAGGTCGGTCGCCTTGCCCTTGCCCTCGTCACCCCACTGGGCGCCGATCAGGACCATCACCGACATGACACACTCCCGTTCGCTGGCCCCGCCCACCTCAGGGGTGGGCGCCGATCGAAGGGTAGTCGGTGATCACGTACGCGGTGCTCGACTGTCGGCCCCTCGACGCGGCCGACCTGGAGGCCGGGCTTTCCGGCGCGCCGGTGCACCGGGTCGGCCCGCGGCCGGGCAAGCAGATCGATCCCCTCCTGGACGGCCGGGTTCTGGTGGTGGGCGACGACGCCGACCTGGCCGCGGTCGGCGTGCGCCTGTTGCGCACGGACCGGTTCGCCGGCGTCGAGATCGGCTACGCGCCTCCGGCGCCCACGCCGGTCACCCGCCTGTGGTCACTGCCGGTCGGCGACCTGGCCATGGCCACGATCACCGAGGCCGAGGCAGTGCCGGTGCCCTTCGTGCGGGACGACGTTGGCGGTGTGCTGATGGGACTGGGCACGGTGACACCGGTGCTGGGCACCGTCTACGTCGACGAGCACCGGGTGCTGTCCGGACCGGCTGCGGCGGTCAGTGTCCGACCGGACCCTTCCCGCGGGTTGGCGGTGACCGTGACAGGCCCCCGCAGGCTCGTTCTTCGTGGCCGGTCCGTCACAACGCTGGGCCGGGCCGTGCAGATCGGCACGCACCACGCCCCCGCGACGGTCGTGCGCGACGGGGTGCCCTACCGCCGCCCGATGGAGACGTGGATCTTCTACAAGCACACCGAGCCGCT
Organism: uncultured Actinomycetota bacterium; assembly: GCA_963834185.1. GTDB lineage: Bacteria > Actinomycetota > Actinomycetes > Mycobacteriales > Nakamurellaceae > Nakamurella. Next base: position 237,877 of record CAWIAR010000011.1, read on the forward strand.
GCTGCTGGTCGGCGCGACAACGAGGTGACCTGACACCGCAGTCGGCGAAGCGCGAACGGACTCGGCCGCAACCGCGGGACGGTCAGGCGACGCTCGCAGGCCGACGCGGTCCCGGAGTCAGCAAGATCACGGCAGCAGACCTGACGGCAACGTCGGGTCGGCGTCCAGCAGGAACGCCCGGATCCGGTCCACCTCGTCGGTCTCACCGAAGGAGGCCGCCGCATGACCCAGCGATGACAACGCCCGGAGAAATCCTTGGTTCGGCTCATGCGCCCACGGCACCGGCCCGGCGCCTTTCCACCCGTTGCGGCGCAGCCGATCGAGCCCGCGGTGATAGCCGGTGCGGGCATACGCGTAGGCGGCGACGTCATCCCCGCCGTCCAAGGCCTCCTCGGCCAGCACAGCCCAGGCCAAGCTCGAGTCCGGATGGTCGCGGACGATCCCCCTGACGTCACCACCGGCCGCGAGCGCAGCCGCGGCCGGATCCTCCGGGAGCCGGATCGGGGGCGGGCCGAGCAGATTTCCTCCACCGGCCAGGAGCGCGGAGGCGGCCGGATCATCCGAACGTCGGGCCGGGGCCGGGTCGAGCAGATTTCCTTCGGTCATGGCCCGCAGGGTAGTCGCCTTGCGTCCGGTGACCGCCCCGCTCGCGGTGCGCAGGAATACACGTGCGATGACCGCCAGGAGGACCAGATCCACCAGCATCTGGATGCTCACCACGACCTGGGCCGGGTGGCTCGCCGGGGTGTAGTCGCCGTACCCGACAGTGCCCAGCGTGGTGATGGCGAAGTACAGCGCGGAGACCTTGTCGAGCGGCTTGGAGAACGCCGATGCCAACGCCTGGTCCATCGCGAGGTAGATGGTCGCGAAGATGATCAGGAACACCCCGATACTGACCATGAATCCCTGCACGGCCTGCTGCAACGGCCGTCGGGATCCGCGCACCGCTGCGATCTGCCACCACAGAACGAGCCCGGTCATCAGCAGCCCGATGGCCACCCGCAGTGCCCAGCTCCCGTCGAACGGATCCTGGATCGGCGCCACCCAGTAGGCCACCAACAGGACCGCCGCGGTCGCCACGACGTGCGCGGTTGCCCGCAGTGCATCGATCACGGCGGCACGCTGCGGCACGTCGGCTCCTCGGCGCTGGAATCGTTCGTGCCCACCCTCCCATCGCGACGGACCGAAACCGGCCCATCTCCGCTCGTGTCGAGGTTCGGGCGGCGCCCGGTTTCACCTGAACTGGGCGGCCAGTTGTGCGTCCACCGCCCGGTACTGCTCGCCGGCCTGCTGGACCGCATCCGCGAGCGTCCGCAGCACGAGCTGGCGTTCGTCGGCGGCCGCGTCCCAACGCGACTTGAGCGCCCGGTATGCGGTCAGCGCGTCGGCATCCATGTCCCCGGTTGCCGCCACCGTGGCGTTCAGCTCTGTCAGGTGACCCTCGATCCGACCCCAGGTGGCTACCAGCCCGTCGTGCCCCGCGGCCAGCACCGCGTAGTTGACCCGGATCACCCCCACGACGTAGCCCTTCTGTCGCCACCGATCGGGTCGGATCGGCCGGTGAATCGGGTCAGGTTCGGTCGTCGAGCCTCGGTCATGACATCGCCGCCGGCAGCCCGCCCGCGATCGCAGATTCGGTCTCGTCGTAGTGCCTGCCCGCGCCGATCAAGGACTGCCCGTGGCTCAGCAGCGCGTCCTTCAGCGTGGTGGCCGCGGCCAGGTGGTCGTCGAGCAACGCAGCGAACCGCGGTGCCGCGTCACTGGATTGCCAGCCGGACCTGATCTCGTCCAGCAAGCCCTGCATGGTGCTGATCTCACCCGCCAGCGCGGTCCCGACATCGGCGACTCCGCTGCCGGCGGACGTGATCCGCTCGGTGGTGATCGAAAAGCCCTCCACTGTTCCCCCTGGTCGGCCGGCCCGGCCCGGTACCGGTCCGTGAACCAGCATGCGGCGGGCAGCGGCCCCGATCGAGGGTGCGGGCACACATGTGGACAGTCAGGGGCCCTGTGGACAATGACGACGGTCCGCCGGCGGCGCCTCGCTCAACCCCACCGGGCGTGCGCTCACGCCGGTGCGAGGAATGCGCTCAACGCCGCGATGTACATCGCCTGATCGTCGACACCGCAGACTTCACGGGCCGAGTGCATGGACAACATCGGCGCCCCGAAGTCCACCGTGGTGGCGCCGATCGCGGCCGCCGTGAGTGGGCCGACGGTGGACCCACAGGGCAGATCGGAGCGCATGACGAAGCGCTGCACGGGCACTCCGGCCTGCGCGCAGGCCAGGCCGAAGACTCCGGCACCGGCAGCGTCGGTGGCGTAGCGAAGGTTGTTGTTGATCTTGAGCACCGGTCCGCCGTTGATCGCGATCCGGTGTTGGGGTTCGTGGAACTCGGGGTAGTTCGGATGGGTGGCGTGCGCCATGTCGCCGGAGGCGACGACCGAACCGGCCAGTGCCCGCAGCAGGTCGGTGCGGCCACCGCCATCGCCGAGCACGATGCGCTCCATGGTGGCGGACAGCAACGTCGACGCCGCTCCGCGCGCCGAGACGCTGCCCACCTCTTCGTGGTCGAACAGCACCACCAGTTGCCGGTGCCCGCCGGACCCGCTCTCGGCGGCGTCGATGAGCGCCCGGACCGCGGCGTAGCAGGTGGCCTGGTTGTCCAGCCGGGCGCTGGCCAACAGGGCCCTGTCCCGGCCGATCCGCCTGGCCGGGGTCAGGTCGAACGCCATCAGGTCCCAGGCCAGGACCTCGGCGGCGGAAACGTCCAGCCGCTGCGCCAGATAGCCGGTCAGGTCGCCGGGTTCATCGCCGACCGCCCAATGCGGCGCGAGGTGTTGTTGCGGATTGAGGACCAGGCCCTCGGTGTTGACCGTGCGGTTGAAGTGGATGGCCAACTGTGAGACCCGCAGCAACGGCTCGTCGATGCGCACCGGCACCAGGTCGACCCCATCGGTGCCGCGCACAGCCACCCGGCCGGCCACCCCGAGGTCTCGGTCGGTCCAGGTGGCCAGCAGCGGGCCGCCGTAGACCTCGACCCCCAGGAGCTGCCAGCCGGCGCGAGCCACGTCCGGTTGTGGCTTGATCCGCAGCGTCGGGCTGTCGGTGTGCGCACCGACCACCCGGAACGGAGTCGTCGGGGTGGCGCCCTCGGGGTTGTGCCAGGCGACCAGCGAGCCGTCGCGGACCAGGTAATGGCGCCCGGGCCCGCCTGGCCAGTCATCGGTCTCGGTCAGCTGGGCGAACCCGGCGGCGTCGAGCAGCCCGGCGGCACTGGCGCAGGCGTGGAAGGGCGTCGGCGAGGCGTCCAGGAACGCCGCCAGCCCGTCGATCACCCTGTCGACGTCCGGCGTGTTGTCGTGATCGGTCATGCCGGGGACTCTGCCACGCGTCCGGCCGGGGCCGGCCTCCGGCGGGCAGGGGTCAGCCGAGGGCCAACCGGGCGGCGTCGGCGGCGCAGCCCCAGGACAACATCACCCCGTTGCCGGCGTGCCCGTAGTTGTGCACCACCCGGATCCCGTCGACCTCGTCGAGTTCCACCCGTGGCGTCCTGCGGCCGGGTCGCAGCCCGACCTCGACGCCGAGGACCGGAGCATCGGCCAGGACCGGGATCGCCGCTCGTGCTCGGGCCAGGATGGCCGTCGTGATCTCCGGATCCGGCGTCAGGTCGGCCACCCCGGGGCGGGCCACGCCCCCGAGCACGACGCGCCGGCCGTGCGGCATGACCGAGAGCCAATCGGTGGCCGCACCACCTTCGTAGACGAACTCGTCCAGCGACCGACAGTCGACGATCACGTGCTGGCCGAGCACCGGCACCAGGTCCCCATCACCGGTCAACGCGGCGGCGCCGAGGCCGGCGCAGTTCACCAAGGCCGCTCCGTCACCGGCGACGTCGGACCAGGCCGACACGGTCTGCCAACGCACCTCACCGCCCAGCGACCGCACCCGGTCCATCAACCAGGCCAGGTACACGGGCATGTCGACGAACGGCAGTTCGGCCCGCATTCCCGCCCGGTAGCCGGCGGGCAACTGGTCCGGGGCCAGCGGTTCGAATCCGGGCACGTCGGTGGCCCACGGCGGCAGAGCGTCGCCGTAGGCGGGGGTGGTCAGGAGGCGGCCGCGCCGGACCGCGACACCGGTACCGGGTTCCTCCGCGAGTCCACGAAACTTCCGATCGGACACCGCCGACCAGGCCCGCTGCGCCGCACCGTCACCGGCTGCGACCGGGCCGATCATGGCGCCGGCGACGGCGGAAGTCGTCCCGATCGGTGCGCCCGCAGTCCGCACCGACACCGAAGCGCCCGCCTCGAGCAGGCACACGGCCGTGGTCAGCCCGGACACGCCCGCGCCGACGACAACGACGTCGACGCTCATCAGCCGACCTCGGGTCCGCGGACGGCTCAGCCGCCGCCGGCATTGGCGAGGACGTTGAACGCGAATCCGCCCGCCACGGCGAAGATCACGATGAAGATGATGTCGACGACGTTGAGCTGCGACGCGCCGGACTCCGCCTCGTGATGGGCTCCGTCGTGTGCATCGCCGTGCCCGGCCTTGCGGCGGAATGGCATTCGGCCCAGCATCGCGACCAGGGCGGTGACCGCGACCCCGGCCGCCATCACCAAACTGCTCACCACCATGGCAGTCTCCGTCCTGCTTCGGGGCCCGTTCCCGTTCCGGCGCCGTGCGGCTCGAGCGAGATGTTGGGTCCGAGGATACGGAGAGGCCCGGTGCGGCGTGCACCGGGCCTCTCGGGCACCGTCCCCCACGGGCGTCGTGGCGGGCGGGCGTCCAGCGGATCACCGCTTTCGCGATGTCCCTGGTCGTTCCGTCGCCCGCCGCGGGCCCACCGTTACAGGAAGCTGTGATTCAGCCCTCAATTGACCCGAATGGGTGAACAGAGGTCCCTCTCGGATCAGCGCTTGGCCTTGCCCTCCCAGGCCGCTTTCCACGTCGACGGTCCAACGATGCCGGTGGTCGGCAGATGGTTGCGCTTCTGCAGGTCCAGCACGGCGGCCTTGGTCGACGGGCCGTAGTAGCCGGTACCCGTCAGGCCATAGCCCCTCGAGCCCAGTTGCCGCTGGAAGCATTGGAGCTCGCGGTAGGTGTGCCCGTAGCGGAATGCGCTCTTCGAGGTGAATGCCGGGGCCTTGGACTTGCCCACGCTGCACGAGGCGTTCGTCGCGGGGACGTAGGTCGAGCCCGACGAGGACGAACTCGGTCGACCCCTTCTTGTTCTTGGTGTTCCAGGCGGCCGCCCAGGTCTTCGGCCCGATGTAGCCGACGACGTTCAGGCCGGCTTTGCGCTGCAGCGCCAGGACGGCGGCCTTCGTCTTCTCGCCGAAGTAGCCGGTTCCGGTCAGGCCGTAGCCCATCTTGCCCATCTGCTTCTGCCAGGCGGCCAGCTTGGTCGAGTAGTCGCCCGTCGTGGAACTGCTGCCCCGGGTAGGCGACCTTCGTCGTGCTGCCGGTGCTCCCGCCACCGTTGTTCCCGCCGGTCGGCGGCGCAGCTGGAGGCCCCGCGGGTCGGCTTCACGCCGGAGCCACCGTCGGAGTCCTCCCGCAGGCCCACCAGCGCAGCGCACACCCACGGGGCCCAGCCACGCATCCGATACAGGTACAGCGCGCGGAAGTTCTGTTCCGCGGCCGACGCCTGGTCGGGCCGGCCGGCGCCGCCGACGCTGCGCCAGGTCGACAGGTCGAACTGGTAGGCGCCGTAGTAGCCGTTGCCCGTGTTGATCCGGTAGTTGCCGCCCGACTCGCATTGGCGCAGCGCCGCCCAGTCGGCGGAGGACGGGTCAGCGGCAGCCGTGCCCGGCGTGAGGAACACAGCGGTGGTCGCCCCGACGAGCAGGGTGGTGACGATGCCCAGCAGCTTGCGCACCGGGATTCCTCTCCCTGGTCGCGCTTCGGAGGCGGACAGGCACCGTGCGTGACGGTGCCTGCTCGGGCGGCGCCCCTTCCCCTTGGCGGGCGTCTCCCGTTCCTCGCCCCCGCCCGACCGGGTGTTGCTCGCGGATCTGGATCGCCGAGGTGACAGGGGCGGGGGAGCCCGAGACCTCCGGCCGGCCGCCCGCTGTGCGGGCAACCGCGATCACGGTAGATCACGAGTCACATAAGTCACAAGACTCCCAGCAAACTCATTATTCACAGCAGTACCGCGCGTCCCGGGCGCGACACGCCGACAACCGCTCACAAATCACATCGGTGTTATTCGCTGGTCGGCGGCGGATTCCGGGCGCGATGGTTCAGCCGGGCCGACGAATCCGCGAGAGCAGAACTTGATGGCGCACGAACGTCCGCAGGTCCTAGCGTCATCGCTGTGCGAGAGTGGCGTCCACACCCGGCAAGGGCAATCAGGTGACCCGGCGGGGTTGGGTGTTGTTCATCGCCCTCAGCGTCATCTGGGGCGTGCCCTACCTGATGATCCGGGTGGCGGTGACCGACCTGAGTCCGGTCGTCGTGGCCGGCGGCCGCACCACCCTCGGCGCCCTGTTGTTGTTGCCTCTGGCGCTTTTTCGCCACGAACTGGGTCCGGCCTTTCGACGCTGGCGGGTGCTGCTGGTCTACACGACGGTGGAGATCATCGGGCCCTGGCTGCTGCTCGGCATGGCCGAGACCAGGCTGAACTCGTCCACCACCGGGCTGTTGATCGCCGTGGTGCCGTTGATCGCGGCGGTGCTGGTGACCATGCTCGGTGACGATCGGCTCGACCGCCGCCGGATAGTCGGGCTGCTGATCGGGTTCGCCGGGGTGGCCGCCCTGGTCGGGCTGGACATCCGGGTGGACGACCTGCTCTCGGCCGGGTTCGTCTTCCTGGCCGCGGTCGGCTATGCGATCGGGCCGATCATCATCAACCGGCGGCTTTCCGACCTTCCGGCTATCGGCGTGGTCACCGCGTCGCTGATCGTGGCGTCGGTGGTGTACCTGCCGTTCGTCATCTGGCGGTTCCCCGATCGTGTCCCGGCGGACGCCGCCTGGTCGATGGTCGGGCTCGGGGTGATCTGCACGACCGTCGCGTTCCTGGTGTTCTTCGCGCTTGATCGCCGAGGCCGGCCCGGCCCGCGCCACGGTGATCACCTACATCAATCCGGCGGTGGCCATCCTGCTCGGCGTGCTGGTGCTGGACGAACCGTTCACCATCGGCACCGCGATCGGTTTCCCGTTGGTGATCGTCGGCTCGATCCTGGCCACGGCGCGGACCCGGGCGAAAGCCGCCGCGGCCGCCTCCTCCGAGCCGGTCCCGACCTCGGGCTGACCCCCGGCCCACAGGGATCACGCCCCGGCCCGCGGGGACGTTAATCCGCCCAGAGCGGACACCATCCTGGGAGAAAGTCCCCGCGGACCGGGGGTGGTAGAGTGTCCGTCAGGCCGTGGGCGAGGTGCCGGCCGACCCGAGCTGCTGGCAGGCCTCGATGATCCGGTCGGCCATCCCGATCTCACCGAGCTTGAGGTAGGCGCGCGGGTCGTAGGCCTTCTTGTTGCCGACCTCGCCGTCGATCTTGAGCACGCCGTCGTAGTTGGTGAAGAAGTGTCCGACCAGCGGACGGGTGAAGGCGTACTGGGTGTCGGTGTCGATGTTCATCTTCACCACGCCGTAGGACACCGCCTCGGCGATCTCCTCGGCGGTCGAGCCGGAACCGCCGTGGAACACCAGCGCGAACGGCTTGGCACCCGCCTCCAGCCCGAGCTTGGCCACCAACGCGTCCTGGCCCTCGCGGAGCACTGCCGGACGCAGTTTGACGTTGCCCGGCTTGTACACGCCGTGCACGTTGCCGAACGTTGCGGCGACGATGTAGTTGCCCTCCGGCGCACCCAACGCGTCGACGGTGGCCGCGAAGTCGTCGGGCGAGGTGTACATCTTCTCGCTCGCCTCGCCGACGACGCCGTCCTCCTCGCCGCCGACCACGCCGATCTCGATCTCCAGGATGATGTTCGCCGGCTTCGCACAGCGGCAGCAGTTCCTTGAGCGATCGCCAGGTTCTCGTCCAGCGGGATGGCCGAGCCGTCCCACATGTGCGACTGGAACAACGGGTTCCCGCCCGCCTTGACCCGCTCGGTGGAGATCGCGATCAGCGGCTTGACGTAGGTGTCGAGCTTTCCCTTCGGGCAGTGGTCGGTGTGCAGGGCCACGGTGATGCCGTACTTGTCGGCGACCACCTTGGCGAACTCGGCCAACGCCACCGCGCCGGTGACCATCTCCTTGACCTTGGTCCCGGACGCGAATTCGGCACCGCCGGTGGACACCTGGATGATGCCGTCGCTGCCGGCATCGGCGAATCCCCGCAGAGCGGCGTTGATGGTCTCCGACGAGGTGACGTTGATGGCCGGGTACGCGAAGCCGCCGTCCTTCGCCCGCTGCAGCATCGCGGCGTAGGCGTCCGGGGTTGCGAGGGCATGTCGGGGTCCTTCCGAAACGGGTGCCGACCCTGCTCTGGAGTCGGATGAGCATGGGAAGCCGCGCCACGGTGCGCACTGACCGGATCAGTATTCCCGAGATCGTCGACCGACGACGCGGGCGGGTACGTGTCAGGATCGACGGTGCCGAACGACCGTGGCCCGGAACACGGGCCCGCACGAGGCCGGCAGAGGAGGCGGGGCGGGTGACGGACGCGGACCGACACGGCGACGAGTCGACCGCGGAGCGCACCGTCCCCGGCGACACAGCGCTCGGTCGATCGTCGTCGGCGGGCGGCCGCCCGGGCGTCGGCGCAACGACTCGGCCGAGTCGTTCGCCGAACGCACCCTCGGCACCCTCGCCTCGCTCAATCCCGTCCTCAACCCGGTGCTCGCCGAGGCTCCCCCGGCACCCGACGGTCCGCTGAGCATCGACGATCTGTACCGCTCGCACCGGATGGGGATGGTGCGGCTGGCGATTCTGCTGGTCGACGACGTGGCCAGCGCCGAGGACGTGGTCCAGGAGGCCTTCGCCGGGCTGTACCGGAACTGGGGCGGGCTGCGCGACACCGCGGCCGCGATCGGTTACCTGCGCACCGCCGTGGTGAACGGGTCAAGGTCGATGTTGCGCCGCCGCCGGACGGCGCGGGCGTACGTTCCGCCGGATCCCGGCACCGCGCGCTCGGCGGAGTCGCTGGCGATGATGGGGGCCGAGCACCGGGCGGTGGTCGCCGCGCTGCACGACCTGCCTCCCCGGCAGCGCGAGGTGCTGGTGCTGCGCTACTACGGCGGCCTGTCGGAGGCGGAGATCGCCGAGGCCACCGGGCTGTCGAAGGGCACCGTCAAGTCCACCGCCAGCCGCGCGGTGGCCAAGCTGGGCGAAGCGATGCGGGCCGGCTCCGAGTGACCCGGCCGGCCGACCCGACGAGCCCGCCGACCCGGACGCCGAACGAGTGCTCTCCCAGGCGCTGCGGGCGATGGCCGGTGGTCGGGACGGCCCGGCGGACAGTGGCGGTGGCGTCGGCGGCCGGTCCGACCTGGTCGGCAGCACAGGTCGTGCTGCTCGCGCTCATCGTCGGTCTGCTGGTCGGCATGGGCGCCGGGATCATCTCGTTGCTGGTGTGACCGGCCTCGGCCGCCGACGGCGGACGGGTGCCGCTGGCCTCAGCCCATGGAGAACATCGACCCGGGGTTGAACAGCCCGGCCGGGTCCAGCGCGCGCTTGATCGCCCGGTGCACCTCGATGCCGACCGGCCCGATCTCCCTGGCCAGGAACGACTGCTTCATCCGGCCGACGCCGTGTTCGCCGGTCACGGTGCCGCCCAGGGCCCGACCGGCGTCCAGCATCCGGCCGAACGCTTCGTGCGCCCGTGCGGTCTCGTCCTCGGACGACGAGTCGAAGACGATCGTCGGGTGCATGTTGCCGTCGCCGGCGTGCCCGACGACCCCGATGGTCAGCCCGACGTCGGCGGCGATCTGCTCGCAGGCCGCGATCAGCGCGGCGATCTCGGTCCGCGGCACCGACACGTCGTCGGTGAGCCAGGTGCCGAGCACCTCGAGCGAGGGCAGCACGTCGCGCCGCGCCTGCAGCAGCATCCGGCCCTCGGCGACGTCGTCGGTGACGTAGGCGAACACCGCGCCGGCCTCGGTGCTGACGCGTTCCAGCACGGCCAACTCGGCCAGCCCGGCCGCACCACCGAGATCGGATTGGCCGATCAGGATGGCGGCCGGGGTCGGCTCGTCGCCCAGCATCTTGTTGCCGGTGTGCGCCTCGACCGCGCGGATGCAGGTGGCGTCCATGATCTCCAGGAGCGAGGGCACGAGCCCGGCCTTGATGGCGCCGGTGACGGCGGCGCCGGCCGCCTCGGGCGAGTCGAACGCGGCGACCATGGTGCACGGCATCTGCGGCTTGGGCCGCAGCGCCAACGTGGCCTCGGTGATGATCCCCAGCGTGCCCTCGGAGCCCACCAACAGCTTGGTCAGGTCGTAGCCGGCGACGCCCTTGACGGTCCGGCGGCCGGTGCGGAGCACCTCACCGGAGGCCAGCACGACCTCGAGGCCGAGCACCGCATCGGTGGTGACGCCGTACTTGACGCAGCACAGCCCGCCGGCGTTGGTGGACAGGTTGCCGCCGATCGTGCACCAGTCGTAGGACGACGGGTCAGGTGCGTAGAACAGGCCGCGGGACTCCACCTCGGTGCGGAGCGTCAGGTTGACCACCCCGGGCTGTACGACCGCGAGCCGGTTGGCCTCGTCGATCTCCAGAATCCGGTTCATCTTGGTCAGCACCACGCTGACCCCGCCGTCCACCGCGTTGGCCGCGCCGGTCAGCCCCGATCCGGCGCCGCGCGGCACGATCGGGACGCCGGCCGCGGCACAGGCCTTGACCACACCCGACACCTGCTCGGTGTCCTCCGGAAAGACCACGGCCAGCGGCTTGCCGGCCGGTGCGAGCGGCATCATGTCCCGCCGGTAGCCCTCGGTGATGTCCGCGTCGGTGACCACGCCGGCGGTCCCGACCACGGCACGCAGGTCGGCGACCAGGGCCTCGGCCTCCACGGATCCGGGTGCGAGAGAGGGTGTGACTGCTGTCATACCGACGAACGTAGTCCTGCGTCCTGCTCAGGGTGCGCACGGTCGACGATCAGCCCCGGCACAGCGGATTCGGGCTGATCAAGGGCCTGCGCCGGTACCCTCGGGTGTTGTGACCACCAACCTCGCGCTCCTGCCCGGCTGGCTCGATCCGGAGAACATGATCAACGCCATGGGCTCCTGGGCGGTGCTGGGCATCATGCTCGTGCTGTTCGCCGAGTGCGGTCTGCTGATCGGTTTCTTCCTGCCCGGCGACACCCTGCTGTTCATCGCCGGGCTCCTGGCCGCGACCGGCGCGATCGACATCAACCTGTTCCTGTTCATCGGACTGCTCGCGGTGGCCGCCTTCATCGGCAACATGGTCGGCTACTGGATCGGTTACAAGGCGGGCCCCGCGGTGTTCAAGCGACCCGACGCGAAGCTGCTCAAGCCCGAGTACATCGAGAGGTCGCAGCAGTTCTTCGAGAAGTACGGGAAGATCACCGTCGTGCTGGCCCGGTTCGTGCCGGTGGTGCGCACGGTGGCCACGGTGATGGCCGGTGCCGGCCGGATGAACCTGCGGATCTACACGCTGTACTCGGCCATCGGCGGTGTGCTCTGGGTCGCTGTGGTCACGATCGCCGGGTACTACCTCGGCCAGGTCGCATTCATCGCCGACCACGTCGACCTGATCGTCGTGGCCGCGGTGGTCATCGTGGTGGCGTTCTCCGCGGTCCCGGCGATCCTCCACTGGCGGCAGCGCCGTCGGGCGAAGGCGGCCGGGCGAACGGCGGCGGCCCCGAGCGATGCCGCCGCGGACGTGCAGGAAGCCTGACGCCTAGCCGCGGGCCGCGGCGGCCCGGATGCCGTCGAAGGCCACCGAGCACACCGCATCGGCCAACGCTTCGACGTCGGCCGGCTCGGTCGGGCGGGCCCACTCGGTCAGTGAATTGACCATCCCGAACAGCAGCCTGGCGGTGGTCGCGGGATCGAGATCGGGACGGACCGCGCCCTGGTCGGCGGCCTGAGCCACCAGGTCGGCGACGTAGCGGTCGAACTCCTTGCGACGGTCGAGCGCGCGTCGCTCGACGTCGGTGTTGCCGCGCACCCGCAGCAGCAGCGTGACGAACGGCTTCTCCGCCACCAGCACCCGCACGCTCGCCCTGACCAGGTACTCCAGCCGGTCGATCGCCGGACCGCCCAACTCCCTCGACTCGTCAACGGCGACGGCGAGACCGTCAAGGGCGCGTCCCACCGCCAGTTCCAGCAGCTGGTTCTTGCCGGTGACGTGGTGGTAGATCGCCGACTTGGTGATGCCCAGCCGCCTGGCCAGGTCCTCCATGCTGGTGCCGTCGAAGCCTTTGCGGGTGAATTCCTCGGCCGAGACGGCGAGCAGCGATTCGACGTCGTAGCCCGGGCGGCCGCGTCGGGACACGCCGGCGGCTCGGATGGGCTGCGCTGGGCTCACCCGGTCAGTATGGGTGACCGACCGGTCGGTCAGTGCCAGGTGGATCACCGTGGCGGTCGGTGCCGCCCACGGCATACTGGCTTGGACCTGGCTCGGAGGTGCGCGGCATGTGGCAGCTGGTGAAGTGGGCTCCGGCGCTGCTGCTCGTGCTGCCCACCCTGGCGCTGTCGCCGTCGCTGTCGATCGGGCTGGCCGCAGCGTTCGCCGTCGTCGCCGCTGTGGTACTGCTCGCTCTGACCCACGGCCGGGTCGCCCTCGACCGGGTTCACCTCGTTGGGATCGCGCTTCCCGGGAGCATCGCGCCACCCCGCCCCCGGTGCTCCGATCCACGCGCTCCGCACGGCCATCGAACACGGGCCCCTGCCTCCGTGTCCTGACCGCTCGAGCCGGATAGAACGCGGCAACGTGCCGATCCGCACCGCGTGTCACCAAGTCACCCAGCGATCCACTGACACGCACGCGCACGCGCGACGTCGCCCAGGGCTGTTCAGGCATCGGCGGTCCCCGACGTCCGCAAGCCCCTTCGACCTCATCCGAGGTGTGCCATGTCCGAACTCGAGCCCCGCCGATTCCGCCGGCTGCGGGAACTCCCCGCGTTGTTGATCATCAGGATCAACCTGACCATTACGTATCTCTACGCCGCGGCCGCGTCTGCGGTCGGCACCGATGTGCTGATGAGTCTGCTCGGCCTCGGCGCGGGCTGGCCGATCGCACTCCCGATGATGGTCCTGGCCCTGGCGGCTCTGGGGATCTGGCGGCAGCGCCGCCGCCGTCGCGTGCGGAAGGGCGACCGCCCATGATGCGCCGCGGCACGACGAGAGTTCACATCTGGTTCCCATCTGTTGTGAACACGGTTCAAACGTGGTAATTCCGACAAACCATCCCCGTTGGGGTCTAGCTCTGGAGGAGAACCGCGTGCGTTCTGTCACTCGAACACTCACGGCCGTCGTGGCCGCCGGGGTGTTGCTGATTCCCGGCGTGCTGCCGGCACAGGCAGCATCCGCCGATCCGAACCGATTCACCCCGGCACCCGAGGGCGTCGAGGTCACGGGTACGCCACTGGGCCTGTCGACCACGCCGGAGACGCTGGTCGTGCAGTTGTCCGGTGACCCGATCACCGTCGCCGAGGCCGACGCAGCCAGTCCGCTCACGGACAGCCAGAAGTCGTCCCGCCGCAGCCAACTGCGGCAGGCCCAGGCACCCGTCGAGGCCCAGGTTCGGGCCAAGGGCGGCACCGTCGTCGCCTCGTACCAGAACGCCTACAACGGCATCAAGGTGCGGATGTCGCCGCGCCAGGCCGCCGCGCTGACCAGCGTGCCCGGTGTGGTCGCGGTGCACCGGGTGACGCCGTTGACCAGGGACAACGTGCACGGTGTGCCGCTGATCGGCGCCCCCGAGGTCTGGGACGGGCTGAACGGCTACCACGGTGAGGGCATCAAGGTCGCCATCATCGACACCGGCATCGACTACACCCACGCCGACTTCGGCGGGCCGGGCACGGTGGCCGCCTACGAGGCCGCGCACGCGACGGAGACCCAGCCGGCCAACCCGGCCTGGTTCGGCCGGAAGGCGCCCAAGGTCAAGGGCGGCATCGACCTGGTCGGCGACAGCTACAACGCCGACCCGGCCAGCGCGGACTACCAGCCCGTGCCGCACCCCGACCCCAACCCGCTGGACTGCAACGGCCACGGCACCCACGTGGCCGGCACCGCGGCCGGCTTCGGCGTCACCTCCGACGGCAAGACCTACACCGGCAGCCTACAACGACTCGACGGTGAGCGGTCCCACGACTGGAACGTCGGCCCCGGCGTCGCCCCCAAGGCCGACCTGTACGCGATCCGGGTGTTCGGCTGCGAGGGCTCGACCGACGTGGTCGTCGACGCCATCGAGTGGGCGGTCGACCACGACATGGACGTCATCAACATGTCGCTCGGTTCGGACTTCGGCGCCGCGGACGACCCCGGACGCGGTCGCCGCGGACAACGCCGCCAAGGCCGGGGTCATCGTGGTGGCCTCGTCGGGCAACGAGGGTCCGGCGCCGTACATGACCGGATCGCCCGGCTCCGGCAGCCGGGTGATCACCGTCGCGGCCAGCGACCCGACCGAGTCGTTCCCGGCCGCAACGCTGACGCTGAGCACCGGCCGACCGTCACCGCCATCGTCGCCAACGGTGCCCCGCTGCCGTCCGGCCCGCTGCCGGTCAAGGTGCTGCGCAATCCTTCCGGCGGGGTCTCCCTCGGCTGCGACCGGCGAGTACGCCGGAGCCACCGGAGTGACCGGCGCACTGGTGGTCGTCGCCCGCGGCACCTGCGCCCGGGTGGCCAGGGCGATCTTCGGCCAGCAGGCCGGGGCAGCCGCGGTGCTCATGATCAACAACGCCGACAGCTACCCGCCCTATGAAGGGGCGATCCACTCGAACCCGGACACCGGCGAGGCGTACGACGTGACCATCCCGTTCCTCGGCGTCCCGTCCTCCAGCGGCGCGACCGTTGATGGCAGCCGACGGCGGGACGGCGACTTTGGCCGCCACCACCCTGGCCAACCCGGGCTATTTGGCCAGTGCCAGCTTCACCTCGGCCGGGCCGCGATCGGGTGACAGTGCGCTCAAGCCCACGGTCACCGCGCCGGGCGTGAGCATCTTCTCGGCCGGCATCGGCACCGGCAACGACGTCGCGGTGCTGTCCGGGACCTCGATGGCCGCCCCGCACACCACCGGGATGGCCGCGCTGGTCAAGCAGGCCCACCCGAAGTGGAACAAGGTCAAGTACTGGAAGGCCGCGGTGGAGAACACCGCCGACCCGGCCAAGGTCGCGGACTACGCAGACCCGGGTCAACGGCAGCGGGCTGATCCAGGCCGTCGGCGCCACCCAGACCCAGGCGGTGGCCCTCGCGACGACGGCACCGCGGCGCTGAGCTACGGGTTTGCCGAACTCGGCCGGGACTACCGGAAGACCGAGACAGATCGAGGTACGCAACTTCGGCACCAGCGCGGTGACCTTCACCCTCGGCACCGACGCGTGCCTCCGGCAGCCCGCACAGCGTCATCCTGGGCCGCAACACCGTCGCGTCGCCGCCAAGAGCACGGCGACGGTCAACGTCACGCTGGCCGTGCCCGGCAGCCACCGCGGGCGACAGCAGCGCGTTCAACGACGTCGCCGGGCTGATCACGCTCACCCCGAGCGGCTCGCAGAACCACGGCGTCGCGCTGCGGGTGCCGTACTACCTGGTGCCGCAGGCCACGTCGAACATCAAGCACCTCGCTGAACACCGCCAAGCTGGTCAAGGCCGGCACGCGCCGTGGCGACCATGACCAACCGACGCGGTGTGGTCACCGGCGCCGCCGATTGGTATGCCTGGGGCTCAGTCCGACCCCAAGGAGAAGGCACTGGGATCCAACGACGTCCGCGCGGTCGGCGTCCAGGCGTTCCCCGGGGTGATCGCCTTCGGCATCAGCACGCTACAACCGCTGGTCCAACGCGTCGGAGGATGAGTTCGACGTGTACGTCGACGTGAACGGCGACGGCGACGGACGACTACGTGGTGGTGGCTGCCGACTACGGTGCGCTGACCACAGGGACGTCGAACGGCCAGACCGCGGTCGCGGTGTTCGACCTGGACGAGCGGCGCAGGGTCCGATCAATTACCTGGCCGACGCCCCGTTCAACAGCACGACCATGGCGCTGCCGGTGGACGATCGAGCCAGCTGTGCACCACCGCGTCGGCGTGCCTGTCGGCGTCGAGCCCGCGGTTCACCTACCACGCGGTCGCATTCAGCCAGATCGGCGGCGAGCACGGACGTGGTGGACGGGACCGCGTCGTTCAACGCGTTCACCCCGTCGCTGAGCACCGGCATGTACGACGAGGTCGCGCCGAACGCCTCGGTGACCGCGTCCGTGACGATCGACAAGACCGAGTTCGCGCAGACACCGGCCAAGGGCTTCCTGGTGATGAGCCATGACAACCCGAGCAACAGCGAGGCCCAGCTGATCCCGGTCACCGTCAAGTAGGTCGGTCGGACCCTCACTGGGGAGCAGTCAACGGCGGAGGCCGGTCCCGAACGGGACCGGCCTCCGTCGTGCCGGGGGCAGTCCCCGGCCGAGCTTGTTAACGTGCGGCGTGGCCGTCACCGGTTGGATCCGTCGGCACGACCCGGAACTGAACGCAGCCCACAAGGCGATCAAGGTCGCGGTTGCCGTGACCGCGGGCCTTGCCATCGGCACGCTCTGGATCGGCGACGCCCAGCTGAGCACGTTCGCCGTGTTCGGGTCGGTCGCGTTCCTGCTGTTCGCCGACTTTCCCGGGGCAAGAGCGGCCAGGCTCGGCGCCTACGGGGTGCTGATCGTCGCGGGCGCGGGCTTGATCGTCTGCGGAACGCTCGCCTCGCGGTTCGGCTGGCTCGCCGTGGCGTCCATGGCCGTCGTCGGATTCCTCGTGCTGTTCTCCGGAGTGCTCAGCGCCGCGGCCGCCGGTGGGACCCGCGCCGCCCTGTTGGCGTTCGTGCTCCCGGTGTCGGTCCCGGCGCCGCCCGCGGAGATCGCTGACCGGCTGGCCGGCTGGGCGATCGCCGCGGTCCTGGCCATCCCACTGGCGGTGTTCCTGTGGCCACCTGCTGACCACGAACGCCTTCGGCGCCGCGCCGCCGAGGCCTGCCGGGCGCTGGTCGGTCTCATCGCGGCTCCCGTCGGAACCAGGCCAGAGGCGGAACAGGCTGCCCTGGCCGCGGTCGACCGGCTGTCCGAGCAGTACCGGCGGACGCTGATCCGACCGGTGCCGCTGTCGACCGGCAGCCGGGCCCTTGGCCGGCTGGTGGACCAGCTCGGGTGGCTGCGCAGCGTCGCGGTGCGGATTCCACCCGACACCGCCCTGACGTCGGAGTTGACGGCCGCGCTGCTCGACGCGTGCGCCGCGGTGCTGCGGACCAGCGCCGACTGCCTCGACGCCCCCACTCCGGCGGCCAGAGCCCTGCTCGAGCAGGCTTTGAACACGGTGGCCGACGTCCGTCGGGCGGCGTTCGACTCGGTGCGTTTCACCGCGCAGGGCACGCTCGCCACCGGGCTCGGCGAGTTGCCGCCCGCGGCCGGTCACGAGCTGGCCTACACCAGTCGTCTCGTCGCCCGGACCGTGCAGATGAGCGCGGAGGCGGACGCCAGACCGCTCTGGCAACGATTGCTCGGGATGCATCGACCGGCGTCGGTGGAGAGCACGTTCAGTACCGCCAGGGTGATCGCCGCCGGCCATCTGAGCCGCCGGTCGGTGTGGTTCCAGAACAGCGTGCGGGGGGCCATCGGATTGGCGCTGGCCGTGCTGATCGCCAGGGCCACCGATGTCAGCCACGGGTTCTGGGTGGTTCTCGGCACCATGTCGGTGTTGCGCACCTCGGCGCTGACCACAGGATCGACCGCGGCCCGCGCGCTGATCGGCACGACGCTCGGGTTCGGCATCGGTGCTGGTCTGGTGCTGCTGATCGGTACCCACCATCCGGGACCGCTGTGGGCCGTGCTGCCGGTCACCGTGCTGATCGCCGGCTTCGCCCCCGAGGCAGTGTCGTTCGTGGCCGGCCAAGCCGCATTCACGGTGATGGTGGTGATCCTGTTCAACATCATCCAACCGGTCGGCTGGTCGGTCGGGCTGGTCAGGGTCGAGGACGTCGCGCTCGGCTGCTTGGCCGGTCTGGCCTCCGGCATCCTGCTGTGGCCGCACGGGGCCACGGCAGCGATCAACCGGGCCCTCGCCGAGGGCTACCGGACGGCGGCCGGTGCGCTGGCGACCGCCGTGCGCAGGGCCGAAGGCGACCCGGACGCGCCCGAGGCCTGCTCGGCCGCCGCTGAGGCAGGTCACCGCCTGGACGACGCGCTCCGCGAATACCAGGCCGAACGCGGTTCCCGCCCGATGCCGATCGACCAACTCACCACCTTGGCCTCCGGGGCCGACCGGCTGCGGCTCTTGGCCGAAGCCATTGCCTCGGCACCGATCGATCCGACGGCTCAGGCGCCGCCCGGGCCGACCGGGGCCCTGGACCACGGCAGCCGGGACATCACCGGGTGGTACCAGGAACTGTCGACGCGGTTCGACGGGTGGGCGACCGGGCGACGAACCGACGAACCGGTGCCCGATCCCGCGGCGATCGAGGTCGAACAACAGGTACTGGCCGCCTTGGCCCTGGAAGCGGACTGCACCACCGAGGAGGCCAGGTTGCTGTGGCGGGCGGCGCTGTACGTCGATGACGCCGGGCTGATGCGCCGACGCCTGCTACCCAGTCTGCGGGTGCTGGGCCGCCCAGTAGGGTCGACGGGATGACCATCGCATCTCGGGCGCCCAGTACCCGGCTCGTGCCCACCGAACGCACCCACCACGGCGACACCGTTGTCGACCCCTATGAGTGGTTGCGGGCCAAGGACGACCCCGCGGTGATCGCGCATCTGGAGAGCGAGAACGCCCATACCGCAGCGGAAACCGCTCATCTCGAGCCGCTCCGGGAGTTGATCTTCGAAGAGGTCAAGACCCGCACCAAACAGGACGACACGTCCGTTCCCTATCGGCAAGGTCAGTGGTGGTACTACGCGCGCGCCGTCGAGGGCGCCCAGTACCCGGTGCACTGTCGCTGCCCGGCCGGGCCGGACGATGGCACGGTGGCCACCTGGACGCCACCCGAGGTCGCGCCTGGCATCGACATTGCCGACGAGCAGGTGATTCTCGACTGCAACGCCCGCGCGCAGGGTCATGACTTCTACTCCCTGGGCGGGCTGGAAATCAGCCCCGACGGCTCGCTGATGGCGTTCCTGGAGGACGTCACCGGGGACGAACGGTTCACCCTGCGCTATCGCCTCCTGGACACCGGCGAATATCTGGCCGACGAGGTGCCCGATCTGAGCTACGGCATGGTCTTCGCCGACGACGGGAGCGTGTTCTATGTCGTCGTCGACCCGGCCTGGCGTCCCTTCCAGGTCCGCCGGCACGTCCTCGGCACACCCCCGTCGGCCGACACTGAGGTGTTCACCGAACCCAACGAGCGGTTCTGGGTCGGCGTGGAACCCAGTACCGACCGGGCCTATCTGCTCATCGGCTCCCATTCGCAGACGACCAGCGAGGTCCTCGCCCTGCCGTTGGCCGACCCGACCGCGGCGCCGGCAACGGTGGTGCGGCGCCGCGACGGCGTCGAGTACCAGGTCGACCACGCCACGATCGCCGGACGCGGGGTGTTCGTGGTGGTACACAACGACAATGCCGAGGATTTCGCGGTAGCCCTGGCCGAGGTGGGTGACCCCGACCCGGCCCACTGGTTCCCGGTGGTCACCCATCGGCCGGGTACCCGCATCGAGTCCGTGACGGCGATGGACCGGGCCCTGGTGCTGTCCCTGCGAAGGGACGCGGTGAACCGCGTCGTGGTGATCCCGCTGGATGTGCACCGGCCCAACGGGATGGCGCCGCCGTGGGAGGTGCCGTTCGCGGAGGAGTTGTTCACCACCTCGGTCCACGGGGCCGAGCAGTCCGATGCGCCGGTTGTCAGGATCGGCTACCAGTCGTTCCTCACCCCGTCCACCACCTACGACCTCGACCTGACCGGCCAGGAATTGTTCCTGCGCAAGCAACTTCCGGTTCTGGGCGGTTACGACCCGGCGAACTATCGCCAGTACCGGGTCTGGGCCGAGGCGGAAGATGGGGCCAGGATTCCCATCTCACTGGTGTGCCGGGCGGATGTTGGGCCCGACGGCACGAATCCCGTGTTGGTCTACGGCTACGGGTCGTACGAGATCAGCATCGACCCGACCTTTTCGATCCCCCGGCTGTCGCTGCTCGACCGCGGGGTCGTGTTTGCGGTCGCGCACGTGCGCGGCGGTGGCGAACTCGGCCGCAGTTGGTACGAGCACGGGCGATTGATGTTCAAGCGCAACACCTTCACCGACTTCGTCGCCGCCGGCGAGTACCTGGTCAAGTCCGGCTGGGCGGCCCAGGACCGGATCGCGGCGCTGGGTGGATCGGCCGGCGGCCTGCTGATGGGCGCGGTCGCGAATCTGGCCCCTGAGCTGTTCTGCGGGATCCTGGCCCAGGTGCCGTTCGTCGACCCGTTGACCACCGTGTTGGACCCGAGTCTCCCGCTGACGGTGGTGGAGTGGGACCAGTGGGGCGATCCGCTGCACGACCCCGATGCTTATGCCTACATCAAGAGCTATGCCCCGTACGACAACGTCGCGGATCTGCCGTACCCGCCGATCCTGGCGATGACCAGCCTGCACGACACCAGGGTGCTGTACGTCGAACCGGCGAAATGGATCGCGCGGCTGCGTGCCGTCGCACCGGACGGCGGCCCATATCTGCTGCGGGTGTTGATGGCCGGTGGCCACGGCGGCGCGAGCGGCCGGTACGAGACCTGGCGCGAGCGAGCCTACGAGTACAGCTGGCTGCTCGACCGGATGGGTGCCGCCGCGGTCCCCCTCACCGACAGCTGAGCGCCGTCAGCCGTCCCGACGGGCGTTGATGGTGAGCAGGTCGTAGGACGCGACCAGCTCACCGTCGCCGTTCGTCACCCCGACGTCCCAGGTGACCTCGCCCGACCCGTCCGGCCGGACCGTCTTGGACTTGACCGTCAGTCGCACGCCGATGGTGTCTCCGAAATACACCGGCTTGACGAAGCGCAGCCGCTCCAGGCCGAAGTTGGCCAGCACCGGACCGGGGTCGGGGTCGACGAACAGGCCGGCGGCGGCCGAAAGCACCAGGTAGCCGTGGGCCACTCGGGCGCCGAACAGCGGATTCGCCGCGGCCGCAGCCTCATCGGTGTGCGCGTAGAAGTGATCACCGGACAGCTCGGCGAACGCATCCACATCCTGCTCGGTGAGCGTCCGGGTCCCGGTGACCAGCGTCTCACCGATCGCCAGGTCCTCGAAATGCTTGCGGAACGGATGACCGTCAGCGGGTTTCGGCGTGGCCAGGTTGTTCCACGTCCCGGTCACCGCCACCAGCATGTCCGGCGAACCGGCGACGCTCGTGGCCTGCATCTGGTGCAGGACGCCGCGAATCCCACCGAGTTCCTCCCCGCCGCCCGCCCGCCCTGGACCGCCGTGGATCAGCGTCGGAAGCACGGCCCCGTGCGGCGCTGCCGCTTTGCCGTCGGTCCGATCCAGCACCAGCACCCGGCCGTGGAACGGGGCGATGGCCCTGACCACCTCTCGGACGAAAGCCGGGTCGTGGCTGACCACCGAGGCGACCAGGCTGCCCTCGCCGAGTGCGGCGAGCTCGGCGGCGTCAACGGCGTCGTCGTAGCCGAACACGGTGGTCACCGGCCCGAACGCCTCGATCCGGTGCAGCTCCGGATCCCGGATCTGCTTGGCCACCAGCACTGTCGGCGCGAAGAAGGCGCCCTTGACCGGGTCACCGGAGGCGATGTCGAGCGTCGCGTCCGGTCCGCCGATGACCGCCTCGGCGCCGACCAGCAGGCCGCGCACAGCCTGGGCCACCTCGTCCCGCTGCGCCGTGTTGACCAGCGGCCCCATGGTGGTGCCGGACACCCGCGGGTCGCCGATGACGACCTTGGTGAGCCGGCCACGCAGCGCCTGCACGACATCGTCCACCAGAGCGTGCGGCACCAGCACCCGCCGGATCGCCGTGCATTTCTGGCCGGTCTTGCCGGTCAACTCCCGGAACACCGACCTGACGAACAACCCGAACTCCTCGGTGTCGGGCGTGGCGTCCGGACCGAGAACGGTGGCGTTGAGCGAATCGGCTTCGGCGTTGAACCTGGTGCCGCGCTCCACCACGGCGGGGTGGGCACGCAACGTGGCCGCGGTGGCGGCCGAACCGGTGAACGCAACGGAGTCCTGCCCGCCGAGCCGGTCGAGCACGTCCCCGAGGCTGCCGGCGACCAATTGCAGCGCACCGTCGGGCAGGATCCCCGACTCGACGATCTGCCGTACGGACAACTCGGCAAGATGCGCCGTTGCGGTGGCCGGCTTGACGATCACCGGAAGCCCGGCGAGCAGGGCGGGGGCGAGTTTCTCCAGCATCCCCCAGACCGGGAAGTTGAATGCGTTGATGAACACGGCAACGCCGTGCCTGCTGGTGTAGACGGTCTGCCCGACGAACTCGGCGGCGCCGAGCCGGCGCGGCCCGTCCTCCGCGTAAACCGTGTCGTCGGGCAGGTCGCGCAGCCCCCGGCGGGCGTACACGCCGAGCGTCTGGATGCCGCCTTCGACGTCCACCCTGGCGTCGGCGAGCGTGCCGCCGGCCGTGCCGTACGCGGCGTGCAACTCGCCGGTCCGCTCACCGAGGTGGTCGGCGAGGTCGGCCAGGAGCTTGGCCCGCTGGTGGAACGTCATGGCCCGCAGTGCCGGCCCTCCGACCTTCCGGGCGTGCTCCACCAGTGCCTCGGTGTCCAGCCCTTGGGCGCTGACGATCGCCACCTGATCGCCGGTCGAGGCGTCCAGGATCGGCGTTCCGGTCCCGCCGCCGGCGAACCACTTCCCGGCGACGTAGCTGCTGACGGTGGACGTCATCGCACCTCCTGGCTGACCGGGCCGATGCCGGCCCTCGGGTCGCCATGATGCCACCGGCGTGACGCATGCCTCCCGGGAGCCTGCCGAACGTTCGGTCAGTCGTGGTCTGTGCGCGGGTCAGACCCGGTCGGGCTCCGCCGCGTGCTTGGGCGCGTGGTCGCCCACGGTTGCTCCCGGGTCCCCCGGCAGGACCTGGTCGGCGTCCGAGTCTGCGGACACGTGCTTGCCGTGCCCGGCCGGCGCCAGGTTCGCCAGCAGCTTGGCGCCCTCGATGTCGACGTCCGGCAGGATCTTGTCCAGCCACTTCGGCAGATACCAGCCGGACTTGCCGAGCAGCGTCATCACTGCCGGCACCAGCGTCATCCGGACCAGGAACGCGTCCACCAGTACACCCAGACCCAGGGCAAAACCGATCGAGGCGATGATCGCGTCCGGCGCCAGGATGAAGCCGGCGAACACGCTGGTCATGATGATCGCCGCGGCCACCACCACGCGGGCGCCGGCGGTGAACCCGCCGATCACCGACTCCTTCGGGCCCGCGCCGTGCACATGGGCCTCGCGCATCCCGGCGACGGTGAACACCTGGTAGTCCATGGCCAGGCCGAACAGCACGCCGGTCAGGATGATCGGCAGGAACGAGATGATCGGGGCGGGTGTGTCCACCCCGAAGATCCCGGAGAACCAGCCCCACTGGTAGACCGCGATCACGGCCCCGAACGCGACGCCGATGGACAACAGGAAACCGGCCGCCGCGATGACCGGCACCAGCAACGACCGGAACACCAGCAGCAACAGGATCAACGCGAGACCGACGACGATCGCCAGGTAGACCGGCAGCGCGGCGCCGAGTTTCTCCGACACGTCGATGGCCAGCGCGGTCTGTCCGGTCACCGCGATGGTGGTCCCGGTGCTCGCCTGCAGCCCCGGGGCGGCATCGCGGATGTCGTGCACCAAGGTCTCGGTGGCCGGGTCGGACGGTCCGGTCTTCGGGATCACCGTGACCACCGCGAGCGTCCCGTCCTGGCTCACCGCGCCGGGCTGGGCCGCCAGCACGTTGGGCAGCGCACCCAGTTGCTGGGTCACCTCGGGGACCGCGGCGGTGACCGCCGCCGGTTCGCCGGAGACCGTGACCACCAACGGACCGTTCACCCCGGGCCCGAAGTGGTCCGCGATCAGGTCGTACGCCTGGCGCTTGGTGGTGTCGGACGCCGCTGTGCCCTCGTCCGGCAGGGCAAGGTGCAGCTTGAGCACGGGCAGCGACAGCACGCCCATCACCGCGACCACCCCGATCACCACCAGCAGCGGCCGCTTGGTGATGCCGCGGATCCACCCGCCCGCCCGCTTGGTGTGGTCGATGGCGCCGACATGCTCACCGTCGGCGGACGCCTCGACCGCCGCGGTCCGGTCCTTCTTGCGCAGCACCCGATAGCCGGCGAAGGACAGCAGGGCCGGCAGCAGGGTGAGCGCGATCAACACCGCGATGAGCACGGTGCCGGCGGCGGCCAACCCCATCACGGTCAGGAACGGGATGCCGACAACGGACAGGCCGGCCAGCGCGATGAACACGGTGGCGCCGGCGAAGGCGACCGCAGAGCCGGCCGTGCCGACGGCGCGCGCGATGGACTCGTCGAGCGCGAGTCCTTCCTCCAGCTGGTGTCGGTGCCGGGAGACGATGAACAGCGCGTAGTCGATGCCGACGGCCAGGCCGAGCATCAGGGCGAGGATCGGCGCCGTCGACGACATCTGGATGGCGCCGGACGCCCAGAGAATGCCGGCCAGGCCGATCGCGACCCCGATCAGAGCGGTCAGCATGGTCATCCCGGCGGCGATCAGCGAGCCGAAGGTGATCAGCAGCACGATCAGCGCGATGACCACGCCGATTGCCTCGGTCGAGCCGATGGCGGGGGTCTGTTTGACCGCTCCCCCGCCGAGTTCGATCTGCAGGCCGTCGGTGGCGTGTGCGTCGGCGATGGCCGCGATGGCGTCCTGGGTCGATTCGTCGATCTCCGAGAGTTGACCCGAGAACGCCACCTGGCCGATGGCCACCCGGCCGTCGGGGCTGATCGACTTGGTCGTCGCCGGGTCGACCGCTGCGACGACACCGCGCTCCGGCCCCAGCGCTGCGATGTCCTGCATGGTCGCGGACATCTGTTGGGAATAGTCGGTGATCTGCTTGCCCTCGGGCGCAGCGAACACCACCCGGCCGGTGGCCCCGCCCGCGGCGGGAATCTCGTGCCGCAGCTGGTCCAGTGCCTGCTGCGAGGCGGTGCCGGGGATGGTGAACGAGTTGGTCATCGTCCCCTTGAACGCCAGTGCACCCCCGCCGACGACGCCGAGGACCACCAGCCAGGCGATCAGGACGTACCAGCGTCGGCGGACGACGAATGCGGCGAGACGGTGCAGGAAGGTGGCCATCGGGGGTCCTGTCGGGGGTGGGCTGGCGGGCAGAGGGAGCTGGGCGGGGGGCTGTCGCTGGGGCAGGTGGCCCCGGCGTCGTCGCCGGTGACCGGTGGTTTGGGGTCAGCGGGCGGTTACGTCGGGCGGTCGGCGCTGCAGGGCGGTCAGGTCGAGGACGGCGAACGCATCCTCGAACTGGGCGATCAGGCCGTCCCGCCCGCCTGGTCGTCCGGAGGCGATCCAGCGATCGCCGACCATCCGGGCGATCAGTGCGGCACTGCCGGCGGCGGCCTGGGTGCGCAGGTCTCCCGGCTCGACGCCGACCAGCCTGGCGAGTGCGTCGCCGACCCGGGCCAGCTGGTCGCTGTCGGCGGCCAGGGCGGCCGCGCGCAGGTCGTCCTCGCTCTGCATGAGGAGGAAGTAGGCGTCCAGGCCGGTGTCCAGCCGCTCGGCGTACCGGCTGAAGACATGGTGGACGAGGTCGTCCAGGTGCACCTGCGCGGCTTCACCGACCACGTCCAGCATGTCGTCCAGGACGCTCTCGCCGAATGCGGCGACGCACTCGGCCTTGCCCGGGAAGTAGTTGGAGAAGGTGCGGCGGGACACACCGGCAGCGTCGGCGATGTCCGAGACGGTGACGTGGTGATAGCCGTGTCGCAGGCAGAGCTCGACCGCGGCCGCCGACAGAGCCCGCCGGGTACCGGCCTTCTTACGCTCGCGCAAGCCGTCGGCGATGGTCACCCGGCGACTCTACGTCAGTCCTTGCCCATTGTGCAAAATTGCTCGATGGGAAGCGGCGGTCAGACGGCCCGTGCGTCAGACGTCGCGGAGCGCCTCCGCATCGGTCACCATCCGAGCCCGAACGCAGAGCGCCGGGTACAGCGCGGCGAGCAGGGAGATCGCCGCCGCTGCTACGAACACAGCGGCCAGGCCCCAGCTGGTCGGCGGCCAGGCCGGCCAGCACCGCGCCGACCGGCATGAGCCCGTAGCTCAGGCTCCGGCCGGCGCCGCCGACCCGGCCGAGCAGGCGGGACGGCACGATGCGCTGCCGCAGAGTCATCGAGACGGTATTGCCGATGGTGCTGAACAGTCCCAGCAGGAAGAGCACCCCGATCAGCGCCGGCACCGTCGGCACCAGGATCGGCACCAGCATCAGCACCGGCCCGATCGCCCACGAGCCGAGCATCACCACCAACTCCGGCAGGGCGGCCACCAGCGCCGCCGTGACCAGTGAGCCGAGCACGGCACCGACCGCGAGTACTGCGGTGATCAGCGGGTACTGCGCGGCGTCCAGCCCCATCCGCGAGCCCGGGCCGACCACCCACAGCACGAACAGTCCGAAGTAGGCCGCGTTGGCCATGTTCATCACTGCGGAGGACACCACCAGTGGTCGCAGCACCGGATGGTGGGCCAGGTAGGACAGACCCTCGCGAACGTCGGACACGGCTCGCGTCGGAGTCGGCGGCTCGGCCTCGTCGGCACCCTCGTTCGGGACCGTCGGGCCCGTCGTGACCGTCGAGGGCCGATACCGGCCCGGCACCCAGCGCAGCAGGACGAACACTCCGGCCAGCGCCATCGCAGCGGGGACGCCGAACACCCACGCCGCGCCGAGGGTGAGCAGCACGCCCGCCACCGGGGCGCCGACGAAGGTGCTCATCACCTGCTGAACCGCGATGAGCCTGCCGTTGGCCTTGGCCAACCGTTCGGCCGGTACCACCGCCGGGACCAGAGCGCTCTGTGCAAGGTCGGCGAACACCTCGGTGACCGCGTAGGCGAGCACCAGACTCAGCAGCGCGACCATCGTCATCAGCCCGGCGACCAGGAGCCAACAGCCGAGCGCCAGCAGCGCAGCCCTGGCCGCCAGCGCCAGCACCTGCACCACCTTGCGGTCACGGCGGTCGACGACCACCCCGGCGAGCAGGCCGAGGACCAGCCATGGCAACCAGGTCGCCGCGGTGAGCAGCCCGATCTGCACCGGTGACCTGGTCAGCGTGAGTGCGATCAGTGGAGCGCCCACGGCCACGATGCCGTCCCCCAGGTTGGCCAACCCGGTCGTGGTGAGCAGTGCGGCGAAACGGCCGCCCAGCGCGGTGTTCGACAGGTTGTCCGTGCGTGTCAGTTGTCCGGTGGCCATGTCCGCCCGCCTTACTCTTGTGATGCAGAGAAATGGATGCAGAAGTTTCTTTGCATAGGATCGAATGCAAAGGTAACTCTGCATGGCCGCAGAAGGCAAGACCCAGGAAGCGACGAGTTCGGCCGAATCCGTGCCGATCCGGCCCGGGACGGGGGCCGTAGGCGGGTTCAGCCCCGCTGCCGGCGCCGATGTCGTCGGAGGCGATCAAGGCGTTCGCCCATCCCCTGCGCACGGCGATGTACCAATACCTGACCGCGCACGGTTCGGCGACCGCCAGCCAACTCGCCAGGCACCTGGGCGAGAGCACCGGCCAGACCAGCTACCACTTGCGTCAACTGGAGCGGCACGGGCTGATCGAGGACGACCCGGACAAGGCCGATGTGGGGGGACGCGAACGCTGGTGGCGCACCGTCAGCTTCAGCCTCGACCCCAGGGCCTTCGAGGATCCGGCCGCCCGCACCGCGGCCGCCGTGGCCCTGCGCGCGGTGGTGGCGGAGCGCGCCAGGACGCTGCAGGCGTGGTTCGACAGCGGCGAGACCGCCGGGACCTGGGTGGACGTCTCGCTGCACCGGGAGACCACCGTCGAGCTCACGAGGGCCGAGCTCGCGGAGGTCTCCGACGCGATCAACGAAGCCGCCGAACCGCTGCTGGAGCGGGCCAAGCGGCGCGTGGCGGAGGAGCGCAGGGCGGGTGGCCCGGTGGGATCCGGCGCCGGCGCCTCCGACGGCCCCGAGCAGCCGGAACGGCGCCGGGTTCGGCTGTACCTCGACGTCTTCCCGCTGGCGTTGCAGGACTGACCGCCTTTACACCGAACGTTCGGTCAGTAATACTGGGTGGACGCAGGACATCCGCTGCCAGGAGGTCACCCGTGTACGGCGCATCATTCGGTCACGACCGAGAATCCGACGCGACATCGGAGGGCCCGGAGGCGGGCTCGGACCTGGCCGCCCAGCAGGATCGGTTCGACCAGCTGATTGCCGACGACGCCCGGATCGAACCGCGGGACTGGATGCCAGAGGCCTACCGCAAGACCCTGGTCCGGCAGATCGCCCAGCACGCCCACTCCGAGATCATCGGCATGCAGCCCGAGGGCAACTGGATCACCCGGGCGCCGAGTCTGCGCCGCAAGGCGATCCTGATGGCCAAGGTGCAGGACGAGGCCGGACACGGTCAGTACCTGTACTCCGCCGTCGAGACCCTGGGTACCTCGCGCGAACAGGTGCTCGACCTGCTGCACTCGGGCCGGCACAAGTACTCTTCGATCTTCAACTACCCGACGCTGACCTGGGCCGACATGGGTGCGATCGGCTGGCTGGTGGACGGCGCGGCGATCATGAACCAGGTGCCGCTGTGCCGGGCTTCCTACGGTCCCTATGCCAGAGCGATGATCCGGATCTGCAAGGAGGAGTCCTTCCACCAGCGGCAGGGCTACGAGATCCTGCACACGCTCGCGCACGGCACTTCGGCCCAGCACGAGATGGCCCAGGACGCAGTGAGCCGCTGGTGGTGGCCGTCGTTGATGATGTTCGGGCCGCCGGACTCCGACTCCTCGCACACCGAGCAGTCCATGGCCTGGAAGATCAAGCGGCACACGAACGATGAGTTGCGGCAGAAGTTCGTCGACGCCTGCGTTCCGCAGGCGGCCGTGCTCGGGGTGACCCTGCCGGATCCGGATCTGCGGTGGAACGAGGAGGCCGGACACTACGACTTCGGGCCCATCGACTGGTCCGAGCTGTACCGGGTGATCAAGGGGGACGGGCCCTGCAACGCTCAGCGGCTGGCCCACCGGGTGGCCGCGCACGACAACGGGGCCTGGGTGCGGGACGCGGCGGCCGCATACGCGGCCAAGCAGGTGGCTCGTGCGGCATCTCCTAGCCGGCTCCCGCGGGGGCTGCCGCATGACCGCCGACGGATCCCGCCCCCGCAGCTCCGACTGGCCCCTGTGGGAGGTGTTCGTTCGGGCCCGCAGGGGGCTGTCGCACAACCACGTCGGCAGCTTGCATGCGCCGGATGCAACTCTGGCGTTGCAGAACGCCCGTGACGTCTACACCCGTCGCCAGGAGGGCGTGTCGATCTGGGTGGTCCCCTCGGATTCCATCACCGCGTCGTCGCCGGACGAGAAGGACGCCTTCTTCGACCCGGCCGCGGACAAGGTCTACCGCCACCCGACCTTCTACCAGGTGCCGGACGGGGTGCAGATGTGACCGCCGCTCCCGGGATGACCCCCGGCCCGCGGGGAGTTGATCCGCCCAAAGCGGACACAATCCTTGGATCAAGTCCCCGGAGGCCGGGGGTGGAAACGGAGTACCTGCTGCGGCTGGCCGACGACGCCCTCATCCTGTCGCACCGGCTGGCCCAGTGGGCGAGTCGGGCGCCGCAGATCGAGGAGGACATCGCGCTGACCAACATCGGTCTCGACCTGCTCGGTCAGGCCCGCGCGCTGTTCACCCGGGCCGGCGAGTGGAGGACGCCGGCCGGGATGAGGACGACTTCGCCTACCTGCGGCAGGAGCGCGACTTCCGCTGCTGCCTGCTGGTGGAGCAGCCCGACCGGGACGACTTCGCGATCGCGATGGTGCGCCAGCTGTTGTTCTCCGCCTACCAACTCCCGCTCCTGCAGGAGCTGAGCCGGAGCACCGATTCCGAGGTGGCCGGAATAGCCGCCAAGGGTGTGAAAGAGGTGCGCTACCACCTCGAGCACGCTGCCGGTTGGACCATCCGGCTCGGCGATGGCACCGACGAGTCGCACCGTCGAAGCCAGGCGGCAGTGGACGCGCTCTGGCCCTACACCGGGGAGCTCTTCGAGTCGGACGACGTCACTCGTGCGGTCGCCGCCAGCGGCTTCGGCGTCGATCCGGCCACCGTCCGAGCGGAGTGGGATCGGATGGTCGACACCGTGCTCGCCGAGGCCACGCTGGAGCGGCCGGCCGGGGAGCCACGAACCGGGACCGGGCGGCGTGGAGTGCACAGCGAGCAACTCGGCTACCTGCTGGCCGAGATGCAGTACCTGCACCGATTGCACCCCGGAGCGGTCTGGTGACCGCCGCGACGGTGCCCGACACGGGTCTGCGCAAGCGGGCATGGGCGGCTGTCGCGGCCGTGACCGACCCGGAGATCCCCGTTCTCACCATCGCCGACCTGGGCATCCTGCGGGATGTCGCGATCACCGGGGCCGGCGACGCTGATGCGCAAGCAGTACACGTGGTGATCACCCCGACCTATTCCGGTTGCCCGGCGATGGACACCATCGCCGCCGACGTGAACCACGCCCTGCACGCCGCAGGGTTCCCGAGGGTGGACGTGCGGTTGGTGCACTCCCCCGCTTGGACCACCGACTGGATGACCGAAGAGGGGCGGCGCAAACTGGCGGATTTCGGGATTGCCCCTCCGTCGCACCATGCCCCGACCGGACCGGTGGCGCTCACCCTCGGCCGGCGCACCGCGGCACTGGTCCGGTGCCCGCAGTGCGGGGCGCCCGGCCGCGAGCAGAACCGGTTCGGCTCGACCGCCTGCAAGGCCCTGTACATCTGTACCAGTTGTGCTGAACCGTTCGACCACTTCAAGGCGATCTGATGACCGCGCCGGAGGTTCCGCTCGGCGGCCCCGTGACCGCCGAGCAGCACCCGCGCCGCAAGCACGCCACGTTCCATCCGTTGAAGGTGGCCAAGCTGGACCGACTGACCGACGATGCCGTGGCGATCACGTTCGACGTGCCCGCCGGGCTCGCCGAGGACTTCACCTTCAAACCGGGCCAACACGTTGCCGTCCGCGCCCTGCTGGCCGGCGACGACGTCCGTCGCAACTATTCGATCTGTGCACCCGCGGGCTCCGCCACGCTGCGCATCGGGGTCAAGCGGTTGCCCGACGGCGTGTTCTCGGCGTATGCGCTGGACCACCTGGCGGTCGGCGACACCCTCGAGGTGTTGAGCCCCGCCGGCACCTTCAGCCCGACGCTGGAAGCCGGACAGGCCCGGCACTACGGCGCCATCGCCGCCGGCTCGGGCATCACCCCGATCCTGTCCATCCTGGCCACCGCGCTCCAGGTGGAACCGGGCAGCCGGGCAACGTTGATCTACGTCAACGCCACCAGCCGCAGCATCATGTTCCTGGAGGAATTGGAGGACCTGAAGAACCGGTTCCTGGGCCGCTTCCAGATCGTCCATGTCCTCGGGCACGAGGCGCAGGACGCAGAGTTGCTCTCCGGTCGGCTCGACCCCGACCGGTTGACGGCGCTGTTGGACACCTTCGGCGGCGACGCGGTCGAGTCCTGGTTCCTGTGCGGGCCGATGCCGCTGACCGACATGGTCATCGCGACACTGCAGGCACGTGGTGTGCCGGCCGGAGCCATCCACCGCGAGCTGTTCCACGCCGACGCCCTCCCGCCACGGCGAGCGGCGAACCGATCCACGGACACCGGGCCCGGTTATCGGGTCTCCGTGGTGCTGGACGGTCGGCGGACCGACTTCACCCTGCCGCCGGATACGGAGCCGGTGCTCGATGCTGCCCGCCGGCTGCGCGGCGAGATTCCGTTCGCCTGCAAGAACGGGGTCTGCGGAACCTGCCGCTGCCGGCTGACCGCCGGCACCGTTGACATGGCACAGAACTACGCCTTGGAGCCCGACGAGTTGGCTCGAGGCTACGTGCTCGCCTGCCAGTCGTACCCGACGTCGGATGGTGTCGTGATGGACTTCGATCAGTGACTGCCAAGGCGTGACGGACGACGACGAGCGGAAGGACTCCGATGAAGGATCTGTCGCCGGACCCCGGCGAGCTGGATCCGATCGAACTCGCCTCACGCGAGGAGATCGAGGCGCTGCAGCTGAAGCGGATGCGCTGGTCGCTCCGGCACGCCTACGACAACGTTCCTTTCTACCGCAACGGTTTCGACGCGGCCGGAGTGCATCCGGACGATCTGACCGACCTGGCGGAGCTGTCCAACTTCCCGTTCACGGTGAAGGACGACCTGCGGGACAACTACCCGTTCGGACTGTTCGCCGTGCCGCAGGCCGACGTGCGACGGATCCACGGCTCGTCGGGCACCACCGGTAAACCCATCGTCGTCGGCTACACCGCCGACGACCTTGACATGTGGGCGGACGTGGTCGCCCGGTCGATCCGAGCGGCCGGCGGCCGACCCGGCATGAAAGTGCACAACGCCTACGGCTACGGCCTGTTCACCGGCGGACTCGGTCTGCACGCCGGTGCGGAACGGCTGGGCTGCACGGTGATCCCGATGTCCGGCGGGATGACCGAGCGTCAGGTCCGGCTCATCGTCGACTTCGAGCCGGAGATCATCGTGGTGACGCCCAGCTACATGTTGGCGATCATCGACGAGATGGAGCGGCAGGGGGTCGACCCGGCATCCACCTCGTTGCAGGTCGGCATCTTCGGTGCGGAACCGTGGACCGAGGACATGCGACGGGAGATCGAACAGCGGCTGGACATGCACGCCGTGGACATCTACGGCCTGTCCGAGGTGATCGGCCCTGGAGTGGCGAGTGAGGCGGTGGAGACCAAGGACGGCCTGCACATCTGGGAGGATCACTTCTATCCGGAGGTGATCGATCCGGTCACCGGTGCGGTGCTGCCCGAGGGCGAGAAGGGTGAGCTGGTGTTCACCTCGTTGACCAAGCAGGCGTTCCCGGTGATTCGTTACCGCACCCGAGACCTCACCCGACTGTGGCCCGGCACCGCGCGGACGATGCGGCGGATGGAGAAGATCACCGGCCGCACCGACGACATGATCATCCTGCGTGGGGTGAACCTGTTCCCCAGCCAGATCGAGGAGATCCTCTTGGGCATCGAGGGTCTCACCGGGCACTTTCAGCTGGTACTGACCAAGCCGAGCCGCATGGACGAGCTGGCCATCCGCGTGGAGGCCCGGCCGGGGGCCGCGACCGGCGAGATCCGCGCGGCGCTGGCCGGGTCGGTGCAGCAACGGGTGAAGGAGGTCATCGGTGTGACGGTCGAGTGCTCCGTGCTCGAGCCGTACGGGATCGAGCGCTCGCTGGGCAAGGCGCGCCGGATCATCGACGAACGACCGAAATGAGACGACGATGACGCCGCAGCCGCCCGACCAGCACCCACCGGACTATGGTCACCCGCCCGCGTTCGACCCGGAGGCCGTCCGGCGAATGTTGCGCGACGACGTCGCGTCCATGTCGTTGGGCATGGAGCTCGTCGACCTCGGTCCGGGAACGGCCACGGTCAGGATGACCGTGCGGGCGGACATGGTGAACGGCCATACGATCGGACACGGCGGCTTCGTGTTCATGGTGGCGGACACCGCCTTTGCCTGCGCCTGCAACTCCTGGGGCCCGGTCACCGTTGCCGCCGGTGCCGACATCACCTTCCTGCGGCCGGTTCGCGCCGGGGACGTGCTCACCGCGGCCGCTTACGAACGCAGCAAGCACGGGCGCACGGGTCTGTACGACGTCACCGTCGAGGCCAACGGCGTGGTGATCGCCGAGTTCCGCGGCCGGTCACGCACTGTCGGGACACTGCCCGGCCACTGAGGCGCACCGGGCCGGGCAGCGCCCCGGACTCAGCTGCCGGGCACCACCAGCGGCGGATAGCTGATCACCTGGATCGGAACCCCGGACACCCCGGTGGTCGGGCCACCGAGGCCGTTGACCACACCGTCGATCCCCCCGGAGCCGTTGAGGAACACGGTGAGCAGGCTGCGCAGCGAGACGTGCTTGGTCGGCACCCGGAAGGCAGTGGCGGCGTGGATGTCCACTCCCTGGTTGAAGAAGCTGTAGCTGCCCATGCCCCAGCCGGCGAAACCCTTTGCTGCCGAGGTGACCTCGAAGGCGGGGTAGCCGGGCTTGGTCGGACTCTCCTGCCAGGCGGCCTGGCTCGGCGGGTCGTAGGGCATCTCGTTCTGGAACATCACCACGCTGCCGTCGCGGCCGCTCCACACCACCTCGGTCTTCTGGTAGTGCTCGACGAACAGCCCGTAGGCCGTCACCCGGTCGCCGCGCACGACAACACCGGTGTCTGCGGTGTTCTGATCCCAGCCGACGCCCTGCCCGTGATCGGCCCGCCAGGCCCAGATGTGGTCGAGCACCACGTCGGAGGCGTTGACCTGCAACGAGACCTTCGCCTTGCCCAGCCCGGGTCCGCCGATCCGGAAGAACACGTCGGACAGCACCGTCGGCGCGCCGCGAGTGATGGCCGGACACGCCCGGTAGGCCGACGTCGAGCAGGGTCCTGGACTCCCGCGGCCCGGCGTCGATCAGCAGGCCGGCAACCCGGACGCCCGCCGGCTGCAGGATCGACAGCGCCGACAACCCGGTCTGGGGGGTGAGCGTCGGGAAACCGAGCCCGAGTACCACGGTGTTCGGCCGGCTGACCAGGATCGGCGCGCGCAGGTTGTACTGGCCCGGAGTCAGCAGCAGATTGCGGCCGAGGGCCAGGGCGATGTTGATCGCCGTGATCGAGGTGTGCGGCGTGGCGATGAGGAACGACGACAACGGCAGCGCCCGGTCGACATGACCGTCGGCCCAGTCGGTTCCGGTCGAGCCGGTGCGAGTGGCCGGAACCCGGACCACCCAACGACCCTGACTGTCCACGCCGAGGTAGGGCCGCTCGGCGGTGAGCCCGGTGCTGTCCAGCGTGGTGTACGGGTTCTGCCCGGCAACGCCGAAGGACGTCGGCGGCGCGTTGGTCACGCCGGCGAACACCTGGTTCCATACCCCGTTGGTCCAGCCGTTCAGCACGCTGTTGCGAACCAGGAACTGCTGCTGGGAGCCGTTGACGACGTTGCCGGAGAACGACGAGTCGGCGATGAACCCGCCACTGGCGAACTGCGGCCCTGCGGTGCAGTAGTCCATCAGCGAGGAGTTCCCGTTGACCTGCACCCGGCGCATCGGCGCGGCCTGGGACACGGCCCAGAACTCCGTGGCGGTCCGGCAGCCCGAGCCGCCGGCGACATTGATGGTCAGGTTCGACAGCGAGCGCCAGAAGTTGACCAGCGCGAGGCAGTTGTCGACCGCGAGGCAGCGGTTGTAGACGTTGACCGTGCCGTTGATCACGACATCGCCGGGCTGTGCGCCCAGCCCGGCCACTTCGGTGTAGTAGCCGACCTGGAATGTCAGCGGGTTCGCAGCGGTCCCGTAGGTGCCAGGCATGAACAGCAGCGCGTAGCGCCCGGTGCCGAACTCGGCATCGACCTGCTGGGCCGCAACGGCGTCGACCGTGGCCTGGATCTGCTCCTGGGGCATCGACGGATCGAACACGTAGACACCGGCGCCGAGCGACGGCGCGGCCGCGGTGACCGGGATCGCGGGCGGCGCCGCAGTCGCGGCCGCCGACCCGACGATCAACGTCCCGGCGAGCAACGCCACCACCCCAAGGGCCGACCGCAGGTGCCGCCCGCGATGCCTGCGGCGACCGGCCCGCCGACTGCCCGCCGGGTCAGGGGACTTGACCGAAACCTGGCTCATTGCTGTCCCTCTCCGCCGGCGGCCACGGCGCCCCGGTCGCGGGTCCGGCGGTGGGCGCTGGTTGCGCACGTCGGCCCAGAGTGCAGCAGATCACAAGTGGTCCCACTCGGCACGGCGAAAGTTGACGTTCTGCAAACCGGTGCCGGCAGCGACCGCCCTGGACCTCAGCTGCGATTCCGTTCGGCGAGTTCCTGCAGGAAGCGAGGAATCCGACCGGCACCGAAGTCGTAGTAGCGCACCCACTGCGGGGTGATCGCGATGCGCGCCTGTCGGTCGTACATCTCTTTCACCTGTCGCTCGAAGTCGGCCGCCGCGTCCGCCTCCATCGACTTCCGGGCGGCGAGCAGATACTCCCCGACCACCCCGTCGACGATGTCCACCCGGGCGCGCCCGCGCACCGACAACGCTCGCGCGCCGTCGGGCGCATCACCGCCGTCGATCGCGAGGGCGACGTCGGGAGAAGCGGTCAGCGCCGACACCTTGGGCGCGGTGGTGGCGGTCGCGATCACGAACTCGTCACCGGTCCAGAAATAGCCGACCGGGATCACCCGGGGGGTGCCATCCTCGCTGATGTAGGCCAAGTGCGCGGCGGAGGTCGACGCCAGCAATTCCTGCGCGCCGTCCAGCGCGATCTCGTCGTCGATCTGTTGTTGCTGCATCTGCTCTGCCTCCGCCCGGTCGCCCCGCCCAAGGGATGCCCCGACGTCGGGATGCCGAAACGAGGGCGGCGGCCGCCGATCAGGCGGCCGCCGCCGGCGATCAGTTGCGAGGGGACGAAACTTCAAGCCCGGAGTGCGCCGAGCGCGACGTCGCCGGCGAACACCCCGGTCGGGTCGACTGCGGCCCGCACGGCAGCCGCCCGGGCAGCTAGGTCGTCGCCGAATGAGCGCTGAGGTCGCCGGCGGTCGACCGCAAAGGTCGGCGCAGTGCGTCCGGTGTCCCAGGCGGACAGCACCTGCCGGACGGAGTTCAGCGAGGCCAGGTTCGCCTCATCACCACGCCACGGCAGCCGTGCGCCGACGGCGAAGTAGCCGAACCGGCCGGCCAGCGACGCAACCGCACCACCGTGGGTCGGTGCCTCGGACAAGCCGCCACCGAGTTGACGCAGCTCCATCATGTCCAGCTTGCGCGCCGGGCCCTGAGTCGCCAGCTCGAGCCAGGCCGCCACCGGGCTCGCCGTCCGGCCGTCATGGGAGGCGCCGGCGCCGATGTGGTCGCCCAACAGCATGTGGTCAGCGACGTGCGCGGCGCCGATCGGCGGGTCCATGTGGGTGTTCGGCACCTCCATGGCATCGCTGGACTGCCAGGAGTCGAACACCGGGCGGGCCGCCGCCTTGAGGCGACCGAGCAACCCGCCGGCGGCATCGATGGCGGACGCGTCCATTCCTGTCGCCGGGCCCTGGTCGACCGCGGTCCCCGAGACGACCAGGAACCGTCGTCCGAACAGCCGGGCCGGAACTCCGGGCACCGGAAGCAGGCTCATGACCCGGATCGAGGTGGTGATGGTCGAGGGAGCGACGCGGCTCCACGATTCCCACGCGTCGGCGACCGCAGGCGCGTCGTCCAGCCGCCAGAACGCCGCGCCGGTGACGATCCCGCCGGGCGCGAACGCGCGGACGTTGACCGCCGTCACGACGCCGAGACCGCCACCGCCTCCGCGGATCGCCCAGAACAGCTCGGGCTCGTGTTGCGCGTCGACG
Source organism: uncultured Actinomycetota bacterium (assembly GCA_963834185.1). Lineage (GTDB taxonomy): Bacteria > Actinomycetota > Actinomycetes > Mycobacteriales > Nakamurellaceae > Nakamurella. The sequence goes on from CAWIAR010000011.1 coordinate 275,475, forward strand.
ACGACGAAACGTCCGTCCGCCAGGATCATCTCGACCGATTCGATGGTGTTGGCCGCGACGCCGGTGCTGCGTGCGTAGGCGGACAGGCCGCCCCCGAGCAGGTAGCCGACGGCGCCGACATGCGACGAGGACCCGTGCGCTGCCGCCAGGCCGTGCGGGGCGAGCACGGGAACCACGTTGCTCCACGGGGTGCCCGCCGGAATCCGGACGACGCCCGTGGACCGGTCGAGGGTCACCGGCTCGTCGATGCGAACCCGCAGCAGTAGGTCGCGCGCCATGTCGGCCTGCCGCGAGGCGCCGTGACCGGTGGAGTGCATCCGGACGCCCAGGCCGCGCTCGCGCGCCGCGGCCAGCGCGACCTGGACGTCGGCGACCGTGGTGGCGGTCCCGGCCAGCGCCGGCCGCATCGGGTGGGTGGTGTCGAAGGCCTTGATGGCGTCGCGGTAGCCCCGGGTACCCAGCTCGGCCGGGGCGCTGGAGCGGGCCGGCCGCTCGGCCCGGATCGGCAGGTGGTAGCGGGGGGTACGCGACGCGCCGGCAAAGCTGTGGACTGCGATGGTGTCCTGGGTGGTGAACGCAGACATGGTTCTCTCCTGTGTCGAAATACCGGGGGACCCAGCGCAGCAAGGTGTGCGGGTGGGCCGCCGGAAGAGAGGCCATGTCTCGAACGGGTGATACAGATGTTGTGTGCGTCACCCTGAGTAGTTCACGGGGCACACGAGCGGTCGGCGACTCGCTTACTGGGTGAGGGCTCCGCGCAGCATGCTCGAGCCGTGCGCCGGGTCACCGTTGAGTTGCTGCGCCGAGATGTCCACGACGTTGAACGAGCGGAGATCGATCGACGGCGTCAAGGTGAAGGTGCCCTGGCCGGCGCCGTCCAGCGTGCCGATCGGGACCATCTTGTTCGCTGTCTGGTCGTAGAGCCAGACCTGGTAGAAGCCCTGTTGCAGCGGCAGGTGCGCGGTCGCGACGGTCAGCGTCGCACCGTCCGGTCCGCGGGTGACGGTAGCGGTGCCGGCCGCCTCCGCCGGGCCGTCCGGGGAGACCGGAGCGAGCGCCGCCGACGAGGTGGTCGCCGAGGCAGGCGGCCGATCAGCCGTGGCCCGGCCGATCAGTACTCCGGCGCCTGTGCCGAGCACTGCGGCCGCCGCGATGCTCGCCGCGATCAGCCATCGACGCCGGGAACGCTGCCCGCGCGTCCTCGGAGCCGAGGGAAACTCGAGCTTCTCGGCCGGCGGATCGCCGGGTGTCGGCAGGGCGAGTTCGTGGGCTATGCCGTCCCACACCGACGGCGGCGGGGTCGGAGCGGTGCCGCGGTAGCTGCCGGACTCGCGTCCCAGTTCGACCACGTGCCGCAATGTCTCGAGTTCATTGGTGCAGCGATCGCAGCTACGCAGGTGCTCGCGCACCTCGTGATCCGCGCCGAAGTCGGTTTCGGCCTCGCCGAAGGCGAGTAGGACCAGGTCCTGCTCACTCAGGTGTTCCACGGTCCACCTCCCACCGACGTCGAAGTTGGGCCAATCCTCGTCGGAGATGACTCTTCACGGTGCCGAGCGGCATGCCGGTCAGGGCGGCGATCTGCGGACTGGTCAGATCGTCGAAGAAGGCGAGCTCGAGAACCGTGCGCTGGCCGTCCGACAGCCGGGCGAGTTCGTCGGCGATGACCATCTGCTCGATGATCCGCTCGGGGTCGGCCCGATCGTCCGGTTGCGGCCGCTGCCCGGCAGCGGCCAACACATCTCGGTTCTCCCGTTGCCGCGAGCGCAGGCGGTCCACGCACCGCCGCCGGGCGATCGACAGCAGCCAACCGCCGAGCGAACCTCGCTGCGGATCGAAGCTCTGCCGAGCCCGCCAGGCGTCGACGAAGACGGCCTGCGTGACGTCGTCGGCGTCACCGTCGTTGGTCAGCACGGCCGACGCCACCCGGTGGACCAATCCGCCGTAGCGGTCGTACACCGTCCGGAGCAACCATTCGTCGCCACCGGGAAATCGGGCGGCGAGGTCGTCGACATCGCCCGGCGAGGGCGACCCGGTGGTCACGTCGGCACCGCGGTGACAACGACATTGTCGGTGTAGGACAGCGATTCGCTGTCGAACGGACCCCCGCAGGTGATCAACGTCAATCGCGGAGCGCCGGTCGTCGCGAACAGCGCGGTCAGCGGAATCGCGTTCTTGCCGAAAGTCTCCCGGCTCACCACGCGGTAGGTCAGCGGGCCGCCGTTGTTCCGATCGAGGTGGATCATCGTCCCGGGTTCGGCGGACCAGAGTGCACGGAAGGCTCCGACGCCCTGCTGTGCCGAGTCGACGTGACCGGCAAGTACGACCGATCCGGTGGCCGAGCCGGCCGCGGAACCGTATCGGTACCACCCGACGGTATCGACGTCGGCGGGAATTGCCAGCTCACCCCGCTCATCGACGCCGACCGGAATCACCGGGGCGTCCAGCGCGAGCGCCTCGATCCGCAGCCGGGTCGGCGCCGACCCGGCTGGTGCCGAGGCCTTGGGCGCGACGGGCCCGGCCGCCGACGGAGCCGGGCTGCGGTGGCTGGTGTGCGCCGGTACAGCGGAGACGCTGGACCTGGCATGGCTGGTCACCCGAGCCGGCGAAGGCGCTGCCGAGGAGACGGGCGCCGCAGCGGAGGGTGCCGCGGCGGCCCGCCCCGACGACCGGGCAGGCGTGTCGCCGGCCGGGCTTCGGGCCAGCGAGACAGCAGTGCCCGCGCCCAGATTCGGCGGCGTGGGCGAGGCGGCCGTCCAGGACCAGAGCAGCGGACCACCGACGGCCAGAACGACACCGACGACGAGCGCGAGCAGCCCCCAACGGCTGTTCGCGGTTCGGCGCCGGTGTCGCACGATCAGCGCCGCGCCGTCGTCGGCCGCAGTGCGAACCCACCGATGAGGGCGAGCAGCAGGCCCCCGCCGACGAGCACTGCCAGCCATCCGGGAACGCTCGCCGCAGCGGCCTGTCCGCCGGTACCGGCCGGAACACCGCCAGGTGCGGCGGCCAACCCGTCGATGGTCTGCACGACCACGCCGAGCGTCTTGTCCTGCGCCGAACCGATTGCGTACACGATGGTTTCGGTGCCCGCGGTGACCTTGACGTCGGCCGGACCGATGGCCACGGTGTCGGTGCCGGCCAGGACGACATCGGCACTGACCGTGCCCGCAGGCAGATCGGCTTTCGCTTCGTCCGGGTTGGTCAGGTCGCTGAAGACGACCTTGCCACCGGCCCGGACATCGACCGCAGGAGCAGCTGCAGTGTGTCGCACGACCAGACGCCCGTCGCCGGCCGCGATCGACGAGGTGTCGTTGACGAACGGGGTCAGCGTCGGACTGCCGTCAGCGGTCAGGTGGGCCACCAGCGTGACATTGGCCCCGGCCGGGACCGTGGCCTTGGCGCTGATCACCGGCGTGCCGGTGCCCTTGGTGTCGGCGGCGGGGAACACGGTGATCTCGTAGTCGCCGGCGGGCAGATCCAGTGGCCCGGCGACCGTTCCGGGTTCGAAATTCGGCAAGGTCGACTTTCCGTTGACGAACACGTTCACCGGAGTGCCCGGAATACCGTGCACGACGCTGACCTGGGCGGTGTCGGCTGCTGCCGCCGGCTGCGCAACGGCAACCAAGCCGATCAGCGCCACCAGAATTGATCCGAACAGGGCGAGCAGGCGTTTCATCGGCGGGTTCCTTCCCATCGGACGGGTGATGCCTGTCACCTCCCCTACGACGGGCACAGCGCCGGCGGATGCACCCGCCGGGCAATTGGTCACATCTGGCTTGCTCGCCACTCTGTCTGGCGGTATCCGTCGAAACGGGACTTCATGCATGACGCGCGTCGGCATGCCCGCCCGAAGTCGGCCGGGAGACCACGGATCGGTCGAGTTCAGGCGCCGGCGGAAGTGGCAAAGGCGTGCGGGAACATCGAGGACCAGGAACGGCTTGACACCAATGCGAGCTGCCCGGCATCGGCCCGCCGATGATGACCGCCGCCTGAGCTGGAGGACCTGTGGACCAGAACACCTTGGACGCGCTCCACCACAGCCAGGTGATCGATCTGACGACCACCGGACGCCGCACCGGGCAACCGAGGACCGTCGAGATCTTCCTCCACGAGGATGACGGCCTGCTGTTCATCACCGGGATGCCACGGGCCGACCGGACTCGCGACTGGATCCACAACATCAAAGCGGACCCGCACATCGTGGTGCACCTCAAGCAATCCGTGACTGCGGACATCCCCGCGACCGCCCGCGTGGTGACCGACCCGGCCGAACGCCGCCCGCTGATTCAAGCCGCGGCGCGGCGATGGGGGCGAACCGATGTCGACGAGATGCTCGAGCACAGCCCGCTGATAGTGCTCACCGTGACCGATGGTGCCGAGTAGCTCGGTCGGCCACCCAGTCAGTGCGCTGAGCCACGGGGCCGGCCGGTGCATGATGCGCCCCCGGTCCCGCGCAGGAGCGACGACACCTCAGCGGTACTTCGCGCACAGTTCCTCGTCGCCCTGCATCGTGATGCCGAACCAGGAGACGCCGCCGTTGCACAGCGCCCCCGGGTTCTGCGTCGGCAGCGCGGTGATCTGTTCCCGCACCGCCCAACAGACCACGCCGAACAGCAGCGCGACGGCGAGCACGAGAATGCGCGCAGCCCAACGCTTGAGCAGGAAAGCGCTCACCAGCCCGGCAGCGGCCACGGTCACCATCGCCCAGGTCAGAACGCTGGATGCAGCCGAAACCGTCACCGTCCCGGGGACCGCGGAGTGCAGCCACTCAATGCTTGCACCAGTCTTCAGGCAGCGTCACGGTCATGCCGAAGAACGACGGCGCGGCCGCGCAGGCCTCACCCTTGACGTCGTCGGCCGCCTGCATCACCTTGTCCCGCTGCTGCCAGGCGAAGAAGATCAGCGCGGCCGCGAGCACCAGGGCGATGATCTTGCCGACGATCTTCTTCAGCACGATGGCCAACACCAGGCCGATGACCGCGATCAGCACAATGGCCCAGATGGCGCCGTCCTCGACCGTGTTCAGATCCACCGGGGCAATCTATCGGCCGGACCGCGCCACCCGGGCGGAAATCGGTCGCCGGACACGCAACGGTTACCCGCCGAGCCGGCCGCGGACGGGACCGCTCAGACGGCCACCGGCCAGGGCTGCTCGTCCTCCCAGTCGCGGTCCAGGCCGTGGTCAACGCCGTCCCTGGGCCGCAAAGCCCACTCCGGCACCTCGTCGCCCGTGCTGGGCCGCTCGATCTCCGGGCGGGCCGGGCGGTAGTCACCGTCCATCAGCGGCGAGCTGATGATCATGTCCGCGCTGGCCACGTTGCAGGCCACCGGGATGTTCCAGACCGCGGCCAACCGGAGCAGCGCGCGGACGTCGGGGTCGTGCGGCTGAGCCTCCAGCGGGTCCCAGAAGAAGATCAGCAGGTCGAGGCCGCCCTCGGCGAGCAGTGCGCCGATCTGCTGGTCCCCACCCAACGGGCCGGACAGGAACCGGTGCACCGGCAGCCCGAGTTCGTACTCGAGCATGGTGCCGGTGGTACCGGTGGCGAACAGTTCGTGCGACTTGAGAGTCTGCCGGTTGTATTCGGCCCAGCGAAGCAGGCCGACCTTCTTGTTGTCGTGGGCTATCAGTGCAATGCGCTTGACGGGGTTCATCGCCCCTCCTCGATATCTCGGTTCTCGTCGGTCACGTGCGGGGACGTCGTCGTTCCCCAGGAGCAATTCGGCTCCAGTCTGATGACGTTCGGTGAACACGAGATGTTGCCCGTGCTGCCTTTGGGTTATGTCACACCGCCTTTGCTGTGAGCCCCGACACGGTGCGCAAGGTCGCAGCGACCTGGTCAGACGCCGGGGCCGCCGCACCGGATCGATGCGGCGGCCCCGGAAACGAACAGCGTGCGCTCAGGGCGTTGATATGGGCCCTACTTGATGTACCCGTTCGGGTTGAGCACGTACTTGCGGGCGGCGCCCTGGTCGAACTCCTCGTAGCCCCGAGGCGCATCGTCCAGCGAGATCGGGGTGGCGTTGACCGCCTTCGCGATCTGCACCTTGTCGTGCAGGATCGCCATCATCAGCTGGCGGTTGTAGCGCATCACCGGACACTGACCGGTGGTGAACGCCAGCGACTTCGCCCAGCCGAGCCCCAGCCTCAGGGACAGCGAACCCTCCTGGGCGGCCTCGTCGATGCCGCCGGGGTCACCGGTCACGTACAGGCCCGGGATACCCAGCGCACCACCGGCGGCGGTGATCGTCATCAGCGAGTTCAGAACGGTGGCCGGCGCCTCGTGCGAGGCATCCGAGCCGTGGCCACGGGCCTCGAAGCCAACGGCGTCGACGCCCGCATCGACCTCGGGCACGCCGAGGATCTGCTCGATCTGGTCACCAGGGTCGCCCTTCGACACGTCGACCGTCTCGCAACCGAACGACCTGGCCTGCGCGAGCCGGTCCTCGTTGAGGTCCCCGACGATCACCACCGCAGCACCGAGCAGCTGGGCACCGACCGCGGCTGCCAGCCCCACCGGCCCGGCACCGGCGATGTACACCGTCGACCCCGGCCCCACCCCGGCCGTGTAGGCACCGTGGAATCCGGTCGGGAAGATGTCCGAGAGCATGGTCAGGTCGAGGATCTTCTCCAGCGCCTGGTCGCGATCCGGGAACTTGAGCAGGTTCCAGTCGGCGTAGGGAACCAGCACGTACTCGGCCTGCCCGCCGACCCAACCGCCCATGTCCACGTAGCCGTAGGCACTTCCCGGACGATCAGGGTTGACGTTCAGGCAGATGCCGGTCTTGCCCTCCTTGCAGTTGCGACAGCGACCGCAGGCGATGTTGAAGGGAACCGAACAGATGTCACCCTTCTTGATGAACTCGACGTCCGGTCCGGTTTCCACCACCTCGCCGGTGATCTCGTGCCCGAGCACCAGGTCGGCCGGTGCGGTGGTACGGCCGCGGACCATGTGTTGGTCGGAGCCGCAGATGTTGGTGGAGACGGTCTTGAGGATGACGCCGTGCGGAACCTTGCGGCCGACATTGGCCGGGTTCACCCCTGGACCGTCCTTGAGTTCGAATTCCGGGTAGTCCAGATCGATGACCTCGACCTTGCCCGGGGCCTTGTACGCGACGCCACGGTTACTCGGCATGTCACTCTCCCTTGAGTGGACGGACGCGGTGCCGGTCACCGCGACTACTTCGGTGCTACCACAATCCGTGAGCGGCCAATCACAGAATGTGAGGCTTGTCTGGTTCGGCCCCGAATTCACACCCGATTGACAGGACGGTTCACCGCACCGAGACGTGGGCGGTGCCAACGGTCGCCCGGGGCAACCACCGCGCATGACGTGAGGTAAGGAAGGCTGACCGGATGACCGAGGGTCACTTTCTTGCCCTGGCTGCCGAGGCGGGCCGGTTGCTGCTCCGGCACGCTGCGGACGACGCCGACACGGTCCACCTGGTGCTGCACGGATCAGCCGACGGGTCGGCGGGCGGACGGCGCATGTCGCCCGACCTGCCGGTGGACCGCGCTCGGCTGCGCGAGATCTCTGCAGCATTGCTGAGCGCGGTGCAGGACCAGGCGGGCCGCCCGGATACCACGATGTGGGTAGGGCTCACCGTCCGCCGCGACGGAACCGGCGACGTCGTCGCGTGCTGGGAAGACGACCTGGACGACGCCACCGGCGGAGTCAGTCGCACCCTGCAGCCGGGAATCCGGCCACCGACGCCGGCGAATTTCAGCGCGAATCAGCCGGGTCTCCCGATTCCGCAGGTGGCGGATGACACGACAGCGCTCCGCATGCACGTCCGCGACGTCCTACCCGGGTTGGCTTCGGTCGGTGAGCCTGTGCGCGCGGACGCGCTGGCCGACTTCGAGCGTCTGATCGGCGCGGCGCTGCCCGACGAAGCCAGGGCGATGTACGAGCTGGCGGACGGCGGCATTCCGGACCGCGACCGGGACACCGGCGGGTTGTACGGCGGCTGGCAGTGGTTGTCACTCGAGGAGGCCGGGCAGGCTTATCGGTGGACTCGGGAAAATCCCTGGTTCGGCTGGGATCTGGGCTGGGACGAAGCCCGGCTGGAGACCGAGCCCTTCGGCACCGTGCTGCGGGCCGCCGGACACCCGGGTTGGGTCCCGCTCCTGCACGACGGCGGCGGGAACTACATCGGCGTCGACGTGGCGCCTGCGGCCCGGGGACGCATCGGCCAGGTGCTGGAGTTCGGGCGCGATCTGGAGAGCGCCACCTATCTGGCACCGTCTCTGCTGAGCCTTCTCCGGTCCGGTCCGGTTGCCGGCAGGAGCACATCGTCGCTGCTGCTCCGCAGGCCGGCATTCGACACCTACGCCGACGGCAGGTCGATCGCGGAGACGTTGACCGGCTTGGTGGCCGAACATCCGTTGCTGCAGGAACTGCGCCTGTTCGGACTGCCACCGGTGGACCTGGGGCCGCTGACGGAGCTGTCGCGCCTGCGGGTGCTCGCCATCGCAGAGCCGGGTCCTGATCTGTCTCCGTTGCACCAGGTTCCGCTGGAATCGGCGCTACTGAGCGGACCGGATATCGACGTGTCCGGTCTGGCCGACCACCCGACGCTGTCCCGGATCCGGCTGTCGCGCGCGCACCGGGTGCCGCTCACGCCGCTCGCGACACTGCCGGAGCTGCGCTGCGTCGATCTGGCTGACAGCCCGGGGCTCGATCCACGCGAGCTGGGCGGCGTCCTCGACCGGCTGCAGTACGCCCGGTTGTCCGCCGGTCAATGGGATGTGCTTGCGCAGCACGGTCATCCCTTGCCGGCGTTGGCGGGCATGACCGTTGCCGGAGCCGGGTCTCTCGGGGAGGCTCTGCGCGTGGCCGCAGGGTTCGATCGCCCCGGCCACCCGCTGCGGGCGAACATGTTTCCGCCTCAACCGCTCGTTTTCGGCCGGCCGCTCACCACGCCGCCGACAGATCCGCGTGCTGCCGGATCCAGGCGTGCATGGCGATTCCCGCGGCCACGCCGGCGTTGATCGACCGGGTGGAACCGAACTGGGCGATGGACACCGTGACGTCGGCTTCCTCTCGGGCCTCGTCGGTCAGACCGGTCGACTCGGACCCGAACAGCAGCAGAGCTTTTCGCGGCAACTCCGCCGTTTCCAGCGGAACAGCACCCGGCAGATTGTCGACCGCCACCACGCGCAATCCCGCGGCCGCAGCGAAATCTGATAGGGCGGAGACGGTTTCGTGATGATGCAGGTGTTGGTAGCGGTCGGTGACCATGGCGCCGCGCCGATTCCACCGCCGGCGGCCGACGATGTGCACCGCGGCGGCCGCGAACGCATTGGCGGTCCGGACCACCGTGCCGATGTTGAGATCGTGCCCGAAGTTCTCGATGGCGACGTGGAACGGGTGCCGCCGCTCGTCCAGGTCGGCGACGATCGCCTCCCGCCGCCAGTAGCGGTAATGGTCGACGACGTTGCGGGTGTCACCGTGGGTGAGCAGGTCGGGGTCCAATCGCGGGTCGTCGGGCCAGGGCATCGCGAGCGGGCCGACGCCGACCGCGGCCTCGTGCCATTCGGTCGGGCCCTTGGCCGGCTCGGTCCCGTCGGCGCCGCTCACGCCAGTCCGAGGTCGGCCAGGTCGAGCAGGTATCGGTAGGGCAGCCCGCGAGCCTTGACCGCGTCGGCCGCACCGGTCGCCCGGTCGATCACCGTCGCCACCCCGATCACCTCCGCGCCGGCCTCCTGCAGTACGTCGACCGCCTGCAGCACCGACCCGCCCGTCGTCGAGGTGTCCTCGACCGCCAGTACCCGCCGACCTGCGACGTCCGGGCCCTCGATCTGCTTCTGCATACCGTGGCCCTTCGCCGCCTTGCGGACGACGAACGCGTCGATGGGCCGGCCCGGCGCATGCATGATTGCGCCCGCCACCGGGTCGGCGCCCAGGGTGAGTCCACCGACGGCGGCGTAGTCCCAGTCGGCGGTGAGTTCGCGGAGCAGTCGGCCGATCAGCGGGGCTGCCTCGTGGTGCAGGGTCGGTAGCCGCCCGTCGATGTAGTAGTCGGCCTCGCGGCCGGAGGACAGCACCACCCTGCCGTGCACCACCGCAAGGTCAGCGACCAGGGCAGCGAGCCTGGCCTTGGCGGCGGGGTCGACGGCGGGCACGGCGTCTGTCATGGATCTCAGCGTTCCACAGCGCACCCGGGGTGGCAGCGGCCAGGCACGGCAAGGATCATGGCGGGAGTACCCCCGTCGGCAGTGGAGGAGTTTGCGTGTCCGAGGACGATTTCGACATCACCTTCACCATGGTGAACACGGGCAGTCTCGAGGTCTGTGTGCGCGAGCGTCGTTTCCACGAGGAGGGCTTTCCGGTCGTCTTCGTCCACGGCAACGTGTCGTCCTCGCCGTTCTTCTTTCCGGCGATGGAAGCCTTGGGGGATCAGTGGCGGCCGCTGGCGGTGGACCTGCGCGGTTTCGGTGGCACCGACACCGCACCCGTGGACGCGAACCGCGGATTGGCGGACTTCGCCGACGACGTTCGCGACGCTCTGGACGGCATGGACATCGGTGATGTCCACCTGGTCGGCTGGTCCATGGGCGCCGGCGTCGCGATGCAGATGCTGTTGGACGATCCGGCGCGATTCCGGAGTGTCACGCTGATCAATCCGGTATCGCCGTACGGCTTCGGCGGCACCAGCGGAGCAGACGGTCGGCTGCTCTCCCCCGATGCGGCCGGCTCCGGCGGCGGCACGGCCAGCCCGGTCTTCGTGCAGGCGCTCAAGGACGGTGACTACAGCAGCGACTCACCCCATGCGCCGCGCAACGTGCTGCGGACGTTCTATGTCGCCCCGGGCTGGGACGGTGCGCACGAGGAAATGTTCATTGCGTCCATGTTGTCCACCTCGGTGGGCGACGACAACTATCCCGGTGACAGTGTGCCGACGTCCCACTGGCCGGGCACCGCGGCCGGCAATCGCGGCGTGCTCAACACCATGGCGCCGACCCACCTCGACCTGTCCGGGATCGTCGACGTGTCGCCCAAGCCTCCGATCCTGTGGATCCGCGGAGGCAAGGACCAGATCGTCGGGGACCACTCGATGTTCGATCTCGCTGCGTTGGGTGAGATCGGCGCGATACCCGGGTGGCCGGGTGCCGAGGTGGCACCGGCCCAGCCCATGCTCGTCCAGACCCGATCTGTGCTCGATGCGTACGCCAACAACGGCGGCCGCTATGTCGAGAAGGTGTTCCCCGAGTGCGGCCACTCCCCGCACATCGAGGACGTGCCCGGCTTCGTCGCCGCGCTCGAGGCGCACCTGGCCGCGGTCTGACCCGACGTCCCCCCGGCCGCGGGGACTTATTCCTGGTCGCTCGCCCGAATTGTCCGGACCAGGTCCCCGCGGGTGGCGGGAACCTTCTCAGGTCGGGCGCTGCTTGTCGATCCGGTTGGCCGCGGCCCGCAGCACAGAGCGGGGGAACAACTTCGCGGCCAGCCCGATCGTCTTGTAGACCGCGCCGGGGATGACCACCGGGCGGTTCTCCCGTAGCGCGGCCAGCGAACTGGACACCAGGTGGTCGACGTCGACGTACAGCGCGCTCGGCACCCGGGACATCTCGATCCCGGCGCGCTGATGGAACTCCGTCCGGACGAAGCCCGGGCACAGCGCCTGCACCCGGACCCCGGTGCCGGCGAGCGCGACCACCAGACCCTCGGAGAACTGCAGCACCCAGGCCTTGGACGCGCCGTAGGTGGAGCTGCGGCCGGGCACCAGCGCGGCGGTGGACGCCACATTGATGACTCCGCCGTGCCCGCGCGCCACCATGCCGGGCACCACGGCGTGGGTCAGCGCCAAAACCGCGGTGACGTTGAGGTCGAGTTGGTTCTGCAGGTCCGCGTCGCTCGCGTCCAGAAACCCACGGTCGAGGGCCCGTCCAGCGTTGTTGACGAGCAGGTCGACCGGGCGGGCCGGGTCGCGAAGCCGGGCGGCCACCACGTCCCGCTGGACCGGGTCGGTCAGGTCGGCGGCCAGCACCTCGACCTCGGGTGCCCCGGCGGCCAGCAACAGATCACGGTCGGCGGCCAGCCTGGCCCCGTCCCTGGCGACGGTGACCAGGCCGTGGCCGGCCGCCGCGAGGTGGCGGGCGAAGGCGCGGCCGATGCCGGAGCTGGCTCCGGTGACCATGGCGGTGGGCATGTCTGCGGCTCCTCAGGTCACCAGCGGGGGTGTACGGCGGACCGGAAGGACCGGTCGTACAGCGAGCGGACCAACCCGTCGATTCCGTCGTCGAGTTCGATGGAGCCGGCTGCGGCGTTGGACACCGCCTGATCGGGGTTACGGGCTCCCGGGATGACGGTACTCACCGCGGGAATGCGGGCGAGCCAGGCCAGCGCCAGTTGCGCGGTGGTCGACCCGCCAGGGGCATCGACAACGAAACCTGGCGCAGCGCCGGCAAACTCGCGGGCGGCGTCCACTCCGGCGTCGTAGTCGACGCCGGAGAACGTCTCCCCCACGTCGAACGACTCGCCGTGCCGGTTGAACGTGCGGTGGTCGGAGTCGGCGAAGGTGGTGTCGTGTCCGTACCGGCCGGAGAGCAGGCCGCTGGCCAGCGGCACCCTGGCGATGATGCCGACTCCGGCGCCCGCCGCGGCCGGCAGCACCTGGTCCAACGGCTTGAGCCGGAACGCGTTCAGGATGATCTGGACGGTCGCCACGTGCGGCCGGGCGATGGCGGCGAGCGCCTCGTCGCAGGTCTCCACGCTCACCCCGTAGTGCGCGATGGCACCCTCCGCGACCAACTCGTCCAGCGCGTCGTAGACGGCGTCATCGGAGTACACCGCTGTGGGTGGGCAGTGCAGCTGGACCAGGTCGAGCCGCTCGACGCCGAGGTTGCGCCTGGATCGATCCGTCCAGGTCCGGAAGTTGGCCGCGGTGAACTCCGCCGGATCCTGCGGACCACGCCGGCCCATCTTGGTGGCAACGAACACCGGGGTACCGGGATTGGCCCGCAGCCAGCTGCCGATCAGCGATTCACTGCGGCCGTCGCCGTAGACATCGGCGGTGTCGAACATGGTGACTCCGGCGCCGGCCGCCGCGTCCAGTACGGCCAGCGCGTCCGCGTCATCGACATCGCCCCAGTCCGCGCCGAGTTGCCAGGTGCCGAGGCCGATGACGGAGACATCGCGGCCGGTTCGGCCGAGGGTGCGGGTCTGCATGGGTGAGAAGTCTTCCCGACGCGTGCGGCGTGGATGGCGTGGGGTCAGCCGCCGCCCGTCCCGGACGGCGCTCGCTTCCGCGGCAGCGGGAAGAACCCCGAGGTGCGCGCGACGTAGTCGGCGTAGCCGGGTTTGGACGACGACATCCGCTTCTCGGTGAGTGCCTTGCCCGTCTTCGCGACCAGCAACCAGGTCATCAGGGCCGGCGAGGCCACCGTCAACAGGCCGGTCCAATGCCCGGCGGCCACCGCGAACAGCCCCCACCAGACGCAGGCATCGCCGAAGTAGTTGGGATGACGGGTGTATCGCCACAGGCCGCGGTCCATCACCTGACCCTTGTTGGCCGGGTCCTTCTTGAAGGTAGCCAGTTGGGCGTCGCCGATCGCCTCGAAACTGACCCCGGCCAGCCATACCGCCACGCCGACCCAGACCACCGGCCACACCGTGCTCGGTTGCACCATCGCCACCTGCACCGGCAGCGACACGAACCACATCGCCAGCCCCTGCGGCACCTGCACTTTCGCGACGATCGCCCCGCGACCGGCATCCTGCAACAGCTCGGTGTAGCGCGGATCCTCGGGCAGCCCGTGGTTGCGCAGCAGGATGTAGCCGCCGAGCCGAAGGCCCCACAGCACGGTCAACAACAACGCCAGCCAGCGCAGCAACGGCACGCCGTGGCCCAGCGAGACCAGGAAGGAGACCACCGCGACGACGGCGAACCCCGGTCCCCAGATGGCGTCGATCACCGAGTACTTGCCGGTGGCCGCGCCGACGGCGAAGGACACCACCATGACGAGCACGACCGCGCCCAGCGAGGCCAGAGCGACCCAGAGGAACGTCATTCCCACACCCTCCGGGATGGCTCCATGAGCGAGGTCCCGTCGGGCTCCGGCCGCACCGCGAGGATCTGGTCGACTCCCATCCGGCCCTCCGCGAACGCCAGCCCGCCTCCGGCCAGATACAGCCGCCAGACCCGGGCGCCGACTTCTCCGACCATCGAGACCGCCTCGTCCCAACGCGTTTCCAGAGTCCGGGCCCAGGCCGCCACCGTCCACGCATAGTGCTCGCGCATGGCGTGCACGTCGCGCACCTCCAATCCACCGTCGGCGATCAATCCGACGGTGGTGGCCAGGCTCTTCATGTGCATGTCCGGCGCGATGTACGTCTCGATGAACGCTCCGCCGCCCGGTGCGACGCCCTCCCTGGACATCTGTTGGACCAGAGCGCGACCGCCGGGCCGCAGCACGCGACGCAGGATCGCGACGAATCCGGGGTACTCGTCGTCGCCGACGTGTTCGCCCATCTCGACCGATGCCACCGCATCGAACGCGGCATCGTCGGCTCCGGAGGCCAATTCGCGGTAGTCCGCGTGCCGCACGCGCACCCGGTCGGACAACCCGGCGTCCGCGACCCGTTTGCTGACATGGCGGAATTGCTGCTCGGACAACGTCACCGCGACCACCTCGGCACCGAATTCCTGGGCAGCGTGGCAGGTCAGCGAACCCCAGCCGCAGCCGATGTCGAGCAGGCGCCTGCCCTCGACCAGCCCGAGCTTGCGACAGATCAGGTCGAGCTTGGCGCGTTGCGCGTCCGCCAACGACCCGGTCGGCCCGGTGGTGAAGTACCCACACGAGTACGCCATGGAGTCGTCGAGGAGCAGTTGGTAGAACTCGTTGGACAGGTCGTAGTGGTGGGCAATGGCTGCGCGGTCCCGCTCCCTGCTGTGCCGGGTACCGGACAACGCGGCTGCGGAACCGGGACGGGACGGCCGCCGGCCCACGGCGCCCAGCCGGGCGGCGGACACCGCGAGACGAGGCACGTCGCGCACCCGCACCGATGGCCGACCCACCTCGCCCCGTCCGACTGCTGCCCACACCCGGGACAGCCCATCGGCCAGATCGCCGTCCACGTCCACGTCACCGGCCAGGTACGCCTCGGCGATGCCGAGTTCGCCCGGCGACCACACCAGGCGGCGCAGCGCTGCCCGGGAGTTCAGCACGAGCACCGGGCCCACCGGCGGTCCGGCCTCGGATCCGTCCCAGGCTCGGATCCGGATCGGCAGCGGCCCGCCGAGCACGGTGCCGGCGAGTTCGGCGAGACGGTCGGCGACGGGCCGTGACATCGGGCCTCCGAGAAGTGTGCGGGCAGATCAACAGGTAGGGATCAAGGGGTACGGATCACAAGGTCGAGGTTCGCAGGTGCCGTGCCCGGGATCGACAGCCTTCATCGACGACCCCGGGCACGACGGTCGGAGCGCACAGGCCACAGCGCCACCCTCCGACGCTGTGACCCTCGCGCCAGAGGTCATTCGGGACCGGTCCGTGACCGGATGGGTACGGTCGGTCAGATTCCGGTCAGTTCGCGCCGGAGTCCGCCACCTCGTGCCGACCCGGCGCCCGGGACAGCCGACCGGGCCACCAGGTCGTCCGGCCGAGATCCACCGACAACGCCGGCACCAGCAGACTGCGCACCACCAAAGTGTCCAGCAGCACGCCGAACGCGACGATGAACGCGATCTGGGCCAGGAACAGGATCGGGATGACGCCCAGCGCCGCGAACGTGGCGGCGAGCACCACCCCGGCGCTGGTGATCACTCCGCCGGTCACCCGCAGGGCGCGCAGCACACCTTCCCGCGCACCGTGTCCGGCCACTTCCTCGCGTGCTCGGGTCATCAGGAAGATCGAGTAGTCGATGCCGAGCGCCACCAGGAACACGAACGCGTACAGCGGCACGGCCGGGTCGGCCCCGGGGAAGTCGAACAGATGGTTGAACACCAGGGCGGAAACGCCCAGCGTGGCCCCGAAGCTCAACACGGTGGCCGCCATCAGGACCAACGGGGCGACGAGCGCCCGCAGCAACAGGATCAGCACCACGAGAACGGCGGCCAGGATGATCGGGATGATCACCCGCAGGTCGTGGTCAGCGGCGTCGCGGATGTCCACCTGGATCGCGGTCTGACCGCCGACCAGGACGGCCGGGTCCACCGCGTGCACTGCGTCGCGCAGCCGCCGGACGGTGGCGTCGGCCGCTGCCGAGTCGGCCGGGTCGGTGAGCACCGCCTGGATCTGCACCTTTCCGTCGGCCACCTGCGGCGGCACTCCCGCTCCGGCCGGCCGCCCACCGGCGCCGAGCACGCCGACCGAAGCCACCCCGTCGACGGCGGCGGCCGCGGCCACCGCCTCGGCGGACGCCTGCGGGGTGATGATGATCGCCGGGTTGCCGGCCCCGGCCGGGAAGTGCTCGGACAGGACCTGTTGGCCGGTCACCGAGTCCTCGGGGTCGAGGAACACCTCGGTCTGCGGAGTCCCGGACGCCTTGAAGCTCGGGACCGCCACGCAGAACAGCCCCAACACGACGGCCGTGACGATCCAGATCGCCCGCGGCCGGCGGCCGACGAACGCCGCGACCCGCGGCCACAGCCCGGTGGTGACGTCGGCCGGGTCCCCGGTGACGTCCATGTGCGGCACCCGCGGCCAGAAGATCCACCGGCCGAGCAGCAGCATCACCGGCAGGAAGGTCAGCCCGGCCAGCATCGCCGCAGCGATGCCGATGGCCCCGACCGGGCCGAGCGACCGGTTGGAGTTCAACTGTGAGAGCGTCAGGCACAGCAGGCCGATGATCACGGTGCCCGCCGAGGCGGCGATCGGCGCCAGACATGCGCGCCAGGCGTGGCGCAGCGCGTCCCACGTGGAGGCGTACCGGTGCAGTTCCTCCCGGTACCGCGAGACCAACAGCAACCCGTAGTCCGTGGCCGCACCGACGACCAGGATGAACAAAATGCCCTGCGACTGGCCGGACAGCGTCAGGTGTCCGGCGCTGGCCAGCGCGTAGACCACCCAGCCGGCCAGCGCCAACGCGCTCACCGCGGACAGCAACACCAGGACCGGCAGCGCCACAGCCCGGTAGACCAGGAACAGGATCACCAGGACAGCGAGGACTGCGACGAGGAGCAGGATTCCGTCGATTCCGGCGAAGGCCTTGGACAGGTCGCCGATGATTCCGGCCGGACCGGTGACGTGGCTCTGCGCTCCGGCCGCCCCCTCGGCTGCGGCCGCCCTGATCGACTCCACCAGCGGGGACAGCGCGTTCTCACCGTCGGCGTTCTGCTTCGTCGACTTGACCTGATCCAGCGGGACGACCAACAGCCCGGCCTGGCCGTCCTGCGACGGGATCACCTGCAACGCCCCGGGACGAAGGTAGTCCCCGATCGTCCCCAGATCCGGCTGCGCCGGGTCGACCGGCCGCGACGGGAGCGACGCGGCGACCTGCTGCCAGGACGCCAGTTGCTGGGGCGAGGTCGCTCCGTCGGTCGCCCAGACCACGAACGCCGGCAGCGCACCGCTGTTGTCGAAAGCCTTGGCCGCCTCGCCCGCCTCCACCGATTCCGCGTTGGCGGGCAGGAACGACTGTTGATCGTTGGACTGCACCGAGGACAGCGAGCCGACCTTCGGGCCGCCGAGCGCGCCGATGGTCAACCACAGGCCGACCAGCACTACCAGGGCGGCCGCCCGCAGCAGCACCGGGCGGTGGCGCACGGGGCCAGAACTCACGTCGTCCGTTGTGGTCTCGGTTGACATGCGGGCTCCTCGGCCGACGGGCACGGGTCAGGGGTGGGGCATGGACGCGTGGGACACCGCGAACGGTACTTGGCGCCGTGACACCGGGAACGTTCCGTGCCCGGGCGATCACCGTTGGGTATCGTGAACCCGTCGGGTCGACACCTGTGGGGGCAGGTCACGATCCGAGGGGTAGCGCTGGGGGGAAGCATGCTGCGGTGGACGGCCGTCCCGGCCGGGGGGTTCGGTGAACCCGTACCCAGAGCCCGGCTGCCTCATGCCGCCACCCTCATCGGCGCCGCTCTGCTGGTCTTCGCGCTCTTCGTGCCGATCAGGGTCTGGGCCGCCGACTACGTGGTGGGCGCGGCGGTCCCGTTCGTCCTGGCCACCGTCGCGGTTGCGGCCCTGGTCGGGATCGGGCTGCTCACGGCGATCTCCCAGCGCCTGGGTTGGCTCGTTGTCGGTCTGGCGCTGCTCGACCTGCTTCCGGTGATCCTGGTGCTCACCGCCCCGCACCCGCTGGAAGCACGGGCGAGGGCGGTGTGGCTGGTGATCCCCACTGTCCTGGCCGCCGCCAACTCCGGACGGCTGATCCCCGGCGGTCCAGTGGGTGGCCGGCTGTGTGCTCGGCGCCGGAGTGCTGGTGGCCGCCGGACTCCGTGGACTGGGCGCAGTGCTGGAGATCGCCGTCCTCATCGGCATCCTCACCGTGGCCGCAGTGCTGGTGGTGCGCATGGCCCGCAGGTCGGCGGACCGGGCGGCGGAACTCACCCGGGTGTCCAGGACGGATCCGTTGACCGGCGTGCTGAATCGCCGCGGACTGATCGAAGCGTTCCCGGAGCTCCTGGCGAGTGCCGACGTCAGCAGGGCAGGGACAGGCCGGATCGGTGCGCTGCTGCTGGACATCGACAGGTTCAAGCAGCTCAATGACCGGTTCGGTCACGCCCACGGCGATGCCGTGCTGCAACAGGTCGCGAGCGTCCTCGCAGGAGCGAGCGGTGACGGCTCGGTCGTCGGCCGGATCGGCGGCGAGGAACTGGTCGCGCTGCTCGACGGCGACCCGGCGCCGGTTGCCGACGCGGTGCGCACGGCCCTGGCGGATCGGCCGGACCTCGGAGTGACCGTCAGCATCGGCATGGTCCACGAGCAGGTCGACGCCGAGCCGGCAGCCACGCTGGCCGCGCTGCTGTTGGCCGCCGACCGAGCGCTGTACCGCGCCAAGGGCGACGGCCGGGACCGGGTACGGCTGGGTCGGGTGGTGCCGTCGACCGCAGCAGCCGAACCGCCCGTTGCCGCGGACGCGCCGGTACCCGTCGCCCGGGACCGGACCCCCAGCTTCGGACGACAGCGCGCTGTTCGGACTCATGCTCGTGTCGTTCACCCTGGTCGGCTTCGGCGCCCTGTTCGACCCTGGTCGATTCGCCGGCTCGGCAGTGCTGGAAGGGATCTTCCTGGGCGCCCTCGGACTTGTCGGTGGTCATCGGTGCGGTGCTCACCGTCCGGCGCCCCCGGGTCGGCCGGCACGGCATGCTCGCGCTGTGTGTCGGTGCCGAGCTCGTCGTCGTCGTCGCGCTGCTGATCACGCCCGACCCCTCCACCCGAAGGCTCGCCGCGACCATCCTGGTCATTCCGTCGTTGCTCATCGCCGCCCATCTGTCCCGGCCGGTCATCATCGGCCAGTACCTGTTCGCGGCCGTCGTGTTGCGCCTGGGTCGGCTATCTGCCGGGTGTCGCCGCCGGATACTCGGCGCTGGCCGTGACCCAGCTGCTGATCACCATCGTCGGTCCGGCCGAGCTGATCTTCCGGATCAGTCGCCGGCACGAAGTGGCGGCCGACGAGCTGCACCGCTGGATCGTCACCGACCCCCTGACCGGGGCAGCGAATCGGCGCGGCCTGCAGTTGGCCTTCGCCGCCCGGCGTGGGTTCGTCGGCGCTGTGCTGGCCGTCGACATCGACCACTTCAAGGCGATCAACGACCAGCTGGGGCATGCCGGCGGGGACGAGGCGTTGATCCGGCTGGTGCATGCGCTGCGCGCGGTCATCGGCCCCGACGGCGTGATCGCCCGTACCGGCGGCGACGAGTTCGTGCTGGTCACCGCGCCGGGTGAGAGCCGCGGCCCGGAGGAGTTGAAGCAGCTGGTCCATGCCGCCGGACGGTCCCTGCCCGTGCCGCTCAGTCTGTCCATCGGTCAGGTGGCGGCCGCTGCCGGCTCGGGTTCGTCGATCTGGGACCTGGTCGCCCTGGCCGACCTGTCCCTGACGGAAACCCGCTCCTCGGGCCGGCCCGCCGATGCACCGGCGTCGCCGCACGTCAGTGCGACAGGGCCGGTGGCATCCGAGCAGAGGTGGTGGGTAACCTCGGCGTCCTGCGGGCTGCTTTGTCCGCGACGGCGATCGGGCGTCGGCGCGTGACACAGCGGTGGCTGCGTTCGCTCCAGCCGTCCTGGGAGGTGCCGCGTTCAGTGTTGCGCTGGACCGACGGCCCCGATGCGGCCGGTCAGTCGATCGAGGGCGTGCCACCGGTTCCCCGCGCCGCCACGTTGATCGGCGCGACCCTGGTGTTCATGGCTGCGCTGATGCCGGCCCGGCTGGTCGCGCCCCGGCAACTCGTTCCCGGCGGCGCGGCCGTCGTCCTCGGCGCGCTCATCGTGAGCGTGATCTACGGGTTGGCGCTGATCGTGATCCGCCGATTGCCCACCCAGGTGCCGGCCATAGTCGGGTTGGTCCTGCTCGACATCCTGCCGCCGCTGCTGGTCGCCGTGGCCGAGCATCCGGCCGACTATCGAGCCGAGGGCACTGTGGCTGGTGGCGCCGACGGTGATCGCCGCGACCTATCGCGGCCGTGACCTCCCGCTCGCCCAGACCGGGGTCGGCGATGGCGACGGCCGCCGCCATCATTGTCGGCACGCTCGGGCTGTCGCCGCGAATCGGTACTCGAGGCGCTGACCGTCTGCGGCTCGCTCGCCATGGCGTCGCTGGTGGTGTGGCGACTGGGTGAGGCGACCCGTGAACAGGCCGCCCGGCTGCGGCGCAGCTCGCTCACCGACGGGCTGACCGGAGTGCTCAACCGGCGTGGTCTACTCAGCGGGTTTCCCGGCGCTGGTCCGCGAGGCCGAGCGGCAGAACACCGTGGTCGGCGTGGTGCTCATGGACGTCGACCACTTCAAACGGATCAACGACGAGTACGGACACACCGTCGGCGACGAAGTGCTGCGCCGCATCTGCGCGGTGGCGTCGCGGGTGGTCGGCGACCGGGGGCTGCTCGCCCGGACCGGCGGCGAGGAACTGGCCGTGGTGGTCGCCGGAGCTCCGGAGACTCTGGCCGAGCAGATCCGGGACGGGTTGGCGGCGGGCATGCCGGAGCCGCCGGTGACCGTGTCGATGGGCGTGGTGGCGATGGCGCCGGACGCGATCGGCGAACAGTCGCGGGTGTGGGACCTGCTCGACGCCGCCGACCGCGCGCTGTACCGCGCCAAACAGGACGGCCGCAACCGGATCCGTCGCGGCGCGGTCGATCTGGCGGACGAGCGGCCACCTGCCCTGGTGCCGCCGGCCACGGCGGCGGTACCGCGGCCGACCAATCCGGCGAGCAGTCGCGACACCGGGCTCTACGGCTGGGGGTTGCTGTTCTTCGCGAACGCGGCGATCGCTGCCCGCCAGTTCGCCGACCTGGTGGCCAGCACCGGGCCGGCCTCGTGGGTGTTGCTGATCGGGTCCGTCATCGCGGCCGTGGTCGGCATCGGATTGTTGATCGGCCGACCGGCGGTCCCGACCTGGTGGCTGCTGGTCGGGGCGTTCGGGGCCGATGTGGTGATCGTGGCCGCGATCCTGGTCGCCCGCACCGTGCCGGCCGCGACGATGACCCTCTCGGTCGCGGTGATACCGGCATTGCTCGTCTCGTTGTACCTGCCCAGGGCCGTGGTGCTCGACCATCACCTGGTGGTACTGGCGATGTGCATCCTGGCCACCTCGGGTCCGGGTGTGCCCGTGGTGCTGCGGGTGGCAGCCGTGCTGACCGCGACGGCCACGATCGTCGGCTCGTCGGAGGTGATGTTCCGGCTGCGCAACCGGCACGACGTGATCGCGGCCAGCCTGCACGGCTGGTCGGTGACCGATCCGTTGACCGGACTGGCCAACCGGCGAGGACTGGAGCTGGCGTTCGCCCAGTTCGACCGGGGTCGTTCGATGCGGGTGTTCGAACTCGACGTCGACGACTTCAAGTCCATCAACGACCGGTTCGGGCACGGCACCGGCGACGACGCGCTGGCCCGGTTCGCGCTGACCCTCACGTTGGTGACCCCACCCGGCTCGGTGGTCGGCCGCACCGGTGGGGACGAGTTCGTGATCATCTCCCCCGGGCACGACGACATCGCCGCCGAGCGGATCCGCGGCGCCGCAGCCCTGTTGCCCGTCCCGTTGTCGGTGACGGTCGCCTCGGTGCAGTCGGCACCGGGATCCGGCTCCGACCTGTGGGACCTGGTTGCGCTGGCCGACATGCAGCTGATCGAGCTCAAACAGGAGCGTCAGCGCCGCTGGCGCGGCTGACCCGCGGGGTCAACCCGTCCCGAGGACCCGCCCGGGGTTCACCCCGGCCCGCGGGGAGTAAATCCGCCCAAATCGGACGTGATCCTACGCCAAAGTCCCCGCGGGCCGGGGGGAGTAAATCCGCCCAAACCGGACGCGATCCTACGCCGAAGTCCCCGCGGGCCGGGCTGAGGAAAGCGGCTGGTTGAGCGATCACCAGGCGATCGGCCGACTGGGTCGGCATCGACGTCAACGACCACCGCATCACCATCCAGGATCCGGCCGGCCAACAGCTCCTTCGCCAGCCGGTCACCGATCGTGCTCTGGATCAACCGGCGCAACGGACGGGCGCCGTAGAGCGGGTCGAACCCGCCCAACGCCAACCACTCCCGAGCCGCCGGCGTGACCTCGAGGGTCAACCGGCGGGCCGCCAGCCGCCTCGCCAGCTGGCCGATCTGGATGTCCACGATCGACGCCAACTCGTCAGCCCCCAGCGATCCGAAGAACACCACGTCGTCCAGGCGGTTGAGGAACTCGGGCTTGAAGGCCGACCGGACGACGGCCATCACCGCATCCTCCCGCTGCTGCTGGTCGAGGTCGGGGTTCATCAGGGCCATCGAACCCAGGTTCGAGGTCAGGATCAGCAGGGTGTTGCGGAAGTCGACGGTGCGGCCCTGGCCATCGGTCAGCCGACCGTCGTCCAGCACCTGCAGCAGGATGTCGAACACGTCGGGGTGGGCCTTCTCCACCTCGTCCAGCAGGATCACCGAATACGGGCGGCGACGAACTGCTTCGGTGAGCTGTCCGCCCTCCTCGTAGCCGACGTAGCCGGGCGGGGCACCGACCAACCTGGCCACCGCAGTGCTTCTCCGAGTACTCGCTCATGTCGATCCGCACCATGGCCCTGGCGTCGTCGAACAGGAAGTCCGCCAACGCCTTCGCCAGTTCGGTCTTGCCCACACCGGTGGGTCCGAGGAACAGGAACGAACCGGTCGGCCGGTCCGGATCGGAGATACCGGCCCTGGCGCGGCGCACAGCATCCGACACCGCGGTCACGGCGAGCCTTCTGCCCGACCACCCGGCGGCCGAGTTCCTCCTCCATGCGCAGCAGCTTGGCCGTCTCGCCCTCGAGCAGCCGCCCGGCCGGGATGCCGGTCCAGGCGGAGATCACCGTGGCGATGTCGTCCGGCCCGACCTCCTCGGAGACCATCGGCGGGCCGTCGGTGCTGACCTCCCGCTCGGCGGCGGCCGCTTCGACGAGTTCGCGCTCCAGCGCGGGAATCTGGCCGTAGAGCAACTCGGAGGCCTTCGCCAGGTCACCCTCGCGCTGGGCCCGCTCGGCCTGCGAACGCAGGTCGTCGAGCTCCTTCTTCAGCGCGCCGACCCGGTTCAGCCCGGACTTCTCCTGCTCCCAGCGCGCGGTGAGCGCGGCGAGTTGCTCGGAGCGATCGGCCAGGTCGCGCCGAAGGCGAGCCAACCGATCGACCGACGCCGGGTCCGACTCCTTGGCCAGGGCCAGCTCTTCCATCTTCAGGCGGTCGACAGCCCTTTGCAGTTCGTCGATCTCGACCGGCCTGGAGTCGATCTCCATGCGCAGCCGGGAAGCTGCCTCGTCGATCAGGTCGATGGCCTTGTCCGGCAGGAACCGACTGGTGATGTAGCGGTCGGACAGGGTGGCCGCGGCGACCAGCGCGGAGTCGGCGATGCGAACCCCGTGGTGCGCCTCGTACCGCTCCTTGATACCGCGCAAAATGCCGACCGTGTCCTCCACGCTCGGCTCACCGACCAGCACCTGCTGGAACCGCCGCTCCAGCGCCGCATCCTTCTCGATGTGCTCCCGGTACTCGTCCAGCGTGGTCGCGCCGACCATCCGCAATTCTCCGCGGGCCAGCATCGGCTTGAGCATGTTGCCGGCGTCCATGGCGCCCTCGCCGGTGGCGCCGGCGCCGACCACGGTGTGCAACTCGTCGATGAACGTGACGATCTGCCCGTCCGAGTTCTTGATCTCCTCGAGGACCGACTTCAGCCGCTCCTCGAACTCGCCTCGGTATTTCGCTCCGGCGATCATCGCGCCCAGGTCGAGCGAGATCAATCGCTTGCCGCGCAACGACTCCGGGACGTCGCCGGCGACGATGCGCTGGGCCAGACCCTCGACCACCGCGGTCTTGCCGACGCCCGGTTCACCGATCAGCACCGGGTTGTTCTTGGTGCGGCGGGACAGGACCTGGACCACCCGGCGGATTTCGGCGTCCCGGCCGATGACCGGATCCATCTTGCCTTCGCGGGCGAGATCGGTGAGATCGACGCCGTACTTCTCCAACGCTTGGTAGCTGCTCTCGGGGTCCTGGCTGGTCACCCTGCGGTCGCCGCCGCGGACCACGGGAAAGGCCTCGACCAACGCCTCCGAAGTGGCACCGGCCGTGGTCAGGATGCCGGTGACGTCCGAGCCGGTCTTGGCCAGCGCAGCCAACAGGTGCTCGGTGGAGAGAAACTCGTCCCCGCCGGCTCGCATGATCTGCTCGGCGGCCGTGAGGACATTGGCCACGGCCCGTGACAGCTGAGGCTGTGCGATGGTGGCTCCGCTGGACGCCGGCATCCGGGCCAGCACGGCCTTCACCTGCCCGGCGATGGCATTCGGATCCGCGCCGACGGCGCGCAGCAATCCCGGAGCTGTCGAGCCTTCCGAGGTGAGCAGCGCGGCCAGTAGGTGCGCCGGCTCCACGGAGGCGTGGCCCGCGGCGGTGGCGGCGGAGATGGCTGCCTGCAGCACCTCGCGGCTCTTGGTGGTCAAGATCTCGGCGTTCATCTGCCGATCAGTGCCTTCCGGTCGATGGTTGTGTGTGTCCACGATGGCCTCGAAAGAGGCTTCTGTACAGTCCAACGCAGCTAAGTTGAGTCTATTCCGCTCAAGTTACTCCTCGACCACGAAGCGGTCCGTTGGCGCGGTTGCACGCCGCAGGGTTCCACGGAACGCTCCGGCGCTCGCGCCAGGGAGGCGGACCTCCTGGGTTGACCGGAGCCAGTTGGCCCGGCGCCAGAATCCACCTCAAGGAGTTCTCCTTGAACAAGTATCTGAAGATCGGCCTCGGCGCGGTCGTCGCACTGCTCATCGGCGGCCCTGGCGTCGCGGCCGCCTCGGCGTCGAGGACCACGGTGCCGGCACCCTCCCCAGCCCCGCGCCGGTCGGCGCGGGGCTGGGTCGTGTGTGGTAGCACAGTGACATGGCCGGCCAGCCCCGCAAGTCCCGCTCCCGCTTCGAGGGCACCCCCCAGCGACATCTGGAAGTGGAGACCAAACTCGATCTGCCGGCCGACGTTCCCCTGCCCCGGCTGACCAATCGCAAGCAATTGGTCGCCGTCGGACTTCCGGCCGTAGGACCGGATATCAGCTACGAACTCGATGCCACGTACTTCGACACCGCCGAACTCGACCTGCTGCGCAGCCGGCTCACCCTGCGCCGGCGGACCGGCGGCGAGGACGCAGGCTGGCACCTCAAGCTGCCGGACACCGGCCGCGGGCGCACGGAGGTGACCCTGCCGCTCGGCGATGAAGGGCACCAACGGGTGCCCGAGCCGCTCGCCGACCTGGTGCGGGGCGCGGCGCGCGGACGAGCGCTGGTCCCGGTGGCCCGACTGCAGAATCACCGGGTGGTACGTCATCTGCTGGACGACAGCGGCGAGCGTCGGATCGAGGTGGCCGACGACACGGTGACCGCAACGCCGTTGCAGCCCGGGGGCGGGGCGGTGCAGACCTGGCGAGAGCTGGAGGCGGAGGTGGTCGGCGGCGACGCCGACCAACTCGCAGCCACCGTGGCCGTGTTGCGCTCGGGGGGTGCGACCCCGGCGGCCGGTCCGTCCAAACTCGGCCGGGCACTGCCCCTCCCGCCACGAGAGAGCGGGCTGCCGCGCAAGTCCGCCGGCGCGACGTTGCTCTTTGCCCTGGACCGTCAGCGGGATGCCTTGCTCACCGTCGACCGCCGGCTGCGCGAATCGGATCGGACAGCGGTCGTCGACGGTCGTCGGGTCCAACGCCGGATCCGTTCCGTGCTCAAGGTTTTCGGGCCGATGTTCGACCCGGAGGTGGCCGACGCCGTCCGCGGTGGGCTGCGGGAACTCGGCGAATCACTGGCGCGCTGCCGTGAAGTGGACGTGTTGCGAGCGCGCCTGCACAGCCAACTGATCGAGGAACCGGACGAGTACGCCCGCCAGGCCAAGCTCAGGCTCGACGCCGAGTTGGACGATCGGGCTTCGCGGGCCTGGTCGCGGATCGTCGGATTCCTCGACGGGGAGGGCTATCTCGCGACGTTGCGGGCCCTCGACGGACTGCTCGACGAACCGGCTGTGACCCGTCGCGCCCATCGAGCGGCGGTCACCGAACTTCCGCCGCTGCTGGACCGGTCGTGGGAAAAGCTGCGGTCCTTGGCCGACACTGCTTTGGCCGACCCGGATCACACCCCCACCGTGCACGAGACCCGCAAGGCCACCAAGACCCTCCGGTACGCAACCGAGGCGACCGTCTCGGCGCTCGGCGACAACGCCGTTGTTCTGGCCGCCGGACTCGAGGATATCCAGGAAGTGCTGGGCGAACATCGGGACTCAATCCTGGCCGCGGAGCTGTTGGTGGAGTTGGCCAGGGGCCAGAACACCGATGGCGTCGCCGGTTTCATTTTCGGCCGGTTGCATGCCGTGGAACAGGCACTGGCTCACGGCGCGATCGACGACTTCGCAGACGCCTGGGATCGCGTCGAGGACGGCGACCTGGTGGCCGCGCTGGCCCGCTGAGCCTGCGTCGCACGGCGCCGCGGTCGGTCACGATCGACGCGACGCCCGCACCGATCATCCTGCGGCTTCGACGCGCGTGAGCGGTACCGGGCGCTCCACGTCCCGGATGATTCGGTATCACGCGATCACGGCATCACTCCTTGCTGGCACGTTCGACCGGTCGGATCGATCGGCGAAAACTCTCGTGAAGGAGCTCCCATGAATAGATGGACCAAGGTCGGTCTGGGCACGCTGCTCGCACTCGCTCTGGCCGGGCCGGGCGTCGCGGCAGCCTCCAGCACCACCTCTGCGGCCGCGCAGCCCATGGCAGCCACACAGGCAGCGCCACCGCCACCGCCGGACCCAGATGCTCTGGGTGCGCAATCTGCGGCCGGCAACCAGGGCGCCGTGTACGTCTCGGTTGCACCGTGCCGGATCGTGGACACCCGCTCGGGCACCGGTACGAACGGCACACCGTTCTCCTCGCTCGCCACCCGTACCTATTACGTCGGCGGCACTTTCGGATTCGCACCGCAGGGCGGCCACAGCGGCGGCTGTGGTATTCCGGTCGGTGCCACTGCCATCACCGCTACGCTCACCGCCGTCAACCCGAGTCACTCGGGTTACCTTCGCGCATGGCCAAACGGGCAGAGCGAGCCCACCGCGACATTGGTCAACTACGGCACCTTCTCCACCGGGTCCGGCGCCACCGTGCCGATCAACCAGTCCAGTGCCTACGCGCTGAAGGTGCGCAACTACGGCGGCCCCACCGACGTGGTCATCGATGTGACCGGGTACTACGCCAAGCAGATCTACGGCTCCTTCGACAACACCGGCGCCGTGTACAACGGCAACGGCACACTGGCCTACTACTCGCATTCCAGCACTGGGTACTACGTGCTGCATGCCAATCGCGATCTCACCGGGTGCACCCCGATCGCCAGCGCCTACTACTCCGGCTACATCGCCACACCGTCCGTGAGCGGTGAGTATGTGTATGTCTACCTGAACAACCCGTACGCCGGCGCGGTCGACTACTACTTCCACGTCGCGGTGTTCTGCTGACCCGGCGGGTCGTCGCAGGCTGATTCAACTTCTTGATCACGAATGCGGGTCCGGTGTCATCGCCGGGCCCGCATTCGTGCATGCGGCGGATGTCGATTCCGGTTCGCGGGCTCAGCCGGACACCGCAGCCGCCAGCTTGGCCAGCGAGTCCTCCAACTGCTTGTTGGAAACCAACGGGAAATGCACAGCCCGGAGGATCTCCGGGTCGGTCACCTTGCCCCAGTCATAGGTCAGCGTGACATCCGTGACGTCCGGTCCCTCGGCGGTGAGCTCCCACACCCATTCCCAGCCGGGCGGTTCCGAACCCGCCGGGGCCGTCTTCCAGGCCACCAGGTGGTTGCGGTCATATCCGACAACATGGTTCTCGGTCTGGTAGTCGCCGCCCATGTGGTCGCCGGACATGTTCATGGTGAACACCTGGCCGGGCTCGGTGATGCGCTGTGTCCTCTCGTCGGACACGACGAACCCGGAGCCGTCGATCTCCCTGTGCCGGGCCGGCA
The DNA here is from genome assembly GCA_963834185.1 of uncultured Actinomycetota bacterium. Lineage (GTDB taxonomy): Bacteria > Actinomycetota > Actinomycetes > Mycobacteriales > Nakamurellaceae > Nakamurella. The sequence goes on from CAWIAR010000011.1 coordinate 304,047, forward strand.
ATGTCAGCACGTCGAAGATGTCAGCCGCTGAGGCATTGATCCTGCGGGTGATCACCATCGTCGTTTCGTCGCTCATGTTCAGGGAGTGCCCGGCCCGGCGAGGCGCCAATCGGTTTGTTGATCGATGATGGTCATCGGAGGACACTGGTGGCGTGTCAGGCGAGGTCACGGTCACCGCGGAACGGCAGCTCCGCCACCGGCCGGCCAGGGTGTTCCGGGCATTCGTCGAGCCCGCCGAATTCGCCCAGTGGCGCGGCAGTCCCGGCTGGCACGTCGAGCTGGAGTCGGTGCGGTCGGAGCCGCGGGTGGGCGGACGGCACCATCACGTGAAGGTCCGCGACGACGATCCGGTTGCGCGGGTGACCACGGACGCCGAGTTCGTCGAGTTCGCCCCGCCGGAGCTGATCGTGGCTCGGCAGCGGATCAGTGGCGACCTGGCCATCGACCCGCGCACCCCGCTGACGTTGCGGGTCGAGTTCGGCGAGTCGGACGGCGGCACCCTGGTGCGGGTTGCCCAGGGCCCGTTCGCCGCGGGGATGTCCGACTACTACGCCCATGGTTGGACTCTCGAACTGGCCCGACTCGATGACTACCTGCGCGAGAACCCGGGCAGCTGACCCAGGTCAGCGGGACCGCCGGGTCTGCACGGAGACGATGGCGGTGCTCGGCCGGATGAACGGCACCACGTCGCGCCGCAGGCCGGCAATCGCGTTCGCTGCGGCGTTGGCGGCGTCGACCCTGGACTCGTGCAGATCGCTCTGCAAGATGGCGATCTCGGTGGCCAACTCGGTGACCCTGGCCCGCAGCGCGTCCACCTGGCTCTCGAGCTCCATGATCCGGCGGATGCCGGCCCGGTTGACCCCGTCGTCGTGGGACAGCTTCTGCACCTCGCGGAGCAGCTCGATGTCGCGGCGCGAGTAGCGGCGGCCACCGCCGGGAGTCCGGCCGGGCGACACCAGCCCCTCGCGGTCGTAGGACCGCAGGGTCTGCGCGTGCATGCCGGCCAGCTGGGCCGCCACCGAGATGACGAACAGCGGTGCGTCCAGGTCGAAGCCGCGACCCGTGGTCGCCGCGCGCCGGACCACCCCGATCGGCGCCCGGATCCCCGGGGGTGGTCACGATGCACCTGCCGCCGCTTGCACGGCCCGGGTGATGTGCTCTCGCGGATCTGCGTCCTGCGCCGCGGCGAATGCCGCCAGCGCCTCCGCTGCCTCCTTCGAAAGCTTCTGCGGAACGGCGACTTCCACGGTGACGATCAGGTCGCCGGTGGAGTCCTTGCGCTTGACGCCGACGCCCCTGACCCGGAACTTGCGACCCGATGCCGTGCCCGGAGGCACCTTCAGCGACACCGGCGCCGCCATGGTCGGCACGGTCAACGTGGTACCCAGGGCCAACTCCGGGAAGGTCACCGGCACGGTCAGGGTCAGATTGTCGCCGGACCGGGAGAACAGCTCGTGCGGGGTCACGTGGACCACCACGAACAGGTCGCCGGCCGGGCCGCCACCGGTGCCGGGCTCGCCCTTGCCGGCCAATCGGATCTGTTGTCCGTCAGCGACTCCCGCTGGAATGCGGGTGGTCAGCGTCCGGCTCTGCACGACCGTGCGCTCGCCGTGGCAGGTCGGGCAGGGATCGTCGATGATGGACCCGGTGCCGCGGCAGTTGGTGCACGGCTCGGAGAAGGCGAAGGAGCCCTGGTTGCGGGTGACCAGGCCGGATCCGTTGCAGACCGGGCAGTCTCGCGGCGCAGTGCCGGGTTTGGCGCCCGTGCCGTGGCAGGTGGAGCAGGTCGCCCGCTCGGAGAGGCGCAGCGGCACCGTGACGCCGCTGAAGGCCTCGGCGAACGAGATGCGGGCGTCGGTCTGCACATCGGCGCCCCGGCGCGCCCTGGTCCGTGGACCGCCGCCGCCGGCGCCGCGGTTGAACAGCCCGCCGAACAGGTCGGAGAAGCCGCCGGACCCGCCGTCGGCCGCCCTGCCCGGCCGATCGGAACAGGTCGTTGATGTCGAAACCCCCAGCGCCCCCGGCCGTCTGGCCGCCTGGAAAGCCGCGGAACGCTCCGGAGGCCAGCATGTCGCGGGTCTCGTCGTACTCCTTGCGCTTGGCGTCGTCGGACAGCACGTCGTAGGCCTCGGACACCGCCTTGAACTTGTCCTCGGCCTGCTTGTTGCCGGGGTTCTTGTCCGGGTGGAGGTCCCGGGCCAGCTTGCGGTAGGCCTTCTTGATCTCGGGCGCGGTGGCCGTCTTCGGTACCCCGAGCGCGGCGTAGAAGTCCTTCTCGTAGTAGTCCTTACCCGCCAACCCGGCACCTCCTTCCGTTCACTCGGATCGTCTTGGTCAACTCGTGGCGTCGGCGGCGGCCGACGTCCCGGCGCCTCCGCTGCAGGTGCTGCCGGCTTCGTGCTCGGGGCCGGTGACCACGACCACGGCCGGACGGATCAACCGCTCGCCGATGGCGTAGCCGCGGCGGAACACCGCGGTGACCGTTGGCTCTGCGACCTCGGGTGAGGTGGCGAACTGCACGGCCTCGTGCACGGCAGGGTCGAAGGTGTCACCCTCGGCCCCGACCTTGGTCAGCCCGAGCTTGGTCAAGCGTGTCGGCGAGTTTGTCGGCGACCGTCTTGAACGCCCCGGTCAGGTCGCCGTGCTGCTCGGCCCGGTCCAGATCGTCCAGCATCGGGCAGCATCTCGCCAAGGATCTTGCCGGTGTTGGCCTCCCGCTCGGCGGCCCGATCACGATCGACCCGCTTGCGGTAGTTGGCGTACTCGGCGGTCACCCGTTGCAGGTCCGCGGTCCGTTCCGCGGCCTCCTGCCTGGCCTGCTCCAGCTGCCGAGTCCTCGACGACGGTGGCGCTGATCGGTTGGCCCGCATTGTCCGGGTTCCCCGGGTCCGCCGCAGCGGACCCGGGGGCCGGAACATCACGGGCGGCGAGGGTGTCGGGGTCGATCCGCCGCCGGTCGGTGAACTGGAACGAGCGGTCCGCGGGGTCGGCCGATGGGTCGCCGCCCTTGCGGGCGTCGTCTTCCTTGCCGAACGGGCTCACGACCTGGCCCTCCCCTCGCTGGCGCTCGGGTTGGGCTGCGTCGTGCAGTACCCGTGATTCGCTCGGCGAGCCTCGCTCACTTGTTCTCGTCCTCCACGATCTCGGCGTCGACGATCTCGTCCTCACTCTGCTGGCCGGCGTCGGCACCCGCTGCACCGGTCCCACCGGCGCGGACTCGCGTCCGACTGGTTCTGCGCGTACAGCGCGGAACCGAGCTGCTGCGACTCGGTGGCCAGCTCCTCGACCGCGGACTTGATCGCGGCCAGGTCGGTCCCCTTCAAGCGCCTCGTTGACCTTGGTGATCGAGGTCTTGACCCGCTCCTTCGGCTCGTCCGGCAGCTTCTCGTCGTTGTCCTTGAGGAACTTCTCGGTCTGATACACCAGCGCCTCGGCCTGGTTGCGCACCTCGGCCTCGTCACGACGCTGCTTGTCCTCCTCGGCGTGCGCCTCGGCCTCGCGCATCATCCGGTCGATGTCGTCCTTGGGCAGCGCGGAGCCGCCGGTGATCGTCATCGACTGTTCCTTGCCGGTGCCCATGTCCTTGGCGGTGACGTGCACGATGCCGTTGGCGTCGATGTCGAAGGTGACCTCGATCTGCGGCACGTTGCGCGGCGCCGGCGGCAGGCCGGTCAGCTCGAACATGCCGAGCTTCTTGTTGTACGCAGCGATGTCACGCTCACCCTGGAACACCTGGATCTGGACCGAGGGCTGGTTGTCCTCGGCCGTGGTGAAGATCTCCGACCGCTTGGTCGGGATGGTGGTGTTGCGCTCGATCAGCTTGGTCATGATGCCGCCCTTGGTCTCGATGCCGAGGGACAGCGGAGTGACGTCCAGCAGCAGCACGTCCTTGACCTCGCCACGCAGCACACCGGCCTGCAGAGCAGCTCCGACCGCGACCACTTCGTCCGGGTTGACGCCCTTGTTGGGCTCCTTGCCGCCGGTCAGTTCCTTGACCAGCTCGGTCACTGCCGGCATCCGGGTGGAGCCACCGACCAGCACCACGTGCTGGATGTCGCCGACCTTGATCCCGGCGTCCTTGATGACCTGGTGGAACGGGTTGCGAGTGCGGTCGAGCAGGTCCGAGGTGATCTTCTGGAACTCGGCCCGGGACAGCGATTCGTCGAGGAACAGCGGGTTCTTCTCCGAGTCGACGGTGATGTAGGGCAGGTTGATCGACGTCTGCATGCTGCTGGACAGCTCGATCTTGGCCTTCTCCGCAGCCTCCCTGATGCGCTGCATGGCCATCTTGTCGCGGGTCAGGTCGATGCCGTGGGCGGCGCTTGAACTTGTCGACCAACCAGGTGACGATCCGGTCGTCCCAGTCGTCGCCGCCGAGCTTGTTGTCGCCCGCGGTGGCCTTCACCTCGACCACGCCGTCGCCGATCTCCAGCAACGAGACGTCGAACGTGCCGCCACCGAGGTCGAAGACCAGGATGGTCTGCTCCTTCTCGCCCTTGTCCAGGCCGTAGGCGAGCGCGGCGGCGGTCGGCTCGTTGACGATGCGCAGCACGTTCAGGCCGGCGATCTCGCCGGCCTCCTTGGTGGCCTGCCGCTGGGCATCGTTGAAGTACGCCGGCACGGTGATGACCGCATCGATCGACCGGCTCACCGAGGTAGGACTCGGCGTCCCGCTTCAGCTTGCCGAGCACCCGGGCGCTGATCTCCTGCGCGGTGTAGTGCTTCCCGTCGATGTCGACGGTCCATTTGGTGCCCATGTGGCGCTTGACCGAGCGGATGGTGCGGTCGACGTTGGTGACGGCCTGCCGCTTGGCTACCTCACCGACGAGCACCTCGCCGTTCTTGGCGAACGCGACGATGGAGGGAGTGGTCCGGCTGCCTTCGGCGTTGGCGATGACGGTCGGCTCTCCACCCTCCAGGACCGAGACGACCGAGTTGGTGGTACCGAGGTCGATACCGACGGCACGCGACATGCGTTCCTCCTGCTAGTGGTGCGGGTGCTGGCCGCGCCGGCTGGCGCGACCGTTGGTGGCGCCGACGGTCGCGTCATGCTCCCGATCGGCGAACGTTGTAAGCCCTCGACCCAGCATGCCGACCAGCCTGGCGGCTGTCAAACCTTCTTGAGTCGAGGGTGCTCAACTTTCCTGCCCGGACCAACCACGGCCGCGGTCGCGCTATTCCTCGCCATCGAACGGGGAGCCGGCGGCCGGGCCGTGGTGGGTCCGCGGACGCACCTCGACAACCGGCACTTTCCGGCACCGTTGCCGTATCGCAGCCCGAAGTTCCGTCTCCGGCAGGTACCGGTGGCCCAGCGGTTGGCCGAGCTGTCCGCGGAGCGTGGTCGACCACCGACCGGCGTATTGGCCCGAATGGGGGTGCACAGTGAGCCGTGGGGGTATACCGCTGTCAGAATCGAGCCCGATCGGCGTACCGTTCTGTGATCGGAACTCCCGTGTCGCCTGTCTGTCGGGATTTGCCGACATCTTCCCAGTGAGATTGCGATCGACGGTATGGACGACGTGACCACCCAGCCGGGAGGCGGGACCGGTACCCAGGTTGTCGGATCGTCGCCTGCCGCCGGGACCGGAACTACTCCGTCCGGGTCGGCGCCGGGCTACGACAGTATCGACGCGGGAGCCTCGGTCTCCTCCTCAAACGTGGACACCGATGGGGATGGACTGACCGATCAATTCGAGCGGATGGCCGGGCTGAACCCGCTCGCCCTCGACTCCGACGGTGACGGGCTGACCGACGGCTTCGAACTCGCGACGTCCCACACCAACCCGCTGGCGGCGGACTCCGACGGCAACGGGGTGGCCGACGGCGCTCAGTTCGCCGCTGGGAACGGCGCGGCAACGACGACCGGGGGCGGCACCACGCCGACCGACGGCACCTCGGTCGATCCGACGACTGGCGGCACGACGTCCAATCCGACCGGCGGCAGCACGTCCACCGGAACACCGACCACCGGAACCTCGACCACCGGCTCGACCCCGGCGACCGGTACCACCGACACCGGCGCTACCGGGGGCACCGGAGCCACTCCGACCGGGGGCGGCACGGGCGGTGCGGCGGGAAACGGGACCGCCGGGTCCGGCGCCGCGCCCATCGACACCGACGGCGACGGGCTCTCGGATCAATACGAGACCACCCATGGCACGTCGGCGACGATGGCCGACAGCGATGGCGACGGGCTCGCCGACGGCCTCGAGGTCACCCTCGGTACCGACGCCACCCAGGCCGACACCGATCACGACGGGCTGTCCGACGGTGCGGAGGTTCGGCTCGGCAGTGACCCGCTGCATGCCGCAGCCACCGGCGGTGCGACGACGGGCGGCACAGCGACCGGCGGCACGAACACCGGCGGCACGAACACCGGTGTGGTCGGTCCTACCGGTTCCGGCACGGCTGGTTCGGTGCCGACCGACGGTGGCGCGACCGCCGGTACTGCCGGCGGGACGGGCCAAGCCGGCCCCACGTCCGGCCCCCAGACCGGCGGCACCCAAACCGGCGGCACAACCAGACCGGCGGCACTCAGTCCGGCGGCACTCAGACCGGGGGCGCTGCCACCGAACCGGGCGCTGGTGCCGGCGCAGCCACTCCGCCTGCCGGCCAGCCGGGCGGCACAAATACGGGCGTCACGCCGCAGATGCCGGCACCGGAGCCCGGGTCGACGGTCACCACCGTGACCACGGTGACCAGCGGCAATCAGACCGTGACCACGGTGACAACCGCCACCGCGACCGGCGCCGAGCCCACGGCCGTCACCGTTCCGCACGCGGATGCGCACGCCGACAAGGCCCCGACACCGAAGGAGCCGGCACCCAAGGAGCCCACACCGGAAACCTCGGATGTGGCGCACGCCAAGGAGGTCAATCAGAAATTCCTCGACGCGGCCGAAAAACAGATCGGCGACCAGTATGTGTTCGGCGTCGAGGTCGACGTGAACAATCCGGACCCCAAGGTGTTCGACTGTGCCGAGCTCACCAAATGGGCAGCGCACCAGGCCGGGACGGACATCCCAGGGAGTTCGTTCGAGCAGTACCTCGACCTGAAGCAGAAGGGACTGCTGATCCCGGTCGACGAGGCCAAACACATCCCCGGCGCGCTGCTCTTCCACTTCTCGAGCGAACCGACGCCCGGCGGCGGCCGGCCTGACGAAGCGCACGTGGCGATCAGCAAGGGCGACGGCACCACCGTCGAGGCAGCCGACGAGAGCGAAGGGGTGCTCTCCAAGGACGCCGGCAGCCGGTTCGAATACGCCGCCGTGCTGCCCGGGACCATGCCGGCGGTCACCGGCGAGGAGAGCGCGACCGTGCCCGACTCCGCGGGCGGCGGTGCTGCACAGCACGGCACCGACCTCGACCACCTCACCGTGGACGATGTCATGCACGGCATCATGATGCAGGAGTCCGGCGGCGATTACAAAGCCGAGAATCCGTACGAAACTGCTTCCGGCGCTTACCAATACATCGACGGTACGTGGAACGACTACGGCGGCTACCATCACGCCTCCGACGCGCCGCCCGCGGTCCAGGACGCGAAGGCCAGGTCTGACCTGGAAGCCGCCTACAAGCGGCTGGGCGACTGGGAACGGGTGATCGCCTCGCATTTCGCAGGTGAGGATGGACAAGCCGGCCCGAAGTCCGACTGGAACCAGGTGCCGCATCCGGAGAACCACAATCCCTCGATCCGCCAGTATGTGGACGGGGTGGAGAAGTTCATCACCGAAGGTCAAGGTGCACAGCACAAGTCGATGGCGGCTGAGACCGCAGGCGCGGACGATGGCGATCACGCCGACGGCGCGGACGGCCACGATGTCGGCCAGGTTCACGAACTCGCCGGAGGCGCGTCCGGCGGTACGTTCGCGATCGATCAGGGCGCTGCACTCGGTACCGTCGACACGGACGGCGACGGGCTCACCGACGCCTTCGAGCGGATGATCGGGTCGGACCCGACCCAAGCCGACAGCAACTACGACGGGCTGTCCGACGGCCATCTCGCCACCGCAGGACACGGTGGTCCGGCCGACCTCGACACTGATCACGACGGCCTGTCGGACACGCTCGAGTCCGCCCTCGGGACCAATCCGCTGCTGGCCGACTCCGACCACGACGGGTTCACCGATCCCCTCGAGGCGTCCTACGGTGGCAATCCCCTGGGCTCCTCGCTCGGCACCGAGGCGACGGCCCCGGCCTCGGTCGACCCCGCCGATGCCGGTCAGCACGACGCCATGCATCCCGGCGTGGACGCCGGTTGGCATTGAGTCGGTGCACCGATGACTGCGCAGATCATCCTGCAGGAGAAGTTGCGTCGACCAGATGTCGCCGCCTTGGCCCGGCCCCGTCTCGAGGTTCCGCTGCGCAACGCCGCGCCCGGTGAGGTCATCCTGGTCGTCGCCCCGCCCGGTTCGGGCAAGACGACGTTGCTGGCCAGGGTGTGCGTCGACACCGTGACCACACACGCGTGGTACCGGGTCACCGCCGAAGACGCCACCGAGGAGGCGTTCACCGGCTACCTCGCCCACACCCTCGATGTTGCGTTGGGTCTGGGTGCACCGGACGTACGACGGATGGACCAACTGCTCAAGGCGCTCGAGAACTGGTCGGGCGACGCGGTGGTCGTCCTCGACGACGTGCACGAGATCGCCGGCAGCCCGGCAGAAGCCGCACTGGCGCAATTCATCTCGCTCCGCCCTCCGGGGCTGCGGGTGGCGATGGGCTCGCGACGGGTACCCGAACTTCAACATCCCACGGCTCCGCGTCTCCGGTTCCCTGCACGAGGTCACCAGCGACGACCTGCGGTTCCGGTCATGGGAGGTGGAGGAGCTCTTCGTCGGACTGTTCCGCGAACCGCTCGCGCCCGAGGCCGCGGCCGCGCTGACCCGCCGGACCGGCGGGTGGGCGGCCGGACTGCAGCTCTTCCATCTGAGCACAAGGAGTCGGAGCCCCCACGAACGCGCCCAGGCCGTCGCCGATCTCGGCGGTCGCTCCAAGCTGGTGCGCTCGTACCTGGCCCGCAATGTGCTCGAGGAACTGCCCCCGGAGCGCCGCCAGTTTCTCTTGCACACCAGTACTCTCGGGGTCCTCACCGCTCCCCTGTGCGACGCGCTGCTCGGTATGACCGGCAGCGGAAAGATTCTCGACGAACTTGAACAGCAGCAACTGTTCACCTCGTCGTCGGACGACGGTCGGACGTTTCGCTATCACGAGGTTCTCCGGGCGCACCTGGAGGCCGCGTTGGTCGAGGAGTACGGAGTGGACGGCGCGCGCGCCTGGTACGCACGCAGCGCCGGGTTGCTGGCCGAGGCCGGCGAGAGGCAGTCGGCGGCGCGGGCGTACGCCCGGGCCGAGGACTGGCCGGCGGTGGCCCGTCTGGTCCGCGGTGGGGACCACGACTCGGCCTCGGCCGCCGCCGACCTGTTGCCGCCCGGTGTGGTGGAGCACGATCCATGGCTGGCCCTGGTCGACGCGCGACGACGACTGCGCAACGGATCGGTGGTGGCCGCCGTCGACGCGTTCAAACACGCCCGAGAACTGCTGGACGAACCGGGCTTCCGAGATCGGTGCGATCGGGAACGCGCGGCCGCGCAGCTCTGGCTGCCCACCGCGTCGAGCGCCCGGCCGGAGGGCGAGCCCGACCCTGGCCGGCTGGTCCGCTGGGCTACCCGCACGGTCGCCGATCTCGACCTGCCCGTGGTACTGCCGGCCGGCGCCGGCGCGCGGCTGGCCGCTGGGCTCGCCGCGCTGCTGGTCGGTGACCTTCGGCGGGCGGAGCGGGCACTGGGTTCTGCCGTCGCGGACCCGGCCGCACAGCCGGCCGTCCGTTACGGCGCCTGGCTGGCCAGAACGGTGACCGACGCGGCGCACGGCGGTGACAATCTGCAGGCAAGCCTGGCCACCCTGGCCCTCGAAGCTGATGCCGAGGGGTTCGGGTGGATCGCCCGACTGGCTCGCGGTTTGGGCGACGCCGTCCTGGTGGCCCAGGGCTCACCGGCCTGGCGCACCGCTGCGGTCGAGGACCTGCTGATGTCCTGCGACGAAGCCGGCGACCAATGGGGCGCCGCCTTGCTGCAACTGGCCGTCGGCGTGGCCGGGATGCTGGGCGAAGATGCCAGCGCTCCGTCCGGCCTGGCCGCGGCCGCCACTCGGTTCATCGCGTTGGACGCTCCGGTGCTCCAGTGCTGGGCGGAGTCCCTGGCGGCGCTGGCCCGAGTGGTGCGGGGCGGCCCACTGTCCGTCGTGGAAAGTCGGCGCGCCGCCAACCGGGCCGCCGCCGCGCGGGTGCCGGGAGCGCTGGGCGTCGCGTTGACCGCCGTGGCACTGGCCGATCCGCGCGATCGATCAGCCGCGGCCCAGGCGCAGGAAATCCTGAGCCCGCTCGGCCTCGAGGCCGCCGTGACCGCGCTGGCCGGTCGTGACATCACCGGGTCGACGTCCGTCCAGCGGGATCCGGCAGCTGTCCAGGTGCTGCCGCCGCCCCGGATGTCGCCGCCCGGCGAGGGGCGGACGGCCGTACCCACCCCGCCGGTGGAGCTGCAGGTGCTTCGGGGGTCTGCACCTCACCGTTGTCGGCACCGTGGTCGACCTCTCGGCACTGCGACCCCGCTCGCGCACACTGCTGCGCATCCTTGCGCTGTCCGCCGAACAGGACGTCCACCGGGAAAGACTGGTCGATCAACTGTGGCCGGATACCGAGGTCGGCGTCGCCACCCGGCGGCTCCAGGTAGCGATCTCCAGCACACGGCAGTTCCTCGAACAGTCCGGAATGCCGGCGGGTTTCGGCATCATCCGACGCGGCGACGCCTATCGGTTGGCGCTGCCGAACGGCAGTCGGGTCGACCTCCGCGACTTCGACGAGGCGATCTCCGCGGCCGCCGCGGCCACAACCGTCGAGCGGGCCTTGGAGCTGCGGCACCGAGCAATCGCGCTGTACCGCGGCGAGCTGTTCCCCGAGGAGGGTCCGGCCGAGTTCGTCGTCGGGCCGCGCGAACGGTTCCGGATCAGCGCCGCCACCGCGGGCGCGAGTGCCGCCCAGGATGCCGCCACCCTGGGCCGGGCCCGGGATGCGTTGGCGGCCGCCAGGTTCTCGGTCGACCTCGATCCGTTCCAGGACTTCGGCTGGCAGCTGCTGGCCGATCTGCACGAAGCCACCGGTGACGAATCCGCAGCCGAGCAGGCTCGCCGTGATCACGCCAGGGCGCGCGAGGAACTCGAGGGCGTCTCCTGACCGTCAGCGCCGCGGACCCCCCGAAGCCGGGAGGATTCCGCCGTCGAGGTGCAGACCTCGCCCCCATCGGGCATGCTCCGCGGATGCCCAGCGTCCTCATCACCGGAGTCAGCCGGCCCAATGCCATCGGCTGGGCGATCGCCGATCGATTGACCGACTCGGGCTGGCAGGTCTCGACGTGCGGCTGGCCCGTCCATGACGAAGAACAAAACATCGAAGTGGATCCCGCGACGACTCCACCCGATGACTTTCATTGGACAGCCATGGACTTCGCCGACGCTGCCGCGCCGGCGGTGTCGATCGACACGCACGTCCGGCGATTCGGCGGCCTGGACGCCCTGATCGCGACCCACGCTCGATCGGTCGACCAGGATCTCGACTCCGTCACCGGCGAGGAACTGGACGCCTCCTTCGGGGTCAACACCAGGGCGACCATCCTGCTGGTGCAGGCCGCGGCCCGGATCGGCGTCCGGCGCGTGGTGCTGTTCACCACGGGCGTGCATCAAGGCCCCATGCCCACCGAGATCCCCTACGTGACATCCAAAGCCGCCCTCCAGGGCATGACCGCGACCCTGGCGGCGGCACTGGCGCCCACGGGCGCCACGGTGAACTGCCTCAACCCGGGACCCAACGACACCGGCTGGCCGGACGAACTGACGAAGCGAATCGTGGCCGAGCGCATGCCGCTCGCGCCGCGCTGGGGCGCACCGTCCGACGTCGTCGGGCTCGTCGAGTTCCTGCTGTCCGATCAGGGCGGCTGGATCACCGGTCAGACGCTGGATTGTGACGGCGGTTGGGGCATCCGCGCGGGAGTCCAGCAGCGTTCGCCCTGAGCGCGGCTGCGTCGGCCGGCCCGCGAGGATCAACTCCGCGCTGTGGGACTGAGCTGAAACGGGTCGCCGAGTTGAGCCGCGTCCGGCCGGCTGATCCGCGCAGCCGGGGTCAGGTGGAGAAGACCTCGACCCGGTGGCGGAGGTGGGCGGGTTTGACCGCGGCTACGACGTCGTCCAACCGGCGGAGGTCGAACGACTCGGGTTCGGCGACCGGCAGGCGGACCAACAGCTGGGGTTCGGTGGTGCCCGGCAGCGGCGCACCAGGGTTGGCCGACCAGGCGGCCCCGCCCGACTCGACCAGGTCCGGTTCGGTCCCGAACGCCGCGACCACCGCTCGCCTGACACCGCGCTCGGTGCCGCGCCAACGGACCAGTTCTATCCCGGTACGGACGAGATCACGTTGGTGCTCAGGGGTCTGGTTGTCGTCGATGACCAGGCCGAGCCAGCCGGCCAACCAACCCAGCATGTCGTCCGGTGCTGTCGCCGGGTCGAAGTAGGCCGGCAATGCGTCCAGGGTCGCCAGCACCGGGGCCAGCACCTCGTCCAGCCCGTCACACAGCGCCTGGGCGAAGGGATCCTCGAGGTAGATGGCCGGCAGCGCCGCACCGATCGGGTACGGGCTGAGCAACTCGGCGACATGTCCACGCATCAGCGAACCCTGACCTGATGCTCGTAGGAATAGACCAACGCGGTGGGCGGCAGCACCAGCCGTTGGATCTCCTGTCCGCGCCGCCCGCTCTGCGGGTCGGCCGGAAAGAGCCGGACGCTGACCTCGTCGCCCATGTCGACCCCGGCCACCCTGGCCAGTGCGCCACTGATCTCGTGCACCTGGACGGCGCGGCCGAACGGCCAGCCGTGGCCCTCCGGACCACCGGTCAGTGGGTCGAGGAGCCCGTAGAGCGCGCGCAGCACGTCCTGCCGGACGTCGTCCGGGCGGTACCGGGGGCGCGCCCGCACGCTCACCACGGCGGTCAGCCATACGTACTCGGGGGGTTCGATCAGCAGGCGGGTGCCGAGCAGCCTGCGCTCGTCGAGGTATCCGGTGATCCGTTCCAGCGACTCGGGCAGCGGGTTGAGATCCTCCCGCCGGATCCGGCCGACGGGATCCCCGGGCACGAACGGCACCAGCAGGACCCTGACCCCGCCGGCGTCCGAACCCGAATCGGCTGCCACACAATGGACCCGGCCGATCTCCGGGGCGACCTCCCTGGTGAGCTCGACGAAGTCCTCCGCGGTCACCGCACGCCCACGGGAGCGCAACACCAACGGTCCACGAAGTTTGGCGTCGGCCAGACTCTCCGCGCGGGCGCCGCCCACCGCGGCCGACCGGTTCTCCACCCTGGCCACGTACGGCACGGACGTCTTCAGCACCCGGATCTGGCCGACGGACACGTTGCCACGTTCGCCGCCGCCGGTGCGGTACACCGACAGGTGCAGGTGCGCCCCCTTGGTCGGCACCGCCCCGTAGTACCGCAGGCTGCCGTCTGCCTGCCGCACCGCCGGCCCGAACTCCACCTCGCCGGAGATCGGGTCGAGGTGGAAGAGCCGGTCATCGGGGCCGGAGTCGGCGAAGTGCTCGACCGGCATCCACTCGGTCATCCCGTCATCGTCGAACACCCGCAGCACGGCGGGCTCCTCCCACGGCACGACCGGTCGCCGTTGCAGGGCGAACCGCTGCGCGGGGGTGCCGTCGGAGATGCCGATGTCCTCGTCGCGCACCGCCTCTGCGTGCACCATTCTGGTGGTGCCACCCATGGTGAAAGCGCTGATCGAGCGGATCTGCGGGGAAGCGGTGTAGGTGCGCTGGTCCGGCTCGGGCGCCAGCAAACGGCAGCGGATCCAGCCCGCGCGCTTCTTGGCCATGATGGACTCGTCGTGGGTCTCCGGAACGTGCAGCACGACGTCGCCCGGCTTGTTCAGACCGCCCGTCTCGTCGCGCTCGACCTCGCAGGCCGACCAACCGGCGCCGTTCCACGCCTCCCAGATCAACGGCGGGTCAAGGGGATTGACGCCGACGCCGGAAACCCGGCAGTCCATCCGGATGACGATGGCGCAGGACGGCACGGCATTGGACAGCCCGACGAGCAGCGCATCACCGGCCTGCGGCTTGGCCGAGAAGCAGGCATAGCCGCCGCCGGCGGCCAACGCCGACGTGTGGTCGGCCGGCTCCGTCCCCACATTGACCGATGCGCCGACCTCGAACGAGCAGGGCACGATGTTCAGGTCGGTGACCGTGGAGAAGACCACGGGGTCGGCGATGTCGGTGCGCGGGGTGGCCACCTCGGTCTCGCCGCGCACCACCACGGTCTGCGGTTGCGCCGCCGAGAGCCAGAACGTCACCCGGCCCCTGGCGGCGGTCGGTGGGCGCATCTGCACGCCGACCAGATCCAGGAACTTGATGTAGTTGCGGTCGGGCACCCGGTTGAGACGGTAGATGAGTTGATCGACCATGCCGGCGAATGCCTCGATGAGGGTCACACCGGGATCGGAGACGTTGTGGTCGGTCCAGGTGGGGCAGCGTTGCTGCACCATGCGTTTGGCGTCGTCGACCAGATCCTGGAACCGGCGATCATCGAGATTGGGGGCGGGGAGCATATGGGTCACCTCCCGGCCGTCAGCGCGGCCGGCATCGTGGCCGGAACTTCCGGCGGTTCTTCGGGAATCACGTAGAACGGGAACACCAGGTTGCGGGGATCACTACGCCCGTGGATCAGATAGGACACGTCGATGTACAGCACGCCGGAGTCGGCGCCGTCGAAGCTGACCCGCACGTCCACCACGTCGATCCGCGGCTCCCACTGTTCCAGCGCCGACCGCACGTCGTGGGCGATGGCGCCGGCGATCGCAGCGTTCACCGGGGCGAAGACATGCTCGTTGATCCGGCAGCCGAACTCCGGGCGCATCGGCCGCTCGCCGGGGGTGGTGCCGAGGATCAACCGGATGGATTCGGCGATCTCCCGGTCCCCTGTCACCAGCGCGATGCCACCAGTGGCGTCGGTACCCAACGGGAAAGCCCAACCGGCACCGACGAAGTCGAGCGAGGCCATGTCATCCTCCGATCATGACGGTGGGGCAGCCGACGACGATCGGTGCGCCACAGCCGGCCATGTCGCCCATCCGGGCGGCCGGCAGCCCACCGATCAGGACTGTCGGGCAACCGGGCGGGATCAGCGGTGTCGGCGGGTGCACCGCGGGGGGCGGGAACGAACACAGGTGCATGGACCCGACGGTGGCCGCCGGCATCCCACCGATCAACACGGTCGGCACGCCGGGCGGGCTGATGACACCCGGGTGACCCGTGGGGTCCCCGACCCTCGCTGCAGGTGGCATGACGTATCTCCTCGCGCGTTCAGTTGATCTTGACCAGGGAACCCTGGATGGTGGTGACGCCGCTGGCCTTGAGCTCGGCCGAGGCCTGGCCCTCCAGACTCACGGTCGCAGCCTTGACCTTGAACTGGCCGGTGGCGGAGAGCTCTACGCCGGAGCCACCGTCGATCTTCACGCCGGTGTTGGCCTTCATCGAGATCTCTCCGGCCTTGAGTTCCAACTTCTGGGTGCCGGAGTCGATGACGATGCCCTGCTTGCCCTCGATCAGGATGGTGCCGTCGCTGTGCACGGTGATCTTGGTCTCCGCCTGGTCGAGCTTGAGGACAAGCTTGTCGTCCTTGGTGGCCACGGTGACGCCGTCGACCTTGCCCTGCTGGTCGAGCAGGTCGATCCGGTGGCCCAGCCTGGACACGATGCTGCGTCGATTGATCGCACCGGAGCCGGAATCCACCAGGTCCGACACGATCGAGGGCGCGGTGTCCTTTCCGTTCCACAGCCCGCCGAGCACGTAGGGCCGGGCGATGTCGCCCTGTTCGAATACCACGAGGACCTCGTCACCGACCTCGGGGACGACGAGCGCGCCGCGGTCCTTGCCGGCACCGGCCTGCACGGTCCGGGCCCAGTCGCTCACGTAGTGGTCGGACAACCACGGGTAGGTCACTTTCACCCGGCCCTGGTTCTGCGGATCCTTCACATCGCTGACCAAACCGACAACCGGGCCGGCGGATCGACTTCCGCCGGTCGACGGGCCCGAGGTGAGCCCGAACAGGCTGCGCTCCTGCCGCCCGGTGACAGCGAACGCGGTGGTGTACCCGGTGGCCGGGTCGTAGCGGTGCCTGGACGTGGTGATGGTGTACTTGCCCTCGAACGGAGCGCCGATGCCTTCGATCGAGATCGGGGCATTGGCGCGCAGTTTCGGATTTCCGCGGGCCACGCCCTCGAACTCGGCGAAGGCGCCGGCGATGTGTTCGGCCAGGGCACTCGCGGCCGCGTCGACCTCGGCCTGGGAGCGATAGGCGGTGTCGCTGGCGACGTACACCGGGTCACCGAACGTCTTGGCTATCGCCGCCGGGTCCGTCGTCGGCAGCACAGCGGTCTTGGTCGCCGCGGGAGCATTGGCGGTCAGTGCCTTCTTCTCGGCCAGATCCCAGCCGCGCACCTGGACCTCCTTGACCTGCTCCGCCGACGTCACCACCGAGCGGAACCGGAGCAGGTCAGATCCCATCTTGAGGACAAGTGGGTTGCTCTCGGCCGGACCTGCGCCGCTGGGCGCCGACTGCGCGGTCTCGGGCTTGCGGAAGTCAAGGGTGCCGTTCTGGACGGTGATCTCGTAGCCGATCTCGCGCGCGAGCCGGTCCAGGAACTCCCAGTCGGTCACCCCACCTTGGGACAGGTGAGGATGCACCGTCGACGTCGACTCGACCGTCCCCACCTTCAGGCCGGCCCGTCGGGCCACCTGGGTGACCACGTCGGACACCGTGCTCTGGGTGTAGGACTCCGTGCAGCGCCCACGGAACAGCCGGTGCGCCTGGTCGTAGCCGCGGATCACGGTGAACGTCCCGGTGCTGTCGAACTCGGCTTCCAATGCGGTGATCTCGCCGGATATCAGCGGCTCGGGTGTCTGCCCTTCCGCGGTCTGAATGGAGATCTTGGCCTTCGAACCGATTTTGACCTTCGCACCGGTGAGCACCGTGCGATCCTGATCGCGAAAGCGCAGGACGAACAGGTCAGGCAGCCGCAGACTGTCGTCCACGTAGGCCGACGCGAGTTGCGCGGCGACCTCGGGAGGCAGCGGCGAGCCGTCGATCTCCACCAGGAACCCGGCGCTGGTCGGCATCAGTTCCTCCCGACCAGTTCCTCGATGGCCGGCAGCAGGACATCAGTGCCGTCGGCGACGCGCATGGGGTCGTCGATGCCGTTGAACTCGGCCAGGGTCCGCCACAGCCTGGCGTCGCCGTACTCGGCATACGCCAGGTGTGCCAGCGTGTCTCCGGTGACCATGTGATGGGACTTGCGCGCGGCCAGCCCGCCGGAGGTGGGGTTCTGCTTGCCGGGCTCGCCGGGCATCTCCTCGAGCGACACCGAACAGGTCGCCCGGATCGGCGTGCCGTTGGCGGCGAACAACGTGTACTTGGCCGACACCGAGGTCACGAAGGCAGGAAAACTGGTGATCGTGCCCCAGCTGAACACCACCAACGGTGGTGACGCCTTGTTCTTCCCGACGCTGTCGTCGGTCGGCACGCAGCAACCGAACAGCTTCTCCACGGCGACCACCACACTGCCGTCGTGGGTGTCGGAGGAGTCGAAGAACATCTCGAGGGTCAGCTTGCACGGTTCGGCACCACTGAACTCCGGCGGACCGGCCTTCTTCGCCCCCCTGGCGGTCTTGCGTTCCCACTTGGCGGTCTTGGCGATGGTGACTTCCTTGGGGTTGAACTGGAAGTCGATGCTCCCCCGGGAGGCGCCCAGCCGACTGCCGCCGGTGCCGGGGGTGGAGTCGTACAACTGCAGGCTGGCCTTGTCGACATGGGGCCGTGCCTGGCTGCCCGCCGGGGCCGGTAGCCCGATGTTGCCGCCGCCGGCTGAGTTGTTCAGCGCGATCGCGTCGGTCATCACACACCCGCCGAAGGCGGCAGAAGCCCGTGGTGGGCGATCTCGAGCGTTTCCGTAGCGACCTTTGCGTTGTCCGGGTTCAGTGACGGGCCGGTCCAGCGCACCGGGATGACCCCGAGCAGTGACCAGGACGTGACGGGTTTGGCTTCACCGGTCATGGCGGTGATCACCGCGGTCGTCGGCTTGACCCCGTTGACCATCGAAGCGAACCAGGCGGTCAACTTCGCCGAGTCGGGACCGACCGGGCGGGTGAGCTTGATGTTCGAGTACTTCATCCTGGTCGGCAGCTGCCAGACCATCGAATTGTTGCCGCCCTCTTCCCTGGTCTCCAGGACGATCTCGATGCCGAGGCCCTCACAGCTGTTGAACACGCCGAGGCTGTTCTTGTCGATCTTCACGTCGAAACACACACTCAGTGCCGGCTCGTAGTCGTTCATCCGAAATTCCCTTCTGCGCTTGCCTTCGTTGCGGTGGCGCCGATGTCAGCGCGCAAGATCGATCACCATGCCGGCCCGTTCACGGTCCAGCCAGAGTTCGGACTTGATGCGGGCGGACAGCGGATCGAACAGTCGTCGGGCCAGATCGTCGAGGTCGGGTCCGGCCGCGCCCGCCGGCCCGCCGCCGGCTGCTCCGCCACCGCCGCCGGCCGCGGCCGTACCGGCTGCGGCACCCGCCGATGCCGCCGCCGCACCCCCACCGGCCGGCCCGGCCGCGCCACCCCCCGGCGGATGGAAGACGACCCCACCGAGGCCGTCGGGCACCGCGGCGCCGGCGGCCGTTGCTGCAGCACCCGGGGACGGTGCGCCGCCCGGTCCGCCCATCCCCGCAAGGCCCGGCAACGCGCCGATCCCAGGCAGATCGGGCATCGAGGGGAGCCCGCCGGAGAGCCCGGGCATCGCGGGCATCCCCGGCAGCGATGGCGCAGAAGGAAGTCCGCTGGGGAGCCCGCCCGGGAGGCCGGGAATCGCCGGCATGCCCGGCAGGGTGGGGAGGCCGCCACCGGACATGGTCGGCAGCGAGGGAAGGCCGGGTAGGTCAGGAACACCGGGTAGGCCGCCGAGATCCGGTAGTCCACCACCGGGTAGCCCGGGCACCGCCGGCAGGGAAGGCAGATCGGCCAGGTCGGGAATGCCCCCGGGCAGCTGCGGAAGATTCGGCAACGACGGCAGATCGGACGGCAGGCTGGGCATACCGGCCGGGAGGGTCGGCAACCCGGGGAGACCGGGCACCGCCGGCACAGATGGCAAGCCACCGGGGAGCGTCGGCACGGTCGGGAGTCCGGAAGGCAACGACGGCAGGGACGGCAGCCCGGCCGGCAGGTTCGGCAACGACGGCAGCCCGGCCGGCAGATTCGGCAACGACGGCAGCCCGGCCGGCAGATTCGGCAACGACGGCAGCCCGGCCGGCAGATTCGGCAACGACGGCATCCCTGAGGGAAGCGACGGAATTCCGGACGGCAACGAGGGCATCCCCGATGGAAGCGCCGGCATTCCCGACGGCAACGACGGCATCCCGGAGGGCAGGGATGGCAGGCCGGAGGGCAGGCTGGGCATGTCCGGCAGCGCAGGCAGGCTCGGCACCGCCGGCAGGCTCGGCACCGACGGCATGCTCGGCAGCGAGGGCAGGCCACCCAGGTCGGAGAGCCCGAACCGCTGGACGCTCGGCGCCGCCCCGACCCCGCCTGCTGGACCGATTCCAGAAGCGAGCGGCAGGTCGACCGACCCGAGGGTCGACGCGACCGTGGGGGTCGACCGACCGGCGGGCGCCGTCGGCGCCGCGGCCACCGCATCCACGGTTTCGCGACCCAACGTCGGGACCGAACTCGGCTGCGGCCCCAGCGGTCCGGGTGCTGGAACGGCGCCTGCCAGGGCCGTCGGGTCGTCGGCCGCCGCGGCCACCCGCTGGATCAACGCCGACAGCGACACCGGCGCCGGCAGGGCCGTCGCGCCGGCGGGTGCGCCGGGGTGTGGATCCGCCGCGCCGGTCGACGCCGCCGCCGGCAGCGGCGCACCGAGTCCGAGCCGGCGTGCGGTACCGGGCACGGTCGGCAGGTCCAGAGCGCGTTGCACAAGAACCGCCGGACCGGCACCACCGTCAGGGTCGGCCGCACGGTCGCCGGCGCGCTGGAGGGCCTTGGCACCGAGCGTCGATGCCACCGGAGACATCGACTGGGCTCCGCTGGGTGACTCGGCACTGACGGCGGCGCCCGCATCGCCGACCACGCCAGGGTCCGTCGGAGCCGCCGCTGCGGCGGGAGCGCTCTCGACCGAAGCTGCGATCGGCGTCGAGGTGGAAGCATCCGCCAGCCGCGGTGTGGGTACATCCGGCGGCAACACTCCCGCGGAGGGAACATCCGGCACCGGCGCTTCGGATGTGGAAGCAGCCGGCAGCAGCGCTTCCGGCGCGCGCACGAGCGCGGCCGGCGGCAACACCGGCTCCTCGGTCCGGAGGGGCACGGCACCCTGCTCGGACCAGCGCTGCACGGCCCGAGTCGGAACCGGAGCTGCTGAGCGAGCGATCGGCAGGTCGAGCGGCTCGGCGCCGGGCTCCGCGACCCGCTGGATCGCGGGTGGCGGCGCCGCCGGGTTGACGCCCGGAGCGCCGGGTACGCCGGTGCCCGCTCCCAGCACGGGCCGGACGTCGGATCCGGCCAGGTCGACATCAGGGATCGACGGTGCCGAATCGGCAACGGACCCGAGCTGGTCGCTAGACGAGGCCTCTGTCCCGGGGGAAACGGCGTCAGCGTAAGGCGCCTCGGACCGCGGCGACGGAAGGTGGGCAGTCGACTCGGGTTCCGACTCCGGCTCCGGGACCGGAAGTGACAGCGGCAGCGGATCGAGGGCCGCGAGCCGAGCGACCACCGGCGGCTGGCCGGCGGTCATCAGTTTGCTCGGCTCGGGGATTCGGGCGGAGGTCGGCAGTTTCCGTGCCGGCACGACGAACTCGAGCCCGGGGGCCGGATACCCGGAGGCGAGTGCCACCCGCTGGACGGGCGGCAGGACAGCCGTGCGCAACAGGCCGCCGACCTCGCCGCTCGGGCCGCGCGCGTCGACCAGGTGACCGAGCGGAGCGAGGAAGGCCGGGCTGTGGTGGCTGGTCAGGCCGGCTTCGAACGCGGCAGTGGAGGCCACCGGCTGCAGCGAACCGATGGTCCGCTGCAGCGCAGGAAGCGCCCGCCAGGCGGTTCCCGGCCGATCTCCCTGCTGCTGCGGAGCTCGCGCCGATGCCTCGACCGGAGAGGAGGCTGACGGCCCGTGGGCGGGCGTCGGCGTCGTGTCTCGGCTGCCGAACGGCCACCAGCGGGCCATCTCTCACCTCCCGGTGCTGATCTTCGTGTTGATCCGGCCGATCTCGGTGGCGTACCGCCGCCGTTCGGTGTGTTCGAGGTCGAGCAGGTCATCGATCGACCAGTGGAAGTGGTACGCGAGGTACGAGATCTCCTCGTAGAGTCGGTCCGTCGCGTACGTCACGATTCCCCCAGGCGCCCTCCGGAGACATCGACCGCGAACTGGTGCTTGCAGGATGGACACTGCACCGCCGCTCTGGTGTGGCCCTCGGTGTTCACCCGCCGGTACAGGTCCTGCAGAAATGCCAGGTCCGAGGCGAACAGACTTTCGATGACCCCGGAGTGGATGTCGGTGATCTCGCCGATCCGGGTGACAACCCGGCCGAGCAGCACCACGGTGAG
This sequence comes from uncultured Actinomycetota bacterium, assembly GCA_963834185.1. Lineage (GTDB taxonomy): Bacteria > Actinomycetota > Actinomycetes > Mycobacteriales > Nakamurellaceae > Nakamurella. Next base: position 325,737 of record CAWIAR010000011.1, read on the forward strand.
GAATGCCGGATTCTCCCTGACCCGGTCGTCCCGCAGCGGGATCAGTTCGTCCCTGGCGGTGGCCAGGCGCATCACGCCGTCGCGATGGACCCGGCCGTCACCGTCCACATACCCGCGCGGGAGCCGGAACGCGAACTCCGTGCGCAGGGGCGCACTGTCCGACTCGGCCCCGGCCGACGATTGCCGTCGGCCGCGGTCCGGCCGGCTCCGCCAGCGCAATCGCGCTGGTCTCGATCGCCGGCCCCCGTCTCATGCTGCGATTTCCATCCGTTCGTAGGTGACGACCAGCTTCTCGGTGAGCACGCTGGTGTCGCCGGCCTTGAGGGTGCTGATCTCCAGGCTCTTCGGCCACGCATTCGTCAGCGTGTACCGCTTGAGCGGTGCACCCTCGAAGTCGTAGACGATGATCGCGCCGCCCTTGCGGACGTCGGCCATCTTGCCGAATTGCGAGTCCTTGATCCACTTCTCGAAGCTCTGATCGCCGGTGAGGCCGCGGGTCAGGGTGACTTCGCCCGCCTTCCAACGGCCGGGGAGCTTCTTGATGTTGTACTTGCCGTCGGTGCCGTTCTCCTTGAGTTCGATGACATCCTGCTCCATCTTGAGGCCGCTGACCTCGGTGATGTGGGTGATCTGGATGCCGTCGATCTCCAGGCCGAAGGAGTGGCCGACCGACGAATCGCGAACGGGCAATGCCATGATGTTTCCCTTCTCGGATCAGGTAGGGGACGCCGGGCCGCTATTCGCTGACCAGGCTGGTGCCGCCGGAGAACTGCGACAGGCGGAAGATCACGAATTCGGCCGGTTTGACCGGCGCAACGCCGACCTGACACACGACCTGGCCGGCGTCGATGCCCTCGGCCGGGTTGGTCTCCCGGTCGCACTTGACGAAGAATGCCTCGTCGGGAGTCAGACCGAACAGGGCACCCTTGCGCCACTCGTTGACCAGGAAGGCGGCGATGGTGCGCCGGATCTTGGCCCACAGCGCGTCGTCGTTCGGCTCGAAGACGACCCAGTTGGTGCCGGAGAGGATCGACTCCTCCAGGTAGTTGAACAGCCGCCGCACGTTCAGGTACTTCCACGCCGGGTCGGAGGACAGGGTGCGCGCACCCCAGACCCGGATGCCCTGACCGGGGAAGGCCCTGATGCAGTTGATCCCGACCGGGTTCAGCAGTTCCTGCTCGTTGCGGGTGATCTGCACCTCGAGCGAGATCGCCCCGCGCACCACTTCGTTGGCGGGAGCCTTGTGCACACCGCGGGTGTCGTCGTTGCGGCCCCAGACACCGGCCATGAAGCCCGACGGCGGCATGTGGATGTTCTTGCCGCTGGCCGGGTCGGCGGCCTTCACCCAGGGCCAGTACAGCGCGGCGTACTTGGAGTCGTAGCCGGCCTTGTCCACCCGCCATTCCTTGATCTGCTGCACGTTCAGGCCCGGCGGCGGGTCCAGGATCGCCATCCGGTTGCCCATCAGTTCACAGTGGGCGATCATCGCCAGCTGCACGGCCTGCACCGTTTCCAGGTCGATGGCGCCCTGCTGGTACGCGCTCATCAGGTCGGGCACCGCCAACATGGTGACCTCGTCGATCGCTTCCAGCCCGGCGAAACCTGTGCGCTCGGCGACATCCCCGACGTAGTCGTCACTGGACAGGCTGGACTGGGGCACCGCGGCCGGCGGCGGCGGCTGGTGCAGCGCGGTGCCGGTACCCGGCGGCGGGATCTCCACGGCGCCACGGGTGTCCTCGATGTTGATCAGCTTCGAGGCTGCGTTCACAGCCGTGGCGACGTTCTGTCGGCCACGTCCGGTGGTCAGTCGATCGTGCTCCTCGAGCACTTCGTCGCCGCGCTTGACCAGCAGCTTGAAACTGCCGTCCGGGGAACCCTCCTCGGCCGGCTGCACCTCGACCACCAGCTGCCCTTCCGGGGTGCCCGGATCGAGGGCGGCGATCTTCAGGGAGCCCAGGGTGCCCTGCGGGCCTGCGGCGATCGCCTTCGGAGCCCGGCCGTTGCCGTTCTGTCCGGAGTCACCGATCCGGACGATGTAGCAGTTGCCACCGCCGTTCTGGAAGTACGCGTACACGGACTGGGCGAGGTAGGACCCCTCCACGAAACCACCGAAGTTGGCGGTGAACTGGGTCCAGTTGCTGACCAGCGTCGGAGCGTTGAACGGGCCGGTTTCGGCCAGTCCGACGAAGGCGGCCACGGCGGTGCCCACACCCTCGATGGGCCGGGAACCGGAGTCGACCTCCTCGACGAAGACGCCGGGAGCGAGGTACGTCGGCATGCTGCCTCCTTGAGTGAGCATGGTTGTCAGAACTGCTCTATGGACGATCGTCCGCGATGCTGGAGGGCGTCCGCGCTGCCGGACGGACGTAGTCGGGGGCAACCATGGCTGCCCGAAGGTGCAGCGCCGCACCTGTGGCGGCTCCGCACGCGAGGTCAGGTGCAGGGATAGCTGGCGGACGGCGAACGGACCGAGGCCGACGTCGACGACCTTGGTCTTCTCGGCGTTGAGGGTGAAGGTCAGCATGCCTTCCTTCTTGTCCAGGTCCTCCTGAGCCTTGTTCATCTTGCACATGGCCGCATCCAGCGCGCCCTGCGCGGCCTTGCCGACCTTGCCCAGGGTGGCGCACACCGCCTTGCGGGCGAAGTCTTTGGCAATGGCGGCATGTCGCTGCTCGTGTTCCTTGATCAGACCCTCGGCCTTGCGGATCAGCGCGATCTCCTCGGCCGAGCCGCGCCCCATGCCGTACCGGGGGCGGATGACATTCGTGGTGACGGTCAGGTTGACCTTGGTGACCTTGCCGGATTTTTCGTCGACGCGTCGGGTCCCAGCTGAAGGACGGGGCCATGTGCGGGTTGCCCAGCGCGGAGGCTGTCTTCTGCATGAACTCGACGGCCGTGTCGGCATTGATGGTCACCGGGACCGGCGCGTCGCTGGCGAAACTTGGTTCCTCCGAGCACGTGACGGCGCCGCCGCCCTGTTGAAGTTCCTCGGCTTCGGATCCCCCGAGCAGACCGCCGACACCGCTGACCAGGTCTCCCAGCAGGCCCAGTCCGAGGCGTTGCACGATCTCACCGTCGGTCATCAGTGGCGCGGCGGCCGGCCGACCATTGCTGGGTACCCGGTCAGGCGAACTCGGAGTCGGGCGGGTGCGGGCGGCCAGCGCACCGGCTGCCCTGTTGCCCGCCGTGCGCTGCAGGTGCAGCATGGCTGCGCTCGACACCATCCCGAATCTTGGCGCCTCACGCGACGACGCCGGCGACTCCGCCCGTTCGACCCGGTCCACCTGCTGGCCGGCCGACCGCTCGGCAGCGGTCTCCAGGGCGGGTGTCACCGCCGGCTCAGCAGCAGCCGGGCGAAGAATCGATCTCGGCGTCCTCGGCGGCCGAGAGCTGCACCGACGCACCCTCGAACGATCCTTGGGCGACCTCCTCGCCCTGCTCCTCGTCCAGAGCCTCCTCGGGCACTTCGTCCCGCTGCACGAAGCTGCCCTGGAGCGTCTCGTCGGGCACCTCGTCGAGCTCGGCGTCCCGCTGGACGGAACCGGTGCTGTTGCCGCCGTCGTGGGCCGGGCCGGCAGGAGTGGGCGCGGACATGACGGCATCGGCGTTGGCTGCCGCCTCCCGTTCGAAACGATCCGACGGGTCGGAGACCTTGATCCCACCACCGGCGTCGGAGCCGTCCACCGGCCCGGAACGCTGCTGCACCACATGGGTGAGTTCGTGGGCCAGCATGGTCTTTCCCTCGGTGGAATCCGTGTCGTAGCGACCGCGCTGGAACACCACGTTGCTGCCAACCGTATAGGCGTGCGCGTTGACCGACGCAGCGGACTCGTGGGCGGCGCCGTCGTTGTGCACCCTGACATCGGAGAAATCCTGGCCCAGGCGGCCTTCCATCTCGGTCCGCACATCAGGGGCGAGCGGAGACCCGCCGGAGTCGATGACGTCGTGGACCGGGGAACGTTCTTCCTCCAGGAGCGACCCGACACCGGCGTTGCCGACGGCCCGCTGCAACCCGAGGACGGCGCTCGGATCGAGGACATCGGCCCGGCCCGCCGCGGCGGCCCGCGCCGTCTCGGGGGACGGTCCGGCATCGAGCCGGGAGGCCCTGGGTCGCAGGGTGTCGGTGACGTCATGATCATGGATGCGCATGGCAACCTCCGCTGGTCGGCTCCCGACCTCTACGGTGCATCCTGCCGGACGTTGAGGCAATGGCCGGGCGCCGGTCCGGCAGGGACGGACATACCCGCCCTTTCGGGCAGCCCATCGGTTCGCCGACGGCGCCGAGAATCGATCCGGCCGGGTCCGGACCGGCACCGGACGGCCGAACTTGTGCCCTGCAGTCGACCGTCGGCGACGGAGAACTTCGTCAGGGTCATCGGACTCGTCCCCTCGTCGATGAGATCCCTTCGGACCGGCCGTCCGGGCAGCGGGTTTGCCCGAACGGGCAGCGCTCGCGGTTCGGTTGCAGACGGGATCATGGTTCAGATCAGCCCTTCCCGGACGGCGTAGGCGACCGCGTGCGAGCGGTTGCGCAACTGCAGTCGGGTGGTCAGGTCGTGCAGGATGTTCTTGACCGTGCGCTGGCTGTAACACAGCTGGCCGGCGATCTCCGCGGTGTCGTGCCCGTCGGCCACCAGGCGCAAGTACCTGCGACTCGCGTTCGGACAGCCCGGAGAACGCCAGGCCGCGCGGGCGCCAGGACTTGGCGTTGCAGACGGCCGACCTGGCCGAGCAGCCGCCCGAGCAGGTCGGCGGGTACTTCGCCCTCGCCGGCCGCGACCCGGGTGATGGCTCGCACCAACGAGTCTGCGGTCGCCTCGCTGCGCCGCACGAGCCCGGCGACGCCGGCTTCGGCCGCGGCGGCGAGGGTTCCGTCATCGATCACCCTGGCCACCAGCACGGTGCGCGGCACGCCGCCGCGTTGCACAGCCTTGAGGACCCGAATGGTGTTGTCGTCCAGGGTATCCGCGACGATCACCGCCACCTCGGCGCGGTCGACGTCGGCCGCGTCGATCACCCGGATCTCCGGGCGCATCCGTAATTGCGTACTCACCCCGGCCTGCAGGATCGGGTCGTCCGCATATACATAGGTGTTGACAGGAACCGGCATCGTTCAACCTCCGGGACTATGGGACCGACTGGAGAGTCGAAGAACAGTGCCCTCATGGTTGCCCGAACCGCTCAACAAGCGCTCAACACCGGACCGTCCCGGCGGGCCGAACCCGGAGCGCTTCCGCTCAACAAGCGCTCAACGGGTGTACGGCTCGAGTCGCCGATCATCGGACGAACGCAGTGAACTGCGGCTTGCCGTCCTTCATCGTGTAGACGTAGTAGGGATCGCCGGTGATGTCACCATCGTCGTCGAACGACAGGTCCTTGGTGATCCCCGGGCCCGAGTAGGACCGGATGAAGGTCGCCATGTCGGCCCGGTTGCTCGCCCCGTCCTTCAGGCCGTTCAAAATGATCAACGTCGCGTCGAATGCCTCGGCCGCGTAGTCGGTCGGCTCGACGTGGTATTCCTTGACGTACGCGTCATGGAACTCGGGGCCACCGTTCATCTCCGGATTCCCGTCGGGCGGGGCACACGTACAGCCGAACAGCACGCCCTCGGCCACCTTGCTGCCGGTGATCATGAACCGAGTCTCGTACAGGGACTCGGTGAGGATGACGGTGCCCGTGTAGCCGGCCTTGCGAATCGCGGTCAGCACCGTTCCGCCGAACCGCGGGTCTCCGGAGAAGTACACGGCGTCCGGACGCTTCGCCGCGATCTCATCGGTCAGGTCGGAGAAATCCTTCGGTGTCCCGCGGCACCACCAGCTCGGCGACCAGCTTGTCCCCCAGGGCCGAGACCACCTGCTTGTCGATCCCCGGCGAATGACCTTCGCCGTCCCCGATCAACAGAACGCGCTGGGCGTCCAGGTTGTCCTGCAGAAACTTGGGTATCGACCGTCCGGCCATCTGGTCATCACCGGACACCCGGTTGAATGTCGACCACTTGTCGCCCTGGTTCAGGCCTGGCGCCTTGCTCAGCGGGACCACGAAGCCGAGGCCGGCGCTCTGATAGACCGGAGCGATGTGGTTCACCTCGGAGGAGTACGACGCCACCACCGAGGCCAGCACGGTGGGGTCCTTGACGATCGACTTGGCGACCACGCCGGCGTTCTTGTCGTCGTGTTTGGTGTCCGGGGTGGTGACGCCGACGGTGCACTGGGGGTTGGCCCGGTTGAACTGATCCACCGCCAGTTTCACCGCGTCCCTGACCCGGATGGCGAGCTGGTCCTCGCGGGTGGCCGGCGGCGCGTCGCTGGGCAGTTCGGGTGGGTTGCTGTACATACCGGGGACAGCGATGGTGACCAGCGCGCAGCTGACGCCGGTGGGGATGCCGCTGATCGGCGTGAAGGTGGGGGACTGCTGGACGACGACGACGCGGGCGTGATGACGACGCCGATGGTGACGATGATGTCGACGGTGACGACGAGGAGGGCTGCGGTAGACGTCGACGTCGGGACGCTCGGCGATCCGGTGGATCCCGTCGGTGTGTCGACCACAGTGCCGACCGTCGGGCTGCCGGCGGCCGCGGTCGACCGCCATGGCTTGGTGACCAGCAGCGTGCCGACCAGGATCGCCGCCACCGCGACGATCGCGCCGACCAACATGAGCGATCGCCGCCGCCGCCCGGACGCCGGGTGCAGCACGCCGGTCTGGTTGGGCATCCCGAACAGCCCGCTGCCGGTTGAGCCGTGGACTCGCTCTCGCTCGCCGCGACCGGGACCGGCCCCGGCGGTGGGGTCGCCGCGGCTTTCTGGTCGGTGTCCCAGGTCGCTCCGACCGGCACCGGACCGGACGACGGGTCGGCGGTGGGCACCGGTCCGGAAGGCAGGACCGGGGCGATCATGCCGGGGGTTGAACCGACCGGTCGGCTCGTCGACCCCGACCCGGCCCGCGTCCCGCGCGGCGAGCAGCGCGGCACCCAGCGCGACGGTGTGCTTCGGGTGCGTGCCGACCGCGACCGGCAGCTGCAGCTCACCGGTGATCAGTTCGGCCACAAGGGGAATCCGGGACGAGCCCCCGGCCAGCACGGTCGCTGCGATCTCGTCGACCGGGACGCGGGCCGAGCGGACGGTCCGGCGCAGCGACTCGACCGTGGACATCAGCGCGGGGCGGACCAGGTCCTCGAAGTCCTGCCGGGTCAGCCGAACCTCCGTCTGCAGGCCGGGAAGGGCAACCGGGATGGTCGCCTCGGTGTCCCGCGACAACGACTCCTTGGCCAATACGCACTCGGCTCGCAATCGCGCCGCTGCCGTGCGCACGGCCGGATCCGTCGGATCGAGCTGGGCGAACGCCGGCCCGAGAACACGGCGCACATACTCGAACACCGCGTCGTCGAAGTCGGCTCCACCGAGGTGCTCGATGCCCTCGGGCGTGCCGAGGGTCGCGAAGCCGTCGTCGGTCTTGCGCAACACGGCCGCATCGAACGTGCCACCGCCGAGGTCGTACACCGCGATCGACTGGCCGGCAACTGACCCTGGTGGTCGACGCGAAGTGGACGGCCGCCGCTTCGGGCTCGGTCGCGGTCGACGACGCGCCGAGGTCGGCCAGCACCGGGACGTGGGAGAACAGTTCCTGCTTGTACGGACCCCAGTTGGCCGGTCGGGTCAGCGTGACATGGGCGGGCGGCTCCCCCTGCCGTCGCGGTGACGTCGGCGACGACGGACCGCAGCACGGCCGCCATCAGCGCTTCGGCCGAGAACGGGGTGCCGGACGACCAGGATCGGCGCCGGGTCACCGAGTCGGCGCTTGAACTCCCGGGCCAGTCTGGTGGGGTCGCTCGCTCCACGGCGCTCGGCCGACTCGCCGACGACGACGCTGCCGGATGGATCGAGGAACGCCACCGACGGGATCTCCAGTGACCGGGTGCCCAAGACTCACCAGTTCGAGGACACCATCGCGGCTGATCGCGGCAGCCGTGTACGACGTGCCGAGATCCACACCCAGGTAGTAGGTCATCCGCCCGTCCGCCAGCTGAGATGCGACCGCCCGGTCGACTCCGAGCTGATCATGCCCAGGAGTCGGCGGGTACGCTCATCGATACTGCGCGATCGGGGCACCTGGGCACCACTTTCCACCCAGGCCGTTGCCGGACCGTAACTCGCAGACCCCGGTCACCGCCCGGGGGATCCCCCCGCATGGGGTTTGAGGTAGGGCCCGAACTCCCGTTCCAGGACCAGCCGGCCGAGCTTGCGGTACTCCTGCTGCACGGCAGCGATCAGCTCGCCCATGCCGATCGGTCGGCCCGACCCGGCCGCCAGATACGCGGCGGTCAGGGCCACCGAGCGAATGTTGCCCCCCGAAAGGGTGAACGCCTTGGCGCAGAATCCGAGATCGACATCGTCGGCGACCGGCAGCGGCGGCGCCAGGCAACTGCGCCACAACGAGAGGCGGGCCGATTCGTCCGGAGCCGGGAAGTCAACGATGGTGTCCAACCGCCGGGTGAAGGCGTCGTCGATGTTGGACCGAAGATTGGTGGACAGCACGGCCAACCCGTCGAACGTCTCCATGCGCTGGAGCAGGTAGGCGCTCTCCATGTTGGCGTACCGGTCGTGCGCGTCGCGCACCTCGCCGCGCTTGCCGAAGATCGCATCGGCCTCGTCGAACAGCAGCACGGCATTGACCCCACCGGCCTCGGCGAAGATCCGTTCGAGGTTCTTCTCCGTCTCCCCCACGTACTTGTCGACGACGGTGGCCAGATTGACCGTGTACAGGTCGAGCCCGAGATCTCCGGCGATCACCTCGGCGGCCATGGTCTTGCCTGTGCCGGAATCACCGGCGAACAGCGCGGTGATGCCGCGTCCACGGCCGCCGCCGGGCCGCATCCGCCAGTCCCGCAGGACCCGATCACGGTGCCGGGCCCTGGCCGCCAGCTCCCGCAGCGAACGGACCACCTGGTCGGGCAGCACGATGTCGTCCCAGCCGACCTGCGGTTCGATCCGACGGGCCAGCCGTTCCAAGCCGGCCGCGTTCTGCGCGCGGGCGCCGCGGCGCAATTCGTCCGCGACCGACGTCGCCATCGCCGAGGAGCGCCGCGGCCTTGGCCGACCTGACCGCCCGCGACACCTGGGCCGGGCCGAGGACGAACTGCGCGGTCACGCTGTCCGGGTCGATCGGCGCGGCGCCGTCCAGCGCCAGATTCCACAGCGCGGTCCGCTCGTCGAGCGTCGGCGCGACCGCGTCGGTCTGCAGCGGCACTTCGGCCGACCAACCCGGGTCCCAGGTGGCGGCGCCCGATCAGGATCAGCGGTGCCGGGATCCCACACAGCGCGCGCAGCGCGTCCGGGGCCGCAGCGGCCAGCGTGTCGACGCCGGTGCCGACCAGTCCCGCGCCGCGCAGCAGGGTCTCCCTGGCCAACACCGGGATCAGTTCTGTGGCGTCGGGGCGGCGGGCCAGCGTGTTCAGGTCGACGGCCAACACCGGTCGGCCGGCGACCCGCACCGCGGCGGCGCCCAGGGCGATCCCGGTGCCCGGTACGGTTTCTCGCAGGTGGATCAGCCGTTGGCCGGCGGCCAGGGCGCCGGCCAGCCGGGTACCGTCGCCCACCGGTTCCACGTCGACGAGCAGATCGAGCAACGCCGGGTCGGGTCGGTCGTCACCGAGTAGGTGGGCGGCCACCCGATCCGGGACGCGCAGCGACCGGGTGAGGAACGGCCGATCGGCGTCCTCGACCTGCACCAGGGCCCGGTCGATGAGCGACGACCCTGGCCGTAGGCGGCTACGGGCGGCGGCAGACGTTCCCGGATGGTCGGCCAACATCAGCGCCAATCCGATGGACGCACGGCGCCGCGTGACGTCGTCGTTGAGGTAGCCGTAGAGCCGCTCGAACCGGCTGTCCAAGTCGGGTATGACGGCGACCAGGAGCAGGTCGACGTCGAGCGGGGTGAGCGCGAACCGTTCGGCGAGCAGCCGGAGCCGGGGCGGGGCACCGGCGGCCGTCGCCTGGTCGGCCCGACGTTCGATCTCCGCGATCCGGTCGGTCTGGTCGGGCAGCCGGTCGTGGTGCCCGCCGGACAGCAGCCGATCGACCGCCTCGTCCGTCACGTACAGCCCGCGGAACGGATCGTCCGGCGCCGGGTCGTCGGCCCGACGCTGCGCCACCACCGACCGGATCCGTTCCTCGGTCAGGCCGACCCTGGCCAACAGATGCGCCAACCCTGGATCGAGGGCCGACCCGGCGTCGCCGACGGCGGCCGCCGTAGCAGTCACTTCTTGTCCTTGCGGGAGACCGCCGGGCGCTTCCGCGGCGGTGCTCCCTCGGCGCTGGTCGGTCGGAGTCGGGGTCGGTGCCGCGGCCGTCCGACCCAGGTCGTGCCAGCTCAGGCCGCGCTCGCGCCTCGTTCGCCTCCGGTTTACCACCGCTGTGCCCACCGCTCGGTGCATCGCTCGCACGCCCTCGTGCCGTTCGCCGGATCGTCCGATGCGCGGCCAACCGACCACGCCGAGTCTCGTCCGGCGGCCATTGCCCGTTGATCCCACCGAGGTCGACGGCCATCGGCTCGGTGATCAACGGAGCCGCCACGAACTCGCGGCCGGTGTCCGTCGGAGCGATGACCACGATGTCCAGGGACGGCTTGAGTTCCCCACCCAGAGCCGACCAGACGTCGGCGAACGATCGGTCCTCGGGCGGCGGCAGGGCGATCGTCACCGGCACCGGCAGGCCAGGGTCGGCCAGCGGGCCGGTGACGAGGTCCTCGGGCAGCGCCTCGTGCCGCAGGAAGCAGCCGAGCAGCGCGGCCAACAGCCGGTGCTCGTCCTCCGGGCGTTGGGTCCAGGCGGTGACCAGGTAGGACAGCTTGAAGTACCGCGGGGGCAGTTGGCGGGAGGTGATGCGGTCGCCGTCGTAGCTGTTGACCAGACCGCGCTCGCGGCGGCGCAGGTCCTCGCGGATGTCGTAGAGGTAGACGTCGACGGTCGGCGCGGTGCGTCGGGCAGCCCAGTCCTTGGTCGGCGCGTCGAACGCCACCTCGACGTCGGTGCCGGCCAGCGCCTCCCGCTCCATGAGCGTGCGCAGGGCATGGTCGACCTCGTGGATCACGTCCTTCACTGTCCTGACGACGTCGGCGCCCATGGAAACCGGGTGACGGACAGCCGGCCGGGCAGTGTGCGTTGCCCGATCGGGCAACGCGGCGGTCGATCGACGCGGATACGGGGCGGACGGCCGCGCGTGCGCGTACGTTACCGATCAAACCGCGTCCGTTCGTTCGCGGTTCTCGTCCAGCCTCGACCCCTCGCGCGCGCTTGCCATTGATTCGCCCGGTGGCCCAGTGACAAGCGCCCGACTCGGAGACCGACTTGACCGACCCCGTCCTGCGGCTGGAGACGGCTCGGCTGTCGGTCGAGCCAGGCGGTCAGGTGCAGACCACCATCACCGTCCAGAACACCGGTGACATCGTCGAGGGCTACCTGCTCGAAGTGCTCGGTGAGGACGTGCCGCGGCTGGGCCCAGGTGCTTCCCGCCGAGGTGCAGGTCTACCCGGGCCAGGACTCGATCGGCCGTGCTGGTGTTCAACCCGCCGTCGGACGCCGCCGCCGGGTGGCGGCTCGTTCCCGTTCGCCGTTCGGGCGCGTTCCGTGGTGGACGAGTCGGTGTCCGCGGTGGTCGAGGGTGACCTCGACCTGGGTCGGGTGTTCGGTCTGCAGGCCAAGATCTCTCCGGTCACCTCGACCGGACGGTGGCGGGGGCGTCATCTGGTTCAGTTCACCAACTGGGGCAATGCCCCGGTGCGGCTGAAGCTGACCCCGACGGATCCCGACGAGAAGCTCGGCTTCGTGGTGCACCCGGAGATCGTCGAGGTGCCCATCGGCGCGACGACGGCGCGGCCGTGCTGGTGCGTACCCGCAAGCCGTTCCTTCGGGGCCAAGCCGTGCGGCTGCCTTTCACCGTGACCGCGGAGCCGGACCCGCCCGAGCCGGTGGCCCGTGGGCCGGCCGGGCCATTGCCGCTGCTCGCCGATCCGCGCCGGGCCGCGGTGGACGGGGCGCTGAACCAGCGCCCGATCCTGTCCCGGTTGGTCGTCGTGCTCGGCGTTCTCGCCCTCGCCGCCATCGGTGCTGGGCTCTATCTTCGCGCTGCGACCGGGGCCGCCGCCACCCGAGGTGGCGCTGGGTACCGGGGTTCCGCGGACGCCGACGCTGACGGCGACCGCGCAGGACCCGACCACGGTCGTGCTGTCCTGGCAGGGCGAGGCGTCGCTGGACTCCTACAACCTGTACGAGGTCGCGGCCGACGGGAAGAAGTCCAACGTCACGCGGTGGACGGCACCTTGGAACAGACCCAGGTCAGCGATCTGCAGCCCGGCACCCAGTACTGCTTCCGGCTGCAAGCGGTGCGGGCGAAGCTGGCCAGCGGGTTGTCCGAGCAGGCGTGCGTTCGACCGCGTTCGTTGCCGGTGACCGCCACGGCCGGCCCGGCCACGGTGACCTCGACGGCACCGGCCGGCGCATCCGGCGGCTCCGCACCGGCGATCTCACCGGGCGCTCACATCACCGGGCGCGCTGCCCGGCGCCGCGACCTCGCCGGGCGCGCCGGCTCGGGCGGCGGGGTGACCTCGCGCATCGAGCGGCCCGGCACAGAGCTTCCGGCGGTTCGGCCACGAGCGGCGGCGTGGTCGGCGGTTCGACCCGCCAACGAACGCGGCACGACCACCGGCAACGGCGCGACCGTGGTCGGGCCTGACGGCTCCGCCGGCACCCCCGGACAGCCGACCGGCGGAACGGTGACGGTGACGGTCAGCCCCACCGGCGGTGGCCCGAGCACGGTGACCACCGGCCGGATCCAGCGCGGGCAGTTCGTCGTGGTGCTCAAGACGGTACCGGCGCAGCAGACGGGCGCTGCTGCCCTCGCCGCACTGTCGGAGCAGGCCGCCGTCGCTGCCGGGCTGCCCGCGAAGACCCTGTTGACCAGCGACTATCCGGACCTGAGGTTCTTCGCGAACACGCCGACGCCGCAGCCGACCTTCGTCATCTACGTCGGGCGGTTCGACTTCCCAGGCGGAGGCGAAGACGTTAAGCCGCGTCGCCCGGCTCGTTCGTCATCGAACCGAACCCGACCGGCTGAGCTTCACCGCGATCAGCCTCACCGCGGGCGGGCCATCACCCAGATCTCGGTGATCGAGTAGACGTCGACCACCGAGTCCGATTCGGGCGGGTAGACGTCGGTCACCGCCACCCGGATCTGCTCGGTGGTGACCGGGGCCAGCGCTATGGACTGCGGGGTGGCGACGTCGGCCACCGCGACCTGACGACAACTACCGTCGGAGAAGGTGAGCTCGAACGTCTTCGGTCGGTACTGGTGCGGGCGCTGCTGTTCGTCCGGCGGTCCGGCGACCACCTCGAGCGAGCGGACGGTGGTGGCCTGCGGCAGGGTCAGCACCAGTGAGCCGAGCGAACCAGGACGGTGGCGTGACGCCGGGGGCGATGCAGGTGCCGGCATCGCCGGGCGGCCGCCACTGCGATGCCCAGGCCGTGGCGAGCCGGTCCAGCGCCTGGTCGGCCGGATACACCGGTAGTTGTTCGGCCGCGGGTTCGCTCGCCGCCTGTACGCCCTGTACCTCGACGACAGTGCCCTTGATATCGGCGATCCGGTCCTTCGTCCAGCCGCACCGGGTTGGCGCCGGTGAGGTACAGCAGGCCGACGATCAGCCCGAGCGTGCCGCCGAGGTAGGCCCACCGGCGGACCCGAAGGCCCATCGGCAGACTGCGCCGGAACGCGCGCCTGGCTTCCGAGCCGAGCAACATCGGAATCCGGTAGCCAGCTCCGCGGGATCCACCGTTGCCACCACGGCCGCTTCGGGCGAGCGGCGGTCGTGGTCGCTCTCGGCCGATCTGGATCCGGCGGTGTAGAGCTGATAACCGCAGCGCCGGCAGAAGCGCAGTTCGGGCGCGTTGACCGTGCCGCAGTCCGGGCACGAGCCCGGGGGCGCCGTCGGTCGCGACCGCCCCGGGGAGCACCTCGGATCGGCGCCGGCAGGTTCGAACGCCACGGCGCGGCCCGGCGGGGGCTTGATGGTGTAGCCGAACCCGCCGGTGTCGGCCGGCGTGGTCGGGCTGACACGGGACGCCGGGGCGTACGGATGCGGACGGTGCGGTCGCCGGGGACGGCGCGGTCGCCCGGGGCGGGTGCGGTCGCCTGGGTCTGGTAACGGAATTCGGGCTGCCACCGGTGCCGCCGAGGGCTTCGAGCCGGAGCGGCCGTCTCGGCGCGGTCGGCGGCCGCTGCCGCTGTGGGCGGGGGCGGGGGCTGCGGCGGCCGCGGCCAACGGTGGTTCGTCCGCTACACCGTCCCACGCCAGGAAGGCGCCACAGGAGGAGCAGAACTCGGTCCGGCCGTTGTTCGTGGTGCCGCATTCGGCGCAGATGATCTCGGCCACGGCACCTCCCCTCTCCCCGCCGAATCACTTCTCCGGCCGACGCCCGGCGGCGCCGTGGTGAATCATCGTCTTCAGGAGGACCGTTCGTGCCCCGGGGAGACGAGTCCTGACAATGATGACGGAACGCACCCAGGGCGCGCACTGGAAAGGTCGGGACTGGCGACGGTGAAGGTCTGCTCCAACTGCGGGCAAGGCAACGACGACGACGCGTTGTTCTGTGCCTCCTGCAACCACTTCCTGGAGTGGACGGAGGTCGCCCGTCTGGTTCCCAAGGAGCCGATCAGGGAAGGTGGTGCGCCCGGCGAACCGGGGACCGCCCCCACCGCCGGACCGGAACGACAGCCGCCCCTCCCGTCGACGTTCCCGGTCCGCGGTGAGGCCGGAGAGCGGGCGGACCGCCCAGCAGGAACCGGCCGCCAGCATCGGCCGCCCGCCGGAGTCGACGGCCGCTCCCGGCCCGCCCCGGCCGTCCCGGCCCACCCCGGGCCGCTCCGGACCACGCCCGCGGCCGCACGCGATTCACCGCACCCGCAGCCGGGTCCGGCGGAAAATCTGGAGCGCAGCAGGCAGGTCGCCGCTGCGCGCGGCCGCACCGATCTGGTCGAGCAGATCGACCAGACCCGCCATCGGCTGGCCGCCCGGCCGGTCTCCGTCGTCGTGGTCGGCGAATTCAAGAAGGGCAAGAGCACCCTGGTCAACGCCATGCTGCAGACTGCGGTGTGCCCGGCGGACGCCGACCTCGTCACCGTGGTTCCGACCATCGTCCGATTCGGCGAGAAGGCCGAGGCTTACGCCTATCTCGAACCGGCCGAGGGTGCCGAGCCGGAGCGCATCGAAGTCCCACTCGACCAGATCGCCGATTTCTCCAGCGAGCAGGGCAATCCGGCGAATCGCCGGCACCTGCGTTCGGTCGAGGTCCTGCTGGGGCACCGGATGTTGCGCACCGGGCTCAGCCT
Organism: uncultured Actinomycetota bacterium; assembly: GCA_963834185.1. Lineage (GTDB taxonomy): Bacteria > Actinomycetota > Actinomycetes > Mycobacteriales > Nakamurellaceae > Nakamurella. The sequence goes on from CAWIAR010000011.1 coordinate 341,114, forward strand.
GGTGGACACGCCCTGGGGTCGGCGGCCTCGAATCGGCGCACGGCATCATCACCTTGTCGGCGCTCGACCTCGCCGACGGCCTGCTGTTCGTCACCGACGCGTCCACCGAACTGACCGCGCCCGAGGTGGAGTTCCTGCGGCAAGCGATGCAGCGGTGCCCGATCGCGGCGTGCGTGGTGACGAAGACCGATCTCTATCCGGAGTGGCGGCGGATCGCCGAGTTGGACCGTGGGCACCTCGGCCGGGCCGGCATCGAAATTCCGGTGATCGCGGTCTCGTCGTTCCTGCGGCTGGCCGCCCGGCGGGATGTCGTCACTGACCGTGGAGTCGGGATTTCCCGCCCTGGTCGAGTATCTCGCGTCCACCGTTCTGCCGACGGCGCGTAGCCGCGCCGGCGCCGAGGTGGCCGGCGCGGCCGAGTTCGTCGCTGATCAGCTGGATCGCGAAGTGAGCGCCGAAAAGCAGGTGCTCGAGCGACCGGACCAGGCCGGCCAGGTGGTGGAGCGGCTGCGATCTGCCGCCGGCCGCGCGGCCGCGCTCGCGTCGCCCAACGCTTCGTGGCAACAGGTACTGGGCGACGGTCTGCAGGATCTGGTGGCCGAGGTCGAGCACGACCTCGCCGAGCGCCTGCGTACCGTCCTCCGCGACGTCGAAAGCGTCATCGACGACGGGGATCCCAAGGCCATGTGGGACGGCATCGGCATGTGGTTGCGCAATCAGGTGGTCTCCGTCGCGGTGGCGAACTTCGACACCCTGGCCGCGGCCGCAGCCGAGTTGGCGGCCGAGGTCGGTAGCCGGTTCGCACTGGACGCCGGAGAGCCGGTGCGAGCCATGACCAGCGCCCCGCCGGAGTCCCTGCAGGCCTTGGCGCTGGCCCCGGCCAGCACGCTGGTCGCGCCCGGGGGACGGTTCGGCGCCATCCTGTTGTCGACGCGGACCGCAGCCTTCGTCCCGATGGCATTGTTCGGCGTCGCCGGCAGCCTGCTCGGCGCGGTGATCGTTGCGCCCATCTCGGTGGCCCTGGCCGCGGGCATCGGCCGGAAGATGATCAAGGACGAGAAGAAGCGGCAACTGGCCTACCGACGCCAGCAGGCCAAGGCGGCGGCCCGCAAGTACGTCGAGGAAGTCGGCTTCGTGTTGAACAAGGAATCGCGGGACGCGTTGCGGCGTACCGGACGTCAGCTGCGCGACGAATTCACCCAGCGGGCGGCGACCATCCATCGATCGACCGTCGGTGCGCTGCACGCCGCCGAGCACGCCAGCACCCTGGACCCGGCCGCCCGGCAAGCCCGGGCGGCCGACGTGGACCGCCAGGCCGCCGAACTCGCCAGGGCCAGGACATCGGCGGGTGCCCAGTGACGTTCCCGGCGATCTCCTCCGGCCTTGCTGCACCGGCCGACCCGCTGTCCAGGTCGGTCGACGCGCTCCTGGTCCGCGCGATGGAGTTGATTCCCGGTGCGGCCGAGCAGCTGACCGAGCTCCGTCGACGGATCACCGGGCCGCTGCGGCTGGCGCTGGCCGGAAAGATCAAGGCCGGCAAGTCCACTCTGCTCAACGCACTGCTCGGCGAGGAGCTCGCACCCACCGACGCCGGTGAGTGCACCAAGATCGTCACCTGGTACAGCTACGGTGACCAGCCCGCAGTTGTCCTGCATCCGCGGGGCGGCACCGGGGAGCCAACCTTGTTCCGACGTTCCGAGGGCGCTCTCGACATCGACCTGCGCGGCCACGCCGCCGAGGACCTGGACCGGCTGGAGGTGTTCTGGCCCACCCGAAGGCTCGCCGGGCTGACACTGATCGACACACCGGGCATAGCGTCGCTGTCCACGGATGTCTCGGCCAGGACTCTGCAGATGCTCAACCCCGACGAGAACACCCCGCCGGCGGTGGACGCGGTGCTGTACCTGTTGCGCCATACCCATGCCAGCGACATGCGGTTCCTCGAGGCGTTCACCGACGACGAGTTCGCCAGGGGCACACCGATGAACACGGTCGGGGTGCTGTCGCGCAGCGACGAGATCGGCGCCTGCCGACTGGATGCGATGGATGTCGCGAGCCGGATCGCCCGGCGCTACACCACTGATCCGCGGCTGCGGCGGCTCTGCCCGGTGGTTGTGCCGGTCGCCGGTCTGCTCGGCTACGCCGGGACGACCTTGCGGGAGTCCGAGTTCCGCGCCCTCGCGGCCATCGCGGCCACTCCCGGACGTCGCGGACCTGTTGCTCACCGCGGATCGGCTCGCCGGCCGACCGTCCCGGGTGGCGGTCACCGAGATCGAGCGCCAGCATCTGTTGGGCCGCCTCGGGTTGTACGGGGTGCGATTGTCCGTCGAACTGATCGGTACCGGATCCGCTTCGACCGCAACCGAACTCGCTCGGCAGCTCACCGAACGCAGCGGGCTGGACCGACTGCGCGCAGTCCTGCTCAGGCAGTTCAGTGAACGGGCCAGGGTGTTGCAAGCCCGGTCGGCGCTGGTTGGTCTGCTCGCCGTGATCAGGTCCAACGACTCGGCCGAGGCCGACGACCTGCGGGCCGACGCCGAACAGGTCACCGCAGCGGCCCACGAATTCGAGGAGGTGCGACTGCTGGATGCGCTGCGCACCTCAGGGCTGGAGCTCGCAGACGCTCAGGCGGAGGAACTGGATCGGCTGCTCGGTGGGTCCGGGCATGACCCGGCGAGCCGGCTCGGCCTGCCTCCCGAAACGTCTGACGAGCAGATCGTCCAGGCTGCACGGGCCGCGCTGGACCGGTGGCGGGCGATCGCCGAGCATCCGCTGCTGGGCCGGGCCGCACAGAATGCCGCCCGAGGTGCCTCCCGGACCCTGGAGGGCCTTGCGTCCCAGTTCTCCTGATTCCTGACTCGCGCCGTCCGCCCGGCTGCTGCCCCGGGGCGTTCCGGAAGGCATGTCCCCAAGGACCGGTCGGGTCAGGACGTCGGCACCGGCACCTTCTCCGTGGGGATCGCGGCGGTGGGGGCCGGCGGCAGATCAGCGGCGGCACCAGGATCAGGGATCAGTGCCACGGGCACCTCGGTGGACCGGCGGGCGCGGCGAGCTGACAGGAACACCCGGGTCAACCGGCGTAGGCATAACCGGCCGGGTTGGCAGCCGGGTGTACCCGCGGCCAGAAGCGGTAGAGCCGCAACAGCGTCTCCTGCACCAGATCCTCCGCCCGATGCCAGTCGCCGCCGGTCAGCAACAACGCGGTACGGAACAACGGTCGGGCGCGCTCTCGGGCGAATGCCACGAACGCGGCGTCCTCGTCAGGGGACATGCGCACCTCCACTCGGCCGACGTCCACTGGAAGACGCTGCGACGGGCAGGTTTCGTTACACCCGGGCCATCCCAGACCCGATCGGCGGGGTGGTGCGCAGTGCCGAGCAGAGTCGGCCGTGATCAGCGACCCAGCCGGGCGCCGATCCGTTCGTCGATGGCCTTCAGCACCGACGCCGGTGCCCCGCGGAGTTGAGCCACCCGGAGCGCGGCCAGCTCCCACCTGCTGACCCCGGCCGCCTTGGCCGCGGCTGCCGCTTCCGGGCCGCCCAGGTCGGGCGCGGTGAAGGTCGGCGCTGCCAGCGTCTGAACGCCCGTTCCGGAGCTGATCGACACCTGCGACGCGACGACCCCTGGGGGCACCAGCGCCGGCCGCACCACGCTCGCATACGCAGCGTGCCCACTGACGTTGGGGTGGAAGGACTCCAGAACCGGGTTCGACAGCCCGTTGATCCACTCCTGCCGGTCGCACCAGGCGTGGCCGACGAAAGCCGGCCGGGGATCGGCGAACACGAAGCCGGCGGCGTTGGCGCCCGACTGCAGCAGCGTGTCGAGTTCGTTGGTGGCGGCGTTCAACGCCGACTCCTCGCTCGGCGAGAAGAAGGTCAGGAGGTTGCAGTCCGAGCCGTTGAACAGCAACGGGTATCCGGTCACCACCACGCGCGCATACGGCGCCCGCGCCCGGATCGCCGCATACAGGCCCGCCAATCGGGCCGGCAACTGGGTACGGAGGATGACCAGGGCGTCGTTGATCGCCTTGGTGCAGTTGCCCCACCAACTGGGCTTGGCACATTCGGTGAGCACCGGAGCGAAATTGACGTCGTTGCCGCCGACCGTCACGGTCACGAAGTCGGTCCCAGCGGTCACGGCCGGCAATTGACCCGACACCACGTCGGCGACCTTCGCCCCCGAGCAGGCCCGGAAGTCAAGGACCAGCCCGGCGGCCGCGGCCACGGCGGCCGGATACGACGCCGGCGACCGGTAACACGACCCGCTGTCCGCGTAGTACGTGCGGCTGCCGACGCCCGATGCGTACGAGTCACCCAACGCCACGTAGTCGGTGGGGCCGACGGCCCCGGCCGGCGGGGCCACGGCGATGAACACCGCTGCACAGACCGCAGAGACGGCGACAGCCATCAGCGCCTTCAACCGGCCCATGACGGCCCGCCCTTCGCTTGGCAACTCGTCGCTGCGACCGGCGGGACCTGCCCCGATGGCTCGAAACCGACGGCCGAATGTACCCGCCCGTCCGTCGCACCGACAACGACTGCCGATCAGGCGCGCCGGATCAGGCTCCCGGCGAAGGCCAGGACGGCGCCTCCGACGACCGCGAACAGCCCCAGGTCCGGCATCGCGGACAGGCCACCTTCGCGCAGCACGGCGAACCCGACAACGAAGCCGGCCGCGACGAGCACGCAGAGCACGGCGGCCAGTCTGATCAGCCGGCCCTTGGGACCGGTCAACCCGAGCAGCACGAGCGCCGCCAGCACGATCACCAGGAATCCGACCGAGGTGAAGAAGTCGGTTCCATTCGGTGCTCGCAACACGAGTCCGTCATCGATCGTCGTCGCCAGCACGAACTGGTCGAAGGTCCACTGCACCCCGGTCAGCGGCGCACCACGCAGCCACGGCAGGAACGCACCGAGCACCATCAGGGCCGCGCCGAGCACCACCAACCCGATGCGCAGCGCCGGGCGCGGATCGCCGGCGCCATGGACGACGGTGCCTGAACTCTCGACGACGGTCGCGCCATCGTTGACCGTCACCGTGAACGGACGCCGGTCTTCGGCACCCGCCTCCGGCCGGGGAGAGGACACCCGAACGACGACCTGCGCCCAGCCACCGGGCGGCAGTTCCAGCTGAGCGGGTTCGAACGCCAGCCGAACCACTCGCTCCGGGTCGTAGCCGGAGACCGAGACCCGCCGGGCCAGCCGGCCGGCCCGGTTGTCGATGGTCAACGTGGTACGGCCGCCGCCGAAACCGGAGTCCTGGACGACTTCAGGGTCCAACCGCAGGCCCACCGGTGGATCGACGATCGGCGGGGTCGAGAGCTGGACGAATGTACCGGTCACGCTGGCGTCGGCGACCTGCGGGTCCGGACTGACCGCGGTCACGGTGAAGGTGCGCGAGATTTCCCCTCCCGGCTCCGGTGGCGGCGCCGCGATCCGGATCCGCACCGCCGCCACGGCCCCGGCCGGAACCGTCATGGCCGGTTGTTGCAGCTCGAACCCCATGATCCGTTCCGGATCGGTGGCGAGGAGCTGGATGCGGGCCGGCTGCCGCCCGCGTCGGTGATCCACCTGCACGAGGAACTCGGCCGAGGTTGCATCCCGCAGCCGGACCACTGCCGGCTCCAGCCGCAGGTGCACCGGCGGGTCGACCACCGTGGCCGATGCCGCCTGGACGAACGAACCCGCCACGTCGACCGACCGCTGCGCCTCGCGCGCTGTGACAGTGAACGCTCTGGAGACCTCTGTCCCACCGGCCGGCAGTGCCGCCCGCAACTCGATCCTGGCCGAAGCACTCCCTCCCGGTGCGATGTCGAGCACCGCGGGAACGAACGTGGCGTCGATCGCCAATTCCGGGTCCCGCGCCGTCAGTGATATCCGCACCGGGCGGTTGCTTCCGCGGCACTCGACGACGACCCTCGTCCCACCGACGACCGCATCCCTTGCCCGCACCGTCTGCGGCTCGAGCCTCGCGGCCAGCACCCCGTCGACGGTCGGGACGGTGACCGCGATCGGCATGATCTGTTCGATCCGTGGGTCGGATTCCGCCCTGACCCTGACCGGTACCCGGACCTGTTGGGCCGGGACCAGGCCGCCGTCGGCCAGCGTGAAGGAGAGCCCCACCCGGTCCGTCGCTCCGGGCAGCAGACGCAGGCCGGCCGGTTCGACCTGGAGCCAGGCCGGGCGGGACGGGACGTCCACCACGTAGCCCTCGACCACGTCGGACCGGTTGTCGACGGTGACGCTGATCGCGTTCGGGACCCCGATGACGACCTCGATGGCGTCCCGGTCGAGGGTGACGTTCAGCAGTTCCGCCGGTGCCTCGTCGACGGCCCGCTGCTGCGGTATCAGGTTGGTCGCGACGGGATCGCTGGACGGCGTCCCTGTCCGCGCGGGCGGCCGGGTGATCACCGCTGCCGCCACGCGTGGGTCGAGTATCTGCGTGCGGTCCGGGTCGGCCCGGCCCTCCCAGGCGAGATAGGCCTGGCACGACGAACAGAACTCGGCCCCGACCACGTTGGGCTCGCCGCACGATTCACAGACCACCTCGGCCACGACTGCAAGAGTATTCGGGTCGTCGAGTGATACCCCCGATCTGTGCGGGGTGCACGCCGGGGCGAGCACGGAGTCGCGTGGCATGGTGGACGTGCGCGGCCCGTGAGCGGCCGCACGCCCGAGGGAGTCAGCCCATGACAGCACCCGAACCGGTGCAACGCCCGTCCGACGGGCGATGGACGCCGCCATCCACCGCAAGCAGCGCGCTGCGCCGACTTGCGGCGCTCGTCGCGATCGTCTTCGCGGCGATGCTTCCGCTGGCGGGGGTCGCGGTCGCGGAACCGCCATCCAGGTTGGCCCAGCAGATCACCGACTCGGCCGGTGTGCTCTCGGACAGCGACAAGGCGGACATCCAGAATGCGATGTCCGAGCTCGACAAGGACAAGAAGATCCAGCTGTGGGTTGCCTACACCAAGACGTTCGACGGCCAGACCGGCCAACAGTGGGCGAACAGCACCGGTGAGCTGTCCGGCTTCGGCAGTAGCAACCTGTTGCTCGCTGTGGCCGTGGACGACCGGGCCTACGGGTATTACCGACCCGACGGGTTCCCGCTGTCCGACTCCGAGGTCCAGAAGATCATGGACGACTCGGTGCGGCCGAAACTGACCCAGAGCGACTGGGCGGGGGCGGCGATCGCCTTGGCCACCGAGCTCGGCGGCGGATCCGGCAGTGCGGTCTGGTGGGTGGTCGGCGGCGTCGTGGTGATCGGTGGCGGCGGTTACCTCTATTACCGCAGCCGGCGCAGGAACGTGGCAGCGACCGGTGCGTCGGGCGGCGCCGGCACTGCGGATGGTCCGGCCCAACCCACGGAACCGCTCGAGGATCTGGATGCGCTCAACCAGCGCGCGGTGAACGCATTGATCCAGACCGACAACGCGGTGCGGTCCAGCCAGAACGAACTGGCGACCGCCCAGACCGAGTTCGGGCAGACCGAGACCGCGGAATTCCGCACCCAGGTCGAGCAGTCCATGGCCGAACTGACCTCGGCCTTCCAGATCCGCCAGGAGCTCGATGACGACATTCCCGAGGACGAACCGACCAAGCGCACGATGCTCGCCCAGATCCTCGAACATTGTCAGAAGGCCAGCGACGGGTTGGAGGACCAGACCGACCGGTTCATCAACCTGCGCGACCTCAAGGGCCGCCTTCCCCAGGTCCTGGCTGCGTTGCCCGGGCAGATCGACGCCATGGAGCAGCGACTGCCGGCGGGCACGGCGAGCCTGCAACGGCTGGCGGTCGGCTACTCCCCGGCCGCGCTGGTGACGGTTTCGGGCAATGTCGCAGAGGCCGAGCGACGGGTCCACTTCGCCCGCACCGCGCTGGAAGCCGCGCAGCAGACGCCGGCCACCGGCGAGGACCCGAACGCGCAGGTCCTGCGGGCGGCAGAAGCGCAAGCCGGTCTCCAGCAGGCCGGCACGTTGCTCGACGCCATCGACCGGCTCGGCACGGATCTGACCACCGCGGCCACTGAACTGCCGGCCGCACGGCAGCGGGTTGCCCAGGAACTCGCCCAGGTGACCACCGCCATCGGCGCCGGTGACACCGGGTCGGCGACGACCGAGCTCAACCAGCGACTGGCGGCGATCCGCTCCAAGCTGGCCGCGGCCGACGACGTCGCCGGCATGGCCGATCCCCTCTCGGCCCTGCGAGCTGTGACCGAGGCGGACCACGAGCTCGACGGCATCCTGGCCGACGCCGGTGCCGCGCAACAGCGCACCCGCGCCGCAAAGTCGGCATTGCAGAACGCGATGACAACGGCTCAGTCGTCGATCAGCGCGGCGTCGGACTTCATCGACACCCGGCGCGGCGTCGTGGGCAGCGAGGCCCGCACCCGGCTCGCGGAGGCTCAGCGGCACTTCACCCAGGCGCTGGCGCTGCAGCCCACCGACACCGACCAGGCCCTGCAGGAGGCACACCAGGCGGTCGTGCTGTCCAAGGCCGCGCTCGACCTGGCGCAGCAGGACGTGAACAACTCCGACACGTTCTCCGGTGGCGGGTTCGGCGGCGGGCAGCGGCGGCAGGGGTCCGGGATCGGCGGCGCCATCCTGGGCGGGATCCTGATCAACGAAGTGCTCAACGCGGGTCGCCGCGGCGGCGGCTGGGGCGGCGGCTTCGGCGGCTGGGGCGGCGGAGGCGGGGGCGGTTTCGGCGGTGGCGGCGGCGGTTTCGGCGGCGGCGGCGGGGGGGCGTCGTCAGGCGGCGGACGGTTCTGAACTCGGGGGGTCAGTTTCGGCGCGCTGCGTGCGGCTGCGGCACGGCTGGTCAGTCGGCGATCGAGATCGGCCGATGCCCTGCCGCTCTGCTCAGTGACCTTGAGCTCGGCCTCGAAAACGTGCGGAGCTCCCCGGTCAGCCGCCGGCGAGCCTCTTCATCGACCGCCCGGAAGACCCGCCAATAGTGTTCGTCGTACGCCTCGACCAGCTGGAATGTCCACACCCCCGGAACCACGTCGCGACCGACCAGGACGTCGTCGATCTCGTCGGCCAGGTCGTCCTGCCCGGCGTCGCGCAGCTGCCGCACCGCATCCTGCAGGCTCAGGTCGGCCTGACCGGACATCCGGTGAAAGGCATAGAGCGCGCCGCGCGCGTTCTCCACCACCTCCAACGCTCGGACAGCTTGCCGAGGGCGCTGACGGTGTCGTCGTCGAGCCCCGCGACCCGCGGGTGCTCCGTAGGTCCTCTCCGGATGCTTGGCGGAGCCGAAGGTGCGACGTAGGTCGGTCATCGGCCGACGGTAGACCCATCTCGGCCTCGACGACGGCTGTGCCCCGACTAGGGTGGCGATGGCCACGAGGAGGACGCAATGGTGCACCCGGACAACACTCCAGCGGTGACCGGCGCAGACGCCGGGACATCGGTCACACCGGCAACCGAGCCGGCCCAGCCCGAGAGCCCGGAGCCGGCCGAATCCGAGAACGCGGGGGCCGAGGCGGAGATCGTGGACGCCGAACTGGTCCCGACACCGATCGCCCCCACGACATCGAACGCCGTACCCGTTCCTGGCTCCGGCGTTCGACTACACCGACGCCGGTGTCCCGACGCTCGGCTACCTGCAGGACAAGATCGAGCGACGGTACGGGAATGCGCTCGGTGGCACCGAACTGGCCGGCGCCACTCCGGAGGTTCAGTCAGCGGCCAAGGCGCAGGAGGCACGCGACAAGGCCGCCGCCGACAGGCTCGAGGAGATCAGGCGCAGCCTGCACCCGGATTCCTGAGCGGACCGGGCGCAGAGGCCCCGCAAACTCTGGGCAGGTAGCGTCGAATGCCTGGCGACACGCCGCCGAGGTCGGCGTGTCCCGAGCATTCGGCGCTACTCGGGGAGGGTTTCGCGTACTCGAGGGATGGTGTCGGCGTACCAGCGAGCGCTGAGCTTCGGTGTGCGCACCTGGGTGTCGTAGTCGACATGCACGATGCCGAAGCGCTTCTCGTAGCCGTAGGACCACTCGAAGTTGTCCATCAGTGACCAGGCGAGATAACCGCGAACGTCGGCGCCCTGCGGCCCGCGCGGCCGACACCGCAGCCAGATGCGCGGACAGGTAGGCAACCCGGTCCCGGTCCTCGATCACCCCGTCGGCGACAGCGAGATCATCGAAAGCCGCACCGTTCTCGGTGATCACCATCGGCACGCCGGGGTAGTCGCGGGACAGCCGGACCAGCAGCGAGGTGAAGCACTCCGGCACGATCTCCCAGCCCATCGCGGTGACCGGCCGGCCGCGCGGAACGCCACGGGTCACCGGGTGGCCGTGCTCGTCCGTGGTCGCCCCGTCCTCGGTACGGCCGGAGAACTCCAGCCCGAGTAGTAATTGACGCCCAGCACGTCGATCGGGGCGGCGATGGACGGCCAGGTCGCCGTCTTCGATCGGCAGTCTCGCTCCGACGCGCGGCCAGGTCGTCGACGACATCGGCCGGGTAGTTGCCGCGCAGCAACGGGTCAAGATAGAGCCGGCTCCCCAATCCGTCCGCCCGCCGCGCAGCGTCGACATCGGCCGGGTCATCGGTCGCCGGATCGGCCGTACCGAGATTCAGCGTGATGCCGAACGATGTGTTCCGGCCGGCGCTGCCGCACGCATCCGCTCGGTGGCCAGGCCATGCCCGAGCAGCAGGTGGTGCACGGCGCGAATCGCCGCCGGCAGGTCCTGTTGCCCGGCGCCTGTGCGCCGTAGGCATACCCGAGCATCGCCGAGCACCACGGCTCGTTCAGCGTCGTCCAGGTCCGCACCCGGTCGGAGAGCCGGGCGAAGACCAGCTCGGCGTAATCGGCGAAGCGGTAGGCGGTGTCGCGCTCGGGCCAGCCGCCGGCGTCCTCGAGTTCCTGCGGCAGATCCCAGTGGTAGAGCGTCAACCACGGATCGATTCCGTGGTCGAGCAAACGGTCGACGAGCCGGTCGTAGAAGGCCAGGCCCGCCTCGTTGGCCGGCCCGCGACCCCCCGGCTGTACGCGCGGCCAGGACACCGAGAACCGGTAGGTGTCCACGCCGAGACCGCGATCAGCGCGACATCCTCGGGCATTCGGTGGTAGTGGTCGCACGCGAGGTCACCGGTGTCGCCGCCGGCCACCGCGCCCGGCGATCCGGCAGTACGTGTCCCAGATCGACGGCGTGCGCCCGTCCTCGGCGACCGCACCCTCGATCTGGTAGGCGGAGGTGGCGACACCGAACCGGAAGTCCCGGCCCAAGCCGGTCGATCAATTCGCGGTCGGTCGAGGCCGCGGATGCGGTCGTCGATCCTCGGCCACGCGGATCGCCCAGATCGATGTTGCCCACGGTCATGTCAGGTCCTCTCCCGAGAGGGTGTTTGCAGATGTGCCCCGGATCGTGGGGAGGAAGCGCCGATCGGCGATACCGGTCGGATCGGCGCTTCCTCCCCGCGGTGCGGGGATGCACCGGGTGGAGTCCGACGCCCGGCCGACGGGGTTCACGGCCGGCCGGGCGTCGGAGAATTACTGAACTACTTGTCCCGCAGCGGACGATCAGCCCTTGGGCTTGAGCTGCAGGATCACGAAGGCGACATTCGCCGGGTTCGGCGACGGGTCCATGTACTGGTTGTCCTTGTCGACCCAGCCGTCGTACTTCTTGGTGTTGTACTCGTACCAGCCGGCCGCGTACATCATCGGCACGACCGGGACCTGGTCGTGACATCACCTTGGAGAGCGTCTCGATGGCCTTCTTGCTCTCCTCGTCGGTGCCGGCCTTGGCGTAGTCGGACAGCGCCTGGGTCGCGGCCGGGTCTTCGAACCGGCCGTAGTTGCCGGTGGCGTTGTCGCCCTTGGCGATCTCCGGGTCCAGCCAGCCGGCGTACTGGGCGTACGGCGACGGGCTGGTGGTGCCCCAGTGGATGGCCGAGTCGAAGGTGCCGGCGGCCAGGTCGGCGTACCACTTGTTGGCATCGACACCCGGCGACCTTGACGTCGAACCCGACGGCCTTCAGGTCCTGCGCCATGATCTGGGCCGCCTGGTAGTAGTCGGTGTACGCCGTCGGGTCCTCGATGGCGAACGACACGGCCTTGCCGCCCTTGGCCCAGATGCCGTCACCGTTCTTCGCGTACCCGGCTCGGTCATGATCTTGGTGACCGCGTCGGCGTCCTGGCCGCCCTTGAGGTCGTCCTTGTAGGCGGCCGGCAGCAGACCCTCGAAGTTCGGCAGCAGCAGACCGCTGGACGAGGTCGCGGGGGCCTGGTAGCCCTGCTCGGCCTGCTGGGCCACCTTGGTCCGGTCGATGCCGGCGCTGACCGCCTGGCGCACGGCCGCGTCCTTCAGCGCCTCGGGACCGGTGCTCACGTTGAACACCAGGTTGACCGTGTTGATCGCCGGGAACCAGTACTTGTGGTTGGCCGGGTCCTTCGCCACGAAGCTCTGCTCGATGTTGGAGACGAAGTTGCCGGCGTAGTCGATCTTGCCGGCGGACAGCTGCTGCAGCGCCACGTCGTTGCTCGAGTAGGCCGGGACGTCGACCTCGGGCACCGGCACGGTGCCGCCCCACCACGTCGGGTTCGCCTTGAACTGCAGGCCCTGCGGGGTGAACTTGGTCAGCGTGTACGGGCCGGTACCGATGGGCTGGGCGTCGGCGAACTTCACCGGGTCGCCAGAAGCCTCGTAGGCCGCCTTCTTCACGATGAAGGTCTGACCGGCGATGTTGTAGATGTTCTGGTACTGCGGCTTGGTGAACGTGACGGTGACCTTGTCGGTGCCCTCGGCCTTGGCACTCGCGATCGGCAGACCGGACCGGTTGGTGGCCGGCACGTCCTTCATCACCTGGTAGGTGTAGGCGACATCGTCGGCGGTCAGGTCGGAGCCATCACTGAACTTCACCCCTGGCCGCAGGGTGAAGGTGATCGCGGTGCCGTCGGTGTTCCACGCGAAGTCGGTGGCCAGCCACGGATAGGCGGTGTTGGCCTTGAGCGAGTTGAACATCAGCATGGGCTCGTAGAACAGGCCCTCGATGTTCAGCTTGTAGCCGAACCCGTTGCCATTGAAGGCGTTGAAGTTGTCCTCCAACGACGGGATCGGGTTGTTCTCGACCACCAGGGGCTGGGTGCCCTGGCCGGTCGGCCGCGCCGGCAGATCGACGAGGGTGACACCACCGTGGGCGGCGCTACCGTCGTACCACCCGAACTGGAGGATGCCGACGAGGACACCGATTCCGATGAACCGGAAGACGATGCGGTGGCCGAACGGAGGACGCGGAGGACGATGCCTCGTGGTCGGGGCGGCCGAGGACGAACTGGACGGGGCGCTGTGGGGCTGGATGTGCTGGAACTCGCGTTGTTGCTCGAGTTGCTGCACGCGGTCGTGACGAGGGCGATGAGGCCCACGGCCGCGACGGCGACAGTGGTTCTACGACGCATGGAGACCTTCCCGGAAGGCGATCGACGCTGTTCCGACAGGGCCGACGGGGCGGGGGAGCTGGTGCGGCGGGGCCGCGGATGTCGCGCTGAATGCGACGCCGGAGCATGTGCAGGACCATTCAGGGTGTGGGCGTTCCACCCGCGTGGGTCCTGCTCCGCGCGGGATGTCGTCTCCTACTCAGGTCGCCGGTGTCGGTGGCGGCCGCTTCGCTGCGATCTGGACCGGGTCGGTCCCGGTCACCGCGACGCGTGGTCATGCCGGCCCGCCGGCCGGCGCAACCGGGTCGCCGGGCAGTCGGGGGTGCCTCGATCAGCCGGGCCGGCAGCGACCTCGCGGCGGCCGCCGCTTCGGCTCGAGCCGGGTCGAGCAGCCAACACTCGGCTGTGTGGCCGTCGTTCGACCGGGAACGACGGCGGCGCCTCGGTCCGACAGACGTCCATGGCGAACGGGCACCGCGGGTGGAACCGGCAGCCGCTGGGCGGGTCGACAAGCGACGGCGGCGCACCGGACTCGCCGAGCCAGGTCTTCTCCTCGGTCTCCGGGTCGGGCGCGGCCGAGAGCAGCAGCTTGGTGTACGGATGAGCGGGCCGGCTGGTCATCGATGCGGCGGGCGCGACCTCGACCACCCGGCCCGCGTACATGACCATGATGGTGTCCGCCAGGTAACGCGCCGACGCGATGTCGTGGGTGACGTACAGGATTGCGATCCGTTCGTGGTCACGCAGGTCGGCCAGCAGGTTCAGCACGCCCAGCCGGATCGACACGTCCAACATCGACACCGGCTCGTCGGCAATCAGCACCCGCGGCTGCACCGCAAGGCTCCGGGCGATCGAGACCCGTTGCCGCTGGCCACCGGAGAGCTCGTGCGGGAACTTGTCGATGAACTGCTCGGCCGGTTCCAGGGCCACCCGGCGCAGCAGGTCGAGCATCGTCTCCTGGATGTCGTCGCCGGCCAGTCCGTGGATCTGCAGGGGGCGGGACAGGATGTAGCGCACGGTGTGCGTCGGGTTCAGCGAAGCGAACGGGTCCTGCAACACCAGTTGCACGGCCCGGCGGTAATCCGGGTCCGGCGCCTTCTGCGCACCGACCTCGCGGCCCTCGAAGAGCAGTTCGCCCGCGGTCAGGTGCTGGGTGCGGGCCAGCATCCGGGTCAGGGTCGACTTGCCCGACCCGCTCTCCCCGACCACCGCGGTCACCGCACCGGGATACAGCGCCAGCGAGATGTCCTCCGCCGCATGCACGGTCCCACGCCGGAGCTTGCCGACGCCGACCCGGTAGTGCTTGGTGATACCGATGGCCTCGAGCACGGGCTGTCCGCGATCGGCGGCCGCGGCAGCGATCGGCTCATGCGGTGCCGCCGTCATGCGTCCGTCTCCTCGATCGGCGGGCTCCGCGACGTCGAACAGGGACTCCGGGATCTCGATGACCGCGTCCGGTGGCACGGTCAGTTGACGCCCGCTCGCGGCCGGCGAGGGCAGGCCCAGCTCGACCGGAACCCGATGCTGACCGTCCTGCAGCCAGCAGAGCGCTTCCCGCGGACCGGCGGCCTCCTGCAGATGGACCCGCGGCGGTTCGCTGGTCGCACATTCCGGCATGGCCCACGCGCAGCGCGGGTGGAACGGGCAACCCGACGGGACATTGCGCAGATCGGGGGGCGAACCGGGAATGCCCGTCATCACCTTCTTCTCGCCGCGCAGCGAGGGGAACGAGCGGGTCAGGCCGTAGGTGTACGGGTGCCGCGGCGCTCGGAACAGCGCTTGCGCGGGCGCCTTCTCGACCAGCCGACCGGCGTACATCACCGCGATGGTGTCGGCGATCTCGATCAGCAGGGACAGGTCATGGGTGATGAACAGGACCGAGAACCCCAGCTGTTCCTTGAGCTGCATCAACTCCTCGAGGATCTCCCGCTGGATCACCACATCGAGCGCGGTCGTCGGTTCGTCCATGATCAGCAGGTGCGGCCGGAGGGCCAGCGCCAACGCGATCATCACCCGCTGCCGCATGCCGCCGGACAACTGGTGCGGGTAGCTGTCCAGTCGATCCGACGAGATGCCCACCATGCCGAGCAGTTCGGCCGCACGGACCCGGCGGCTCTTCTTCGACGCCCGCGGGTTGTGGGCGGCCAGCACATCGTCGATCAGCTTGCCGACCTTGTACACCGGATTCAGTGCTTGCAGGGCGCTCTGGAACACCACGGCGATCCGTGACCAGCGCACCGTGTGCAGCACCCGGCGATCATCGGTGAGCAGATCGATGACCTTCGGGTCGGCCGGCACGAAACCGGCACCGGGGCGGTACGAGCCGGCCGGGTAGTCGTAGAAGTGCGCCTCGCCGGCGGTGATCACCCCGGGATCACGCAACAGCCGAGTGGCGGCGTAGGCGAGGGTGGACTTCCCACTCCCACTCTCGCCGGCCAGTCCGACGACTTCACCACGCCGGATCTCCAGATCGATGTCGTCCACGGCATGGACCGGGTCACCCTCGGTCAGATAGTCGACGCTGAAACCCTTGATGTCCAGGAGCAGTTCGTCGATGGCTCCGCCCACCCCGGCCGGAGTCGCCCGGCCGGTCGATCGCGGTCATCCGATGGCTCCGGCGTTCGTCGCGCCCGTCGATCCGACCGGCGCCGTTCGCATTCGGGCGCCGACCGTCGTACGGGCGACCGGAGTGAAGCCCAGCTGCGGCTTGAGCTTGCGGCCGAACCGCTGACGCGCCGCCTTGGAGCCGGTGACCGTGCGCAGCCGCGGGTTGATGTACTCGTCGATACCGAAGTTGATCAGCGCGAGACTGGTGCCCAGGAATGCGATGGCCAGCCCCGGCGGGATGTACCACCACCACATGCCCGATGCGACAGCAGAACTCGAGGTGGCGTCGAACAGCATCGTGCCCCAGTTGTAGTTCGGCCCCGGCGCGACCACGGTGAGGAAGCCGAGGCCGACATAGGTGCCGATCGCGTAGATGGTGGTGAACAGGAACGACGAGGCGATGACCGCGCCCAGGTTGGGCAGAATCTCGGCGAAGATGATCCGGCTGGTCTTCTCGCCGGTGATCCGGGCGGCTTCGATGAAGTCTCGGGCTCTCGAGGAGAGCGTCTGGGCCCGGATGACTCTGGCTCCCCAGGCCCAGCCGGTCAGCGCGATGATCAGGCTCACCACCACCGGATTTCCGGTGGTCTCGGGCCCGAGGAAGGCGCCGATCGCGATCAGCAGCGGAAGGGCCGGAATGACCAGGAAGACGTTCGTCACCACCGACAGGATCTCGTCGACCCAGCCGCCGACCAGACCGGCAGTGATGCCGATCCCGACCGACAGCACCGTGGCCAGCAGCCCGGCCAAAAAGGCCACGATCACCGACGGCCTGGTCCCGGCCAGCAGCTGGGAGAAGATGTCGGCGCCGATGGTGGTCTGTCCCAGCCAGTGTTGGGCGCTGGGTTGCTGGGACGGGACCGTGGTGCCCGGCAGCGGTGGCCCTTCCAACGGCATGCCGACCTGGTTCGGGTCGTACGGCGCGATCATCGGACCGATGATCGCCACCAACACGAAGAGGCCGAGCAGGACCAGGCCGATCAACATCTTCTTCGAACGGGTGATGCGGAACGCGCGCCGGCGTCGGGTCGGCCCTGCGGGCGGCTCGGCCGGGCCCAACGCCTGGATCTGACCGTCGATGGGCACGGTCGATGATCTCCATGACGGCTCAGGCCTCCCGTCGGGTGCGCGGATCGAGGAAGACGTAGAGCACATCGGCAGCCATGTTGGCGACCAGCACCACCATGGTGATGACCAGGAAGATGCCCTGCACCAACGTGTAGTCCAGGCTCTTCACCGCGGCCAGCAGGGTGAAGCCGATTCCCGGGTAGGAGAAGACGATCTCGGTCAACACCGACCCGGCGACCACGAAACTCAGTGCCATCGCGAAGCTCGACATCTGCGGCAGGATGGCGTTGCGGGCGGCGTACCACATGACGCGTCGTTGGGGCAGACCGGCTGCCTCGGCGAGCAGCACGTAGTCCTCGTCCCGCACCGTCACCATCATGTTCCGCATGCCGATGATCCACCCGGCCAACGACGCGATGACGATGGTGGCGGCCGGAAGCACGCCGTGGTAGATCGCGTCCTTGATGAACGTCCAGTTCCAGCCGATGGTGCTGTTCAGGTAGTCGTAGCCGTCGATCGCCGGGAACCAGCCCAGATGCACCGAGAAGACCAGCACCAGCAGAGTGGCCAGGAAGAAGTACGGCATGGCCTGGAGGAACGTGGTGACCGGCAGCAGGCGTTTCGACCCACGAGCCGCGCTTCCACGCCGCGATGGTGCCGATCACCGTGCCGAGCACGAAGCTGATCACCGTGGCGATGCCGACCAGGATCACCGTCCACCAGATGTGCTGGTTGATGATCTCGGTGACCGGTGCGTTGCCCAGCGACATCGAGTAGCCGAGATCGCCGTGCAGCAACATGTTCCAGAAGTGCAGGTACTGCTGCCACAGGCTCTGCCCGGTGTCGACCCCGAATTGCAGTTTGAGCGCCTCGTAGGCCTCGGGCGGCGCGGTCTTCATCTGGCCCAGCGCGGTGAGCACCGGGTCGCCCGGCACCAGTCGCGGGATGAAGAAGTCCAACGTCACCGCGGCGAACGCGGCAATCAGATAGAACCCGAGCCTTCGGGCGAACACCAGCACGTCCCTCACACCTCCACTTCGTCCATCGGGGCCCGGCGGCCGGGACGGCGGCGGACCGCCAGCACCGAGGCGGGTTCAGGGGGCAGCGGGGCACTCAGACCCAAGGTCGACTCCCGGGCGATCAAGGTGGTCGGCAACATCACCGGCGCGGTCGGCAGTGCGGTACCGCCGAAGGACGCGAGCAGGATTCGCGTTGCGGTGCGGCCCATCTCGCGCAGGGGCTGGTGGACGGTGGTCAGCGTGGGGTCGGTGTGCCAGGAAACCTCTGAGTCATCGAACCCGACGACGGCAACGTCGTCGGGGACGACCAGTCCGTGCCGGTGCAGTTCGGCGATGGCACCCGCCGCAGTCAGGTCGGTATGGGCGAACACCGCATCGAACTGGACGCCCGCGTGCAGCTGGGCGGCGATTGCCGAACGGCCGCGCCGATGGTGCAGGTCGCCTTCCACGATGCGGTCCGAGGTGATCGGGTGTCCGGCCTCGGCGAACACCTCCTGGAAGCCGTGCAGCCGTTCGCGGGAGTAGCCGTAGACCATCGGTCCGGTGATCACCATGGGCCTGGTCCGACCGTGTTCGAGCAGGTGTGAGGCCGCGTCCGCGCCACCCTGCCGATTCGTGGTCGCGACCGTCGGTAGATCAGGGCCGAGGCCACGGTCGTCGACCATGACCACCGGCATGCCGCCCTGGTGCAGCTCGGTGACGTAGTTCAGCGCGTGTTCCGGGGTGACCAGGATCAGGCCGTCGTAGGCCTGTCCGTTGGAGCTGGTGGCGAATCGGTTGAGGGACTCCTGGCCGCGGTCGCCGGTGTACAGCAGCATGCCGTGGCCGGCCTCCTCGAGGGCGTCCGACACTCCTTGCACCACTTCGGCAACCCAGGGCCAACTCAAGCGAGGGAACCAACATTCCGACCGCGCCCGTGCGGCCGCGGGCCAGTCCGACCGCGCGGGTGCTCGGCACATAGCCGAGCTGCTCGATGACCTGGTTGACCCGGGACGCGGTGGCCGCATCGACGTCGGACTTGGCATTGATCACCCGCGACACGGTCGTCTTGGACACGCCTGCGGCGGCCGCGACGTCGGCGATGGTGGTCCGCATCCGCGTCCTCTCCGTCGAGTCGTGGCCTGTTGGCGATCGCTGCCTGGGTTGTTCCGGAACCGGTACCGGAACCGGTTCCGGAGAGCATCTGACCAGAGTGTCACCGGTCACGTCAAGGGCTTCGCCGAACTTGTTCGAGAAATCCCGGAACAACATTCGCAGATCGCACCGTGCCGACATCGAAGTGGCAATTTGCTGTTGGTGCACAACAACATCAACGCAGCCTGCGGCCGGTACCCGGGCAATGCGCGCAGACGCTACCGGCGGGCTCGGCCGCGTCCGGAATGGTGCGCAGATCGTCGCTGGACTGTCACCGAACCGTGTCCGTCGGTCAACGTCGTTCTCACCGCCGTCGAACCCGAATGTCCGGTGGTCCCCACGCTGGTTCGGTCCGGGAGTTCGGGCCGGTGGTTCGCATCCTGCGGTCGGCGCGTCAGCCGGCTCGAGCCCCAACAGGGAGCGGCACGGATCGAGTCCGGCGACCTGGACCCGCCACGACGGGCGGCGGAATGTCGCCGGAGTGACGGGTGAGCCGCTGCTCGACGGCCCGTTCCTCGGGTCTGCGTTGCACCACCCTGGTGCCGTCGAACTGATAGCCGAGCTTTTCCGACACCCGCAGCGAGGCCGGGTTGTCGGTGAAGGCGCTGCTGTCCGCCCGGTCGGCCTTCAGATGATCGAAGGCGAAATCGAGAACGGCAGCGCGCATCTCGGTCCCGATCCCGCGGCCTTGGTGCGCCAGGCCGAGGTAGGACCCGGTGTGCACGGTCCTGGTGACCGCGAAGTCTTTGGCCATCAGGTCCTGCACGCCGAGCACGGTGCCCGACATCCGCACGACGAACGGCAGCGCCCAGTCGGTCGGCACGAGCGCTCCCCGGCTGGTCCACCAATACCGCAGGGTGTTGGGAATCAGTTCGTCGCGCGGCGCTTCGGTCCACGGAAGCAGGAACGGCATGGCGCCAGGCTCGTGCACGCCGTCGAGGACCAGGTCGAGCAGGTCGGGCATGTCCGAGTCGCGCAACGGGGCCAGCACCAACCGCGGCGTCGCCAGCCGGAGTCCGAGCAGGGGCCAGAAGCGGGCGAGCGGATCCACCACCGGCGGCATGCGGTCAGCGTCGCACGGAAGGCGCATCCGCGCGGAGTGATCGGGGCGCTTGGCTAGGGTTGTCGACATGTGGGCGATCACGGTGCCGGCCGACGGCGAGCTGGTCTGGGCGGAGGTTCCCGACCCGGTGGCCGCCCCCGGCGAGGTGGTGGTCGCGGTCGCCGCAGCCGGCGTCAATCGCGCCGACCTGCTGCAGGTGGAGGGCCACTACCCGCCGCCGCCCGGCGCATCGGAAATCCTCGGCATGGAGTGCTCCGGCAGGGTCGTGGCGCTCGGTGACGGGGTCACCGACTGGTCCGTCGGCGATCAGGTCTGCGCACTCCTCGCCGGTGGTGGGTACGCCGAGCTGGTGGCCGCCCCGGCCGGGCAGCTGTTGCCGGTTCCGCCCGGCGTGGATCTGATCCACGCGGCCGGCCTGCCTGAGGCCGCGTGCACGGTGTGGTCCAACCTGGTCATGGTCGCCGGCCTGCACCCCGGCGAGGTGCTGCTCGTCCACGGCGGCACGTCGGGCATCGGGACGATGGCGGTCCAGGTCGGCGTGGCACTGGGCGCAACCGTGGCGGTGACCGCGTCCAGGGCCGCCGGGCTGGCGGCCTGCGCCCGGCTGGGCGCCGCCATCGGCATCAACTACGTGGACGAGGATTTCGTCGATCGCATCCGCGAGGCGACGGATGGGCATGGAGCTGACGTGATCCTGGACATCGTCGGGGGCAAGTACCTGGACCGCAACGTGCGGGCGCTCGCCGAGCGGGGACGATTGGTGATCATCGGCATGCAGGGCGGCCGACGCGCCGACCTGGACATTGCCGCCTTGATGGGCAAGCGAGCGACCATCGCGGGCACCACGGTGCGGTCCCGCAAGTCTCACGGGCCGGGGTCGAAGGCCGAGATCGTCGGCGCCGTGCGAGATCACTTGTGGCCGCTGATCGCGACAAACCGGGTACGACCGGTGATCGATACCGTCCTGGACATCCGCGAGGCCGGTGAGGCCCACCGACGCCTGCGCGCCGGTGGCCACCTCGGCAAGATCGTGTTGGCAGTGCAGCCATCCGAGGTCTGGCCGACAGACGATGCTGCGGGTGCCTGGATCGCAGACCGACCGGAGGAGAACTCATGACCCAATTCGAGCCGAGGAATTCCGAGCAGGAGTCGACGGCCCACCGCGTGATGGTGATCGGCCCGGATGGTCAACCGGTCGGGACCGCCGAGTTGCCCGCCGGCAGCGAGCCGAACGTCGATCAGGCCGCGGAATCCGCGGGCATCGGCGAGCCGGCCAAGGTCATGCGCATCGGCACGATGATCAAGCAACTGCTCGAGGAGGTGCGCGCCGCCCCGCTCGACGAGGCCAGCCGGGTTCGGCTCAAGGAGATCCACTCCCGGTCGATCAAGGAACTCGAGGAGGGGCTGACACCCGAGTTGCGCGAGGAACTCGAGCGGCTGTCGCTGCCGTTCACCGACGACCAGATTCCGTCGGACGCCGAGCTCAGGATCGCCCAGGCCCAATTGGTCGGCTGGCTCGAGGGCGTGTTCCATGGCCTGCAGACCGCTCTGGTGGCTCAACAGATGGCCGCTCGCATGCAGTTGGAGCAGATGCGGCGGGGCGCGCTTCCGCCCGGTCGCGGCCTGGCCGGCGACGTCGAGAACCCGACGCCGGGTGGCCAGTACCTCTGATCCCACTCGCCGGCTCCGCTCGACCAGGACCCGGGATCGCTACCGCTCGCGGCACTCCGGTCAGCAGCGCGCGGCCGTCCCACGTTGATCATGGGCAACTCGTACGGCTTGGGCCGCGAGTCGCAGCGACACGCCGAGATCGGGCGTACGACATTCCCATGATCAACGTGGGTTCCGGTGCGTTACAGCTCGCGGTGACCTCCGGTCAGCAGCGCGGAGTGCGAACTGGTCGGGTCGACGGCCAGCCGGGTGCCAACGCCCTGGACGACCGGCGGTTCGACGATACCGGGCAGGTCACCGAGGGCCGGGTACTCGAACCCGCCGTCGGCCAGGTGTTCGCGCATTCCCCAAGGGCCTCCGTACTCGAGAAGCAACTGCAGGAACGGCACTGCGTCGAACGCCTCGGGGCCGAGAACGCCTGAGCCCGACCAGGTACCACGGGCGATGAGTTCCATCGCCACCACCGGGCAGACCGCTGTCTGCCACACCACCGCTTGCGAGTTGTATTCGCGCATCGACCAGCTGTTGTCGACCACGTGGTACAGGTACACCTCGCGCGGGTTGCCGGACTTGTCCAGGCCTCGCACCCAGGTGCCGGCGCAGGTCTTGCCGTGCATCTTGTTCCCCAGCGTCGCCGGGTCGGGCAGCAGCGCGGCCAGCACGTCCCGCGGGGACACCGTGACCGAGCCGACCTGGACGTGCGTCGTCGAGTCGATGCCGAGTTTGTGTTGCAGCTTGAGCATCTCGATGAACTCGGCACCGAGGCCGTACTTGAACGTGACGCGGTCGGCGTCCAGCCACCGCGGCACCAGCAGTACCTCCTCGTGTTCCACGTTGACGCACTCGACGCTGCCGATGCCGTCCGGGAACTCGAAGACCTCCGGTTCACTGAACGGTGCGGTGGTGAACCACCCGCGGTTCTTCTCGTAGATGACCGGCGGGTTCAGGCATTCCTCGATCGTCGTCCAGATGGAGAACGTCGGGGCGAAGTCGTAGCCCTCCACCTCGAGGTTGCCACCATCCCGTACGCCCACCTCGTCGATGTGGGAGAACAGGTGATCGGCGGCGTAACGGGCGAACACGTCGGACAAACCGGGCTCGACGCCCATCCCGACGAGCGCCATCCGCCCGCCGGCTCGCCAGTCCTCGTCCTTGGCGAACTGGTAATCGCCGAGCTTGACTCCCGGGCTGGTGTACGGGTCGGTCGGATGCGGCGACGACAGGGACATCGCCATGTCCAGGTAGTGCACCCCCGCTTCCAATGCCGCGTCGAACAGCGGAACGACGAACCGCGGATCGGTCGCGTTGAGCAGCACGTCGCAGCGGTGCTTGCGGAGCAGGTCGACGACATCGGGGACCTGGTTGGCGTCCACCCTGGCCGGGAGGAATCTGCCGTCACCACCGAGTTCGACGGCGCGACGGGCCCGCTCGATGTCGTAATCGGCCACCACGAAGGATTCGACGAACTCCCGTCGCGCGGCGGTGGCCACCACTGCGGAACCGACCCCACCCGCGCCCACCATCAGGATGCGCAGCCGGCCGTCCGCAGATCCGACGGGTGCTTCCAGCCGTCCGTCCAGCACCGGGGTGGTCTCGTCCCACCTGGTACCGGCGGCCTCGTCCGCACGCCGACGGGCGATTCCGGACAGCGTCTCCAGCACCACGCGGTTGCCCAGCAGCGAGGTGATGTCGGCATGGTCGTAGGGCGGCGCCACCTCGACGATCTCCATGCCGACCAGCGGCACCTCACGACCGACCCGCTGCACCGCGTCCAGCAACTCTCGCGCGGTGAGTCCGCCGGGCTCCGGGGTGCCGGTACCCGGAGCCATTCCCGGGTCCACCACGTCGATGTCGACGGACAGGAATACGCCGTCGGTGTCCTGGGTGGCGATCGCGAACGCCTCGTCCAGCACGGCGTTCAGCCCGCGCTTGGCGATCTCGGCCATCTCGTAGCCGCGCATGCCCTGTTGCGCCATCCACGCCAACTCCGGTGGCTCCGGCCAGTAGCCGCGCAGGCCGATCTGCAGGAACTTGTCGCCGCGCACCGCGCCGGATTCGATCAATCGGCGCATGGGCAGCCCGTGGCCGTAGAGCGAGCCGAACTGGATGTCACCGGTGTCGGCGTGGGCGTCGAAGTGGATCACCGAGAGCCGGCCGTAGCCGTAGTGCTCGGCCAGTCCGGTGACGTCGGCTTGGGCGACGGTGTGATCGCCGCCCAGGATCACCGGGATCTTCCCCGCCCTGGCGAGCGTGGTGACCGCGGTGGACAGGTTGTGCAGCGCCCGCAGCGTCTCGGTCGGTGCCATCTCGACGTCGCCGGCGTCGACCACACCCAGGTCCAGCAGCGGATCCACGCGCAGCGCCAGGTGTGGCCTCGATCCGGTGTGGATGGAGTAGTCGCAGGTGCGCAGGGACATGGGCCCCATCCGAGCGCCCGAACGGTAGGAGGTCCCTGAGTCATAGGGCGCACCGACGATGACTGCGATCGCGTCGGCATAGCTGGCCGGGTCGCCCAGGTCGCAGCGCGGGACGCCGGTGAACGTCACGTCGGGTCCGTACATCACGCCGTAGCGCGTCATGAGGCGTTGTCATCCGTTCGTTGTCGGTCGTGTATCCGGGTCCAGCTTGGTCGCTCGATCAGCTGCCGGGCAAGGCGTCCAGCCGGCGGGTCACCGGTTGCCCACCTCACGAGTCGAAGCCGAGGCCGAACCGGTCGAGGGTCTTGAGCCACAGGTTGCGCCGGCCCTGGTTCTCGTCGGCCTTGGCCACCGACCATCGGGTGAGGTTGACCACCCCGGAGCGCAGCGGCTCCGGGGGGAACGGCACCGGCTTGCCACGGACGCTGCGCATGCAGGTCAATTCGGTGCGCTTGCCGGACAGCAGATCGAGCATCACCTGCGCGCCGAACCTGGTCGCGCCGACGCCGAGCCCGGTGTACCCGGTGGCGTGGGCAACCCGGCCGCCGAATCCGGTACCGAAGAACGGGAAGAACCGCGAGCAGGTGTCGATCGCACCGCCCCAGGTGTGGGTGAACCTGATGCCGTCCAGTTGCGGAAAGGTCGTGAAGAAGTGTTCGGCCAGCACCTTGAACGTCGAAGGGCGTTGGTCGAAGGCAGGGTCGATGCGGCTCCCGTAGTGGTAGATCGCGTCGTACCCACCCCAGAGGATGCAATTGTCGTCGGTGAGCCGGTAGTAGTGGAACTGGTTACCCGAGTCCCCGACGCCCTGCCGCCCGGACCAGCCGATCGACGCGAGCTGCTTCTGAGTCAGCGGCTGGGTGGCCATCGCATAGTCGTACACCGGAATCACATACGGCCGCACTCGCTTGAGCAGAGAGGGAAACGCGTTGGTACCCAACGCCACCCGATCTGCCCGAACAGTACCGTGCGCGGTGGTGAGCACCATCGCGTTGCCCTCCCTGACCATCCCGCTGACGTGCGAGTTCTCGTGGATCCGGACCCCAAGCGCCCGGCACGCCTCGGCCAGCCCCCACGCCAGCCGCGCCGGGTCGACCAGCACCGTCTTGTCCCGATCCCACACGGCACCGAGGTAGGTGGCCGAGTTCACGTGCGCTCGCGTCTGTTCCGCGTCGAGCAACACTGCGTCGTCGCCGAAGTCCAGCATGGTCTGGAAATCCGCCGCGATGTCGTCCAGTTGGTAGGGCTGGGTGGCCACCCGCAACTCGCCGGTCTGCTCCATCTTGCAGTCGATGGCGAAATCCGAGATGGTACCGACGATCCCGGCGAGGTTCTGCCGGCCCAGCCGCTCCAGCCTGGGCATGTCCGCTGGATACCAGTCCAGTCCGTTGGCCTGGCCGTGCGTCAACGACGCGGAACAGAATCCTCCGTTGCGCCCGGACGCCGCCCAGCCGATGGTGCGCCCCTCGAGCAGCACGACGTCTCGCGCAGGGTTGTTCTGCTTGGCCAGCAGCGCCGTCCACAGGCCCGAGTACCCGCCGCCGACCACGGCCAGGTCGGCCTTGATGGTGCCGGCCAACGGCTCGTGCGGGTCAGGACGATCGTCGTCCTCGAGCCACCAACACCGCGGCTCGGCATCGGCCAGCGAGGTCTCGACGGTCTGCGCGAGCGCCTTGGACCAGGACGGTGAGGTGCGGGAATCCTGCGGCCACATGTGCTCTCACCGCCGCAGGTCGAGCGGAAGGACCTTGCGGGAGGTCTCGGACACGGTGCCCGTCTTGCCGTCCCACATGGCGGCGAACAGCGACGCGCCGTCCGGGTCGGGGATGGCACCGGAGAAGGTCGGGGTACTGCGCGGTGTGTCGTGCACGGGTGTTTCGCTCTCCTTGTATCGGGGTGACTGAAGCCATCTGCTGCGAGGATCAACTGGCGTGACGAGGGCGAAGCCGGCAATTGCTGTCCCACGGTCCCCACAGTGCGGAGTTGGTCCTCGCAGCGCCGGTTGATCTTCGCCGTGAGTGTCAGCCGGGGTCGGCGGCGTGAGGAGCTGTGGGCGGCAGGGAGAACACCGTGCGGTGCCAGTCCTTGTGGGCGACGGCGGTGCGATCCATCGCCACGTGCTTGACGATCGTGTAGTCGTGCAAGGCATAGACCGACATGTCCTTGCCGAACCCGGAGGAACCGAAACCGCCGTGCGGCATCTCGGAGAAGATCGGAATGTGGTCGTTGATCCAGACCGTTCCGGCCCTTAGCTCCGCAGCAGCCCGCAGCGAGCGGTGCACGTCGCGGGTCCATGCGGACGCGGCCAATCCGTAGGGCGAGTCGTTGGCCAGGGCGAGCGCCTCGTCGTCGGTGTCGAACGGCAGGACGGTGAGCACCGGACCGAACACCTCGTCCCGGACGATCTCCGAATCCTGCCCGGCGCCGACGACCAGCGTCGGCGGGTACCAGAAGCCGCCGGCGTAGGGCCCGTCGGGCACCCCCGCGCCGGCGAAGATCTTGGCACCGCCCGCCTCGGCCCGACCGACCATGGCTGCGACCTTGTCCCGGTGCCGAGCGCTGGACAGCGGTCCGAGGTCGGTCGCCGGGTCCAGTGGATCGCCCAATCGGATCCCGGCGAACAGGTCGGCGACCCCCTCGACGAAGCCATCGAACAGTGAGCGGTGCACGTAGGCCCGCGTCGCCGCGGTGCAGTCCTGCCCGGTGTTGATCAGCGAACCCGCGACGGCACCGTGGACCGCAGCGCTCAGGTCGGCATCCTCGAAGACGACGAACGGCGCCTTGCCGCCCAGTTCCAGATGTACCCGGGCGGCCCGGGTGGCGGCTGCAGCCATCACCTGTCGGCCCACCATGGTCGATCCGGTGAACGACACCATGTCGACGTCAGGGTGCCCGGTGAGCGCGGCCCCGGCCCCTGCCCCGGTGCCGGCCACCACCGCCAGCACCCCGTCGGGCAGCCCCGCCTGCGCCGCGGACTCGGCGAGCATGACCGCCGTCAACGGGGTGATCTCGGCCGGTTTGAGCACGACGGTGTTGCCGGCGGCGACGGCCGGCAACATCTTCCACGCCGCCATCTGCAACGGGTAGTTCCACGGCGCGATCGACCCGATCACCCCGACCGGCTCCCGACGAACCATCGAGGTGTGATCTGCCGAGTATTCGGCGGCCGCCGTGCCGTCCAGAATCCTGGCCGCGCCGGCGAAGAACGCCGCGTTGTCGATGGTGCCGGGAACGTCGAAACCGCTCGACAGCTTGATCGGCTTGCCGGTTTGCGCCGATTCGACGGCGGCGAGTTCGTCGGCCCGTTCGGCGAGTGCTGACGCCAGCCGGTGCAGGATCTCCGACCGTTCCCCCGGCGTCGAGCGTGACCACTCGGCGAAGGCGGCCCTGGCTCGGCGAACTGCCAGGTCCACATCGGACGCCGTGGCCAGCGGATAACTGGTCAACGTTGCACCGGTGGCCGGATCGAGTACCGGGAAGGTCGCGCCGGAGCCGCCCTGCGGCCGCGCTGCGTCGATCGCGGTTCCCCCCTGCGTCGTCGTCATGAGCGCCTCATCGCTGACGGCGGGCCGAGATCACCCGTCCGGTGATGACGAAGGCCAACGCGATCAGCAGCATGGCGGTGCCGACCACGTTGATCTGCGGCGGCAACGCCTTCTTTGCCGCCCCCCAGACGAACATCGGAAAGGTGACCTCTGAACCGGAGTTGAAGTTCGTGATGATGAAGTCGTCGAAGGACAGCGAGAACGACAGCATCGCTGCGCCCACCACGCCCGGCATGATCAGCGGAAGGGTGATCCGTCTGAAGGTTTCGAACCGGTTGGCGTAGAGATCCTGCGCAGCCTGCTCCAGTCTCGGGTCC
This sequence comes from uncultured Actinomycetota bacterium, assembly GCA_963834185.1. Taxonomy (GTDB): domain Bacteria; phylum Actinomycetota; class Actinomycetes; order Mycobacteriales; family Nakamurellaceae; genus Nakamurella. The sequence goes on from CAWIAR010000011.1 coordinate 369,331, forward strand.
AGCCCCACCAGCCGGGCCTTGACGGTCACCACCACGAAGCTGAAGCAGAAGACCGTGTGGGCGATCCAGATGGTGGTCTGGCCCAGCGGGATCCCCATGTTGACGAACAGCACCAGCAGGGACGATCCGGCGACCACCTCGGGGGTGGCCATCGGGACGAAGATCAGCACGTTGGCGGTCGCCTTGCCCCGGAACTTGTGCCGCACCAGGCCGAACGCCGCCAGCGTCCCCAGGATCGTGGCTGCCACGGTGGCCAGCACAGCGATCTTCAGACTGAGCAGCAGCGAGTCGCACATGCCCTCGATCGCGCAGGGATGCGCCCACGCATCCAGCGAGAATTTGGTCCAGGTGTAGTTGAACGCACCCTCGGGCTGGTTGAACGAGAACACGATGACGACGACGATCGGCACGAACATGTAGATCAGCACCAGGATGCCGAAGAACGTCACCAGGTGCTCACGGATCCAGGCGCCGGCACCCCGACGCACCGGGGGCAGGTCTGCCGGTGCAGAGGGGCGTCGCTCGGTCGCAACCATCAGACCAACTCCTCCGTCCCGGCCCGGCGTACGTAGACGATCACCAGCGCGACGATGGCTGCCATCAGCGAGATGGACATCGCCGCCGCGTGGTTGTAGTCCCGCACGCGCAGGAACAACGCATCGATGACATTGCCCGCCATCGATTCCCGCATCGAACCCAGGAAGGTCGCGTTGACGTAGTCACCGGCCGCCGGGATGAAGGTCAGCAGGGTGCCGGAGACGACACCGGGCAGCGACAACGGCCACGTGACCTTCCAGAATGCCGTCCAGGAACTCGCGTACAGGTCGCCGGCTGCCTGGACCAGGGACCGATCCTGCTTTTCCAGAGACGCGTACAGCGGCAGGGTCATGAACGGCAGGAAGTTGTAGGTCAGCCCGAGGATCACCGCGAGCGGGGTGGCCAACACCCGGTCGTCGCTGGTCAGTCCGATCAGGTCGGTGATCCACAGCACCCCGGTGTGCCGCAGGAACGACACCACCACGCCGTCGTCGGACAAGATGGTGGTCCAGGCGAGCGTCCGGATCAGGAAGCTGGTGAAGAACGGCGCGATGATCAGCACGAGCAGGAACGGCCTGGTCTTGGGCTGCACCTTGAAGGCGATCATGTACGCCAGCGGGTACGACAGCAGGATCGTGAGCACTGTCGCCGTGCCCGCGTACAGGAACGACCGCAGGAACTGGGGCCAGTACTCGGTCCACACGTCCCAGTAGTTGGAGAACGCCCAGCTGAACGTATAGCCCTCTTCCATGCCACCCGTGGTCAGCGAACTGTTGACCAGGGTCAGGATCGGCAGCACGAAGAAGATCACCAGCACGAGTGCGCCGGGCAACAGCAGGAAATACGGAGTCAGCTTGCCGCGACCCGCATCGTCATCATCGGCGACAGCCGGGTCCGTGCCGCCCGGCACATGTCCCAAGGCCGCGGCCATCAGTGTGTGCCCCGCTGGCCGCTCACGACGCGACCTCCGCCGCTTCCGCTTCCTTCCAGGCGCCTTCGTGCAACCCGAAGGTGTGCTCGGGATGCCAGTACGCGGTCACCTGGTCCCCGACCCGGCGAAGTTCGGTGGCGGTGTTCTGGCTGAACACCGTGAGCTCCTCGTCCGGGTCGGCCGACGCCCGCATCAGGTACTGGGTGGAGACCCCGATGAACGACGCGTCGATGATGGTGCCGTCCACCGCATTCATCCCTGACGGCGCCTGCCCGAGGTCGGCCAAGAGCAGCTTCTCCGGACGGACCCCGGCCTCGACCGCGGTTCCGGTCGCGGCCAGCCGGCGGGCCGGCATGGCCAGCTGGACACCGTGGAAGTCCACCTTGACCACATCGTCGGAACGCTCCAGCACGTTCACCGAGAGCAGGTTGGTCTGACCGAGAAATCCTGCGACGAAAGCGGTCCGAGGATTCTCGTAGAGGTCGACCGGTGCGCCGAGCTGCTCGACCTTGCCCTTGTTGAGCACCGCGATGGTGTCAGCCATGGTCATGGCCTCTTCCTGATCGTGGGTCACATGGATGAAGGTGATGCCGACCTCGTCCTGGATCCGCTTGAGTTCCAACTGCATCTGCCGGCGGAGCTTGAGGTCCAACGCGCCGAGCGGCTCATCGAGCAACAACACCTTCGGCCGATTGACCAGCGCCCTGACCACCGCGATCCGCTGTTGTTGGCCGCCGGAGAGCTGGGTCGGCCTGCGCTGCGCCAGGTGGCCCATCTCCACCAGCTCCAGCGATTCCTTGACCCGCCGGTCGATCTCCGACGCCTTCTGCCGGCGCAAGCCGAACGCGACGTTCTCGTAGATCGTCATGTGCGGGAACAGTGCGTAGCTCTGGAAGACGGTGTTGACCGGCCGTTGGTAGGGCCGGCGACGCGAGATGTCCTCGCCACCGATCAAGATCTCGCCGGCGGTCGGCTGTTCGAGGCCGGCGACCATCCGCAGGGTCGTGGTCTTGCCGCAGCCGGACGGACCGAGCAGCGCGAAGAAGCTGCCCTCCGGGACGTCGAGATCGATGCCGTCGACGGCGGCGAAGGACCCGTACCGCTTGTGCAACCCCCGGATCCGCAGTCCGGCACCGGTGCCCGGCGCCTGTTGGGCCGGGCTGGTTTCCGTGGCAGTCATGTCCTCACGCCCCTGTCAACTTTGCGAACGCCCGATTGCACCGGTTCTCCTGGTCCTCGGTCAATCCCATGAAAACCTTTGCCTTACTGAGGATCTCCTCGGTGGGGAAGACCAGCGGATTGTCGACCATCTCCTCGTCGAAGTCGGCCATCGCCTCCTTCGTGCCGTCGACCGGCGAGATGTAGGCGATCCACGCCGCGGCCTGGGCCGCAATCTCCGGCGTGTAGTAGAAGTTCATCAGGGTCTCCGCATTCTTCTTGTGCGGGGTCCTGATCGGGATGACGTAGTTGTCACTCCAGAGAGTGCAACCGGCGTCCGGCACGACGAACTGCAGGTCGGGGCTGTCCGCCTGCAGGCTCACCACATCGCCGGTCCACGCGACACAGGCCGCGACGTTGCCCTGGACCAGGTCGGCGCCGTAATCGTTGCCGGTGAACCGGCGGATCTGCCCGGAATCGACGGCGTCCTGCAGGACGTCGATGGCCGCGTCGAATTGGTCCATGGTGAAGTCCGACACGTCGTAACCGAGATCGAGCATGGTCAGCCCGACGGTGTCCCGCATTTCGGTGAGCAGCGTGACCTTGCCGCGCAGCGATGGTTCGGTGAGGAGTTGCTGCATCGAATTGATCTCGAGCCCGCCGGTGACGGCCGGGTTCACCGCGATGCCGGCCAGGCCGGATTGCCACGTCAGGCTGTACTTGCGGCCGGGGTCGAAGGTGACCTCGCGCAGATCCGCCCGCAGGTTGGAGATGTTGGGAATGTTGGCGTGGTCGAGTTCCTCGAGGAAGCCCAGCCGGATCAGCTTGCCGACCATCCAGTCGGTGACCACGAACGTGTCCGCGGCGATCGCCTGGCCGCCGGAGATCTGCGGCTGGATCTTGGCGAAGTACTCATCGTTGTCGTTGACGTCCTCGGTGTAGTTGACCTCGATCCCGGTCTGCTGGGTGAACAGCTCCAACGTCGTCGGAGCGTCGTCGCCCTCCTCGGCCTGGTCGATGTAGAAGGGCCAATTCGACCAGTTGACCACCTTCTCGGAGTCGGAAAGGTCGGGGACGGGTTGGTAGTCGGTGACCTTGATGCCGGGGATGCTGCAACCCGCCAGCAAGGCGGCTAGGCCCGCCCCGCCGGCGCCACGCAGCAACGCGCGGCGCGAAACGCCGGAGCCCAAGGAGATCGAGCCCAAGGACATCGAGCGCGGCGCGATCGAGCGCGGGGACATCGGCCAGGACGAACGCTGGTGTGGACGAGTCAAAAGACTGCCCCTTTCCCGGTCGCGGCGGTCCTGCAGGACGCGCTCGCAGGGCGATACTGACACCCCGCCTCACACTCCGGCAACAGTCGACGCCGGATCGCTCGAAAGTTCGGTATTCGGTCGCCGCCCGCTCGATCGTCAACGATTTCCGTCGTGTTGCCGCGCGACGCCGACGGATGCGCTTGCATGTCGCAGCGACAACTTGCCATGATCAAGGGGTGTCTGCAGGTGTTGAAGCGCAACGATCGGCCGCTGGGGCAACCGCCGCATCCGAGTCCGATCGAATCGACCGCGGTCGTGATCGGGCGTCCCGGATGGCGTTGGACGACGTCTCCAAGGCAATCATCGAACAGCTCCAGCAGGATGGTCGACGGCCGTACGCGGCAATCGGCGAAGCGGTGGGACTGTCCGAGGCGGCGGTCCGGCAGCGGGTGCAGCGGCTGATCCGCTCCGGGGTCGTACAGATCGTCGCGGTCACCGACCCCTTGCAGATCGGGTTCACCCGGCAGGCGATGATCGGCCTGCGCGCCGAGGGCAATCTCGATCCGATTGTCGCCGAGCTGACCGCGATGGACGAGGTCGACTACGCGGTCGTCACCGCCGGCTCGTTCGACATCCTGGTCGAGGTCGTCTGCGAGGACGACGATCACCTGCTGGACCTGCTGAACTCGCGGATCCGCACCATCCCCGGAGTCCGGTCGACCGAATCCTTCGTGTATCTCAAGCTGGCCAAACAGACCTACACCTGGGGCACTCGCTGAGCCCTTGGGCGTGCCACCCTGTCCGCATCCGTCCGACACGAGAACGAGAAATCTGATGAGCGCCGCCGACCACTTGTGGATGCATTTCACCCGGATGTCTTCCTACGCAGGCAAACCCGTACCGACGATCGAACGCGGGGAGGGTGTCTACATCTACGACACCGAGGGTCGGCGCTACTTCGACGGCCTGTCCGGCCTCTTCGTCGTGCAGGCCGGGCACGGTCGCGAGGACCTCGCCGCCGCGGCCGCCGAGCAGGCCCGCAAGCTGGCCTTCTTCCCCATCTGGAGCTACGCGCACCCGACCGCGATCGAGCTCGCCGACCGGCTCGCGCAGTCCGCGCCCGGCGACCTCAACAAGGTGTTCTTCTCCTCCGGCGGTGGCGAGTCGGTGGAGACCGCGTGGAAGGTGGCCAAGCAGTACTACAAGCTGATCGGGAAGCCGACCAAGCACAAGGTGATCAGCAGGACCATCGCCTATCACGGCACCACCCACGGGGCGCTGTCGATCACCGGTGTGCCTCCGTTCAAGGAAGCGTTCGAGCCGCTGGTCCCGGGCACCGCGAAGGTTCCGAACACCAACTTCTACCGGGCACCGTCGTTCGTCGCCGATGACGAGAAGGCGTTCGGCCGGTGGGCCGCCGACCGCGTCGAGGAGGCCATCCTGATGGAGGGCCCTGACACCGTGGCTGCGGTGTTCGTCGAGCCGGTGCAGAATGCCGGCGGCTGCTTCCCACCGCCGCCCGGCTACTTCGACCGGTTGCGGGAGATCTGCGACACCCATGATGTGCTGCTCGTCTCCGACGAGGTGATCTGTGCCTACGGCCGGCTCGGGACCATGTTCGGTGCACAGAAGTTCGGCTACCAGCCGGACATCATCACCACCGCCAAGGGCCTCACGTCCGGCTACTCCCCCTTGGGTGCGGCGCTGATCTCGGACAAGATCTTCGAACCGTTCGGCAAGGGCGACACCATGTTCGCCCACGGGTACACATTCGGCGGCCATCCGGTGTCCTGTGCGGTCGCGCTGGCCAACCTCGATGTGTTCGAGAAGGAGGATCTGCTCGGCAACGTGCTCCGCAACGAGAACGCCTTCCGGTCGACCCTGGAGCGGCTGTACGACCTGCCGATCGTGGGCAACGTGCGCGGCGACGGGTACTTCTATGGCATCGAGTTGGTCAAGGACCAGGCGACGAAGGAGACTTTCACGGCCGACGAGTCCGAGCGGGTGCTGCGCGGGTTCCTCTCGCATGCCCTGTTCGAGGCGGGGTTGTACTGCCGGGCCGACGACCGCGGCGACCCGGTCATCCAGGTGGCTCCGCCGTTGACCTGCGGTCAGGCCGAGTTCGACGAAATGGAGAGCATTCTGCGATCCGTGCTCGCAGAGGCGTGGACGAAGATCTGATGGGACGCTAGGTTCCACTGGTGCCCCTTGACCCCGCTCCTCGGCCGGTCTTCGCTGCGAAAACTGTTGCCCACGAACGGATGATGTCGGCCCTTCCGCAGCCCCGTTCGCCACTGGAACCGGTCGCAGATTATCGCTCGCTGTCTCTCTGGCTTGATCGGGTCCGCGGATCGTTGCGCCCACGGCCGGCCCTGCCGGGCGATCGTGAGGCCGACGTGGCGGTGGTCGGCGCCGGTTTCACGGGTCTGTGGACGGCGTACTACCTCAAGCGGCTCGACCCTTCCCTGCGCATCGCCGTGCTGGAACGGGACATCGCAGGCTTCGGCGCATCCGGGCGCAACGGCGGCTGGTGCTCCGACCTGTTCCCGGCTTCGTGGCCGGCGATCGCGCGGGCGCACGGCCGGGACGCCGCGTTGGCCATGAAGTCCGCCATGCGGGCGTCCATCGACGCCGTCGAGACTGCCGTCACCTCGGAGGGATTGGACTGCGACTTCGCCCGTGGCGGGACGCTCGGTTTCGCCCGGTCGGTCGTGCAACTGGACCGGGCCCGTGGCGCCGTGCGGGCCGCACGCGAATGGGGCGACACGGACGAGGACCTCCGCCTGCTCGACGCGGACGAGGTGGCCGAGATAGCCGGAGTGACGGGAACCCTCGGTGCCACCTACACACCGCATTGCGCAGCGATCGACCCAGCTGCGATGGTCCGCGGACTCGCGCAGCGGGTGGTCGACCTCGGGGTGGATCTGTACGAGGCGACCGAGGTCACGGAAATCCGGCCGCACCGGGTGGTGACGTCGAACGGCACCGTCCGCGCCGAGGTGGTGGTGCGAGCCACCGAGGCCTACACCGCCGCGTTACCCGGCGCTCGCCGGGAACTCGCACCGGTGTATTCGCTGATCGTGGCGACCGAGCCGTTGTCGCCGGACGTGCTGGACGGCGTGGGCATGGTCGATCGGCCGACGTTCACCGACCACCGGCATCTCGTCTGTTACGGCCAGCGCACCGCCGACGGCCGGATTGTGTTCGGTGGCCGCGGCGCGCCGTATCACTACGGGTCGCGGATGCGCCGGGAGTTCGACCTGGAGCCTCGGGTCTTCGACTTCTTGGAGCGCACCGTGTTGGGCATGTTCCCGGCCCTTCGGGGTGTCCGATTCACCCATCGTTGGGGCGGACCGCTGGGGGTGCCACGCGACTGGCATGCCGGGGTCGGGCTGGACCGGGCGACCGGATTCGCCTGGGCGGGTGGGTACGTCGGGGACGGCGTCACGACGTCCAATCTGGCCGGCCGCACGCTGGCCGACCTGATCACCCGGACCTCCTCGGAGTTGACCACGTTGCCGTGGGTCGGCCATCGTTCGCGCCGTTGGGAGCCGGAACCCCTGCGCTATCTGGGAATCAACGCCGGACTCAAGGTGATGAGCACAGCCGATGTCGCCGAGTCCCGCTCGGGCCGCCCCTCCAGGGTCGCCCCCACCTTCGGGCGGTTCCTGGGCGAGTAGCCATGCATCTCGGCCGCCCTTGCTCGCGCAAGTACGCTCCTGACGTGTGACCTACGACACAGAGGGAGCGCATCGATGGACAGACAGGGTGACGTAGCACTGCTCGACGATCCCGTGGCTCGAGACCTGCTCGTTTCGGCGATACCGGCACGATTGGCCTACATCTGGTCGGATGGATCCCCGAGAGTCGTTCCGATCTATTTTCGCTGGACCGGTGAGGTGATCGCCATGGGTTCCCCACCGAGAGCACCGAAAGTCCGGGTGCTGGAATCGAACCCTGGCGTGGCCATCACCATCGATGGCACGACCTGGCCCTACAAGGTTCTCATGATCCGCGGCGACGCCGACGTGACCGTGGCCGAGGATGTCGATCCGGACTACGCACTGGCCTGTGAGCGCTACATGGGCCAGGAGGCGGGCCGAGCCTGGGTGACCGGCCTCGCCGGCCGGCCCATGGCGAGAATCGCGGTGCGGCCGAAGTGGGTTGGCATTCTGGATTTCGAGACCCGGTTCCCGAGCGCGTTGACGCAGTGAGGATGCCCACCACGCTTGAAGAGGCGTCGTCGGTGTCGTACGCACCTTGGATGTGCGGCCGGATCAGAGCGAGAACGATCCCTTGCGGAAATGCCAGTGTCCACCGGCGGCCAACAGGTCGACGATCCCCCGTTGCAAGCCGGTGTCCTGCGGCAGTGCTGCCAACCCTTCGGGTATCGGCACGTCGCGGCGGCGAAAGACGAAGTACAGCGCGCTCTGGTCGGCCGGGGCGCCGGGGTCGTCGTCGAGGGTGAAGCGGCGTTGGAACCGCATCATGTTGGAGGACGGAGGCAGGAATTCGGCCAGCTGCGGATCCAACAACCATGAAACGCATTCGGCCTGAATCGGTTTCGTGCCGAACCAGCCCTGCCACCCCGCGCGCAACCGGTCGAGAGAGGCATCGACCGCCTCCGGAGTCAGCGGCCCGGACTCCGGGATGTGCAGTCCGACGGTGTGCGGAGTCAGCCATTCGGCCTGCAGCCGGCCCAGATCCACCAGGCTGCCGTTCCAGGCAATCGCTGTCCACCATTGGGTGTCGGTCCCCAGCACACCGAAAGTTCTGCGGTGAATGGAAATCTGCCGCCCGAGGTCGGCCAGGGTCGCCCACGAGACCTCGTCGGGCAACCCGCGAGCACGGTGCAGCGCTCGGATCTGCGGGACGGTGGCCAGGAACGCCGGCAGGTAGACGCAGCGGGCCGCCGGCCCGTCGGACAGCGGAAGCACAGGCCAATTGCGGGTGGGATCGGCGAAGATCGTCGGCAGGCCGAGCGCACCGAGATCGCGCACCAACGTGGTGGCGTAGCGAGTCGCCAGCCAGCTCAGTCGCGGATCGGTCAGCACCTCGGCCAACACACCGGGCAGTTCGACTGCGTCGTCCGGTTCGACCCCCAGCCGCTCCAGCAGGCGTACCAACTCGAGTCCGGAGGGCAGCACGATCGGGGTCGGTTCGAGGGTGTGGGCGACCTGCCACCACGGCCCATCGGGCAGTTCCAGCGACTCCGCGGACGGCCTCATCGGACCACGATAGGTCGTACGGCAGACTCGGTTCGTCGCGCCGCACGTGTCCGAGCCGAGGGGACCGCCCATGACGATCTACGACGTCGATTCCGTCCGTGCCGGGTTCCCGTCCTTGGCGTCGGGCATCGCGCACTTCGACGGGCCCGGCGGCACGCAGACTCCGGCCATGGTCGGAGCGGCGATCGCCATGACCCTGACCGGACCGCTGTCCAACCGCGGCACCGGCGTCATCTCCGAACGCAACGCCGACGACGCCGTCGCCGGCTTTCGCACGGCCTACGCCGACCTGCTGAATCTGCCCCCCGGCGGCATCGTCTACGGGCGCAGCGCCACCCAGCTCACCTACGACTTCTCCCGACACCTGGCAAAGACCTGGCGGCCGGGCGACGAGATCGTGGTCAGTCAACTCGACCACGACGCCAATGTCCGGCCCTGGTTGCAGGCTGCCGAGCGGGCCGGGATCACCGTGCGTTGGCTCCCGCTCGACCCGAAGACGGCCGACCTGGAGCTGGGCGAGCTGGACGACCTGGTCAACGAACGCACCCGACTGGTCGCAGTCACCGCGGCGTCGAATCTACTCGGCACCCGTCCGCTGCTGCCCACCATCGCCGCGCGGACGCACGCGGTGGGCGCGCTGTTGTACGTCGACGGCGTGCACCACGCCGCGCACACCGCGGTCGACGTGCCGGCCCTGGGCGCCGACCTCTACGTGTGCTCGCCGTACAAGTTCTTCGGTCCGCACTGTGCCTTGCTCGGCGCCACTCCGGAGGTGCTGGAACCGATCCAACCGGACAAGTTGCTGCCGTCCACCGACATGGTCCCGGAACGATTCGAGTTCGGCACGCTGCCGTACGAGGTGCTGGCCGGGGCGACCGCTGCGGTCGACTTCATCGCCTCGCTGGCGCCGGATACGGGGACCCGGCGGGAGCGGCTGCTGGCGGCGAATGAGCTGATCGACGGTCACGAACGACGGCTGCGCGGACGGATCGAGCAGGCCGTCGAGTCCTGGGACGAGCGCGCAGTCCTGCATTCGGTAGCCGACGACCGGACGCCGACGCTGTTCGTGACGTTCCCCGGACGGTCGACAGCCGACGCCGCGCGATATCTGGCCGAGCGCGACATCCTCGCGCCGGCCGGCAGTTTCTACGCGTACGAGCCGTTCCGTGCGCTGGGTCTGGTCGACAACGGTGGCCTGCGTGTGGGGCTGGCCGCGTACACCAGCGACGATGACGTGGACCGGCTGCTCGCCGCGCTCGGTGACTGGCTGGAAGGCTGAGCCGCACCGGAGATCGGCGACGGTCAGTCGGCGTCGAACGCTTTGCGCAGCCGGACCGGCGCACGCAACCGCCAGGCGTCGGTGACCAGTTCGGCCAGTTGCCCGGCGTCCACCCGGTCCAGGTCGACCAGGATCGAGCCGTGCCCGTCGTAGTGCGGCGTAGTGCAGAAGGCGGGATCGCCGGAGGCGAGCAGCGCGGCCTTCTCCTCCGGCGCACACCACAGGACGATGTAGCCCTCGACGTGGGAGCCGTCCACCGCGAAGGCCTTGCCGTGCACCCGCAGGCACGCCGAGCCGTGCATGGTGGACGGCTCGGTCTCGGGCAGGTCGGTGGCGGCGCGCACCACGTCGTCCCAGACCGGCATCAGAACCAACGTTCCAGAACCTGGGCGACGCCGTCCTCGTCGTGGTGCGGGGCGAGCCGGCCGGCGGCAGCGGCGACCTCGGCGTGACCGTTGGCCATCGCGAATGCACTGCCCGCCCAGCGCAGCATCTCCAGATCGTTGGGCATGTCTCCGAACGCGACGACGTCCGCTGCGTCGATCTCCCATTGCTCGGCCAGCCAGGCCAGCGCCGAACCCTTGTTGACCCCGGCTGCGGCGACCTCGAGGAGTCCGTCGTCGGTGGAGTAGGTGATGGAGACGTCGTCGGGTTGGCTTGCCCTGGCGGTGGCCGCAAGCTCCCTCGACGACTCCCCCCATCCTCTGATCAGCAGCTTCGCGGCCGGCTCGGCCAACACCTCGTCCCGCGTGGCGATGGTGAAGTGGCCGAGGCCCCACGGGTGGTCGTAGTGCGCCTCGGACCAGCATGCGGTGAGGTCGACGCCCAGCCGCTCGACGGCGATCGCGAAGTCGGTGGTGTGGGCGGTCAGCCCGCTGACGAACCCCTGCATGGTCTTGGCCGTCATCGGGCTCCCTGAGATGACCTCACCCGCGGCGATGTCGTAGACGATCGCACCGTTCATACAGACGGCTATACCCGTGAAGCCCATGTCGATCACCGGGCCCAACCACCAGATCGGCCGGCCGGTGGCGATGACCACCTTGGCTCCGGCGTCCTCGGCCCGGCGCAGGGCGTCGGCGTTGCGGTCGCTGACCCGCATGCCGGTGGCGTCGAGCAGGGTGCCGTCCATGTCCGTCACGACCATGCGTGGCGCCACGGTGGCTTCACCTGTGGATGGCGGAGCGGAGCGAGTCACGTCTCCATTGTCCCTGTTGGTTCCGACAGCGATGTCCGCACGACCGCGGGCCACAGATCGGGTAGCGGGCTGGACGCCAGGTCGGCACCTGCCCACCGGATGATGGCCCCGGGCTGGTCGAGGTCGAGCCAGGTGACCTGTGCGGCCTGCGTCCGTGGTGCGCGCCGACCCAGCACCTGGATGCTGTCCACCACCCGAGCCACGCCGGACGGGCCGCCCAGGATGCCGACCGCAGCCCGATGTGCCGGGTCGAGCGCCAGGTCCTCGGCCAGCATCGGTCCTCCGCAGGTGCTCACCCTGGTGCGGGTGTGCAGGGATCCGCCGTTCTCACCGGCCCGGCCGAATACCAGTGTCTCCCGGAGCAGCGCCGTCGCCATGGGACCGAGGTCGACGGTTGTCGAGCGGGTGACCTCAGCACCGTCGGAGATGACGAACGGCTCGCTGTGCCAGGTCAGCGTCGCGTTCTCGGCGACGCGGACGTGCACGGACCAGGACGCCGCGCGACCCCGGCCGTGGTAGGCCACCACCCCCGCCATTTCCACCAGCTCGAGGTGCGCGCCGGGTCCGACCCGCACGTCTATCCGCACGTCGTCCCCGCCCAGGAGCAACGCCTCGGTGGCGACCAAGCCGATTCTGGCCCGGTCGGGCCCGACGGAGAGCACCTTGCCGATCAGCGGACCGCCGGACAGTTGCAGAGCGGCGCGACCCGTGCGGACGTCGATCCCGACGACGGTCACCGGTGCGCTGCACCGCCGTTGGGGTGAGCGTGCATCGGGGCGTGCTCGCCGTGGTCGTGATCGCCGTGGTCGTGGTCGTGGTCGTGATCGCCGTGGTCGTGGTCGCCGCCGGCGTGGAAGTGGGGTGCCATGGGTCCCGGGTCCACCGGCACGTGGGTGCCGGTCCTGAAGGTGGCGAGCATCCGGCGCACCCAGTCCGAGAGCGCATCGACGGAAGGCCGGTCCAATCGGGACAGGGCCAGTACGGGTCGGCCGTCCCGGGCGGCCAGACCGTCGGCAACCATCCGCGGCACGTCGACGCCGACATACGGTGCGAGGTCTGTCTTGTTCACCACCAGCAGGTCTGCGCGGCCGATGCCAGGGCCGCCCTTGCGGGCGACGTCGCCACCGCCGGCCACGTCGAGCACGAACAGTTGGGCATCCACCAGTGCCGGCGAGAAGGTGGCCGTCAGGTTGTCGCCGCCGGACTCGACCAGCACCACGTCCAGCGGTGCGAAATCGGCCTCGAGATCCTCCACCGCAAGCAGATTCGCGGTGACGTCGTCCCGGATGGCGGTGTGCGGGCAGGCACCGGTCTCCACTGCCCTGATGCGCGCAGGGTCGAGCACCCCGGCCGAACGCAGGAAGCGCGCATCCTCGTCGGTGTAGATGTCGTTGGTGATCACCCCGAGCCGCAGTTCGTCGGCGAGTTCGTGGCAGATCAAGGCGATGATCGACGACTTACCGGTGCCGACCGGGCCGGCGACGCCGAGGCGCAGCGACCTGGTGGCAGCCGGGTCCGAGCTCGTCATGGAAGTCGAAGGTAAGGGGGCGGTTTCAGGCGCGGGATCAGGCACGGAACAACCTCTGCTGGGAGACGGCGTGGAGCTCGGCCCACGTCTCGATGTGGATGGCACCGAGGGCGGGAATGTCCTCGGTCGAGGTGAGTACTGCCAGTCGCTCGGCAAGCGCTTCGATCTCATCGGCGACCTGCACGGCCCAGACGGTGGCGTCGGTCGGATCCATCGGATGCAGCTTGAGGGCCGCCGCGCAGACGGTTTGGACGTCGTCGTAGGCAATCAGCCGGGCGGTGGCCACGGGGTCCAAGCCGGCCAGATGCGCCGCGACGCCAACGGCGACCGCACGGCCAACCGGCAACGCGCGGGTCAGTGCGTCGGCCCAGACTCCGGGCCAGACCCGGCCGACCAGCCTGGCGTAACCCCGACCCAGTTGGAGCGAGGCTGATCGCAGGGCTGGACTGAGAACTCTTGCTCGCCAGGCACGATCGACGTCGGCCAACGTCTCGGCCCGGAACGGGTCCGCAGCGCACACCGCGCGCGCGACCACGGCGGTGCCGGCCTCCACCATCACGACGGTCGCCAGCCGGGTCCGCAGATAGTCGGGTACGCCATGGATGGGCATGCCGGCCAGCAGTGCCGCCTCGAGACCCGCGGACTGGGTGTGGCCACCACCGGGCAGGCGCGCGTCGGCGAGCAGGATTTCCAGCACCCTGGCCGCCCGCCCGCCCCCCTGGGTAGCGTCGAAAGCACGCGACACGCCGGTCACACCCGGCGTGTCGCGTGCATACGGCGCTACTTGGCCGGGCGGGCAGGGGGGCTGGGACGGGTATCGGGCGGCATCGGCGGCTCAGAACAGCGAGTAGAGCTGGGCCAGCGGCAGTTCGGCGGCCGGTGCGGGCTCGACCCGCTCGCCGTCGATGTCGATGGCGAAGCTCTCGGGGTCGATGTCGATCCGCGGCAGCGCATCGTTGTTGATCATCTGGGCCTTGCCGACGGCGCGCGTGGGTCGCACTGCCTCCAGCGCGCGACGGAGCCCGAGCCGCTCCGCCAGACCGTCCGCCAGCGCACGCGGCGCGACGAACGACACCGAAAGGTCGGCTCCCTGCCCGGCGGCCAGGGCCGGCCGCATGAGCACAGGCTGCGGCGTAGGGATCGACGCGTTCGGGTCGCCCAGCGCGCCCCAGACGATCGCTCCGCCCTTGATCACCACGGACGGCCGGAACCCGAAGAATTTCGGCTCCCAGAGCACCAGGTCGGCCATCTTGCCGGCCTCGACGGAGCCGATCAGGTGGTCGACTCCGTGGGAGATCGCCGGATTGATGGTGTACTTCGCGACGTAGCGACGCGCCCGGAAGTTGTCGGCCGGCAGCCCACCGCCGATATCGCCGCGCCGAGCCTTCATCACGTGCGCGACCTGCCAGGTGCGGGTGATCACCTCGCCGATCCGGCCCATCGCCTGGGCGTCCGACGAGGTCAGCGAGATCGCACCCATGTCGTGCAGGATGTCCTCGGCGGCAATGGTCGTCGCCCTGATCCTGGACTCGGCGAACGCGAGATCTTCGGGCACTGCCGGATTCAGGTGGTGACACACCATCAGCATGTCCAGGTGCTCGGCCACGGTGTTCACCGTGTGCGGCAGCGTCGGGTTCGTCGAACCCGGAATGACGTTCGGCAGGCCGGCGAGGGTGAGAATGTCCGGCGCGTGCCCACCCCCGGCACCCTCGACGTGGAAGGCGCTGATGGAACGGCCGCCGATTGCCCTGATCGTCGAATCCACGTAGCCGGCCTCGTTCAGCGAGTCCGAATGAAGCGCGGCCTGCACGCCCCACTCGTCGCAGGCCCGCAGCGCCGCATCGATCGCGGCAGGCGTGGAGCCCCAGTCCTCGTGCAGCTTGAACCCGCCCGCCCCGGCCAGCGCCTGTTCGGCCAACGCCTCGTCGGACACCGTATTGCCCTTGCCGAGCAGCAACAGGTTGATCGGGTAGCCATCAAGGCTGCGGTGGATCGAGGACAGATGCCATGCGCCCGGGGTCACTGTCGTTGCCTTGGTGCCCTCGCTCGGTCCGGTGCCGCCGCCGCCGAGCGTGGTCAGCCCGGTGGCCAGCGCCTCCACCACTTGGGAGGGGGAGATCAGATGCACGTGCGAGTCGAAACCGCCGGCCGTGAGGATCTTCCCTTCGCCGGAGATGACATCGGTCGACGCACCGATCTCGAGGTCGGGATGCACCCCGTCGGCGATGTCCGGGTTGCCGGCTCGGCCCAACGCGACGATCTTGCCGTCCCGAATCCCGACGTCGGCGCGGACCACACCCCAGTGGTCCAGCACGATGGCGTTGGTGATCACCGTGTCCGGCGCGCCCTGTGCCCTGGTGGTGGTGCCCTGCGCCATCGATTCGCGGATCGACTTGCCACCACCGAACACCGCCTCGTCGCCGCCGACGGTGAGGTCGTCCTCGACCTCGATCCACAGGTCGGTATCACCGAGCCGGATCTGATCGCCGACCGTCGGCCCGTACAACGCGGCGTACTCCGCGCGGGAGATCTCGACCATCAGCCCTGTTCCTCTGTGCGCAGCGCAACGCCCGGCACCTGTTGCCGACCGCGCAGTCTCACTGCCTGCACCCGGCGGGACGCCCCCGGCTCGAACCGGCGCGACGTGCCGGACGGGATGTCCAGCCGGAATCCGGTGGCGGCTTCGCGGTCGAACAGCAGGGCCTGGTTGACATCGGCAAGGTGGATGTGCGATCCGATCTGCACCGGGCGGTCCCCGGTGTTCAGGATGACCAGTTCGATGCGTTCATCGGGCCCGCGGTCGCCGTTGAGCAGCACGGTGCCCTGGGCGGTCCGGATGGCGCCCGGTCCGGTGGATGCGGTACCGGCCACGGTGTCTCCCTCGTTTCGGTTCCGGATGGGACTGCGGCGGTGCAGGTTCAGGCGATCGGGTGGTGGAGGGTGACGAGTTTGCGACCATCCGGGAACGTCGCCTCGATCTGCACATCGGCGATCATCTCGGCGACGCCCTCCATCACCTGGTCGCGGGTCAGCACGGAGCGCCCGGCCTCCATCAGGTCGGCGACACCGCGTCCGTCGCGTGCACGCTCGATCACCCAGGTGGTCAGCAGCGCAACAGCCTCCGGGTAGTTCAGCCGGACACCCCGTCCCAGGCGGTCGCGAGCCACCATGCCGGCCACCGCCAACAAGAGCTTTTCCTGATCAGCCGGGCTGAGATGCACGATCGGCTCCCTCCTCGATGCCACCGGGCAGGGCGCCGCGGTGCAGGTAGTACGCAATGGTCGCGTCGCTGAGCGGGGCGATGTCGCCGGCGGTGATGGCGCCGCACGCGCGCGCCGAAGCCAGATGCCTGGCCAAGGCGAAGGCCGTGGCCGGTTCGTCGAGCACCCCACCCGTCGCATCCTGCCGGTGGTAGCGCTCGAGTCGGTCGACGGCATCGGTGAATCCGGTCCGGTAGAAGGCGAAGGTGGCGGCGAATCTGGTCGGCAGCTGCGCCGGATGCAGGTCCCAGCCCTGATAGATGCCGGCCCAGAGCGCACGCAACACGCCGTCCGCGTGCCGGGCCCAGCGCCGCGCCACCGTCGCCGACTCCCCCACCGGCACCTTGTTGTCGGAACCGTCGGACACCCGAACCCCGGTCTCCGCCGCGGCCAGCAGCATCAAGTCCTTGGCCGCGTCCGCCACCGGATGCCGAAGGTCCTGGTAGGGACCGAGAATGCCGAGGCTCGCCGTGTAGTCGTAGGTGCCGAAGTGCAATCCGGACACTCGACCGCCGCCGGCCCTGATCATTTCCGGCAACGGCAGCCGCCCATCGGAGCCCAGCAGCGTCTGGGGCGTCTCCACCTGGATCTCGAAATGGATCGGCCCGTAGGAGTTCTCCAACAAAGCGAGCACCTCGGCGAACACCGTCACCTGCGCCACCGACGTGACTTTCGGCAGCGTGACGACGAACCCGGGCCCGGGCGGCGCCCCGAGGTGGGACAGGAAGAGGTCCAGCGTGCGCAGCCCACGGTGACGCGTCGGGCCGCCGAGACTGCGGATCCGCAGTCCCCAACTCCGTGGGCGGTCCGCCCACGACGCGACGATGCCGGCGGCACGCATGGCGGCCCTGTCCTCGTCGGCGTCGTCGATCGGCCCACGGTGGGCGCGGAAGCCGTCCTCCAGGTCTATCCGCAGGTCCTCGATCGGCTCGTCGGCGAGCTTGGCCAGGGTCAGCTCGTGCAACACCTGGGGATCCTCGCCACCGGCCGCCGCAGCGATTCCTTCCAGCACGCCGGCCCATTCGCCGGGCATCGCCTCGACCGCGGCCACGGCCGCACTGCGCCAGCGATCGATCACATCGTGATCGAACCGCGGCACCGGCACATACACCGTGTGCACGGGGCCCGGCCCGGGCGAACCGGGATACAGCGCGACGTAGGCAATATCGTCGTCGGCGAGTTCGTTGTCCCAGCGGTGCAGCAGATCTGCGGTCAGCACCAACCCGCTCGGAGAATCAGGGAATGAGCTCATAGGCCCTCGTGGTGAGGAAGTCCGCATACTGCTCGTCGATCATCAACTCGACCATCAACGTGCGAGCTCTGGCGAGCAGGTCCGCGCCACCGTCGACGTCGGACCAGCTCGATTCCAGTGCCGCGGCCGCCTCGTCGGCGATCTGGACGATCAGTTCCGCGGTGACCGGGTGCCCGGTGTCCAGCACGGTTTCGGACTCCCGCCACTGCCAGACCTGGGACCGGGAGATCTCGGCGGTGGCGGCGTCCTCCATCAGGTTGCGGATGGCCACCGCACCTCGGCCGGACAGCCAGGTGACCAGGTACTCGAGGCCGACCTCGATGTTCGCCCGCAGGCCGGCCTCTGTCGCCGTCGCACCCGTCCCGGAAAGATCGATCAACTGTTCATCGGTGACGCTGCTGCCGGAAAGTCCTACCGTCAGCTGGTTCTCGTTCTCGCCCAGGACCGCGTCGAAGATCTCCCGGCACACCGGCACCAAGCCGGGATGCGCCACCCACGAGCCTTCGTAGCCGGCGGTCGCCTCTCTGGTCTTGTCCGCCCTGACCTTCTCGAATGCCAGCTCGTTGGCCTGCTGGTCGCGGGAGGGGATGAAAGCCGCCATGCCACCGATGGCGTAGGCGCCACGCTTGTGGCAGGTCGCCACCAGCAGGTCGGAGTACGCCTTCATGAACGGGACCGTCATGGTCAGCGCGGCCCGGTCGGGCAGGACGAATTCTGGGCCGGAGTCGCGGAATGTCTTGATGATGGAGAACAGGTAGTCCCAGCGGCCGGCATTGAGACCGGCGATGTACTCACGCAATTCGTAGAGGATCTCGTCCATCTCGAAGGCGGCCCAGATGGTCTCGATCAGCACGGTGGCCCTGATGGTGCCGGCCGGAATGCCCAGTCGCTGCTCGCTGAAGGCGAAGACATCGGCCCACAGCCTGGCTTCCAGATGCGATTCCATCTTCGGCAGGTAGAACGCGGGTGTTCGTCCCTGCGCGACCAACTCGGCGGCGTTGTGGAATGCGTACAGGCCGAAGTCGGTGAGTGAACCGGAGATCGGCTCGCCGTCGCAGACCAGGTGCTTCTCGTCCAGGTGCCAGCCCCGGGGTCGCATCACGATCACCGCATGCGGTCCGTCACCGAGCGCGTAGGACTTCCCGTCGGTCTCCAGGGTGATGGTGCCGGCGATGGCATCCGCCAGGTTGATCTGCCCGCCGATCACGTTCTCCCAGTGCGGGGTGTTGGCGTCCTCCATGTCGGCCAGCCAGACCTGTGCCCCGGAATTGAGCGCGTTGATCGTCATCTTGCGGTCGGTCGGCCCGGTGATCTCCACCCGGCGATTGCGAAGGTCGGCCGGGATCGGGGCGACCCGCCAGTCACCCTCGCGGATGTCCGCGGTGTCGGAGGAGAAGTGCGGCGGAGTACCTGCCGCCACGGCGTCCCGGCGGCTCTGCCGCTGACTCAGCAGGCTGCGCCTGGTGACGTCGAACGTCCGGTGCAGTTCGGCGAGAAACTCCAGGGCCGGCTCGGTCAGAATGCGGTCCTGGTCGTCCGCCGGCGCGGCGATGACCACGATCGGGGCGGCAGATTCCGTCACGGTTCTCCTCTCCGGCCGGCCGGGCCCCCCGCGCTGGCCGGTGGGGCACCGTGGTCCCGGCGCCATCATGAGCCAGGTTTGTGACGACCGTGTGTCCTGTGGATGTACCCGGTCATCCTGCCCGGGCCGCTCGCCGTCCGCCCGACTCGGGTGCCCAATCGGGGTGACCCGACCCGGCGCCTTCTCTACGTTGGAAGGCCGGACCCACCGGGGAGGGCGGCGACGTGACGATCATCGACGAGCGTGCGAGCAGCAAGGCGGACCACGCCGACCAGGAGCACCGCCCGCCCCGGGCCCGGCTTTCCCACCTGCTTCCGTACGTCCGGGAGCACCGGTCCTCACTGGTGATGCTGGCCGTGCTCTCCATCGTGGACGCGGCGGCCGAACTCCTCCAGCCGGCGCTGGTCGGAGCGATCACCGGCCGGGCCACGTCCGGCGGACCGATCGCCGGCCTGGTGTTGGTGCTCGTCGTCGTGTCGCTGGTCGGGGTCGTGCTCTCCGCGTCGCACCAGTACCTGCTGCAGAAGACCGCGCACGGCGTGGTGTACGGGGTCCGGATCCGGCTGGTCGGTCGCCTGTTGCGGCTACCGATGACCGAGTACGACAGCCGCAGCAGCGGGGACCTGGTGGCCAGGGTCGGAACGGACACCTCGGCGCTGCATCACGCGGTGACCGGCGGAACGGTCGAGGCGGTGGGTTCGGTGCTGATCGCGGTCGGGGCCGGAGTGCTGGCCTTCCTCATCGACCCGCTGTTGTTCGTGCTGACCGTCGGCGCGTTCACCATCGGCGCCGGGTTCTCGGTGATCGCCGTGCGCGGCGTGCAAGCCCTCCAGCGCAAGGAACAGGACCAGGTCGGCCTGTTGACCGCGGCGACCGTGCGGACCCTGGGAGCGATCCGGACCGTCCGAGCGGCCGGAGCCACCGAGCGGGAGACCCAGGTGATCTCCGACCAGGCCCGCCGCGCCTACGACGCCGGTATCGCGACCTCCAAGCGGGCGGCCATGGTGCTCCCCGCAGCCTCGCTCGGTCGCTACGCCGCGATGCTGGTGGTGCTGACCGTCGGCGGGGTCCGGATCGGCTCGGGCAGCTTGGGAATCGGGGCTTTCGTCGCGTTCCTGCTCTACCAGTCGATGATGATCGGCCCGATCTTCCAGTTGATCCAGTCCTGGACGTCGCTGCAGCGCGGGCTCGGCGCGCTGCAGAGGATCGACGAGATCGACCGGTTGCCCACCGAGGCCGAGGCCGCCGAGGGCCAACGAGTGGACCGAAACTGCCCCATCCCCTGGCAAGCTGGGCCGCTTCCGGTCACCCGGGAGCCAGACAGCGACGCGGCAGATCCGTTGGTGAGCCTGGAGCGGGTGAGTTTCGACTACGGGGAGGGCGGCGGGGGGCTGCACGAGGTCAGCTTCGAGGTACCGCGCGGCTCGACGGTCGCGCTGGTCGGGCCGTCCGGGGCGGGCAAGTCGACGATCCTGGCGTTGATCGAGCGGTTCTACGAGCCGTCGGACGGCGCACTGCGGTTCGCCGGCACCGACCTGCGGGAGATCGAGCACGACGAGTTGCGCACCAGGGTCGCCTACGCCGAGCAGGACCCGGCGGTCCTCGAGGGCACGCTCCGGTCGAACGTCACCTTGGCGGCGCCGGACGTGGACGACGAGCGGGTGCGACTGGCGCTGGCCGAGGTGAACCTCAACGGTCTCGAGGAGCGCTCGCCGGACGGCCTGGACGTTGCGGTCGGCGAGCGTGGAGTGCGGTTGTCCGGCGGTGAGAAACAGCGTCTGACCATCGCCAGAGCGCTGCTGCCGGATCGGGAATTGCTGTTGCTGGACGAGCCGACGGCGCAGCTCGACCCGGCGAACGAGGACCAACTGCGCGGCGCGATCCGGGCCAGGGACGGGCGCACGGTGATCGTTGCCGCGCACCGGCTCTCTACGGTGATGGATGCCGACCTGATCGTGGTGATGGCCGACGGCCGGGTGCAGGCCGTCGGCAACCACGCTGAACTCGTCGCGACCAACCCCCTGTATGCGTCGATGGCCAGGGCCCAGCGGTTGGCCTGAACCTCAGCTTCCGATCGCCTTGGCCAGCCGCAGGTCGGCGATCTTGCGCAGCTCGCCGATCACTTCGGTCCGCTCGGTCTCGTCGTCGTTGGTCAGCCGTCGACGCAATGCGGCCAGGATCTGCGCGCCGGACAGCCCGGACGCGCAGATCAGGAAGATGTGCCCGAAGCGCTCCTGGTAGTCGCGATTGCCTTGGGCCAACGCCTCAGCGTCGGTGGTCCGCACGCCGGATTGCTCCGAGGACGACCACCGACGCTCACGACTGCTGTCCTGCTTCGGCGCCTCGCCGATTCGCGGATGCCGCGCCAACGCCCCGGCGACTTCGCCCCAGGTGATCCGCGCCGACGACGCGCTCGCCCTCGCCGTCAGGGCGTCGACGGTGGCATAGGGCCGGCCGGATTCGACCTCGTCCACCCAACTCTCGATGTCCAGGCAGGCGCGCAGCACGTCTCGCGCGGTGGCTGTGTCGGCGGCGTTGAATTCCGCAAGGGTCACCAGACCTCCTGGAGCAGTGCCGGTTCGGGCGCCACGCCCAACCATCGCGCGACCAGCGCGGTCAGGGTGTCGGGCAGCAGCTCGCCGTAGACGTGCAGTCGGGACAGTCCGCCGTCCGGGTACACGTCCAGCCGCACTGCATCGGTGACCACACCGACCGGCAACCGGAACCGGTTGTGCGCATCGGCCGAGACCGCCTGCCGGGCCAGCACTTCTCGCCATGCGCCCGCGATGTCCCGCACCGACACCGAGATCTCGCCCGGGGCGTTGCCGATGAACCAGGTGGTGTCGACATCGATCCACGACAGCCGGGCCGGACCGGCGAGACCGACGACCAGGTAGTCGTTGCCGGTGCCTCGACGCCGCTGGTTCTCCCAGCCCTCCCCGGTAGTGCGCGCGCCGCCGGGCAGCAGGGTGTTGCGGGCATCGGAGTAGAACATGTCCGAGCACTCGGCGATGTCGCCGCCGCCGGCCAGGGCGGCCAGGTCGATCCGGCCGCCGAGCAGCCGCGGGTCGGGAACCGCCGTACCGAGCACGCGCAGCCGTGCCACTCCGCCGTCCGGGTGGATGATCAACCGGACATGAGTGTAGATGCCGGGATCGCTGACCTCGTAATGGTTCTGGCAGTTTCCCTCTGCCGGTGCCCTCGGGACCACAACGGTCCACGCGGCGCTCAGCGGATCGGCGGCCGGCTCCAGCCGCACCGCCTCCACAGTGATCTCGGGGGGATAGTTCCCACGGAAGAACGCGGTGTCCACCACAATCTCGTGCAGCACTCCGGGGATGCCGAGGGCAACGATCACCCAGTCGTCCTCGCCCTCGCCGCGGCGGCGGCGGGACTCCCAGCCGTCGTAGATCTTGCCGTGCGAGCCGAATGCCGACGGATCGTGGACCGGAGCCGCGGGTTGGATCAGCGATTCGACCGGGGCGAACAGATCGTCACTGACCGCCCGGACCGATCCGCCCAGCGCCCGGCCGGCCAGGTCAAGGTCGGTGCGCGTCATCGTGGTCCTCTCTCGGTGCCGACCGGCGGCGGTGCCGGCAGGCGGTGCGATGCGGGTCAGCGCGGTGCAGCCAGGAGCCGACCGGCCGGTGCTTGCGGATCCCATCCTCGCCCACCGAGCCAGACCCGCTGCACCACACCGGTGAGCGTCCGTCCCAGATACGGCGTCACCGGATGTCGTTGCCGGATCGACTCCTGGGTCACGGTGAAGTCCTCGTCGTCGACAAACGCCACCAGGTCGGCGTCCGCGCCGACGGCGATCCGGCCCTTGCCGGTCAGGCCGACCAATTCGGCCGGGCCTTGCGACATCCAGCCCAGCACCTGCGGCAGTTCCAGGCCGCGCGCCCGCGCCGCGGTCCACACGACCGGCAGCCCGAACTGGACCGACGCGATGCCGCCCCAGGCGTGTGCCACGTCCCCGCTGGCCAACAGCTTGAGCTCAGGCGGGGCGGGCGAGTGGTCGCTGACCACGATGTCGATGGTGCCGTCGGCCAGCGCGGCCCACAGCGCGGCCTGCTCCTCGTCGCCGCGCACCGGCGGGCAGCACTTGAACTGCGGAGCGCCGTCCGGGATCGACCCGGCGCTCAGCGTCAGGTAGTGCGGGCAGGTCTCGGCGGTGATCGGCACCCCCGACGCCTTGGCCTGCCGGACCACCTCGGCCCCGGCGGCCGACGACAAGTGGACGATGTGCACCCGGCATCCGGTCGCCGCGGCCGCGTCGGCCACCCTGGACACCGCCACCGCCTCGGCGTCGGGCGGTCGCGAGGCGACGAAAGCGGCGTAATCCCGGCCGTGCGGGGCCGGTGCTGCGGCCAGCACCGCTGGGTCCTCGGCATGCACGGCGAGCAGGCCGCCCAGGCCGGCGACGACTCCGGCCACCTCGGCCAGCCCGCCCGCGTCCAGCGGCGGGAACTCGGGAACCCCCGAGTCCTGCAGAAAGCACTTGACGCCGAACACGCCGGCCGCGAACAGGCCGGGCAGGTCGGCCGAATTGCCCGGCACGGCACCGCCCCAGAAGCCGACGTCGATCCGGCTCTGCCCGACGGCTGCGGCCCGTTTCGTCGCCAGCGCCGCCGCGGACAGCGTCGGCGGCAACGAGTTCAGCGGCATGTCGAGCAGAGTGGTCACGCCACCGGTGCCGGCCGCGGTGGTCGCCGTCGCAAAGCCCTCCCAGTGCGTCCGGCCGGGCTCGTTGACGTGCACGTGGGTGTCGACCAGGCCGGGGATCAGGACGACTTCCGGACCCAGCTCCACCGTCAGGGCCGTCGTGGACCCGGTCACGTGGTCGAGCGCAACGATCACGCCGTCGCGCACCGCGACCGTCGCCGGCCGCTCGAGGCCGCCCACTACCGCCCGGGTGGCGCGGATGACCAGGTCGTAGGTCATGGATCAGTACGGTGTGCGGTCGGACTTGGCCAGCCAGGCCGCGAAGGGGCCGGTCGCCCCTTCGATCGGCACGTGCCTGAACGTCAGCGACCTGGCTTCGGGTGCCAGCGGGATCTCGTCGTAGATGAACGAGTCGTCGAAGTCAGCCGCGGCTGCGTCGTGCCTGCTGGCGGCGAAGAACACCGCGGCCGGACGGACCCAGTACAAGGCGCCGAGGCACATCGGGCAGGGCTCGCACGAGGAGTAGACGACGGCGCCGGGGAGTTGGAAGTCGCCGACGGCGGTGCAGGCTCGACGGATGGCGGTCACCTCGGCATGCGCGGTCGGGTCGTTGTCGGTGAGCACCCGATTCCAGCCCTCCGCCAGCACTTCGCCGCTGCGCACGACCAGTGCGCCGAACGGGCCGCCCTCGCCCGCGGCGACGCCCTCGTGGGCCAGCTCGACTGCGCGTCGCAGGAACCGCTCCTCGAACAAGGGCAGATCAGGGCGCGGGCTGCTGGTCATGGGCGAACCCTAGAGGTGCGGTTCGAGATCTGTCACCGGCGAACCCGGCCGCGACCGCCCACCGTTTAGGGTGCGGAGCATGAACCAGGACAATGCGTCCGTCGTGCGCGAGGTGCTCAGCTGGGACCGATTCGGCAACGCCGCCCGGGACCTGGCCAAGCTGGTCGTCGACAGCGGGTTCGTCCCTGAGATCGTCATCGCGGTCGCTCGCGGCGGCCTCGTGCCTGCGGGTGCGCTGGCCTACGCGATGGGTACCAAGGCGGCCGGCACTCTGAACGTCGAGTTCTACACGGACGTCGAACAGACCCTCCCCGACCCGATCGTGCTGGAACCCTTCTTGGACACCGCTGCCATCAAGAACCGCCGGCTGCTGGTGGTCGACGACGTCGCCGACTCGGGCCGAACCCTCGCCCTGGTGATGGATCTGCTCGCGGCGCACACCCAGCACGCCCGCTCGGCCGTGCTGTACACGAAGCCGCGCACCATCGTGCAGCCCGACTACTCCTGGCGGCGCACCAACCTGTGGATCACCTTCCCCTGGTCGGCCCAACCCGCCATCCAGCCCCCGCCCCGCTGACCGCCCGACACCTGATCGGCTGCACACTCCACTCGAGCGGACGGGGCCAGGCGCTCTCGCGGTCTCGAGTCCACCCGTCCTGAGCCAGCGCAGCCGGCGAGGGGTGGGCGGGCGTAGAGCCCAACCCGAACCACGCTGGGTCAGAGCTGCACGCCGCCAACGCAACGGCACAAGCCCGCCGACCCCTTCGCCGGCGGAGCAGGCGGAACAGAAACATCAGACGGGTTCGAGGACCTCGAGCCCGCCCAGCCCCGGCCGCAACGCATCCGGCACCACGACGCTCCCGTCGGCCTGCTGGTGGTTCTCCAGGATGGCGACCAGCCAACGGGTGGTGGCCAACGTCCCGTTCAGGGTGGCGGCGACCTGCGGCTTGCCGTCGGCGTCGCGGTAGCGCACACCCAGCCGCCGGGCCTGGAACGTCGTGCAGTTGGAGGTGGAGGTGAGCTCGCGGTACGCCTGCTGGGTCGGCACCCAGGCCTCGCAGTCGTACTTGCGGGCGGCGGAGCTGCCGAGGTCACCGGCAGCCACGTCGATCACCCGGTAGGGGATCTCCATCGCGCGGAGCATCTCCTCCTCGAAAGCGAGCAGGTTGGCATGTTCGGCCGCGGCGTCCTCGGGCCTGCAGTAGGAGAACATCTCCACCTTGTCGAACTGATGCACCCTGATGATGCCGCGGGTGTCCTTGCCGTAGGACCCGGCCTCTCGCCGGAAGCAGGACGACCAGCCGGCATAGCGGATCGGTCCGGCCGTCAGGTCCAGGATCTCGTCGGAGTGGTAGGCGGCCAGCGGTACTTCCGACGTACCGACCAGATAGAGGTCGTCCTCCTCCAGCCGGTACACCTCAGCGGCGTGCGCGCCGAGAAAGCCGGTGCCCTCCATGGATTCCGGCTTCACCAGCACCGGGGTGATCATCGGGATGAACCCGTTGGCCAGCGCCTTGCTGATGGCCAGGTTGAGCATGGCGAACTGCAGGCGGGCGCCGTACCCACGGAGGAAGTAGAACCGGGCGCCGGAGACCTTGGCGCCCCGTTCGGTGTCGATGGCCTTCAAGCCTTCGCCCAATTCCAGGTGGTCGCGCGGGGTGAAGTCGAAGGTCCGCGGTTCGCCGACGTGCTTGAGCACGACGAAGTTGTCCTCGCCGCCGGCCGGCACCCCCGGCTCGACGACGTTCGCGATGGCCTTGTGAGCCGCGGTCAGCGCTTCGTTTGCACTCGACTCGGTGGCTTCGGCCGCCCTGACCGAGGCGGCGAGCTCCTTGCCGCGCTCGAGCAAGGCCGGGCGCTCGTCCTTGCTCGCGCGACCGATCGTCCGGCCGAACGCCTTCTGCTCGGCCCGCAACGAATCCGCCGCTGACACTGCCGCCCGCCGCTGGGCATCGGCGGCGAGCAGGCTGTCCACGGCGCCGGGGTCGTCGCCCCTGGCCAGTTGGGAGCTGCGGACGAGGTCGGGCTGGTCGCGGAGCACGCGCAGGTCGATCACGTCTGGCAGCCTATCGACGCGGCGCCCGGGTCGATTGCCGTGCCGCACGATGCCGGCCGAGAGGTCAGCAGTGCTCCCGGCCGAGCGGCCTTTCGCTGTCGGTGAGCACTCTGACCTGCGCGTTGCCGCCCGTCAACCGCAACACCTCGCAGGCCTTCGAGGTCTCGCCGTACGGTCCGTAGAACGCGGCGTAGATCGGATGTCCGTCGTCGGATCGCTGGGCCAGGCTGCTGCACGCCTGGTCGGTGCGCAGGTAGTGGCTGCCCGGGTGGACCTGGAGGAGTTGCTGCACCTCCGAGGCATAGGCGCTGGGCGTGGTGGCCGAACCGAGCAGCACGATGACCCTGCCGTCACAGGGCACCTGGCTGATGATCTCGGTCAGCCCGAGATCGCCCACCGGACGGCCGGTACCCGTTGTCGCCCGCGGCCGGGACGAGGTCGCCGCCGCGCTGGTGGTCGGCGGGCGCCGTTCGGTCGTGGTGGGCGGTTCGGCGGTGCTCCAGTCCGACGCGCCGGCGGTCGACGCCGGCAGCACCGCGGTCGAATCGCGGACGGCCGACCCGCTCATCGTGGCGGAACAGCCCACCACGAGCAGCGCCACGACCCCCAGTCCGGCAGCCAGCCGCGCCTGCCCGAACGCGCCGGTCGAACCCATCAGCACAGATTAGGAGCCACCGGTCACCCGGCTCGGCATGATGGAGGCATGCCGGTCGAGATGTCCATGCACGACTTCGAGGAGTTGGTCGGCGAGGCGCTGGACCTGATTCCCGAGCAGTTCACCAAGGCCATGGACAACGTGGTGATCCTGGTGGAGAACCGGCACCCGACCCGCAACCTGTACGGGCTGTATCACGGCGTGGCGTTGACCCAGCGCACCTCGTCGTACAGCGGGCACCTGCCGGACACCATCACGATCTACCGCGAGCCGATCCTGCGGCACGCGCGCGATGTCGGCGCGGCCCGCGACCAGGTGGTGACCACCGTGATCCACGAAATCGCCCACCACTTCGGGATCGACGACGACCGACTGGACGAACTCGGCTGGGGCTGACGTCCGCCTCCGGCGACCACCCGTGCCCGGCAAGCGGTGCGTCGCTCGAGGTCACTACGCTTCGCAGGCAACCTGCGATCCCTGGAGGTAGGGCATGCCCACCATCGCCATCGTCGGCGAGGTCGTCGCCGATGCCGTGCTCCCGGTCGGCGGGATCGTCGACGGCGCGGCGCACCTGACCGTGCACCCAGGTGGCGGGCCCGCCAACACCGCGCTGGCGCTGGCCCGACTCGGCAGCACCGCCCGGTTCGCCGGCCGGTTGTCCACCGGCTCACTCGGCCGGCTCTGCCGGGCCCGACTCGAGGCATCCGGAGTAGATCTGACCGCCTCGGAGGACGCGACCGAGCCGGCCACGCTGGCCATCGCCCGGGTGGACGCCGGCGGCGCGGCAACCTACGAGTTCTACACCGATGGCACCGCCGACTGGGCCTGGACGGATGCGAGCCTGGCCCCGCTGATCGACGGGCCGTTCGCTGCCGGCCAGGCGCCGGTGGCCGTGCACACCGGCACGTTGGCGCTGGCCCTCCAGCCGTCCGGCGGGGTCATCGAGAACCTGCTCGCGCGCGGGCGCGAGCGGATGACGATTTCGGTGGACCCGAACCTGCGCACCCTGCTGGTGCCGATCGAGTCCTATCGCGAGCGGATCGACACCTGGGCGTCGCTGTCCGACATCGTGCGGCTCTCCCTGGACGACCTCGAGCAGCTGTGGCCGGAGTGGGGGCCGGAGCGGGCCGCCGATCATCTGCACGAACAAGGCGTGGCCCTGGCCGTCATCTCGCTGGGTGGCGACGGTGCCTACGGATCGATCCGCGGCGATGGGGTGCGTGTGCCGACCGCACCGACCACCCTGGTGGACACCGTCGGCGCCGGCGACAGCTTCCATGGCGGACTGCTGCACCACCTGGCAGGTGTCGGCGCAC
Source organism: uncultured Actinomycetota bacterium (assembly GCA_963834185.1). Taxonomy (GTDB): domain Bacteria; phylum Actinomycetota; class Actinomycetes; order Mycobacteriales; family Nakamurellaceae; genus Nakamurella. The sequence goes on from CAWIAR010000011.1 coordinate 398,015, forward strand.
TCGGTGGACGGCTCGAATCGCTGAGCGTCGACGGCCTCACCGAGGCGTTGCGATTCGCCGCCCGGGTCGCCGCGATCACCTGTTCCCGACCGGGCGCCGACCCGCCCTGGGCAGCCGAGCTCGACGACTGATCCGGTCGTCGAGCCGGCGCGCAGTCAGGTCGCAGCGGCAAGAGCGGCGTCGTCGGCCTCGAAGCCCGGATCGTCGCCGGTGGGCGGGTTCGCCAGGTGCCATCGGACGGATCTCGCTACCGTCTCGGCAGGGTCGGTCGGCGTCCAGCCGAGCACCCGCTGCGCCTTGGCCGAACTGATCAGCATGTGCTGGGTGGTCAGGTCGGTCAGCTCGAGGTCCCCGGGCAGGGCCGGACCGGGCACCCGGACCAGGTCCGAAGCCGAGCCGGCCGCCGCCAGAATCTGCCGGGCCCAGCCCCCCACCGACACCGACGCGGACTCAACGACATTGAAGATCTCGCCGGCCGCCGCCGGGGTGTCCAACGCGGCCAGCGTCGTCGCAGCGGCGTCGTCGACGTACAGCCTGGACAGGACCAAGCTGCCGCAGCCGAAAGGTATCCGGGTCCGGCCGGCCCGCACGCGGCGCAACACGAACTCTTCCCGCCGCTGCGGGTCACGCTCGCCGTACACGAATCCCAACCGCAGCACCACCGCACCACGATCCAGGTAGCGCGGCTCGACATCCAGCTTCTCGTAGTCGCTGTCGGGATTGTTGTCATCGCGGTAGGGGTAGCGCTCGGTGCGCACCGGGCTCGACTCGGTGAGCGGCACCCCGATCTCCTCGGCCGCGGCGGTCCCGAACCGGAAGACGTCATAGGCCTGGTACACATCGGCGCTGGACAGGACCACGATCGGCACGTCGGGCAGCACCGCCAGCACGGCGTCGGCCCCGGCAGCGGACAGCGCCATGGTGTCCACCACCGCGGTCGGCCCGAACTCTTCGATGTCCGCGCGCACGGTCGCCAGGTCGGCCCGCGGCACATGCAGATGTCCGACCGCCGGAAGGCCATCCGGCTCACTACGCCCACGATGGGCGACGAGAACCCGGTCCCCGCGGGCGTGCAACTGCTCGACGATTCTTCGCCCGATGAACTGAGTGCCACCCAGCACCAGGACACGTCGCCCGCTCATCGGCCGAACAGCCCCTGACGCGGCGTGCGGATGGTGACCGAACCGAAGCGTTTGATCCCGACCAGGATCAGCTCGAGGACCGGCACACCCCGACCCGGCAGCACTTTGTTGTTCAGTTGTCCCCCGCGCACGTCGAGCCCGTCGAGCCGAACGCCGGTGCCCGCCGGCACGATGAGGTCGGCCGCGCCGGCGAAGTTGTTGCGGAACTCGACGGTCACCGTGCGGCTGGTCAACCTGGCCTCGGTGAAGTCCAGCTTGGTCGCCGAACCGGCGCCCCCGATGACGATCCGCGGCGGCACCACCCAGGTCCCGCGGAACACCCGCGAGCCGAAGCCGATGATCTCCAGGACGTCCTCGACGCCACCGCGTGCTGCGGTCGGTGCGCCGGACCAGCCCGGGCCGCGCGGTGGTGGCGCAGTCGCGTCATGACCTGCCTGCTCGACCGTGCGTCCGGCCAGCTGCAGACCGGGCAGGTCGACCAGTACGGCGTTGAGATCGCCCCGGGTCCGCGCGTTGATCACCGCGGTGCTCCGGGCCGAGTACTCGCCCAGGTCGATCATGCCCTGTCCGGTGGCCTTCTCCAGCAGCTTGAGCACATGGGTGCGCTCGGCATCGGACACCCGCAGGTCCTTCGGGTCGACCGGGCTGTTCACCCGACCGAGCGTAGTCACTGCGCCGGCAACGGCCCAGACGCTCGATCCGGCTCACACAGGTCCGACATCTCCGTTGCCGGACCCGTGTGCGACTGGGCCGACGGCTGATTCGATGCGCACGGTTCGGCTAGTTCTGCGGAAGGGCGGACCGCACCTCGAAAGCATCGCCACCGGGCCCGTCGGTACCGGGATCATCGAACTCGAGACCGCCGACGGCGGTGCCGGCCCAAGTCAGGGTGCGCCAGCCGGTGTCATCGTGCTCCAGCTCGACGATGCCCGTGTTGTGCACGACGTTGCCGGCCCCGAATGCCGGGGGCAGGTTGCTCGACCGCACGGTTGCCCAGAACCGGATGATCGCGCCGTGGCTGATGACCGCGGCATCGCCGCCGGCGGCGACCACCTCGTCGATGACGGTGTCGTAGCGTTCGAGCACCTCGCGACCAGTTTCCCCACCGGGCAGGCGGTAATCGAGGTCGCCGCCGAACCACCGCCCGATCGCGCCCAGATAGCCGTGCACGGCGTCCTTGTCGCCGCGCATCTCCCATTCGCCGGCGGAGACTTCACGAAGGCCGGGACGGACCTGGACCGGCACGCCCCGATCGGCGGCCAGGGGTGCGGCCGTCAGCTGCGCCCGCGTCTGCGACGATGCGAACACGGCGGTCAGAGATTGGTCGTGCAGGGCACCGGGGATCGCCGCGGCCTGCTCGACGCCGAGGTCGGTCAGGCCAGGCCCGGGCACGGCCGTGTCCAGCAGGCCCAACACGTTTGACGGTGTCTGACCGTGTCTGATGAGCCAGAGCTTCATGGCTGACGTCCCGTTCCGGCAATCGACTCGACGGCCAGCCTGGCCGCTGCGTAGGTTCCGTCCGCAGCGAAGTCCGGCGGGCGGACCGCTTCCCCCGACGAACGGGGGTAGGACCCGAGGAACCGCCTGAGCTCGCCACGGCGGATCAACGCCGTCAGCGTGTCGGCCATGGCCTGATCCGCGACGTGGCCATCGGCGTCGACGAGGAACACATATTCTCCCAACAATTCTCGGGTCGGGCGCGATTCCAGCCTGGTGAGATTGATGCCGCGCACAGCGAATTCAGTGAGCACGGCCAACAAGGACCCGGGAGTGTTGGCCACCGACAACACCAACGAGGTGCGATCGTTGCCGGTCGGCGGCGGCGCAGCCGCCGGCACGGACAGCCGGACGAATCGGGTGACGGCGTCCCGGCGTTCACCGATGTCGGTGGCCACGGCCGCGAGCCGGTATCTCTCACCGGCAACGGGTGCGCCGGCTGCGGCGTCCAGCTCACCGGCGGCCACCATCGCGGCCGCGGCGGCGGTGGAAGCGGTCTCGACGATCCGGGCGTCGGGCAGGTTGGTGGCCAGCCACCCCCGGACCTGGGCATGTCCGTGGGGATGCGACCCGACGGTCCCGATGCCCGACAACGGAGTCCCGGGCCGGACCAGCAGGTCGAACGTCACCGGGACGAACGCCTCGGCAGTGATCACCACCGGATCACCGTGGGTCAACTCGTCCTGGGTGAGTGCGACACCACCCTCGACCGAGTTCTCCAGCGGTACGACCGCTGCAGCCACCCGACCGGCGCGCACGGCGCCGATCGCGTCGCTGACGCCCGTGGCCGGCCGCAACTCCACGTCGGGTTCGCGACCGTCGGCCGTGTCCTGGGCAACCATGTTGCGCGCGGCCTGTTCGCAGAATGTCCCCTGCGGGCCGAGATAGGCCCACCGTGTCGTCACCGGTCGAGGGTATCCGGGCGGATCCGGCGGTTTGCCACCAGCGCCCTGGGCGCTCGACCGAGCCCCGCCTACGATTCGCCTGGTCGGCCGGATCGGCGCGCTCAACCTGAACGACGCCGACCGACAGGCACCCACCCGCGACGAGGACGGCCCGATGAGCACTGATCGGCCGGACCGGGCGACGATCTACGACGTCGCCGAACGGGCCGGGGTCTCGATCAAGACGGTCTCCCGCGTGGTGACCGGCGCCGGCGCGGTGTCCGCAGTGACCCGGGATCGGGTGCTCGATGCGGTCGCCGCGCTGCACTACGTGCCCAGCGCGGCCGCCCGGAACCTCAAGGCCGGTGTCGGTGACGCCATCGGCGTGATCGTCGACTCGATCGCCGACCCGTTCTTCGCCGCGATGACGTCAGCCATCGAGGACCATGCGCTCTCCCAGGGGCTCAGCGTGGTGGTCGGGTCGACCGGCCGGGACCCACAGCGCGCTCGTGGTCAGGTCGAGCGACTGGCCCAGCAACGGGTCCGCGGGATCGTCCTGGCTCCGGTCGGCGGCGAGGCCGCGTACCTGTCGACGGTGATCCGTGGACATCCCGTCGTCTGCGTGGACCGGCGTGCCGATGTCCCGGGCCTCGACACCGTGCGGGTGTCCGACCGCGCTGCCGCCCGGCGTGGCGTAGCCCACCTGCTGGCCCACGGACACCGTCGCATCGCGTTCCTCGGCGACGCGATCGAGATCAGCACCATCGCGCTGCGCCGTCACGGCTACCGGGACGCGCTCCGCGACGCCGGCATCGACCCTGATCCGGACCTGCTGCTCGCCGGGACCGGAGAGGCGGCCACCGCAGCGGCGGCCACCGAGGCCTTGCTCGCGACCCGACGCGGCGGCGCGACAGCCATCTTCGCGTCGAATCCTCGGGCCGCCGTCGGTGTGGTCGGGACTCTTCATCGACTGGGTCGCACCGACATCGCGGTGGTCTCGTTCGGCGATTTCCCGCTGGCCGCGGCGCTGTCGCCCTCGATCACGGTGATCGACCAGGACCCGTTCCACGTCGGACGGGCGGCCGCCGACCGGCTGTTGGCCCGGTTGGATGGCGACGCCGGGCCACCGGTGGACGTGCGGCTGCCAACGCCGCTGATCCCGCGGGGGTCCGGCGAACTCCCGCCGACCCGACGCAGGCGCTGAGCCCGCAACCACTGTTGATCATGGGAAGCATGTACAGGGATCGTCGGCGTGTCGCACAACACGCCGATGGCGGCCGTACGTGAAAGCCATGATCAACCCAGGGAAGGTGCGCCCCGGCGACGCGGCGCGCATCCGAAGGGGTCAGGCGAGCAGCAACGCAGCCAGCCGATCGGCCTCCGTCGTCGGATCCGCGGTGCCGTCGGCGAGCAGGTGCGGGACGACGGGCAGCGGCGCATCTGCTTCGGTCCTGGACGCCTTGGCCCAGGCCGCATCTCGCGGAAGGTTGCGCCGGCGCCGCCGGTCCCGCGCCACCGCGGCAGGTACGGCCACCCAGACCAGCCGCAGCGGCACCACCCCGAACCGGCCCTCGAGCTCGGCCCAGGCGTCCGGGGCTCCGACCTCGGAGGTGAACGGCGCGACCAACACCACGGACGAGCCGATGCCGACGTTGTCCAGCGCGACGTCGATCAGGCAGTCGTATCGAGCCCGCCGCACCGGGCCGCGCAGTTCTGGATGATCCAGGTCGTCGCCGGCCCCGGCGAGACGGGCGATCTGAGCCATCAACGGATTGGTGGCCGTGTCCTGGTCGACCAGCGCGGCCGGTAGCCGGGCGGCCAACAGACGCCCGAGCGAGGACTTGCCGCTGCCCGGCATCCCGGCGACACAGCAGACGACCGGAGCGCTCACCCGCGGTACTCCCGATGCCAGTCCGGTCCAAGGCTGTCCATCGTCTCGGCCAGCGACAGTGTCGTGCGCACCGGGCGTCCCGACGTCGCGACGATCTCACCGAGAACATCCAGACGCTCGCAGGCGGTCTTCGCGCCGGCCCGGCGGGCGGCCTCGTCGCGGCGTCCCACCGCGTCGCCCCAGATGGCCCGGCCGGCCATGAAGCCGCTGGCTCCGGCAGCCGCGGCGATCCGCAGCTGCTCGATGAATCCCTCGAATCCGACTCCCGCCGACAGCAACACCCACGGCACCTCGATGCTGTCGTCGAGTTCGGCACAGGCGTCCGCGGCTGCGGCCCTGTCCTCGAGGGTCGCAGTCGACCCTGGGAACTCCATCTTCATGACGTCCACTCCCAGTGCGGCGAAGCGCGCCGCCGACCCGACGATCTCCCGGATGCGGGCGGCCGCGACCATGGGATCGGCCGGGTTCTCACCCGGCAGCGGGTACCAGATCGGCTCGACGATCAGTGGCAGTTCATGCTCGCGACACTCGGCCACGAGTTCGGCGACGATCCGGTACTGCTGGTCCGAGGCGGGACTGTCGCCGCGATGGAACACCACCAGCTTGACGCCGTCGGCCCCGATCGCGGCGATCTTGCTCAGCGGCCAGTCGGGCTTGAGCGCCAGCTCGGCGCCCCAGCCGGTCGGGCTGCTCTCCGGTTGGTAGGACAGTTGCTCGATCGCCGAGATGATTCCGACGCCGGGCGGTACGGCCCCGGTCAGGATGGCCTGGCCGTGTGACCACACCGGGTCGAGCAGCACGGCGCTGGCATGATCCGCCATGGCCGCGACCAATTCCAGCTTCGATTCCACGACCTCGTCGAACGAGACGCGAGCCAGGTCACGATCGAACAACGCCAGATAGTTCTCGGGGTGATCGATGGCGGCGACCCGCAGGTATCCGGACCGGTCGGCCATCCTGGAGAGCCTGCGAATCGTGCCAAGGGCAGGGACTGCTGTGGTCATGTGCACTCCGTGCGGGTTCGGATCGGTCGGACGGGAGGGTGACCGACCTCGGCATGGTAGCCGGACGAATCGGACCCCTGTTCGGCCGGCGGAAACGACATGGCTTGATGGTCAATCGAAGTCGTCCGGTCCGGACACGGCGGGTCGCTGTCGTCGGCTGCGGAATTCCCGATCGGGACATCGGAGCGGCTTCGGAATCGATTCCGACGACATTCGCGACATCTTTTTTGGTGAGAGGGATTGACAACGCTGTCACTCATCCGTCATGGTTTCGTTCCACAACCCCCGCTCGATTGGAATTCTGACCGTCGAGTCGCAAATGACAGCGCTGTCATCAGCGCCCGAGGACGAAGGAGTCCGGTGCTCGTCATCACCCCCAACCTGACCTTCGACGTCACGGTCGCGCTTGCCGACCTGGTGCCGGGCACGGTGTCGCGGGCCGACAGCACCATCACCTCGGCCGGCGGCAAGGGCGTCAACGTGGTGCGCGCGGCCACTGCCCTGGGTGGTACGGGCATCCGGTTGCTCGGGTTCTTGCCGGAAGACGACGGTGCACGGCTCGCCGACTACCTGGCGGGCGAGCACATCGAGTTCATCGGCGTGCCGCTGCCGGGCGCGGTGCGCGTGGCCACCATCATTCTCGAGCACTCCGGGCGGGTGTCGGTGATCAACGGGCCGGGACCGCAGGTTCTGGGCGAGCACTGGGCCCAGCTCATGAGCCGCGTCGCCGGTGCCCTGATCCCCGGCGAAGTGATCATCTGCTCCGGTTCGCTGCCGCCGGGCGCGCCGACCGACGGCTACGCGCAGCTCACCGCTCTCGGGCACACTCGCGGCTGTCCGGTGATCGTCGATGCCGCACCGGCACCGTTGCGCGCCGCCCTGGCGCAGCGCCCGGACCTGGTGTCCCCCAATCTGTCCGAGGCCGAAGCCATGCTGTTCGGCCGCACCGACGAAGTGGTCGACGAGGTCGGACCGGACGTTCCTGAGCGCGCGCTGGCCGCCGCCCGCGCCCTGTACGAAGCCGGCGCCGCGCGCGCTGTCGTCACCGCGGGGGGCTCGGGTGCGGCCCTGTGCACCGCCGATGGCGGCTGGTGGCTGCCCGCGCAACCGGTGCGGGTGGTGAGCCCGATCGGCGCCGGTGACTCGTTCGCCGGGGCGGCCGGCTTGGCCCTCGCTGCGGGCGACACCGCGGTGGACGTCGTCCGAGCAGGGATGGCCGGCGGTTCCGCCTCCTGCGAGACCGCCGTGGCCGGCCGGCTCGACCCGGTCCGCGCGTCCGCCATCCGAGCGGCCATCACGCCGGTACCGGCCGCCGAACTACCCACCGCTGACGCGGCTGTCCGATGACCGGCCGCGCCACGGTGTACGACGTCGCCAGGGCCGCCGGCGTGTCGATCAAGACCGTCTCCCGCGTGGTGAACAACTCGGAGAAGGTCGCCGACGAGACGCGCCGGCGGGTGTTGGATGCCGTGGCGGATCTGGACTACGTGCGCAATGCCGCAGCCCGGAGTCTGCGTACCGGCACCGCGGACGCGATCGGCGTCGTCGTCGATTCCCTGTCCGACCCGTTCTTCGCCACGTTGGTCTCAGTTGTCGAACGCCGAGCGCTGGCCGCCGGGATCAGTGTGCTGGTCGCGGCCACCGGTCGCTCCGGACACCGCGAGCGCACCCAGGTCACGCGGCTGACCGGCGAGAACGTCTGTGCCCTGCTGCTGGCGCCGGCCGGTGACGACCACGAATACCTGGCCGATGCCGCCCGCAACATCCCGGTCGTGTTGGTGGACCGTGGTTGGGAGAACTCCGGATACGACACCGTTCGCGTGCACGACCGCACCGGCGCACGGCTGGCGACCGACCACCTCCTCGCCCATGGCCACACCAGGATCGCGTTCATCAGTGACATCTCCGAACTACCGACCATCACGTCCCGTCGCGGCGGATACGCCGACGCGCTGGCCGCGGTCGGGCTGGCCCCTGACCCCGCCCTGGATCGAGCACCGGCGGAGGACCTCGATCTCATTCGCGAGACGGTGGACGACCTGCTGGGCCAGCCGGACCCCCCTTCTGCCATCTTCGCTTCGAACCCGCGCGCGGGCCTCGGGGTCGCCAGAGCCCTGCACAGGTCCGGCCGGACCGATGTCGCGTTGGTCAGCTTCGGCGACTTCCCGCTGGCCGACTCGCTGACGCCCGCCGTCACGGTCATAGACCAGGATCCGACGCCCATCGCCACCGCAGCTGCCGACCGGCTGCTCGCCCGGATCCAGGGTGAGACGCCACTGGCCGCCGAGATCGTCCTGCCCTTGACACTCATCCCTCGAGGTTCCGGAGAGGTGCGCCCGTGCTCCCGATCCTGATGCCGCCCAACATCATCGACCACTTCTATCTCGGGGGCACCCGGCTGGCCGAACTGCGCGGCGTCGATCTGCCGTCCCCGAGACGTCCGGAGGAATGGTTGGCGGCGTCCGTACACCGGGCCGGGGAGCCCGGTGTCGGGCCGAGCCACACCGCAGACGGGGAGCTCTTCGCCGATGTCGTCGCGGCGGATCCGCAGTCCTGGCTGGGGTTTCCGTCGCCCGACACGGGACTGTCCGGCGACACCGGCATCCTGGTCAAGCTGCTGGACGCCGATCAGCGCTTGCCGGTTCACGTGCACCCGACCCGACCGTTCGCCGGAGCCCGCCTGCACAGCTGCTACGGCAAAACCGAGGCCTGGTTCGTGATTGCCGCGGAAGGCCCCGATCCAGCCGTATGGGTGGGCTGGTCCGAGTCCGTCGAGCCGGCCGAGCTCGCCCGCCGGGTGGAAGCTCAGGACTCCGAGTGGATGTTGAGCAAGTTGAACAAGATCACCGTTCGGCCGGGTGATGGCATCCTGGTTCCGGCCGGCACGGCCCATGCCGTCGGATCCGGCGTCCTCGTCGTGGAAGTGCAGGAGCCGAGCGACTTCTCGATCCTGTTGGAGTGGTCGGTGACCACTGCGACCCGGGACGAGTCGCATTTGGACCTGGGGCTGGACGTCGCGCTGGGAGCAACCGACCACGGAGCCCTCGACCCGGGCGCGCTCTCCACTTTGGTCACGTACACCGACCCGGCGGCACAGTTCCCGGAGCCGACCCGGCTGCTGACTCCGACCGCCGACGACTTCTTCCGCTTGCACGTTCTCACCGGGTCCGGCGACGACAGGGCGACCGTGCCCGCAGGGTTCGCCGTCGTGGTGATCCTGGCCGGAACGGGTGAACTGGTCGGCGCCGATGGCGCGGTGTCCACCCATCGGGGCGAGGTGTGGGCGATCCCAGCGGCATTCGGCGACTGGAGCGCGAACGGCGATGTGCGCCTGGTCATCGCCCGGCCGGCTGCCGCGTGGCCCAGCGATGTGGTAGCGGCACCGTGACCAATCCCATTCTGTTGGGTGTCGACATCGGCACCTCGGACACCAAGGTGCTGGCCACCACCCTCGGCGGTCAGGAAATCACGGTCGCCGCCACCCGGACCCGATGGACCAATCGCTCGGGTGGCCGGGCCGAGACCGATCCCGAGGGGCTGGCCGACTCGGTCATCGCGCTGATGGCGCGGGTGGCGCAGGACGCCGCAGACCGCCTCGGTGCGGTCCGGGTGGCGGCCGCCTCGTTCACCGGGATGGCCGAGGCCGGCGTCCTGCTCGATCGCTCGAACCGGCCCGTGGCGCCGATCATCGCTTGGTTCGACCCACGTGGTGGTGCCGAGATCGCCGCGGCCCCGGAGACCTTCCGTGTCGAGTTCGCGTCCCGTACCGGCCTGCCGTGCAACGCGATGGCGACCGTGGGCAAGCTGCTCTGGATGAAGGCGGAGGGCCTTGCGCCGCACGGCGGAACCTGGTTCAACGTCCCCGAATTCGTCGCCCACCGACTCGGCGCGCAGCCGGCCACCGAGTGGTCCCTGGCCAGCCGTACCGGGTTGCTGGACCAGGGGACCGCCGACCTCTGGCCGGCCGCCCTCGAACTGCTCGGCGCCGGACCGGGCCTGATACCGCCGCGCGTCGCCGCCGGCACCCCGCTCGGCCGGATCGGCGACGCTGCGCCGGAAATCCTCCGCGGCGCCGTCCTCACCGTTGCCGGACACGACCATGCCGTCGCCGCCGTCGGCAGCGGTGCGGTGGGACCGACGGACGTGTTCGATTCTTTCGGGACCGCAGAAGCTTTCGTCCGCGCGGTGGATGTCGAGATGGCTCCGTCGGCCCGCAGTCGGCTTGCCGAGATCGGCATCACGACCGGCCGACACGTGCTGCCCGACCGACATGTGCTGCTGGCCGGGAGCAAGGCCGGACTGCTCCTGCGTCGCACCCTGGAACTTCTCGGATCCGCCGACCCGGATGGCCGCGAGCGCCTGGACCGGGCGGCGATGGACCGACTGGCCGACCCCGACCGGTCGGTGGGTGTGGCCGTCACCGGTGCCGCCAACACCGATGGCGTCCTGCAGATCAGCGTCGACAACGACGGCACCGGGCCGGCGGACCTGTGGCTGGCCACCATCGACCACATCACCGCCGAATCGGAACGCCTGCTGGCAGCCATGGCCGCCGAAGTCGGCCCATCCGAGAGGACGGTGATCGCCGGAGGCTGGACCCGGATGTCCAGCATCCGGCGAGCAAAGTCCGCGTCGCTGCCGCACGTCCGGTACAGCGACCGTAGTCAGGCCGGTGCCTTCGGCGCGGCTCTGTTCGCCGCGCACGCCGTCGAAGCGGCCGCCATGCTGGCCACCGCCGACCGTCACGATGCGATCGGCATCGACGAGCCGAGCGGACCAACCCAGGAGTTCGCCGCCGCCTTCGCGGCCGGGCGTGTCGGCGTGCCGCGCGTAGCCCGGTCACCGTCGGACTCCGTCACCGACCGGGCCGGGGCAGCTGCACCGGCCACCATCCGAACGCCCGAGGAGACCCGCACATGACGAGCACTACCGACCAGACCGCGACCGCGGCAAAGACTCTCGCCGACATCGCCACAGACCAGCACACCTTCGCCATCGTTGCGATGGACCAGCGCAACACCCTGAAGCGGATGTACAAAGCCGTCGGCATCGACGACCCGTCACTGCAGGAGATGACGGAGATCAAGGCCGACACCGTCGCCGCGCTCCGGGGTACCGCCTCGGCCTTCCTGCTCGACCCGACCTACGGCACCCCGGCGCTGAAGCTGTTACCGCCCAGCGACACCAAGGTCGGCGTCCTGGTTGCCGCCGAGCCGGCGGATCGCGGCAACGTGAACGGCGAGCCGCGTACCCACCGCGACCCGGCCCTGTCCGGCCAGTGGGTGCTCGACCAGGGCGGCGACGCGGTGAAGTTCTTGGTGCAGTTGCGCGCCGACCGGCAGGCCGCTCCGGGCGAGCCGGACACCACAGCCGAGGTCCTCGAGGTCGTCCGCCAAGTGGTGGCCGACTGCAAGGCGGCCGGCGTTCCCTCGGTCATCGAGAACCTGATCTTCCCGCTGCACGGCGAGGACTCCGCCACTCCGGATCAGAAGGCGAACCGGATCATCGAAGCGGCCGTGCTGCTCGATGAGCTGCAGCCGGATCTGCTGAAGCTGGAGTACCCCGGCAGCCCGGAGGCCACCCGTCGGTTGGCGAACTCGATCAAGGGCCCATGGGCGGTACTCTCCGCCGGCGTTGCCTTCGACGAATTCGCCGACGTGGTCCGGATCTCCTGCGACGAGGGCGGAGTCAGCGGGTTCATCGCAGGACGGTCGATCTGGAAGGAAGCGGTCGGCATGGACCGTCCGACCCGGCAGGAATTCCTGGCCACCGAGGGTCGGCGGCGGCTGGACAAGTTGGTCAAGGTCATCGACGGGCGGGCACGCCCCTACAGCGAGGTGGTGAGCACACCGTGACACCGATTCTCAAAGCCGAGGGGCTGTCCCGGTCCTTCGGTCACGTTCGGGCGCTGGACAGCGCCGACTTCGACATCGAGGCCGGTGAGGTGGTTGCCCTGATCGGTGACAACGGCGCCGGGAAGTCCACGATGGTCAAGGCGCTCTCGGGCAACCTGGCCCTGGACTCGGGCACCATCGAATTCGAGGGCGCGCCGGTGGAGATCAACACGCCGAGTGATGCCACCGCGCTCGGTATCGAAGTGGTGTACCAGGATCTCGCGCTGGCTCCGCACCTGGATCCGACCGCCAACATGTTCCTCGGCCGGGAGATCCCGGCCAAGGGCGTGCTCGGCTGGTTCGGCTTCATGGACAACCGGGAGATGCGGCGGCGGGCCAAGCAGGGGTTCGACGACATCGGCGGCACCGTACGATCGCTCATCTCCCCGGTGGGCAGCATGTCCGGTGGCCAGCGGCAGCAGATCGCCATCGCCCGCGCGATCGCCTGGGCGAACAAGGTCGTGTTCCTCGACGAACCCACTGCCGCCCTGGGTGTCGTACAGACGCGTAACGTGCTCGACTCGATCAAGCGGGTGCGGGACCGGGGTATCGCCGTGGTGCTCATCTCGCACTCGATGCCCGAGGTGCTTGAGGTCGCGGATCGCGTCCAGGTCATGCGGTTGGGTCGCCGGGTGACCACGTACAAGGGCTCGGAGACCAACGTCGAGCAACTCGTCGGCGCGATGACCGGCGCACTGGACTTCCACTCGGGGAGCGCAGCATGAGCACAAGCACGACGACATCCGCACCGATCGAGGCTACGGACGAGCCGCAGGAATCGCTGATCAAGCGGATCCTGAGCGCCCAGTCCGTGTGGATCCTCGGCGTCCTCGTCATCATCGTGGCCTTCTTTGCGATCGCCGCCGGCGGAAAGTTCTTCTCGGCCGGCAACTTCTCACTCATCAGCCAGAACCTCTCGGTGCTGGCCGTGCTCGGCGTCGGGATGACCTTCGTCATCATCACCGCCGGCATCGACCTGTCCATCGGCTCGGTGTTGGTGTTCTCATCGGTGATCTCGGCCAAGCTGATGGCCGCGATCGGTGGGGACGGGCTCTGGGTCGTCTTCGTCGGCGTGCTGGCCGCGCTGGTCACCGGTGCGGCCTGGGGCTGGCTGAACGGCTTCCTGATCGCCAAGGCGAAGATCCCGGCGCTGATCGTCACCCTGGGCTCCCTGTCCGCGGCACTGGGACTGGCCCAGGTGATCAGCGACGGCATCAACATCAGTGTCGACGCCGAGTCCCTGACCGACTTCGGCATCTACACCCGGTTCATCGGTATACCGGCGCTACCTTTCGTCGCGCTGATCATCGTGATCATCGGTGGGATAGCTCTGCACCGCACCAAGTTCGGCCGTTACACCTACGCGATCGGCTCGAATGAGGAGGCCTCCAAGCGGGTCGGTATCAAGGTCGACCGACACCTGATCATCATCTACGCGATGACCGGGACGTTGGCCGGCCTCGGTGCCGTGCTGTACCTCGCCCAGTTCGGCACCACCACGATCGCCGGTCAATCGCTGACCAACCTGAACGTGATCGCAGCCGTGGTCATCGGTGGCACCTCGATCTTCGGCGGCTACGGGTCGATGTTCGGCACCGTCGTCGGACTTTTCATCCCGGCTGTTCTGCAGTCCGGGTTCGTGATCATCGGCGTGCAGCCGTTCTGGCAGGGCGTCGCCGTCGGCGCCGTCCTGGTGGCAGCGGTGTACGTCGACCAGACCCGGCGGGCGGCAGCGCTGCGCGGGGCCAAGAAGTCCGGTCGGCTCAGCAAGGCGCTGGGTCGGAAAAGCTGAAAGGAAGTGCAATGAAGCGTTCCTCGCTTCTGCGAGTCGTCGGCGGTGCCAGCGTGGCACTGCTGGTGCTCGCGGGGTGCTCGTCGACCAAGCCGGAGGACACCACCACCTCGGCTGCCGCGGGCACCACCACGGCTGCGGCCACGTCGGCCGCGTCGTCCGCCGCCGGTTCGGAAACCGGCAGCTCTGCGGCCGGCAGTTCGGCAGCGAGCGGCTCGGAAACGGGCGGCTCCGACACCGGTAGCGCGATCCCCACGCCCAGCAAGGCGTCCAAGGATTACAAGGTCACCTTCATCCAGGGTGTCACGGGCGACAACTTCTACATCACCATGCAGTGCGGGATCGAGGCCCAGGCCAAGGCTCTCGGTGTCACCGTCGATACTCAGGGCGCGAACAAGTTCGATCCGACGCTGCAGAAGCCCGTATTGGATGCGGCCGTCGCTTCGAAGCCGGACGCAATCCTGATCGCGCCGACCGACGTCAAGGCGATGCAAGCACCGCTGGCCTCCGCCGCCGCCGCCGGGATCAAGATCGTCCTGGTCGACACCACGGTCAACGACCCGTCGTTTGCGGTCTCCCAGGTGGCGTCCGACAACCTCGGCGGCGGGAAGGCCGCCTTCGACGCCATCAAGGGTCTGGCCCCGAATGGCGGCAAGGTGCTGGTCATCTCGGTGGACCCCGGCATCTCTACCACTGACGCCCGCGTGAAGGGCTTCGAGGACGCCGCCAAGGCCGACTCGTCGTTCGAATACCTCGGGGTGCAGTACTCGCACAACGATCCGGCGACCGCCGCCCAGTTGGTCACCGCAGCGCTGCAGAAGGACCCCGACATCGTCGGCATCTTCGCCACCAACCTGTTCGCGGCCGAGGGCTCCGCCACCGGCATCCAGCAGGCCGGCAAGAAGGACCAGGTCAAGATCGTCGGCTTCGACGCCGGTCCCGACCAGATCAAGGCGCTCAAGGACGGCGTCGTCCAGGCCCTGGTTGCCCAGCAGCCGGCAACCATCGGCACCGACGGTCTGAACCAGGCCGTGCTGGCCCTCGACGGTGGCCAGACCACCCCGAAGATCCAGACCGGGTTCTCCATCATCACCAAGGACAACGTCGACACGACGCAGGACGCCTACAAGGCCGAGTGCTGAGTTTCCTTCAGTCCAAGCGATACCCGAACGCCGGCGGTCCCTACGAGGACCGCCGGCGTTCGGCGTTCACCGTCACGGCCAGGGGACGAGCGTCGACCGGTCCCGATCGCCGGCGTCCGGATCGACACCGCTAGCCCGCCGTGGAAGCCAACTGCGCCTCGATGCGCCGCGCCGCATGCCGCAGGGACTCGTCGGTCAGCCGTCCCGCCGATGGCGCGTCTTTCGTCCGCGCCGCCTCGACCAGTTGTGGCTGGTACAGCGCCCACGCGGAGTTGTCGTCGGCGTCCACCTGCTGCACGCCCGCGATCTTGTAGGGGCGGCACCGCTGCCATAGACCCTGGATCAGCTCGACGAGGACAGGATTGTCGCCGGCGCGATAGAGGATGAGAAGCAGGTCCTCGTCGGCATCGAGCGCACCGACCATATCGCCGCGGGCGACGAGCACCTGCAGCCGGTGGTAGCCACGTTCCATGGCTTGCACGGCGGCGCGGGTCATCGCTCGCGCGCCCCGGCGGGCCGCTTCGGTTTCCAACACGCGACGAGCGTCGTAGATGTGCATCAGCTCCACCAACCCCAGGCGCCTGACGACCGCACCCTTATGGGGCACCCGCTCGGCCAGGCCGGCCTCCTCGAGCCGTCGAATGGCCTCCCTGACCGGCATGACACTGGTACCCACCTGGGCTGCCACGTCGCGGATGCGCAGGCGATGCCCGGCCGGCAGATCGCCGCTCATGATCGCCTGCCTGATCACCGTGAAAACCTGGTCGGCCATGGACTCCGGTGGCGGGACCTTCGTCATCGTCATGCGGGTCTCCCTCGCGGGCTCGATCGTCGTCGGGTCAGCATCGCGGGCGAGTTGTGTGATTTGTGATCACATCCTACACTCGGAGCCGCCGGGCCGTGCATTTCGTCTGCGTCCAGCGTTCGTCTGCAAGAAGGAAGCGCCAACAGATGGCTGAGCCACTTCTGACTTCGTTCGCCATCAAGCACCTGACGCTGCGCAACCGCATCGCGAGCACCAGTCATGAGCCGGCCTATGCGGTTGACGGCCTGCCCCTGGAGCAGTACCAGGCCTACCACGAGGAGAAGGCCCGCGGCGGCATCGGCCTGACCATGATCGGCGGGTCCGCGAACGTCGACATCGACTCGCCGTCCATCTTCGGCCAGATCGACTTCGGACGCGACGAGGTCGTCCCTCACCTGCGTCGACTGACCGATCGTGTCCACCAGCACGGTGCCGCAGTCATGTCGCAGTTGACCCACATGGGCCGGCACAGCAACTGGGACGTCGGTCCATGGCTGCCGACCATCTCCCCGTCGGCCCTGCGTGAGCCTGGCCACCGGAGCTACCCGAAAGTGATGGACCAGGCCGACATCAGGCGGGTGGTGGCCGCATTCGGTACTGCTGCGCAGCGGGCGCAGGCCGGTGGCCTTGACGGCGTCGAGATCAGTGCGCATGCCGGGCATCTCGTCGAGCAGTTCTGGTCGCCGGCGCAGAATCACCGCGATGACGAGTACGGCGGGAGCTTGGAGAACCGCGTCCGCTTCGCCCTCGCGGTGCTGACCGAGGTCCGCTCCCGGGTCGGTCCGGGCTTCCTCGTCGGTGTTCGGATGACCGTGGACGATCGACAGCTGAACGGCAACGGTCCCGAGGGCGCCCAGGCGATCGGCCGGCTCCTTGTCGCATCCGAGCTGGTGGACTTCCTCAGTCTGGTCGGCGGAACAGCCACCGATGACCGGGAACTGGCCGACCAGATCCCGCCGTTCGGAACACCTATGGGGAACTACCTGACACAGGCGACGCAATTCGGGAAGGCCGTTGATCTGCCGATCATCCACGCCGGCCGTATTGCCGATCTGGCCACCGCGCGGCACGCACTGGCCGAGGGCGGCATCGACATCGTCGGGATGGTCAGGGCGCACATCGCCGACCCGCACATCGTGCGCAAGCTCGAGCGCGGTGACGAGGAGCGCATCCGGCCCTGTGTCGGTGCCTCGTACTGCATCTCGCGGATCTATGTGGGTGGCAAGGAAGCCCTGTGCCTGCACAACCCTTCCACCGGGCGGGAAACCGAGGTACCGCAGCTGCTGCCCCCTACCCTCCATCGCCAACACGTAGTGGTGGTCGGCGGCGGCCCGGCGGGCCTGGAAGCGGCGCGGGCCTCGGCCGAGGCCGGTCACCGGGTCACGCTTCTCGAAGCTGCGTCGGAGGTCGGCGGGCAGCTGTTGTTGGCCGCACGGGCCTCGACACGTCACGCCGAGTTGGCCGGTATCGTGCACTGGTTGTCTTCGGAGTGTCGCCGGCTGGGCGTCGCCGTCCGGCTGAACACCTATGCCGACGGCGCCGATGTACGGCAGCTGGACCCGGACACGGTGATCGTCGCGACCGGCGGACTCCCGATCACGCCGGACCTGGTCGGCGCCGATCGCTTGACGACCAGCACCTGGGATGTCCTGAGCGGCGAGATCAGGCCAGGCAAGCGGGTTCTCGTCGTTGACCTCGACGGCGGCGACGAGGGTGTCTCGGCCGCCGAATATCTCGCCGCTGCCGGTACTGCAGTGACCATGGTGACGCCGGACCGGTTCGTCGGCCACGATGTCGGCGGCATGGTCTATCCCGAGTATCTCCGTTCGCTGTACCGGCTCGGCGTGCAGTTCACGCCTGACGTCGAGTTGGTCGCCCTCGCGCGTGAGGGGAACGAGGTCTTGGCGACGCTGCGCAACCTGTACAGCGGGGCCGAGATTTCCCTAGCCGCCAATACAGTGGTGGCTGCCTACGGAACCGAGTCGGTCGACGAGCTCTACCACGAGTTGCTCGACGACTCGATCAACGCCGGGCAGGTCGACCTCGCTGCGCTGGTCAACGGCGGTCCGCAGGAGATCGTGGTGAACCCGGAGGGACGGTTCCGGCTGTTCCGCATCGGCGACGCCGTCGCCCACCGCAATGTCCACGCCGCCATGCTCGATGCCCGCCGGGTGGTGATGGGACTGACTGGGCGGACCGTGACGCGCTCGGAAGGTGCGCTGTCTTCTGCAGGTGCGGCCGCAACTGTCTAGCCACCCTGGCGAGGATCAACTTGGGCCCAAATGTGACGGATGGGACACCAGGCAACAACTTCATCCTCGTGGTCGAAGTTGATCCTCGCAGCACCCGGGCAGCACAGGGGGCAGGGTGACGCTCAGTGGTCGAAGGTGACTGTGAGGTCCAGGTCGTAGTAACGGGTCTCGCCCGGATGGAGCTCGGTCAGTAGTCCGCGAGCGCGCGCGTCGGCGCGCCCTTCCATGGTCGCCGTCGTGCCGGGCTCGATGCCGAGGGCGTAGGTGCCGGAGCGAGCGCTGACCCACTGGAAGACCTCCGGCAGCGCCCGCGGGTCAACGGTCAGCGCAGCGGAGATCCCGAGACCGGCATTGCGCACGATGATCTCGCCGCTGCCGGCTGGATCGAGGTGGTGCCGGAACACCCGCTCGGGCTGATTCGGTCTCGGTGCCGGGATGGTCCCCCAGGACTCCAGACCGGAACGGGCCCACTCGTCCCGTGGCTCCGGGTCAGCAGTCCCCGCCGGCACGGTCACCGTCGTACCGGCGTCGATCAGCGGATAGCCGAAATTCATGTGATACAGCACCATGTGCGGCCAGGGCGCAAAGCCGGCATTGGCAATCGCGTCCCGTATCCGCAGCCGGTTGCCACCGAGTTCGACCGAAATCGTCCGCTCCCACAGCAGGTCCTCACCGAACAGCCGCCACTGCCGCATCCAGCCGGCCACTTCGAGGGTGTACCGGCCATCCCGCCATTCGGCCGCGGTCCGCACCCCCGTCGCCACGAGTTCGGAAGCCGTGCCGTGCTGCGGCAGGTCCTGCCCGCCATCGTGATTCGGCCGACCGTATTGATCCAACCCGCAGGTCGTCAGCAACCCGGCGCCGAACCGCCGCGCGAAGCCTTCCACCCCGCCGGCCGGTCCGGCGGCAGTCAGCGCCGGCGTGGAGAAACCCAGAGGCACGCCGCGGAAGAGGACGTTTCCAGATCCATCGCCCGGTCGGGCAGCACCTCGACATCGAACCCGTCGGCCGCGGTCAGCCTGACCCGCCGGCCGCCCGGCGCCAGCGTGTACTCCTCGACCCGGGCGAACTGGGCGGGCTCGACAGCCCGGTGCCGCAAGTAGGAACGATCGGACCAGCGCCGGTCAGGGGTGTGCACGCCTGAGAGCGTAGCCACGGGCCCACGCGCGCCCTCACCCTGTGGTCTGACCCATCTCCGGCTGCTGGGCCTGCAGTTGCGCCAACCGGGCCGGGTCCTGCACCTTCATCCAGGCGATCAAGTCCTGGAACGGAACGCATTCGGTGTTCGGCTTGCCGCAGGTCTGCAGCACGAAGTTGCCGATGGCATCGGAGTAGGCGTTGTTGTTCCATTGGTTGAAGTGATTGCCCAGGATCAGCGGGGCCCGATTGCCGTTGTAGGCGTCGTTGTACATATCGGTGTAGGTGTCGACGACCTGCTGAGAATCGAGCTTCGACTGCTCAGCGGAGACGTCCGACGAGGCGTTCTCCTGGGAGTACCAGAAGTTGTAGTCCATGGTGATCTGTACGTGCTGGTCGCGTTTGGCCGCGTCGACCGGCGAACCGGGTCCCAGCGTGCCGTGGATCGGGTACTCGGCCATGCCGATCTGCCAGATCTTGTACGTCGGCGACTGGGTCGGCCAGGAGATGCCACGCTTGGTGAACGACGAGTCGTAGATCATGTTGTGCGACTGGAGGGCCGGGAACAGGTCCTCCTGGGTGCCCTCCAGGCACGG
Source organism: uncultured Actinomycetota bacterium (assembly GCA_963834185.1). Lineage (GTDB taxonomy): Bacteria > Actinomycetota > Actinomycetes > Mycobacteriales > Nakamurellaceae > Nakamurella. Next base: position 418,051 of record CAWIAR010000011.1, read on the forward strand.
TGTCCGCTCACCCTTGATGTCGGCCGCGACCAGGTTCAGCTTGTCCGAGGCCGGCAGGTCGTTGTTGGACCGGTAGTTCTTCAACATCGAGAAGAACTGGTCCAGCTCGGTGTTCCAGTCGGCGGTGGTCCAGTTGTTTCCACCCGAGGGCAGTCCGGCTCCCTGGCAGAAGTGGCCGTTGAAGTGCGTGCCGATCTCGTTGCCGGTGGCCAACGCCGTGTTGATGTTGTTGATCTCCACCGGCAGGTCGGCCGCGGTGTTCCAGTTGATCTCGGAGGTACCCGGGTCGTAGAACGGCGGGTGGTAGTCGGTCTTGGTCTGGTCCGACAACAGGTACGTGCCGGAAAGGAAGCCGGTGAACCGGAACGGCACCTTCTTGGCGATGCCGAACCAGTATTGCCACTTCTCGTCCCAGCCGACGCCGTCGAAGCTGACGACGATGAACTGGGGCGGGTGCTCCCCAGCCTTGAGTTTCTTGGGCACGAAGCCGTCCGGCAGCGCGACCCCGTCCTTGGGATCGAGGTAGGCGGCCGGGTCGTTCGTTGCGGTCGCTTTGGTGGAGGACGGGGTGGACGACGGCGCAGTGGTACTGGAGGATGACGAACCCGGCGAGCTCACCGTGGACGACCCGGCCGAACTCGACGCAGTCGACGACCCCGGGGTCGAACCTTCCGGGGATGTGGTGGATGGCCCACCGCTGGGTGCGATGGTGACTTCGCTGGTCACCGTCACATCCGAGGCGGCACCAGTGTTGCTGCACGCGCTCACCGCAAGTGCGGCCGCTATCAACAGAGCGGCACCAGCCAGCCGACGCCGACGTCGTCCCATCGAGAAGTCCTCGTTCCTGGTCACCTGTGTCGACTGCTGGACGCGCCGGCGTACGGATCGTTGCTCGTGCTTACTATGTTGCACACAGCTTGCCTCCGGCAACCGTCCGCACCGGCAGGTTTCCGGAGAGACAGCGCGACGCGATTCGCGTGGCCCGCGCAGCCCGGTCCCACCTTCTGCACATGCCGCGGCCAATACCCTTGACCGGCCATGACCACCGTAAACACCGAGTTCCTGCCGCCCGGCGGCAGCCCGCCCCCACGGCAGGAAACGCCAGGGTCGATCCGCTTCGAGATCGTCCTGGTGTTCCTGATCACTCTGGGCACGTCCGGGCTGCGATCGCTGGTCAACCTCATCGATGCGCTCCTCGCGCCGGTCCCGTTGGCCTCCCAGACGGTCGCCATCGTCGTGCCGCAGGCCAAGGCCAGCGCTCTCGACCTGATCAAACAACTGCTGTCCATCACCACCGGACTGGCCTGGGGGGCGCTCGGGCTCTATCTGCTGTGGCGGGCCGGCATCAACATTCGCGAGCGCCTCGGCCTTGATCTGCGCCGCCCGGCCAAGGATCTGCTCGCGGGACTGATCCTGGCCGCCGTCATCGGCATTCCCGGCCTGGGCTTCTACCTGGTCGCACATGCCGCAGGGATGAACCTGACGGTTGCGCCGACGGTGCTGAACGACGTGTGGTGGCGGGTGCCGATCCTCGTCCTGGCAGCCATCGAGAACGGCTTCCTGGAGGAAGCGCTGGTGGTGGGCTACCTACTCACCAGGCTCGAACAGCTGCGGGTCAACCGCTGGGCGGCGTTGGGAATCAGCGCCGTCCTTCGCGGCAGCTATCACCTGTACCAGGGCTTCGGCGCATTCATCGGCAACGCGGTGATGGGTCTGGTTTTCGGCGCCTACTGGCAGCGCACTCGACGACTCTGGCCGTTGGTGATAGCGCATTCGTTGATCGACATCGTCGCCTTTGTCGGTTACGGACTGCTCAAGGCACACGTCAGCTGGCTGCCATGAGGTGTTCGGTCACCACCGCGGTGATCAACTCCGAGGTTTCGCCGAGCGCCCGGTCCCGGCCGAAGCGGTCGCTCAGCGACACCACGGTGACCGCGGCCGGCAGCACAACCGCCCGATCCACCTGACCGGCGATCACCAGCACCGGGACACCGGATCGGGCAGCCCGCTCGATCACCCCGCCGACCACCTTGCCGTGCAGTGATGCGTCGTCCAGTCGTCCCTCGCCGGTGACCACCAGGTCGGCCCCGTCCAATGCGGTATCCAAGCCGGCCAGGTCGGCAATGGCGGCGAATCCGTCGACCAGATCGGCGCCCAGCGCCGCCAGCCCGCCGGCCAGGCCACCCGCCGCGCCGGCCCGGGGCAGCGTGGTGACGTCGACGCCGAATCGGTCGCGGTAGTAGTGCGCGGTCCTGGTCAGCCGGGCGGTGAGCCGGCCGATCGCGGCGGCATCGGCGCCCTTCTGCGGTCCGAAAACCGCGGCGGCGTCCACGAAGGCGGTGGTGACGTCGGCGCACACCAGCACGGTCATGTCGCGGAACGGGTGGTGCGACCGCAGCAGCAGCGCCTGCACCGCACCCAGCCCACCGTCCGTGCTCGCCGAGCCGCCGGCACCGACGAGGATGCGGGTGGCACCGGCCGTCATTGCCTCAGCCAGCAATTCGCCGGTTCCGCGGGTCGTTGCCAGCTCGGGTGCGTTGCCGTCGCGGCCGCCCGCCACCACCAGGCCGGACGCCTCGGCCATCTCCAACACGGCAGTCGTGCCGTCCAGTCGCCAGCCGGCGCGCACCGTGGTACCGAGCGGGCCGGTCACCTCGGACCAGCGGTTGGCCCCGCCGAACGCGTCGAGGGTGCCCTCGCCACCGTCGGCCAGCGGACAGCGGCGCACTACGCCGCCGGCGCCTTCGACGGCGGCCGCGACAGCGTCGACGACCTGCCGCGCCGTGGCGGTCGACCGGAATTTGTCCGGTGCTGCCACCACCACGCGCGCTTGCGCACTCACCAGGATTCCGTCGACCCGGATCAGCGCAGGGTGAACTGGCGACCGAGCAGGCCGTCACGGGCGCGACGCTCGGCCGCGGTCAACGGTTCGGTCTGCGCCGCGGCGGCGTCGAAGCGCTCGCCGAAGGCCGCCGCGGGCTTCTCCCATTCGGTCGGGTGTGCTTCGCGGTCCAGGTCCCACACCGGCACCAGGCGACCATGCGCCCGGAAGCTCCCGACGTACCGCGAACCCTCTCCCAGGTCGAGCCGGTCGGCCGCGGAGAGTCGGGCCAGCGCGTCCATCACCACTGACTCGTCCTCAGCGCGCACCCAACGCAGGTGCGCCTTCTCGCCGGCATCCACCCAGTAGGCGGCCACCAGGTCTCCGAGCCTGGCCGTCGGCATGATCGCCGAGTTGGCCCGCTCCAGCTGCACGGCGACATCGCTCCCCGGCTCCGGCTCGGTCTCCAGCCACCAGCCGAAGCTGTCGTGCACGCTCACGTCCAGCGGCTCGTCGACGACCAGGTCGCCGAGCCGCTTGCCGACCGTCGCCCGGCCGACCGCGGACAGCGCGCTGGACGGCGCGGCGGTCAGCGCCCACTCCAGGGACGCGGCCAGATCGCGGGACAGGTCGCCGGAGTGGGTCTGGACCTGCAGCCCGAGCAGGACCGACCGGTCCTCGCGGGTCAGCGCAGCGGCCGCGCCGGGCAGCACGGTGCACAAGGTGATGCTGGGGGCGTCATCCGGTGGGTCGAGCAACGTCAGCGGCGCGGTCGCCGACGGGACGAACTCGCGCAGGGCGATCAATTCCGTCTCCGCGGCCAGCCCGGCGAACGGCCGGGCCACGATCATGTCGGCGGCGTCGGAAGATCCGTGACACGCCTTGTACCTACGACCCGAGCCACACGGACAGGGCCGGCGCGGGTTGTCGGCCTGGTCGGGTCGATCGATGGACGGCCGCTCGGCGGTCGCGACGGCACCGGCGCGCTGCTTGGTCTTCTTTGCCACGGCTTCACGGTAACCGAACTGCGACGGCCGCCCGGCCTCCCGGGCGAGACCCGACCCCGTCGGGCTCGGCCGCGGTCTGACCAGGCAGACCTTGACATCGGTTGCCAGAGGGTGAGAAGGGCGTAGCCACAGGGGATGTGACGAACAAGCGGTCCGCAGGTTGGTCCGCGTGGCATCGGATGGCATAAGGTGACGGCTGCGGAACACCGGCCTCGGCCGGCCGCAGATCCCCTCGGATTCCTGTGCGGTGACCAGCCGCGCGCGGTCCCAGACACCACTCGCAGGACGAAGACTCACGTGGCGCTCGACGAGCGGATGGTCGCCGGTTCACCCGATCGGGCCGACCTCGACCAGGGCTGGAACATCATGCCCGACAACGGGGTTCGCGCTGCGCTGACAGATCCACGGAGCGAAGACGGCAGTCCGGCCGGGGCGCCTGCGGACGGCATCCCCGAACCGGCCGAGCCGAGTCCGGGCGACGACCCGATCACCCAGGAGTTCGAGCTTCCACCGTTGCCGGTGTTCAAACCACTCCCTGCCCTCGCCTCCCGACCCGTGGCCATGCCTGCGGAACGTCCCGGCCGGCATGCGGCGCCGGCCCCCGATCGCGAGGCCGATGCCGACCCCAGCCCTGGGCTGCACGCGGCGCGCGCTGACCGTCCGGCGGGCTTGACCGTCCTGCTCCTCGGGGCGACCGGCTCGCTGGGATCGGCCCTCGCCACGACGCTGGCTGCGGCCGGGCATCGGCTCGTCCTGCATTACGGGAACGGGACAGCTGTGGCCGCAGACCTCCTGGCCACCCTGGCCGGCGATCACCATCAGGCCAGGGGCGCCGACATGGCCGATCCCACCGCCGTCGCCGAGCTGATCGCGGGAATCGACGACGAGGTCGGCGGCATCGACGTGGTGATCGACGCGGTGGCCGATCGCACTCCGACCGCGACGATCGACAGCGGCCGCCGGGCCTGGGCCGACTCCTGGTCATCGGTGCTCTCGGTTGACGTGCTCGGGGCGGCGACGGTCGCGCATGCCGCCGCAGCGGTCTTCCGGGCGCGCCGACGCGGCGGTCGGATCATCCTGGTGCCGGCACACGGACAGCCAAGCGACGGCCCGGCCGACCTGGCGCGCGAGGCCGCAGCGGCCGCCATCGCAGCGCTCGGTCGCGGTCTCGCCCGGGAGCTGGCCCCGCACGGCATCGGCGTGACGACGGTGACTGCCGGGGCTGCAGCGGCGTCCGGCTGGGCTCCTGCGGATCTGGCGACCGCGGTGTCTTGGCTGGTATCCGGACCGGCTGGGGCGCTGCCGGGCGCGGTGTTCACCGTCGAGGGCTGAGGGCCTGCTCTCCGAGGATTCGCTCCGGCTGGGTTTGCTCCTTCTCGGCCGGGCGCGGGGCGTCGGCGTCGGCCGCGGGGGCGGACGTCCGGGTCGGGGCCGGCGGGGCGACCACCCAACCCGCGTAGGGATCGGACCGTGTTCCCATGGCCCGGCTCCACCGCCGGAACAGCACCGCGGCCAGTCCCGCGGCCACCGCGGCGAGCAGATCGACGGCAAGGTGCATCTCGACCGTGTCGGCGATCGCCTGGAGGCTCCCGCCGAACGCCCGACCCAGCGTGAGCAGCACGAACACTCCGCCGGCGATCCAGGCAATCCACCAGGCGAGAACCAATCCGCTTGCCCGCGGACGCGCCCGCCCCGGGTCATCGGCCGGTGCCCGCAGGCGGCCGTCCACCTCGGCGAAGATCTGACCGGCGCCGTAGAGGTTCCACACCGGTACGACCAGTCGGGCCAGCACCTCCGCCGGGCGGCGGGACGGGGCCAGGCCGGCCAATCGGTCAGCGGCTCCGTGGGCGCGGACGACTGCCGGCAGAGCGAGCAGCATGGTGACGGCACCGGATACCGCCGCAGCCACCCCGGCCACCCCCACCACCACGTCCGAGGCGTGCACCACGCCGGCCGGTAGCACCTCGGTGCGTCCGCGGAGCAGCAGGACCCAACGCCAGAATTCAGCGCCGGCCGCGGCGAGGCACAACACGGCGCTGGTCAGGGCGGCCCAGGCCACGACCTGCAGCCCGCGCCGCGGCGCGGCCGTCTCGCCGAACGCGGTCGTGCTGTTGGCCCGTCGCCAGATGACCGGCGGGAACCCCCATGCAGGATGGTGCGGGCCGTACGTCGGCGGACCCTGGTACGGACGCGGCCGGGTCGGCGCCGGAGGTCGAGGGACGCCTGCAGGCGGATGCGCCAGCCACCGTTGGACCGGCAACGGGTGCCCGCAGTAGACACAGGTGGTGACACCGCGGGGCAACGGTGGCTGGGTGCGCGCACAACGGCGACAGCGCAGCTCGGTGAGCCCCGTCGGGCGCGGGCCGGTGTTCGGTCTCACCCGGCCACCGCGTCGGCCGGCCGTGCTCGCTGGTCCCTCACCGGATCAGATGACCTGTGGCGATGCGCCGCCGGCGGACTCCATCGGTCGGCCGGCCCGCGCCCAGCCGAACATGCCGTCCGCCACGTTGATCGCTTCCCACCCGTTGGCCTCGAGGTACTGGGTGACCCTGGCCGATCGACCACCGGTGCGGCAGATGACGTACACCGGTGACGCGTCGGGGACGTCGTCGAGCCGCTCGGCCAACTCGCTCATCGGTAGATGGATCGCGCCCGGCACGTGACCGGCATCCCATTCGTCCTGTTCGCGGACATCGAGAAGCACGGCATCCACCGGCAGTGCGTCCGCAGGGGTCTCCGGGATCTGTTGCCACATCACCGGTCCATAGTGACACCGGAGCGGCCGGGCCGTGTTCAGTTGGTCGCGGGCCACGCGCGCTCGGCCGTCAGCGCAACAGCCGCGAACGACGCCGGTCGGCGAGCGGTTTGCCCCCGGTCTGACACGTGGGGCAGTACTGGAACGAACGGTCGGCGAACGACACTTCGGCGACGGTGTCTCCACAGACCGGACACGGCAGTCCGGTGCGGTCGTGTACCCGTAGCCCGGTGCGCTTCTCCCCCTTGAGCCGAGCGGCTTCGGCGCCGACCGAGCGGTTGACGGCATCGGTGAGCAAGTCGTGGATCGCTACGGCGAGCCTGTGGACCTCGTCCTCCTTGAGCCGGCCCGCCGTGGCGTAGGGCGACAGCTTGGCGGTGTGCAGGATCTCATCGGAGTAGGCGTTGCCGATCCCGGCGATCACCGTCTGGTCCGTGATGACGTTCTTGAGCCGGCTGGTACGGCCCCGCAGGATGCCCGCCAGCCCGTCCGGATCCAGGGACAGCGCATCCGGCCCCAGCCGGGCGATGCCCGGAACATCCATTGGATCGGTGACCACTGCCGCGGTGACGGACTTCTTCGTGCCGGCCTCGGTCACGTCGAAGCCGCCTTGGGCAAAGCGCACCCGCAGCGCGATCGGCCCGCCCATCTTCGGCGGAGTGGCGGAGATGTTGTCCGACCACCGCAACCACCCGGCCCTGGCCAGGTGCAGGATCAGGTGCAGCCTGTTGCCATCGGCCGGGGCGTCGGACGGGATCGTCACCAGGTCGAGGAACTTGCCGTGCCGGGTCGCGTCCTCGAGCACCCGGCCGACCAGTGCCGAGGCCGGCGGGTCGTAGGTGGTCAGCACGTTCAGCGAGGCGACGTTGACGGCGACGATCGGCTGCCAGGCCGCATGGTCGACGAGGAACGCGGCCAGCGCGGTGACCTCGGGCAGTTCGGGCACCGGTCCAGTCTGCCGGTCGGTGGCGATCTTGCATCCGGGAGGCCCGCGGGCCGGTCAGCCGGATCCGTCGTACACCGGCACCCAGCCCTCGGTGGCGCCGGCGACGGGCACGGGTGGTTCCGGACGGTCGCCACCCAACAGCACCCGAGTCATCGCATTGCGGGTGTCGAGCAGTTCGTCCAGCGCGTCGGTCAGGTCCGCCGCCGACACCGACAGCACGTCGTCGCTGTCTTCCGCATCGCCGCGCTCCGCTGCCCGGACCGCCGCGCGGCGCAGCAGTTCCTTGAGGAATGAGGCGGTGACACCCTCGGTGCGGTCGAGAACATCTCCGAGGCCGGCGGTGTCGACCTCCAGCGGTCCTTGGTACAGCCGGAACAGCTGTTCCCGGGCGATCCGGTCCGGAAGTGGGAGTTCCAGCGCCTGATCGACCCGGCCGGGCCGGGAGGCCAGGGCCGGCTCCAACAGGTCGGCCCGGTTCGTGGTCAGGGCGAACAGCACGTCAGCGTCCTCGGCCAGCCCGTCCATCTCGTTGAGCAGCTGGAACAGCATCGGGTGCTGTCCCGGATGCATGCCACGGTCCTCGGCTATCAGGTCGACGTCCTCGATCACCAGCATCGAGGGCTGCAGCGCCCTGGCCACCGAGCAGGCCTCACCGACAAGGTGCATCGAGCGTCCGGTCAACTGGATCACCGTGGTGCCGGTCAATGCGGCGGTCAGGTACCGCACCGTGTGAGTCTTCCCGACGCCGGGCGGGCCATACAGCAGCAGCCCGCGCTTGAGGTGCTGACCCGAGGCCAGCAGCCGACGCCGATGACGAGCGACCCCGACCACCTGTCGATGCAAGGCCCGGGTGATCGCCGCCGGCAGGATCAGGTCGTCCGCCCGCATGACCGGACGGGGGTGGAAGGTCAGGATCGTCTCGCCGTGGCCGAACATCTCGCCGTCGAAGGACAGCACCTGGCCGCGGAACACGTTGTGCCGCAGGGCAAGGTCGCGAACCCGGGACCCCAGAGATGCCGACGCCTCCGGATCTTCGCCGGTGACCTGCAGGGTGGTCTGCAGCAGACCCGAACTCGGGTCGGGGCCTCGGAAGAGCAGCACGCTGCGCACGTCGTTCTCGGTCACCAGGTACAGCCCGCAGCGCAAGACCGAAAGGACGGCGCCGTCGGGGCCGGATGGCAGTTGAACCCGAGACGCGCCGCCGACCCGCGGTCCGTGCTGATCTCTGGTGCCCATGAGATCGGCCAGCCCGAAGTGGCGGTGCTGGAAGTTGACGAGGCCGACCAACTCGGACTTCACGTCCGGCTCTGACAGCAGGGCGTCCAGACCGGCCTGCACATTGACGTGCTCGTAGCCGGCCCAGGTCTCCTCCACCACCGGCAGATCGACGCCGTCGGGACCGTCGAGGTGCGAGGCGATCACATCGGCCGCCGACACGTGCTCCTCGGCCCTGGCCATGCCCACCAGCGTGTTCAACCCCCGACGCCACAGCCGGCCGACGTCGGCGAGTTCCGGCCCGCGCGCGGACTGCCCTGTGGTGGTGACCATCCCCGCGTCGCCGCCGGTCGCGGCGAAGCTGCTCGCCATTGCCGAACCGAACGTCTCCACCTCCGCCTCCTTCCGACCGAAGCCCAGTATCGGCGCCGCACCGCGTTCTCGCCCCGGCGGCCGCGATCCGAATCCCGACACCCCGGTCCCATTCGTGGGTCATGCCACCCCGACTGTCAACCGAACCGCCGACTCCGGCGAGCTGACCGTGACGAGGGCGGCGGCCTCGCGGCGCACGTGGGCGCCGGCCGCCGTCACCGTGCGGTCCGTACGTAGCACCAGGCGATGTCCGTCCGGAACGAGTGAGGGCGCCAGCACCAGCCCTGCCTCACTGACCGCGGTCAGCTCGCTGGTGGCGGACTCGATCCGGCCGAACGGGGCCGTCAGCCCGCGGGCCAGCAGGTGCCCGGTATGTGCCGGCACCGCGTACTCCGCGGACGTACCGCCGAAGCCGACCCGGACCTGCGCGAGATACCCGGTGGGGTTGAGCAGATGCAGCAACCGATCACCGGACGGCGAGGCGGTCGTGGTGGCGATCACGCCCGGAACGGTGGACTCCAACGCGAGTCCCGGTCTCGCGCCCAACATCTCGATCAACGAGGTGAACAACTCCGGATGCGACGGCAGCTCGGCAGCGAGCAGCATGGCCGAGCCCGCCCCCACCGAGGCCGTGACGCCGCAGACCCGGCCCTGCACATCGGTGAGCACTGGGTCGCCGCCGGCCAGCTCCTGCAGCCAGCCCACCCTGGTCTCACCCAGGAGCGCAGCGGCGCCAAGTCCCCGCACCGACGGGAAGTAGCGGGTGGTACCGGTTATCAGGAGCCCTGCGGAGACGTCGAGGGCCTCGGCGAGCCCCCCGCACGGTCGATCCCGGAGGTCACGTTCGGGTACCGGTCCCAACCAGATCAGGCCGCCACCACCGCGTACGTGCTCGACCAGGCGGGTCTGCACCGAGGCGGCCATGTGCCGGCCACCGGCGACCCCGAGCACCGTCGGCAGCGTCGATTCCTGGTTCTGCAGGTCCGCCGCGCCGAACCGGAAGCCGGCCAACAGCAACGACCGCCACAGGGCCCGGCGAGGTCCTGGTCCACGGTGCTCGACGAGGTCGGCGGTCACCCTGGACATCACGTCGCTGGGCGGGTAGCAGTACTCGGTGGCGAATGCGTCCGGGATGAAACCCACGCCCACCTCGTCGAGCTCCTGTGTCATGTCGGCCAACCACCGGGCGTGTACCCCCGCCGCCCGATACGCGGCGCCGGTCGCGGCGAAGGTCAGACCGCGCCGCCCCTCGGGATCGATCGGCGCGGCCGTGCCATGCCGTTCGCCGGTGAAGCTGATCCGGTCGTTGCCGTCGCCCACCGGCTGGTCGAGCGGCGGATTGTGGCCACCGGCGAGCAGGTAGTAGTTGATCATCCGGTTGCCCTGGGCGAGGCACAGTCTCGTCTTGACATCAACCGTGCCCGCGTCGTAGAGCTGATCGAGTCCTCCCCCATAGTCGCCGGTGCCGGCCTCGAACTCCAGTGACGTGACGGGTTGGTCGACGCCGTTGACCGCGGCCTGGATGGCGTTGATGAAGTGGATGTCGGTGGTGGTGGACGACGACATGTCGCCCAGGTAATGGTCGGACCCGGCTATCACATCCGGTACCCCGGCGAAGGTCTCGAGCAGCTGGCTGACGCCGATGCCGAACGGGACGCCGTTGCCGCCCTCGGTCCCATGAATGTTGATCAGGAACGGGATGCCCGTGATCCCGTTGGCCCTTGCCATCTCGGCCAGCTCGGTCGTGTACCGGGCGAATCGGCGCCGCATGAACAGCGCGAGATCGACCCGCAGGTCGCCCGCCCAGCTTTCCTGCGGTGACTCGATCGCGCGCCGCCACGCAGCTGGATCATCGGCATCGACCGGGTACCGCCCGGCGAGATCAAGCCCGTGACGATCGCGCAGCCAGTCGCGGAACTCCTCGAGCGCAACGTCGGTCAGATCCGGCGAGTTCGAGACCCAGGCAAGCATGCCGATCTCGTTGTCCAGTTGCATCGCGATCACCGGGCCGCGCGGATGGGCCCGGTCGGCGATCAACGGCAGCACCGCGTCGTACCAGCGTCGGCACTCGTCGAGGTAGGCGCGAGCCAGGTAGTCGACGGTGGCGCTCGGGGCCGGCGCGCCGTCCCATCCGGTGGGGATGATCTCCGGGTGCTCGCGGTACAGCCGGTACGGCAATCCCTCGTTCTTCAACTCGGCCATGATGAACGGCCCCGGCCGGGCGATGAACTTCAGACCGCGGCCCTCGCACAGGTCGATGAAAGCACCAACGTCGCGTTCCGGCCGGGTGCGGCCGGTGACGTCGATGCTGCCGTCGGACAACTCATGCCAGAGCCAGGGGATGTACGACGCGATCGCGGTACAGCCGAGTTCCATGGCCAGGTCGAGCCGCTGCGACCATTCCCGCCTCGGTACGCGGAAGTAGTGGATCTCCCCTGCAAGCACGAGAACCGGCTCGTCGTCGATCAGAATTCGACCCTGCCGGGCCCGCACGCCACTCATGGGATCACCACCTCCACCACGCGGCCGGCGCGCGCGACAGCATCGAGCTCGGCGGCCGACACCGAAACACCCGCAGCTCGATAGGGATTGGCGAGCGGGTCCGTGCTGAGCTCAGTGTCGCCGGCTCGCACAGCGGTAGGGCCGTAGGCCCGTGTTCCGACCGAGTACTGCAGCCGTAAGAGCAGGCCGGATGCCAAGGGCACCGTAGCCCGCAGGCCGTCCAGACCCGGCGGCAGGACCGGATCGATCTCCACTCGGTCCGCCCGCTGCCTGATGCCACACAAGTTCTCGACCACCAGGCGCAGGAAGATCCCCGGTCCCGATGAGTACACCCGCCAGCCACCCTCCAGCGCCACCGTGCCGTCGAGCACCCCGTCGTAGCCTTGCTCGGCTGTGTACCGGTCGGGGAACGCTGCATCCGAGGAGGAGTAGTAGGTCGTCGACTGGCGTGGCCTCGCCTGCGGAATTCGTTCGGTTGCCCCGATGGGGTTGGCCAACGCCAGCGCGCGCAGGAAGCCGTCAGCGTCCCCGATTCGGGCGAGTGCTTCGGCGTACCGCAGATGGGCGTGGGTGTACATGATCCCGATCTCCCGGCCGAAGAACGTACTGGCCTCGGCGCGTTGGAAGATCGACATCGGACCGCCCGAGTAGCGCACCGGTCGGTCGAAAAGCCGGGCACCGTCGGGACCGGTCAGATGTGTGCGGATCACCTGCAGCTGCGCGGTCACCGCAGCGGGATCGAGCAGGTCGCCGGCGATGGCATGGATCATCGGCAGGATGCTGTAGCGCAGACCCGTGCGGGTGTCACGCGGGTGAACCAGATGCTCGACGCCACCGGCGGAGTCGAACAATCCGTAGCCGGCCAGCACCCCGTCGGCCATCAACAGCTCGCGCATTGCATCCGCACCCTCGCCGGCGATTCGGGTTGCCGACGAGGCCAGGTCCATCGCGCCGGGAGTGCCGCCGGCCGCGGTCAGCCCGCGGGCCAGCGCACCGAGCGCCTGGGATTGCAGGGTGACCGTCCACGTCGAGCACAGCCGCGCGGCCAGCGTCGCATCGGCCGGCTGCAGGGAGTCGTTCCAGTCACCGTTGCCGTAGGCGGGCAGTGATGTTCCCGGGATCCGGCCGGACTCGATGACCGCCAAAGCCCGCCGCACGTGGTCGAGCACCGACGCCTCGCCGGTGGGCGCTCCGTCACCGACGAACGGCAGGCGTTCGGCCAGCACGCCGGCGTCGCCGGTGGCGTTCAGGTAGTCGCCCAGGGCCAGGAGTGGCCAATAGACGACATCCCCGTGCGCCTCGCCCTGCCCCCACTGGACGAACCGGCGATAGAAGTCGAATGCCTGCGGCCAGTCGCCACGGTCGTTCTGCGCCCGGTAGATGCGCAGCACCAAGGCCCGCAGTTCCTGATGGCGGCCGAGCGCCAGCAGCAACCCGACCGGGCCCTGACAGACATCCCGGGTTCCCCATGCGCCCCCGGTGTACTGCTCGAGTCCGCGCGGTGACAGGTAATGGATCAGTGCGTTGTGGGCGAACCACGGCACGATGGCAGCGACGTCCTCGGCCTCACGCCCGGCTTCCGTGGGTGGGGCGTGCAGGGTGATGGAGCCGGCCAGGCCGGCCCAGAAGTCCGACGCCGGCGGCTCGCCGGGCCGGTCCTGGCTGTCCCGCGGTATGAGGAGCGGTCGGATGGTCAGCGACCATTGCGTCGTCGCGGCAGCGGTGAAGGTCAGCCACGGCAGATCGCGGGAGAGGCCACCGCCGAACAGCGCCTCGTCGCCACCGACTTCGGTCAGCGCGCTGGTAGACCCTGTCAGAGACCGGCCCGACTCCCACTCGAACGACACCGTTCCCGCACCGACACCGACGACCGCGCGGCCCACCCCGCCCGACCCTGGATCGACCTCACGCGCGACCACAGCCGGCTCCGCGCCGTCGTCGCCGAACAGGGCGAGATGCGCGGCAGCCAGGATGCGCACGGGGGTGGTACTCCGCACCTCGACCCGGGTCAGGTGATCGTCCGCGGGCGTGGTGCTGCGGACGTCGATGGTGCGCTGGTCGGTGACGTACCGCCATCGGCAATGGTTCGGGCCGATCTCCCAGACACTGGGCGGCCCCAACAGTTCCCAGTCGTCGGAGTCGGGTTCGGCAACGAAGATCCGCACCCCGTGTGCCTGCTGCGGACCCAGGTAGCCACGCCGCAAGGACAACACGGGCACTCGGCTGACGTGGCCCTGGGTGAGTTGGGAGACGAACGAGCCGGCCATCCACGCCGTGACGGTGACGGCGTCCTCGTCCGGGTACAGCGACGAGCCCGAGCGCATCAGGTGGCCGTGCGGTCGCAGCACCGCCCGTTGCTTCGCTGCGGCGACCAGGTGGGTGCCGGCCGCGGTGAAGGCCGCCCACGGTTCGCCGTTCTCGTCGTACTCCAGACGGGCTGCCGGGCCCGCCAACTCGACGAAGGTCGCGCCGGTCAGATTGTCCGCGGGGACCATCCCAGCACGATGGAAGAGCGAGGGAGTCACCATTTCGCCGTCGTCGTCCGCCGGCTCCTCGGGCGCCGCAGCGGCAGGGTCGGCCAGTGCTCGCCGCGCGTACAGCGCATCGTCAGTCCCGGTCGCCGCCGGGTGGTCGGCGACGACGATGCCGAAGAATCCGGTGTCGAGGGTCTCCCCTGGTCGCAGGGTGATCGGTCGATGTTGCAGTCCGGCCAGCGTGTGTTCATGCTGCAGTCGCTCGGCGGGCAGCCTGGTCGACAAGCCCGGCCACGGCGAACCGTCCGGCAGGCCGCGGCCGGTCAACTGCAGGAGATCGGTGCACCAGTCGTCGGCTTCGCCGAGGCAACCGAGCAAGGCCCAGGGCTGGGCCGGGCCGGGCATGTTCTGACGAACACCCAACGCGGTGCCGTGGCCGGCAACCGGAACCGGGGTCAGATCCAGGTATTGACTGACGTAGAACTCATTGGTACGCACCGCCGGATACGGAGCGAGCGCGACGTCGTGCAGGTACACCAGATCGAAGACCTCCAGCTGGGTACCGAGGTTTTCAAGCCGGACGTGCCAGAACCAGGCGGGCTCGATGGCTCCGGCTCGGAACCGAACGGTGCTGCGCAGTCCGCCGATCCGGCGCCTCGCAGTCGGTCCGCTCTCGTCGTGCCGCACACGTCCACCGCTGCGCTGACCGATCAAGGGAAAGATTTCGCTGCGGTCCGCTCGTCGGAGCAGAACGGTGAGCGGTCCGTCTTCCATGTCACTGCTCGGATACAACAGCGTGCTCAGCCCTCCTACCATCCAGTCGCCGAGGTAGGCCTGATCGGGTGAACTGCGCCGCAATGGCGCCGTCGTTGGTCACGCTCCGCCTCCACGCCCTGTGCCTCATCGTGAACTGTCGACGTTTTGAGTACCCGCAACTGGGGCAAAGACAACATGATCCGATCACTGATCTCCTGTTCGGTGAACGGAACCCGTTGGTGCCATGAACATGTCGTAATTGCTTGCGGCAAGAAAGCAACGGCGATCCGCAAAGGAGCGGTGCACGAAAATGAGATCGACAAGAGCCGTCGTGGCAGTAGTCCTCGCTGCCTCCCTCAGCCTCGCCGGGTGCGCCGGCAGTCGGGTGGCCAAGGACAACGCCGACAATAACGCCAACGCACCAGGCTCAGCAGGCGGCAGCGCAGAAGCGGGCGGCGGCGTCGTTGCGCAGCTCAACTTTCCCTCCGACGCCGATGCCTCGGTGGGCAATCTGGTCAACTACAACCCCTACTCGCCGAAGCCGATCACCAGCAACTGGTTGTTCGAGCCCTTGATGATCCAGAACGGAGTGACCTGCGACGTCACGCCATGGCTGGCCACCAAGTTCACCTGGGAGGGGGCAACCAAGCTGACCTTCGACATCCGCGACGGAGTCAAGTGGAGCGACGGCCAGGCCTTCAGCGCGAAGGACGTGGCCTTCACCTTCAACCTGGCGAAGAAGTATCCGGCGCTGGATTCGGGCGGCGTCTGGACCGACACCTTCGGCAAGAAGGCTGAGTCCGTCACTGCCAACGGCAATCAGGTGGTATTCACGTTCACCGGCAACGCTGCGCCGAAGTTCCAGGGGATCATCAGTCAGAAGATCCTTCCTGAGCACGTCTACTCGAAGGTCGGCGACCCGACCAAGTACGTCGACAAGGATCCGGTCAGCACTGGTCCGTTCAAGGTCGGCAGCTACAACGGCCGGCGACTGGAACTCGTCCGGCGTGACGACTACTGGCAGGCCGACAAGATCAAGGTGCAGAAGTTAGTTTTGGAGGGTACCTACGATGCCTCTGCTGCGGCGGCGAAACTCTCCGCGGGTGAGCTCGACGCCTACTGGGGTGAGATCCCCAACCCGCAGAAGACCTTCGTGGACAAGGATCCCGACACCAACCACTTCTGGTATTTCCCGAACGGCATCAACGTGCTCACCCTGAACCTGACCAAGGCACCCTTCGACGACCCGAAGTTCCGCGAGGGTCTGTCCTATTCGATGGACAAGGACCAGATGTCGCTGAAGGCGACCTACGGCATCATGAAGCCGGCCAGCCAGACCGGTCTGAAGCTTCCGGTGATGGAGAAGATGTTGCCCGAGGGCATGGCCCCCGACTCCACCGTCCTGCCCTATGACACCGCCAAGGCCAACGAACTGCTGGACGCCGCCGGCTACGCCAAGGGCGCGGACGGCTTCCGCACCAACAAGGACGGCACGCCGCTGGCCATCACATTCTCCGTCCAATCCGAGTACATCGACTTCCGGTCGCTGGCCGACGTGGTGGTCGCCGGCATGCAGGCCGCCGGGTTCAACGCAAAGGTTGTTGCCTCCGCGGCCGTCTCGGTCGATCAGCAGAAGAAGTCCGGCGACTTCGACGCGATGTTCGAGTACCTGAACGGCGGCTGCGACTTCGCCAGGGGCCTCGGCTCGAAGCTGACCAGCAAGCAGATTCCCACCAAGACCACGGTACTGCCGAACGTCGAACGCTTCAGCGACCCGGCGACCGACAAGGTGGTGGACGATCTGTCCGGAGCCACAGAGCCGGCGGATCAGAAGAAGTATGTCGGTGATCTGGTCAACACGATGATGACCCAGTATCCGGTGACCTCACTGATCTACGCGCCGGCGCGCATCATCTACCGCACCGACCACGCGGTGGGTTGGCCCACCGAGCAGGATCCCTATGCGCACCCGTCCGACGACCGGCTGCTCATCCTCACCCATCTGACCGCTCCCTGAGCTTGCGGTGACGGGTACGAGGTTGGACGCGATGACGAGGAAGGTGGTGCGCCGGTGAAGTACTACGGACGCAAGTTCGGCTTCTTTGTGCTCACCTTGTGGGCGGTGGCGACCCTGAACTTCTTCATTCCGCGATGGGCGCCCGGCGACCCGGCTGAGCTCATGGTCCAGAATCTGGCCGGCAAGGGCGCTCAGCTCAATCCGGACCAGGTGCAGGCGATGCGGGCAATGCTCGGTGCCCCCACCGGTTCGTTGTGGAACCAGTACTGGGAATACCTGGGCAATCTCCTGCACGGCGACTTCGGAATTTCGTACACCTACTTCCCGTTCCCGGTGACGCAGGTGATCGGGCAGGCGTTCTGGTGGACAGTCATTCTGGTGACCATCGTCCAAGTCATCTCATTCGTCGTCGGCGTGCTGCTGGGCGCCTTTGCGGCCTGGAAACGGAACAGCAAGTTCGACTCGGTGGTCACCGTGGGGTCGACGTTCATCGGAACCCTGCAACCATTCTGGATCGCCCTGCTGCTGCTGTACTTCTTCGGCTACAACCTCGGCTGGTTCCCGACCAGCGGTGGCTACGAGGAGTCGACCCCGGGCTGGAACCTCGACTTCATCTACGACGCGTTCTCGCACGCCATCCTGCCGGCCGTGTGCTTGCTCATCGTCGCCCCGATCGGCTGGATCCTGGGCATGCGCAACACCATGGTGCTCAACCTCGGTGAGGACTACATCAAGCTGGCCAGGGCGAAAGGCTTGCCCAATCGGACGATTGCCCTGCGGTACGCCGCGCGCAACGCCCTCCTGCCATCGGTGACCGGGTTTGCGATCGCTCTGGGCGGCGTGCTTGGCGGCGCTATCCTGGTCGAGAATGCTTTCGACTACCCGGGTCTGGGTCGGCTGATGGGTGAAGCCGTGGCGAACAAGGACTATCCCCTGCTACAGGCGCTGATGCTGCTGACCACCGTCGGCGTGCTGGTGGCCAACTTGATCGCCGACCTGCTGTACGGCGTGCTCGATCCGCGGGCAAGGAGGGCCGAGGTATGACCGGCGCGGTGATGCCAGGCAGCGGCGGGTCCGCCGGGGAATTCATGGTCGAGGGCGACCCGAATCAGGAGGCTGCCCAGGACCAGGTCGCCGAACAGATCGGTGCGGCCAAACCGGAGACCTGGTACCAGGTCATTTGGAGCAGCGGCAAGGCCAGGTTTGGGCTGGTCATCCTGGCGATCTATGTCCTGGTGGCGATCTTCGCCCCGTTCATCGCTCCGTACAGCCCCACGGACGGCAGTTTCGTACCCCTGGCTCCGCCCAGCAGCGAACACTGGTTGGGCACCACCACCACCGGTCAGGACATCTACTCCCAGCTCATCTACGGCACCCGAGTGTCGTTGCTGGTCGGGCTGCTCGGCGGGCTCGCCGCCACCGCCATCGCCCTGGTCATCGGCCTGGTGTCGGGCTATGCCGAGGGCACGTGGGTGGACGACATCCTCTCGTTCGTGACCAACGTCGCACTGGTCATCCCTGTGCTGCCGCTGATCATCGTCCTGGTCGCATACTCCGACGTGCGCGGCATCGGGCTCATCGTCGGCGTCATCGCGATCACCTCGTGGGCAGGCGCGGCCAGGGCCAAGCGGGCGCAGATCATCACCTTGCGCAATCGGGACTTCGTCACCGCGGCGAAATTCTCCGGCGAGGGCACCCTGCGGATCATCTTCCGGGAGATCATGCCGAACATGACGTCGCTGGTCGCGGCGGGATTCGTCGGGGCCGCCACCGGAGCGATCGGCGCGGAGGCGGGCCTGGCCGTCCTGGGCCTGGGCAGCAGCGACTCCGTGTCCTGGGGCACCATGCTCTATCAGAGCAATGCCCAAGGTGCCTTGCAGCAGGGCTTGTTCCTGTGGGTCTTCGTCCCAGGGCTGGTGCTCGGCATCCTGATCACCGCGATGAGCTTCATCAACTTCGGCGTCGATCTGCTGTCCAACCCGCACCTGAGAGAGGGCTGACCATGGCACTGCTCGAGGTGCGCAATCTGTCGGTACGGTACGAACCGCGCCGACACCGGCCGGTCAACGCGGTCGAGGATGTCAGCTTCACCATCGACGACGGCGAGTTCGTCGGGCTGATCGGTGAGTCCGGCTCCGGCAAGACCACTGTCGGTACTGCCCTGCTGCGCCTGTTGCAGAAGCCAGGACGGATCTCCGAGGGATCGATTACGTTCGATGGCAAGGACCTCACCCATCTGAGCGAGGACGAACTGCGACCGCTGCGCTGGCGGGAGATCTCGACGGTCTTCCAGTCCAGCATGAACGCGTTGAACCCGGTGGTGCGCGTCGACGGGCAGTTCCGCGACGTCATCGAGTACCACACCGATCTGCGTGGCGACGCTGTCACCCAACGGGTGCGTGAATTGTTCGACATGGTGATCATCGACCACAAGTTCATCAACGCCTTCCCGCACGAACTCTCTGGTGGTATGCGCCAGCGGGTCAATCTCGCGTTGGCGCTGGCGAACCAACCACGACTCGTGCTGCTCGACGAACCGACCACCGGCCTGGACGTGGTGGTACAGCACGAGATCCTGGAGAATGTCCGGCGCCTGCAGACCGAACAGGGCTTCGCCGTCCTGTTCATCAGCCACGACATCGGCACCGTGCTGGATCTTTCGGATCGGATCCTGGTCATGTACGCCGGCAAGATCGTCGAGGAGCAGGCCGCCGCCGACCTTCTCCGGGACCCGATGCACCCGTACACCAAGGGTCTGCTCGGGTCCTACGGCGATCCGCGGGCAGAGACCGTGGAGATCACTTACATCCCCGGTCGGCCCCCGGATCTGTCGACCCGGCCGCCCGGCTGTTCGTTCAACCCCCGCTGTCCGGAGGCAATCGAGCGGTGCCGGACCATCGAGCCTCCGTTGCTGCAGATCGGCAACGGACGGGCAGCCTGTCATGTCGCCGAGTTGCAACGTCTCGGCGGCGAGGGGGCCGCGGAGGCCGGCGCACCGACGAGGGCGTTCGCGGGCCCAAAGTTCGTCAAGTCCGACGAGGACTCCCGAAGGGCCCTGGCCCATCAACCGTTGCTGACCGTGGCGGACGTCAGCAAACTGTACGAGCGTCGGCGCGGGTTCAAGACTATCCGGACCCAGGCCGTCCGGGAGGCGTCCTTCGAACTGCGCCAAGGCGAAGTGATGGCGCTGGTCGGTCAGAGCGGCAG
This sequence comes from uncultured Actinomycetota bacterium, assembly GCA_963834185.1. GTDB lineage: Bacteria > Actinomycetota > Actinomycetes > Mycobacteriales > Nakamurellaceae > Nakamurella. Next base: position 438,123 of record CAWIAR010000011.1, read on the forward strand.
TGGCAAGTCCACCCTGGCCAAGATGATCACCGGGATCGAACGGCCGACGACCGGGAGCATTACCTTTCTTGGGCCGGACGGTGAGCAGGACGTCGCGAAGCTAAGCACCAGGGCCCTGCGGGCCTATCGCAAGCACGTACAGATCGTCTTCCAGGACCCCTACTCGTCCTTGAACCCGGCAAAGACTTTGGGCTACATCCTGGCTCGTCCGTTGGTGAACTACCACAAGCTCCGTGGCGGCGCACTGCGGGCGAAGATCGTCGAGCTGTTGGAGACGGTGGCACTCACCCCCGCCGACCGGTACATCAACCGGTTCGGCTACGAGCTCTCCGGGGGCCAGCGGCAGCGGGTGGTCATCGCCAGAGCGTTGGCGGCGGATCCCGAACTCATCGTCGCCGACGAGCCGATCTCCAGCCTGGATGTGTCCATCCGGGCCGAGATCCTCGAGCTGCTGAACCAACTCGTCAAGCAGCGCGGCGTCGCGATCCTGTACATCACCCACGACCTACTCTCCGCGCGCATGCTGGCCGACGAGGTCATCGTGCTCAACGAGGGCACGATCGTGGAGCACGGACGCGCGCTGCAGGTGATCCGTCATCCGCGGGATCCGTACACGCAGACCCTGCTCGAGGCCGTGCCGAACCCGTTCGAGGAATTGCCGCCCCCGGCCGTCGAACCGCTACCGATCGGTTGACTTGTGGAGGCCGACTCAGCCGGCTTCCGCCAGCCGGTCGAGCGAGTTCAGCACACCGGAGCGCAACATGCACGCTGCCGCTCCCGCCGCCCAGGTCTCGTCCGGCAACGGACGTACGAGGAGCCGACAATCGCGCGCGGTACTGGAGAATGCCTCGGCCGTCAGGCTTTCCTGCATGGCGTCCATCATCGGGGTGACCCGGCTGATGCCCTCCCCGGACAGGATCAGCAGTTCCGGATTGATCAGGTTGACCAAGGCGGCCAGTCCGCGCCCCAGTGCCGTGCCGGCCCGGCGAAACACCTCGCGGGCCGGACGTGACCCGTCGAGGGCGAGTTGGTGGACCTCGTCGGTTGAGGTGATCGGCCGGCCGAGCGCTTCGGTCGCTGCCACCATCACGCCGGCGTCACCGGCAATCGACTCGAGACAGCCGTGGCGACCGCATTGGCACGGTGGTCCGTCGGGTTCGACGATCAGGTGCCCGAATTCCCCAGCGGCTCCGGTGGCGCCGGTATAGGGGGCACCGTCCAGAACGAGCCCGCAGCCGATGCCGGCCCCGATGGTCACCACCGCGAAGCAGTCCACGCCGCGCCCAGCACCGAACCATTGTTCATAGACGGCAAGGGTGTTCGCGTCGTTCTCCACTACCACCGGCAGGCCCACCGCCGACTTGACGGCGGCGGCGAGATCGGTTTCTCGCCAGTCCAGGCCGGCCGAGTAGCGCACCACACCCAGTTTTCGGTCGACGTGACCTCCGACGCCGATGCCGACCCCGACGAGTTTGGACCGTGACCCGCGCACCTTGACCGGCAGAGTGGCGACGGCGTCCGCGATGGCCGCAACCACAGCCGATTGGTCGGTCCCGTCGACGGGAAGGCGCCTCGCGACACGGATCGTCGAGGCCATGTCCATGAGCACGGCGACCACCTCAGTGGCCATCACCTTGATGCCGATGGCGAATCGCCTGGTCGGGATCACCTGTAGCGGGACCATCGGCCGGCCTGGGCCCTCACTCACCGGCTCCGCCTCGATCAGGTAGCCCGCGTCGATCATCGGTTTGGCAAGCCTGGTCACTGCCCCTGGTGACAGACCGGTCAACTCGGCCACATCGCGTCGACACAGCGGTCCGTGGGTGAGCACTGTGAAGAAGACCTGCCCCCTAGAACTCAGAGAGCTTGAAGGTACATGGATAGGCCGGGAGTCGTTCTGCCCCATCGCAGCTCCCCTCGGCATCGGTCACTCACCTGCAGAGTGCCCTGGCCGGTGGACGGAGAAACCCCGGGAACGCCGTTCCCGGGGTTTGGATTTCGGTGCCGTCAGAAGGAATCGAACCCTCCGCATCGCCCGTGCTCGACTGCCGCGTTCCATTCGGATACGCCGTCTGCCGGCGGTCGAAACCGCCATCGCATCCAGGGCCGGCCTGTGTTGTCGTACATCTGATTCTAACGTCAGGAGACGCGTCGAGCTTTCCGGATACGTTGTGATTCGCAGGACACCCATTCGGCCGCATCAACCCGCTGCTGCCGTGGTCAGCCCTCGCGCGGCGCCACGCCGCCGTCGGCACCGGCGAAACCCTGTTGTCGCCACGCCTCATAGACCACCAGCGCGGCGGCGTTGGACAGGTTCAACGACCGGCGGCCGGCCAGCATCGGAATACGGAGCGTTGCCGCGATTCTCGGATCCGCGAGCACCTGTGCCGGCAGGCCGGTGGGCTCGGTGCCGAACAACAGCACGTCCCCGGGGCGGTAGTCGGTCCGGTCGTACCGGACGGTGCCGGCCGCACTGAACGCGAACACCCGCGGCGGTTCGTCGGCGGATGCCCACGCCGACCAGGCGGCGGCGTAGTCCTCATGCACCAGCACCGTGGCCAGGTCGTGGTAGTCCAGACCGGCCCGACGCAGCTTGCTGTCCGTCAACTCGAAACCGAGCGGTCCGATCAGGTGCAGTTCGCAGCCGGTGGCAGCCGCAGTGCGAATGGCATTGCCGGTGTTCTGCGGAATGCGCGGCTCGTGGAACGCGAGACGGAACACCGTGGCCGATCCGCGGTCAGGATGAGGGCTGGTCGCCGAGCTGGGCCCCCAGCAACTGTTCGAAGGACAGCGGGCCGGCGAACGGGTCGGTCCGCTTGCGTGTCGTCGTCCCGGCTATCGCGTCGGCCAACTCGGCCGCGGCCCGGTCGATCCGATCGGCCAGCGTTGCCGCGGTGTCGTCGTCACCGAAATCACCGGTCGCAGCGAAGACCGAGGTCGGCACGACGGCGGCACGAAGATAGGCCATCAGCGGCCGGACCGCGTACTCGAGGGCCAGCGAGTGCCGCGCCGACCCGCCGGTGGCCGCGATCAACACCGGTGTGCCGTCCAACGAATCTGTGTCCAGGATGTCGATGAATGCCTTGAACAGGCCCGAGTACGAGGCGCTGAACACCGGCGTCACGGCGATCACCGCATCCGCGTCACGAAGCGCGGTGATCGCCTCGGCCAGCGGCGGCGCCGGGAACCCGGTCAGCAGGTGATTGGTGATGTCGTGGGCCAGCTCCCGAAGCTCCACCCAGACCACCTCCGGCCGGTCACCGCGCAGTCCGACCTCGCGCAGCGTGGCTTGGGCGAGCCGGTCGGCCAACAGCTTGGTGGCCGAGGGCTGGCTCAACCCCCCGGAGATGACCACGATCGACGTCACCGGGAAACACCCTCCAATTCAACAGCTTCCGCCTTGGCCGCCACCATGGAGGCATGTGTCGGCGCCTCCGGCACCTGAGCCGGACGGAGTGCGTCCAACTCGGCGCGCAACACCGGCACAACTTCCTCACCGAGGATATCCAGCTGCTCGAGGACGGTGGCCAGGGGCAGCCCGGCGTGGTCCATCAGGAAGAGTTGTCGCTGGTAGTCACCGAAGTGCTCGCGGAAGGTCAACGTGCGGTCGATCACCTGCTGCGGGCTGCCGACCGTCAGCGGCGTCATCTCGGTGAAGTCCTCGAGCGACGGGCCATGGCCGTAGACCGGCGCATTATCGAAGTAGGGCCGGAATTCTCGCACCGCGTCCTGCGAGTTCTTCCGCATGAAAACCTGCCCACCCAGGCCCACAATGGCCTGGTCCGCCGACCCGTGGCCGTAGTGCTCGAAGCGCTCCCGGTACAGGCTGATCAGGCGCTGGAAGTGGTTCGTCGGCCAGAAGATGTGGTTGGCGAAGAATCCGTCACCGTAGTAGGCGGCCTGCTCGGCGATCTCAGGGCTGCGGATCGACCCGTGCCAGACGAACGGTGCGACACCATCGAGCGGGCGGGGTGTCGAGGTGAACGACTGCAGCGGGGTGCGGAACTGGCCTTTCCAGTTGACGACGTCCTCGGTCCACAAGCGGTGCAGCAAGTGGTAGTTCTCCACCGCAAGCTCGATGCCCTTGGTGATGTCCTGACCGAACCACGGGTATACGGGGCCGGTGTTCCCGCGACCCATCATCAGGTCGACCCGGCCGTCGGCCAGGTGCTGCAGCATCGCGAAGTCCTCGGCGATCTTCACCGGGTCGTTCGTGGTGATCAGTGTCGTCGCGGTGGACAGGATGATCTTCTCGGTACGCGCGGCGATGTAGCCGAGCATGGTGGTCGGCGACGACGGCACGAACGGCGGGTTGTGGTGCTCACCGGTGGCAAAAACGTCAAGGCCCACCTCTTCGGCCTTGAGTGCGATGGCCACCATCGCCTTGATCCGTTCTGCCTCGGTGGGCGTGCGACCCGTCGTCGGGTCCGCCGTCACGTCGCCGACGCTGAAGATTCCGAACTGCATCTCGCGCTCCTCGTCACCATTAGGTTGACTTGTCAACCAGTCTACTGCCCTCAACCGCGGCGACGGTGCCGCTATTCCTGGCCCTCAGGGTAGGGGCGACGGTGCCGTGGCACGCTGGTCCGATGCCCACTCCTGGTGCTTTCACGCTGGCCGAGGCGCGGGCTGCGCTGGCCGACCTGCTCCCGGTGATCACTGACTTCATCGCGCTCCGGGCTGACACAGCCGAGCTCGCCAGATCCACCCAGGGCGGACCGGCGACGGCACTCGGTGGACTGCCGGAGTTCAAGGCCGCACAGGCGCGGCTGGACGAGTTGATGACCACCATCGGACAGGCAGGGTGCCAGGTGAAGGGCTTCGCGCCGCTGCTGCTGGACTTCCCCGCAGATGTCGACGGCGACGAGGTTCTGCTCTGCTGGCTGGAGGGTGACGACGAGCTGCGTTGGTACCACCGGCTGGACCTGGGCTTCGCCGGCCGCCGCCCACTCCCGTGAACCCCCATGTCGCGGGCGCCGACTGCGAGGCAGACTCGGGCCGCTGGCTGGCCCAGCCGGTGAACGCACTGTCGTCTTTGGCGGCGGTGGCGGCCGGATTGCTGGTCGTGGGCAGTGCCAGGAGCGCGGCGGCGGAGCGACAGGACGCGATCAGGGCCGCCGGCTGGGTGATCGCAGCCAACGGCCCCGGTGGACTGCTCTACCACGGCCCCGGCACCAGATTCGGGGCCTGGCTGCACGACGCCGCCCTGGTGGGCACGTTGGCCGCGGTCGCCGCGCTCGAGAGTTCCGAGGTCGCAGGGCGCCGTCCTGACGCCAGGTTCCTCGCCGGGGGTGCGGTCCTGGCGGCCGGCTTGCTCGCGGCCCGCCCGCGCTGGTCGGCCGGCCTGCAGGGCGCGGCAGGCAGTGCGGTGGCCATGGCGGTCGGCGCCAGGGCCGTCAAGGATCGCCGGGCACCGGACACCCTGGGCCCGGTCGCGCTGGTGGCCGTCGGCGTGCTGGTCCATGCCGGCAGCCGGACCGGATGCCGCTGGTGCCGGCCGCGCTCGCGCTGGCAGGGGCATGCCCTCTGGCACCTACTCTCCGCGGCCGCCCTCGGCTGGTGGGGCACCAAGGCTGCCCGGCGCCCCCTCCGCTGACCTGCGAGGATCGACGGGGCGCGAGGATCAACGGGGTCGCGAGGATCAACTTCGCCCCCGGTGTGACAGATGGGACAGAAGGCAACAACTTCATCCTCGTTGTCGAAGTTGATCCTCGCGGGAAGGAGGGCAGTGATGGCGCGTCCTGCCCAGGTGGTTGTCCTCGGAGGCGGGTCGTGGGGCACCACGGTGGCCTCGATCGTCGCGCAGAACGTCCCGACGACGTTGTGGGCCCGGGAGAAGGAGACCGTCGCGGAGATCAACACCCGCCACCGCAACTCGGTCTACCTTCCCGATCTGGACCTGACGCCCGCACTGCGGGCCACCACGGACCTGCCCGCGGCGGTCGCCGGGGCCGATCTGCTGATCGTGGCCATCCCGTCCAAGGCCTTCCGCAGCGTCGTCGCGCTGGCGGCCGAGCACCTGAGGCCGTGGGTGCCGGTCGTCAGCCTGGTCAAGGGAATCGAACGCACCACCCACAAACGGATGACACAGATCGTGGCAGAGCTGCTCCCGCGCAACCCGGCCGGCGTGCTGTCCGGCCCGAACATCGCCCGTGAAGTGGCCAACGGCTTCGCCGCTGCGGCCACCCTGGCCATGCCCGATCACCAGACCGCGCTGATGATCCAGCCGATCCTGCGCACCACCCTTTTCCGGGTCTACACCAGCACCGACGTCGTCGGTGCGGAGATCGCCGGCGCGCTCAAGAACGTCTACGCCCTCGCCGTGGGATTCGGCGACGGGCTGGAGGCCGGCGACAACACCCGCGCCATGGTCATCACCCGCTCGCTACGCGAACTGACCCGGCTGGGTATGGCGATGGGCGGCGACGAGGCGACGTTCGCCGGGTTGGCTGGGATGGGCGACCTGATCGCCACCTGTACCAGTCCGCTGTCGCGTAACCGGTACGTCGGCTTCGAACTGGCCAAGGGCCGATCGGTCGATGAGATCGTCGGCGGTATGCACCAGGTGGCCGAGGGTGTGACCACGAGTGCCGTGGTGATGGAACTCGGCGCGCAATACGGCGTGGAGCTGCCGATCGCCGCTGAAGTCGACGCAGTGATCAACCACGGGCAGCCCGTGGAGGGCGCCTACCGCGGCCTGCTCCGCCAAGCGCCCGGACACGAGGTGCACGGCACCCAGTGGTGAGGTCGCGTGTCATCGGGCGCTCGTCAGTCGAAGCAGCCCGGGGAGTCGCTTGGCGTTCGCCCGGGCGATCACGTGCGTGCGGAAGAGGTCCGCTGATGGAAGCAGCCGCTGGTCGGCCGGCCAGCCGAGCCCGATCTCGCGTTCAGCGCCGCCATCGCTGATCGCCAGGTAGCGCACGGCGCTGTCCACGGCATCCGGAGAGCCCTCGTGCAGGGCGGGCACCACGGCAACGCCGAGTCCGGCGGCGGCGAACCCACGCAAGGTCGGGACATCCTCGCCGACCAACGCCACGTTAGGAGCGAAACCCGCTTGTCCCACAGAGGTTCTCGACTTGTTCTTGAAGCATGGACGGGGGACGCAGGGCAACGAACGGCTCATCCGCCAGCTCGGCAAGAGAGACGGCCGCCCGGTTGGCGAGCGGGTGCGCCCGCGGAACTGCCAGCCACAGCGGCTCGACCAGCAGCGGGTGCCAGTTCATGGTGCGGTCCGCCGGTCGGATGGTGGTGATCTCCAGGTCCAGCCGGTCCGCCCACATCGACGGGGTCACCAGCTCGTCGCGCACCTGACCCAGCTCGAAGCGCACCTCGGGGTGCCCGGCGCGAAAGGACGCCACCAGGTCGGGCAACAGCCAGGTGCCCAGCGTTCGTTGGGTAGCGACAGAGACCAGGCCGCGCTCAGGGTCAACCGCCTGCTCCACCGCGGCCATCCCGTCGTCGAATCGGTGCAGCAGCGAGTCGACATGCGGCTTGAACGCGGCGCCGGCCTGGGTCATTCGCAGCGTCCGGCCGCTCTTGCGCAGCAACGGCGTACCGACCTCGACATCGAGCCGGGCGAGCGCTCGGGACACCCCGGACTGGGTCAGATAGGCGATGTCGGCGACCTCGGTGACGGTCACCCCATCGGCGACAAGCTGGAACCACCGCAGAGCCTCGATCTCCATGTCATGACCATAGTGCAATGATCAAGTGCCAAACTGTCATTTGACGCATGGTTCTGAATCGATGAAGATGGAACTGTACAAAAATAGGAGTGACCAGGAGAGGACAGGTCGACCACGCGGACCAGCACGGGCCCGAAGGGCGAACATCCCTTCCGCGTCACAGTGAATCCGGTAGGTGAAACCATGTTCGACATCGAGGCATTGGCGCAGTGTGTGGCCGACCATCCCGGCGAAGACTGCCGGGACGCGGTGCAGCACCAACTCGCCCTTCGCGCGACGCCGGCCGATCTGGCCGAACTCGAAGACTTTCTGCGTCGCACCCCCGCCGCACAGACCGGCGAATTGCGCGCACTGCTCTACCGGTGAGCACCGACATCTCACTGACCCGAACCTGACCCCCGTGCTCGCCACGGCGAGTCACCGATCCACCTGAGGAGAATTCATCATGGTCAACGACATTCGCGAGATGTACCGAGCCGTTCCCGGCCTCGTCGTCACGGTTGCGGTACTGCTGGGCGTTGTCGCACTGCTGGGCCTGTCGACCTTGGTCCTGGTCTGATCTGCAGCGAATCCGCGTGAGTGCCCAGAAGTCGGGCACGGCGGCAGCACGGACGCCGGCACACCCTCGGGGGTGCCGGCGTTCGTGTCGATACGTCCGCTCACGGTGAACAGCGGGCACACCGACCGCGGAAAGCCTGACCGACTCCCTACGCTGCAGGGATGACCGAACCGCAACAGCGCCATCTGGTGCCCGTGCCACCCGCCGCAGCGGAGCCGGACCAGTTGTGGCGAAACGTGGCCGGAGCCGTGCTCCGCGGTCGTCGACTGGCCCAGGGTCGGACCCTGCAGCAGGTGGCCGACCGCGCCGGGTTGTCGGCCCAATATCTTTCGGAGATCGAGCGCGGACGCAAGGAGCCATCGTCGGAGATGCTGGAGTCCATCTGTGGGGCCCTCGGCATCCGTCTCGCCGACCTGCTCATCGCGGGCGCCGATCTCCTCGGCACCGGGCGAGCGGTACACCTGGGCTTCTCCGGATCGCGAACGGGTCCGTCGCTCGGCCGACCGTCCGGCCCGGTACTGCTGGCCGGCTGATCGACCGCTCAGGCCGCATTGATACCGATCTGCTTGCGTGTCGGGATGATCCGGTCGGCCAGCCCGTAGGCCACCGCCTGCTCGGCGGTGAACACCTTGTCCCGCTCGGTGTCGGAGAGCAGGACCTGTTCACTGCGCCCGGTGTGGGCAGCCAGCACGCTGATCATCTGTTGCCGCACGCGCAGCACCTCCTTGGTCTGCAGGGCAAGATCGGAGATCGTTCCCTGGCCGCCGATCGACGGCTGATGGAGCAGCACCCGAGTGTGGGGCAGCACGGATCTCCGGCCTGCCGTCCCGGCCGCCAGGAGCAGCGCGGCGCCCGACCCGGCCTGGCCGACACAGGTGGTGGCCACAGGCGCCTCGACGAACTGCAAGGTGTCGTAGATCGCCATGGTCGCCGTCATCGAACCACCCGGCGAGTTCAGGTAGACCGAGATCTCCTGCGACGACGTGTCAGCGTCCAGGTACAGCAGTTGGGCGACGACGACATTCGCGACATCATCGTCGATCTCGGTGCCGAGGTAGATGACCCGCTCGGACAGCAGTCGGGAGTACACGTCGACGATCCGTTCGCCTGCGGCGGTCTTCTCCACCACGGTCGGCACGGTGTAGTGGCCCATGTCAGTACCCCAGTCCGCTGGATTTGTGGCCGCGACGCCGTACGTCGTCCAGCGAGGTGACCACGCGGTCGACGAATCCGTAATCGCGGGCTTCCTCGGCGGTGAACCAATGGTCACGATCGCTGTCAGCGGCAATGCGATCGACCGGTCGGCCGGTGAACTCAGCATTCAGCCTGTTCATCAGAGCCTTCGTGTATTCGAGATTCTCCGCTTGGATCGCCACGTCGATCGCGGTGCCCTGCACGCCGGCCGAACCCTGGTGCATCAGGATCCGGCTGTGCGGTAGGGCGTATCGCTTGCCGGGGGTGCCCGCCGAGAGCAGGAACTGGCCCATGCTCGCCGCCAGTCCCATGGCCAACGTCGCGACGTCGGGGGCGATCGCCCGCATCGTGTCGTAGATCGCGAGACCGGCCGACACGGAGCCGCCGGGAGAGTTGATGAGCAGCAGGATCTCGGCCTTCGGGTCCTCGTCGGCCAACACGACCAACTGGCCGCACAGCCGGTTGGCGACCGAGTCGTCGACCTCCTGCCCGAGCTGCAGGATCCGGCGATGATGAAGCTGGGTGGTCAGGTGTTCGGCCAACGGGTCCGGGGTGACTGCGGTGGTGGTCATCTCCCCATGCTGCGACGTCGGTCGCCGGATCAGGTCGCCGCGCTGCCCACAGCTGATCTGCTCTGGGCAGCGCGGCCGGCGGCGTCATCGCGGCGGTGGTGAATCTCCTCGGCGATTCCGGTGCGGCTGTCGGAGGATGGACCGAGCGACCCATCTACCCAGCTGGAGTTTCCCCATGCCCTCCGATATCGCCGAGATTGCCTGGACCACGGTTTTCCTTGACCTCCCTGTGTCCCAGGTCGCGGCGGGGACGGCGTTCTGGATCGCGGTGACCGGTGGCGAGTTGTCCGGCCGGCGTGGCGACCACCACCAGTTCGTCACCGTCCTGCCACCCGACGGCGACGCCTACCTGCGCATCCAGACGGTGAGGTCCGGCGATCCTGGCACGCATCTGGACCTGCACAGTGGCGACCAGTGGGCGCTGGCCCGCCGAGCCGAGCACCTCGGCGCGACCGTCGTCTCCCATCAGGACGACCTCGTCGTGCTGCGATCGCCGGGAGGCTACGTGTTCTGCGCGGTCCATTGGGACGGCGAGCACCGTCGCCCCGGCCCGCTCGGTCGGCCCGGGGCCGCATCCACACTCGATCAACTCTGTCTGGACATTCCAGCCGATGGCTACGACGACGAGGTCCGCTTCTGGTCGGCGTTGACCGGCTGGGAAGTCGGCCAGGGCGAGCTCGCCGAGTTCCGCTGGCTGCGCCGCCCGCCGAGGCAGGCGCTGCGACTACTCCTGCAGCGCCTCGACTCGCCTGCCACCAGGGTCACCGGACATCTCGACCTGGCCGCCGACGACGTCGATCACGAAGTCGCCCGGCACGTCGCGCTCGGTGCCGAGGTGGACCGCCGCCAGACCCACTGGACCACGTTGATCGACCCGGCCGGACTTCGCTATTGCATCACCCACCGACGCGCCTCGACCTGACCTCGTGACATCCGTGACGCCGGGAATGACAGTGCCTGGTTCGCGACCCGCCGTCGAGCGACGGCGGCTCAGACCGGCTGGACCTGGTTCGGGTAGTCCTGCAGCTGCACATCATTCGCGTAGCTGTCGGTCATCTTCATCATCAGCTTGAACATCAGACGATTGGTGAAGATCCAGTTGCGCAGGCGGATCCGCAGGGCGGTGCGCGGTGCCATGAACGGTCCCGCACTTCCCTTGCGGGCGATCTTGGCGTAAGGATGCATCACCTCGTCGTAGCGGGGATAGGCCATCCGATGGTCACCGTTCACCGTCGCGAGTTCACCGGCCAACACGTAGGCCCCGACCATCGCGAGGCCGGTTCCGAAGCCGCCCAATGTGTTTCCGTAGGCGGAGTCGCCGACCAGAGCCACTCGGCCCTCGGTGTAGGTCTCCATCTGGACGCGGCTGATCGAGTCGAGGAAGAAGTCGTCGGCGTCGTCCAGCCGACCGAGCATCTCCGGCACCCGCCACCGTAGGTCGCGATACCGCTGACGCAGCAATGCCTTCTGCGCGCTGACATCTCCTCGGCCGACGTCGATCTGGTCGGCAGCGAAGACGTACAGTTCCGGCGCCTTCGACCCGCCGAGCAGGGCCAACCGCCCTGGAACGTTGTACATGAGGCCGACCGTGCGCTCCTTGGTCAGCGCGACCTCGTCAGCCCTGTCATCTGCTACTCTCTCGCCCGTCACGGCGCTGTCGCCCAGGTCGGCACCGGTGGTCGCCCCCGCCACTGCGTAGTAATAGCCGAGATGACGGACATAGTCCGCTTCCGGCCCGAACGCGAGACGACGCACCCGGGAGTGGATCCCATCGGCGCCGAGCACCAGGTCGAAAGCCTCGGCGGGCGTGTGCTCGAAGGTCGCCTCGACACCGGATCCGTTGTTCCGCAGGGCAGTGATGGTGTCACCGAACAGATATCGGCACTCCTGTGCGGTGCGGCCGTACAGGATCGCATTGAGGTCGCCGCGCAGGATCTCGACGTCGCCACCGATGAACTCACCGGGGATGGTGGCTTGCTTCCGACCCTGACCATCGACCACCCACAGGTCGGTCTTGCCGGTCTGCCGGCGCTCGATGTCCTCCAGCACTCCCATCTCCTGGAGCACCCGCCGGTGGGTCTTGCCCTTGAAGTCCACAGCCTGCCCGCCCGGCCGTATCCCCCGTGCGTGCTCGACGACGGTGACCTCAGCTCCATAGCGGTGCAGCCAGTACGCCAACGAGGTGCCGGCAATGCCTGCCCCGCAGATCAGGATCCGGTTTCCCTGCAATGGTCGATGTGTCATCCCATGCCTCCCTCAGTTCCAGTAATTGCGTCTCGGCGACGCTAATTAATCAGCGTATGCTCGACGCAATTCTTCGTCAAGGAGTCGCATGCAGACGAGATCCGGCGGCGTCGCCGCGTCCCTCTGGCCCGATGAAACTGCACCAAGGCGCGGGCCCAAGCCTTCGCTCAGTCGCGAGCAGATAGCCCGGGCCGGCATCGAACTGGCAGACCGCAACGGTCTGGACTCGGTCACCATGCAGTCGCTTGCCGAGCGGCTGTCACGGCCGAAGATGTCGCTGTACCGCTACGTCCCGGGCCGCGAGGAGCTGCTCGCCCTGATGGCCGACCAGGCCCTGGGCGATCCGCCGAAGCCGACCCGCGGCGGTTGGCGCAGGGGGCTGCGCGCGTGGGCGGCCGCGGCGTGGCCCGGGTTTCTGGCCCACCGGTGGTTGCAGGTGGTGATGGTGGGCCCGCGGGTGATGGGTCCGCATGAACTCGGCTGGCTGGAGATCGCACTCGACGCGCTGGCCGACTCCGGGCTGACTGAGGCCGAACAGCTGGATGCCGTGGCTCTGGTCTCCGGGCACGTGCGCGGCATGGCCGCGCAGGAACCGGTGGCCGACGGCGGGCCGGGGGCGGAGTCCGGCACCGCAGCGCTGATGACCCAGGTGCTGGTCAGCCACGCCGGGGCGTTCCCTCGGGCCGCCGCGGCGTTCGAACGCTCCCGCCGCGACGGTGGGGCCGACCAGGCCCTTGAGTTCGGACTCGAGCGGATCCTGGACGGACTCGAGGTGTTGGTGGAGCGCCGGCGGGACAGCTCGTAGACCTGGCGCGGAAGAGTGCGGACGGGTCGGGAGGGACATCGCCGGCTCCTTCGGCCCAAGCTGGGCCGAACGGGTGAAAGTCGTGGGTGAACCGCGACTTCCCGGCAAAGTCGGTCATCCGTCTTCGTGGACTGGTCGATCCGGGCCGACCAGCGGCCCCCCACAGCAAGGAGCTTCTCGTGACCGGCACCGTCACTCTCCAGAGCCCGACCGCCCGCACCTGCAGCCCGGCCGGCGCAATCACCCGTTCCTTGCTCGGCTACGGGATCGTCGCCGGCCCGCTCTATGTCGCGGTGTCGGCGGTACAGATCGCCACCCGAGCAGGATTCGATCCCACCGTGCATGCGTGGAGCCAGCTCGCGCTCGGCGGGCCGGGTTGGATCCAGGTCACCAACCTCATCGTGACCGGCTTGATGACGACGGCGTTCGCGGTGGGTCTGCGCCGCGCGCTGGCCGGCGGCCGCGCGGACCGTTGGGCGCCACGGCTGATCGCGCTCTACGGGCTGTCGATGGTCGTCAGCGGTCTGTTCAAGGCCGACGCCGCCCAGGGCTTCCCGGTCGGCACTCCCGACGGGCCCGGGGTGGTGAGCCCGCACGGGGTGGTGCATCTGGGTGCCGGCGCGGTCGGCTTCACCGCGCTCGCCGCAGCAGCCTTCGTCCTGGCCCGGCGCTTCCGTGATGACGGTCGCCCCCGCTGGGCGATGGCGTCGCGCACCGTCGGCACGATCGTCGTCGTCGGGTTCGCCGCCGTGGCAAGCGGCATAGGCTCGGCCGGCGTACTGGCGTTCACCGCCGCTGTCCTGGCCGGCGCCGGTTGGACCTGCGCCGTGGCGGCGAATCAATACCGCCGGGTCCAGCCCTGAACACCCGCCACACCAAAGACCACCACCGAGAATGCGCCGGGAATGACGGCGCACCACAGCGAAAGGAGCACACGATCATGCGCTACATCGTTCTGCTGGAAGGCACCAACCCGGGAACCCCGCCGCCGCCCGAGTTGTTCGAAGGCATCGGCGCCCTCGGCGCCGAGGCCACCCAGGCCGGCGTCCTGGTCGACACCGCCGGCCTCTCGCCGAGCACCTACGGTGCGGCCATCACCGTGGCCGGCGGTGACCTGTCGATCACCGACGGGCCGTTCGCCGAAGCTCGGGAGATGATCAGCTACGCCCTGTACGACGTGCGCAGCAAGCAGGAGGCGGTCGAGTGGACCTCACGTTTCATGCGGCTGCATGTCGAGACCTGGCCCGGCTGGGAGGGTTCGGCCAGAGTGCTGAAGGTGATGGGACCGGAGGACTTCGCACCGCCGGCCTGAGCATGGTCAGACCGGGTGACCGATCCCGGGGCCATCGAGTGACCGAGAGCTACGCAGCCGTTGCCACGACTGCACGGTTGTCAGCCACTCGATGGCTCAGGTCGTGGGCGAAGCGATGAGCACGGAAAGCGGTGCCGTCGAAACGATCTGGCGGATCGAGGCGGGTCGACTCATCGCCGGTCTCGCCCGATTCACCAGTGACCTCGGCGTGGCCGAGGAGCTCGCGCAGGACGCCTTCGTCGTCGCGCTCGAGCAGTGGCCGGTCAGCGGCATCCCACCGAACCCCGGCGGTTGGCTGATGACCACCGCCAAGCGCAGGGCCATCGACCAGTTCCGTCGAGAAGCCGTGCACCGCAAGGCCGTAGTTGCGTTGGGTACGCAGCCCATTCCGGCGGAGACCGACCGGCCCGATGCTGTGATCGACGAGGGCGACGATCCCATCGGTGACGACCTACTCCGGCTGATCTTCACCGCATGCCATCCGGTGTTGCCGCGTGAGGCACGGGCGGCGCTGGTCCTGCGCTGCGTCGCCGGCCTGCGGACGGACGAGATCGCCAGGGCCTTCCTGCTGACCGAACCGCAAGCCGGTCAACGCATCTCACGCGCCAAGAAGGCCCTGCGGGACAAGCACATTCGATTCGAACTTCCCGATCCGGAAGCCCTGGCCCTTCGGGTGGGCAGCGTGCTCGAAGTCGTCTATCTGGTGTTCAACGAGGGCTGGTCGGCGACCGCCGGTGACGACCTGCAGAGACCGGCGCTGATCGACGAAGCGGTGCGACTTTCTCGCCTCATGTCAGAACTGGTGCCCGACGTCGCCGACGTACATGGCTTGCAGGCCCTCCTGGAACTGACCGCGGCGCGACGGCACACCCGCACCGACTCCGCCGGACGCCCCGTTCTGCTCGCCGACCAGGACCGGACCCGCTGGGACCGGTTGCTCATCCGTCGGGGGCTCGCCGCCCTCGACCGTGCGCACACGGGTGCCGGCCCGGTCGGTCCGTACACCGTGCAGGCGGCCATCGCCGCCTGCCACGTTCGGGCAGGCACAGCTGCCGACACCGACTGGGCGCGCATCGTGGAGTTGTACGACGTTCTCGTCCAGGTCTGGCCCTCGCCCGTGGTGGAACTCAACCGGGCGGTGGCGCTGGCGCAGGCCGACGGCCCGGCAGCCGGCCTGGCCGCGCTGGACGCCCGAATACCCCCGGGCACCCTGACCCACTACGCATTGCTGGCCGCCGCGCGCGGTGACTTCCTGCGCCGACTCGGCCACACTGCAGCGGCTGTTGCGGCGTTCACCGAAGCGGCCGGACTGACCCGCAACGACGCCGAACGTGACCAATACCTGCGCCGCGCGGGCGAGCTGGGCGCAGGCCCGAGCTCGCCCTGACCGCGGTCAGGCCCCGGCCGGCGGCAGCACCGACTGCTGGGACGGGAGCTGGTCCTGACGCAACAGACCGGTCGGGCAGGTCATCCCGTTGGGCCCGTGATTGCAGTAACCACCGGGATTCTTGTCCAGGTACTGCTGGTGGTAGTCCTCGGCGTAGTAGAACGGCCCGGCATCAGCCGCCGAACGCAGTTCAGTGGTGATCTGCCCATAGCCGTTGTCGGTGAGCACCTGCTGGAATGCGTCGCGGGTGGCCTCGGCCGCAGCTTCCTGCCCTGGTGTGGTCCAGTAGATGGCCGAACGGTACTGGGAACCGACGTCGTTGCCCTGGCGCTGACCCTGGGTCGGGTCGTGGTTCTCCCAGAACGCCTTGAGCAACTGCTCTGCGTCGGTCTTCGCCGGGTCGTAGGCGATCAGGACAGCCTCGGCGTGCCCGGTTCGACCGGTGCAGGTCTCCTCGTAGGACGGGTTCGGAGTGAAACCACCCATGTAGCCAACGGCGGTGCTGACCACCCCGGGCAACCGCCAGAAGATCCGCTCGGCCCCCCAGAAACAGCCCATCGCTACGTAGAGCACCTCGGTGCCCTCCGGCCATGGACCAGTGGTGGATGACCTCAGCACGGTGTGGGTTCCGCGCACCGGCAGAGCGGTGTCCCGGCCGGGCAGGGCGGTGTCGGCGGTCGGCATCTCGGAGCGGCGGGGGAAGAAGAAGCTCATGCCTGTTCGAACGAGCGCGTCAAGCGGGGTATTCCGCAGGTGACCAAGCCCCAGTGGTGACTGAACCGAACCTCCGGGGCACCATGTCAGTGATCGTGCCGAGCTACGGCAAGGCCACATCGGCACTGGGTCGTGCCGATGGGCGCCGATGGGCACGACATAGTCGCCCGCGCGTCCCGGCCTCCGGGGAAAGGTATCCGTTCGAATGGCCCTGCTTGCTCCGACCCGCTCCCGGGTCGTCCCCCAGCCCTCAGCCGGAATCTGGCCCGGACTGTTCGACCCACCGCACGCCGCGGTGCATTCCGCGATCGCCCGTCGACTGGTGCATGCCGCAGTGGCCTCGCTGCCGCTGACGCTGCGCTTTCCCGACGGTAGCCGCTGGGGGTCGGGCGGTCCGTCGCTGCAGGTCATCCGACCGGGCGCGTTCTTCTCCCGGCTCGGCACCGACGGCCTGATCGGCTTCGGTGAGGCCTGGATGACCGGTGAGATCACCACCGGAGGATGGCCCGCGACCGGCCCGGACGCCGTCGACCCCCGGCAGGCGAACCTGGCCACGGACGAGTTGGCCGAGGTGCTGACCGTGCTGGCGCACCGGGTGAACGTGCTGGTTCCTCGCCCGTTGCAGAAACTGCGTCGGATGTGGCAGGCCCGACAGCCGGAGATCGAGGACAACACTCCGGACGGCGCCAGGGAGAACATCCACCGGCACTACGACCTGTCGAACGACTTGTTCGAAGTGTTCCTCGACCCGACCATGACCTACTCGGCGGCCTGGTACGAGCCGGGCGACGACCTGCCGTCGGCCCAGCTCCGCAAGATCGACGGCGTTCTCGATCTGGCCAGGGTGCAGCCGGGACAGCACATCTTGGAGATCGGTTCCGGGTGGGGCGCCCTGGCCATTCGAGCCGCCCGCGAACGCGGCGCCAAGGTGACCACGCTCACCCTGTCCGAACAACAACGGGCGCTGGCCATGAAACGGATCGCGGCGGCCGGCCTGTCGGACCGGATCGAGGTCCGGCTGGAGGACTACCGGGTGCACGCGGCCGCCCATCCCGGCGAATACGACGCCGTGGTCAGTGTCGAGATGATCGAGGCGGTCGGGGAGAAGTACTGGCCCGACTATTTCGCCGCCGTCGACCGGGTCCTCGGCCCCGGCGGACGGATGGGCCTGCAGGCGATCACGCTCTCCCATCAGCGGCTGCTCGCCACGCGCAACAGCTACACGTGGGTGCACAAGTACGTGTTCCCCGGCGGCCAGTTGCCGTCGTTGACCGCGATCGACCAGGTGCTTTCGTCGGCCACGTCGTTGCAGGTGGTGGAGTCCAGACGACTCGGGCTGTCCTACGTACCGACCCTGGCGGCGTGGCGGCACCGGTTCAACGAGAACCTGGACCGGGTGGCCGACCTCGGCTTCGACCAGACCTTCGTCCGGATGTGGAACTTCTACCTGGCGTACTCCCAGGCCGGGTTCGCCGCCCGGTACCTCGACGATTGGCAGCTGGGTCTGGCGCGACCGTGACCGCCGCCGACCGCGCGGACCGGGGACAACGCGCTCCCGACGCCGGCGCCGTCCGAGCTGCCTTCAGGTTGCCGGGTGGACAGCCGACCCTGCACGGGCCGGTCGCGCGGGGCTTCATGGGCCGCATCTGGCGGCTGGACACCGACGCCGGATCGTGGGCCGTCAAGGAGTCCCTGGCCGGATTGGACCGAGCGCACGCCCGGGTCGCAGCAGCCTTCGAGACCGCGGCTGCGGCGGCCGGGGTACCGCTTCCGGAGCCCGTACTGGCCGAAGACGGTGACCCGGTCCGAGTGGTCGCCGGCCGGGAACTTCGGTGCCATCGCTGGGTGGACCTGGCCGAGCTGGACACCGGTCTCGACCCCGAACTCCTGGGTGGCGTGCTGGCCCGGCTGCACCGGGTGCGCTTCGAATACCCGGGATCGGCCGACCCGTGGTACTCGGCGCCGGTGGGAACTGCGACGTGGGACGAGTTGATCACCGCAACCCGCCGGGCGCCGTTCGGCGATCGGCTCAGCGAGATCCGCGGCCACCTGCTTGCCACCGAAACGCTGCTCCGCCCGCCCGCCGCGCTGCAGACCTGTCACCGAGATCTGTTCGCCGACAATGTCCGTGCCGCCGGGGACGGGCTGTGCGTGTTCGACTGGGAGAACTGCGGCGAGGCCGAACCGGTTGGCGAACTGGGCATGGTGCTGTTCGAGTACACCCGCGACGACCCGGCCCGCACCGCTGCGCTGTACCGGGAATATCGCGACACCGGCGGACCGGCGCAGGTCACCGGCCCGGAGTCGTTCGGCATGGTGATCGCGGTGATCCACCACATCGGTGAGATCAGCATCCGCCGCTGGCTCGCGGCCGACGAGGCCGACGACGACGCGGAGCGCGAGCTGAACCTCGGCCGGGTCAGCGAGTTCCTGGAGGAGCCACTGACCGTCGACCTGATCAACGACCTGGTTGACGCTGCTCGCGGCTGACCCCGAGGATCGACTCCGCGTGCGGGACAGACGTGACCGAGTTGCCGACTTCCCCTGGTTCGGCCAGTTGATTCTCGCAGGAACCCGGTAGCCGCTCAGGGGAGCGGGTCGAGGACGTCCATGCGAGGGAAACAAACGGGGCGCGGACCGGGTTGGAGGATACGTGAAGAAGATCGGATTTCTCTCGTTCGGGCACTGGTCGGACGCGCTGGGCTCACAGGCCAGGTCGGCCGCAGATGTGCTCGCCCAGTCCATCGAACTCGCCGTAGCGGCGGAGGAGCTGGGGGCGGACGGCGCGTACTTCAGGGTGCATCACTTCGCCCGTCAGCTCTCCTCACCCTTCCCGCTGCTGGCCGCGGTGGGCGCCAGGACCAACCGGATCGAGATCGGCACCGGCGTCATCGACATGCGGTACGAGAACCCGTTGTACATGGCCGAGGAGGCCGGCTCGGCCGACCTGATCTCCGGGGGGCGCCTGCAGCTCGGCATCAGCCGCGGGTCACCGGAGCAGGTGGTCGACGGCTGGCGGTATTTCGGTTACGAACCGTCGGATGGCTCGAACGACGCGGACATGGCCCGCGAGCACACCGAAGTGTTCCTGGAGATCATCCAGGGCAAGGGCTTCGCCGAGCCGAACCCGCGACCTATGTTTCCGAACCCGCCCGGATTGCTACGCGTGGAGCCGTTCTCGGCCGGCCTTCGGGACCGGATCTGGTGGGGCGCCGGGTCCAACGCCACCGCAGCCTGGGCGGCGGAGATCGGCACCAACTTGATGAGCTCGACGCTGAAGAACGATGAGAGCGGGAAGCCGTTCCACGTCCAGCAGGCCGAGCAGATCGCGGTGTTCCGGGATGCCTGGACGGCGGCCGGACACCAGCGCGAACCGCGAGTGTCCGTGAGCCGCAGCATCTTCGCCCTCGTCGATGCCCGGGACCGAGCGTACTTCGGTCGCGGCGGCGAGGAACACGATCAGATCGGCATGATCGATGCGTCGACCAGGGCCATCTTCGGTCGCAGCTATGCGGCCGAGCCCGACGCGTTGGTCGAGCAGTTGCAGCAGGACGAGGCGATCGCGGCCGCCGACACGCTGCTGCTGACCGTCCCGAACCAGTTGGGCGTCGACTACAACGCGCATGTCATCGAAGCGATCCTGACCCACGTGGCGCCGGCGTTGGGTTGGCGCTGAGCCTGATCCGCAGTGTCACGCGCGGCGGTCAGCTGTCCGGCTCGGCAACGCCCCCGTCGCGGTTGCGGGCGAACGCATCGGAGATCCGCAGCGGCCGCACCGGGCCCGGCAGGGGCGCCGGGGCGCCGTCCGCCACCACCGTGTTCCCGGCCCCGCGCAACCACCGCGCCAGCCGGCTCTCACTCTCCGAGAGGACCGGCCCCAACACGGCCGCCCCGACCAGCAGGAATGCCAGACCGGTGAACCATGTGACGAACGCCAACGAGATGCCGAAGGCACCGAACTGTGCAAAGTGGCTGGCCAGATTCCTCGGCATCCAGATCGCCGCGACCAGGGTGTAGAGCCACGAGCCAACACCGCACACCACGGCCGTGGGCAGTAGCGGGCGCCAACGGATCTCCGAGCGGGTCATCAGCCGCGCCGTCCACCACCAGAGCGCGATGGCGCCGAGCAGGCCGACCAGCCAGGTCAGACCGTCTCCCGACCATCCGGTGAGCACTCGACGGACCAGCGCGAGGAGCACCATGAGCACACCGATCCCGGCCACCCACATCGCGCCCCGACCCTTGTTCTTCAGCCCGCCGCCCGGGGGGCGTCGCCAGGCGCGCAGGAAGACCCGCTGGAGCGCGGTGGTGAACGAGACCGCGAACGCCAGGGTGAGCACGACACCGAAGATCCCGGCCGCGGACCGGGTCTGAGCGGGTGACGCGAACGCAGCCTTGATCGCGTCCGAGACCGACCCGGCCAGACCGAAACGCACCGCGAGGCTCTGCACGATCTCCGCGCGCACCCGGTCGGGAACGATCGCCGCGACCACGATGATGAACGGGAACAGCGAGACGAAGGCCTTGGCCGCCAGCGCGATCGACCGGTCGACGAACTCGACCTCGAGCAGTCGGGACCAGAGCCGCCCGGGCCAGTAGCGGTCCGCGTACTCGGCCGACCGGGCCAGCAGGGTACGAGCCCGCTCGATCCGGCCCGGCGTCGCCGCTCCGGCGGCCGGGGTCTCGGCCGGGATGTCCGCCGCCGCCGGCGGCTCCGATCGTTCGGTCATCGCGAATCCAGCCGGCTCGTCGGTGTTCTGCTCAGCCGGCCGGTCGGCCGAGTGGCACCAACCGGAACCCGGCGTCGGCTACCGCCTGCGGGTCCAGCACGTTGCGGGCGTCGATGATCACCCGGCCGTCGGCGCGGCCGGCGACCTCGACCAGGTCGACGTCCGCGAACTCCGGCCACTCCGTGAGCAGCACGATCACCTGCGCACCTTCGGCCGCCGAGTAGGGGTCGGGGTAGGCAGTGATCGGCGGATAGTCGTAGCGACTGGGCAGATCCTTGGAGACCGTCGGGTCGTAGCCGCGCAGTTCGGCGCCCTCCAGCGCCAGCCGCTTGGCCACCTCGAGCGCCGGCGAGTCCCGCAGGTCGTCGGTGCCGGCCTTGAACGTCAAGCCCCACAGGGCAATCGGCACCCCGTCCAGCGAACCGCCCGCGGCATCGCGCACCTTGTCGGCAACCCGGTCCTGAGCCTCTTCGTTGGCGTCCGTGGTCGCTTTCAGCAGCGGAAACGAGACCCCGTGGTCCAGCGCGATGGTGGCAAGCGCCTTGGTGTCCTTCGGGAAGCAGGAGCCGCCCCAGCCCGGTCCGGCCTTGAGGAACTTGCGGCCGATGCGCTCATCGAAGCCCATGCCGTGAGCGATCTCGGCGACGTCGGCGCCGACCACCTCGGCCAACGTGGCGATCGAATTGATGAACGAGAGCTTCATCGCCAAAAAGGCGTTCGAGGCGTACTTGATCAATTCGCTCGACTCCGCCGAGGTGATCACCTTCGGCGCATCGAGCCGGTCGTACAGCCCGGCCACTGCCTCGGCCGCGGCCCGGTCGGTGGACCCGACGACCACCCGATCGGGGTTCATGAAGTTGCGGACCGCCGTGCCCTCCTGGAGGAATTCCGGATTGGACACGATCGCCACGTCGTCACGGCCGAGCGTGCGGGTGATCTCCTGCGCAGTGCCGACCGGCACTGTCGATTTGGTGACGACGATGGCGCCGGAGTCGAGCAACGGACCGATCTCGGCCACCACCTGGTGGACGATCCGCAGGTCGGCGCGGCCATCCCCACCGTCCGGGGTCGGCAGACAGAGGAAGATGTACTTCGCGCCCTTGACCGCCGTCTTCGCGCCGTGCACGAAGTTCAGGTTGCCGTCGGCCAGACCCTTGACCACCAGGTCGTCCAGACCCACTTCCAGGATCGGCACGCGACCCTGCAGCAACGCCTCGACCTTGGCCGGGTCCACGTCCCCACACACCACGTCGTGCCCGAGGCTGGCCAGGCAAGCACCCGAAGTCAGCCCGACATAGCCGGTGCCGATCACTGCGATCCGGCCGTCCGCCATCCGCTCTCCCCTACCTCACGGCGCTCGCGCGCCGCCCTCATCCGCACCGCTGCACGCAGCCGCGCTGCGCTCGGGCATGCCGTGGCATCGTACGCTGGCGGCGTGTCCGAACCGACCTTCCGCCGTCTCGGCAACTCCGGCCTCGCGGTCTCCACCGCCGGCCTGGGCTGCAACAACCTCGGCCGCAAAGGCACCCTCACGGAAACCAGGGAAGGATCGCAGGCCGTCGTCGATGCCGCCCTCGAGGCCGGCATCACGCTGTTCGACGTTGCCGACATCTATGGCGCTCCGCCGGGCCGCAGCGAGGAACTTCTCGGCGCCTGCCTTGGCCCCCGGCGCGACGATGTGGTCATCGCCACCAAGTTCGGCATGGACGCCCGTGGGGCGAACGGTCCGGACTTCGGTGCCCGCGGGTCCCGTCGGTACATCCGCGCCGCGGTCGAGCACTCGTTGCGCCGGCTGCAGACCGACTGGATCGACCTGTACCAACTGCACCAGCCCGACCCGGACACCCCGATCGACGAGACCCTCGCGGCCCTGGACGAGCTGGTCAGCGCCGGCAAGGTGCGCTACGCCGGGCACTCCAACTTCGCCGGCTGGCAACTCGCCGACGCTGCCTGGACCGCTCAGTCGTCGTCGCGCACCCCGTTCATCTCGGCACAGAACGAGTACTCGCTGCTGCACCGGGACCTGGAGGCCGAACTGATGCCGGCCGCCGAGGCGTTCGGCGTCGGGATCCTGCCGTTCTTCCCGCTCGCCAACGGGCTGCTGACCGGGAAGTACACCCGGTCCGACGCCCCGGCGGAGTCCAGGCTGGCCAAGCTGAAGCCCGCCCTGCTGGAGTCAGCCCCCTGGGACGTGCTGGAGGCCCTACAGGCATTCGCCGACGCCCGCGGGATCACCATGCTGGACGTCGCGTTCGGATGGCTGCTCGCCCAGCCCCAGGTCACCTCGGTGATCGCCGGGGCAACCAAGCCCGAGCAGGTGCATGCGAACGCCGCCGCCGCCGTGGCCTGGGAGCCGACCGATGAGGAACTCGACGAGATCGACGAGTTCGCTCCCGGTCCCCGCTGAGCCCACCCTCTCCCGGCCCAGCTACCCCACCTCCCCGGGCCCAGGTGACCCCCAACCTCTCCCGGCCCGCGGGGAGTTTCTCCCGGTTTGTGTCCGATTTGGGCGGATTAACTCCCCCGCGGCCGGGGGCCAGCTCGGGTTCGGGCTCAGCCTTGGTGGGGGTAGCGCACCGAGGTCGGGGCGACGAAGGTCTCCTTGATCGACCGGGGTGAGGTCCAGCGCATCAGGTTGGCCGCCGAGCCGGCCTTGTCGTTCGTGCCCGAGGCCCTGGCCCCGCCGAACGGTTGCTGACCCACGACGGCACCGGTGGGCTTGTCGTTGATGTAGAAGTTGCCGGCGGTGAACCGCAGCGCATCCGACGCGGTGGCGATCGCCTGCCGGTCGCGGGCGATGATCGATCCGGTGAGAGCGTAGGGGGACGCCGTATCGACGGCCGACAACACGTCGGCGAAGGCCCCGCCGGTCGAGTCGTCGTAGACGAAGATCGACAGGATCGGGCCGAAGTACTCGTTGCAGAAGATCTCGTCGGCCGGGTCGGCGCCCAGCAACAGCGTCGGCCGGACGAAGTAGCCGTCGCCATCGTCGTAGGTCCCGCCGGCCAGCACCTCGATCGAGTCGGACGCCTGGGCCCGGTCGATCGCCGCCTTGAGCCTGCCGAACGAACGATCGTCGATCACCGCGCTGGTGAAGTTGGCGAAGTCCTCGACATCGCCGACGGTCAGCGCCTCGGTCTCGGCGACCAGTTCGTCGCGCAGCGACGACCACAGGGACGCCGGCACATACGCCCGGGATGCTGCCGAACATTTCTGCCCGGAGTACTCGAACGCGCCGCGGACCAGCGCGGTGCGCAGCACGTTCGGGTCGGCAGACGGATGCGCGAGAACGAAGTCCTTGCCGCCGGTCTCACCGACCAGCCGGGGGTAGGACCGGTACGAGCCGATGTTGGCGCCGATCGTGCCCCAGAGCTGCTGGAACACCCGGGTCGAGCCGGTGAAGTGGATGCCGGCCAGGTTGGGGTCGGCCAACAGCACGTCGGAGATCTCCGGGCCGACGCCGGGCAACATGTTGATCACGCCCGGTGGCATGCCCGCCTCGATCAGCAGGTCCATGGTCAGCGAGGCGGCCAGCTGCTGGGTGGTCGACGGCTTCCAGATCACCACGTTGCCCATCAGCGCGGGCGCGGTCGGCAGGTTGCCGGCGATGGCAGTGAAATTGAACGGGGTGATCGCGTAGACGAAGCCCTCGAGCGGCCGGTGGTCGGTGCGGTTCCAGATCCCCTTCGTGTTGGCGATGGGCTGGTCCGCCAGGATCTGCCGGGCGAAGTGCACGTTGAACCGCCAGAAGTCGGCCATCTCGCACGCCGAGTCGATCTCGGCCTGGTAAGCGGTCTTGGACTGGCCGAGCATGGTCGCTGCGTTGATCCGGCCACGCCATGGCCCGACCAGCAGGTCGGCGGCCCGGAGCAGGATGGCCGCCCGCGCATCGAAGTCCAACGCGCGCCAATCCGTGGCTGCGGCCAGCGCGGCGTCCACGGCAGCCTTGGCGTCCGCGCCGGTGGCATGGGCCGAGGTAGCCAGCACCCGGCTGTGCCGGTGCGGACTGACCACCTGGAACGGTTCACCGGACGGCCGCCGCTTCTCCCCGTTGATCACCGCATCGAGCTCGAGCGGCTCGCCGAAACTGCTCAGCGCCTCGACCAGTTTGGTGCGCTCGGGGCTACCGGGGGCGTAGTCGAGCACCGGCTCGTTCACCGGCAGCGGCGGGTGGGTGATGGCGTCCACGTCGGGCTCCTTCGGGTTGATCGGCGCAGCGTGCGTGCAGGTGGGCGGCCGATCAGCCCTTGGAGACCATCGACCGCAGGAAGAACAACAGGTTCGCCGGGCGCTCGGCCAGCCGCCGGGTGAAGTACCCCCACCAATCGTGCCCGTAGGCGACGTAGATGCGCACGGGATGCCCGGCTCTGGCCAGCCGGCGTTGCTCGTCCGGCCGGATGCCGTAGAGCATCTGGTACTCCCAGGTGTCCGCGGCCCGCCCGGCATCGGCCGCCAATCGCTCGGCGATGGCGATGATGCGCGGGTCGTGGCTGGCCACCATCGGTCGTCCATGCCCGGCCATCAGCAGCCGCAAGCAGCGCACGTACGCCAGGTCGACCTCCCCTGGATCGACGAAGGCCACGGTCTCGGGTTCGTGATAGGCCCCCTTGACCAACCGGACGCGAGATCCGGGGCCGACCAGTTCGGCCAGGTCGGACGGGGTGCGCTTGAGCATGGCCTGGATCGCGATGCCGATGTCGGGGTGCTCCTTGCGCAGGGTCCGCAGCACCCGCAGCGTCGAGTCGACGGTGGTGTGGTCCTCCATGTCCAGGGTGACCCTGGCGCCGGCGGCGTAGGCCGCGTCCGCGATCCGTCGAGCCCCGGCCAGCGCGTAGGCCTCGCCACCCTCGGGCACATCGTCGGACACCGGTAGCGCCTGCCCGACTGCGGAGAGCTTGACCGAGACCTCGGCGTCGGCGACCGAACCGATTTCGGTGAGCTTGTCGATGACGTCGAGGTAGGCCGCGACGGTGGCGTCGGCCTGCGCCTTCTCCGTGGTGTCCTCGCCGAGGTGGTCCAGGGTGACCAGCAGGCCATCCGCGCGCAGGGCGGTGACCGCGGCTGTGGCGTCGTCGACGGTCTCGCCGGCGACGAACCGCTTCACCACGTCCCTGGTCACCGGAGCCTTGGACACCACATCGCGAACGCCGGTGTTGGCCGAGATGGCCAGGATGGGTCGACGCAGGACGTACATGGAAACCCTTCCGCGGGCTAATCGTGCGACTGTACGATTAGCCTAGCAGGACCCGATCGCTCGAACCAGAGGGGGCGAGACCATGGCGTCAGCGCAGGACCGCAGCCCCGCGCCGACCCGGCGACGGCCGCCCGCGGTGCGGCGGCGGATGCTGCTGGATGCCGCACGGATGGTCATCGCCGAACGCGGCCTGCACGCGACGACAGTGCGGGACGTGGCCGCGGCGGGTGAGGTCGCCGTCGGGACCGTGACCTATCACTTCACCGGCATCGCCGAGCTGCTCGCCGAGGTTCTCGAGTCGGAGATGGCCGCCTATTCCGCTCCGTTGATGACGGCCGCGGAGCGGAGCGGGAGCGGACGCGAAGGGTTGCTTCTGCTGCTGGACGGCCTGCTCGCCGATGGCGAGCGTGCGGCGGAGCACTGGAAGCTCTGGTTGGACTTCTGGGCCTTGGCCGCCCATCGCGAGGAATACGCGCGCTGGCAGCACCGGGTCTACGTAGATCTGCACGCTCTGGTCGCCCGGTTGCTGGCGCGGGGACTCACGGACGCCAGTGTGCCCGGTATCGATCCCGAGCAGGCCGCGGTCGAGGTCGTCGCCCTGCTCGACGGCCTGGTGGTGCAGTGCTACCTACCCGGCGCCCGCCTCACGCCGGCCCGCGGCCGAGAGTTGCTGCGCCGCCACCTCGACCGGCTGGCGGACTGACCGGCCCGGTCGATCTGAGCACCGGCGGATCTGCACGCCCATGCCCTCTGCTCGTCGCCCCGCCTCGGCCGTATTCTGGACGAAAACCCGGAGACTGGGCGCATATTCGCGTTGCGTCTCCGGGTCTCGGTTGGAGATCCGGCTGTCTGTACCACGTTCAGCTGGATTGCAGGGCCCCGCGGACCTGACCGCGCATGTCCTTCACCGACGACGTCGTGGACCCCAACGCCTCCCGCACCGACGTCAAAATCTCCTGCACCGTCGACGCCGCCGAATCCCACTGCGCCTGAATACCCGCATACGTATCCATCTCATCGCCATCCCACGACGACTTCACACTCGACACGAACCCACCCAGATCCGCCAACGACGACTCCATCCCCGAAATCACCGAACCCAGATCACCATGCGACGCATCCGCCGTCGACTCGTTGAACGAGAACACACCACCCACGACCAACAACCCCTCTCACACCATCAGAAAAAGAAACCCGGACCCCACCACTCACGCCCTGAACTTCGTCCCATCCCAATTCGCCGACCCCAACGTCGAGGTCAACTGCTCCGTCTGCTGCTGGTGATACGTGTCATACAACCCACCCGCATTACCCACCCGCCCCCTGATATCGCCCAACGCCTTGTTCAAATCCGCCATCGCCGCATCCCACGCCGACGTCAACTGCTGCCACGACCCGAACGCCGTCCCCTGCCACTGACCCTGCAACGGCTCAATCGCCGACGTGAACGCCGAAGCCTGCGCATTCAACCCCGACACCGACGTCTCCAGATTCGACGCATGCTTGTTCACCGAATCCTCACGCACCGCGAACTTCGGACCCACCGCAACCACCCCTTCGACTTCGTCCCGGTGCCGCCGAGTTCTCGGCCGGCGGCGGTTCGTCGACGACGCTAGCGCGCCCGGGCCCTCGATTCGGCTGCTGTGGAAAACTTTTCGACTCGCGGGTATGGGGAGATGTCCCCATGGGATGCGGTCAGTCGGCGCGCAGCACCGATGCGCCCAGGCGCAGGCCGGTGATCACGCTGCGCCGTGCCGCACGCCCGATGCGGCGGCGGCGCAACGCCTCGTCGCGTTCGAGCGCCAGCACGGGCAGCCCGAGGGGCGGGATGGTCGGGGCTCGCAATCCGCGATTGACCACCAGCGCAGTCGCCGGCCGATGTCGAGTGCGACCGGGTGCCGACGCCAGCCAGTCCCTGACCGCGGCGACTGTCTGGGCAGGTTCGCCCCCACCGTCGACCACCAGCAGAAAGTGGTCGACCAGTTCCACCACCGAGTGCAGCACCGGTGCACCGGGTCCGACCGGAGTGTCGACGACCACCAGGTCCGCGCGCAGCCGGAGCCGGGTGAGCGTCTGTTCGAGGTACTGCGGGGTGAAGCCGGACGGCGCAGGTGGGAGCGCGAGCACGGACGGCGCAGCGCCAGGGGTGAACGCCGACCGGACCCTTGACCGAGCAACGCCAGGGGTGAGCGGCGCGTCGAGCAAGGTGGTCAATCGACCCTGGGTGACGTCGCCGCCGAGCATGGCGGTGATGGTGCGGGCAGCGGCGTCGGTCAGCGCCGGCCGGCCGGCCGACGGCGGTCTCGGAGCCGCAGGCGGGGTCGCGGCGTCCACCACGATGACCCGGCGGTCGGAGTAGCCCGCTACGCACCACGCCAGCAGCGCGGCCGCCGTGGTGCGACCGGCGCCCGGGATCAGCCCGACGACGGCCACCGTGCGGGGGGCGCGCGACGCTGCGGACAATTGGCTCCGCGCCGACCGGAACGCGTCGAGGTCGGCGGTGAGCGTCGGCGAGGCGGACGCCAGCAGCGCCGAACCCGCCGTTCGCAGATCCATCCCGTCCTCCTCGCCTCGGGCTACATCCTGCCCGCTCGGCACCTGCCACCTGTCGTTCGTGGGAGCTTCCGGGCCATGGGGAGTTGTCCCCATTCCGGCGGACATCGACCTCTCCGACGCCGGAACCTGGCTACGCTGACCGACGTCGGACCGGCAGAACGGGCCGGAGCGACCGGCAGCCGGTGACGGGAGGGCGACCATGACCGACTACGCGAAGTACCCCTACGCGACCTTGCAACAGGTGGGCACCAAGCTCACCGGTATCTCCGATGCGCTCGGCCAGTCGAACAAGGGCGCCCACGACGTCGACGGGCTCTCCGACGACCAGTCCCGCATCCACGATGCCATCAGCGGTTTCCGCAGCGAGTGGGAGGAGAGCGTCCGCAAGCTGCGCGACAACATCGGCAGTCTGGGCGACTTGTCTTCGCAGATCGGCCAGATGGTCGGCCAGTTCGACGCCGAGGTCGCCAAGGCTCTCAAGCCGGGTGGTGGATCCGGCGGGGGTCCCGGCGGCGCTGCGTGACCCAACTCCGCGAACTGCCTGCGGAACGCATCGAACTGAATCCGGACGCACCGCAGCCGCCGTTCCCGGTGTGGATGGCGTTGCCCGCCGACTGGACCCTGTTGGACACGAATCCGGCGACCTGGCGTCGGTCGGCCGAAAACATGATCGACACCACGTTCCGGTCCTCGCGGCTGCGTGGCCCGGAGCGGCGCGAGGTCATGCAGTTCTTCGACCAGCTGGTTGCCGACGTCCAGCGGGCCGGCGCGGCGCTGTCGATCATCCAGGTCGGCAGGCGCGAGGCGGGCGGTGCGGCCAGCGTCGGGATCCACCTGGCATTCGCGGACGAGGGTCGGCCGTCGTCGCTGGCCAGGGTTCGAGACTCCTTGCCGCGGACCGGAACCACCACCGAGATCCCCAGCGCGGTCGGCCCCGCGGTGCTGCAACGCGACCGCATGACGATGATCCCGCCCGGCGCGGTCGAAGTCGTCGCACTGACCAGCTTGCAGGTGTTCATCCCCATTCCGGACACCACCTGGACCGCGATTTTTTCCACCGCGACCGCGTTCGCCGAACTCACCGAGCCGATGGAGCAGCTGATGCGGCAGGTCGCCGCCCAGTTCCGGCTCACCGAGCAGCTCACCGACACCGCGGACGCCGAGGCCACCGTCCAGGATCCGGCTGCCGCCGAGGCGTCGGCTGTGCAGTACGAGGCCGCGCCCAGGCCGAAGGGGCCTGGCATCGAACGTGGTTTCGGCACGTTCGTCACCAAGCGCACCGGCCCGGACCCTGTTCCGTCGCCCCATAGCGAGGACGGGGACCCACCGAGATGAGCGATCTACGGCCCAAGATCGTCCTCCAGGCTCACGCGACCCGGTCCGCGGTGGCGATGGCGGTGCTCCTGCACGGCCGGGACCGCAACGCCAGAGACGCCCGCAAGCCGTTCGGATTGTTGCTCGTCGGGCTGGTCATCGCGGTGGTGATCCTGGTCGCCGTGTACATCACCACGAAGATCGGCGCCCTACCGGCGAAGCACTGAGCGTCCTCGATCAGTCGACGAGCGTCTGCGTCCCCAGAGCGACGACCAGGGCCAACCGGTCGGCGTCCTCCGGGCCGGGTTCGGCCATGGTGACGGTGAGCCGTAGGTCATCCCGGCGTCGATCAGGGTCCGCCATCAACGGTGATCCGACCGACGTCCGGATGGTCGATGATCTTGTGTCGCGACTCGGTGTTGCGTTCGATCCCCCGCCGGACGCGTAGGCCTCAGGTCACGGCGGCCTCGCTTAGCCACCACTTAGGTGCACTCAGACCAACCCCGTCGGCATATCCCTCGACAACCCGGCGAACTACCGATGTGCCACCCCGCACCTCAGCACGAACCTGGATACAGCGGCCGAAGGACATCAGGGTCCGGCCGGCAGGTCCGTCAGGAGGACATCATGTGGAACGGCGAGATGCTGTCGATGCAGGCAGAGTTGAACTACCGGCACGAGCAGATGGTCCGCAGCCGCGGAAACGGCAACGTGAGGCGGCGGCCGGTGCGGGGCCATCGCGGTCTGAAGAACGGGCAACGGTCGACCTGACCGATGAGCTCAGCGATCGACCTGCTGTCCTACCCGCGTGACAGCATGGATGACGTGACACGCCAGACGTCGTCCCTGATAGGGCGCGCGGTTGAGCTCGAGGAACTCCTCGATGTCCTCAACCGCGCGTCCGAAGGTGGTCCCGGCGCCGTCGTGCTCGGGGGCGACGCCGGTGTCGGCAAGAGTCGCCTGGTCAACGAGTTGGCCGCGCGGGGTGCCGACGCGGGAATGACCGTCCTGGTCGGCCACTGCGTCAACCTGCCGGACGGGATGCTGCCCTACGTCCCATTCGTGGACGCGTTCCGCCGGCTGGACAGCGCCGCGTGGCGCACGCTGGAACCGCACCTGCGCGGCGGTGACCGGGGCGGAGAGCAGGTCGGCCAGCTGCAGGTCTTCGAAGGGGTCGTCGAACTGCTGGCCGAGCTGGCCGTCGAGAATCCGGTGTGCCTGATCCTCGAAGACCTGCACTGGGCCGACCGCCCGAGCCGCGAACTCGTGCTGTACCTGGTCAACCGGCTCCGGGATGAGCGGGTCGCCCTGCTGCTCACCTACCGCAGTGACGACGTGCATCGTCGCCACCCACTTCAGCCGCTACTCGCGGAGATCACCCGGCACCCACTGGTCCGCCGCATCTCGTTGGCCCCGCTGCCCCCGGCCGCGATCGAATCGCTCCTGCGCCAGGGCGCGCGCCGAGAGCTCACTGCCGCCGACCTGCGCGACATCGTCGACCGCGCCGAGGGAAACGCGTTCTTCGCCGAGGAACTGCTGGAAGCCCGACTCACTGTCAATTCGTCCGACGGGCTGCCGTCCGGCCTGGCTGACGTGTTGATCGCCCGGCTCGACCTTCTCGATTCCACCGCTCAGCGGGTGGTCGGGTTCGCAGCCGTCGCCGGTCGTCGGATCGACCACGAGTCACTGGCGGAGGTCAGCCGCCTGCCCGAAGGGGAGCTGAACGACGCGCTCCGCGAAGCAGTGGCCAGGCACATCTTGGTGCCCACCGACTCCGGTGGATACCAGTTCCGGCACGCGCTGCTGCAGGAGGCCGCGTACGCGGACCTCTTGCCGGGTGAACGGGTGCGGATCCACGCCGCGTACGCCCAGTTGTTCTCCTCGCGCCGGGAAGAGAATCCGGCCAGCGCGGCCGAGACGGCTTACCACGCCGAGCACAGTCACAATCTCGGCCTGGCTCTGTCCGCATCGGTGCACGCCGCCGACTACGCACGCGCCGTGCACGCACCGAGCGAGGCGTCCAGACACCTGGAGCGAGCGTTGCAGTGGTGGTGCGCCGTACCCGACGCCGCCGAGCGCACCGGCACCACCGAGTTCGACCTGCAGCTGCGCGCCGCCGAATCTGCCAGCGGCGCAGGCGATTCGCAGCGGGCGGTGGCCCTGCTGCAGTCAGCGGCCGAGACATCCGACCCGCAGTCCGATCCCGAGCGATTCGCGGTCGTGCAGGCCAGGCTGGCCGGCGAGCTCTACCTGTCGGGCAACGACGACCAGGCCCTCGCGACCAGCGAGCGCGCGCTCGAGGTGGCGAGGGGGCTGCCGGTGTCGGCGGCCAGGGCCAGGGCCTTTGCTGTCAGGGCCACGTTGATGCTCGGCGAGCACGACGCCTCGGCGAAGTCGGCCGCCGAGGAGGCGCTCGCCGATGCCAGGGCAGCCGGTGCGGTGGCGATCGAGGCGGAAGCCCTGGTCAGCCTGAGCCGGGTGACCGAACGCGACGGTGACGCGGACACCGCCACCGAGTACCTCACCACGGCACTCGAGTTGGCCCGCACGGCCGGCGACGACTTCGCCGAGCTGCGCACACTGTTCAATCTGGCCATGGCTCGCTATGACGCGGGCGATCTGCGCGGCTCGCTGCACTGGACCGAGATCGGCATGGCCAAGGCCATGGATACGGGTACGACCTGGAGCAACTACGCCAGGGAGATCAGGGCCATCGACGTGCTGGCGCACTACAGCGTCGGCGACTGGGATCACTGTCTGCGCCGGATCCAGACCGCAGTGGATCGGGCTCCGTGGACGGCAAGGCTCTCGCTCGGTTCACTCGGCCTGTACCCCGCGGTCGGCCGCGGCCTGCCGGACTTCGACGAACGGGTCCGTGCGGTGCTGTCGTCGCGCCACCCGGACCGCTACGAGGACGCGCAGATCCACATGCTCGTGGCCGGCACCTCGATCGACCGGGCCGCCTGGGAGAGCCGGCCGGGTGATGCGGTCCAGATCTGGGTCGACGAGGTCGACTATCCGTCGCTGTCGTGGGGACCGCACTACATGGGTCGGATCTGGCTGGACGCGCTCGCGCTGGCTGCCCAGGCGGACCTGGCCGTGGCCGCGGCAGCCCGCGGTGACGCCGAGGCGTCCGCCGCGGCTCGACTGCTCGGTGAGCGGATGGTGGAGGACGCCAGGGAGACCGGAAAGCTCGGTGTTCCGCGGGGCGGCCGGATGGGCCTGGAAGGTCACGCCTGGCTGGCCAGGGCGGAGGCCGAGTGGTCGCGCCTGCTGGGCGAGGACGATCCGGTGGTCTGGGAGGCCGCAGTCGCCGCGTTCGACTACGGCTACGACTACGAGGTGGCCCGCAGTCGTTGGCGGTTGGCCGAGGTATTGGCCAGGCTCGGCCGGTCCGAAGAAGCGGCCGAGCAGATCACTGCTGCCCGGGCGGTGGCCGAGCGACTCGGCGCGCGGCCGCTGCGGGGCGCGCTGGACGGGCTGGCCCGGCGAGCCCGCATCACCGGTGCAGGAACTCCGTCGCCGACGGACTCACCGCTCACCCCGCGCGAGCAGGAGGTCCTGGAGTTGCTGGCCCAGGGCCGCACCAACCGGCAGATCGGCGCCGAGCTGTTCATCAGCGAGAAGACTGCCTCCGTGCATGTGTCCAACATTCTCGGCAAGCTCGCGGTGTCGTCCCGCGGGGAAGCCGTCGCGATTGCCCGCGGGCGTGGGCTGGTCTGACCCCCCGCGCCGCTCCCGGCCGGGGCGCTGATCGGGCATCGTGGCAGCCCCGGTCGCGCATTCCGTTCACCCGGGGTAGGTGACGCGCGCGGCGTGTCGCCCGGGACAGCATCGGGTGCGCACGACGACACTTGCTCGTCTACGGCCGGCGCGAACGGGTGTACTGAGCTCGAACAGGACGGTGGGTGCCCGTGGGCGCGGTGATCGGTGAACTCCTGCCGTCGGCAATCGGGGTGGCAATCTCGCCCATCCCGATCATCGCGGTGATCCTCATCTTGCTGTCCAGGCGGGCGCGGGCGAACAGCGTCGGATTCCTCATCGGCTGGATCCTCGGCATCGTGGTCGTCACCGCCGTGTTCTGGGCGATCTCCGGCGCCGCGGATCTCGGCAGTTCGAGTGGGCCGTCGACGGCAGCGTCGTGGATCAGCCTGGTTCTGGGGATCCTGCTGCTGCTGCTCGGGGTGGCTCAGTGGCGCAAGCGACCGAAGGCCGGTGAGGTCGGCGCGCTGCCCAAGTGGATGGCCTCGATCGAGGACTTCAATGCGATCAAGTCAGCGGGTCTGGCCTTCGTGCTCTCTGCGGCCAACCCGAAGAACCTGCTGATGTTCGTGGCGGCCGGCACGGCCCTCGGAGAGTCAGGTGTGTCGACCGGAACGGGAATCGTTGC
The DNA here is from genome assembly GCA_963834185.1 of uncultured Actinomycetota bacterium. Taxonomy (GTDB): domain Bacteria; phylum Actinomycetota; class Actinomycetes; order Mycobacteriales; family Nakamurellaceae; genus Nakamurella. Next base: position 472,779 of record CAWIAR010000011.1, read on the forward strand.
TCTGATCATCTTCACCGTGCTGGCCGCCAGTTCGGTCCTGGTACCGGTGCTCGGCTACCTGTTCGCCAGCGAGAAGGTCAAACCCTGGCTCGATGAGTTGCGCGAGTGGCTGCAGCAGAACAACGCCGCAGTGATGAGCGTCCTGTTCCTGGTCCTGGGCGTCTCGCAGCTCGGCAAGGGCATCGGCGGACTGTTCTGACGAAGCGAGCGGCCGAGCATCTGGCGACCGACAGGAGATCAGGAGCATGACCACGACCACCCGGTCCCGTGGGCCCGGCCGCGGATTCTGGCCGCGAGTCGCCGACGTTCCCAAGGACCTCGGTGCCGGCATCACTGTTGCCCTGGTGTCGATCGCCGAGGGCATGGCCTACGCCCTGGTGGCGGGCGTCGATCCGATCTACGGACTGTGGGCCGGGTCCGTCACGGTGATCGTCGGCTCTTTGCTCTCGTCGACGACGTTGCTGATGGTCACGGCGACCAATGCCCTTGCCCTGGTGGCCGCGGACAAGATCGGCGCGTTGGGCCCCGGTGTCGACCCGGCCACCGCCATGTTCACCCTCGCGCTGCTGGTCGGCGTGGTGATGATGTTCCTCGGCCTGCTCAAGCTGGGCTCGTTGACCCGGTTCATCTCCGCGGAGATCTCCGCCGGGTTGGTGGCCGCCGTCGCCCTGCTGATCCTGTTGGGCCAGTACAAGGACCTGGTGGGCTACAGCAGCGAGCTCGACGTCAACAAGGTGCGCAAGGCCATCGACATCACCGTGCACATCGGCCACTGGAACTGGCCGACCGTCGGCGTCGGCGTCGGCTGCATCGTGATCCTCGTGCTGGTCAAGGCCACCGCATTGCGGCCCTATGCCGACATCGTCGCGCTGGTCGTGGGGACCACCGTCGTCGCGCTGTTCCACCTGGACAGCATCGAGACGGTCGCCGACATCTCCGATCTCCCGACCGGCCTGGCCTCGATCCCGACACCCCACCTGCCGGACCTTTCGCTGATTCCCTCGCTGGCCGCAGCAGCCGTCGCCGCCGCCATCGTCGGGTTGTCCGAGGCCGCCACGGTGGGCGCCGCGTACCCGAATCCGGACGGCTCGAAGTCCGATGTGAGCCGCGACTTCATCGCTCAGGGCGCCGCCAACATCGTCGGCGGGATCTTCCGGACCACCGTGGTCGGCGGGTCCCTGTCCCGCACCGGAGTCAACGTCTCGGCCGGAGCCCGCTCCCGGTGGTCCGGCGTGTACGCCGGCATCCTGCTGGTGATCCTGGTCGCGGTCGCCGGCGGTCTCGCCGAGCTGATCCCGCTGTGCACCCTGGCGGCGATCCTCATCGTGATTGGCTTCGAAACCCTGCTGCGCGAGGTGCGCCACCTGGTCAAGGCCCGGTTCATCTCCTGGCCGCACCTGGTGGCCGCGGGGATCACCGTGGTGGTCGCCCTGTACTCGGAACTGACCACCGCGATCTTCACCGGCGTGATCTTGTCGTTGACCCTCTACACCCTCACCATGGCCGACAGTGTCAAGGTCTACGCGCTCGAGCGGGTAACGCCGGGGACGTGGCGGGAGGTACCGCCGCCGGCCCGGCTGGAGCCGGGCACGGTCACCGTTCTCGAGTTCAGCGGATCTGCCTATTTCGCCTCGACGTACCGGGTCGGTCAGATCTTGCCCGACCATGTCTCCACCGAGGGAGCTGCGGTGGTGCTGCAGATGCGCAACCGCCGGTTCTACTCGCTCACCGGCGTTGACTACGTGATCGACGCCATCAAGGACCTGCGCGAACATCACCACGTGGTCGTGCTGTCGGACGTCGATCCCACGCAGCGGGAGGCGATGGAGCGAACCGGAATCGTCGACCTGGTCGGCCTGGACAACATCGTCTGGCGCGACCCGGTCATCGGACGCGCCGCCGACGTGGCCTACGAACGCGCGGTCGCGGCGTTGTCCGCCCCGGCCGACTGAACCGTACGTTCCCCCCGGCGCGAATGTCACCCGGGTCAGGTGATCCACCGCTCGACCCGAGAGCTCTAGTCTCGGCCTTGGGCGCTCACCGGTTGCCAACTCCGATCGCCTGGTCGATTGTCATCCCTGTAGTCGGGCACGTTCTGGCCGGCACGTGATGTCAGCCGAACGCTCGACCGATCCGGACCCGCCGGGTCGGCGCCTAGCCGTACACACGAGGAGAAGACATGCCGCTGGGACCGGTGGACTTCCTACTGGCTCGATTCGACCATGGACAGTTCCACGGGCAGATGGCCTCCGCCCTGGCCGACCTGGTCGACAAGGGCCTGATCCACATCATCGATCTGGTGTTCGTCCGCAAGGAGGACGACGGCAGCATCACCGCGTTCGAACTGGACGACCTCGGCGAGCTGGGCTCGGCCTACGACTCGGTCGAGGGCGAGGCCGGCGGCCTGCTCTCCGAGGAGGACCTGCAGGAGGCGGCAGCAGAGCTCGAACCCGGCACGGCAGCGGCGCTGCTGGTCTGGGAGAACCTGTGGGCCAAGGACTTCGCGGACGCCATGCGATCAGCCGGCGGCGAGGTACTGGCGTACGAGCGCATTCCGGCCGGCGAGATCGAGGCCGCCTACGCTGATCTGGACACCGTCGAGTCCACCACCGGCAACCAGCCGGTCTGAGCACCACCAAAAAGGAGACATTCATGTTGCGTCGTGGCATCGGCCGTGGCGGCCGACGAGGCTTGGTGGGCACCGTGGCCCGCACCGCAGTAGTCGCCGGCACCGCCACCGTGGTCAGCGGTGGCGTTTCCCGTCATCAACAGAAAAAGGCCGACCAGAAGGCTGAGGCGCAGGCCTACGAGCAGCAGCAGCAGGCTCCCGCCTACCCCCCGCAGCAGCCGGCCTACGCACCGCAGCAGCCCTACCCACCGCAGCAGCCCGCCTACGCACCGCCGCCGCCCGCGGCCCCGGCCACCCTCGGCCCCGAGGTCATCCAGGAACTGCAGCAGCTCGCCCAGCTGCACCAGTCCGGAGTCCTGACCGACGAGGAGTTCAACACCCAGAAGGCCAGGCTGCTGGGCTGAAGGCACGCGCTTCGCGACCCGTCGCGCCCACCGGCGCGGCGGGTCGCTCCGCGTCGGGCCGCCTTCCGGCGATCGGTCGCCGACAGTACCCGGAGAAGGTCAAGGAGTTGGTCGCCGCCTGGTTCGAGGGGCAGCCGCCAACAACGTGCTCACCCTGTGCGGTGACGGCATGTGCGTCGAATCCGACGGGCTACGTCAGGTCGGCGAACACGGTCGACCAGTCGGCGGCGATGCTCACCACCGTCCACCCTTGTGCGGCGGCGACATCCAGGGCCTCTTCGGCCCCCGTGACGTAGTCGAACTCCCGCTCGGCGTCGTCGTGCTTGAGCAGCAGGCGCAGCGCCGGCTTCTCCGGGCCGCCGGCGAAGCTGAGCATCGGGATGTCGCCGTTCGAGTTGCCGAACGCCAGGATCGGTCGCCGGCCGATCCGGCTCCAGATCCGGATGGGCTTCTCCGGGCCGTCGTCGAAAAAGTCCATCTCGCCCTTGTACATCAGGTCGTTGCGGCCCTCCTTGTCGTCGTAGGAGATGCCCACCGCGCTGCCGATGACCCGCTCCGGCGGGATGCCGTACATGGTGCCGGCGATCGGCCGCATGAAGTCGCGGTCACCACCGGAGGCGATGTAGTTGGTGAACCCATTGGCCTCCAGGTAGCGCAGCAGTTCGACCATGGGCAGATAGCCACAGTCGAGGTAGGGCCGCTTGAGCTGCGGATTGGCGGCTGCGGCGAAGAAGTCGCGCACCTTGCGGTCGTACTCCTCGACGGTGACCGACTCGAACGCCGCCGGGACGGCCTTGAGCACCAAGGCAAAGTCGGCGTCGTCCCCGTTGTAGTGCTTGATCACCGATTCGCTCAGCCAGCGCAGGTCCTTCTCGTACGCTCCCTGATAAGGCTGCTGGGTGCGAAGCTCCGGGTTTTGCTCGGCGAGCTCACCGAACCGGTGGACCGTGAAGTCCAGGTTGATCACCAAGGGCTTCTCGGTCCACAGGGTGCCGTCGTTGTCGTACACGGCGACTCGTTCCTCGACCGGAACGAAGTCCTTGCCGCCTTCGTCGGTCACCCTGGCCACGAAGTCGGTGATCGCCGCCCTGGTCGGTCCGTCCCGCCACGAGGTCAACTCAGCACTCATCAGGCGTCCTCTCGTTCGTGTGATCCAGCGTCGCCGGGCGGGTCGCCGGGGTCGTCACCCACGGTGGATGAACTGAGCTTGTGCGCATCTGCGGTCGTGACCGCTTCCGACACGGTGTCGGTGATGCGGCCCCGCTGAACCCACGTCGACACCCAGCCCACGTGCCGTGCGTGCGTCAGCTCCGCGGGGGCGACGCGGGCCAGATAGAGGGTCGCTCCCCTGGCCTCGAGCTCGACGTTCAGATCCTGCAGACCCTTGAGCACCGACAGGGTGAGAGTTGGTTGCCGTGACAGGTCGAGCACGACCGCGCGTACCGGCCGCCCGGCTTCGGTCTCCGCATCGACGAGATCGGCCATCTTCTCCGCGTTGGCCCGCATGTTCGCTGCGTACAGGCCCACGCGCGCGGCGACCACCCTGATGCCGACCGGCGGCGGACTTCCCAGGCCTCGGGCGTCGGCAGCCGGTATCCACACCCCGTCGGCAACCTCGATGAGTTCGGTCAGGGCGGGCCGATCAATTTGGCGCAGCACCAACAACAACGTCGCGATGACGCCGAAGCCCACGGCGGGCAGCAGGCCGGCGGTGAGGCCGAGCAGAGCGGTGAGCGCCGCAATCCAGAAGTCCAGCCGGTTGATCCGCCAGAGCGCGAGCAAGCCCTTGACATCGACCAGGCCGAGTACCGCGACGAACACGACCGAGGCCAGCGTCGCCTGTGGCAGGTCGTCCAGAACCGGCGCCAGGAACAGCGCGACCAGCACCGCCAACAGCGCCGTGGTCAAACCCGCCAGTTGGCTCCTCGCGCCGGATTGGATGTTGACCGCGGACTGCGAGAAGCCGCCGGCCGAGGGCATGGTGCTGGTGAAGGCGCCACCCAGGCAGCACAAGCCGGCGGCCAGCAGTTCTTGGTCACTGTCGATCGGTGGGCTCTTCGGCGTGCGCAGGTTGCGCCCGACCGACACCGTCTCCAGGAACGCCATCACCGCGATCGCCAGCGCGCCCGGCACCAGGGCGCCGACATGCGTCAGGTCGGGCAGCCGAAAGGTCGGGAGACCGGACGGGACCGGATCGATGGGCGTCAGTCCGCGAGCTTCGAGGTTCGTCGTTGCCAGCAGGACGATGCCGAGGGCGACGACCACCAAGGTGGTCGGCAGCTTCGGAACCAGCTTCGGCAGCAGGTAGAGCAGGACGATGGAGCCTGCCGCCAGCAGCATCGTGGGCAGGTTCGCGTTGCCCAGTTCGCGTACTACCGCGGCCAGTCCCCGTAGGAAGCCGACGCCCTCGGTGTCTGCGGTCACGCCGAACAGCGCCGGAAGTTGGCCGACGGCCACCGTCAGCCCGACCCCGACCTTGATCCCGATCAGGGTGGCTTCGGAGATGTTCTCCACCAGCGAGCCGAGCCGGAACAGCCGCGCCAACAACAGGAACAGTCCCACGAGCAACACCAGGGTGGCCAGGTTGCCGAGCACGCTGTCCTTCGAATGGGCGGCCCTGATCGCTACCCCGGCGCCGACGAGCGTGGACGCGGTCAGCGTGGCGATCGTCGAGGTGGTGGTGCTGCTGGTCACCGGCGAACCGCCGAACGCGGCGTAGACCACCAGCGGAACGATGCAGGTGTACAGGCCGATCTCCACCGGTACCCCGGCAACGGTGGCATAGGCCATCGCCTGCGGAATGATCACGGCGCCGGTGGCCACTCCGGCGAGCAGGTCGCGGCCCAACCAGGTGCGTCGATAGTTGGCCAGTGTCGGGAACAGCCAGGATCGTGACGCCCGTCGGGCGGCTGGAGCAGTCACCGGCCGGGCACCTCGCTTCTGTCGTCCTGGTGTTTCTCCCACGCCCAGTGCCTGCGACGCCTCACCCGGCGGGCATGACCCCGGACCCACCGCAGGATGTCACGTCGCCCAGCGGCCGGTGCACCGGACAGTCACCCACCATGGCGTCGGGCCGGTCCAGGACGCCCGTGCCGCTCCGCGGCCGCTCGTCGGCTCGGGTTCGCCGTCCGGCGACCAGCGCCGAGCAGCGCCGAGTAGGCGCGAAACGGTCAGCGAGCAGCGGCTGAGCCGCGAGCAGCGAAGTCAGGCGGCGGCCAACGGGGGCTGTTCGGCGGTGTTCCGTCGAGGCAGCAAGGCAAGCACCACCGCGGCGAGCAGGACGAACCCGAGCACGATGGTCCAGGCCGTGCTCAGGTCGGCGAAGAGCAGGACGGCACCGACAACCACCGCCACGCCTCCGGCGACGATCCGGCGAATCAGTACCGCGTGCTCGTCGGCGTCCGGACCCCACAGCTTGCCGAACAGCCGGCGGGTCGCCACCGCCGCGCGGCCACCGGAGAACAGCCACGCGACCACGGCCACCACGATCGCCAGCGCCACGGTGATCCGCACGCCGTCGCGCAGCCCGGACAGCACATCCCGGAAAATCGCGTCGATAGCTCCTGGGTGCTGCAGGTCGGCAGCGTCGGCGGTCAGCTTGTTCTGCACCACCCGCAATCCGACCGCCAGCAGCAGCGACCCGAGGATGGTGGCGATGGCGACCCGAACAACCCCCATGGGACGGTTCAGGGCGAGCAGCACCGCGGCCACCGCGACGACCACCCAGACCGCGAGGAACACCCAGAACGCTCCGGTGGCCAGCTTGTAGTAGCCGCGGAGGGTCTGCGTTTGCGTGGGAGTCAGTAGGTCGTACTTCAGGTCGGAGTCCGGGATCTTCGCGGCCCACGCCCGTCCGTTGTCCACCAGATGTTGGCGGACCGCAGCGACCACGGGCTGCAACTGCAGGGCCAGTCCGCCCTCGTCGGTGAGCAGCACGCTGTCACCGTTCATGATGGCGGTGAACTGGTTGTGGATCGTGGACTGAAGTGCGTTCCACAATTTCTGGAACTGTTGGGACGTGACAACGGTGGTCACCGCATTGCGGACGACGTTCTCCAGCCCCTGGTTCAGAGAACCCATCAGCGCTTGTGCAGCGGTCTTCACCCGGTCCGGCATCCGCTCGAACCCGTCGAGCCAGTCGATCACCTGCTGATCCAGGTCGAGCGAGTCGACCTTGGTCATCACCGCGGTGGTCACCCTGTCCTCGATCGCTGCCTGCACCTGCGCTTCGTTGACCAGCGGTGCCGTGGCGGCCACGTAGGCCTGCTCGTTGGCCAGGATCAGCCGCGTCCATCCCGACGCGAGGGTCAGCGGGGTCAGCACGAAAATCAGGACAACCAGCACCCACGCCCCGATCCGGCGGGCCAGGTGGCCGGACCGTTTGGACGGCACACCGGCAGGGTCGATGGGTGATGCGCCTGCCTCGGGAGTCGGGGCCGAGGGAATGGGCTGGGTATCCGGCATGAGACGTATCGTGCGCGATCCGGACGAATTCCGCTTCACCCCAACCCGGTGATCTGTCGTCACCCGCCCCGATGGAGGCGCCCGGCCAACCGCCGTCCGTAAGGTGTTGCTGTGGCGACCGCGGCAGCAGACAGAACCGGAACGAGGGCCGGCACCAAAGGCATGGTGTTGGTGCCGGGCGCTACCTTCCTGTTCGGCAGCATGGCTTTCTACCCGGAGGAGCGGCCGGTCCGCCCGGCCGACGTCGGACCCAGGTGGGTCGACGAGACTCCGGTGACCAACGCCGCCTTCAGACGGTTCGTCAAGGACACCGGCTACCTCACGATTGCCGAACGGGCGCCGGACCCCGCAGACTTTCCCGGCGCCGATCCGACCGACCTCGTACCCGGTTCGCAGGTGTTCACCGGCACCACCGGGCCGGTGCCGCTGAACGACTGGACGCAGTGGTGGAGTTGGGTCCACGGCGCGGATTGGCGGCATCCGGAAGGCCCGGGCAGCACCCTGAACGGCCGAGACCTGCATCCGGTGGTGCATGTCGGCTATGAGGACGCGCTTGCGTACGCGGATTGGATCGGAAAGCAGCTGCCGACCGAGACCGAGTGGGAGCACGCGGCCCGTGGCGGCCTGCAGCAAGCCACATATCCGTGGGGCGACGAGTTCATGCCGCAGGGCAAGGTGATGGCCAACACGTGGCACGGCCGGTTCCCGTTCGAGAACATGTCCCCGCACGGCTTCGTCCGGACCTCGCCGGTCCGCTCCTTCCGGCCCAACGGCTTCGGTCTGTACGACGTGGCCGGCAACGTCTGGGAATGGACGGATTCACCCTGGTCGGACACCCATGCGAGCGCCGACGAGTCAGTGGCGCGAGCCGACGGGCGAGCGAATCTCTTGGCCGGCCATCAGGCTGACGATGCCGGGCATCCGGTGGGCGAACACCAGGCCGGAGCGTCCTGCTGCGCCCCCCAGCGGCCGGCGTTGAGCGAGGACGATCGGCGCGTGACCAAGGGCGGTTCGCACCTGTGCGCGCCCTCGTACTGTCATCGGTACCGACCGGCGGCCCGGCAGGGCCAGACCGTCCGCAGCACCACCAGTCACCTCGGGTTCCGTTGCATCCTGCCGGCCTGACGGGTCTCGCCACGGGGACAGCCCGATCAGGGTGAGCGGGGCAGCGCTCCGGGGAGGACTGCGGGTCACCGGCCTTCGTAGACGTCCGGGATGCCGTCGGCGTCGGTGTCCTGTGCTTCCAGTTCTTCCAGCTCCCGGTAGTGCCGGTTGCGGCGACGCAGCACGACGGCCGCGAGCGCGGCCGCTACCAGCGAGCCGCAGAGCACGCCGATCCGGGCGTGGTCGATCAATTCGGGATCGGACTCGAAGGCCAGCTCGCCGATCAACAACGAGACCGTGAAGCCGATCCCGCAGAGCAGCGCGGCGCCGACGGCATCGGACCATCTCACGTCGGAGTCCACACCCGACCGGAGCGCCTTACCGGTGAGCCAGATGCCGAGCAACACACCCAACGGCTTACCGAGCACCAGGCCGAGGATGACGCCGAGGGTCACCGGCTCGCCCAGCGAATGGCCGAATGCGGCCAGTCCGCCGAAGGCAACACCGGAGGCGAAGAACGCGAACACCGGCACCGCGAAGCCGGACGACACCGGGCGCACCCGATGTTCGAGTTCGTCCGCCACGCCCGGCCTCGCCAGCCGCCCGGAGTGCCTGGCACTGGCCTTGACCGGCACGACGAAAGCGAGCAGCACCCCGGCGACGGTGGCGTGCACGCCTGAGGAGTGCACCAACGCCCACGCCACCAGCGCCAGGGGAAGCGCCGACCACCACCGCGCCATCCGTAGTTGCCACAGCACGCCGAAGCCTGCGATCGGCACCAGGGCCAGCGCCAGGTACCCCAGCTGCAGGTGTTCGGTGTAGAAGATGGCGATCACGATGATGGCCAACAGGTCGTCGACGATCGCCAGGGCCAGCAGGAAGGTGCGCAACGCCGACGGTAGATGCGTCGACAACACGGCAAGGACGGCCAAGGAGAACGCAATGTCGGTGGCCGTGGGAATGGCCCAGCCGTCCGTCGTGCCGTTGCCGGCGTTGACCACGACGAATACGGCCGCCGGCACGATCATCCCGCCGACGGCCGCGGCTACCGGGATGGCCGCGCGCCGCGGATCACGCAGGTCTCCGCAGACGAACTCACGCTTGAGCTCGAGTCCGGCCAGGAAGAAGAAGATCGCGAGCAGACCGTCGGCCGCCCACTGGGCCAAGGTCAGATCCAGGTGCAGCGCAGCCGGTCCGACGCGTACCTCCCGCAGCTCGAAGTAGCTGCTGGACCAGGGGGTGTTCGCCCACACCATGGCCACCACCGCCGCGGCGATGAGCAAAGTACCCGCGACGGTCTCGCTGCGCAGGATGTCGGCCGCCCGGCGCGCCTCGGTCCAGGATCCGCGGGAGAACAACGGCCGGCCGGCCGGAGAGTCGGACATCCCTCGGGGTCCTTCCGTCGGCGGACAGGCACACGCATCGCCGACCAGACTTCCCGGCACACCGGGATCCGATCCTATCGTCAGTCCGCGCGATGTCCCCCGGCTCGTCCCGCCCGGCAAATCACCCCGTCTGCGTCAGATAGACCGTGTACCACTTGGTCGCCACGGGGTCGCCCGGCGCACCCGTCGCGTCTTCCTTGACCTTGTCGATGGAGAAGGTAGCGCCCGGCAGCAGCAACCACTCCTCCTCGGTGGCGCCGAAGATCGACAGATTCCGGACGTCCCTGGCGTTGGTCACCTTCAGGATCGCCATCACCGAGATGGTCTGTTCCGGCCGGGCGCCGCCGCCGCCCTTCGCGAAGTTCTCCGCCGGGCCCCGCTTGACGGCGGAACTGGCGAAAGCGTCGAAGCGGTAGCTGGTCTTACCCCCGCCGTACCACTGGTCGAACTCGGCCTGGGTGGCGCGGGCGCCGCGGTAGGTGGTGCCCTTCTTGACCGGCAACTTCGCCAGGCCTTGCATGGCGACACCGGCGTGCAGCGTGCCCTCCTGTTGCAGGGACTTGAGCTTGTCCGTGTTCTTCTTGGACTGCGCGTCGGCGTCACCGTCCTTGTCCGGTAGGAGCGGGTCCTTCACCGCTCCCTTCTTCTCGACCTCGGTCAGGTTGGTCGAGAGCCAGCCCATGTTGTTCGCGGTGGCCGGATTGATGTACTTGTAGTCGTCTGCCGTGTACGTCCGGATGGCCAGCACCTCGGCCTCGGTCAGGCCGTACTTCTTCACCAGGCGCAGCGACGCCTCGTCGGCCCCCTTGACCAGTGAGCTCACCGTCGCCGTTGTTCCGGCCCCCAACGCCTTGGCCCCGGCCAGCACGGCCGGCTTGGTCACCGGCTTGAGGCGCTTGAGCGCGGTGTCCGAGTCCGCGTCCGGGCCGGTCTTCGGGGCAGTTGTCGCGTCGCCGACATACTGTCCCTGCGCGAGCTCGATACCCCGCTCGCGCATGGCCTGCGCCTGGATGTCGGTGACCAGTTCGACCTTCTCCCGGTCCCCGTCCACAGCCCCATGTTTGGCCAGGTAGGCGTCACACAGGCCGAGGATGCCGTCGATCTGCAGCACGCGTTCGTCCGGCTTGCGCAGCCGCAGGAAGTCGTCCAGCATCTGGCCGAGCCGGTAGAGGGTGTCCTTGGTCAATGCACCCTTGAGCGAGCCACCGATACTGCGGACCCGGCCGATGTCCTTGGACCCCATGGTGAACAACCGCTGCACCCCGGCCCCGTTGTCCGGCTGGCGGACGTGCGCGAGTTCGTGCGCGAGCACACGTTCGCCGGTGGCGCTGGCCGGGTCGAATCGGCCTGCGGCGAAGAAGATGTCGTTTCCGGTGGTGAAGGCTGCGGACGACAGCTGTTGGTTCAGCTGGGCCGCCCGGCGGTCGGTGTGGATGCGCACGGACGAGAAGCTGCCGCCGAACGCCTGCTCCATCCGGCTGCGCGCGCCGGACGGCAAGGTGGACCCTGAGGCGCGGGCAGCGTCGATCCGTCCCGCGGTCGCCTGGTCGAGGCCACCGCCCGCCGCCCCCACCGCAAGCCCGGCCGGGGCCAGCGGGGCGCGGCGTACGTGCGAGCAGCCCGGCCCGTGCCGGTGGGCATCCTGGCCCGGGGCGCTGCCGCTGCCCAGCCGGGCGAGCGCGCGATCGGCGACGGCGTCTGCGTCCCGCTCGGCGGTGTCGTTCGCGGCGCCCACCCACATCGGCGGAACCGGCATGGGCGCAGCGGGCTCGGCAACCACCGCCGCGACCCGGTCGCGTGCATCGGCCAAGTGCTGCGCCGCCGGCCGGACAGCTGTTTTGGTCGCCACCATCGATGCTCCCCTCATCCAGTTGCGCTGCCGGCCAACCGCCCCACCGGCATCGCTGCGTCGGACAACCAGCGCTCGTTCGGCATCCGCCGCCCGAGCTTGACGAATTCCCGGGACAACGCGACCGCTACGTGTCGCAACCCGACCGGCTCGGCGCGGGCGACCGCGTCGTACACCGCGGCCAACACCACGTTGCGGATGTCCCCGCCGCACAACTCCACGGCCGCGCCGAGCGCTACCGGGTCGATCGGATCGGCCGGGTCCATGTCCCCTGCGGCCGAGAGCAGGTGGCGCCAGAGGTCGGTCCGGGTCGCGGCATCCGGGTCCGGGAAGGTGATGACGAAATGCAATCGGCGGGCGAACGCCGGGTCGAGATTGCCGCGCAGATTCGTCGCCAGAATGGTGACACCGTCGAAGCTCTCCATCCGTTGCAGCAGGTAGGAGATCTCCTGGTTGGCATACCGGTCGTGGGCGTCCCTGACCTCGGACCGCGCCCCGAACAGGGCGTCCGCCTCGTCGAAGAAGAGCACGGCGTTGGTCGCCTCGGCGTCGGTGAACAGCCGCTCGAGGTTGCGTTCACTCTCGCCGATGTACTTGCTGAGCACCGAACTCAGGTCGACCTGCATGAGATCCATGCCGAGCGCGTCGGCGACCACGTGGGCGGCCAGTGTTTTTCCGGTACCCGGGCTGCCGGCGAACAGCGCGCAGATGCCGGTGCCCTTGCCCTTGCCGTGCAGCGGCCCCAGCTCGGCCACCTCGTCCCGATACCGGGTCCAGTCCAAGAGCCGCACCACTTCGCGCCGGACGTGGGGGGGCAACACGAGATCGTCGATGGTCACACCGGTCTCGGTTGCGTGCTGACCCCGACAGAACCGACGGGCGGCCGCCCGCAGGTGCGCCAACTCCGGCTGCTCGAGTCCGTCCTCGGCCGCCGCCGCACCAGCGGCGATCGCCACTTGGTGGATCTGTTCCGGGGTGAGGCGGAGCGCGACCGCCTCGCGCGGCACGTCATGGTCCGGCAGCAGGTCCTCCCACAGCGCCTGGCGCTGGGCGAGCGTCAGCCGGGGCGCGGTCACCGTGGTGGGCATGGTGCCATTCCATGCCGGGTCCCAGGCCCTGGTACCGATGGCGATCACCGGCAGGGCGGCCCTGGTCAGCGTGCCGAGTTCGGCGGTGGCCAGATCGGCGCCGGCCAGCACCAGCAGTGAGCCGGTCAATGTCGCCTCGTCGACCAGCCGGGTCACTGCGTCGGAGACGATCGCCGGGTCGGGCATCAGCTCACTGGGCCGGTCGCTCTCGTCCGAAGCCCTCGGCTGCGCTGGGAGCCGACGGAGATCGGCAACCACGTACGGGACGCCGAGGATGCGGCACGCCCCCGTCGCCATGGCGACGGCCGCCGACCGCACGGGTCCGTGGATCCACACCACCTGCTCGCCCCGTTGCAGAGCACTGGCGACCCGGTCGGTGCCGTCCAGCCGCATCGGCGTCGAGTCGATGAGCAGGTCGAGCACCGCCGGGTCGGGGAGATCGTCGCCACGCAATTGCGCCGCCACCCGGTCAGGGACGACCAGCCGGCGGGCACCCAGCGCGGCGCCTCCGTCGACCCGGATCAGCCGGTATCGCTGCAGCGGCGCGAGCGGGCCGAACCGCGCGAGCGACGCCGGTGCCGCCGGAGCCGCACCAACCAGTTCGAGCGCGATGGCCACGGTCGGCCTGGCCGGTCCTTCGTCACCGGAGAGCAGGCCGAGGCACAGGTAGAGCGCCGGATCGTCGACGGCGGCGGCGACCTCGAGCAGCCTGGTCTCCGTGTCGTCCAGCTCGAACCTGGTACTCCAGGTCCCTGGTACCCCGGTGGGTTCGCCCGCCGCCGCCAGCGCGCCCGCAGCCCGGTCCGCGACCGCCCACCCCAGGTCGCGGCGCCGGTCGATCGCCTCGGCGCAGGCCGCGCGGAGATCGAAGGCACGGTTCACAGGTCCCCCAAAGTCGTCCGGCCGATCACGGGGATCGCCGCAGGTGGCTCCATTGTGGGTCCCCACCCGGTCGATCCGCCAGACCCGCAGTGGTCAGCCGATCCAGCGCTTGAGCGCACCGATCGCGTCGAACAGCAGGATCAGGCCGGGAACCAGCGCCAGCACCGCCAGCGCCTCCAGCCGTTCCCAGACTCGTCGCATCCTGGCCCTCGGCACCTCGGTCAGCGCACTGAAGCCGGCGCCGGCGACCACGGCGGCGGTCAGCGCGAGCACACCCAAGGTCGCAGCAGCACCACCGCTGTCGAGCCGCAGCCAGTCGGGCGTCCGCACCGCCGCGCCGATCGCCACCGACACACCGACCGCGAGCATCGGTCCCACCTGCCGCGCGCGGGTGAACATCCGGCTGCGCAGCAGGAAGATCAGTCCGCCGAGTCCCCCCAGCGCCGGGGCGATCCACGTGCCGGTTTCCGGTCCTCCGGCCGCCAGGAGCACCCAGCAAGCCGCGGCACCGGCCACGGACCCGGCCCACACCACCCCGGTGGCAATGGCCTGGCCTCGGCGCACGGCGGAGGTCACCGCAGCCCGCGGCACCTTCTCGCCGCGCTCGTCCGAGACCATCAGGTTCACCAGCCCGGCCCCGCCGAGGGCGAACTGACCCGCCGACCCCACCGCGATCACGGCGCCGAGCAGAACCAGGCCGGCCGTGCGGTACCCGGGGATGTCGAGCCGATCGCAGATCCATCCGCCCAGGCCCAGAGCCGTACTCGCGATGCCGGCGGCCATCAGCCCGGGATTTCGCCGTACCAGACCCACCAATACCAGCGCGGCCGCAGCAAGCGTGAAGGCCAAGAGGTAGTCCGGCGCAGCGGCGCCGGCGGTCAGCGTGATGGACGCGGCGGCCGGCACCGCGACCAGGGCGACCGCCAAACCGCCGGCGGGCGCCACCATCGCTCCGATCCCCAGGCCCACCAGGCCGGCTGCACCGGCCCCCAGCCAGGACGCCGGACCAGTGGCGGTCGACGCCACGGTCACGGCGGCCAGCAACACCCCGGCGAGCAGCCAGCCGACGCCGGACCGGCGTGGCTCGCCGGTCCATGCCGGAGCGATCCTGACCACCTCGTCGGCGACGGCGTTCTCCACGTCGTCGACGAAGGGGGGTGCAGGGGCCGCTGCCGCCTCGGTCAGGTGCAGCACCATCCCGTCCAGGATCCCGGCCTCGTCCAGTGAGCGGTCCCGTGGGATCGAGCCGAGTTCGGGGGTCGACAGCACCCACCGGACCGGTACCGGCGACGAGGGAACGGACAGCAGCCGAAGCACCATCGGCAGCTGTTCGGCCAGCGGCGCGTCGGACGGCAACGAGATGTCGATCTGCCGCCGATCGCCGACAACAGTGACCCGGGTGAAGCGTGTCCCCATGCTCCACCCGCTCCCCTCGACCGGTGCCCGACCACTCGGCGCCCACGACAGGACGGCCGCTCGACCGCCGTAGTCTAGGTTGCCGTTGCTCCCCGGCAGCGGGGTTCGGTGACGCGAAGGTCACCCGCGCGGGACTATTCGGACTCCTGGTGCGGCAGGGTAGGTTCTCCCCGTCGGGTCGGCATCAAGCGGACCCACTCGGAAAGGGAAATGCCGTCGTGAACAGCTTCTGGCAGTGGTTCTGGCTGCTCGTATGGACCTTCGTCTTCGTGGCCTATCTGATGGTGCTGTTCCACATCATCACGGACCTGTTCCGGGATCGGAACCTTTCGGGCTGGTGGAAGGCCGTCTGGATGATCCTGCTGGTCATCTTCCCGTTCCTGACCGCCCTGGTGTACCTGATTGCCAGGGGCCAGGGCATGGGCGAGCGGCAGCTTGCCTCGATGCAACAGGCCAGGCAGGCCACCGATCAGTACATTCAGTCGGTCGCCGGATCGGCCAACCCGGCCGATGCCATCGCGTCGGCCAAGCAACTCCTCGACCAGGGCGCGATCACCCAGGACGAGTTCGCCCAGCTGAAGGCCAAGGCCCTGGCCTGAGCCCTCGGCGGTAGCAGAACGCTGGCAGCGACACCCCCGACCGGTCTATCCGGTAGGGGGTGTCGCTGTTTTCCGATCGACCATCGCCGCGTCGGTAGGTACTCGTAGGGTTGGCCCGTCGATCCGACCAAGCCGGAACTGCGTCGGGAGCGGGGGTGGGGCGTGGCACAGCGATTGATCCATCGTCCGGCGCGCACTCGGCCGGATGAGGCCGAGCTCAACCCGGTCGACCTGATTCCGCCGCCCACCCTGCCCGACGCCGGCGCGGGGCTGCAGGGCGTCATGCAGATCCTGATGCCGATCATGGGCGGCGCCGGGTCGTTGGTGATGATCGTCGCGAATGCCAACCCGGTGATGCTGATCGCGGGCGGCATCATGATCGGCGCAACGGTGGTCGGCGCCATGGTGATGTTCATCGCGCAACGCACCGGCGCCACCAAGCGCGCCGCTGACCTGCGACGACGGTATCTGGAGTACCTCGACCGGGTGCGCGGTGACCTTGCCGAGGCAACCGAGGCGCAACGACAGCTGGCGGTCACCCACCACCCGGATCCCGATGCCCTGCCGGAGATCGCCCGGGATCCCATGCGCCTGTGGGAACGCCGGCCGAAGGACCCTGACTTCCTCACGGTGCGGGTGGGCACGGGTTCCTCGCCGCTCTGGCAACGAGTGTCGGCGGGCGCCAGCCGCGACCCGCTGGCCGAACCGGACATCGTCACCGCGGCCGCTGTTGTCCGGATCACCGAACGCGACCGGATGGTCGGCGGCATGCCGGTCGGGTTGCCGCTCTCGGGCCGGGTGGCGATCGTCGGGCCACCGCCGCTGGTCCGCGACACGGTGACCGCGGCGCTGGCCCAATTGGTCACCCTGCACGGACCCGAAGAGGTCAAGATCGTCGCGTGCGTGCCGCGCCGGGCGGCGAGTTGGCTCGATTGGCTCAAGTGGATGCCGCACTGCCTGTCCGACGAGGAGGTCGACGGCACCGCCCCCCGCCGGCTGGTCGCCGACACCCCCGAGCAGCTGGCCGAGCTCCTCCACCCAGACCTGTCCCGCCGGGTCGGCGAGGCCACCCGATCGGGCCGCATGCGGCGGCTTGAGCCGTCGGCGTACGGCCCGGCGCTGGTGATCCTGGTCGACGGGATGGCCGGCGACGCGGTGGATGTGCTGCGCGGCTTCCCCAGCGAACTGGATCCGGCGTCGGTCGGCGTGCACACCGTGACCCTGGTCGACAACCAGATGCGTCAGCCCGACCGGATCGACGTCCGCCTGGTGTGCGACGAGGGTCAGGTTCTCGTCGAGGACCGCCGTCGGCTCGACCCCGACGACGAGGCCACCCCGGCCCGCAAGCGGGCCCTTGGCGCGCCCCACGGGGTCGCCGACCACCTCTCCCCCGCCGTCCTGGCCGGCCTGGTACGGGAGTTGACGGCGGTCCGGCTGGTCGAGGAGACGGCGGCGGCCGCGCCGCTCGAGGCCACGCTGACTCTCGGCGACCTGGTCGGCGTGCCCGATCCGGCGAACTTCGACCCCACCCGCACCTGGGTCCGACGTGCCGTGCCTGACTTTCTGCGGGTGCCGTTCGGGCTCGGGCCGGCCGGCGAGAAGGTCTACCTCGACATCAAGGAGAACGCGCTGGGCGGCATGGGTCCGCACGGCCTGTGTGTCGGCGCGACCGGGTCCGGCAAGTCCGAGGTGCTGCGCACGATCGTGCTGTGCCTGGCCATCAACCACCCGCCGGAGCGGCTGGCCATGGTGCTGGTCGACTACAAAGGTGGCGCCACGTTCGCCGGTCTGGAGGACCTGCCGCACTGCGCCGCGATGATCTCGAACCTGTCCGACGACGACGGGCTCGTCGATCGACTGCACGACGCGGTGTTCGGCGAGATGAAGCGCCGCCAGCAGCGGTTGGCCGAGGCCGGGAATCTGCCCAACATCACCGAGTACAACCGGCGCCGGGACGCCGCCCTCGGCGAAGCCGGAAAGACCGATGCGGCGCTGGTGGAACCGCTGCCGAACCTGTTCGTGGTGATCGACGAGTTCGGCGAGCTGCTCACCGCCAAGCCTGACTTCATCGAACTGTTCCTGGCGATCGGCCGGATCGGCCGGTCCATCGGGGTGCACCTGCTCCTGGCCTCGCAGCGGCTGGAGGAGGGGCGGCTGCGCGGGTTGGAATCGTTCCTGTCGTACCGGCTCGGGCTGCGGACGTTCAACGCCCAGGAATCGCGATCGGTGCTCGGCGTGCCGGACGCCTATGAGCTGCCGCCGATTCCGGGCTCCGGGTACCTCAAGGTCGACACCAGCGTGTTCCAACGGTTCAAGGCCGGCTACGTGTCGGGCACCTACCGGCCACCACTCACCGGTGAGACGGTGATCGACACCGAACCGGTGGTCGCACCCTTTCCACTGTTCAACGACACCGCCGCATACCTCGCGGCGCTCGCCGACAAGCCGGTGGCGGCCGACGAACCGGACTCGAACGAGGATGCGCTCGCCCCGACGGTGCTGGACGTCGCCGTGCGCAGGCTGGCCGATGCCGGCACTCGAACCGCACAGATCTGGCTCCCGCCGCTGCCGGCCGAGCTGCACCTGGATGCGGTCGCCGGGCCGGTGCGGGTCGACCCGGTACGCGGCCTGGTCGCCGACGGTCCTGGTGGTCGGCTCAAGGTGCCGGTGGGTCTGCTGGACAAGCCGGCCGAGCAGAAGCAGGTGCCGTTCCTGCTCGATCTGGCTGCATCCGGTGGGCACCTGGTGATCCTCGGCGCACCGCAGTCCGGCAAGTCAGTGATGCTGCGCACGGTGATCCTCTCGGCGGCGCTGAACCACCTGCCGGGCGAGATCTCCTTCTACTGCCTGGATCTGGGCGGTGGCTCCTTGCGGGTGCTCGATGGTCTGCCGCACGTTGCCGGGGTGGCGCCGCGGCTGGACGCCGACCGGGTGCGACGGACGGTCGCCGAGGTGGCCTCGGCGTTGGCCGAACGCGAAGAACTCTTCGGCCGGGTCGGCATCGACTCGGTGGACGCGATGCGCGAACGGTTCCGGGCGGGCCGGTTGCCCGAGCTCGCGGTCGCCGACATCTTCCTGGTGATCGACAACTTTCCCGTGCTGCGAGCCGATTTCGAAGATCTTGCCGACCTCGTGCAGGACCTGGGCACCCGCGGCCCCGGCTACGGGATCCACCTCGTCCTCGCCACCGGCCGGTGGGCTGACATCCGCATGCAGTTGCAGGCGGCCATCGGCACCAAGGTCGAATTGCGCCTCAACGACCCGGTGGACTCGACCATCGCCCGCAAGGCCGCTGCGAACCTGCGTGCGGACACTCCCGGTCGGGCCATCGTCGAGCCCGGCCTGCAGGTGCACATCTGTCTGCCCACCCTGGCCGCGGATCGGGCCGCCACCGCGGTGCGCAGCTCGGCTGCTGATCGACCGGCCGCCGAGACGAGCCCGGCCGAGTCGGTGGAACAGCCATGGGACGACCTGTCGGCGGTTGCCGACGAGTTGGCTGCGCTGGAGGCCGCCCGCTCCGGCGAGCCCGGTGCCCCCGAAGACCGTGATCCGGTGTCAGCGGTGTCGACGTCGGCGGGCCCGTCCGCGGGGAGGGACAGCACCGGTCCGGTCGAGGGCCTGGTCGCGCGGATCGCCGCGGCCTGGCCGGGCGCGCCGGTACCGCCGATCCGCCTGCTGCCGCTCCTCGTGCCGTATGCGGACGTCGTGTCGGCGGCCGGGCCGCGGCGTGGGGTGATCATCGGCGTCGACGAGACGGATCTGCGGCCGGTTGAGCTCGACCTGTTCGGCACCGAACCGCACCTGCTCGTGTTCGGCGATGCGGAGACCGGCAAGACCTCGCTGCTGCGCATGATCGTGTCCGATCTGACCGCCAAGCTGACCGACGACGAAGTCGTCTTCGCGGTGTTCGACGTCCGCCGCACCCTGCTGGACGTGGTGCCCGAGGACTACCTGGGCGCCTACGCCGGGACCGCCGCGATGGCCGGGGGCATGGCCGGCGCGGTCGCCGGCGAACTACGCCAGCGGATGCCCCCGGACGACGTCACCGCGGCCCAGCTGCGCGATCGGTCCTGGTGGAAGGGCCCCGAGATCGTCGTCATCGCGGACGACTACGACCTGCTCTCGCCCGGCGGCCCAGGGCCGCTGGCACCCTTCATCGAGTTCCTGCCCCAGGCCCGCGACCTGGGATTCCACATGATCCTGGCGCGGCGATCTGGCGGCGCCGGACGGGCCATGTACGAGCCGGTGCCGCAGCGGATGCGCGAGGTCGGCGCGGCCGGCGTGCTGCTGTCCGGCGACCGCCAGGAGGGTGCGCTGTTCCCCGGCGCGTACCTGTCGGTGCAGCCCCCCGGCCGGGGCAGCCTGGTCAGGCGCGGCCGCAAACCGATGCTCGTCCAGTTGGCGCACCTGGTGGAAACCCCGCACACCTGATCGGGGGGATCAGGCGACGGCGGTGTGTTCGCTCCTGGCCGCGGTGAGCCAGCGTTCGGCGAAGAATGCGCCGAGTGCCGCGATGGCTCCGATGACCTCGGCCACCAGACAAAGGATCTGGGACCACCCCCAGATCATGTCGTTGACCCCGAGCAGCTTGTATGCCAACTCGCCGCCGTACCGGGAGAACAAGAACCCGGCGGCCGTGACCACGCAGAACCCGAAGGCCAGGAACAGGCTGAACCAGTGCCGCCAGGCCAACACCAGCACCGAGATGACGATGCCGGAGACGGCGTTGACCATGAACAGCACGCCGATTCTCCCGAAGTCCCAGCCGCCGAAGAAGTACAGGTAGCCGTGGCACAGCCCGGACACCAGCACGGCCAACGCGGTGAGACCGCGCAGGCCGATCGTGGTGGAGTTCTGGACCGGTGGGGAAGCGGACATCTGACACCTCCAGGGGTCAGCGTGATGGATGCCGGTTTCAGCCGGCGACGACCTGCCCGTCCTTGACGGACAACGGGACGGCACCGAGGGCTTGGGTCGCCGGGCCCTGTTCGACCGCGCCGGTCAGAGCGTTGTACTTCGACCCGTGACACGGGCAATTCAACTCGGCGCCGTTGACGTTGACGGTGCACTGCATGTGCGTGCACACCGCCGTGAACCCGGCGACGGTGGCGTCGGTCGGCCGGGCGACGACGATCGGCGCGCCGTTGAGCGTCGCGGCCACCGCCTGCCCGACGGTGATGTCGTCCAGCTTGGGCAGCGATCCGCCGCTGCCGGTGCCGGCCGGGGTCGTGGTGGTCGGGGGGTCGTCGGACGAGCAGGCGGCAATCAGCGGGACCGCCACGGCAACGCCGAGTCCGGTGCGGACCACGGTGCGGCGGGACAGGCCTGATGACTCATGGGCTGAGGGCATTCGCGGGAGCTCCTTCGGGCTTGCGGCCGGCAGCGGTTGCTGCTCGGCCGGTCGTGCGTCGGGGTCGGGCGGACGTGGACAGGCAGCGTCACCCGAAACAACGCCGCCGGACTGGAGATGGTTCAGCGTTCGAGCTGTGAATGGAGTGTCAAGTTCGGTGAGTTCCCACCACGCCGCGCCGGTGGCCGACGGCAGGACCACCATGCACAGCGCGCGGAGCGGTCCCGGATGATCGTGGGGACCGCACCGCGGCAGTAAGAGCCTCGAGGAGCACATCCATGGAACTCGCCGGTACCTCCGCCATCGTCACCGGAGCGGCCTCCGGCCTCGGCGCGGCCACCGTCGCCGCGCTGGCCCGTAGTGGCGTCACCGTCATCGGCCTCGATCTGGCCTCCGGATGGGAACGTGGCGGTCAGCCCGCCGACGGTGTCACCGCGATCGCCGGCGACGTCACCGACGCCGATGACGCCGCCAGGGCCGTCGAGGCCGCCACGGCCTCAGGTGCGCCGCTGCGCATGGCGGTCAACTGCGCCGGGGTCGGCTGGGCCAGCCGGATCCTGTCCAAGAAGGGCGTCCACGACTACGACCTGTTCCGCACCGTCATCGGGATCAACCTGATCGGCACCTTCAACGTCCTGCGGTTGGCCGCTGCGGCGATTGCCGAGACCGATCCGATCGACGACGCGGGCCAGCGCGGGCTGATCATCAACACCGCCTCGGTTGCCGCCTTCGACGGGCAGGTCGGCCAGATCGCCTACGCCGCCTCCAAGGGGGGTGTCGCCGCGATGACTTTGCCCGCGGCGCGCGATCTCGCCCAATTCGGCATCCGGGTGATGACGATCGCGCCCGGCATCCTCGACACCCCGATGATGGCCGGCATCACCGAGGAGTTCAGGGACAACCTGGCCGCCGGTGTGCCGTTCCCGAAACGCCTCGGCCGGCCCGACGAGTACGCCGCGATGGCGCTGTCCATCGCCGCGCAGGACTATCTCAACGGAGAGGTCATCCGGCTGGACGGGGCGCTGCGGATGGCGCCGCGCTGAGCAGTGGTGGCGTAGTGGCACCGGCCGCGTAGTCAGCCCGCCAGGCCGCGGGAGAGCGGCCGAACTGCCGTTTGAAGGCCCGGCTGAACGCCTCCTCGGCCTCGTAACCGACCCGGTGCGCAACGCTGTACACGGACAGGTCCGTGGTGGTCAGCAGATCCCGGGCCAGGTGCATACGCCAGTCGGTCAGGTAGCGAATCGGAGAGCGACCCAGCACCAGCCGGAACCGTTCGTCCAGCAGCGAGCGGGAGACCGCGGCCCGCCCGGCCAGTGCCACCACCGTCCACTTGTACTCCGGCCGCCGATGGATCTCGGCCAACGCCGGCCGGAGCACAGGGTCACGCAGCGCGGCCATCCACCCGGCGTCGACGGCCGGGGCGCTGGCCAGATGCAGCCGCAGCACCTCGATCAAGAGCATCTCGGGGAGCCTGGTGGACACGCCGAACGCCGGCCCACCGGTCGCCGTCTGCTCCATGGCGTAGGCGATGTTGGCGCGCACCCAGTCCGCCACCGGGCCGGCCTGCGGGCGGACCACGAACACCGGCGGAAACGCGCGCAGTTCCGGGTCGAAGAGCGGATCGTTGCCCAACAGGTAGCCGCACACCACATCGGTCTGTGCACCGTCGACGCCATGGCGGAGCACCGGCATGGACAGCCACGGCGGCGCCGGCAGGAAGGTACTGATCGAGACCGGGATGCCGTCCTCGACGCCGCCCATCCGGTGCTGGTCCCCGTAGGGCAACACGATGACGTCGCCGGCGCCGGCCCAGTGCTTCTCCGCCCCGCCCACCGATACCCAGCAGCCACCGGCGGCGACCAGGTGGAACAGCACCACCCGCCGACTGCCGGGGGCGAGCAGTCCGGCCGTCTCCTCGCCGGTCAACGATTCGTAGACCCACGGCTCCCGGTACTCGGCCCGCAGGAACACCGCCCCCTGCAGGTGCACCCGTTCCAGGGCGGCTCGGAATGGATCGGCGTCGACCGGCGCTGCGGCGTCCTCGATCGTCATGGCGACGCTCCGTGGTCGATCGGTCAGCTTGTCCGGTTCGCCGGTCATGGGCCTTGGCCGGCGAAGCGCGGACCCTCAACTGTGACACGGGGACTCGCCCCTGTCATCGGCCTCGACGGCCGAGCATTTCCACGGAGAAGAGGAGCTTTGCATGCCGATGTTCATGGATGTGCACTCGCTCGGCGGCGGGGTCACCCTCGCCGACGTTGCGCAGGCGCACGAGGCGGACCTGAAGACCCAGAGCGACTACGGGGTCGACTACCAGCGCTACTGGGTCGACGAGACCGAGGGCAAGATCTTCTGCCTGGTCAGTGCGCCGGACGCGGAGGCAGCCGCCGCGGTCCACCGTCAGGCGCACGGGCTGGTCGCCGACGAGATCTACCCGGTTGCCGAGGGGATCTGATCGGTACTGACCACAGCGGGTCGGCGCGCCGGCGCAAGCCGAGTGCCGACTCGCACCCGGGTCATGTTCGGTACACCTTCACGGTGCCCAATCCGGTGTCCAGCCGCAGCCGCAGGGTCGGTGCGTCGGGACTCTCGGCCAGATTGCTCTCCTCGATCGTGCGGGTGCCGATCCTGGTGCTGCCGTCGACGTAGACCCGGACACCGCTCGGCACCCAGACCTTGATCGGGCCGACCGTGGTGTGTGCGGACACGATCACCTCACGAGTGGCGAGTTCGGCCTCCCGCAGATCGAGCTTGATCGGCCCGAACGCCACCGCGACCGTGGTGTGCGAACCCAACAGCCATCGTCCGTTCTTCTTCACCGCGCCGATCGTCGCGGTGAGGTCCGAGCCGGCGAACACCACGGGAGACCGTGAGGTCGCCCGGTTCTCCGGCTCGGCCGGCAGGTCGCGGACCAGCACGTCGAGTTCGCCCCGCCTGCGTGCGCCGTAGGCCGCGGAAATGCGCTGGCTGAACTCGTCCAGGTTCAGCCTGCCCTCACCGACCGCGGCATTGAGTCGGCCGGCCACTGATTCGCGCTCGGCGTCGGAGACCCGCAGCTGTTCGTCCGGTTCACTCACGCTCAAACCGTAGGTCACTCGGCAAGCCGGTGGAGAACGAAGATGCCACCGTGCGCCGGGCGATCCAGCCGTTCGTGATCGGAATCTGCGTACTCGTCGAAGATGGCGACCAACCGAGTGGCCAGTTCCTCGGCTTCGGCGGGCGACAGGTGCAGCACCATGCGGGACATCTTCTCCACCGATTCGGGACCAGCCTCCTGCAGTTCTTCCTGGAAGGCCTGGATCGGGGCGAGCGCACCGCCGGGGAGCGACAGCGCCGGCGTCGACTCCAACCAACGGATCTGATCCGTTGCCCGGTAGGGCTTCTCGAGCGCTCCGCTCGCCCCGGTGCGCACCGGGGCCGATTCCAGCAACCCCACATCGGCCAGCTGGCGAACGTGATAGAGCACCGTGCCCGGGTCGCGACCGAGCCGATCTGCCAGTTGCTTGTTCGTCAACTCCTGCATGCTGCACATCCGCAGGATGCGCAGCCGCAGCGGATGCGCCATCGCCTTGGCCTCGGCGATGGTCGCCAGTCGGCGCCCGTCGCCGAGCTGAACCACCCGTTCGTCGGCAGGTTGCTCCGTCCGCTTGATCGGCGAGCGCCTGGTCACCCGCCCAGGCTAGTCGATCGTGGGGAAAACCCCGTCGACTTGAAGATTCTAAATCGATGTGCAACTCTCAATCGCGATGGATCGCCCCCGGGACAACACCCCGATCAACACCGACCGTCGGCCGTTGGGCGCCGACTACTGGCGGCTGTGGACGTCCTCGGGCTTGTCGAACCTGGCCGACGGGACCTTCAAGGTCAGCCTGCCGCTGGTCGCCATTCAGTTCACCCAGTCGCCAACGCTGATCGCCGGGCTGGCCTTCGCCCTCACCGTTCCCTGGCTGCTGTTCGCCCTGCCCGCGGGGGCGCTCGCCGACCGGATGGACCGTCGCCGAGCGATGCTCGGCGCGAACCTCGTCCGAGCAGGTCTGGCGGCAGTGCTCGGGCTCGCTGTCGTGTTCGACTTCGCGAGCATCTGGCTGCTCTACCTGATCGGGTTCTGTATCGGCACGGCCGAGACGATCTACGACACCTCGGCCCAATCGATCCTGCCCCAGATCGTGTCGCGAGATCGACTCTCGCAAGCCAACGGACAGCTCTATGCCGGCGAGGTGACCGCCAACGAATTCCTCGGTCCGCCGCTGGGGGGCGCGCTGGTCGCCGTCAGTGCCGTTGTTGCTTTCGCCGCGCCTGCCGCGCTGTGGATCGCAGCCGTCGGAGCCCTGCTCGTGGTTGCCGGCCGCTTCCGGGTGGCCAGGACCGAACCGAGCACGCTGCGGGCCGACATCGTCGAGGGCCTGCGTTTCCTGTGGCACCAACGGGTGCTGCGGGCGATGGCCGTCATGACGGGACTGTTCAACCTGGCCACCAGCGCCACCTTCGCGATCATGGTGCTCTACGCCGTCGGGCCGGCATCCGCGATGAGGCTGACCGACACTGGGTATGGGGTGCTGCTCGCAGCGCTCGCCGGCGGCAGCATCATCGGCTCGCTCATCGCCGCGCCGGTCGAACGAGTACTGGGCCGCTCGGCCTCGCTGGTGCTGAACTACCTCGCCAGTGCACTGCTCGTCGGCATCTCAGCGCTGACCGCGAACCCCTATCTGATCGGTGCAGCGTTCTTCATCGGCAGTATCACCATCGTCATCAGCAACGTGGTGATCGTGTCCCTGCGTCAGCGGATCGCCCCCGACCGGTTGCTCGGTCGGGTGAACAGCGGCTACCGGCTCGTCGCCTGGGGGACGAAGCCGCTCGGCGCCGTCATCGGCGGTGGCTTGGCACAGCTCTTCGGTCTCCGTGCCGTTTTCGCCATCATGGCCGTGGTGATCCTCGCCCTGATCGGGTTCCTGCCCATCCTCACCAACAAGGCGATGGACGCCGCGGAACAGGCCACCGCGTCATCCTGACCGAACGGTGGGTGCGCCGGCTCGAGCGGTCAGAGCGTCACCTCGCCGTTCGGGGTACGGAAGGTGGCCGACAGCAAGCCGGGCTGGCCGTTGGGCGCAATCCAGCTGACCCCGACGTCCTCCAGCGGGTGTTCGGCCGGCACGCCGAGCCAGTCGGCCACCCGCCGCGGGTCGCCGGCGATGGCCAGACTCTGCAGTTCCACCGCCGTACCGCCCTGGGACGGGTGGTCGGCCGGGTCCGACTCCCAGCGGACGAAGAACGGCAATTGTGGGTCGTTCATCAGCCCGCGCACTCCGAGCTGATGCCAATTCAGCTCGACACCGTCGGGCCGGGTCCGATGGCCGGGCGCGGCCGGCCGGCCCAGTCGCGCCTCGACCGGTGCCAGGTCGTCGACGGCCACCACCCAACCGAGCCAGCCGCCACCCGACTCGGTCCTGGCCTTGACCGCCTGCCCGAAGGGCACCTCGTCGACCGCGGGATGATCCAAGGCACCCACCACCTCGACGTAGTGCCGGTCGGTGAGCGGCAGGATCCGGTTACGGGTGCCGAACCTCGGGTGGAACCCCCCATCGACGAACTCGGCGCCGAGCAACACGCCCAGTCGTCTGGCGGTCGCGTCCAGACCATCGGGGCCGGCGGCATACGACAGGTGATCCAAGCGCATGACGTCATGGTCTCAGCCCGGGCCGGACCGGCGGACACGGGTCACCTGTCCGATACCCGGCTTGTTATTGCGTAACTTGTTAATTAGCTGATACGTTAATTATATGCAGGACACGTTGAGTGCCACCTTCGCGGCCCTTTCCGACCCCACCCGGCGGGCCATGTTGGACCGGTTGACCCGAGGCCACGCCACCGTGGGCGAGTTGGCCGCTCCGCACCGGATCAGCCTGCCCGCCGTGTCCAGGCACCTGAAGGTGCTGGAACAGGCCGGACTGATCGTCAAGGACCGCGAAGCGCAGTGGCGCCGATGTCGGCTGGACGCCGAACCGCTCCGGCAGGTGGAGGCCTGGATGACGCCGTACCGCTCGTTCCTGGAGTCCAGGTTCGACCGGCTGGACGCCCATCTGCGGGAGTCCGGCAACCCCAGCAGCGCGACTTCGTGAGCACCCGCGGAGTTCGGACCCGACCGGAGGAGAACACCATGACAACGCCCACCCGCATCGAGCGGAGCTTTGTGATCACGCGCCGGCTGCCGGCCACCACCGACCGGGTATTCGCCGCCTGGACCGAACCGGCGCAGCTCGATCGCTGGTTCGCCCACCTGCCGCCCGCCGTACCGACCACGGTCGACCTGCGGGTCGGTGGGTGCTGGCAGTTGGAGATGGTGGAGACCCCCCAACGCCGATACCTCACCGGCGGTACCTACCGGGAGATCGATGCCCCCGGCCGGCTGGTCTTCAGCTGGGGGGTCACGGGTGGTTGGCCCGAGTTCGATCCCGAACGGCCGGACGACGTGCCGCTGGTCACCGTCGACCTGTCTCCCGCCGGTGCCGAAACCGACATGCGGGTGACCATGAGCCTGGCCAAGGACATGTCCGACGACGATGTCCGGCATTGGTTCGACCTGGGCATCAAGGGCGGGATGACGCAGACCGTCGACCGGATCCTCCTGCTGTTCGCCGACCAGGAGTGACGGTGGGGCTGCTCGCCCTGGTCAGCCGGTGACCTGCGGGTTGGCGTGCTCGGGCACCGCCGGCCCGGCCTCCAGCTCGGCGACCGTCGGCACCTCGTGGGCGTGTTCGGTGATCCACCGGCGTAAGGCCAGGGTCGCCAGCACGTCGTCCTCGTTGTAGCGCAGCACTCGGTC
This sequence comes from uncultured Actinomycetota bacterium, assembly GCA_963834185.1. Classification (GTDB taxonomy): domain Bacteria; phylum Actinomycetota; class Actinomycetes; order Mycobacteriales; family Nakamurellaceae; genus Nakamurella. The sequence continues at coordinate 500,769 of CAWIAR010000011.1, forward strand.
GGCCGAACGCAGGTCCGGGATGCCGGTGTCCGCGCCGACCGCCTGCCGGTACCAGGCCATCGAGTTCTCCCCGCCGGGCTCCGGGTCACGCCACTCGAACCCGGCCACCGGGGCCAGCGCCTTGAGCCGCATCGAGCCCGGTACCACGAACAGCGACCGGATCTCGGCGTACAGGTCGACCCAGGCCGGGGAAGCACAGAACTCGGCGATCTCATGGACGGACGGCATCCCGGGGACGTCAGGGTGGCGCCTCGGTGTCGACCGCAGCCAGCGTTCCTCGGCCGCACGGGAGTAGCAGTAGACGGCCATGGTCAGCCTGCGGTCCCTGGCCGCCCGTTGCAGGGACCGCAGGTACTGCCAGAACTCCGCGAATGCCCTGCCCTCGTCGCGATCCGGCAGCAGCTCCCAGGTGGCGAATGCCCGGTAGCCGGTCGGTGCGCCCACGTCCGCGCCGGTCAGGTAGGTCCCCCACAGGTAGGCACCGTCGTCGAGATAGGACTCCATGTCGACGTCGAGTTCGACATCTGCCCTCGGCACCGCAACCCGCGCGGTCCGGCGCACCAGGGGGAGCCCCCGTAACCAGGCCCTGGCCCGCACCCTGGCCTCGGCGGCCGGCACACTGCCCAGCACGAGTTCCGCAGCGACGGCCTCGGGCATGGCCGCAAGATCGTCGACGCTGGTGATGCCGACCTCGTGTAGTGCAGCCACATCCGATCCCGCGGCCAGGAGTGAAACGTCATGAGTGGCAACGAGTTCCACTGAGCATCGCGGCCACCACGGGCACCGTCGACACTCCGCGACCCGCGACGGCTGGGCCAACGCGGGCTGCCTTGTCGCGGCCGCGATGGCCACCCGGTGCCGGTCGGCGATCCTCGCGTCGTATTCGGCGATGAGGCCGGCGGGCAACTCGTGCCAGACCGCCAGGGCGGCGTCGTCCCAATCCGGATCGGCGCTCGGTCCGCCGCGCCCGATGACCGCCCCGCGGGCCGGACCGGATGCCGCCAGCCCCAGGTCCTCCAGCAGCCGGTGCAAATGGGCAAGAGCGAGCAGATCGGCGAAGTGCCGACGCACCTTGCGATCGCTGCGGGTCGTCGCGCCGAGCAGGTCGGACACCGGCGCACAGACCGCCCCATGGCCCGGATCCAGCGTGCGGTGACCGCGGACCAGCACCGGGCGGTAGCCGTCGCCGTCGGGCACCAACAGATCGGGGCGGCCGATCCGGTGGCCGGCTCGGAGCAGCGGGGACCAGATCGCGGCCGGGCGGCTTGCGGTCACGGCCTCCGTCCGGCCGACGTCGACCGGCTCGGGGAGTTCGACCGTTCCGAGCCCGGATCCGCGCAACTCGGCGTGCACCCGATCGCGGTGTTCGTCGAGATCTGCCCAGCGTTGCAGCAACCCGGGCTCGGGCGGCCGGCGAGTGGCCGGGTCCAGATCCGGGTCGAAGTCGAGGTGGACCCGACGCCGGCAGCGCCCGGCGATCGCCGGGCCGAGCCGCACCGCTGACGTGCCGACGCCGAAGGGGCCGGCGGGTACGGCGACGGCGCCGACCGAGCCGGGGTTGCGGTCACCGTCCGACATCATCACGGGTCAGGGTAGGCCCGGCACGATGTCATCCGCCGGGGATGGTTGAGCGACCGCACCCTGCGGGTTCTAGGCTGACAGCCAGGCCAATTCCGGCACCGCCGCCCCCATCCCCGGAACGGGCAACGCAGGAGGGAGCACCGCGTGTTCGGACGGAAGTCGGGCAACGCCACCAGCAAGACGGTCGCCAAGGCGGAAAACCAGCTCACCAAGGCCGAGAAGAAGGCCGCCAAAGCGGCTGCCAAGGCCGAGAAGAAGGCCGGGCAGACCGCGGCCGACCTGCAGAAGCAGGCGGAGAAGGCGGCCGCAGAGGCGGACCGGCAGGCAAAGAAGGCTGCCGCGGACGCCGACCTCAAGACCAAGAAGGCAGCCGCGGACGCCGCCTCCGAGTCTGCGAGGACGGCCAGGGAAGCGGCGGCCGCGGCCAAACGGGCAGCGGTGCCGCCGCGGACCGTGCTGGATCGGGTGACCAACCCCAGGGACATCCGCCGGCTGATGACCAGCGCTCGCATCATCGGCCCGGTGCTGGCGCCGTTCGCGCTGCAGGCGGCCACAGCCACCCGCGGCTGGTTGGACGAGCGGCGCGCGCGGCAACTGGGTGTCACGGCGATCGAGGTGGCCGCATACCGCGGTCCCACCGGCGCGACGGAGGCCAGGCTCGCCGGGCTGGCGCAGACGGTGCAGGACTTGCAGCGCCGGCGCGGCGGCGATCTACAGGTGGTGCGATTTGCCGAGGTCACGAACAACCGGCTGGCCGACCTGACGATCGCGACCAGGGCTGCCGCGTCCATGCCGTCCGGCCGCCGACGGGCCACCCTCGGCGCGGTGGCCCGTGACCTGGACCGGATCGACGCCGATCTGATGACGTTCCTGCTGCCCGGCACCCCGGCCGCCTGACAAGCTCGGTTGCCGGACGCGGGCCGGGTAGCTCCGGCGTCGGCCTACACGCCGGATCGCTTCGTGGCGTCCGCCACAGACTGGCCGAGCGCAACGCGAACCCGGCCCAGCTCGGTGGCATCGGTGACCCACCCGGCCAGCCGATGCAACAGCCCGGGGTCGAGCTTGGCCAGGTCGTCGTTCGACTGCTGCTTCACGTAGTCGGCCGCCACGGACGCCTGATCCTGGGCCAGGTCGTCCAGGGTATCTGCGACCGTCGCCGCCGACCTGCCCTTGAGTTTGCCGGCGAGCCCAGGATGGTCGGTGAACTGGTGCCGGCCGATCAGGGCTGCGCCCTTGCCGATGTCGGGACTGGTCTTCGCGATGGCACCGGCTTTCGTGGCCGCGGCCAGCGCCTTGGCGAATCGCCTCTGCTGCGCGCCCCGCGGCAGGTGTTTGGCCACCGACTCCATCAAGGCGACATCGAGCGTGGCGATCTCGGCATCGCTGAATGCCGCCGCGTAGGGCACCAGCCACTTCGACCGCTCGTCCTCGAAGATCATCATCTCGATCGCCCCTAGCACCACAGCGGCCGGCTGGCCCTTGGCCTCGGTGGCCAGATCCTTCGGTCGGTAGACATCCCGGCGGGTCGCCGACAGCAGGTTCCCGGCGCCTACGCTCGCCGCGTCTTGATCCCTCCCCCTTGCGTCCAGCGTGGCGACGATCTTTTTCGCCGCTGCGCGCTCCTTGGCGGGGACCTCCGCGAGCCGTTGTTGTCCGGTCTTGGCCAGCAGCGCCGCCGTGATCCGCTCGATGGCCGCGGCCTCGCCCGGCATGGTCACGCCACCGCGCATGGCGGAGCGCAGGGCGAGCAGGACCGACCGGTCCAGCGCCACCAGCGCGGACCGGGTCGCGTGCAGCTCGGTGATTTCCTCCGCGAGATCGTCGTCGAGGTCGGCCGGATCCAGGCGCTCCAGCATCGTCACGACGAGGTCGGGTGTCGCCCCGCGCAACGCCCTGGCCAACGCCCCGACATTCGCATCGTCCGGCAATCCGCCCTTGGCGAAGTTCTTGCTGTGCTTGCGCAGGAGGGTGTCCACCGCGGTGGCCTGGCCGGTCCGTCGAGCGGTGACCTTGCGCTCTTCCTCCGCCAGGATGTCGCTGACCAGCGCGAGGTTGTCCAACAGCAGAAGGTAGAGCGGGCTCTTCGTGTCACTGCGAAACACCTGCGTGCGCAGCAGGTCCTGCACCCAGGCCGGATCCGAGATCGCCACCCCGACCTCCCGACGCTGGCCGACCGGCACCTCTGCCCACTTCGGGGCGAACTGCCAGGGGTTGCTCAACCGGAGGAAGGCGTCGATGTCGGTCTTGCCTCCCCCCGCACCGATCCCGCTGGTGGCTGCGAGTTCGATGTTGGACACCGATGCCCGCAGTGCCACCGCGAGCTTGCTCGCGGTGACCCCTCTGGCCAGCGAGTTGTCGCCGAAGGTGCGCCACCCGGTCGACGGGTCGGCCTCGTTGAACACCATGACGCCGTTGGTATTGAGGTGATCGTGCACGAGCTTCGCGCCGAGGTTGGCCAGCTTGTCCGGCTGGTCCTGCAAGGTGCCGAGGATCTCGTTGATCACCCGATTGATCGCCTCCTGGCGGTCGAGCACGTGCTCCATCGCGAACCGCTCCGGGCCCGACAGCCCGGGCAGCACATGGGCCTGGATCTCGCGCCAGATCCGCGCTTGGTCGGACGCCGCAGCCGCGCGCAGATTGTCCCCGGCGGCCCGTCCCACCCCGCTGGTCCAGAACTGCAGGGTGGCGAGCTGGATCATCGGTTTGTTGATCAGGTGCCCGGCCGCGAACGCATCCTCGAGGAAATGGTCGGCCTCGGCGTTCAACCCGAAGGCCTCGTTGGTGGCGGCCTGCGCGCCGGCGGTGTCGCCCTTGCTCTTCAGCGCGAACGCCTCGAGCGCCTTGGCCAGCGCGGCCTTGTGCTGGCCGGTGAAGTGTTCGCGGTTCGACGGGGTGTAGTGGTCGACGTTTCCTTCGGCCAACTCGAGATAGGTCTTGACGTCGCCGCCGGTTTGGACCGCGCCGGTCCGGCGGCCCGCCGTCGCGCGTTCGTACTCGGACTCGGTCGGCAGCGGCTTGCCGGTCGCCCTGGCGGCCTGCTCCTGCTTGATGAGCGCAGCCAACCGTTCGACCTCGGGTGCCGGCGCCTTCTTCAGTTGCGCCCAGCCGGTGTAGAAGTCGCCGAGCAGCGCGTTGGCCGTGCCATAGCTGAGGGTGACCTTCTTCGTCTGGGTCAAGGGGTTCGGCGGCCCGGTCCACAGCTCCAGGGTGAGCATGCGGGTTGTTGCGGCGTCGCCGGCATCCATGTGCTCCGAGGATCCATACCGCTGCACGGTCCGTCGCCGCAGGGAACTCGCCCGCCTGCGCAGCCCGCCGAGCAGGGAGGCAACCGCCCGGTTCCCGGCCAGCCGCTGCAGTGCTCGCACAGTCGGCACGTCCGGCGCCGAGGTGATCCGTCCGGCGGCGAGCGACCGCAACGCCGTGGACGACACCGTGGGGGTCGTGGCGAGGGTTGCCTGCGCACGACGGCCGGGGTCGCGCTCGCGTACCCGCCCGTGGCCCACCGCGATCAGCTCCCTGCGTCGGCGACACCTCAAGGCTAGGAACCTCGGGCCGGGCCGGTGCGGGATCGACCTGGTCGGGCAGCCGGGTCTGCCCTTACGGGCAGCCGCCTCGCGTGTCGTGCCACGTTGATCGATCGGGTCAGCCGTCATCGGGCCGGCAGCTGGACGGGTCACACACCGCTGAGTTCGCGCGGGGTGGCGAATACGTCGACAAGTGCGCCGTGCCGCCAGACGGTGATCTCGATCTCGCGATCGATCACGTCCTCGACCATCAGCCGCTGCACGGCAGTCGTCGTGACGATCAGTCGCCCGTCCAACCGCACCATGATGTCGCCCTCGCGGAGGCCGGCAACCGCGGCGGGGCTGCCGGCCACCACTCCGGCGACCTGCAGCCCGGTGCGGGTGCCGAGATCGGACCGAAGCTTCGGTGGCAGCACGACCTGCGCACCGGCGATCCCGAGCCAGGCCCGGCGCACCCGTCCCGCGGACATCAACGCGGCGATGATCCGCCTGGTCGTTGCGTTGATCGGGACGGCGAGCCCGACGCCGATGCCGGCCACGGCGGTGTTCACGCCGACCGCGCGGCCGGCACTGTCGGCCAGCACGCCGCCGCTGTTGCCGGGGTTGAGTGCTGCGTCGGTCTGCACCACTTCGTCGATCACCCGGCCGGAGCGGGTCGGCAACGAGCGACCGAGCCCCGAGACGATGCCGGCGGTGACCGATCCGGCGAGCCCGAGCGGGTTGCCGACGGCGACCACGAGTTGGCCGACCCGCAGCGCCGACGCGTCGCCGAACGGCACCGGCGAAGGCACCACGCCATGAGCCCGGAGTACCGCGATGTCGGAGAGCACGTCCAGACCGACCACGTCGGCGTCGACCGCTGTGCCGTCGCCGAACACGGCCTCGACCTTGTCCGCATGCTCGACCACGTGGGCGCTGGTCAGCAGGAACCCGTCGCCGGTGATCACACTCGCACTGCCGCTGCCCGACCCTCGTCCGGTGCGCACCGACAGGCTGGCGACGCTGGGCAGGACGGACTCGGCGACGCCCACCACCACCCGCGAGTACGCGTCCAGCGGTTCCTCGGTCATGAAGGGATCAGCGTTGGATGGAACCGGCGCGGTGTCCGGGTTCGCTCACGGCACAATTCCGCGCGGCTGCAGAGGCGGCCGCAGGACGGTGGTCCGCACGGCTGCAGAACGATGGCCCGGGCGGCTGCAGAACGGTGGGAACCGGACCACGCCGGCGACCGGTTCGACCTCGGGCCGGGCGCCGGGTCACCGACAAGAGGCTGACACCGCCCGTCCCACGTGGCACAGTTGTCACAGGTCCGGTGCTCGGGGAGGTAGCTCATGACGGCTGGGCCGCCGATCGCCGGGCCGGCCGCATCGACCACGGCAAGGTCGACGAACCAACCCCCGCCACTGCATCGGCGACCATGACCGGCCCGATCACCGCAGGTCACATCACCGCGTGGGACACCGTCGACGACCTGCGCGGCCAGTTCCTGAACAACGGTCGGTACCGGCTGCTCGACCTCCTCGGTCTCGGCGGACCCAGCGAGGTGTGGCTGGCCCACGACACCCATCTCGATCGCCAGGTGGCGATCAAGACCCTGCGCGCCGACGCCGCCGCCGGCTGGGCCGAGCTCACCGCACACGAGGCCAGGACCCTCGCGCAGATCGACCATCCGCACGTCGTCCCGATCTACGACTCGTTCGCGGAACGCGACAAGCCGTGGATCGTCATGAAGTTCATCCGCGGCCGTACCCTCGCCGACATCCTCGACACCGACGGTCCACTGCCCGAGGACAAGCTGTGGGACGTGGCCCGGGCCCTGGCCAGCGCGCTGGCCGCCAGCCACCGGGTGGGGATCGTCCACCGCGACCTCAAGCCGGCCAATGTGATGATCGGTCCCGACAACACCATCTGGCTGGTCGACTTCGGCATCGCACTGCGCGGGCGGGCCGGCGAAATCGGGCCGCCGCGGAAGGCCGTCGGCACGCTCGCCTACATGGCGCCGGAATCCCTGTCCGGACACCCTGACCGGCCCGCGGACCTGTGGAGCCTCGGCGTCCTGCTGCTCACCCTGGCCACCGGCGCCAACCCGTTCCAGCGGCCGGACCCGATGGCCACCGCTGGGCGCGATCCTGCACGCGCCCATTCCGGAACTGCCGGTCCCGTCGCTGCAGGAGGTCGCACGGCGGTTGCTGCAACGTAACCCGGGCCGCCGGCCCACCGCCGACCAGCTGAACGCAGAGCTGCGCGCCGGTGTGCCGGACCGGATCGCCCCCGACCGCACCCGCGAGGTGGCCGAGCACGGGTTGTTCCGACGTCTCCGGCCGGCGCGGCCGGCCTCGGCGGAGCCGGTTCACTCGCAGGGGATCGCCGCGGAACCGACGCCGGCAGGCCGGGCGGTGGCCTGGCCGGCCACCCGAGCCGATTCGCGGTTGGCGCATTCGGGGATGGCGTACTGGGGGATGTCGCGGGTCATCGATCATCCGCTCCAGCAGGCACCACCTCGACAGACCTATCTCCCGGCGCCGCCCCGGGAGATAGCGGCGCTGCCACGGCCACGCGAGCGCGCCGTCCGTCGCTCGCCGGCCGCTGCCGTTCGCCGCGCGACAGCGGTGGCCGTACCGGTGCTCGGCGGGTGGGCGTTGCAGGCGGTGGCGGCGTTCGCCGGGTTCTGGCTCGGCCTGCTCTGTCTGGTGCCGGCTGACCTACCCTTCCCGCCGTGGCCGGTGCTGCTCCTGTGCATCGCGGTCGCCGTGGCCGCCACCTGCCTGAGCGCCGGTCGCCCCCACGCCTCGTCCGGGCGGTGGTTGACGATCACCGTCGGCTGGGCGGTGCCGCTGACGGTCGGCATCACGACGGTCGGGCAGTTCGGCGCGATCGCGATCGGTGCCGTCCCGGTCCTGATACTCGCCGCGGCCATCGGGGTGCGCCGGATCTGTGCGCCGGCCGACGCCGGCGTCGAGGCCGCAGGATCCAGGACCCCCCTGAACGCAGCACCCACCGTGACCGCTGTCGCGGCGGCACTCGCTGTCGCCATCGGGCCGGCCGCCGCCAACGGCACGCTGGTGCTCGCCGGGCGGCCGCGCCGCTACCGGCGCCATGCTGGTGGCCACCTGGGCGGTCGGCCTGATCGGTGTCGCGGTCGCGCTCGGGCGCGGCGGGCCCGGGCTGCCGGACCTCCTGATCATCTGCGCCGGGGTGACCACCGGTTTCTGCACCACGGCGGTGGCGGCCGCCGGCCTGCCGTTGTGGCAGGACGCGTTCGGGCGGTCGGCGACCGACGGGTCGTGGGCCGGCCGGTGGTGGGCCTACGGGCCGGCCATGGCGGTCCTGGCCGTCGGGCTGGCCGGTCAGGTCGGGCTCGGCCGCGCCATCCGGAGCGTCGGTACGCCGGAGAAGTCCGTGGTGCCGTTGACCCGGTTGCCCGCTGACAGATCGATCGGCCGGCTCGGAGTGCTCATGCTCGGCAGCCTGACGGCCGGCGCCGTCGGAACCGCCGCTGGTGTGGCCGCGGCGGCCTGGGCCGGTCAGCTGGTGCTGCCGCCGAGCCTGTTCATCGTCCCGGTGGCCGCGGGCAGCTATGTCGTCAGCCGGGCCGGGTGCACCCGGCTCGCCGCCGACCCGCCCCGCCGGGTCGACCAGCGCAACCCGGTGCGCTACGCCTGGGTGGCCGGCTGGACCGCCACGCTGACCCTCGCGCTCGCCCTGCTCCCGCTCGCACTGACACCCCTTCTTCCGCAGCTGGACTCGGCCGGCCTGACCGTGGCGCTGGCCGTCTGCACGGTGATCGGCGGAATCGTCGGACAGCTCCCGATCGACCGGGCCTTCCGCTGGACGCGGCGCCGGACCGGGCCGGCCCTTGCGCAGCACGCGGCGATACTTGCGGCCCAGCTGGCGTCGGCCGCCGCCGGCCTGGTCGTCGCACTGGTGATCCTCGCCCAGCTCGAACGGTTCGACGCCACCCCGCAGGGCGTCGCCGTCGCCGTGCTGGTCGCCGGGTTCGGCATCGCCGTGGTCGACCTGGCCCGCACCCGTCCGCACGGCGAGCTGCGTTTTCGTGCTGGTCGGCGTCGCAGCGGCGATGTGCGCGGCGTGCTGGCTGCAGGCCGAGATCGAGAGCCGGTTCGGGTCGGCACCGTGGACGTTGCTGCGGGTCATCTCGTTCGTCGCGGGCCTGGCGGCCGTGGGTGTCGGTGCTGTGTACCTCGTCCGGTTCGCCGCCGAGCTCACCCGGAACACCAGAGGCCAACGGGACAACCATGCCTTCAGCGCCCTGGTGTTCGCGGCAACGGCGGCCGGCGTCGTCTACGGCATCCTGGCGCTCACGGCCTGACCCGACCCCCGGTTGGCGTCGACCCGGTGACCGTGAGGATCAAGGTGGGTGGCTGCGAACAAGCGCGGGATGCCCACCCTGACCCGGTAGCCTGGCAGTCGTGCCCGGCCCCACGTCCCGCTTCTGGTTGACGTGCCGGTCCGCTTCGTTCGCGCTGGTCACGGCCTACGTCTCGGCGCTAGGTCACCTGTTGGGCGGCGGCGGCTCGGTCCCGGACATCGGCACTCTGCTGTTCGCGGCGGCGCTGGTGGGCGGCACCGTCAGCGGGCCGGCCCGTACACGCAGGGGCCCGCTGCAGATGTTGGGCATGGTGGTCGGCGCACAACTCGCCTACCACCTGCTGTTCAGCCTCGACGCGCACACCATGGCCCCCGTTGACCTGCCGCGGATGCTCGCCTTCCACGCCGTCGCCGCGGTGCTCTGCGCCGTGGTCCTGGCCCGCGGCGACCGGGCGTTGTTCCGGCTGTTCGACGCGCTGCAGCGGGTGGTCGCTCGCGCCCTGACCAACCCCGCCGTGCTGCTGGGCTGGCCGCGTCCCCTCCCGGGGGCTCCCGAGTTCTCCGGGCCGCACGCCGCTCGCCGGCAGTGGTCCAGCGCTCCCCGCCGCGGCCCCCCGCCCCCCAGGTCCGGCGAGGATCAACTCGCGTAGCGAGGACGAAGTGGGCAACTCCTGTCACATGCGTCCCACGAGCGCCGAGTTTGATCCTCGCACCGAGCTGCGTGGACCCGGTCCGCGCGGCAAGACTGGGTTCGCTTCCCGCCGGTCCACGCATCGACCGGAGCCGGGTGCTGCTCAGCGTCCCCGCCCTCACCTCCCCATCGAGGACCCCCATGACCTCCCCGCGTCTACGACGCTGGGCCGCGGTCGGCACCTTCACCGTCGCCGGCCTGCTCGCCGGAACCGGCGTCGCCGCAGCCCACGTCACCGTCACTCCCACCCAGGCCACCCAGGGCGGCTACGGCACCTTCACCTTCAAGGTGCCGAACGAGTCCCCGACGGCCAACACGATCAAGATCGAGATCAAGATTCCGGCGGACACCCCGGTGCCGTCGGTCAGCTACCAACCCGTGCCGGGGTGGAACGCATCCACCACGGAGGCAGCGCTGCCGACACCGCAGACGTCCGACGACGGGGTGCTGACGAAGTCGGTGCAGACCGTCACGTTCACCGCCGAACCCGGCACGAAGATCGCACCGGGCCAGTTCCAGACGTTCAGCCTGTCCATGGGGCCGCTGCCAGAGGTCGCCGCGATCAGCTTTCCCACCGATCAGACGTACGACGACGGCACCGTCGTCCGCTGGGCGGACCCGACCCCGGCCGACGGCAGCGAACCGGAGCACCCGGCGCCGACCGTGGCGCTGGCCGCTTCGGCCGGCGACGGTCATGACCACACCACGCCGGCCGGCGCGACGACCACGGCGGCCAGCACAGGTCCATCGGTGACCATCGATCCCCAATCCGCCCAGGTCGAGCAGAAGAGCGACACCGCCGCCCGGGTGCTGGCGGTGATCGGCATCCTGGTCGGAGCGCTGGGCCTGTTGGTCGGCGCGATCGGCCTGCGCCGGCACCGGGCCAAGTCGTGACCGGGCTCCGTCGGCTGGCGGCAGCGGTGGCGGTGCTGGTCGGCACCATCCTGTTGACCGTCGGCGCCGCGTTGCCGGCGGCCGCACACAACGTGCTCACCGGTTCCGACCCGGCCGACGGGGCAACGGTGCGGACGGCGCCGACGACGGTGACGCTCACGTTCGACCAGACCGTGCAGAACTTCGAGCCGGTGGTCACCGTCACCGGCCCGAACGGCAACCAATTCCAGACGGGGTCGGCGGCGGTCCGGGACAACACCGTGTCGGTCGGGGTCGACGGTTCCGGCCCGTCCGGCCTGTACACGATCGGGTACCGGATCGTCTCGGCCGACGGCCACCCGGTGACCGGGTCGGTCAGCTACACCCTGGATACGGCCGCCGCGGGCACCGCCACCGGCAGCCCCGCCCCGGACGGCACGGCGACCGCCGACTCCGGCGCTGGATTGTCCTGGTGGCTCTGGGTGGCAATCGGGGTCGCGGCGCTCCTGGTGATCGCCGCGGTGCTGGTCATTCTGCGTCGACCGCACGAGGACGAGGACTGACGAACGGCGCCGCGACGGGCGAGCTCACGGCCCGTTCGTCGCGGTGCCCTTCACCGGGGTGGTGACGCGCCGGCGGGCACGGACCGAGGTCCAGCCGCGGCGGGTGCGCAGTGCGCCGATCACCCGGCACACCACGTAGATGCCGAACGAGATGGTCGTGACGTAGGGACTGATCGGCACGTAGCTGCCCAGCGCAAGCATGATCCCGCCGACCATCGAGACGAACCCGAAGACCATCGACAGCAGCCACACCCGGGTCGGCGAGGCGGTCACCCGCATCGCCGCGGCCGCCGGGGTGACCAGGATGGACAGCACCAGCAGGGCACCGATGATCTGCACGGCCAGCGCCACCGTCAGTCCCAGCACCAGCATGAAGACGGGTGACAGGGCGCGCACCGGCACCCCGCGGGCCTCGGCCAGCTCCCGGTCGGTACTGGCGAACACCAGCGGCCGCCAGATGACCAGCAGCACCGCGAGCACCACCACCGAGGTGCCGACCAGCCAACCGAGCTGCGGTGCGTCCACGGCCACGATCTGCCCGGTGAGCAGGCCGAACTTGTTCGATGCGCGCCCCTTGTAGAGCGACAGGAACAGCACGCCGAGGCCCAGCCCGAACGGCATCAGCACGCCGATCAGGGAATTGCGGTCGCGGGCCCGACTGCCCAGGGTGCCGATGATCAGCGCGGCGAGCACGGATCCGGCCATGGCCCCGGCGACCACGCTCACCCCGAGCAGCAGCGCGGCCGACGCGCCGGCGAACGAGAGCTCGCTGATGCCGTGCACCGCGAACGGCAGGTCCCGCATGAGGACGAACGTGCTGATCAGTCCACCGACCAGGCCGAGCACCGCACCGGCGATGATCGAGTTGTGCAGCAGGGCGAGCAGGTCGCCGTAGTTGTCGAAGTTGAAGATGCTGTCCCAGAATCCGGCCTCGTTCATCCGGCCGCCTCACCCGTGCCCGCACCGTCGGGATGATCGACATGTTCGTGCGCGTGGTCGTGGTGGATGTGGTCGGGGTGGTCGGGGACGCCGGCGACCAGGATGCGCCCGCGGGATCGCACCACCTCGATCGGCACGCCGTAGAGCTCGGACAGGGTCGTCGAGGTGAGCACCTCGCCGATCGGCCCGACCCGGAACTGGCCGTTGGCCAGGTACAGCACCCGGTCCACGTACGGCAGCACCGGATTGATCTCGTGTGTCACGAACACCACCGCCGTGCCGGACCGGCGGCGCCGGCGGTCGATCAAGGCCGTGACGGCGGCCTGGCTGGCCAGGTCCAGCGACAGCAGCGGCTCGTCGCAGAGCAGCAGCTCCGGATCGGCGACCAGCGCCTCGGCGATCCGGATCCGCTGCTGCTCGCCGCCGGACAGCATGCCGACCGGCTGGTCGGCGTACCGGCCGGCATCGACCGCGGTCAGCGCGGCCTCGATCCGGTGCCGCCGGGCGGCCGACGGCCGGCCCGGCCCCCAACGATGTCCGTCCAGACCCTGGCCGACCAGATCACGGGCGCGCAGCGGGGTCAGCGGGTCGATCCGGCGCTGCTGCTGGACATAGCCGATGTGTCGGCTGCCCCGGCGTGGCGGTTCACCGGCCACGGTCACCGATCCGGACGCCAGTGGCTGCAGCCCGAGGATCACCCGCAGCAGGCTGGTCTTCCCGGAGCCGTTCGAGCCCAAGATGGCCAGGAACTCCCCGCGCTCGACCGTCAGGTTCAGATCCGTCCAGAGCCGCCGGGCACCGAAGGTGAGCGCGGCGCGGGTGAACGTCAGCGCTGCCGCGGCCCGCGAGCCAGGGGAGGCGGCATCATCGGAGGTCTCGGACGACGCCATGGGCTCATGATCCCGCGGTGCCGGACCCGGCGGACGCACCGGTGTCCAGGGCCGCGGCCAGGGCCGTCATGTTGTCGTTCATCCAGCTCACGTAGTCCTTGCCGGCGGGCAGCGTCTCGGTGAAACCGACCACCGGGATGTTGTTGGACCTGGCGGCCTCCTGCACCTGCTCGGTCTGCGGCCCACTGGTCTGTTCGTTGTAGGCCAGCAGCACGACCTGTTTGTCGCGCAGCAGGTTCAGCGTCTGCTGCAGCACCGCCGGCGCAACGTCGGTGTCCTCCTCGATCGCCTCGCTGAACTCCGGGGGCGTCCGGTTGATCAGGCCGGCGGCGGTCAGCAGGTACAGCGGCACCGGTTCGGTGACGGCGACCCCTGCCCCGCCGTGCGCGGCCTTCATCTTCGCCTGCTCGCCCTCCATCCGGCTGAGGTCAGCTTTGAAAGCTGTGGCATTGGCGGCGAAACCGCCGGCTCCGGACGGATCGGCCTTGCTCAACGCTGCCGCCAACGCGTCGACGAACCTGGCCATCGTCGGGAAGTCGTACCAGACATGTTCGTTGAGGTCGTCGCCCTGCTGCGGGGCGAAGCCCGAGATGTCGACGACGTTCAGCACGGGCGCATCGGTGCCGGCGGTCTTCAGCAAGCTGTCGACGAAATCGTCGTAGCCGCCGCCATTCTCGATCACGATGTCCGCCTTCGACAACGCCACCAGGGCTTGTGGCGAGGCCTCGAACGAGTGTGGATCCTGCGCCGGATCGGTGATCAACGAGGTGACCTCGGCGGCGCCCCCGGCGATGCGCTGCGCGACGTCGCCGTAGACATCGGTGGATGCGACGATGCGGATGCTCCCCCCGGTCGAGGCCTGGGTCCCGGACGCTCCGGCGCCCCCGTTCGCTTCGCCCGAACCACCGGACGCGCCGCACCCGACGAGCACCACCGCCAGCATCGCCGCGCCGACGACGGACAGTCCCCGTCGCGTCATCCCTCGGCCTCGCACACCCGGCTCCTTCGTCATCAATTTGATAATCAGTATCAATATAGCGCCCAGCGGCGATCCCGTTTTCTCGGGGGCTCGATCGCCCACCTGCGAGGATCGACTCCGCGGTTGTGGGCGGGAGTACGGGAGACGCCGACTTCGTCCGCGTCTCGGCTGTTGATCGCTCGCACGGGGACCACGGGTCACCGGCGTAGGTTCGCGCGGTGAGGCACGCCAGACGGACAGCTGGGGCGGCCAGTCCGAATTCCGCGCGCCGGCCGAGTTGGCCGACCTGGCCCAAGAGCGGCACCGGCGCTGGCCCTCACGCCCGACCGGCTCGTCGAGAACGGTTGGGACAACAGGGTTCTGTTCGCCGACGACTTGCCACGGGGCGAGCGGTGGGTGTTCGGCTTGGCCACCCGGCGTCCTGAGAACGTCATGGACATTCGACCGGGAGCGCACGATCCTGCTGGCTGGTGCGTGACCAACTCCCGGTGGCGGTGCCGGACTGGCAGATCGACCCGTTGTCGACGGTCAGGTCGTCGTCGGTTATCCCGGACGCTTCCGGGCGGCCCGCCGGGGACCGGCTGCTGGCGGCCTACCTCGGCCGCGGGCGGCGTCGCGGATCCGGCGCTGGCGCGGCGGATGGTGCTGCTGCAATCCATGGGGCCGGTTCCGTCGTTCCTGTACGGGCTGGATGCCGATCGCCCGGCCATCGCCGAGCGGGGCCGGCAACGCATCGCCGCCATGGCCGGCCGGCTGGAGCAATTCGGTACCCCGCTGCCGTGAAGCCCGGCCGCGAGCCGGCGCTCCGACGGCGGGCGTAGCGCGCCGCGCCGATCTGCTACCCACGGTGGACGAGCGCAGGCATCGCGTCGCTCTAGCGTGGACGCCATGGACCGGACCCTTCGCGAGTGGTACCGGACGAACAAGCTGGCCGGTGACGCCGCCGTCGCCGGGTGCTTCTTCCTGGGCGCCGTGCTGTTCGGGTACCTGCTCGGGTTCGGCGGCACCTGGAATCTCGGCCTGACCGTGCTGCTCTCGGCGCCCCTGGTGCTGCGACGCTCGGAACCCGAGATGATGTTCGTCGCCGCCCTGGTCGTCTGCCTGTTCCAGGTGGTCGCCGCTCGGCCGCCGATGGTCGCCGATCTCGCGGTGTTGCTCGTGGTGCACGCGGTCAGCGCCTACAGCAGCGGAGTCTGGCGTTACGCAGCGCTGGCGGCCGGCATCGTCGGCGCGGGGCTCGGTGCGGTGATCTGGTCGTCGCCCCTGCGTGACCCGCAGCAGACCGCCGTCGCCTTCGGCCTGGCCGCGGTGTCGGTGGGGATCGCTTTCCTGATCGGCGACCGGCAACGCGATCGGGTCGACCGCGAGCAGGAGCAGACGGCGAGCCGGGCCGAGCGGGAGCGGTTGATCGGTATCGAGCGGGACCAGCGAGCCGAAATGGCCGCCGCCACCGAACGGGCCCGGATTGCCCGCGAACTGCACGACATCGTTGCCCACTCGTTGTCGGTGATCGTCGTGCAGGCGGACGGCGGGCTCGCCGCATCGCGGACAAAGCCCGAGGTCGCTCCGCAGGTGCTGGCCACGATTGCGGAGACCAGCCGGGACGCGTTGGCCGAGATGCGGCGCATGGTGGCGGTGTTGCGCGCGGGCGGCGCGCCGGAGTCCGACCATCCGGACTACGCACCGGCGCCGACCGCGGCCGACCTGCCCGACCTGGTCGACCAGGTTCGCCGGGCCGGCCTGCCGGTCGACCTGGTCATCGCCGGCGCTGAGCGGGCGGTCGGTGCGGCCGTCGGGCTCACTGTCTATCGGGTGGTCCAGGAGTCGTTGACCAACGTGCTCAAGCACGCAGGGCCCCAGGCGCACGCCGAGGTATCGGTGTTCTACGGGCCGGCCGAGGTGACGGTCACCGTGCTGGACGACGGCCGGGGCGCGGCGGCGACCGCACCGGCCGACGGCACCGGCAATGGGCTGCTGGGCATGCGGGAACGGGTCGAGCTGCTGGGCGGCAGCGTCGCCGCGCATCCCCGGCCCGGCGGCGGATTCCTGGTGTCGGCCTCGGTCCCGGCCGCACCGGCCGGGCCGGAGACCCGGGGACGGGCGCGCACGGTATGAGCGAGCCGACCGGCCGGTCCGACCAGATCGGCGTCTTCCTGGTGGACGACCAGATGCTGGTCCGCAGCGGTTTCGGCATGTTGATCAACGCCCAGGACGACCTGACGGTGGTCGGGGAGGCCGGCGACGGTGCGGCCGCGGTATCCGCGCTGGCGCCGGGCAAGCCGGCTCGCGATGCCACCGAGGTCGTCCTGATGGACGTCCGGATGCCGGTGATGGACGGCGTCGAGGCCACCCGGCGGATCACTGCGGAGCCGGACGGACCGCGGGTGCTGGTGCTGACCACCTTCGATCTGGACGAGTACGTGTTCGCCGCGCTGCGTGCCGGGGCGTCAGGTTTTCTGCTCAAGGACGCCCGGCCCGACGACCTGCTCGGTGCGATCCGCGCAGTAGCGGCCGGCGACGCCGTGGTCGCGCCGAGCGCGACCCGCCGACTGTTGGCCCACGTCACGCACGCCCTACCGACGACGGCCGAACCCGACCCACGACTGGCGACGCTGACCGCGCGGGAGCGGGAGGTGCTCCTGCAGGTGGCCTCCGGGGCGAGCAACGCGGAGATCGCAGCCTCGTTGTTCATGGCCGAGGCCACGGTCAAGACGCACGTCGGGCACCTGCTGGCCAAGCTCGCCCGCCGGGACCGGGTCGGTCTGGTGGTGCTCGCCTACGAGTCCGGACTGGTCCGCGCAGGCTGAGAGCGCCCGACCCCGAGCTCACTGCGACCCCGGTCGTAGCGCCGCCCGACCGTGGTCGCACCGGCCGCAGCCGAATCCGCTCCACCGCTCCGATGCCGCCGCACGCTGACCTCGGCGAGCGTGAACGGTGAACCGGCGCACTCGGCGCCGGCAACCCGGAGGTACCGCCGACATGCACCCCACCACGGCCCCGACCAGTCGCGCCCGGCGGCACACCGCCGCACCGGCCGCCAGGGCCGAGAACCTGGTCAAGATCTACGGCTCCGGCGCCACCGCGGTCCGGGCCCTCGACGGGATCACGGTCGAGTTCGACGCCGGAACGTTCACCGCAATCATGGGTCCCTCCGGCTCCGGAAAGTCGACGTTGATGCACTGTCTGGCCGGGCTGGACACAGTCACCTCGGGTCAGGTCCGGTTGGGCGAGACGGACCTTGGCATCCTCGACGACCAGGCCCTGACCCGAATCCGCCGGGACCGGGTCGGGTTCGTCTTCCAGTCGTTCAATCTGCTGCCGACGCTCACCGCTGCGCAGAACATCACCCTGCCGCTGGACCTGGCGGGCCGCAGACCGGACCCGCACATGTTCGATGCGCTGGTCGGCTCGCTCCGGATCGGGGACCGGTTGACCCACCGCCCCAGCGAACTCTCCGGTGGCCAGCAGCAACGGGTCGCCATCGCCCGCGCGATGATCACCCGGCCCGACGTGCTCTTCGCCGACGAGCCCACCGGCGCGCTGGACAGTGCGACGGGGCACAACCTGCTCGCCTATCTGCGCTCGACCAGCCGGGAACTCGGTCAGACCATCGTGCTGGTCACCCACGACCCGATGGCCGCCGCCTACGCCGATCGGGTGGTGCTGCTCGCCGACGGGCGAACCGCGGGCGAGCTGATCGATCCGGACGCCGACGACGTGCTGACCGCCGTCCGCCGGTTGGGTGCCTGAGGTGCCGCGCCGTGCCGCCGCGCTCGGCCTGGCCTGGTCCGAGGTACGCCACCATCCGGCCCGCATCGTGGCCACAGTGGCCGCGATCGTCCTCGGCATCGGCTTCGCCTCGGGCGCGCTGGTCTACTCCGCGACCTTCCAGGCCCACCTGCAGCGCGTGGTCTCAGCGCAGTTCGATGTCGCCGACGTGGTGGTGCAGCCCGGCGACGGCCAGGCCGATCCGGTTGCGTCACTGACGGCGATCCGAGCGGCCGACGGCGTGGAGCTCGCCGAACCGGTGGCAACCTCCTGGCTCGACTTCTCGTCCGCCGAGTCGCACGGCAGCATCCGGCTCGACACCCTGCCGGCGGACCCACGACTGCGCTGGTTCGGGTTGAGCGCGGGGCACTGGCCCACCGGCACCGACCAGCTCGTCATCGACCAACCGACGGCCGCCGCGGCCAACCTGACCGTGGGCAGCGAGATTGCCCTCACCGAGGATCCGTCCCCGACTTCGACACCGGTCACCGTTGCCGGCATCGTCGACACGTCGTCCTCGGTGCTCGGCCGGCGCGCACCTCCAGGCGTTTGCGCCGTTCGGGTTGCTCGATGAAATCCAGGCCGAGGTCGCGGAGACGGTGGGACCGTTGTCCGGCTCCGTGCTTGTCCTGGCCGAGGATGGTCTCCCGGCGGATGCGCTCGCCGGGCAGCTGGCCGGGCAGTTCCCCGAGCTGACCGTGCGGACCGGCGCCGATCAGGCCGCGGCCGAGGTGGCGAAGCTGGACGGCCAGGGGGATGCGTTGACCGTGGTCCTGCTCGCGTTCGCCGCGATCGCGCTGCTGGTCGCCGCGATCGTGGTGGCCAACACCTTCGGCATCCTGCTGACGCAACGGCGCCGGCAGATCGCGTTGCTGCGATGTGTGGGCGCGAGCCGCCGGCAGGTCCGTGATCAGGTGCTGGTCGAGGCACTCCTGCTGGGGTTGGTCGGCTCGACGCTCGGGGTGCTGGTCGGCGCGCGGATTGGGACTGCTGGCCGCCCACGCCACCGGTCTGGACGCCGGCGGTGCCGAGTTCGACCTGACCCGGCAGCCGATCGTGGCGGCGGTGGGAGTGCATGGTCACCGTGATGGCCGCGTGGTGGCCGGCACGGCGGGCGATGCGCGTGGCCCCGCTCGTCGCGCTGCAGCCGGTTGCCGAGGCAGCGCAGCAGCGCCGAGCGGTGGTGGCTCGTGCCGTTGTCGGCGGACTGTTGGTGGCCGCAGGCCTCGCCGGACTGGGCTGTGGAGTCGCCGGGGCCGGGTTGCCGGTCGCGCTGGCCGGCGGGGCGCTGTCAGCCATCGGCGTACTCGTCCTCACCGCGCTCTTCGTGCCTGCCCCTGCTCCGGCTGGCGGGCACGCTCACCCGGATCGGCGGAGTGCCGGCCCGGCTGGCCGCAGCCAATGTCGACCGGAATCCGACACGGGCGGCGTCCGCGGCTGCCGCTCTGATGGTCGGGGTCGGCCTGATCGTGACGCTGCAGGTCGGTGCCGCATCGGCATCGGCAACGCTGGAGCGCGAGGTGAACGAGCGCTACCCGGTCGACATCGCGGTGACCGCAACCAGCGGTGCGGTGCCGGCCGGCCTGGCGGACCGGATGGGCCGGCTCGACGGAGTCATCGACGTCACCCCGATCGCCGGCATCCTGGCCACCGGTGCTGGTCTCGGTCCGTTCGGGCCGGGCACGGCCGGTACCGATGGTGGGCCCGCCGGATTTCCGCTGCTGGGCGTCCACCGCAGGCCTATCCGATCCTGCGGGGCGGTACCGAACTGTTTGCGGATGACACCTTGCTGGTGCCGTCCTGGTGGACCGGGCCGGGTGCGCTGCAGGTGGGCCAGTCGGTCACCGTGCACGTCGGGAGCCGGTCGGCAACGTTCGTCGTCGCGGTCGGTGCGGCGGCCGACGCCGGCCCGAATGCCAGCGCGGCGGTCACCACGGCCGCGGCCTTGGCCCGGCTCGCACCGAACGCCCCGGATCTGGCCCTGTGGGCCGGGCTGACTCCCGATGCCGACCCCACCGCGGTGAACAGCGCGCTCAACGCGCTGATCGCGCCGCACGCCGGCCTGGAGCTGAGTGGGACGGCCGGCGAACGGGCGGCGACTACGGCAGCGTTGGGCACCGTGGTCACGCTGGCGACCGGGATGCTGGCCGTCGCCGTGCTCATCGCCATCCTCGGCATCGGCAACACCGTGGCGCTGTCGGTGCTCGAACGCAGACGCGAGTCGGCACTGCTGCGGGCGCTCGGGCTGTCTTCGCCGGGGGCTGCTGCGCAGTCTGTTGTTGGAGGCGGTGCTGGTGGCGGCGGTCGGCGGTGTTGTCGGTGCAGCCATCGGGGTCGGCTACGGCTGGGCCGGCACCGCTTCCGCGCTCGGATCCGGCCGGGGCGGTGCCGCGCTGGTCGTGCCGTGGTGGACGGTCGCCGCCGTGCTGGTGGCGGTGAGCGTGGCGGGGATCTGCGCGGCGCTGGTGCCGGCGAGCCGGGCGGCGCGGGTGGCACCCGCTGCCGCGCTCGCCACCGGCTGAGCGAACCGGGTCAGTTGCGTTCCTGCAGCGGCATGACGACCTCGCGGACGATCAGCTGCACCGCGGCGGCCACCGGGACCGCCAACAACGCACCCATCACGCCGAGCAACGCCCCGCCGATCACGATCGCCACGACCACCGCCCCGGCGGAGATGTCCACCGTCCTGCGCATCACTCTCGGGTAGAGCCAGTAGGCCTCGAACAGGTGCTGGCAGATGTAGAAGCCGACCGCGACCAGCCCGATGGTCACCGACTGGGTGAAGCCGAGCAGCATCATGGCTGCGCCGATGGTGATCGGGCCGATGACCGGGATGTAGTCGAGCGCGGCGGCACCCAGGGCGATCGCCCATGGGTACGGCAGACCGACGATCCAGGCGAAAATGCCGGCCACGAAACCGGCCTGCAGCGCGATGATCGTCGCCCCGGAGAGGTACCCGCCGAGCTGGGTGATGACCTTGTTGCCGAGGTCGGTGACCCTGGCCCGGCGGGTCGCCGGGGCAAGCCGGTAGGCGGTGGCGGTGATCCGCGGCAGGCCGCCGAGGAAGTACAGGGTCAGGATCAGCACGATCAGCAGGTCGATGAAGATGCCCGCGACGGTGAAGGTCACGGAGAACGCACCGGTCCCGATGTTCTTGATGAACTCGGAGTCCTCGATCTTCTGGATCAACTGGAACTTCTCGTCGAACCCGCGGATGGTCGGGTTGTTCTGCAGGTTCGCGAGGTATTCGGGGTGCCCTCGACGAGCTTGGAGACCTCGGTGACGATCGGCGGAATGATCGCGTAGAAGATCCCGCCCAGCGAGAGCATCAGGGCCACGAACACGATGAGCACGGACCAGCCACGCCGCAGGTGGCGGCGCTGCAGGAACCGCACGGCCGGGTCGAGACCGATGGCCAGGATCGCGGCCACCACCAGCAGGATGAGCGTGGACTTGACACTGTCGACCAACAGGAAGCAGACATAGGCGACGAGGACTCCGAGTCCGCCGAAGAACCCGGTGCGGAACGGGTGCAGGGGCGGCCGCCCGCGGGTGGTCCCGCCGGCCGCCTCGGTCGCGACCTCGGCCGCATGCTGGCTCGAGACGGCAGCCGATTCGGCCGTCCGCAGGGCGCGCTCCGCGGTGACCCGGGTGACCAGGCCGCCGAGCACCTCCCGCACCCGTCGCCGCTCGGCCGCG
This sequence comes from uncultured Actinomycetota bacterium, assembly GCA_963834185.1. Classification (GTDB taxonomy): domain Bacteria; phylum Actinomycetota; class Actinomycetes; order Mycobacteriales; family Nakamurellaceae; genus Nakamurella. The sequence goes on from CAWIAR010000011.1 coordinate 522,605, forward strand.
GTCAGTTCGACGTCCGGGGAAGCCTCGACGGCGTCGACCAGTTCCCGGGCGGCGTCGGCGACGGCGGCGTCGTGCCCGTCGTCCTCCCGCGATCGGGCCCGTCGGAAGGGCATCCGGCGACCCGCGACCCGCTCGGCGTGATCTGCGGCGCGCTCGGGGTCGGTCGGTACGGGGTCGGTCGGTACGGCGGCCGGTGGATCCGACCCGGCGCCCGGTGGTGGCGAGGTGCTACCAGTGGGCTCAGTCACGGCCGAGCTGCCACCAGGTCCTGATAGTCGGGGTGGCCGGAGAGCCAATCGGCGACGTACGAGCAGGTCGGCACGACCCGGACGCCGGCGGTTCTGGCCGCATCCAGCGCGGTGTGCACCACCTGGTCGGCCAGTCCCCGGCCGCGACGGGCCGGATCCGTCCAGGTGTGGTGCAGGTCCCAGACACCGGGCGTCCGATCGTCGTATTCGAGCACGGCGACGTCGTGCCCGCCGCTGCCATCAGCTATGCGGAAGCGACCGTCTTCGGGCAGGTGCTCGACGAGCGAGGTCTCGTCCCTTGGCTCTTCGGCGACCAGCTGTTCCCCGTTCGAATGCGCGGTGTCTTCCGGCTGCGGCATGCGCACTCCCGATCTTGGATCTGCGGTCGACGGGTTGGCGCGGGCGTGGTCGGACGCCCACCCAGGCACACGTTACGGGGCCGTCGGGCGGGCGCGACCGGCATGGTGCGGCGTGCCGAAGTACCCGGGATCGGTGAAGGGTTGGCCCTGCAGGACCAACGCCGGCTCGTCCACCCTGGCCGCCTGGTAGTCCTCGGCGTCGTCGACCGGTCGGTAACCAAGAACGTCCCAGCCGTCGTCGGAGTAGAACCGGCCGGTGTTCGCCGAGATCCCGTAGCAGGTCAGGAATCCGACGTCCGGCGCGGTCAGCGCAGCCGTGACCAACCGGACCGCATCGCCGAACGACAACCATCCGCCGCGCAACCACGGTCCCGACGGTGTGTCGGCGAAGCCGCCGATCCGCAGGTTGACCACCTCGATGCCGAACCTGTCATGGAACACCCGGCCCAGGCTCTCGCCGTACGCCTTCGACAGCCCGTAGTAGGTGTCCGGCCGGATCGGATCGGCCGGCGACGTCGGCCTGCCCCACGGGTAGAAGCCGGTGACGTGATTGCTGCTGGCGAACACCACCCGGCGTGCACCGGCCGCGACGGCCGCGTCGTACACGTTGCGGGTTCCGACGATGTTGTTCTCCAGGATCGTGTCGAAGTCGTCTTCGTGCGGGACCGCACCCAGGTGCACGACCGACTCGACACCGGCGAACGCTGCGCCGAGCCGGTCGCGATCTCCGAGGTCCACCTGGAGCGCGAGGTCCGGCGGGGTCGCCTCGATCGACGATCGGTCGAGCAGCACCAATTCGAACCGGGAGCGGTCGAGCCGCTGCCGCAGCACGGAGCCGATGCCGCCCGCAGCACCGGTGATCGCTGTCCGCATGGCGCGGACGGTACCGGTGTCCGGACGGGCGGATACCGTCCGGTCATGCCATCGGCCCGAGACGCTTCGCGTGCAGTAGGTCTGGGTCTCACCCGCCGCAGGGTGGCGGCGCTGGGGTTGACCGGCGACCGGCTCGAGTCCCCCGAGGACGTCGTCCGGCACCTGGTCGCCGTTCAGTCGCAGGACTTCGGCCCGGCCTGCTGGAGCATGGCTCAGCGCAGTTCCGGCTCACCGGGACGGGCCGCCGTCGAGGAGCTGATCCAGCAGCGGAAGTTGATCCGCACTCATCTGCTGAGGCCCACCTGGCACTTCGTTCTGCCGGCCGACCTCGGCTGGATGCTCGATCTGACCGGGCCACGGGTCCAGGCGTTCTGCGCGAACTACTACCGGCGCGAGGGCCAGCCACTCGCGGTGCGCGACCGGGCGACCGCGGCCATGGCCGACGCGTTGGCCGGCGCGATCCTGACCAGGCCGCAGCTGCGCGAAGTGCTGGCGGACGCGGGCCTGGACGTGACCGGGAACAAGCCGGCGTTCCTGCTGATGAACGCCGAGCTCGAGGGGGTCATCTGCGGCGGTCCGCGGGTGGGCAAGCAGCACGGCTACGGGTTGGTCAGCGAGCTGGCGCCCGGCACAAGGCGGCTGTCCCGCGACGCCGCGGTCGCCGAGCTGGTCCTGCGGTACTTCACCTCGCACGGGCCGGCGACCGTGCATGACATGAGCTGGTGGTCCTCGCTGACCTTGACCGACATCAGGGCCGGGATCGAGGCGGCCGGGGACGCTCTGGTCACCGAGGTGGTCGACGGCGAGACGTTCCACGCCGCAGCAGCACCCCGCACCGGCACCGGGCCGCGCGCCCGCCTGCTGCAGGCCTACGACGAATATCTGGTCGGGTACAGCCGGACGAAGTGGTTGCTGGACCCCACCGGCATCGCCAAGGCCCCGCATGCCGCCCGCACGCTGCCGAACATGGTTTTCATCCGGGACACCGCGATGGTCGGAGCCTGGCGCGCGGTCGAATCCGACACAGCCGTGACGCTCCAGGTCGCCCTTCTCGTCGACCCGACTCCGGCCGTCCTGCGTGACCTGGACCAGGCCGCAGCCGAGTACGGCCGGTACGTCGGCAAGCCGGCCGACATCACGCTGCTTGACCCTGGTGAGTGAAGGGAGAAGGCCGGCGCCGGTCCAGACAGGCGAAGTCCAACACCCACCGCCCTTCGACCTGCGCGACCCGGCACACCCCGATCGGCTCGAGCCGGGCCGGATGCCGGTTCCGTATGCTCGGTCCGTGCTCGGCGGCCCGCCCCAACCGGCCCCGTTCTCACTACACCGACCGCACGCCGCATCGCCCGGGAGACCTGACATGGCTCGCACCCGCACCTCTGTTCTGCTCGCCGCGGTGGTCGCGGCCGGTCTGGTTCTGACGGCCTGCGGCTCGGACGACGCCGGCGGGGGCACGAGCGCCGCAGCCACCAGCCCGGCCACATCCGCCGCACCGGCCTCGTCCTCGGCCCCGACGAGCCCACCGTCAGGGTCGGCGACCTCGTCGGAATCTGCGATGTCCTCGGATACCGGCGCTTCGAGCGCCGAGAGTTCGGCCACCAGTGCCGCGGCCAGTTCGTCGGGCGGCCTCGGCGCCGACTGCACAGCCGACAAGTTGCAGACCGCGAAGTCCGGAACCTTGACGATCGCCACTTCGGAGCCGGCCTACGAGCCGTGGATGGTGGACGACGACCCGTCCAACGGCAAGGGTTTCGAGTCGGCGGTCGCGTACGCGGTGGCCGATCAGCTCGGCTTCGCCAAGGACGACGTCGCCTGGACCAGGGTGAACTTCGACGAGGCCCTCAACAACCAGTCGGGCTGGGACTTCGACATCAACCAGTTCACCATCACCGACGAGCGCAAGCAGGCCGTCGACTTCTCTTCCGGCTACTACGACCTCACCCAGACCGTGGTGACCGTGAAGGGCTCGCCGATCGAGAAGGCCACGACGGTGGCCCAGCTCAAGGGCGCGAAGCTCGGTGCCATGGTCGGCACCACCAGCCTCAACGCGATCAACACCGTGATCCAGCCGGACACCAAGCCCAGCGTGTTCAAGTCGAACGACCTCGCGGTGCAGGCACTGCAGAACGGTCAGATCGACGGACTGGTGGTCGACCTGCCGACCGCGTTCTACGTGGTCGGCGCCCAGGTGGACGAGGGCGTCATCGTCGGGCAGCTTCCCGGCACCGGGAGCGAGAAGGAACAACTCGGCCTGCTGCTGGCCAAGGACTCTCCGCTGACCGACTGCGTCACCCAGGCCGTGGACAGCCTGCGTGCCGACGGCACGCTGGACAAGCTGGCCACCACCTGGCTGGCCGGGAAGGACCAGGCACCGCTGCTGACCTGAGCGCGCCGGACAGCGCGGCAGGTGACGGCGCAGGACGCGACCGGGTCGGAGCGGAGCTGACATGACGCTGGGCGGCGGTGATCTCGGCGACCTCGGCGAGTTCGTGGCCGACCCGGACCCGGCTCCGGCCGGGCACACCGGGTCCGCTCCCGACGACGGATGGACCCCGTCACCGATCGAAATGGGCCGTCGTGCGTATCGGCAGCGACGCACTCGTCGGTCCGTGATCATCGCCTCGGTGTCGACTGTGGTCCTGCTCACCGCCGTCGTGCTGGTGGTGATCAACACGCCCGGCTGGCCGCAATTCCGGAAGAAGTTCTTCGACCTGTCCTACGGCTGGCAGGTGCTGCCGGACATCGCCGAGGGGCTGTGGCTCAACATCCGGCTGGCCGTTGTCTGCGAGATCGGCATCCTCGTCCTCGCCCTGACCGTCGCCCTGCTCCGCACGCTGCGGGGGCCGGTGTTCTTTCCGCTGCGCGCCGCCGCGATCGCCTATACCGACCTGTTCCGCGGCCTGCCACTGATCCTGGTGCTGCTGTTGCTCGGGTTCGGGATGCCGTCGCTCAAGCTCGAGTGGCTGCCCCGGTCGGCGCTGTTCTGGGGTTGCGTCGCCCTGATCCTGACCTACGCCGCCTACGTGTCCGAGGTCCTGCGGGCCGGCATCGAGTCGGTACATCCCTCGCAACGCGCGGCGGCCAGGTCCCTCGGCCTCTCGCACGCGAAGACCATGCGCTTCGTGGTCGTGCCGCAGGCCGTCCGCCGCGTGCTGCCGCCACTGCTGAACGACCTGGTCGCGCTGATCAAGGACACCGGGTTGATCTCGGTCCTCGGCGTCATCTACGACGCCGTGCTCAACGCACAGATCGAGACCGCCGACACGTTCAACTACACCCCGTACGTGGTCGCCGGCCTGCTCTTCGTGCTGATCACCGTCCCGCTGACCCGACTCACCGATTGGGTCGCCCGGCGTCAGGGCTGGACCGGCGGCGGTGGCCACGTATGAGCCCCCGCGCCGACGCACCTGGACCGTTGCTCCAGGTCGAGCATCTACGAAAGTCCTACGGACCAGCCGTCGTGCTGCGCGACCTCACCCTCGAGGTCGCCCAGCACGAGTGCCTCGTGCTGATCGGCGCGTCGGGCTCGGGCAAGTCGACCCTGCTGCGTTGCCTGAATCTGCTCGAAGTGGTCGACGACGGGACCATCACCCTGGACGGTGCAGACATCACCGATCCGCGGGTGGACGCCGACGAGCTGCGCACCAAGGTCGGCATCGTCTTCCAGTCGTTCAACCTCTTCCCGCACATGAGCGTGCTGGACAACATCACCTTGGCCCCGCGCCGGGTGCACAGGGTGGCACGGGTGCAGGCCGAGACCGACGCGATGGCGATGCTGGACCGGGTCGGGCTGGCCGAGAAGGCTCGCAGCCGGCCCGATGAGCTCTCCGGCGGGCAGCAGCAACGGGTGGCAATTGCCCGGGCGCTGGTGAACCGGCCGTTGCTGATGCTGTTCGACGAGGTGACCAGCGCGCTCGACCCCGAACTGGTCGGTGAGGTCCTCGGTCTGCTGGCTGAGCTCAAAGCCGAGGGCATGACCATGGTGGTGGCCACCCACGAGATGGGCTTTGCCCGGCAGGTCGCTGACCAGGTCGCGTTCCTGGCCGACGGCGTCGTCGCCGAGCTCGGACCGCCCGAGCAGGTGCTCGGCGACCCCGTCGATCCGCGTACCCAGCGCTTCCTGCGCCGGATCATCGACGCCGGGCGCCTCTGAACCGGCCTCAACCGAGCTGTCGGGCCCTGGGCGCTAGGGCTTGGACGGGCCTTCGTAGAGGGTCGCCCTGGCGTACTCGTCGAGCGTCGCGTCGTAGTCGTCGGCCGCCTGCTGGGTGAGCACCCCGACCTCGGCCTGCAGCCGGCCGGCGGTGGGCAGGCTCGACCGGTCGGTGACCTGGGCGGCCGGGTCCCACAGTGACGATCGGATGAGCGCCCGCTGGCACTGGAAGTAGACCCGGGACACCGTGACCACGACGACGGTGGCCGGCTCGATCCCTGCGTGCGCGGTCAGCGCGATCAGCTCCGGATCCGTGGAGATCACCGCAGTCCCCCGGACCCGGATCGCTTCGCCCACCCCGGGGATCAGGAAGATCAAGGCGATTACCGGGTCGTGCAACAGATTTCGCAAGGTGTCGAGGCGATTGTTCCCGCGCCGGTCGGGCAGCAGCAGGGTGTGCTCGTCGAGCACCCGGACGAACCCGGGCCGGTCACCGCGCGGAGAGCAATCGAGTCCCTGCTGGCCCCGGGTGGCGACGATCGCGAACGGCGATGCCGCGATCAACTCCGCGTAGCCCGGGGTCAGCACGCCGCTTTCCTTGGCCACCGAGCGCGGATTGGCAGGGGGATACAGCGCGGTCAACGCCTCGACCGAGCCGATCACGGAATTCGCATCCACGAGCCGTGACGGTACGCGGTGCCCGACGCCGGTCCAGCCGATTCCCGTCCGGGCCGGAAGGACACCCATCCGGTGGATCGTCGGACGGGTGACGCCGACCGAGCACTGCCGTCCACGCACCGACGACCAGCCTGTTCACTGAGTAGCAACGGAGCAACGATCCGTGACACACTGTGCGCCGCGCCACGTGCGCACGCGACTGCGCGTTCGCGCATCGTAGGCATCAGCTGGGAGACACGAGGTACATGGCACAAGGCACCGTCAAGTGGTTCAACGCCGAGAAGGGCTACGGGTTCATCACGCCCGACGAGTCCGGCCCGGACGTGTTCGTTCACTACTCCGAGATCCAGTCCTCCGGTTACCGGTCGCTGGAGGAGAACCAGCGGGTTGAGTACACGGTCACCCAGGGCAACAAGGGCCCGCAGGCGACCGCCGTCAGTCCTCTGTAGTTCCGTCCCGATCTCTCTCCGGCGCTCGCGGCTCGACGGCCGCGGGTGCCGGTGATCGGTGCGCGGAGAACGCGCTCGTCAGGACGGCCGCTCGTTCGTCCGGCCGTTGCGCGGGGACATCGACGATGGTGAAACCGTATTCGAGGTACACCTCGCGGTGCAGCTGTCCGAATCGTTGTGCGTCTGCGTAGCCGATCCGGCGTACCCGAGTCGGTGTGAGGAATCCGAGCGGCTGGAAGAACATCACCGCCGATTCGAACCAAGCGGCCGACGCCTCGAGCTCGGACCACAACGCCACCGGCACCGGCGCGCCCAGGTGGCGAGCGAGCGCCAGCGTGCAATAGACGGACCGGTCGTGGAGTTGACGCTCCGCTGTCGCGGCCGTCCGTCGGGCACGCTGCAGGGCCACGATGCGCTCCAGGAAGTCCGGCTGGAGATGGGGGACGAGCCCGGCGTCGAGCATCGTCAGGTTGACATCGGTGGCGGCTTCAGCGACCACCTCGATGTCGGTGTCCCGCACCAGGTCGAGCGTTGTGGTCTTACCGCTCCCTGGCGCGCCGGTGACGATGATGCGTCGGGGCATGAGAGGTCCTTCTGTCGATGCAGACGGAAAGCCGCCGGTCCCGTGGCGAAACGAGCGCGGGACGGACGTGCGGGGGAATCCGGCTGAAGCCCGCCGGCAGGATGTCGACGGGACTCACGTCGACACACACTGTTGAACCGCCGGTTCCACCGGCCGTTGGTGCCAAGACTATGCCTGGCGTCCAGCCGGAATTGCTTAGCCTGCGCCGTCCGGGGTGTCGGTCTCCGGTGTATCGCGGTTCTCCGTCTTGCCCTCAGGATCGACTCTGATCACCTCGTGCGAGAGGTCCGACCACGGCCGGCCGGTCCAGCTCGACGTGCCCTGCCCACTCACCGTCCAGGTGACCCCGTCGCGGCGGCGTGGGTCCTTGGTCCGGTACATCGCGCCATCGGCCAGCGCGATCAGCTCCACCGGTTCGAACTCGGCCTCTGCCGTGTGCGCGACCCCGACCGAACCGCCGACGTTCAGCTCCAGGCCGGCCAACCGGTACGGCGCCGACAAGGCGGCGGTGACCGTGGCGGCCAGCGCGTCTGCCGCTTCCTGGGTGGTCCCCGGCGCCGGCAGCACCGCGAATTCGTCGCCGCCGTATCGCGCAATCAGATCCCCTGGCCGCGCTGCGTCGCCCAACCGATCGGCCACCGCCACCAGCACTGCGTCACCGAGCGGGTGACCGTGCATGTCGTTGACCACCTTGAACCGGTCGAGGTCGACCAGCAACAACGAGACAGTGCCGTGCCGGCGGACCGACCGGAGTTGCCGGGCCAGCGCCTCCAACAACACGGTGCGATTGGCCAGCCCGGTCAACGCGTCGGTGCGGGCCTGGTCGGTGCGGGCGGTCAGCATGTGCACGCCGTGGTGCACCGCCAACAACACCGGGAGCAGCACCGGCAGCACCATGGGGGAATTCACGGCGACGACGGCAACCAGCGGGGCGACCATGGTCGGTGCACCCCACGGGAACGCGGTGACCAGCCAGTCGTGCAGTTCGGCCCGCAGCGAAGTGCCACAGAGCGTGGCCAGACCCGAGGACGTCACCAGGGCGTTGACCAGCTCGATGAGGAGCGCCGACAGCAGCCCGAGCCCCAACAGGCCCGCGGCCGTGGTGGGCACCTCGGCGCCGTTGCCGGGCACGAGGAGGATCTGCACGCCCGCGGCCGCCAGGCCCTGTAGACCCCAGAGCGCCATGTTGAGCACGGTGCGCCACAGCCGCACCACTGTCCGGAACCCGACCACGCACAGACCGCTGAGCAGAAAAAGGTAAGCCGCCTGCGGTCCGTACGCCAGCACCGCGCCCAAGGTGAGCGGCGCCGACCAGATGATCGACGTCGGGGTGCCGCGCATCCACGGTGCGAGCGGATACAGGTCGGAGAGCAACACCAGCCCGACGAGGACCAGGAAACCCGGCTGGGTGATCAGGACGGAGACGGGGTTGCCCGGGCGGGCCAACGCCAGCGCGCCGTAGCCGAGCACCATGGCCACCAGCGCGCCCACGAAGAAGAACTTGAACGCCCTCGGCGTCGTGCGCAGCGGCTGGGCCAGCGGATCGTCGCGGGCGGTCACCTGGCCGACCTCCTCGACGCTCGTGACTGTGAGTAGTGAGAATGATACCGCCGGTTGGCGCCGTCGGGCGAAAGCTCGTCGATCTCCATCAATTCAGGCACGAAGTACCCCATTCGGGCGACACCCATTGGCCCGTCCGGGCTCATCCTTGGCTGCTGTGGCAGGGTCGGATGATGAATCCGGGTATCTCCGATCGTGCGCAGGGACCCGAGTCGGCCGACGTCCTGGTGATCGGTGCCGGGCTGGCCGGCCTGGTGGCCGCCACCGAGGCCGCCGACGCCGGTCGATCCGTGCTGATCCTCGACCAGGAGCCGGGCGCCTCGCTCGGTGGTCAGGCGTTCTGGTCCCTCGGCGGGCTGTTCCTGGTGGACAGTCCCGAACAGCGGCGGCTCGGCATCAAGGACTCCCTCGAACTGGCCACCGATGACTGGTTCGGCTCCGCCGGCTTCGATCGCGCCGAGGACCACTGGCCCCGGGCGTGGGCGACGGCATATCTCGAATGGGCGGCCGGCGAGAAACGGGCCTGGCTTCGGGCCCACGACATCGGCCTTTTCCCTGTAGTGCAATGGGCCGAACGCGGCGGCTATCAGGCCGGCGGACACGGCAACTCGGTGCCGCGCTTCCACCTGACCTGGGGCACCGGGCCGGGCGTGGTGACCCCGTTTGTCCGCACTGTGATGACGCACGTACGGGAAGGGCGGGTGCGGCTGCGCTACCGACACCGGGTGACCGGGTTGACGATGACCGACGGCCGGGTCACCGGTGCCACCGGCGAGGTGTTGGAGCCGTCAACCGCAGCGCGCGGGGAGCCGTCGTCCCGGGTGGTGGTCGGCGACTTCGCGGCGACCGGCGCGGTGGTGCTGACCTCCGGTGGCATCGGCGCGAACCATGATCTGGTCAGGGCGGCCTGGCCGGAGGGCTACGGCGAGCCACCCAAGCGGATGGTGGCCGGTGTGCCCGACTCCACGGACGGGTTGATGCTCGGGGTGGCACAGCAGGCCGGCGCCCGGCTGATCAATCCCGACCGGTTCTGGCACTACCCCGAAGGGATCATCAACCACTCGCCGGTCTGGACCAACCACGGGATCCGCATTCTGTCCGGGCCCACGCCGCTGTGGCTGGATGCCACCGGCGTCAGGCTGCCCAGCCCGCTGTTCCCCGGCTTCGATGCCCTGGGGGCGCTGCGGCACATCACCTCGTCCGGCCACGACCACTCCTGGTTCCTGCTCAACCACCGCACCATCGGCCGCGAATTCAGCCTGTCCGGCTCCGAACAGAACCCGGACATGACGGGACGATCGATCGCCGCCGTCGTCAAGTCCCGGCGCGGCGGTGGCCCCACACCACCGGTGCAGGCGTTCCTCGACCGCGGCGAGGACTTCCTCAGTGCCGACACCTTGACCGCCCTGGTCGACAAGATGAACGCGCTGACCGGCGACTCGCCGCACATCGACGCCGGCGAACTCGAGCGGACCGTGCGCCTACGAGACCGACAGATCGGCACCGAACTCGGCAAGGACCCGCAACTGATCGCCACCTGGGCCGCCCGCCGCTACTTCGGTGACCGGAAGATGCGCACCGTCGAGCCGCACGAGTTGCTCGATCCGGCGGCCGGCCCGCTGATCGCGGTGCGGCTGCACATCCTGACCCGCAAGACCCTCGGCGGACTGGAGACCGACCTGTCCGGCCGGCGCGCTGACCGCGGACGGTAGCGCGCTGCCGGGGCTGTACGTGGCCGGTGAGGCCTCGGGCTTCGGCGGCGGCGGCATGCACGGCTACCGGGCGCTGGAGGGCACGTTCCTGGGTGGTTGCCTGTTCTCCGGGCGCTCGGCCGGGCGCGCGGTCGCCGCCGAGGTTGCGGGCTGAGCAGCGGAGTCGCCGCACACCGGCCGTCGTTGCCAAACGTTCACATAACGACTCCGTATCGATGGGCAACGCATTGCCCTCCTGCCGACGTATAACCATTCGAGTGGGTTTGCCGCCCGCCGAGGTGTCGCTGCGCGGAGTTCGCGCCCGTCGCCGCGGGGGACGGCGGCCGACCGCCGCAGGTCAGTTGTGCCGCGGACGACGACTGGGGGACGACGCAATGCCGGACCGGAGTTCGACCGCGACGGGTACGCGTGGGCGATCAGGTGTGGCCGCACTGCGCGCGTCCTCCCAGCCGATGAGCGCGGTCGACCTGTTCGACGACGAGGACCCGCTGTTCCCGGCCGATCCCCCGCCGTTCTGCGGTATCCGCCTGCCCGACGCCCGCACGCTCGCGTGGGCCGAGTACGGCAATCCGCGCGGGCTGCCGTGCCTTGTCATCCCGGACGCAGGCTCGTCCCGGCTCGCGCCGACCTGGTTCCTGCACGACGCCGCGGTACCGGCGCCCATCCGGCTGCTCGCCATCGACCGCCCCGGCGTCGGCGCGTCCGACCCGGTGGGTATCGGCGGTCGCGAGGACCTGGCCGACGACCTGCTGCACATGGTCGAGACGCTGGCCGTCGGCCGGGTCGCGGTGATCGGGCTCGGCCACGGCGTGGACGACGCGCTGGCATTCGCCGACCGGCATCCAGGGCTGGTCACCGCGGTGATCGGGGTGTCGGCGCGGACGGCTGCGGTCATCCCTGACCAGCCGGGCACCCGTCGGCTTCTGCCCCACCGGTCGCAGCCCTGGGACGGTCCCCTCCTGGACTGGGCGCGTGCCGCCGGTCGCGCCGACCTGACCAGGGAACTCACCTGGCGGCGGGCCCTTGACCGGATGTCGACGGATGCTTCCGAGGCGCTGGGCGAGCGCTGGCGGGAGCCGGACTTCCGCGCCGCAGTGGCCGCAGACCTCCTGCTCGGCGTCCCGGACCGGGACCGACGCAGCCGGCCGTCGGCGCGCGAGCCCTGGTGGACCCGGCGATGGTCGGCGACCGTGCCGGTGCACCTCTGGCACGGCCGCCAGGAGTGGGCCACCCACGTCTCGGCCATCCGGGCGGTGGCCGACCACCGCGCGGGCTGGGATGTGCTCGTCGTTCCGGGCTGCAGCGCCCTGCTCGGCTTCTGGCCCGAGCTGTTCCTCCAGGCTCAACGGTCCTTCGCGACCAGGAACCCGGACATCGACCCCAGCACCGGCGACGGTCAGGAACTCGCCCTGACCTGACGCCGGCTCGCGAGGTCAGCTCAGGGTCGCGGCCCGGACGGACAGTACGTCCGGCAGGTTCGCGGCAATCTCGGTGAAGCTGTCTCCGCCGTCCCGGCTGGCGTAGACGGTGCCAGAGCGGGTGCCGAAGTAGATGCCGGTCGGGTCGCCGGCGTCGACGCAGGCCGCGTCGCGCATGACCGCCGAGTACATCCCGTCCTGCGGCAGGCCGGCGGTCAGCGGCTCCCACGTGTCACCGGAATCGGGCGATCGCCAGACCTTCATCGCACCGTCCGGCGGAAATCGTTCGACGTCGGCGACCAGCGGGAAGACCAGCACCGTTCCGGGCTTGCGCGGGTCGGTCAGCACGGGGAACCCGAAGGTCGCCGGCAGGCCGGGCTCGATCGAATCCCAGTGCGCGCCGCCGTCCTTGGTCCGGAACACCCCTCCGTGGTTCTGCGCGAACAACAGGTCGGGATTGGCCGCGTCCCTGGCAACCTTGTGCACGCATTGGCCGAACTCGGGGTACTTCTTGCCCTCCGGATTGAAGTCGGCCCTGATGCCGGTGGACCGCGGCGCCCATGACCTGCCACCGTCGGTGGTCCGGTAGCAGCCACCGGTTGACATGGCGATGAGCACATCCTCAGGGTCGTCCGGGTGGGGCAGGACGGTGTGCACCGCCTGTCCACCGAAGCCGGGTTCCCAGGTCTCCCGGTGCGGGTGGTCCCAGAGCGCGTCGTTCATGCTGAAGGTGACGCCGCCATCGGTCGACCTGAACACCGCCGACGGTTCGACGCCTGCCCACACCTCGCCGGGCTGGACGCCCGGGGTGATCTGCCAGACCCGGTTCAGGCTGTTGCCGGTTCGTTCCGGGAATCGGATGGCGTCCTCGGGTACGCCCTGCCAGCTGTGACCGAGGTCGTCGGAGTGCAGCACCCTCGTGCCGTAGGCGAAGTTCGTGCTCCCGGCGAAGAGCCTCGGCGTCACGCCGTCGTGGCCCGGCTGTGCGCCGTCGGTCCGCTTTCCCCCGCCGCGCGGGTCGACCCCGACCGCGGCGACCTCCTCCATCGGTAGCTGCGGACCCTCGATCGACCAGCTCTTCCGGTCGTCGGCGGATCGTCCGATCCACAATCCCTTGCGGGTTCCGATGAGCAGCACGGTTTCGGCCATCAGTCACCTCTCCACGTCGTCGGGGCAGTGGTCACCCGTAAAGGACTACGGTCGCACCGGCCACTCATCGGTGTCGAGCGATACTTTGAGTCCTGTGAGCACCGACGACCGTGTGCATGGCGACGGGCTGGGCGGATCGATGGTCCGGCTCCGGTCGGTGCGACCCGAGGATCGCGACCGTCTCATGGAGATCCGCAGCACGACGCAGGTGCGACGGTGGTGGGGTACGCCGTACGACGACGCGGACGACGAGGACGACGGCACGACTCGGTTCGTCGTCGAATTCGAGGGCCGGGTCGTCGGGCTGATCCAGTACGGCGAGGAACTCGACCACATGTACCGGCACGCCAACCTCGATCTGTACCTGGATCCGGCGGTGCACGGTCGCGGACTCGGACAGGATGCCGTGCGTACCCTCTCCCGCTACCTGCTCGACGTCCTCGGTCACCACCGGTTGGTCATCGATCCGGCGGCGAGCAACGAGCCGGCGATCCGCTGCTACACCGCGGTCGGATTCCGGCCGGTGGGCGTCATGCGCGCCTACGAGCGGGATCCTGAGGGCACCGAGTGGCACGACGGCCTGCTCATGGACCTGCTCCGCGGCGACCTGCGCTGAGCGCGTTCCCGGCTGGCGGGCAGACGGGCCCCTTGGCTAGGTTCGGAACCGTGGTCGTCAGATCGGCGGCCAGGAATGGGGAGGTCAGCCATGGGTTTGGACGACATCGTCAACCAGGCCAAGGATGCGCTCGGACTGGGCGAGAAGAAGGCCGACGAGGCTGCCGCCAGTGCGGCGGCGGGTGACACAGAGGCTGCGGCCGCTCAGGCCTCCGAGGCGTCCAGCCTGATCGACAAGGCCAAGGAGCAGCTGACCGACGAGCGCATCGAGCAAGCGAGCGCGGCCATCCAATCGAAGACGCCGGACAACATCGACTCGATCGTGCAGGGTGTGGCCGACAAGGCCAAGGACTGGAACAACCCCAGCTGACCCGTCCCGTGCTGCCGGGCAGTCACTGAACGAACCGAAAGGCCCACGATCTGCGGATCGTGGGCCTTTCGGCTCAACGGCTGGTTCGTGCCTACCTTCAGGCCTCGTCGGTGTCCGGGAGGTCAAGGCGGCGGGTCCGGATCAGCTCGGCGTAGAACCGGGCCGAATCCTTGGGCGTCCGCTCCAACGTCTCGTAGTCCACCCGGACGATGCCGAACCGCTTCTCGTAGCCCCAGGACCACTCGAAGTTGTCCAGCAGCGACCAGACGAAGTAGCCCCGCACGTCGGCGCCGGCGTCCAGGGCCGCACCGACCGCGTCGATGTGCGCCCGGAGGTAATCGATGCGGTCCTGATCGTGGACCGCCCCGTCGGCCGAGACCGGGTCGGGAAAGGCTGCGCCGTTCTCGGTGATCATCAACGGCAGGTCGGGGTAGCGGCCCGCGATCGACAGCAACAGCTCCGTCATTCCTGAGGCGTCGATCGACCAGCCCATCTGGGTGTACGGACCTGGCTGGGGCAGGAACTCGACGTCCTCGGCGCCGATCCAGGGGCTGGCGCCCTGGCCGTGGCCGTCGACCAACTGCCGTTCGCCGGTGCCGTCGTAGTGCCGGACCAGATCCGGCTTGTAGAAATTGACGCCAAGTACGGACAGCGGTACCCGCGCGAGCTCGGTGTCGCCGTCCTGCACGAAGGACCAATCGGTGATCGCTGCGGTGTCGGCGATCAGATCCTCGGGGTAGGCACCGTCGAGCATGGGACCGAGGAACGCCCGGTTGCCGACGGCGTCGATGCGCCGGACCGCCTCGAGGTCGGCCGCCGAGTCCGGATTCGCCGGCCGGGCGACATGCAGGTTGTGGGTGACCGAGATCTTCGCCTGGTCACCCAGTTCCGCGCGGATCGCCCGCCCGGCCAGGCCGTGGCCGAGGTTGAGGTGGTGCACCGCCGCCAGCGCCGCCGCCGGTTCGGTGCGGCCCGGGGCGTGCACCCCCGCGGCATAGCCGAGGTAAGCAGCGCACCACGGCTCGTTCAGCGTGGTCCAGGTGTCGATCCGGTCCCCCAGGCCGCGGGCGAGCGCCGTGGCGTACTCGGCGAACCGGTAAGCGGTGTCCCGAGCGGGCCATCCGCCCGCCTGCTCCAGTTCGTCGGGCAGATCCCAGTGGTACAACGTGACCACCGGGGTGATCCCGGCCGCGAGCAGGGCGTCGGCCAGCCCCTTGTAGAAGTCGATGCCGCGCTGGTTCACCGGCCCCGAACCGCCGGGGATGATCCGCGGCCATGACACCGAGAATCGATACGCCTGCAGCCCGAGATCGGCCATCAGCGCGATGTCCGACTGCCAACGGTGATAGTGGTCGTCGGCGACGTCCCCGGTGTCGCCGTTCACCACCCGGCCGGGGGTGTGGCTGTAGGTATCCCAGATGGACAGCCCTCGACCGTCCTCGTTCCACGCGCCCTCGATCTGGTACGCGGCCGTGGCCGAACCCCAGACGAACTCCGGGGGGAAGGTACGAGAACTCATCGCCGGGTTACCGTCCTTCGTCGAACTGCGCTGCTGGGCGAGGAAAACGTACCGAATTGGGCTGAACCTTGATCACCGGGGTGGGGTCGTTGTGCGCGCAGCGAACAGTGATTGGGCCGTTCGGGTGGCGAATCGGCGGTGACGGGTCGGTCCAGGACGTCACACCGTGGCGAAGGTGACGACCGCGGCGACGAACTCGTCCGGCCGCACCAGGTGCGGGTAGCCGATCATCAGCTGCTCACACGCGTCAGTGCGCCGCCGCGGGAGCGGTAGGTCGGTCGCGTGCGCGATGTATCAAACACCGCGGTCGGGTCTCAGGGCTTTTCGTCAGATCCGAGCCGGCGATCGCTCGCCGACCGATATGGAGGACCAGTGGTCGACTTCTACGTTTCCGCACCAGGCGAAACACTTCCGCCGGTCCCGGACGGCCCACAGCTGTGCTCGGGCGACGAGATGCGCATCCTGCACAACGTCTTTCTGTGGGCGTACGAACAGGCACCGATCCTGATTCGCGGCGTACGCGCGGGCGACACGGTCCGCAGCGAGTTCGTCGGCCAGTGGATCGGCGACATCGACGCGACATTGCACGTCCATCACGAGAGCGAGGACGCTCTGCTCTGGGGCAAGCTCGAGCAGCGGGCGCCCGCCTGCGCGCTGCACGTCGGGCAGATGCGCGCGCACCACGCTCAGGTGCAGGAACTGCTGGACGAGGCCGAGCCGCTGTTGGCCTCGTGGCGAGCCTCGGCGGACCCGGAGACCGGGGAAGCGCTCGCGGGCGCCTACGAGCGCATGCTGGCGGTGCTCCGGGTACATCTGCGACGCGAGGTCGTGGAGATCATCCCGGTTGCCGAGAAGGTGCTGAGCCGGGCCGAGTGGGAGTCGCTGGGCAAACACAGCATGGGCGCCATCCCGAAGTCGCGGCTGTTGCCGCAGCTGGGTTACCTGCTCGCGAACGCTTCCCCGCAGGACCGGGTGAATTTCATCGCAACTGTGCCGCCGCCGATCCGACTGCTGTACCGCTTGGTCGGCCGGCGCCAGTTCGAGAAGCAGTACCGCACCCTGTTTCCCGGTCAGTCGGTGCCGCAGACACTTTGAGCAGTGTCGCTGGTCCGATGGGGCGGGCATCCGAAACCGATACCGTCGAGGTGTCCGGTGTCGGGGAGTACCGGCCGATCGGTGCGACTCGGCCGAGGCTCCACCGGGGGTCGATCAGGTGGTCTTGGACCCGGTCCTGCCCTCGCGGTGGGTGCGGATCTTGGCGAGGTTGCCGCAGCGCTGCATGGAGCACCAGCGCCGGGTGCCCGGGCGGGAAGCGTCCACGAACAGGAACGCGCAGTCCTCAGCGGCGCACACCCGGATCCGATGCCCCAGCGGTCCGGCGAGGAGATCGATGGCGTCGCGGGCGATCGATGACAAGGCTGCGGTGACGGTCACGGCGGGGAGCAGGCGCTCGGCCACGGTCAGCTCGGGGATTGGCGTCGCGGCGGCAGCGAATTCTTGAGCGTCGCGATGCCGTCGCCGGTCGCAGTTGGCCGCCTTCGATCGGCTTCGGTGACGAGAATCGCGGCCGGCGTGGGTTAGGCAGTCGCGCCGTGCTTTCCGGCGTTGGCGCTCACCCGATTCGTCGCCGGTCTGCCACACGGTGCGTATCTGGGCGTGGCCGCCCTGGCCGCGGCCTCACTCGTCCCTGATGAGCGTCGGGGTCGGGCGATCGCCTCGATCATCCTCGGCCTGACCATTGCCAATATCGCCGGCGTGCCGGTGTCGACCGCCATCGGCCAGCACTGGGGCTGGCGAGGTACCTTCGCTGTCGTCGCCGCGCTCGGGCTACTGACGATCGTCGCCGTGCGGTGCACCGTCCCGTTCCTGCCCGGTGGTCATGCCGGCGGCATCGCCGGTGAACTCGGGGCGCTGCGGCGCGGACAGTTCTGGCTGGCGGTGGCCATCTGCGTGGTCGGTTGTGGCGGCATGTTCGCCGTGTACACCTACATCTCCAGCACCCTGATCGAGGTGTCGGGCATCTCCCGCGGATGGATCCCCGCCGTGCTGGCGCTTTTCGGGGTCGGGATGACGATCGGGACGGTGGTGGGCGGGCGGCTGGCCGATCGATCGGTACTGGGGACGGTCGCGTTCGGCCTGGTGGCGGTGGCCGCGGCAATGGCCGGCTTCACCGTGCTTGTGCGGTATCCGGCCACCGCCGTTGTCGGCGTGGTCCTCCTGGGAATGCTGTGCATGACGGTGATGCCGAGCATGCAGGCACGACTGTTGGACGTCGCGCCCGGCGCGCCCACCCTGGCCGCCTCGATGATCCATTCCGCCGCCAACACGGCGAACGCGATCGGCGCCGGGGCCGGCGGGCTCGTCCTGTCGGCCGGCGCCGGGTACGCCGCTATCGGCTGGGTCGGTGCGGCGATGGCCGTCGGTGGCCTCGTCCTCTCCTGCCTCGCCACCGCACTCGCTCGGCACACGCGGGTGGTCTATCCCGCACGACCAGGGACCGGAAACGAAGGAGGGACACCGAAGTGTCCGTTGATGACCAGGTTCGCCCGCTGCATCTGCGGGTGCCCGAAAGCGAACTGGACGACCTGCGGGAGCGGTTGCGCCGCACGCGCCTTCCCGAGGCCGAGACCGTCGCCGGACCGGACGGCCGCCTCGACTGGAGTCAGGGACCCCCGCTGGCCTACGTCGCCGATCTGGTGCGCTATTGGTCGGAGGAGTACGACTGGCGGCGGGTCGAGAGCGAACTCAACGACCACGGCCAGGCCTTGACCGAGATAGACGGTCTGGACGTCCATTTTCTCCATGTGCGTTCGCCCCGGCCGGACGCCCGCCCGATGATCATCACCCACGGTTGGCCGAGTTCCGTCGTCGAGCCGCTGGCCGTCATCGACGAGCTCACCGACCCGCAGTCGCCGGAGGCGCCCGCCTTCCATGTCGTCGCACCGTCCCTGCCCGGGCTTCGGGTTCGGCGGGACGCCGGCACGAAACCGGCTGGAACGTCGAACGAACCGCCGACGCCTGGGTCGCAGCTGATGCAGCGCCTGGGTTACGACCGCTTCTTCGCCGTCGGTGGCGACTGGGGCGGGCGGGTCACTGCCGCACTCGGCAGCAGACACCCCGACCGCACAGCGGGCCTGCACACGTTCACGCCCTACGTGAGCGAACCCGCCGACGGCCCAGGAGACGCTCACTCAGGCCGAAGCACCGCTGGGTCGCCGACACGCGTCACTTCTGGAGGTTCGGTGGGCGGCTACTCGCTGCAACAGTCGACCAGACCGCAGACGGTGGCTTACGCGCTGGTCGACTCACCGGTGGCCCTGTTGACCTGGATTGTGGACAAGTTCCACAGCTGGACCGATCACCGCGAGACACCGGAGCCCGCAGTCGCCCGGGACCGCATCCTGGACACCGTGACGCTGTATTGGCTCACTGCGACTGGCGGCTCCTCGGCCCGCTTCTACTGGGAGAACTTCCCACCGCGCGGAAACCGCGAGGTGGTCACGGTTCCCGCTGCGGTGACGATCTTCCCGGCCGACATCGAGAAGCTGCCGCGCCGCTGGGTCGCGCAGCGATTCCAGAATCTGACCTATTGGAACGTCGCCGAGCGCGGCGGACACTTCCCGATGATCGAGGTGCCCTCGTCATTCGTGCTGGAGCTACAGCAGAGCTCTGGGCCCGATGTCCCTGTGAGCGATGCTCCAACCAGAGCACAGGCCCTTGGTGACATTGCGAGTTCCCGAACGGTTCGGGACTGCGCGTCGCTGCGAGACCTTCTCGTCACGCTTGCGCCCTGCCCACAATTTGCTCCATCACCAGCTTGATCGGCGCAGGCTGCTGGTCCAGCGGGTAGCCGTGCTTGGCCGGCAGCGGCCGGTGGACGATCGCAGCTTCGCCCTGACGTCGTGCGGACACCGAATTGCTGCGCACCGTGGTCCAGTTGGTCAGGCTCTCGGCCCAGTCGGCGAATTCCCGTCAGGACGTCAGCGAGATCAACACGGCGCACAGGAAGCTGACCGAAGCAGCCGGGCTGCTCGTCAAGACCGGCGATATCCGTCGCGCCGCAGGTCTGATCCGTGGCCAACCCGTCTCGATCAAGCGACGGCGATGTCTTCCACACCGACATCTCCCGACTGTGGCGCAAGCACAGTCCGCTGGACCTACTGTCCGGCGCAGCGATAGAGAGCGGCGCAGCCTGACCTGGTGGCCCAGGGCCGGCGGGTGTCCTGGGCAGCATGGAGTCACGTCCGTCACAACGACGTGACACACCGAGGTTCTGTCCCTCTCATCACCAATCCACTTCACCCGCACGCGACCGTGCAGATCCGGGAGTTCCCATGTCCTCCGTCTCCTCCCGTCTGACCTTGGCTGTCATCGTGGCCCTTGGGCTCGCTCTGACCGCCTGTTCGACCGGGTCCGGCGAAGCATCGAGCGCCGTTCCTGTGGTGACCACGCCGACCGTCACCGCCACCAGCACGCTGGTCAGCACGGTGCCCACGACCGTCGTCAGTACCAAACAGATCACGTCGACGGCAACCGAAACCGAAACGGCCACGAAGACCCTCACGCCGAAGCCGGCCGGGACGAAGACAGTGGTGAAAACCAAGGAAGTCACCAAGACCGTGACCAAGACGGTCACCGCCCAACCGCCGGCCCCGGCCGGATCCTTCGACGACGGCACCTACATCGTCGGCAAGGACATCAACCCTGGCACCTACCAGGCCTCCAACCCGAATCCGTCCGGGAGCGGGCTCTGCTACTGGGAGACCCGCACCAGCGACGGCGAGATCGGCGAGAATGGCGTCAACAACGGCGTCATGTTCGTCGGCTCCGACGCCTTCTCCGTCCGCACCGATGGCTGCGGAACCTGGACGCCGGTCGGCTGACCGCCACACCAAGGCCCCTTCCACCAGACCCTTCCCGACCCGAGGACCTGCCATGACCACCCCGTACGGCACCCAGCCCAATGCTTCCCCGTTGAGTTCACCGCAACCGATCTCCGGCCCGCTCGCGCTCAACGAGCCCAGCCCTTGGGCGCCCGGCCCGGCGCACACAGTGGTGCAGCCGCAGACCAGCTGGCAGCCGCCGAATACATCGCCGGCCGATCCCACGATCGCGGCCGGTGCCTCGCCGAACCCGCCGGCGAATCGACGCACCTGGACCATCGTGTTGACGGTCGTCGCCGTGCTCGCGATCGTCGGAGGAGCCATCGGTGGCCTTCTGGTCGGCTACAACAGGGGCGTGGCTGCGGGAGACGCCTACTACGAGCCGGTCGGTCCGGCCGAGCTCGAGCGGGGCGATCAAGCCACTCAGTGGCGGCTGCGAGGCGCGCCGAAGGACTGCGAAGCTTCCGGATCTGGGGCGGTCGTGGCAGCACAAGCACTTCGACTGCCGGCGACTACACCGGTGATGCCTCGGCAGTAGAGATCACGATCTTGGACAGTGGAGCCTCAGCCAAAGCGGCAGGTCTGATCGGCTACCTCGACGAGTTGGGCTTCAGCTCCGCGGTCGCCGAGCGGATGTCCAAGACTCGAGCACTGGACGGCACGCAGACCGCCGAGGGTAACAACTGCAACGTCAGCTGGACGTATCACCCGGACGACGGCCTGCAGATGGTCTTCGAGGCCACGGCCAACGGCTGACCGAATCGAGCGAACCGAAATCAGGGAAACTGGCCTGCTTCCCTGATTTCGGTTCAGCCGACTGTCCGCTCGCCTGCGTCGAACCCACTGTCGGTACCCGGTCTAGCGTTGTCGCCATGGGGATGAACGGCCATGGAGCGCGGCAGACCTGCTGCGCCGACACGGTTGTCGGACCCACTGTCGGTACCCCGGTCTAGCGTTTCGGGTAGGGGGTGAGGGCATTGACGGCACGTGACACGGTGGACGGCGAAGCGAACTGGCCGTCGTGCTCTCCCAGACTTGACACCATGACGGCCGCGGTCGGACGATTCCTGGGGGCAAAACTGTTTGCCTCAACGGCCTGGAGCGGCTGACGGTGTCACGCCAGCTGGAGATCGCGGCTCGGAAAGTGGGTTTCGCCCAGATCTCCATGGCCGGAGAGCATGAACTGGCTGCCGACGCCAAGTCTCACGGCGCGGCCTCAACCGCCACCCTGCTGGCTCAGACGCTGAATATCTCTCGCGGCGAGGCCGGTCGCCGCGTGGCATTGGCCGCCCAGACCTGCGACACCATCGCCATTTCCGGCGATCTCATCGGACCGCGCATGCCCACCGTCGGTGCGGCGATGGCCGCCGGCACCATCTCCATCGACCACGCGCGGATCATTTCGGCGGCCGTGCACGACAAGACGATCACGCACCTGGATCCGGCTGTGCTGGACGAGGCGGAGGAGGTCCTGGTCGACTGCGCGGCGCAGATGGAGCCGGCCACTCTTTCCAGGGCCGCACAGAAAGTCGTCGAGACCCTCAATCCCGACGGCATGCTCGACAACGAGCGCTACGACCCCGCCGCCCACGCCGAACTGCACATCGGCCCTCGTGACCGACGCACCGGATTGACCTCGATCGCCGGCAAACTCGACGATCTGGGCGCCGAGACGCTGCGCCGCGCGATCGACACCCTGTCAGCGCCCCGTCCCGAACAGAACGGCGTCAAGGATCCGCGACCGGCATCGACCCGCCGCGCGCACGCCCTCATCGAGGCGCTGCGAGCATTGCTGGACACCGGAGCTGCTCCGGCCCGCAACAGTGTTCGCCCACACATCACCGCCACGATGACCCTGGACGAACTGCGCGACTTGGCCCGTGGGGCACATCTTCTCGACGGCACACATCTCTCGGCCGCACACACCCGGATGCTGCTCTGTGACGCTGACATCGTGCCCGTGGTACTAGGCGGTCGCGGCGAGGTGCTGGACGTCGGCCGGGCCATGCGTACTGCCACCCCCGCCATCCGTCGGGCCGTCACCGCACGTGACAAGGGCTGTGCCTTTCCGGGTTGTGATCGCCCGCCGGAATGGTGCGATTTCCACCACCTGATCTGGTGGTGCCGAGGGGGCCCGACCAGCGCCGACGAAGGCTGCCTGCTCTGCCCGTATCACCATGCCGAAATCCACCGCGAACACTGGAAAGCCCGACGGGGAAGGGACGGACTACCCGAGTTCATCCCACCCGTGTGGGTCGACCCGGACCAGAAGCCGCGGCACAACATCATGCACGACCCGCCGGTTCCCCGAACCGGGGTCGCCCCGGCCCGTGACCGCCGCTGACATGTCGGTTGTCCGATGAGTCCGCACGCGAGTTACATCGCGTGCTGCTCCTCCAGCTTGATCACGTGCTGAACTGCGTTGATCAGCGCCAGGTGGGTGAAGGCCTGGGGGAAGTTCCCCAGGTGCGCACCGGTGTGCGCGTCCAGTTCCTCGGCGTACAGGTCGAGCGGACCGGCGAACGAGAGCAATTTGGCGCACAGCGATCTCGCCCGCTCCACCTCACCGATCTCACACAGCGCCGACACCAGCCAGAATGAGCAGATGGTGAAAGTGCCTTCCTCGCCTGAGAATCCGTCGTCGGTCTCCTCGACCTTGTACCGCAGCACCAGCCCGTCCACGGTGAGTTCATCGGCAATCGCCAGCACAGTCGCCCGGACGATCGGATCCTCGGCCGGCAGGAATCGCAAAAGCGGAGCCAACAGCAGCGACGCGTCGAGTGCGGTGGTGCCGTAGTACTGGGTGAGCACACCACGTTCGTCGACGCCGTTGGCCAAGATGTCGGCCTTGATCTCATCGGCCGCCAGCTCCCACTCGTCGGCCTTGGAGTCCTCGCCCGCGGATCGGGCCAACCTGGCCCCGCGGTCGGCGGCCACCCAGCACATGATCTTGGAGGAGGTGAAGTGCTGCAGTTGCCCGCGTACCTCCCAGATCCCGGCGTCCGGTTCCCGCCAGTGCTTGAGCGCCTGCGTCACCTGCAGTTCCATGATCGGCCAGACTCGGCTGTCGACGTGTTCGGCCGCCTTGGAATGCAAGTACACCGAGTCGAGCAGGGCCCCCCAGACGTCGTGCTGCTGCTGGGCATAGGCCGCATTGCCGATTCGCACGGGCCTGGAGTTCGCATACCCGGGCAGGTGATCGAGTTCCTTCTCGACCAGTTCGTGTTCTCCGCCGATGCCGTACATGATCTGCAGATCTTGTTCGCCGTCCGAGATGTCGGCGATGAAGGAGAAGAAGTCGAGGGCCTCCCAGTCGAAACCGAGTGAGTACATTCCCCACAGCGCGAACGTGGAATCGCGGATCCACGTGTAGCGGTAGTCGTAATTGCGATTGCCGCCCGGCGTTTCGGGAAGTGACGTGGTGCCCGCGGCGATGATGGCGCCGGTGGGCGAATACGTCAGCCCCTTCAAAGTCAGCGCGCTGCGCTGCAGATACCCACGCCACGGATGGTCCGGGAAGTTCCCCCGGGCCAACCAGTGCTGCCAGTGATGCGCGGTCCACACCAACCGCGAGTACGCATCGGCGTAGTCCATCGGCGGCGGCGCCCCGTTCCAGGACAACGCGATGTAGCGGACGTCGCCCTCGCGCAGCAGCGTGCGGGCCGAGGCCTGGCCGCCCTCGAAGCCCAGCCGCAGGTCGGTGGTCAGGGTCAGCGTCAGGTCCGTCCCCGGGGCCGAGCAGGTGGCCTGGTTGTAGGCGGCGTCGCTGTACTCCCAGGTGACGTGCTTGTCGCCGTACTCGAACACCGGCTCGCAGTCCACGATCGTCTGCATCTCGCCGGAGACGCACCGGACGGTGCGCAGAAACACGTGCTCGGCGGTGTAGTCGTTGGGAGTACGGCGGTAGTTCCGCGACCGGTCGTTGTCGTGATGCCACGGCCCGATCAGCAACACGTCGCGGACGATGACCCAGCCCGACGGGCTGCCCCAGCTGGTCTCCAGGATCATCGTGCCGGGCAGGTATCGCCGTGCCGCCGGCACAGCGACATCCGCCGGACCGACCCGGAACGACCCGGCTCGTCGGCCGAGCATCTTGCCGAAGACGCTCGGTGAATCGAATCGGGGCACGCACATCCAGTCGACCGAGCCGCCCGGGGCGACAAGTGCGCACACCTCGCCGTCGGAAAGGAAGCCATACTCGCCGATCGGCACATCCCGCGAGCGAGATGGGTGCGCGTCGGTGTGGTGCGGCGTGACGTACGGGTGCGCCGTGCCTGGGTTCATGGGTGAAATATCGCCGTACATCCGCTTACCGGCAAGACACAACGCCCACAAGTTGTGATGAATCGAGCGTCGAGCCACGGATCATGGTCGGCGGAGGGTCGTGGTCAGGGTGCCGGAACCTCGAACCACTCGGTCCGGCGATCCGGATCGGGGTAGCCCGGCCAGTGCAGAAGTGCGCCGCTGCGATCCTGCGCCTCGCTCCGGACGACCACCCCGGAGTCCACCGCGGCCTCGACGACCAGGGCTCCGTCCGGCGCAGTTCCCAGATCCTCCCAACGCACGCCGGCTCCGCCCCATCGGGGGCGGTCAAGCGCGCATGCACCACCCGACCGTCGTCGCGTCGGCCGACAACCGACACCCAGTCCTCGTGCACCCACAGCGCCGGCGTTCCGGTGATCTCGTCACCGATCGCCGACCATTCGTCATCGGCGGCCGATCTGGTCATCAGGCGGTGGTCGTCGTCGACCCCGAACAACCGGATCCCGCCCGTCGTGCCGGCCGCGGCCAGCGAGGTCAACGAGCCCCCGAACTGAACCGGGTCGCCCGGCGCCCGGTCTGCGCGAAGCGTCCAGCCGAGCACCGAGCCGCCCTCGTCCAGGGCGAACAGGTGCAGGTCGTCCCCGTCGCCGACGAGCACGGGGTCACCACCGGCCGGCAGTCTGATCTCGACCACCTGGTTCGGCTCATCGGTCGGACGCAGCGCCGAAGCGACGACGACGGTGTCGACCGCCGGGCGGGCAATCCGCGCAGACATGCCGCGGCCGAACCCGCCCAGCACTTTGCCGACCTGCAGATGGGCCCCGTCGCGCAAGTGCGTGCGGTCCTTGACCCTTCCCTTGCCCAGGGCGACCCCGTGCCGGACGCCCGGATTGCGGATCACCTGGATCGCAGCGGTGACGGTGAAGGCGAACGCAAAAGACCCGGTCTTCAAGGTGATCGGAATTCGCCGGTGGAGCGAAGCGACTCTTCAAACAGCACTGGATCATCGACACCACCCGCTGCCTGACCTGCGGATACTCGCACTGTTCGCATCACGCACACTCGACGACTGAGCCGGCCGGGCGCACCGGATAGCGTCCAGGGCCATGATCACCGAACGCGAGCGGCCCTGGCCGGACCGTGACCTCTCCCTCGCCGACTCCGTCGTCGACTACTTCCGGTTCCTGCACGACACCGCGGTGAACAAGGTGGCCGGGTTGGATGAGCAGCAGGCCAGGGCCACGCCCATCCCGACATCGCCGGCGGTGTCACCGCTGGGGCTGATCCAGCACCTCACCGCGGTGTACCGGCAGCACCTGCAGATCCACCTGGTCGGCAGCGCGCTGCCTTCGCTGTGGACGAAGGACACCACCTCGGACTTCCGCATCGCGCCGGACGCCACCGTCGAGTCGGTGATCGCAGCGTTCGATGACGAGTTCGCCCGGGCCTCTGCCGCCGTCGCCGCGGCCGACCTGGCGGCGACCGTGCCGGTGTACGGCCGACCGGTGCGGGTGGGGCGACTGCTCGTGGACGTGCAACAGGAGATCGCCCGGCACGTCGGCCACCTGGACATCGTCCGCGAGCTGATCGACGGTGCCACCGGCGAGTGAGCCTGCGCAGCATCCGCTGGACGGTGGCGCCGCCGGATAGCGTCGGTGCTCGTGCCCCGACCTGACGAGCCGTCCCACGACGGCCCGACGCAGCAGGACCCGCTGCTGGTCGGGCTCAACCGGCAGATCGCCCGGCTGGCGCTGCCCGCGTTGGGCGCGCTGTTGGCCGAGCCGACATTCCTGCTCGTCGACACCGCGATCGTGGGCCATCTGGGCACCGCGCAGCTGGCCGGGGTCGGGGTGGCCGGGACGATTCTGACCACCGCGGTCGGGCTCTCGGTGTTCCTGGCCTATGGCACGACCTCGCTGGTGGCCCGCCGGCTCGGCGCCGGCGACCTTCGGGCGGCGCTGTCCAGCGGCATCGACGGCGTCTACCTGGCCGTCCTGATCGGCGCCGGGTTGGCGGTGCTGGGGTTTCCCAGCGCACATGCGCTGGTGGGCGCGCTCGGCGCAGGGACAGAAGCGGCCGGCTACGGCGCGACCTACCTGCTGATCTCGCTCGCAGGGCTGCCCGCCATGCTGGTCGTGCTCGCGACGACCGGCGTGCTGCGCGGTCTGCAGGACACCAGGACGCCGCTGGTCGTCGCGGTGGCCGGGGCGGTGCTGAACACGATCCTCAACCTGACGTTCGTGTACGGCTTGCACTGGGGCGTGGCCGGATCCGCGATCGGCACCGCCATCACCCAGAACCTGATGGCCGTCGCGCTCGTCGTCGTCGTGGTCAGGGCGGCCCGACAGCACGAAGCCTCTCTTCGACCGCACCTTCGTGGGATCACCGGAGCCGGACGCACCGGCATCCCGCTGTTCCTGCGCACCCTCGCACTGCGCGTGGCCATCCTGGCCACGACGGCGGTCGCGGCGCGCCAGGGGGTAGCGGCCCTGGCCGCACACCAGGTGGTCACCGCGGTCTGGAATTTCCTCGCCCTCGGCCTGGATGCCATCGCCATCGCCGCCCAGGCACTGACCGGGAAAGCTCTCGGGGCCGGCGATCTGCCGGCCGCCCGGGCACTCACCCGGGCGATGGTCAGGTGGGGACTGGTGGCCGGGGCGGTCGTCGGAGTGGTGCTCCTGGCGATCCACGTGGTGGTCGGTCGCGCCTTCTCCGCCGACGCCGATGTCCGCGTCGCGATCGCCGCGGCGATGATCGTGCTGGCGATCGCGTTGCCGCTGGCCGGGTTCGTGTTCGTCCTCGACGGTGTGCTGATCGGCGCGGGGGACGGCTGGTACCTGGCCTGGACCGGCGCGCTGAACCTGGTCGGGTACCTGCCGGCGCTGGTGGTGCTGTGGATCTGGCCGCCGGGAGGCTGGGTGGGGCTGATGTGGTTGTGGTTCGCGCATGTCGGGCTGTATCTGGGCCTGCGCGCGCTGACCCTCGGGTTGCGCTATCGCGGCGATCGTTGGCTGGTGCCAGGGGTGGCCTGACCGGTCGATGATCGGACTCGCAGGGGCGAGGGACAAGGAAGGTGAACATGTTCGACCTGTCGGGCCGACGCGCGCTGGTCACCGGATCCGTCCGCGGGCTCGGGCTGGAGATGGCCCGTGGGCTGGCCGCGGCAGGTGCGCACGTCTGGATCAACGGCCGGAACGCCGACGCCGTGCGCACGACTGTCGGAGCGCTGGATGCGGACGGTCATGCCGTCGGCGCGGCACCGTTCGACGTCACCGGGCCGGCTGCGGTCGGTGGGGACAGCCGCCCGAGATCGCCGGTGCCGTGGTGTTCCTGGCGTCGGACGAGGCGTCGTTCGTCACCGGGCAGACGTTGGCCGTCGACGGCGGCATGACGACGACGTTCTGACGGTGACCGCGAGCGTGTCACCGGGTGTAGACCCAGAGCGAGCACCCTGCGATCGACCCCGCCGCCGCCCCGGGGCATGGGGGCATCACAGTCGGCCAATCGGCGTCCACCTCGGATGCCGCGTCTTCGTCGATCTCGGCATCGTTCGACGTCAGGACGCCCGACGAGTAGGCAGCCGCACTCGGCTCGAACGCGTTCATGAAGATCTCGCAATCGCAAAACCCGCCCATCCGGCCCAGCTTGCGGTCGAGGTCGCGAACCTTGGGCGCTCGGACGTCGCGGTAGTGGGTCGCCCAGCGCAGACCGGTGCATCCGAACTCGAGCATCCGGTAGACGTAGCAGAGCATGCACTCGCCTACCCGGATGTCGGTGAGGCCCGCCGCCATCGTGCGGAGCTCGTCTTCGGTCATGTCGATCAGCTTGTTCGTACTCATGACCGGGATGAGATCACCCCGATCCGACAGTCGGTCCGACGTCCGCTGAGCTGACCGGCGAGTGATCCGGAACTGTGCAGATGCGGCGCGTTTCTTGCAGTCTCGGTTCACTGGCCGGCCGGGAGCGCACACTGGGTCGATGAGAACTGGGACGATGAAAACTGGGACGATGAAGACTGTCTCCCGACGGTCCGTCCGCTCCCGCGGATCTCTGCTGTCGATCGGTTCGGTCGATTCGGTCCTGTCGATCGGCTCGATCGGCTCCGTTCTGTCGATCGGCTCGGTGGGATCGTTCGGCTCGGTGCTCTCGATCGGCTCGGCCATGTCAGCAGCGTCGATCGGATCCTTCCAGTCCGCCGGCGCCGTGCTGGCCGGGCAGTCGAACCAGTCCGTGCTGTCGTGGCAGTCGGACGGCGCGGTGCTGTCCAACCGAGTCACCGGCGACCTCCCTCATGCGCTTGTGCTGCCGATCGCGATCGCCGGCCTGACCCTCGGAGTTCTCTGGGCGTCCGTCGCTCGGCGACGCTGACCCAGGTCGGGTGATGCCGCCGCTCGACACGTGCTGAAGGATTGCTCGCGTGACGGAGGGCGGGGCGCGCACGCAGGACCTCTTCGAGGTACCGGCGAGCGCCCAGGTCCGGCAGATCGGGGGCCGCGGCCCGCTGATCAGCCGGCTCCGCTGGGAGCATCCCGACGGCTCGACCGTGACCTGGGATTCCCGCCAGGCCCGCAAGCGCGGTTTCGTCGAGGTGCTCAGGGACGGCATCGTCCACCGGATCATGGCCCGGCCGGCGGTAGCCGTCCGGCTGCGCCGGTGCAACGACGTCTCGGGCGTGTCCTTCTTCCTCGGTGGCGCCCTGTTCACCATCGGCGCGCTCCTCGCCCAGTACGGCGCCACCGGACTGTCCGCGGTCGATTGGACCTTCCTGATCGGCGGCTTCTGGTTCTCCACCGGCGCCTACGCCGCGCTCGTGCAGGAGATCAACTCTCCCCGTCGGATCGATGCCGATGGAGCCCTGGCCGCCCCACCCTGGCGCTGGTGGGCCTACGAGCCGCACCGGCCGGGTTGGCTCGCGGCTTTCGTCTTGTTCTGCGGCACCCTGGCGTTCGCGATCAGCCTGGTCGATGCCTTCCTGACGAGCCTGTCCACCCGTCAGGTGGACCGGTTGATCTGGGCGCCGGAGTTGGTCGGCTGCATCCTGTTTCTGATATCCGGGCATCTCGGCATCATGGAGGTGTGCCACGGCCGGTTGCGGCTGATGACCTCGTCGCTGGGCTGGTGGATCGTCATCGTCAACCAGATCGGATCCTGGCTGTTCATGCTGTCCGGACTGGCTGCGTTCGTCCGGCCGGCCACCGGCGAGGTGATCAGCGTGTGGGTGATCAACTGGGGCACCGCGCTCGGTGCGGCCTGCTTCAGCGCCGCCGGGCTGGCCCAGATCTTCGAGCGCCCCGCGGTCGCGCGCCCGAATCCGGTGGGTGAGACCGGCGCATCGCCGGGCGCGACGGGATAGCCGCCCGTGATACGCCTTTCGGGCCCCACCCCGTCGGTGAACGCCTGAGTCGTCAGTGCGGCGTGAAGTCCGACCCGGAATGTCGCGGACGACACACCGTCCAGACCGATTCAGTACCCGAACGCCGCATCGCACTGTGACCGAACGGGCACACAATGGAGGGGACGAGGTCGCCGTTCTGAGCAGCAGCGGCACCAGCGCCAGGACCGGGTTTTTCCGGTGACGATCAGGACGGTGCGCATGGCAACAAAGACGGCCGGCCGGGCCACGAGGACGACACAGCTGCCGCAACCGCCACGCGGTGACCGGCAGAGCGCCGAGAAGATGGCGACCATCTACCGGACCGACGCTGCGCAGTCGCCCTGGGAGAACTTCCAGAACGCCGGCCCTGACGTGTACTGGGAAGATCCGGCGACGGCTCCGTCTCCGGTCAACTGACGTCAGCTCTCCCGGCGCACCTCGGCCGGGAGCTTGTCCGGGCGTAGCCCCCGCCAACTGGGGTGGCGGAGTCGGCCGTCGTGGGTCCACTCACCGAACCGCACTTCCCCCACCAATTCGGGCTGCACCCACACCGCGTCCTTGGCATCGGGTCTTGGCACCGGCCCGGTGACGGCGCTGTCCTTTCTGCGCAGCGGTTCGAGCCGGCCGTAGAGGTCGTCCAGCACCGCATCGGTGAAGCCGGTCCCCACCTTTCCGATGTAGGTCAGGCCGCCGTCCTCCGGGATCGCCAGCAACAAGGAGCCGATGGTGCCTGCCCGGCGACCCGACCCGGGCTTCCAGCCGACCACGATGCCCTCCTGCACCCTGGAGTTCTTGATCTTGATCCAGCTGTGCACACGCTGTCCCGGCCGGTAGGGCGCGTCCGCCTTCTTGGCGACGATGCCCTCCCAACGGCGCGCGTCACTGGCGTCCAATGCCTCCGCCGCGGAGCCGGACATCGGTTCGGGCACCTCGACCGCGTCGCCCTGCGGATCCAGCGCGGTCAACAGCCGGCGGCGGACGTCGTACCCGCGGCGCACCAGTGAAACCCCATCCAGCCAGAGGATGTCGAACACGTAGTAGCGCACCGGAACCTTGTCCCGGACACGGTCGACATCGGCCTTGCGGGTCAGCCCCATCCGTTGCTGGAGCAGCCCGAAGTCGGTGCGGCCGGCCCCGTCCAGCGCGACGATCTCGCCATCCAGCACCACCGAGTGCCCCTCGGTGAGGTCGACCAGTTCGGCGAGCTCGGGGTAGCCGATGGTGATGTCCCGGCCGGTTCGGCTGGTCAGGCGCAATGCGCCGTTGCCAACGGCGGCCAGCGCCCGGATGCCGTCCCATTTGCCCTCGAACCTCCAGTCGTCCCCGACCAGTTGGTCGACGGTGCCCGCGGTGGCCAGCATCGGCGCGAGATCGGTGGGCGGGGAAGGAAGGTCGCCTTCGGCGGGCAGCTCCGCGGGC
The DNA here is from genome assembly GCA_963834185.1 of uncultured Actinomycetota bacterium. Lineage (GTDB taxonomy): Bacteria > Actinomycetota > Actinomycetes > Mycobacteriales > Nakamurellaceae > Nakamurella. Next base: position 554,230 of record CAWIAR010000011.1, read on the forward strand.
TCCACGGGGTTGGCCTCGGCTCGCTCCGTCGCCCGCGTCGCCCCGTTCGGGGCATCCGCAGCGTGCGGGGCCGGCGACCCGGCGTCGACCCGGGATCCGGTGAGCGCCTCGCTGTCCGGGATCTTGGCCCGCCGCGACGCCGGCTCCGGATGGGGCACCCAACGACCCTGTTGGTCCTTCATCCGGCGGAGCAGCCAGTTCTTGCCGTCCGTCCGCACGATCACGTACCGACCCTGCACCTTCTGGCCGTGGAACCGGACGATCACCTCGTCGCTCCACCACTTCTCGGTCTCGTAGGTGCCCGAGTCCCAGATGGTCATCTCGCCGCCGCCGTATTCCCCGGCCGGGATGGTGCCGGAGAACGCGGCGTACTCCAGCGGGTGGTCCTCGGTGTGCACCGCGAGCCGGTTGTCGCCGGAGTTCTCCGGAACACCCCGGGGAACGGCCCAGGACACGAGCACGCCGGCCCGTTCCAGCCGCACGTCCCAATGCAGGCGGCGGGCGTGATGTTCCTGGATGACGAAGGTGTCGTCGGCGCCGTGGGGTTGACTACCGGCGTCCGGGACCGGTTCGGGCGTGCGGTCCGCGGAGCGCATGGACCGGTAGGTCGCCAGCCGATCCTGCTCGGTGCCCGGTCCGTCGGTGCTGTGCGGCCGCGGGGTCGACAGCGGCGGCGACAGCGGAACTCCCAGCGGGAACGTGGGATCGAGACCATCGGCGACCCGCTCGAGCACCTCGCCGAACTCCAGGTGCCGCAGATCCGGATCGGCCAGTTCGTCCCAGGTGCGGGGCGCGGCCACCGTCGGGTGCGGGCGGCCGCGCAGCGAGTACGGCGCGATCGTGGTCTTGTTGCCGTTGTTCTGCGACCAGTCGATGAACACCCGCTTCGGCCGCAGCGCCTTGCTCATGTTGGAGGTGACCAGATCGGGGTGGTCACCTTCGATGGTCCTGGCCACCTGCTGGGCGATTGCCGACACCTCGTCGGAACCACGGGTACGGTCCAACGCCACGTACAGGTGCAGACCCTTGGAGCCGGAGGTGACCGGCACCGCGTCGGCGCCGATGTCGCCCAGCAGGTCGCGCACCCAGAACGCCACCCTGGCGCAGTCGGCCAGTGTCACGCCTGGCCCAGGGTCGAGGTCGAACACCATCCGGTCGGGCATCCCTGGAAGTCCGTCGGGGTCGAATTGCCATTGCGGCACGTGCAGCTCCAGGGCCCCGTTCTGGCCGAACCACGCCAGCGCCGCGGGCGAGGAGGCCAGCGGGTAGTCGATCGCCCCGGAGCGATGGTCGATGCGCTGCCGCGGCATCCAGGTGGGGGTCGCCTTGTCGACGTTCTTCTGGAAGAACGGCTCGGCCTCCACCCCGTTCGGCCACCGTTTGCGGGTCACCGGGCGGCCGTGCACCACGGGCAGCATGACCTGGGCGATCTGCGCGTAGTAGCTGATCACCTCGGCTTTGGTGGTGCCGGTCGCCGGGTACAACACCTTGTCCAGATTGGTCAGGCTGAACCGGTGACCGTCGATCTCGACCAGGGTCTTCTGCGGCGGCGGCATGCTGCGCACCTCCCGATGCCGAGTGGATCAATTCGAGCGCGCTGTCACACCCGGGGTCCATCATGGACGGATGCGATCGATCTGGAAGGGCTCGCTGGCGTTCGGCTTGGTCAACGTGCCGATCAAGGTGTACAGCGCCACCGAGGACAAGGACATCAGTTTTCACCAGGTGCACGCCAAGGACGGCGGCCGGATCAGGTATCAGCGGATCTGCGAGGTGGACGGCGAGGTCGTCGAGTTCTCCGAGATCGCCAAGGCCTACGAGAGTGACGACGGCCGGTCGATCATCCTGACCAAGGAGGACTTCGACTCGCTGCCGGTCGAGGAGTCGCACGAGATCGAGGTGCTCTCCTTCGTCCCGGTGGATCAGGTCGACACCATGCTCTACGACAAGTCGTACTACCTGGAGCCGGCGTCGAAGTCGGTCAAGGCGTACGAGCTGCTGCGGCAGACGTTGCTGGACACCGACCGGCTGGCCATCGTGCATTTCGCGCTGCGGCAGAAGACCAGGCTCGCCGCGCTGCGGGTGCGCGGTGACGTGCTCACCGTGCAGACCCTGCTCTGGCCCGACGAGGTCCGGCAGGCAGCGTTCGACAGCCTGGACACCTCGGTGAAGATCTCTGCACAGGAAAAGCAGATGGCTTCCATGCTGGTCGACTCGTTCGCGGCGGACTTCGAGCCGGGTCAGTACACCGACACCTATCGCGAGGAGCTCGAGCAACTGATCCAGGCGAAGCTGGACGGCGGTGAGGCATTCACCTCGCAGGAGCCGGAGTCGGGCGAGGACGCCGAGGTGGTCGACCTGCTGGCGGCTCTGCAGCGCAGCATGGAAAAGCGCGGTGGCAAGGACGCCTCCGGCTCGAAGTCGTCCGGCTCGAAGTCGTCGGTCGAGTCATCCGGCACATCGCGCTCGAAGGCCAAGTCCGAGGACGACGAGGAGGAAGCCGCGACCGGTACCGACTCGGCCAAGCCGGCGACGCGACGTCGATCGTCGAGTGGGTCGAGTACGTCCGGCACCAAGAGCGGGACCTCGTCACGCAGTCGCGCGTCCAAGACCAAGAGCTGAGCGGCAGACAAGACAGGATCCACAACGCCACTGGACAACCGCAACGTGCCGACCGGTGGTGGCTGTCCGCTCAGGTGGTGGCTGTGCGCACACGGTTGTGGGTCTGGTCCTCGGACGACGTATGGCCCGGCGCGATCGCCGTTCACTTCGGCCCGCGGACCTCCAGGGAGCCCCAGGTCAGCGTGCCGCGGACGACGATCAACGGCTGTCCTTCGCCGGGCTGATGCCTGCGGTGGTCCTCGACACTGGCCAGGGTGGTGGACACAGACGTCAGATCGACCACCGCGTCGGCCGGGACCCGCAGTTCGATCGATCCGCCGAACACCTGGAGTTCGATGTCCAGCCGGCCATGAACGAATGTCGCCCGGGTGAAGTCGAATTCCGTCGAGCCCATCCGGGTGTGCAGCCGAAGCGTCCTCGGCACCGTCCACGCACCCGATCGCTTCCGCGATCCGAAGGTACCGGCGACCTCCTGGATGTCGGTGGCATCGTCCGCTGCCGGATCTGTCATGTCGTCTTCTCCTCCGTCAGGCGGCGCTCCGAGTGGGCGACCCCTCGAACCTGCCCGATGGCTCGACCGCGCGCGCAGGACGATCCTCCCGAACCGGCCGGGACATCTGTCACGGGTGTGCACTCGCTCCAGGAGCGGGAGGATCGGGGCGACTTCGGGCCCGAGGAGTCAGTCGGCCTCGGGCGCCTCGGACACCCAGACGGCGGCCGCCAGCGGCGCCGGGACCGTCGAACGGCCGCGGCCGGTGCTGACCAGCGGCCCCGCCTCGTCTCCGGACGGCACGGCGTGCACGTGGACGACGGCGGAGGGGGTGACGCCGAGCGCCGCGGCGGCGGCCAGCACCAGCGGGTCGGCGTCGGACACCCGATGCACCCGGTATCGGCCGGCGGAACGGACATTCGCCAGGGTCAGCGCGCCCACCGGCCGCGAGGTGTGACCGACCGCATCGGGAATCGGATCGCCATGCGGATCCGCTGTCGGATGGCCCAGCGTCGTGTCGATCCGGGCCAGCAACAGGTCGGAGACATCGTGTTCCAGTCGCTCGGCGTCCTCGTGCACCTCATCCCAGCGGTAACCGAGGACGGTCACCAGAAAGGTCTCGAGCAACCGGTGCCGACGCACCATGGCCACCGCGCACGCAGTGCCAACGGTGGTCAGCCGCACCGGCTTGTACGGCGCGTACACGACCAGACCCTGCGCGGCCAGCCGTCGCATGGTCTCGGTGACGTTCGCAGCGCTGGTACCGAACCTGGCCGCCAACGCCTTGGTGGTGATCGGCGGCTCGCCCCACTCGGTCGCCGACCAGATCACCTTGAGATAGTCCTGGGCAACCCGGGTGAGCGAGTCGAGGTCGACGGTCTCCGGGCCCGGCATCACGCCGCCCCGGAAACGGTCAGTACCACCAACGTCACGTTCAGCACCACGACCAGTCCGGTCGCCACCCAGGCCACCGTTGTCAGCAGCCTCCGGTTGACGAACGAGCCCATCAGGTTCCGCCGGGAGGTGTAGGACACCAGCGGAATCAGCGCAAACGGGAGCCCGACGCTGAGCAGTACCTGGCTCAACACCAGCGCCCTGGTCGGGTCGACACCGATGGCCAACACCACCAGCGCCGGGATCAACGTGACGACCCGTCGCACCAGCAGCGGAACCCGCACCCGGAGCAGACCGCCCATGATCGTCGCGCCCGCGTAGCTGCCCACCGAGGTCGAGGCCAGCCCCGAGGCGAGCAGGCCGATCCCGAAGGCGATCCCGACCGCCGGGCCGAGCGCCGCGGTGATGGCGGCGTGCGCGCCTTCGATCGTGTCGGTGTTGGCGACGCCGGACAGCCGGGTCGCCGCCAGCAGCAACATGGCGATGTTCACCGTCCCCGCCACCACCAGTGCGATCGCCACGTCCCACCTGGTGGCGCGGAGCAGCCGGGTCAACCGGATCGGGTCGCGACTGAATCCGTGCCGGTCGCGGGCCAGCCCGGAATGCAGATAGATCGCGTGCGGCATGACCGTGGCACCCAACATGCTGGCCGCAAGCACAACCGACTCGGTGCCCTCGAATCGGGGCACCAGTCCGGCAGCCACCGCCCGCCAGTCCAGCCGACTGAACAAGAGTCCGGCGACGAATCCGATGGTGATGATCACCAGCAGCCCGATGATGACGAACTCGAACGGCCGTTGCCCCCGGCGGGACTGCACGCTCAACAGCGCCATCGAGACCACACCGACGATCAGGCCGCCCAGCGGCAGCGGTACTCCGAACAGGATGTGCAGGGCCAATGCGCCGCCGATCACCTCAGCCAGATCCGTCGCCGCGGCGACGAGTTCGGCCTGGACCCAGTAGGTCAGCCGGCCGGACCGTGGCAGCCGATCACCCAGCAGGTCCGGCAGACTTCGTCCGGTGACCAGCCCCAACTTCGCGGACAGGTACTGCACCACCATCGCGATGAGATTCGCCACCACCAGCACCCACAGCAACAGGTAGCCGTACTTGGCCCCGGCGGTCAGGTTGGCAGCGACGTTGCCGGGGTCGACGTAGGCGATCGCCGCCACGAATGACGGACCCAGCAACCACACCAGGCGCCGGCCGGAGTCGTCGGGCTCCTCCCGCGGCTCTCCTCGCACCAGGTCCACCCGCGTCACGAAAGTTAAGTTACCTTAACTATTGGCTGTGGGCGTTGCCGAGGACCCCGGGCGCTCGGTGACGCAGCGTGAACAGGCTCGCCACACCCCCACCGATCGGGTGAGAAACCGGACATCTTGCCGCGTCGCTCTTGCGGTCGCCCGGCATCGGTGATGATCTGGGTTCTCTGGTCCAACCAAGCGCCAGACCGCCTCCGTGAACCGGAAGGCACCTCTCATGTCCCCCTCCGCTCAATTGGGCCGGCCGCGCCGTGCCCATCGCGTCGACGAAACCGACGCATCCCGCGCCGTACTGGACGAACTGACCAGGGCCCGCAGCACCGGAAATTCTCGGGCGATCCGTCGCGCCGAGGACGCCGTGTGCCTGCACTACCTGGACTTCGCCACCACGATCGCGCACCGATTCCGCGGCCGCGGAATCGACGCCGACGATGTCCTGCAGGTAGCCAGGGTCGGCCTGGTCAAGGCGGTTCGCGGCTGGCGACCCCAGCCCGGCGGCGGTTTCCTGCAGTACGCCACCCCGATGATCACCGGAGAAGTCAAGCGCTTCTTCCGCGACCACGGCACGCTCATCCGGATGCCGCGGACCGTTCAGCAGGCCGGCCCGGCGATCGTGATGGCCCGAGAGGACCTGGTCCGGCTCGGACGAGTCCCCACGGACAGCGAGATTGCCGCCACCGCAGGGATTCCCGAAGAGCTTGTGCGGGCCGACCGCGCTGCTCGGGAACGCTGCGCGGTGTCCTCCTTGGATGCCCTGGACTCCGTCGACGACCCCACTCTGCGCACGGTGTCCGACGAGAGCGGTTGTTCGATCGAGGACCGGATCATGTTGCGGCGGAGCCTTTCTGCTCTGTCCTCGCGGGAGCGCACGATGATCGGCATGCGATTCTTCCGTGACCGCACTCAGGATCAGATCGGCAAGGCGCTGGGCATCAGCCAGATGCAGGTGTCCCGACTGCTGCGGGACACGTTGGCCAAGATGCACGACTCCTTGGCCGACGCTCAACCGATCAGCGCCTGAGACTCAGGAGAGTTGTTGTGGTGCCCCACGTCTCCGTCATCGGCAACCCGTCGGTGACGGAGACGTGACGCCTAGGATCCGGTCGTCAGAGCGAGGGCCGGACCGAGCGCAGGTGGCGCTTGCGGTCGGCCTCGGATCTGGGAAGGTTCGGCAGGCCGAGGGCCCCGGTGGTGTCCACCCAGACTTCGGCCAGCGCGAGGTAGGCCGTCGAACTCGGTGGGTCCGCCTGCGCAGCAACGATCGGCTCGCCGGTGAGCACCTCGCCGTCGAGAGTCAGCGCGCCCTTTGCGCAGGGCAGATACACATTGCTCAGTCCGACTGCCGACCGGCCGAGTCTGAAGGCGGGATCGACGAAGTGTCTGCGGTCCAGCACTTCTGAGATGGCGACGGCGATCCCTGGGGCCGAGGCCCGCAAACCCTTGGCCGGATCCAGCTCGATCCGTGGCGTGCCGGCGACATGGTGCACCCTGGTGTCCCAGGCGAACTCCTCGGCCTCCGGCAAGTGCCGGGTGAACCGGTCGAGCAGGATGCGGGCGAAGTGCTCGTCGTCGGCCGCGGTCAGCCAGCCGGACTCGGTCGCGACGATGATCACCGGGCCGCCACCCCACCGCGACCACTCGACCGACCAGACCGACGCGAACGCCACGGGGTGCTCGTCCCGGTAGAGCAGCAGCCCCGGATTACTCCCGATCAGCACGACGCTCATGACCTACCCAGTGTGACCCAGCCCGGCCTGCCCGGCGACTCGACGAGCGCCGCCCAGGCACTCGAAGGACACCGGATGGCTACCGGAAGATTCCACCCTGTTCACCTGTTTGGCCCTTACGTCCCGCGGGCACCCACCGTCCGGAGGCGCTGCCTCCCGTGGCGTCCCACCGGCCGCCACGGCACCGCGGACCTCACATCTTGGAGGCAACCCATGCATTGGCTCGGACTCATCATCAGCCTGCTCATCATCGGCCTGATCGCCGGCGCGGTCGCTCGCCTGCTCATTCCCGGGCGGCAGAACATGTCCGTGGGCATGACCTTGGTGCTCGGCATCATCGGCTCGTTCGTCGGCGGGTTCCTCGGGTACCTGCTGTTCCACAAGGACTCCCAGGACGGCTTCTTCCAGCCGTCCGGGATCATCGGTTCGATCATCGGCGCGGTCATCGTGCTGCTCATCTACTTGGCGATGAGTGGTCGCAAGTCGACCGTCTGATCGGTCAGGAGAGCAACGAGGCCCCGGAGAGCGCGAAGAGCACCAGGTCGGTGCCGGCCACAACCAGAGCGGCGAGGAACAACAGCCGTAGGTGCCGACCGGCCAACCCGACCCGCACTCCGGTCGCAGCCACGACGGCAACCAGGACGGCCGTCGCCCACATCCAGGGCGGCGGCCGTCCCGGCGGTCCGGCGATGATCACAGTGGATGCGATCACCAACAGGACCGGTCCCCCCACGGCGGTAGCCCGCCGGCCCATCCGGTGCGGCAGGCCCCGCACACCGGTCGCCACGTCGTCATCCAGATCGGGCAGCACATTGAGCAAGTGCGCAGCAACCCCCAGCAGCGCACCGGCGAGCATCGCCCAGCCGGCCGGCCACGGATTTCCCGGCAGCGGCAGCGTCGCCACCGCCGGCAACATGCCGAACGCCACCGCGTACGGCAGGAACGAGAGCCAGGTGGCCTTCAGCCCCAGGTTGTACGCCCAGCCGCAGGCCACCACGGTGAGGGCGGCCAGCCCGGGCAGCAAACCCAACGCCAGGGACAGCACGACGGTCAGCGCGAGCGCGACCCCGGCGGCCACGCCCACCGTCCGACGCCCAACCCGATCCGCTGCCACCGGCTTGTCGGTTCGTCCGGCCATCCGATCCCGCGCGGCGTCCAGAGCATCGTTCGACCAGCCGATCGACAGTTGGCCGGTGAACACGGCGGCGACAACGAGCAGTCCCGTTCCCCACGGCAGCCCGGCGAGGGCGGCCAGGCCCGCGGTCAATGCGGTGACGGCGACGGTCGGCTCCGGATGGCAGGCCCGGGCCAGCTGTCCGGCGGTCGACCTCTGTGGCAGCTCCACCTATCGCCTCGTCACCCGTCGCACTGTATGGCCGCCGGTGCCGGGACGTACGGTGACGCGATGACCACGGTGGCGGCCGTCGAAGCCGTCCTGCCTCCGCACCGGTACGCCCAACGCGTGATCACCGAGGCGTTCGCCGAGGTCTGCCTCGGGCCAGGAGCCGATCGCGGGGTGCTGCGCCGGATCCATGAGAACGCCAAGGTGCGCTACCGCAATCTGGTGCTGCCGGTCGAGGACTACCCGGCCATACCGGACTTCACGGCGGCCAACGACACGTTCCTCGAGCACGCCGTCGAGCTGGCCGCCGACGCGGTCGCCGGCGCGCTCAAACAGTGTGGGCTCTCCGCCGGGGATGTCGACGTCGTTGTCTCCACCACGGTGACCGGCGTGGCGGTGCCGTCGTTGGAGGCCAGGGTGGCCGGCCGGCTCGGGCTGCGGGCCGACATCGTCAGGGTGCCGTTGTTCGGGCTCGGCTGCGTCGCCGGCGCCGCCGGCATCGCCCGGTTGCACGACCTGCTCGCCGGCCGCCCGGATGCGGTCGGCGTGTTGATCTCCGTCGAGTTGTGCTCGCTGACCGTGCAGCGCGGAGATCGTTCGGTGGCGAACCTGGTGGCCAGCGGCCTGTTCGGGGACGGCGCCGCCGCGGTGGTGATGACCGGGTCCAACCGGGCCGAGCCTGGCCCCCGCGTCCTGGCCACCCGGTCACACCTCTACCCGGACACCGAACGGACGATGGGCTGGGACATCGGCGCGCAGGGGCTGCGGATCGTCCTCGACGCGTCCGTTCCCGATCTGGTGCGCCAGTACCTGGGCGACGACGTGCGACGGTTCCTGGCCGACCAGGGGCTGACCGTCGACGACGTCTCTGCCTGGATCTCGCATCCGGGCGGGCCCAAGGTGATCGAGGCCATCGAGGACGAGCTCGGACTGGGCCCGGACGCGCTCGCCTTGACCTGGCAGTCACTCGCCGAGGTCGGGAACCTGTCGTCGGCCTCCGTGCTGCACGTGCTGGCCGACACCCTTGACCGACGCACCGCGGCAGCGGGCGAGTACGGCCTGCTGCTGGCCATGGGGCCCGGCTTCTGTTCGGAGCTGGTGTTGTTGCAGTGGTGAGCTGGTACTGGTACCTGGCGTTGCTCGCGCTGGTCGGCTTGGAACGGATCGCCGAGCTGGTGGTGTCGGTGCGCAACCTGCGCTGGGCGCGGTCCCAGGGCGGCGTCGAGCACGGCCTGGCCCACTACCCGTGGATGGTGGCGCTGCATCTCGGCCTGTTGGCCGGCTGTGCCGTCGAGGCCGCCTTTCGCCCGTTCCTGCCCTGGCTCGGCTGGCCGATGCTGGCGGTGGTGTTGGCCGCTCAGGCGCTGCGCTGGTGGTGCATCAGCACGCTGGGCCGTCGATGGAACACCAGGGTGGTGGTCATCCCCGGGCTGCCGCCGGTGCGGCGCGGACCGTACCGGTGGTGGCGGCACCCGAACTATGTCGCCGTGGTGGCCGAGGGCATCGCGCTGCCGCTGGTGCACACGGCCTGGGTGACGGCCACCGTCTTCACGGTGCTGAATGCCGCCGTGCTGCGCACCCGGATCAGGGTGGAGAACGCGGCGCTGGCCGAAGCTGCGGTCGCCCTACCGGTCCGATGAACCGGGTGATCGTCGCCGGTGGCGGCCCGGTCGGCCTGGCGGCCGCGATCTACGCCCGCACCGCGGGGCTGGCGGTCACCCTTTTCGAGCCGCGGTCGTTGCCGCTCGACAAGGCCTGCGGCGAGGGGGTGATGCCGGCGGCGGTGACCGAATTGGCGCGGCTCGGCGTCCGGCCGGTCGGCCTGCCGTTCCGCGGCATCCGGTACCTGTGGGACTCGGCGGTGGCCGAGTCGACGTTCCCCTCGCGGCCGGGCGTCGGCGTTCGCCGCACCGAGCTCTCCGCCGCGCTGCTCGAGCGCGCTCTCGACCTCGGCGTCGAGGTCGTGGCCGAGCGGGTCAACGACCTGTGGGTCGGCGCCGACAGGCTACGGGTGGGCGCGTCGGAAGCGGACTGGCTGATCGCCGCCGACGGCCTCCACTCACACCTGCGTGGTCTGGTCACCGGGATCGATGGGGCCGGCCGGCGCCCCCGGGCCGCGGCTCGGGGTTCGGGTTCGGGTCCGGGTTCGAAGCTCCGCCGTTTCGGGCTGCGGCGGCACTACCGGATGAGCCCATGGACCGACCTGGTCGAGGTGCACTGGTCGTCGGTCGGTGAGGCCTACGTGACGCCGGTGGCACCGGACCTGATCGGCGTCGCCCTGCTTTCCACCCGCGATCCGGGCCGCGGCCGTTCCTTCGAGGAACTGTTGGCCCACTTCCCGGCGCTCGCCGATCGTCTGCTCGGGTTCGCGGCGGTCGGAGGGGTGCTGGGTGCCGGGCCGCTGCGGCAGCGGGTGCGCTGCCGGTCGGCGGGCCGGGTACTGCTGGTCGGTGACGCCGCCGGCTACGTCGATGCCCTCACCGGTGAGGGCATCGCCATGGGCCTGCGCACTGCGAAGGCCGCGGTGGCCTGCCTGGCCGCCGGCCGGCCGCAGGACTACGACCGGGCCTGGCGGGAGATCACCAGGGAGTACCGCGTTCTCACCCGAACGCTGGTCGAGGCGACCCGGGTGCCGCTGATCCGCCGCAATCTGGTCGCCGGCGCCGCCAGGGCACCCTGGCTCTTCGACGCCGCCATCCGCTCCCTGGCCCGCTGACCCCGGTCACCGGGGGGTGGGCAGCACAGCTGCTACCAGGGTCAACCGCGTGGACGCAGCCGGCCACCGGGCATCACCGGGGCGGGCAGCGCCAGGCCTTGGTAGCCGGGAACGACACCGAACCGGGGCGAACCGGCCACCGGCCCGGTGCCGGCCAGTTCGGCCTGCCACTCGCCACGAAACTCCACGATCTCGTCGTGATCGCGGCCGACGAAGTTCCACCACATGATGATCTGCTCGCCCAGCGGTTCACCGCCGAGCAGGATCAGTCGGGCGGGCCGATCCAACGCCGCCACCCGGATCTCCCGGGCGCCCGGAGGCAGATAGGCGAGTTGCGCAGCCGTCACCTTGGACCCACCGACCAGCACCGCGCCGTCGTCGACCAGCACGCCGTGCTCGAACGCCGGGTCGACGGCGATGCCGATCTCGCTGCCGGCAGCCAGCACCAGTTCGGCGCCGAGCAGGGGTGAGTGGCACGTCACCGGCGATGTCAGCCCGGCGACCGATCCGAGGAACACCCGCCAGGTCGCGGGGCCGAGATCGACGACCTCCGGAACGAACCGATCGAAGGCCGGAGCGATGTCCCTCGCGTGGTCCGGCAGCGCAACCCACAGCTGCACTCCGTGCAACAGGGTGGTGTTCGCGGTGGACACCTCGGAGTGCGCAATGCCGTGCCCTGCGGTCATCAGGTTGAGCTCACCGGGCCGCACCAAGGCGTGGGACCCCAGCGAATCACGATGCTCGATCTCGCCGGAGAACAGCCAGCTGACCGTCTGCAGTCCGGTGTGCGGATGCGGCGGCACGCGCATGCCTCCGGTGCCGGTCACATCGTCCGGACCGTAGTGGTCGGCGAAACACCACCCGCCCACCAGCGAGCGCGACCGGTCCGGCAGCGTCCGGCGCACCGTCATCGCGCGCGGACCGCCGAGCGGCACCAGCCGTGGGGTGAGCAGCTGCGGTTCGACACCCGGCCGGCCCGAGCAGCTCACCTCGGCCGGCGCGACGTCCAAGTTGGTCACGGTGCCAGGCTAGGACCGTTTCCACTCCGCCGGACCGCCGCACGAGCGCTCGACCCGGCAACCGGCGCCCGTCGTGGGTCGTGCGGACGAATCCGCACCTGAAAACTTGCTTCCAGTTGGGCATACGGAGCCGGAGCGCGGCTCCTACCGCCGACTGGAGGCAAGTTTTCAGGTTCACGGCGCGCCGGCCGCCACCCGGAGATCGGCGGTTCGCCTCGGGAACATCGATGAGTCGGTCACGGTTGGCCGTGACAGCGTTGAGCCGGCACCGAAACGACCCAAGGGGGACGCATGGCTACCACCGTCACGGACAACCCGGCGGACAAGCGGTACGAGATCGCCGTTGATGGGGAACTCGCGGGCGTGATCATGTACCGGCTGTCCGGCGAGGTGATCGCATTCCTGCACACCGAGACCCTCGAGGGCTTCGAAGGGCACGGGTACGCCGGCGAGCTGGTCCGGCAGGCACTCGACGACGTCCGCGGGCGCGGGCTCGCCCTGCAACCGCTGTGCCCCTACGTCTCCGAGTGGATCGGCAAGCACCCGGAGTACGCGGACCTCGTCGTCGCCTGATCAGGCTCGCCGGGCGAGGTTGATCTTCCCAGCGCGGAGAATCAGTGCCGGTTGCAGCTGACCTCGACGACGGTGAGTGCGTGGCTGAGCCGCACCGCCAGTTCGCTCACCGCGGTCAGTGACCGACCGATCGGGACGTCGACCACAGCCACGCCCAGGCTCGCGTGGCGCCGCGCGGTCAAACCGATGTCGGCGAGTCCCCGCACGGCCGGCGCAAGTTCCTCCCGGCTGCCGCCGAACAGGCGCACCACGCTGACTGGGGCCGGCTCGACCAAGGCGTCGACCGTCCAGCCGTTGCCGGTCGAGGACACGGCAACCAGATCACCCCTGGCCACGCCCCCGGCGAGGAACGGCGACGAGGCCAGGCGCACCAATCCGGGCGCCACCATGGTGGCCTGTACCCGCTCGGTGGGCACCGGCCGCCAGGAACCCCAGGCGGTCAGGTCGAAGGTCGCCGGAACCAGGCTGGTAGCCACGGCCGGCACCGTGCCCGCGGTCATGCCGCGATCCGGTGCTGGGCGCAGGCAACGGTGTAGGCGCAGGTCATCGTCTCGGCCTCGTTGAGCAGGTCGATCACCGGCTTGAGCGGCACGCCCTCAGGGATGTCAACGGTGATCATCGACGGGGTGTTCACCTCACGGACCACGGTGCCGAACGCGCGCAGCGCGGCGATGGTCGGGGCGAGTTCGGCGTTGGTGGCGGCGATCATCTGGACGGTGCTGTGCCCGCCGCGGCAGACCACCCGGCCGGCCACCCAGCCGGTGCCGTCGTGACGCACCTGGACAACATCCCCGGCGCTCACCCCGGTTGCGAACCAGGGAGCCACGCTGAGCTCGGCCAGTCCCGGCCCGATCAGCTCCGCGGCGACGGTCTCCGCAGGGTAGGGCGGCCACTCGGCGCCTTCCTCGCTGTCGAGGCACAACATGACCTCGGTCGCGACGCGCTCGGGCCTGCTTGTGGCCGTCCCCGCGTCCGGCCACGTCCCGGTACCCATGTCCACGCTCATCGTGCTTGCCTTTCACTGCCCTGCTGGTGGGTGGTCGCCGAGGCGGTGCGATCGGCGGTGATGGCAGGAGCACCTGCAGGGTGTGGCGATACATCAGCTGGCGGGTAGGCGGATTACGACACGATGTCCGTTTCGGTCGGCCGGGTCAAGGGTGTCCGGTGCAAAAAGGCCCCGGATGACCGACGATGGGATGTCGACCCGAACACGGAGGTGGCCATGGCCCGGTTCTCACCCGGATTCGGCGGACGTCGTCGGTCAGAGGCCGAAGGTCTTCCCCCCGGGCAGTACCTGACCAGGGATTTCCCGGTGCTCTCGGCCGGCCCGACGCCACGGATCCCGTTGGACCGCTGGGAATTCTGGATCCGCACCGAAACCGGCAGCGAGCACCGGTGGTCGTGGCCGGAGCTGACCGGGCTGCCGGCCGAGAGCCCGACCGTCGACCTGCACTGCGTGACCAAGTGGTCCAAGCTGCAGACCAGCTGGACCGGGGTGCCGCTGGAATCCCTGCTGTCCGTCGTCGAATCCACCGCCGAATACGCGATGGTCCACAGTTACGGCGGCTACACGACGAACGTGCCGGTCGCCGATCTGCTCGACGGCAAGGCCTGGATCGTGCACAGCTACGACGGCAAAGACCTGGCCCCCGAGCACGGCGGCCCGGCGCGGCTGCTCGTCCCCCACCTGTACCTGTGGAAATCGGCGAAATGGGTCCGCGGCATCGAGTTGATGACGCGTGACGAGCCCGGCTTCTGGGAGAGCGTCGGATACCACAACTACGGAGACCCATGGCGCGAGCAGCGGTACCAGGGCGACTGACCGCTCGGCTGGCCTGGCGCGCCGCGCGGCTGGTCGACGTGGTGGTGCAGACCCCGGCCGCGCACTCGCTGACCTTCGAGGTGCCCGGCTGGCCGGGCCACCTTGCTGGTCAGCATGTCGACATCCGCCTCACGGCCGACGACGGTTACACCGCCCAGCGGTCGTACTCGCTCTCCGCGCCGGCGGCCGGTGATCACCTCGAGCTCACCGTCCAGCGGGTGGACGACGGTGAGGTGTCCCCGTACCTGGTGGACGGCCTCGAGGTCGGTGAGTCCGTCGAGATCCGCGGGCCGGTCGGCGGGTGGTTCGTCTGGCGACCGGCAGATGCGCAGCCGGTGCTGCTGGTCGGGGGCGGCTCAGGGATCGCACCGCTGATGGCCATGGTGCGGGAACGTCGGGTCTCTGGTTCACACGTCCCATTTCGACTGATCTACTCCGTGCGAACCCCCGACGACGCCCTGTTCGCCGAAGAACTGCGGCACCCTTCGACGGTGGGCAACGGGCTGGACATCAGCTGGGTGCACACCCGCGTTGCGCCCGCCGGAGACCCGCGGCCGGCCGGCCGCATCACCGTCCCCGACCTGGTCGCGCACGGCTGGCCGGCCGACTTCTCCCCGAGCTGCTACGTGTGCGGACCGACTGGCTTCGTCGAGTTCGTCGCCGATGCACTGGTCACCCTCGGACACGATCCGGACGTCATCCGGACCGAACGTTTCGGACCCACCGGAGGCTGAGATGGACCCCGACGACAGCGGCATCGACACGCGCGGCGGACACGAGTGCGGCGCTGGACGGCAACACGCTGGCCGGTCCACTCAGCGAGGTGTTCGCCGTCGACCTCACCGCAGCCACCTCGCGGTGCGCGGGATGCGGCCGGGTGGACGCAGTCGCCCAGTTGGTCGTCTACGGACCTGACCCGGGCTGGGTTGCCCGATGCCCGGGATGCACGGCGGTCGTGGCGCGCCTGGTGCGCACCCCCGACGCGGCCTGGCTCGACCTGCACGGCGCCACCTCTCTCCGTATTCCGTTGACCACCTGAGCCGACCGGGACGAGGCTGGCCCGGTGGTGGCGCATCCGGCACCGAATCGGGTCAGCCCGTTCGGCGACATCGTGGCGGTGACCCGGCGCGGTGCCTGGATGGGCAATCGCGGCCGAGTGCACGACCTGGGCGAGGACGGCGAGCCGCGGATCGTGCGGTTCCATGCGGGCACTCTGTGGATCGTCTGCGCCCTGGACTTTCGCGGCCGGCGGGTCGAGCAGTGGGGGCGGACGCATTACACGGTGCTGTTCTTTCTCGACGAGGCGGTGGCTCTGGCGGCGGGGCACCGGCCGTGCGCGGAATGCCGCCGCCCGGCCTATCGGAGCTATCTGGCGGCGGCCGGCCTCACCGGCGTGGGAGCGCCCGAGCTGAACCGCCGGCTGCACGCCGAGCGGCTGCACGCCGGCACCCATCAACGGCGCCTGCACCTGCGCCCCTGGACGGACCTGCCCGTCGGTGCCTTCGCCGTGGTCGACGGTCGCGCGATGCTGGTGCTCGCGGACACTCTCCGCGCGTGGACGCCGGCGGGCTACGGCCCGCGCATTGCCCGTCCTCGGTCCGGGGGTGCCACGGTGCTGACCCCGCCGATCTCGCTCGCCGCGCTGGCCGGTGGTTACGGCCTCCAGATCGCCCCGGGCTGAGCCGCCGTGTCCGGCCGGCCGCGCTCGAGTGGGCGGTCCGCAGTGGTTGCACACGAAATTCAGCAGCAGGTGGCCTCGTTCGAATCCGGTCTGCCACAGCGCCCGACGGTGCCCTGCGGCACCCTGTAACTCGTGGCCGCGCCGACCCCGGTTCCTGGACTGTGGCTGCTGCACGTCGACCTCGACCAGTACGTCGCCGCGGTCGAGATCCGTCGGAACCCTGAGCTGCGCGGGCTGCCGGTGGTGGTCGGCGGCGCCGGGGACCCGACGGCAGCTCGCCAGGTGGTGTCCACGGCCTCCTACGAGGCCAGGGAGTACGGGGTGCACTCGGGCATGCCGCTGCGGGTCGCCGCGCGCAAGTGCCCGGACGCGGTCTTCCTCCCGGTGGACGGGCCCGCCTACGACGCTGCCTCCGCCGAGGTGATGGACGTGTTGCGGACGTTCGGCCATCCGCTCGAGGTCTGGGGCTGGGACGAGGCGGTGCTCGGGGCCAGGGTCGACCAGCCGCTGGTGCTGGCCGAGCAGCTACGCACCGCCGTCCTGGAGGCAACCGAGTTCACCTGTGCGGTGGGAGTCGGCGACACCAAGGAACGGGCGAAGATGGCCACCCGCTTCGCGAAAGCCAAGCCGCTGGCCCGCGATGCCATGGGACGCGTGTACCAACTCGATGCCTCGGTCTGGATGGACGTGATGGGTGACCGACCGGCCATCGACCTCTGGGGCATCGGCACCAGGACGGCGGCGAAACTGACCGCCCACGACATCCACACCGTCCGGGATCTGGCCTTGGTCGACCCCCGGGCCATGGCCGGATGGTTCGGGCCGACCATCGGGCCCGGACTCAAGCTGCTCGGCATGGGCGGGGCATCAACTCATATCGCGACCGAACCCTACGTGGCGAAGTCCAGGTCCAAGCAGGTCACCTTTCCCCGAGATCTCACCGACCGCAGCGAGATCGAAACCAAGATCCTCGAACTGGCCGACGACGTGTCGGCCGAGGTATTCGGGCAGGGCCGGGTCGGTACGCACGTCGGGGTGACCGTCCGAACCTCGACGTTCTTCACCAGGGTCAAGACGGGCAAATTGCCGGCACCGAGCACCGATGCCGCCGAGATCCGGCGCGAGGCGATGGAGGTACTGGCCCGATTCGAGCTCGATCGGCCGGTCCGGCTGCTCGGTGTCCGGATCGACCTGGCCGACCCCGAATCTGGCGCCGTCGATCCTGAGCGGGCAGGGAGCGGAGCTGCCGACCTGTCGGTGTCCGACCCGACTGCTATCCAGGACCAGTGACGACGCTGCGCCAGGTGACGGACTCCGAACGTCGGGCCAGGCTCGGTATTCGGCATCACCTGGCCCCGTCCGCACACGCCACCGACCCTGTTGCCGTCGCCGAGGGTGTTGTCGCCCTGCACGCGACCGACCCTGCGTCGGTGTACCTCTCGGCGCTGGCCCGGATGCCAACGATGCCGCAGCAGGACATGACCGCGGCGCTCTACGACGACCGCACCCTGGTCCGCATGCTCGGCATGCGCCGCACCATGTTCGTCGTCCCGACGACGTTCGTCCCGGTGGTGCAGCACAGTTCGAGCGACGCCGTAGCCGCCCGGCTGCGGACCCGGCTGGTCAAGGAGTTGGCTGCGGCGGTGGACGGCGACGTGAGCCGCTGGCTCGCCGACGTCGAGGACGCGGTGGTGGAGGTGCTCCGCACGGGTGGACCAGCGCTGGCTGCGGAACTGTCCAAGTCGGAGCCGCGGCTGCGCACCCAGCTGAGGTTCGGCCCGGCCGACAAGGCGTACGGCGGTCCGCAGGCCATCACCAGTCGGGTCCTCAACCTGCTCTCGGCGCAGAGCCGGATCATCCGCGGCCGGCCGACCAATGGTTGGGCCGGCAGCCGGTACCGGTGGGAGGTCGTCGAGTCCTGGCTGCCGAACGGCCTTCCCCGGATGGCTGGACCGGCGGCGCGTGCAGAGCTGGTGCGTTGCTGGCTGAGCCGGTTCGGCCCCGGCACCCTGGCCGACATGACGTGGTGGACCGGCTGGAACCAGCGGGACACCAAGGCCGCCCTGGCCTCGCTGGACCTGGTGGAGGTCGAACTCAACGGGGCAATCGGTTTCCTGCTTGCCGACGACGCAGACCCGGTCGGTGACACCGAGCCATGGATCGCCTTCCTTCCCGCTCTGGACCCGACCCCGATGGGCTGGCAGGGACGGGACTGGTACCTGCCCGAGAGCCATCGTCGAGAGTTGTTCGACAGCAACGGCAACATCGGCCCGAGCATCTGGGCCGACGGCCGGATCGTCGGCGGATGGGCCCAGGGGCCGGCCGGCGACGTTCGTTGGCGGCTGCTCGAGGATCTCGGCGCCGAGCGCGCCGACCAGGTCGGGATGCGCGCGGCCGAACTCACCGACTGGCACGCCGGAGTATCGGTGATCCCGAAGTTCCGCACGCCGCTGCAGCACGCCTTGCGCGGGGCTTGAGTGCGCTCTTCGCAGATCTCCGAACAATCCTGGAAGGGCGCTGCCCTCAGCCGTCGAGTCGGACGAAGGCCCGCAAGGACCGGTCGGCGCCGTCGGTCCACCCCAGGCGAGCGTAGAAGTCGCGGACGGCGGGCTCGTCGTCGGTGAGCAATACCTTCTGCCTGACGTGCGCCACCGGCTCGAGCACGGCATCGATCAATCGCCGACCGAGACCGCGGCGCTGATGGTCGGGATGGACCAGCACATCCTGCAGATACGCGACGGTGGCCCCGTCGGAGACGATCCGGGCAAGGCCGATCAGGTCGGGGCCGAGCCGCGCCGCCACGATGTGGGTCGACCCGGCCAATCCGGCGAACAGGACCTCGGGGGTCGCCGTGTAGGCCGTCCACCCGACGGACGCGTACAGCCTCAAGACCTGTGCTTGATCGAGTTCGGCGCCCGTCACCGCGCTGATCGCGACGTCTGCCACGGCTCAACCCTAACGTGGGGGGCCGCCGCCGTCGGTGAGTTCGGTTGTCGGTAGAACAGTCTCGACCACGCGTTCACCACGCGCGCCGCTGTCTCCGCCCGTATCAACCCTGGCTCTGCGACGGCACCCGGAACCCATGGGCCACGTTTCCCGGCCCGCCTACAGTGATGGGCGAGAACTCTGCAGAACGCTGTATGAACTGCCCGGACAGGATCGCTGACACTATCGCCGGCACGACGGCAGGCCCCTGATGACGGTTACCGAAGCGGGTCCGGACGGCGGCTCGACTCCGGCGGCGGCGCCGCAGGTCACCGTCCTCAACGACGCGTTCGGCAGGGACCCCGCCATGACCAAGGACTGGGGCTACGCCGTGCTGGTCGAGGCTGCCGGCAGACGCGTCCTTTTCGACACCGGCAACAACGGCGACGTGTTGGCCGAGAACGCAGCGGCCCTGGGTATCGATTTGTCGAAGATCGACTTCGCCGTCATGTCGCATCGGCACGGCGACCACATGGGCGGCCTGGCCCACCTTCTCGGCGTCAAGCCGGACGTCAAGGTTTTCGCACCGGTGGACGGATTCGGCGTCTTCGGCTTTGCGCTACCTGCGACCTTCGCCCGCACGGATGAGTCGCTGCCCCGGTACGAGCGGTACTTCGATGGCAGACGCGAGGGCACATGGGCGATGGGCAGCGCCTGGCCCGGTGCCGACTTCCAGCTGATCGCCGAGACGACGCAGATCGCGCCGGAGATGACGCTGATCGCCCTGGTTTCCGACACACCCGGCACGCTGGAGCTTCGCGAGCTCTCGCTCGCGATCGACACGCCGGAGGGGATTGTCCTGGTGGTCGGATGCTCGCATCCGGGCATCGAGAACATCGTCAAGGCGGCTTCCTCGATCAATTCGAAGATCCACTGCATTGCGGGGGGTCTGCACTTGTTGGCGGCCCAGGACCCGGCGATCGACCTCGTCGTCAGGACACTGCGTGACACCTATGAAGTCGGCTACATCGCACCGGGCCACTGCACCGGCGAGCCGGCCCTCAGCGCGCTCAAGAAGTCCTTCGGTGGCCACTATCTCTACGCCGGACTCGGCAGCAGGGTGGTGCTCGGCGAACATCCCGGCCCTGCGGTGTAGGCGGCTACGTGTCCTGCGGCGTAGGCAGCCAGGTGTTCGCGGCGACCACGAGCAAGGCCCCGCGCCGGAAACCTGCTGCGGGGCCTTGATCGTCTGTCTCAACCAGAGTGGGCGAGGGGGGAGTTGAACCCCCACGTCCTTTCGGACACACGGACCTGAACCGTGCGCGTCTGCCATTTCGCCACTCGCCCGAGCGACGCCGACAAGATTATCACCCGATGAACGCAGCCCCGACCCACCGCCAACGACGCCGGCGACCGGAATTGCCGACCACCGGAGGGCCACCGCGCGCCAGCAGATCCTCAACCTCAGGAGTCACCCGACAACGCGCCCAGCTGTTGTCGATGTCCATGAGCTTGGTGGACCCCGCCGGCGTGTGAACATCGGCCGGCACGGTGAGTGCCGGACGGGGTCAGCCGGGCAACCAACCCCCTTCCCGGACGTCTCCGTCGTGTTCCACGCTTCCGCCGTCCGGAGGTGTGCCCACGGTTACGATTCGGTGTCGAGGAGAGGGGAGGTGACGATGGGCGTCATCCAGAGCTTCGAACGCCGCCTGCAGGGGGTGGTGGACGGAACCTTCGCTCGATTGTTCGGCGGTTCGGTCCAACCCGGTGAAGTGGCACTTGCTCTGCAGGACGAGGCCAAGGCCCACCTGACCAGGCAGGGCAGCCGCACCGTCGCACCCAACTACTATCTCGTGCGCCTGGGCACCTCCGACCGACGGAGTCTGGGCGCCGACCAGGACAGGGTCGCGCAGGCGCTGTCCGAGATGATCAGGGATTATCTGGACGAGCAGAACTGGCAGACCTTCGGTGACGTGGCCGTCACCCTGGAGGACGCGCCGGCCCTGCACACCGGACAGTTCCGCGTCAGTTCGCTCGTCGACCCCGATGTCGACCGGCGCGCCCGGCGTTCCAGCCAACCAAGCCCAGGAGTGGGACAGATGAGTCAGCAGCCACCGGACTCCGGCCAGCCGTACCCCTATGAGCAGCCCTCATCCGGCCAGCCCCAACCTGGGCAGCCCAACGGCCAGCCCCAACCCGGCCAGCCCCAACCCGGCCAGCCGCAGTACGACCAGTACGGCAACCTGATCAACCCGCCGTCCGGACAGCAACCGGCGCAGGGCTACCAGCAGTACGGCCAACAGCCCTACGGTCAGCAGCCGGCTCAACCCGGCTACGAGCAGTACGGGCCGGCCAACCCGCAGCAGTACGGCCAACAGCCGCAGGGCCAGCCGGGCTACCCGCAGGGGTACGACCCGAACTATCAGCAGTACGGCCAGCCCCAGGCACCGGGCTACCCGCCTGCCGGGTACCCCCAGCAGCCACCATCGGGCCAGCAGCCCGCCTACCAGCAGCCGGCGCCGCAGGGCTACGAGCAGCAACCCGGTTACGGCCAGCAGTACGACCCGGCCTATCAGCAGTACGCGCCCCAACCGCAGCAGCAGCCCGCCCAGTACGGGCCCGGGTACGCACAGCCACCGGCCAGTGCGCCGCAGGCGCAGGCCGGCTACTCCCAGCCCTACCAGCAGCAGGCTCCCGCCGACCTGGTCGCCGTGCTCTCGGTGGACGACGGGTCGCACCGGACCTACCAGTTGCAGCGTGGCTCGAACATCGTCGGCCGCGGCCAGGATGCGGGCTTCCGGCTCCCCGACACCTCGGTGTCCCGGCGGCACATCGACATCTACTTCGACGGCCAGGTGGCCGTGCTGCACGATCTCGGTTCGACCAACGGCACCACGGTCAACGGCTCGTCCGTGCAGACCTGGCAGCTCGCCGACGGCGACGTGGTCCGGATCGGCCACTCGACAGTCGTGTTCAACGTGCGCGGCTAACGGCAGGACAGCTTCGACGTGCCTGCGCTGATCCTCCAGCTGACCAGGGTGGGATTCCTGATCCTGCTCTGGTTGTTCGTGTTGGCGGCGATCCGGGTGATCCGAGCCGACCTGCGGCTGGCGGCGAACCCGAGGGTCAGCGTGACCGGCCAGTCCCGACGGGAGGCGCGGCGGGCCGCCAAGAGCCCGGCATCGTCCGCGGGCATGGCGCCTGCCCTGCTGGTGGTCACCGCCGGTTCGATGGCGGGCACCCGCATCCGGCTGGGTGACGCCCCGGTGCTGATCGGCCGGGCCGAGGACTCCACGCTCGTGCTGGACGACGACTACGCCTCGACCAGGCATGCCCGGCTCACCCGCGAGGACGGCCGGGTCTACCTGGAGGATCTCGGGTCCACCAACGGCACCTACCTGGACCGGACCAGGGTGGTCGCGCCCACGGCGGTGCCGGTCGGCACGCCGATCCGGATCGGTCGCACGGTGATCGAGTTGCGGCCATGACCAGGCGAATGATTCGGGCAGCCGCTGCGTGCACCGACGCGGAGCGAGGCGTACGCATCATGAGCGAGCCAGGGCCGCCCGCCTCATGACCCATCAGCTGCGCTTCGCGGCGCGCTCGGACCGGGGTCTGCTGCGGTCGAACAACCAGGACTCCGTGTACGCCGGCGAGCGTCTGCTCATCGTCGCCGATGGCATGGGCGGGCACGCCGCCGGCGATCTCGCCTCCCGGGTGGTGGTGGCCGCGTTCGTGCCGCTGGACGAGAACCCACCGGGCGCCGACCTGATCGCCCCGCTGCGCCGGGCGATGGACGCCGGCAACGACGCCATCGCCGATCTGGTCGCCGAGGATCCCGAGCTCGACGGGATGGGGACGACAGCGACCGCGATGCTGTTCGACGGTCCGCGGATGGGATTGGCGCACATCGGCGACTCGCGTGCCTACCTGTACCGCAACGGGGTGCTGCACCAGCTCTCGCACGACGACACGTTCGTCCAGTCCCTCGTCGACGACGGCCGCATCACCGAGGACGAGGCGGCCCACCACCCGCAGCGCAACCTGTTGCTGCGGGCGCTGAACGGGTCCGAACCCGAGCCGATGCTGGTGGTCAGGGAGATCTCGGTCGGCGACCGTTTCCTGATCTGCAGCGATGGGCTGTCCGGAGTGGTCTCGGCCGAGGCGATCGCGGACACCCTGGCCGGACCCGAGACCGACCGGGTGGCCGACACGCTGATCGAGCTCGCGCTCATCGGGGGCGGCCCGGACAACGTCACGGTGATCGTCGCCGACGTACTGGATGTCGGCCCCGAGCCCGCCGGGGTGCCGGCCGGGCACGATCCGGACGATCCGGAGGCGACCGGCCCGATCCTGCCGATCCACATGACCCAGCGGATGCCGCGGGTGCCGTTGCCGGTGCTGTCCGACGAGGAGGCTGCCGAGCGCGCGGCGGCCCAGCAAGCCATGGAGCACGGTCCGGACGACGACGAGGACGACGAGGACGAGTCAGCCGATGTCGCCGAGGGCATGAGCTCTCCGCCCGACCGCCCGCGGTGGCGGCGACGCACCGCGCTGGCCCTGGCGCTGGTGGTGCTGCTCGGCGTCGTCATCACCGGGTCGCTGTTGTGGGTACGCACCCAGTACTACGTCGGCGCGCACGACGGTCAGGTGGTGGTGTTCCGCGGGGTCGACGGCTCCGTGCTCGGCGTCAAACTGTCGTCGGTCGCGGAGAATTCGTGCCCGGAGAACCCGGCCGGCTGCGTCCCGCTGCAGCTGTCCGATCTGGTGCCCGCCGCCCGCGATCAGGTCAATGCGGGGATCACCGCAGGCAGCCTGAACGACGCCAGGTCGGTCATGCAGCGACTGACCGGCCAGATGTTGCCGACCTGCGAGTCGTTGAAGCCGACGCCGACCCCGCCGCCCATCACCACCCCGACCACGGCCGGCTCGACGGTGACCACACCCAGCCCGACCACCAGCTCGCCCACGACCACCAGTTCCGCCCCTGCCACCAGTCCCCGGCCGACCACGACGGGCGGCGGCCGTACCGGCGGGTCGTCCCCCACGGCCAGGAGCACGCCGCGATCCACCTCGGCCGCTCCGCGGAGCACGTCGGCCGCCGGCCGTACGGCAGCACGCACCAGCGCACCACGCACCACCGCTCGGGGCGCCGCCGGCACCTCGGCCAACGCCCGGAGCACCGCCGCTCGACACCCTCGCCTCGGACCTGGCCCGCCAGTTCAGTGCGGCCGCGTCGTCCGCGGCCTCGCTCGCGGAGGCGGCCACGGCCGCCACCGGCAGCCGCAGCACCCCGACTGCACCCAGCGCCGACACCAGCAGACCGCCCGACCAGCACGACCAGCACGACCAGCACGGTCGTCCCGCCGGTCACCACCACCTCGCACGAGCCCGTGCCGGGAGTGGACTGTCGATGAGCGCTCCTCGGGACCAGAGCCAGACGGTGCACACCGGCCGCGCGGCCGAACTCGGCATGCTGATCTTCGCGGCGGTCATCGTGATGTCCGCGCTGGTCATCGTCGAGCTCAATCAGAACCGGTCATTGACCTGGGACCTCGCCTGGTACGGGGCCGGCTACATCGCTGCGCTGGCGATCGCTCACGTGATCGTGCGCAAACTCGCGCCGTACGCCGACCCGCTGTTGCTGCCGGTCGTGGCCCTGCTCAACGGCCTCGGCCTGGTGATGATCTACCGGCTGGACCTGGCCGCCGCCGCGAAGGCCGTCGGCCGGGGTGACCCGATACCCGCAGCGCAGGCCCCGCTGCAGTTGCTCTGGACCGGCATCGCGCTCGTGCTGTTCCTGCTCGTGCTGCTGGTGGTCCGCGACCACACCCGGCTGCAGTCCTACGCCTACACGCTGGCCTTCGTCGGGATCGCCTTCCTGGCCGTTCCGTCGGTCCTGCCCGCCCGCTACTCGCAGGTCAACGGGGCGCAGATCTGGATCAAGATCCCCGGGGTGTTCTCCATCCAGCCGGCCGAGTTCGCCAAGATCGCGCTGATCATCTTCGCCGCGGCGTTCCTGGTGCAGAAGCGGGCGGTGCTGTCCACCGCCGGCAAGAAGTTCCTCGGACTCACCCTGCCACGCGCCCGCGATCTGGGACCGCTGGTGATCGCCCTGGTGCTGGCCCTCGGCGTGCTGGTCAGGGGCAACGACCTCGGCACCGCACTGCTGCTGTTCGGCACCCTGCTGGTGATGGTCTACCTGGCCACCTCCCGGGTGTCCTGGCTGATCATCGGGCTGCTCGGGTTCGCAGCAGGGGCCACCCTGATGTACAGGCTGTTCGGGCACGTCCGGGTCAGGGTGGACATCTGGTTGCACCCCTTCGCCGACCCGCTCGGCGCCGGCTACCAGCTGGTGCAGTCGCTCTTCGGGCTGGGCACCGGCGGCATCTTCGGCGCCGGCCTCGGCGCCGGACGCCCCGACATGGTGCCGTTCGCCTCCACGGACTTCATCATCGCCGCGCTCGGCGAGGAACTCGGGCTGGTCGGGCTCTCCGCGATCATCCTGATGTACCTGATCTTGACCACCAGGGGCCTGCGCACCGCGATCGCCGCCAAGGACAACTTCGGCTCACTCCTGGCCGGCGGGCTGTCGTTCTCGCTGGCCCTGCAGGTTTTCATCATCATCGGCGGGGTCACCCGGCTCATCCCGCTGACCGGCCTGACCACGCCGTTCCTGTCCTACGGCGGCTCGTCCCTGCTGGCCAACTACATCATCATCGCGTTGTTGGTGCGCATCTCGGATTCGTCGAGACGGCCGGTGCCGCACGCCAAGCCGCGGCCGACGCCGCTGCAGGAGGCCCGTACCGAGATGGTGCCCGTGGTCGCCCAGACCCGGGGGACACCTGGCCTCGCCAAGGGTGAGTCGGCATGAAGCGTCCGCTGCAGAAGCTGGGCACCGCGGTGGTGGTGCTCATGACGATCCTGCTGGCCAACATCACCTACATCCAGGTGGTCAAGTCCGACGCCTACCGGTCGGATCCGAACAACACCCGGACTCTCCTGGAGGAATACAACCGGCAGCGCGGGCAGATCACCGCGGCCGGCGGGGTGGTGCTGGCCAGGTCCGACCCGAGCACCGACCAGTACCGCTACCAGCGGGTCTATCCGGGTGGCGCCACGTACGCGAACCTCACCGGGTTCTACTCGTTGCGCTACGGCGCCACCGGCCTGGAGCGCACCTACAACGACGTGCTCAACGGCGACGACCCGGACCTGATCGTCGACCGGTTGTCCGACCTGATCACCGGGCGCGACCCGCGCGGCGGCAACGTGGAGCTGAGCGTGGTCCCTGCGGTGCAGAAGGCCGCCTACCAGGGCCTGGTCAGCCGGGGGTACGTCGGCGCGGTGGTGGCCCTGCAGCCGAAGACCGGGGCGATCCTGGCCCTGGCGACCAGCCCGTCGTTCAACCCGAACCCGCTGGCCAGCCACTCCGAGGCGACCCAACGCAAGGCCTACAACGCGCTGGTCGCGCCCACCGACGCGAGCGCCCCCTCGCCGCTGCTGAACCGGCCGATCCAGGCCGTCTACCCGCCGGGGTCCACGTTCAAGCAGGTGGTCTCGGCCGGCGCACTCCAGCACAACTACACGCCGGAGACCATGGTCACCGGCGACGCCACCATCACCCTCCCCGGTACCGGCGGCGCCACCCTGTCCAACTACGACAACGAGACCTGCGCGGACGCCGGTGGCGCCGAGGTCACCCTGACCGACGCGTTCGCCCACTCGTGCAACACCGCATTCGCCGAGGTCGGCATGGACATCGGCGCCGACGTGCTGCGGGACCAGGCGACGGCGTTCGGCATCGACGGCAAGCCCAGCGACGTCGGCCTACCGGTGGTGGGTTCCCGGGTGGGCCCGATGACCGACGATGCCGCCGTGGCGCAGAGCTCGATCGGACAGCGGGATGTCGCGCTCACCCCGATGGCCAACGCGATCGTCGCGGCGACCATCGCCAACGGCGGCGAACGGATGAACCCGTACCTGGTCAACAAGGTGACCAAGCCGGACCTGTCGGTGATGACGCAGACCGAGCCGTCGTCGGCAGGACAGGCGATCCCGCAGGCCGTCGCGGACCAGTTGCGCGGGATGATGATCGAGTCCGAGAAGGACATGACCGGTGGAGGGATGAGCGGGCTGGTCGTGGCGTCCAAGACAGGCACCGCCGAGCACGGCGTCGACTCCAAGAACACCCCGCCGCATGCCTGGTACGTGGCCTTCGCGCCGGCCGACAATCCGCAGGTCGCGGTGGCGGTGCTGGTGGAGAACGGTGGCGACAAGGGGCTGGCCGCCACCGGCGCAACCGTCGCGGCGCCGATCGGGCACGAGGTCATCGCCGCCGCTGTCAAGGGCGGCTCGTGATGCGCGCCCTGCGGCTCGGCGCACCCGCTGATCGGGGTGCGCGATGGCGCTGACTCCTGGACTCCTGCTGTCCGACCGGTACCGGTTGACCCGCCGAATCGCCGTCGGCGGGATGGGCGAGGTGTGGGCGGCCGACGACACCAGGCTGGCCCGCCAGGTCGCGGTGAAGATCCTGCGCTCCGAGCTGACCAGCGACCCGGAGTTCGTCGACCGGTTCCGCGCCGAGGCCAGGATCACCGCGTCGCTGAACCACTCGGGGATCGCCGCGGTCTACGACTACGGCGAGGTGGCGTCCATCGCCGGCGGGCCACGGGACACCGCCTACCTGGTGATGGAACTGGTCACCGGCGAACCGTTGTCCGCGGTGCTGGTGCGCACGCCGCGGCTGTCCGTGCCGCGCGTGCTGGACGTCCTCGAGCAGTCCGGACGTGCCCTGCAGGTGGCGCACGCCCGGAACCTGGTGCACCGGGACATCAAGCCGGGCAACCTGCTGATCACCCCGGCCGGGCTGGTGAAGATCACCGACTTCGGTATCGCGAAGGTCGCGCACCAGGTGCCGGTGACCCGCGGCGGCATGGTGATGGGGACGGCGCAATACCTTTCTCCTGAGCAGGCGGCGGGCCACGAGGCCCGGCCGGCATCCGACGTCTACGCGCTGGGCGTGGTCGCCTACGAATGCCTTGCGGGCGTACGTCCGTTCAATGGGGAG
Source organism: uncultured Actinomycetota bacterium (assembly GCA_963834185.1). GTDB lineage: Bacteria > Actinomycetota > Actinomycetes > Mycobacteriales > Nakamurellaceae > Nakamurella. The sequence goes on from CAWIAR010000011.1 coordinate 582,373, forward strand.
AACCCGGTGGCGGTCGCGCAGGCCCAGGTGCAGGACCCGCCGCCGCCGCTGCCGCTGGACATCCCGCCCGCGGTCGCCGGACTGGTCATGCGGATGTTGGCCAAGGATCCCGCGCAGCGCTTCGCCGACGGCGCGTCGGTCGCGGCGGCGGTCACCAGGGTCAGGGCGGGCGGATCGGTGGTCGCGTCCGGCGCCTTCGCCGCGCCGATGCTGCCGCCCAGCGGTGCGGTGCAGGTCGTGGCCGCCCCGGTGGTGGTCGACCCCAGAAGCAGACCGACACCGGGCACACCGACGCCGGGCAGACCGACACCGGGCCGGCCGACGCCGGGGCCGCCGACGCCGGGCAGACCGACGCCGGGCCCACCGACCGCCGCCGCCACCGGCCGCCGGACCGGCATCGCGTTGCTCATCGCCCTGCTGGTGGTGGTGATCGCCGGCGCCGCCGGCGTCTACCTGGTCACCAGGGCGGACGGGGCGACCCCGACCGAATCGCAGGCGCCGGCCGTCGGATGGGCGGCGGCCGAGCATCCCGACGAGGAGTCGGGTGGGTCACCCTGTGGAACCGGCGAGGGAATCGGACGTCGACTGACCGGGTCGGACGACGGTGTGGTCGGGGGCTGTCGATGACGGCCGCCGCGGCCCCGAGGGCTCCTCGCGCGCCGCGTCGACCTGCGCCGACCGGGTCCTGCGCTGAGCACCTGAGAGACTGGTCGGGCGAGGTTGGCGGGCACTCCGCGAACGAAGATGAAGGACGGCGATGACGGGACAGGTTTTCGGCGACCGCTACCAGGTCGGCGACACCCTCGGCTTCGGCGGCATGTCGGAGGTCCATCGGGGCCGCGACCTGCGGCTGGGCCGGGATGTGGCGATCAAGGTGCTGCGCGCCGACCTGGCCAGGGACCCGTCGTTCCAGGCCCGCTTCCGCCGCGAGGCGCAGAACGCGGCTTCGCTCAACCACCCGGCGATCGTCGCCGTCTACGACACCGGTGAGACCCAGGGCGAGACCGGCCCGGTGCCGTACATCGTCATGGAGTACGTCGACGGGGAGACGCTCCGCGACTTGCTGCGCCGGGAAGGCCCGCTGCAACCCAAGCGGGCCATGGAGATCGTCGCCGACATCTGCGCGGCGCTCGACTTCTCCCACCGGCACGGCATCGTCCACCGTGACATCAAGCCGGCCAACGTCATGCTCACCCGTGGTGGCGCGGTCAAGGTGATGGACTTCGGCATCGCACGGGCGGTGGCTGACGGCCAGGCGACGATGACCGCGACCGCCGCAGTGATCGGCACCGCCCAGTACCTGTCGCCCGAGCAGGCCCGGGGCGAGGCGGTCGACGCCAGGTCCGACGTCTACGCGACCGGTTGCGTGCTCTACGAGTTGCTCACGGGTTCGCCGCCGTTCACCGGGGACTCACCGGTCGCGGTGGCCTACCAGCACGTGCGGGAGGAGCCGAAGGCGCCGTCCTCGGTGAAGCCCGGGTTGCCCCAGGAGATGGATGCCATCGTCCTGAAGGCATTGAACAAGAACCCACTGAACCGCTACCAGACCGCCGCCGAGATGCGCGCGGACCTGGTGCGGGCATTGTCCGGACAGATGGTCCAGGCGCCGAAGGTGATGACCGCCGAGGAGCGCACCCAGATCATCGGCGGGATGCCGTCCCAGGCGCCCCCGCGGGGCCTCCGATCCTCGCCCCGCCCCGCCCGGCCATGCGGGATGACTGGGACGAACCCGAGGAATCCAGCAGGGCCAAACGGATCTGGGGTTTCGTCGGCATCGGGGTGATCTGCGCCGCGCTGCTGGCCGGCGCGATCTGGCTGACCCTGCGGGTCACCAATCCCCCGGACAGGGTCACCCAGGTGAACGTCCCGACGCTCTCCGGGCTGACCGTCGACCAGGCGCTGGCCAAGTTGAAGGAGTCGAACCTCTCCCCCGGGACCCAGACGCCGGTCGAGTCCTCCAACGACAACAAGAACAAGGTCGTCGACCAGAACCCGTCGGAGGGGACGCTGGTCGACGAGGGCACCAAGGTCAACATCCAGGTGGGCAAGGGGGTCACCGCCGTCCAGGTGCCGGTGTTGTCGGCGATGACCGAAGAGCAGGCCAACGCCGCGCTGGGCAAGGTCGGCCTGAAGATGAAGAAGACGACCGAGTCCTCCGAGGAGGCCTACCGGGATCGGGTCACCAAGCAGGACCCGGCGGAGGGCAGCGAGGTCAAGCCGGGTTCGACGGTGACCGTCACGTTCGGCACCGGGCCGGAGATGGTGCAGATCCCCGACGGCATCGTCGGCATGCAGTTGGACGCCGCCAAGCAGGCGTTGGAGGACGCCGGGCTGAACAGCACCGATCAGTCGGCCAAGTCCGACCAGCCCAAGGACCAGGTGCTGTCGATGACGAGATTCGACAACGGGCAGCCCGCCAACCCCGGCGACAAGGTTCAGAAGGGCTTCACGGTCAATCTGACCTGGTCGGACTTCTCCCAGTTCACTCTGCCGAACATCACCCAGCAGAAGCCCGAGGACGCGGTCAAGGCGCTGAACAACCTCGGGTGGAAGGGCGACGTGTCCACGCTGCAGACCGGTGCGACGGAGGTCGAGACCAGCGAGCCGACGCAGGTGGGGCTGATCCTCGGCCAGAGCCCCGCCGCCAACTCGGTGATCGACAAGACCGCGAAGATCAACATCCAGATCGGCAAGCTGAAGACGATCTACCTGCCTGACCTGGCCGGCCTGACCTACGACCAGGCCGTCGGTCAGTTGCAGAGCATGGGCTGGCGCGGTTCGTTGCAGACCGGTCCCGATGTGCCCAACCCGCCGAAGGGCAAGGGCCGCACCGTCGCGCCGGGCTTCCAGAACCCGGGACCGGGGCAGCAGATCACCATCCTGGACAACGTCGCGGTGAACCTGTACGCCGCCGAGCCGCCGCCGCCGCCGACCAAGACCACGCCGTCAGGGCCGACCACGAGTACCGCGGCGACCCAACCGAACAACACCGTCCCGATCACCACGCGGCGCCGCGGGCGTGGCGGCAACGGCTAAACCACCGACGACCAGGGCGGCGACGCCGGCTTCTGACCTGGTCGCAACGGGGACCATCGGTAGGCCGACCTGAGCGCAGATCTTGTGTTCCTGTCGGTCAACCGGTCGTGGTCGGCCGGGCCAGGACTCCCTCACATGGACTCTGCGCCCGCTCTCACCGGATGTCCGGCCATTTCATCCGGGCGACCAAGCCAGCACTCATGGGATCCCCATCCGGTGGGCTCAAGGTGAGAACCATGACCGACCACGACTCCCCCCTTCCGGACCGGGTTCCTCACGATTCGTCGCCCGAGGCCCCCTCCGACGACCAGCACCAGATCGCAGCCGCCGAGCAGTCCTGGCCGACCGCCGAGGAGCAGTCCCAGCACCAGGCCGGCGAGCAGTCCTGGCCGAGCGCCGCCGAGGCATCCGTCGACCCCACCCCGGTCGCCGAGCAGTCCTGGCCGACCGCCGACGAGGCGCCGGTCGAAGCGCCGGTCGGGGCGCTTCCGGAAGCCGCCGACGCCACCCCGGTCGCCGACGCCGCCGCGATCGAGAACTCGGACGAGGACGGGGCGCTGCCGGCCGACGACAGCCCGGCCACCGGCCCGCTGCACACACTTCCGGGTGGACCGGACTGGCACTCCCGCCCGTCGGGAGCGCTGCGCGCCACTCCGGTCGAGGCCTGGAGCCAGGCCGGCACCCCCGGTTACCACGACCCGTCCGTCGATGCGCAGACCTGGTTCGCGAGCCGTCCGGCCACCGGCCAGGTGCCGTCCGGCCCAGCCGCCGCCTCGCGGCCGTCAGGACCGGCCCCGCGCGCCGGGTACCCCACGTTCACCGGGGCCTATCAGCAGCCGGGTGTCACCGGCGCCACGCCGCAGGCGCCCGCGCCGGGCTGGCACCACACCCGCACGGACCTGCCTCCCTTGGGTGCGGCAGCCGCGCCGGCCGCCGTCGCGACCCGAGAAGCCCAAGCGGAAGAAGACAACACTCATCGCCGCGACCACCGTCGCCCTGGCCCTGGCCGCCGGCTTCGGTGGTGGCCTGCTCGGTGCGCACGTCGGCAACAGCGCGGACGTCTCGGCCGCCTCGGACTCGTCGCTGACCCAGCAGAGCGCCGCTGCCCCGGTTTCCGCCGTCGCCACCTCCGGAGCCACGATCGAGTCCGTGGCCGCCAAGGTGCTGCCGTCGGTGGTGTCGATCCTGGCCACGTCGGACAGCTCCGGCGGCGAGGGCTCCGGCATCATCCTGACCAAGGACGGCCTCATCCTGACCAACGGTCACGTGATCGAGGGCGCGACCGACCTCACCGTCCGGTTCAACGACGGCACCACGGCCAAGGCCACCGTGGTCGGCGCGGACACCACCGACGACCTCGCCGTGATCAAGGCCGAGGGCGTGTCCAACCTGACCCCGGCCACCCTCGGCACGTCGGCCAACCTGGTCGTCGGCCAGCAGGTGGTGGCCGTCGGGTCTCCGCTCGGCCTGTCCGCCACGGTCACCTCCGGCATCGTTTCCGCGCTCAACCGGCCGGTTCGCACCGCGTCCTCCGAGGACCAGCAGCAACAGCAGCAGCCGCAGGACCCGTTCGGTGGCCAGGGCAACGGCAATGGTGACGAGCAGCAGGGCCAGTCGACCACAGCGGCCAGCGGCACCGTGCTCAACGCGATCCAGACCGACGCGGCCATCAACCCGGGCAACTCCGGAGGCCCACTGGTCGACATGAACGGCAGCGTGATCGGCATCAACTCGGCCATCGCCTCGCTGTCCGACTCCAGCAGCTCCAGCCAGTCCGGCAGCATCGGCGTCGGGTTCTCCATCCCGATCGACCAGGCCCACCGCATCGCTCAGGAGATCATCAACACCGGCAAGGCCCAGCACGCCGTGCTCGGCGCGAGCGTCAGGGACAACGCCACCTCGGCCACCCAGATGCCGACCGGTGCCCTGGTCGCGTCGGTCACCGCCGACGGTGGTGCGGCGAAGGCGGGACTGAAGGAGGGCGACGTCATCACCAAGGTCGGAGACCTGCCGGTCGACTCGGCCGACGCGCTGATCGCGGCGATCCGTTCGCAGACCCCTGGCGGCACGGTGAAGATCACCTACGTGCGCGGCTCTGACACCGCGTCGGCGGATGTCACGCTCGGCGCCACCTCGTCCTGAGCGGACGGGAACACCGCCCCACGGGGAGCCGGTAGAAGGCCCCGGTCGATCACGACCGGGGCCTTCGGCGTCCCGTGCAGTCGCCCGACGACCGCACTTCCCCACCACCGCGACGTGGATCCTCCGCGGGGACTTGATCCGCCCAAATCAGACACAATCCTGCGGGTAACTCGCCCCGGCCCGGGGGGAGTTGATCCGCCCAAATCAGACACAATCCTGCGGGTAACTCCCCCCGGCCCGGGGGACTTGATCCACGCGGCGCGCGGGCCGCCGACTCACCAGCCCTCGAGCCCGAAGGCCGGCATCGCGGCCAGCTCGGGCCGGTCCAGTTCGCACAGCAGTACGGCCGCGCCGAGCGGCCCGCGGTACAGGCTGGCCGGAATCAGCTCGGGATCCGCGGCCGCCGCGCCGGCATCCAGGTCGGCCCTGACCTGCTCGGCGATCCGGTGCGCAGCCTGCAGGGTCGCGCGCTCCCCGGTGATCCGGTACAGGTCGAGCAGGGCGTACGCCTGACCGGGCGCGCCGCAGCACAACTGGGGCGGCCCGCCGGCCGAGGCCACGAGCTCATCGCCGGCCCGCACCGCCAGCTCCAGGTGGCGCTGGTCGCCCAGGCTGCGGAAGGCCTGGGTCCACAGCATCAGGTGGCCTGCGGTGCCGTTGCACCAACCGGGGACGCTGACCCCGGCCGCCGGCCCGGACCGGTTGGTCCAGCGCCACCGGACGCCGTTCGCCGTGGTCTCGGCCAGGGCGGCGAGCTGGTCCAGCCGGTCGGCCAGCCCGTCCGGCGGCCGGTCACCGACCGCGTCTGCCCAGCGCAACGACGCCAGCAGCAGGCCGGCCCAGCCATGCGCGATGCCCAGCGCGCTGATGGTCGACGAACTGGCGATGTCTCCGGCGGATTCCATGCTCTCCCAGAGCCGACCGGCCATGCTGCCGCCGAGCTCACGCAGCGCCGTCGGGTTCGCGTAGGGGTCGCCGCTGATCGCCTCCAGCAACAGCGCCGCCCCCAGCAACGCGCCCCCGCTGCCCAAGGTCAGGTCGGGCACCACGGCGTCGTGTGCTGCGGTGACGGCGTAGTCGTCCAGTGCCGCCTGCCGGGCCATCGTGTTACCGGCGGCGTGGGCCACCAGAGCGCGGGTCAGGGCGACGCCGCTGGCCCGGTGGTAGGGAGTGCCATCGCCGACGGCCTCCTCGTCAAGACCCAGATCGGGCGCGACGAACGCGTCAACGGCGCCGGCCAGCCGGTGCGCACGCTCGGCCCAGCCGTCGGCGTACGTCAGCAGGTCGGGGTCGGCCCGTAGCGACGAGATCCGCAGCAGCGCCATGGCCACGCCGGCGGCCCCGTAGTTCAGCGAAGCCGTCGGCGCCGCCGGGTCCGTCCGGCTCAGTTCGCCGCCCGGCAACACCGACGCGAGGACGGCGTCCACCGCATCGCGCCGGGCCGGCCGGCCCGCCACGCCGTGGAACATCTCGGCATGGGTGCGGTCACGGTCGATCGCCGTGCGCACCAGCTCCGCGAACGCCTCGACCGACTCGGGCCGGCTCCCGGGATCCTTGGCCAGTGCGGCATGCAGCGCCCGCTCCAGCTCGGCGTGCCCGTGCACCCTGTGGTCCCGGAACGGCACCGGCATCCGCTCCACGATCCGGCTCATCGCCTGGTCGGAATCCAGGCCGAGATCGATCCACGGCCGGCCGGTGAGCAACTCGTAGCCGAGGGCGCCGAGGCTGAACACCTCCCCGGCAACGGACACCTCCGGCGGCCGGCGACGGGCCAACGTCGCGGCCGCCAACTCAGGCTCGAAATAGTGCTGGAGACCGCCGCGCCGCACCTTCCCCGCGAGCCCGATAGCCGTGGCCAGGCCGAAGTCGACCAGCCGCACCCGCCCCGCCGAGTCCACCAGGACGTTCCCGGGGTGCACATCGCCGTGCAGCACCCCACGCCCGTGCAACACGGCATAGGCGTCGAGGACCGCCAGTAGGACCGCCGCGGCATCCAGCCTGCCGACTCCGGTGGCCGGCAGCCCGTCACACCACTCCAGAACCAGATAGGGGCGCTGCTCGCCGGAGCCGTCGTCGAGCAGGCGCGGCGCCGGCCCGCCGTCCAGCACCGTGAGTACCTGAGCCTCGCGGGCGAAGGAGTCGCGGACCTGAGCACTCACCGCCGTACCCGATTCCCGGGCGAGCTTGATCGCGACGAGTGCTCCGTCGGGCAGCACGGCCCGGTAGACCTCGGTGTCGTCGAGCACCCTGACGCAGTCCTGCACCGTTGCACCGGCGACCACCGCGCCGATCTGCACGGAGGCGACGATCTCGGACGCGGCCGAGCGGTCCGGCGGCACCAGGAAGCCCTCGCCGAGACACTGGGAGAGCGCGGGGTACGCCTGGTCCAACGTCACCCGCGGATCCAGTCCGTGCCGGCTGCTGTACCGCAGCACCGCGGCGACCACCGTCGTCGGCGACCGGAACTCGTTGAGCAACTCGGCAACCTCGGGGCCGACCAGGCTGGACGTCGCCCGGCCGCGGGGCCGGGTCACGGCAAACCCGTCGGGGTCGCCGAGTTCTTCACGCAGCCCGGCATCCAGATCGGCGACCGGGATCAGCAACACATCCTCGGGCAGGACGAGGTCGGCGGTCAGGCTCATGCCGCTGCCTCGCTGCGCGTCGGCACCGACACCGGGTACTGAGTGATCACTCGCTGTCTCCCATTCAGGCGGCGGTGCGGAGCAGGGTCGGCCGGGCGAGGTTGGCCGGCGAGAAGTCGGCGAGGACGACGCCGCCGCCGGTCACCTCGGCCAGGGCGTCGTCGGGCGCGACGCCGCGGGACAGCGGGGCGGCCAGCAGCGCACAGACGGCCATCCGCCAGCTCTGCCGATCCTCACCGGGCGGGTCGCCGGCCCAGGACAGCAGCCCGTCGTCGGTCAGTGGTGCGGTGAACGGAACGCCGTGCGGCTCGACCCCGACCAGCGCCCGGGTCAGCGCTTGGGCCAGCTCGGTGAGTTCCGCAGCGTCATGCAGATAGAAGACGATCTTGTCCGGACGCAGCAGGCCGACCGGATCGGCGCCCACCTTGAACCGGAGGGCACCCGCCCGCGCGGCCGCCTCGGCCGCAACCGGCAGCACATCGGCCACCGCGGCCGGGGCCGGCGACAGATACAGCTTGTACCCGAACCCGGTGCGGCCACGCTCGTTTCGCGGCTCGCCGACACCATCTGGCGGTTCGTCGACGTCCTCGGGCCGTTCCTCCGGCGCGCCCTGTCTGGACAGGCTGAGCCAGCCGCCGGCCCGGTGCACCGGCACCGGGCGTCGCCACCCGCGTGCCGACGCCAGCAGCAGGGCCGGGTCGGGCAGCGTGCGCGACCAGTACGGTCCCCACGGAATCCGGTGGAAGCAGTACAAGCGGTGGGCGATGTGCTCGACGTCGGTCAGGCCCAGCGCCGCGACGGCGTGCACGGCACGGCGCGCCAGACCGGGGAGCCGACCCTCGTCGGCTCCCCGGTCCGTTGCGATCGACTGGTCAGGCACCTTCGCCCTTGGCCAGTTCCGCGCGGTGCGCGTCCAACTCTTCCATCGCGGCCTGCAGTTCGGCCTTGAGCGCGTCGGCCTCCTCGACGGTGGCCGGCTTGGCCGCGGCGGCCACCTTGGCCTGCTCGGCCTCGACCGCCTTGAGCTGCTCGGTCAGTTGCTCCTTGAGCACGTCGAGGTCGACGTCGATGTCCACCTCGGGTCCCCAGGTCGGCTCCTCGGAGATCCCGCAGGTCGGGATGGTGAGGCTGCCGGCGCGGCAGTTGGTGATGGTGTAGGTGGGGAAACGGGTGCCCCAGTCGCACCACCGGCTGAAGTTGAAGCAGTAGCTGTAGAACCGCCGACACAGAATCGGGGTCAGACCCTGGATCTTGGTGTCCGGGGCGCACAGCTTCAGCTCGTCGCCGACCTTGACGGTCAGATTGCGGAACTTGAAGTCAGGCATGGATGTCCTCTCGACCGGGCCGGCCCGGTGCCGGCCTTGCAAGCGAGAATCCGGGGACGTCGTCATCCGACCGTCACCGCCGCGTCACCGCGCAACGCTGCCTTCACGGGCGCGGTGGACAGGCCGGTTCCGGTCGTCGCGCCCATCCCTGTCCCGGTCAGCGCACCGGCCATCAGGCGCATCGTTTGCGCGGACGGGCCGACGCCGAGCTCGCTGTGCAGCAGGTCGGCGCAGCGACGCAGGGCGCGACGGGCCTGGGCCACATTGCCCTCGGCCAGATGGATGCTGATGACAGTGCGGTGCGCGCTCTCGCGCAACGGGTCCGCCCGTACCGCGCGCATCGCAGCGTCCAGCGCGAGTCCGAACCGACCGTCGGCCGCGAGCCGTTGCGCCTGGGCCTCGAGCATGTGCAGCTGCAATTGGTTGAGCCGCTCACGCTCGTCTGCCAGCCAGTCGTCGTCCCAGCCGGACAGCAATTCTCCATCGCAGCCTGCCGGATCGCCCGAACCACCGTCGATGACGGCGCGGGCCTTGCTCGCCAGTTCGACGCAGTCGACGCTGACGGCCGCGGACAGGTGCAGCGAGGTGGAGCCCGCTTGGACCACGCCCGGCGCCCCGTGGTGACACCGCCAGATCGCCGTGCGCAGACACCCCAACGCCCTGACTTCGGTCGCGTCGGGCCACAGCGTGCCTGCGGCGCGGCTGCGGGTCTGTCGACCGTGCAGGGCCAGCAGCGCCACCAGTCGTTGGGAACCGGTGGGCAGCGCGACGTCGGCGCCGTCGACGATCAGTCGGAACGAACCGAGCAGCCGCACCTCACCGATCCAGGATCGGCCGGTCGACGTGGCGGACGCATGCGGGACCACGGCCGCCTCCCCTCTGCGGTCCGGAAGTATCCGCAGGTCAGGAGCATGCCTCGGCAAATGTCAATACGACAGGACGGACCAATTCACCCGTACGGCGCTGTCCGGTCAGCTCTCCCGCGGCAGCCGCGCCGGGCGAGACAGTCCGTCAGCCCGCAGACACCCGCAGACGTTCGACCTCGTCTTCGAGAACGTCGACGCGGCTCGCTGCGCCGGAGTCGCCACATTGCGCCAGCCAGTTCGCCAGCATCCGGTGCCCGCCCTGGGTGAGCACCGACTCCGGGTGGAACTGCACGCCCTCGACCGGGTGCTCTCGGTGCCGCAGCCCCATGATCACGCCGCCCTCGGTACGAGCGGTCACCTCGAGAGCGTCCGGCACGGTCCCGTCGACGACGGCCAGCGAGTGATAGCGGGTCGCGGTGAACGGGTCGGGCAGGCCGGCGAACACCCCCGACCCGTCGTGGTGAACCTGAGAAGTCCGGCCGTGCAAGAGCTCCTCGGCCCGATCCACCACGCCGCCGTAGACCTCGGCGATCGCCTGATGACCGAGGCACACCCCGAACACCGGCACCCTGCTCTCGCCCCAGCGGATCATGTCCTCGGTCACCCCGGCGCCGGCCGGCGTTCCCGGCCCGGGCGACAGCAGGATGCCGTCGACCGCCAGACCGGCCACCTCGTCCGTGGTGATCTCGTCGTTGCGCCGGACGATGCACTCGGCGCCGAGTTGTTCCAGGTACTGGACGAGGTTGAAGACGAACGAGTCGTAGTTGTCGACGACGAGGATGCGGGTCACAGGATTCATGCTCCCAGATCGGCCGGAATGCCTGGCGGCCGCAGACCGGCCTACCAGGTGCACGGGCCGGAGCTCGCTACTGGTTGACCGAGACCCGGTCGAACGGCAGGTACGGCTCGAGCCAGGGGAAGATCACGAAGAACAGCAGCGCGACGACGGCCAGGAACAGCACCAACGCCTGCAGCACTTTCACCCCGGTGGGGCCGGGCAGGTGCCGCCAGATCCAGGTGTACATCAGCTGGTCTCCTTCAGCTCCGGCGGCAGGAAACCGGGCGCCTTGGCGTACGCCTTGACCAGGACGCCGTGGATGATCATCCGCTGGGCGTCGGAGAACTGCGGGTGGCAGGTGGTCAGCGTGATCAGCCGCTCGGCGCCGCGGGGCACCTCCGTGCTCATCACCCCCGGCACCGGCAGCACCACGGCGTAGTCGCTCGGGTCGACGATGGTCCGTCCGGTGACCTGGGCGTACTGGCCGGTCTGCGGCTCGACGCCGGCGCAGTGATCGTGCTTGGTCGAAGACCAGGTGGCGACCTCGTCGGCCATCGGCAGCACCCGGTAGACGAACCAGTCGTCCTGGGTCTCGATGACCAGCGCGTCGCAGCTGGCCAGCAGGCCGAGGTCGTTGAACGGCGAGCCCTTGGACACCCGGTGGCCGGCGACCGAGAAGTTGCCCGGCTGCCCCGGATATTGGGTGTCGGCGTAGTGGCCGGGTCCCACGTACAGGTCGTCGGGGTCGGTGCCCTCGATGATGGTGAACACGAAGTCGGCGCCGAAAGCCGGCACGTAGATCTTGGCGAAACCCTCACCCAGCGCGGTGTCGTAGTTCTTCTTGCGGGTGCGGGGATCGACGGCCTGCTTCTCGGCGTCGACCACGGCGGTCGCCTGCGCGGTCTCGACGACGGTGGTGACCGACGTCCCCCCGGTCGGGGTCGCATGCTCGGACCACTCGGCATCCAGCGCACTGGTCGCGGCCGCCTGCTTGCGCTCGCCGAACAGGTCGGTGACGTAGACCTCGTAGACCACGAACAGCAGCACGACGACGCCGAGGGTGATCAGCGTCTGACCGATCCCGCGGATCACCGTGCGCACAACTCCGCCCGAGGACCGCGGCGCGGAGTGCCGACCACCGGGCCTTGGCGGCTCCGGGTCGTCGTCGGGCGCGCCGGCGGCGGGCTCCTCGGTCATCGTGGCTCCTGATGGGCGGCGTCCATGCGGATGACGCCGTCGTATGCGGGCAGGGCGACGTCGTCGGTCGCGGCGGACTGGTAGACCAGGCCGTACTTCTCGACGTAGCGCAGGTACAGCTGCACCCCCGGTGCCTGCGCCAACGCCTCGCCCATTCTGTCAGGATCGCCGATCGCGGTGACCACGAATGGCGGAGAATACGTCCGCCCCTGTAGCAACAGGGTGTTACCGATGCAGCGCACCGCCGACGTCGTCACCACCCTTTGGTCCATGATCATCATGGCTTCTGCCCCGCCCGCCCACAATGCGTTGACGACTGACTGCACGTCCTGCTGGTGCACGACCAGATCGTCGGGATCAACGCCGTCGGGATAGTTGCCGTCCGAATCCCGTGGGGCGTCGGACAGGGTCACCGTGATGGCCGGCCCGTGCACCTCGGTCAGCCCGGCCGCGGCCTCCAGGTTCTCGGCTCGTCGGCGTACCTGCTCGACCTGCGGGGAGACGTCCTGCTGAGCGGCGGCATCGATCATGGCCTGCAGGTCGGCGGCCCTGTCCTCGGCGGCCCTGACCCTGGCCTCGGCGCCGCCGACCAGCTGGGCCAGATCCACCGAACGGTCCCTGATGTCCTGGCCGTGCGAGAAGGAGCGCGCGGTACCCAGCAGCAACCCGCCCGCGAGACAGACCAGGACGGCGGCGATGCGCCAGCCCCGACCGCGTGGCCGGCCAACCGGACGCGCGTCCACCTGGTCCTCCCCACCCGTCCGGGGAAGCGCTCAGCACAAGAACGGGCTGAGGCATCGCTTCCTACACCGTAGGCTAGAGACAACCACGTAGGGCCCGGGTCACGTGCGCATTCGCCGATCCCGGGGGCCGGCGCAGTGCCGCCCGGCCGGTGATCTGGAGGATGACGTGCCCAAGTCCAAGGTCCGCAAGAAGACCGCGGAAGCCAGCCGCGAGCGGGTCACTGCGCAGACCGCGCAGTCGACCTCACGGGCGAGGGTCGCCGGGCCGTCGTCGCCGATCTACATCGGCATCATGCTGGGGCTGATCGTGCTGGGCCTGGTGTGGCTGGTCGTCTACTACTTGTGGGGACCGGACATCGGGTTCATGAACTCGTTGGGCAACTGGAACTTCGCCATCGGGTTCTCGTTCATGATCGTCGGCCTGCTGATGACCATGCGGTGGCGCTAGCCCACCACCGCCGCCTGACGGTGACCCCCACCTGACGATGAGCTGCCCATCCACGTACCCCGCGGGCCAGACGTCGGCGGCGGCCGAATTCGGCCCAGGTTCGTCGTTTGGTTACATTCCGGACACCTGCAGGTCACCGAACAACAACGATGTGATTCATCCCCACTGTGGACAACTCCTGTGGATGAATTGACCCCGGCCGACCGGGAGGCCTCAGAGTCACCGTCGGTGCAGGCCGGATCTGCGTCGACGACCCAGACCTGGGGCGTGCACCCGGCTGCATTCTTCGGCTGCGCCGTTGCGGCGATCGGCGGGCTGGCCTGGGCGCTGATCACGCCGGCGCCCGAGGACCGGCTGGTCGCCTGGGGCCTCGCCGCGTTCGCCGTGTTCGCGACCTTCGGCTGTCTGCTGATGAAGCGACGGCTGACCGTCGAGCAGCGACGTCTGGTGGTGCGCGGGCCGGGTGGCGTCCGGACCTACCCGTGGTCGTCGGTCATCGGCATCCAGCTCGCGCGACGGTCGCGTCTCGGCGTCGGCTCCACCACCCTCGAAATCGACCTGGCGGACGACGGGCTGATCATTCTCGGTCGGTTCGATCTCGGCGACGACCCCGCGGAGGTCGCCGACGTGGTCAGGGCCTACTGGCTGGCCGGCCGCGGCTGAGCTCCTCCTGGGGCCGCCGGCCGACCGCCTCGGTCACTGCGGATCGGTCTCCCGCAGAACGCCGTCGCCATCGAACTCCCACCACCTGCTGATGCCGACGGACCGTAGGAACGGCAGGTCGTGTCCGGCCACCACGAGCGCTCCTCGATAGCCGGCCAAGGCGTCCGCCAGTGCGTCGACGCTGTCCAGATCAAGGTTGTTCGTCGGCTCGTCGAGCAGCAGTAACTGGGGCGGCGGGTCGGCCAGCAGCAGCCTGGCCAGGCTCACCCGGAATCGTTCACCACCCGACAGCACCGACGCCGCCAGGTCGACCCTGTCCTTGCCGATCAGGAATCGGGCCAGCTGCGCCCTGACCTGCTGCGGCGTGGAGCCGGGATTGACCGATCGCACGTTGTCGAGCACCGTTGCGTCGTCGTCCAGGATGTCCAGTCGTTGCGGCAGGTAGGCGATACGGTCGACGCGCTGCCCGATCTCGACGTCGGCGAACGGCGGCTGTCCGGTGCCCACGATCGTCCGCAGCAGCGTGGTCTTGCCGGACCCGTTCCGGCCCAGCACCGCGATCCGTTCCGGCCCGCGGACGGTGAACTGCCGCTCCGCCGCGATGAACTGCAAGACCGTCCGGCCCGCCGGCACCACGGTGCCCGGCAGGTCGATGCGGATCCGATTGTCGTCGCGGACCCCTTCCTCCGCGTCCGACAGGGCGGTGCGGGCGGCGACCACCGACGCGGTCTGAGTGATCCGCAGCTTCCCGGCCGACACCTGTGCCGCCCGTTTCCGGTTACCCGCAACGATCTTGGGCACCCGCTTCTCCAGCTCGGCCTTGCGTCCGGTCCTGACCCGGCGGTCCAGCTTGGTACCCGTCTCGATCAGCTGCCGCTGCTCACGGCGGAGGTCCCCCTCGGCCGCCCGGACCGCACGCTGCGCGGCCTGCTGCTCGGCCTCCACCTGGTCGACGTAGGCGCTGAAACCGCCGCCGTAGATCCGCACCGAGCCATCCCGGAGATCCGCGATGCGGTCCACCCGTTCCAGCAGTTCCCGGTCATGGCTGACCACGACCAGCACTCCGGGCCAACCCTCGACGGCGTCGTACAGCAGGCCGCGGGCGACCCGGTCCAAGTTGTTCGTCGGTTCGTCGAGCAGGGTGATAGCAGGCGGTCGGATCAGCAGCGAGGCCAATCCGGCCAGTACTGCCTCGCCGCCGGAGAGCGTCGCGACCCGGCGATCGAGAATGTCCGGGTCGGTGAAGCCGAGCCGGTGCAGCTCCGCCACCGCTCGCTCGTCGATGTCCCAGTCGTCGCCGATCACGGCCAGCGCATCGCCGGCGACGTCACCCCGCTCGACGGCGGCGATCGCGGCGCGTACCGGCGCCACGCCGACCAGGTCGGCCACCGTCAGGTGGGTCTGCAGGGTGAGGGTCTGCGGCAGCCGGCCGACGTCGCCGGCGACCGCGACCGATCCCGCCGTGGGGGTCAGCTCGCCGGCGATGAGCTGCAGCAGGGTGGATTTGCCTGTGCCGTTGCGGCCGATCAGGCCGGTACGGCCGGCGTCGAGCGCAAGCGTGAGGTGGGCAAGCGCGACGGTGCCGTCCGGCCAGGAGAAGGACAGGTCGTCGCAGACGATCGAATGAGCCATGAGGTTCCCCGGTTGGGGTCGACGGGATAGGACACCGTGACGACCCGGGCCCGCCGTCTGATACAGACGTGGGCAGGCGGGTCGGACCTCAGGACAGCAAGTGTGCGGCGCTCCTCGGCCGGGGATGTGACGACACCAGAGTACAGAGCTCGATGCCCCGGTCGTCAACGCGATACATCATGGCCTCACGAGCAGTACCGATAGCCGCCCGCGACGACGCACTCCGGGATCTGCCCCGATCGCAGGAGCAGCACACCGATGAGCACGGCGAGGACGACCAACGTAAGCCCGACCTGCCAGGCCACCCGGTTCTTGGCCGGCGCGTAGACCATGATCGCGCCCATCGCCGCCCCGGTGACCAGCCCGCCGACGTGGCCCTGCCAGGAGATCCCCGCGAACTGGAAGCTGATCCACAAATTCAGGGCGAGCACGATGGCCAGCTGTCGCAGGTCGAACCGGTAGCGGGTGAACGTGGCGCCGAGGGCGCCGAGGAGACCGAACAAGGCCCCGGATGCCCCGGCGACCCCGCCGAGCAGCCCGCCCCACAGCATCACCGCTACGCTGCCGCCCAACAGGCTGACCAGGTAGATCACCAGGAATCTGATGCGGCCGACGAACCGCTCCAGGGTCGGTCCGATCATGTAGAGCGACAGCATGTTCACCGCGAGGTGGATGATCCCGATGTGCAGGAACCCTGAGGTGATCAGCTGCCACCAGTGGCCGTTGCCCGCGTACCACGGGACCAGGGTGCCCTGGTTGAACACCCAGCCGTCCATCTCCAGGACGGAGCGCGACTGCACGGCGGTGATCAGGAAGACCAGGACGTTGACGCCGATCAGCAGGTAACTGACGATCGGCTTCTCGTCGACCCGCGACCCGGCATGGGTCCGCGCCACCCGCTGGGTCGACCGGGACTCGGCGACGCACTGCCGGCAGTGGAACCCGACCGTTGCCGGCGTCAGGCATTGCGGGCAGGCCGGGCGTCCACAGCGCGTGCAGCTCAGGTTCGTCTGCCGATCCGGGTGCCAGGTGCAGACCGGCACGGCATTCTGCGGCGCCGCGTTCCACAGCGCTGGGTTCTGCGGTGCCGGATTCTGTGGTGCTGGGGTCTGGGGTGCCGGGTTCTGGGGTGCCGGTCCGGTGGCGGGCGAGGGCACGACGCCCCACCCGTTCGCCGGTGGGCCATACGCCGGTGGGTTCGCCCGGCCCGAGCCCGGCTGCGCGTAGTAGCCGTAGCCGGGGTCATCCGGAGGTCCGTACCCGAAGCCCGCCGGGTTCTCCTCACCCGGCGGCGGGACGGTCATCGGTGCTCCGCTCAGGCGTCGGACGCCGGGGCGTCCCCGCCCTCGAGGGTGATCGAGTTGATCACCACGTCGTCGCTCGGCCGGTCGAATCGGTCGGTCGATGTCGTCGCGATCGCGTCCACCACAGCCTTGGACTCGTCGTCGGCCACCTCTCCGAAGATCGTGTGCCGGAAGTTGAGGTGAGGCTGGCCGGCCAGGGTGATGAAAAACTGCGAACCATTGGTGCTCGGTCCGGCATTGGCCATGGCCAGCAGGTATCCGCGATTGAACTGCAGCTCGGGGTGGAACTCGTCCGCGAACTCGTATCCGGGGCCTCCGCGGCCGGTGCCGGTCGGGTCGCCGCCCTGGATCATGAACCCGTCGATCACCCGGTGGAAGATCGCGCCGTCGTAGAACGGCCCCGACGTCCCGCCGGAGGCATTCTTCGTCGTGTACGCGGCATCCCCGGTGGCCAGGTCCACGAAGTTGCGGACGGTCCTGGGAGCGTGATTCGGCAGCAACTCGATGCGAATATCGCCGCGATTGGTGTGCAGGGTTGCGAAGAGTGGGCTCACGGCATCAATCCTGCCACGATGCCGACCTCGCCCCTCCCGCGGACCGATCCTCGGTGCGCGGCCCGACGCGGCGCCGACCGAACCGAAAACGCTCAGCTGCCGCGAGATCCGGCTCTTCCGGTTCATGTGCTCGGATCAGAGGCCGAGGTTCTCGACGACCTCGATGACCATTTGTCGACCCTTGATCGTCTGGTCCTGATTCGACTCGGCGATGATGGCCGTCCTGCCCTTCGAGACCGCGTACACCGAGCGGACCTGGTCGTTGCCGGCGATGCCGTCCGGGGTCGTCATCGACCCCCCGGTCCAGCCCGCCGGACGGCTCGCCGGGGCGGACCGGTCCACCGGGACGTGCTGGTCCACCGCGGCCTCGGCGGCTTCGGGGGTCGCCGCCCGGACGATCCTGATCCGAGCCTGCCAGCCCCCGTCGGAACGGTAGAAGTCGCAGATCGGGTAGGGCTCGACCGCGGTCAGCATGGTCGGCCCGTAGCCCTGCCCGTTGATCAGCTTCACGTCGTCCTCGGGCAGGTACGGACACGACCCGGCCTGGGGCTCCGGTTCCTTGGTGGCCGGCGGTGGCGCGACCGTGCCGGCCGAGACCGTCGCGGTGCGGGTGACGGTCGAGTTGGTGACGGTGACCCGCACGGTGGAGGTCAGCGTCGACGAGGGCACGTCCTCGGTCGAACCGGCCGGCCCGGGCGACCCCGAGGTCGGCGCGGAGAAGGTGGCGGGCGTCGTCGACGGAGCGGTGGTGTCCGGTTGGCCGGTGCACGCGGCGAGGAACACAACGCCGGCCGCCATCACCGGCCACCTGAACAGCCGCATCTCAGGCTGTTCCGGACCGGCGGTCGGCGCAGTCGCCGCACACCCCGAAGAGCTCCACCTGATGGTCGATGTCCACGTAGCCGTGCTCGGCGGCGACCGTGCGGGCCCATTTCTCCACGCCCGGCGCTTCGACCTCCTCGGTGCGTCCACACTCCCGGCACACCAGGTGGTGGTGGTGGACGGGCTGTGCGCATTGCCGGTAGAGCACCTCGCCCGCGGCGTTGCGGACGGTGTCGAGGTCGCCGGCCGCGGCCATGTCCTGGACCGCGCGGTAGACGGTGGCGAGTCCGATGGTCGACCCGCCGACCCGCAGCGCCTGGTGCAGGTCTTGGGCCGAGACGAATTCGCCGGTCCGCTCGAGCACCCCGATGATCTCGGCGCGCTGCGCGGTGTTGCGGCGCTGGACGGCGACCACGGTGTTCCTCCCCCGCGAGCTGATGAGGTGACCGGAATCGACGACCCGAACCTGTCGACCGGATGCCAGGACCGACGCGGTGACGCTGCTCGCGACCAGATGCTTGCTGAGATCCGTTCTCAGCTTACCTGCGGTGGTGGCCCGGCCCGGCGAGGATCAACTTCGCCCGTCCTGGGACTCATGGGACAGCAGGAAACAACTTTGTCCTCGTCGTCGAAGTTGATCCTCGCCATCCGTGGGGGCGGGGGCGTTCAGGCGGCGTCGCGGGCAACCAGGGCGGCGTACGCGCCGCCGGCGGCGAGCAGGTCGTGGTGGGTCCCGCGCTCGACGATCCGGCCGTGGTCCAGCACCACGATCTGGTCGGCGTCGCGAATGGTGGACAGCCGGTGCGCGATGGTGACGGTGGTGCGCCCCGCGGCGAGCGTGGCCAGCGCGGCGGTGACGGCCGCCTCGGTACGGGTGTCCAGCGCGCTGGTGGCCTCGTCCAGGACGAGCACCGGTGGGTTGCGCAGGATCATCCGAGCGATGGCCAGGCGCTGCTTCTCGCCGCCGGAGAACCGATACCCACGTTCGCCCACGACCGTCTCGTAGCCGTCGGGCAGGGCCTCGATCACCTGGTGGATCTGGGCGCCCTCGGCCGCCGCGATCAGCTCCTCGTCCGTCGCGTCCGGGCGGGCGAACCGCAGGTTGTCGGCGATGGACGCGTGCAGCAGGTAGGTCTCCTGGGAGACGATCCCGACCGCGGACGACAGATCGGCGAAGGACAGCGCACGCAGGTCGGTGCCGTCCAACAGGACGGCTCCTGCGGTCGGGTCGTACAGCCGGGCGGCCAGGTAGCCCAGGGTCGTCTTGCCGGAACCGGTCGCACCGACGACAGCCACGGATCCGCCGGCGGGCACGGTCAGCGTGATGTCGTCCAGGGTGTCCCGGTCGGTGCCCGGGTAGCGGAACGAGACGCCGGCGAAGTGCAATTCACCGCGCGAGGCCGGCAACGGCGTCGGATCCTCCGGCTCGGCGATCTCGATCGGCAGGTCCAGGTAGTCGAAGACGCGGCGGAACATCGCCATCGACGTCTGCATGTCGACGCCCGTGCGCAGCAGCGAGACCATGGGCCGGAACAGCTGGGCCTGCAGGGTGGTGAACGCGACGAGCGTGCCGATGGACACCGCGCCGGTCCCGCCGTCCAGGGTGAACGCCGCGGCCAGGTAGATCGCCGCAGGCAGGATCGACACGATGATTCCGATGGTCGACTGGCGCCACCGGCCGGTCATCGCCGATCGGACCTCGAGATCGGCCAGATCGGCGGAGGTCCCGGAGAACCGATCCGTCAGGTGGGCGCTGCGGCCCATCGTCTTGGACAGCAGGATGCCCGACACCGACAGCGATTCGGCGACCTGCGACGACAGATCGGCCATCCGCTCCTGACGGGTGGTGGCGATCTCCCGGCGCATGCCGCCGACCTTGCGGGAGATCGCGACGAACAGCGGCACCAGCACCAGGGAGACCAACGTCAGTCGCCAGTCGAGCACCAACATGGCGATCAGGGTGGCGATCACCGTGGTGCCGGAGGACACCACCGAGGTGACCGTGCCGGTGACCACCGCCTGCATGGAGCCGATGTCATTGGCGATGCGGGACTGCACCTCGCCGGTGCGGGTGCGGGTGTAGAAGCCGAGCGACAGTCGGTGCAGATGCGCGTAGACCTTCGTCCGCAGCCCGTGCATGACGCCCTGGCCGACCAGGGTGGACTGCCGGGACTGGATGACGTCGAGCACGGTGGTGATCACCGCGACGGCAATCATGCCGCCGGCCAGCGCCGCGGTGAGCGCGGTGTTGCGCTCGGGCAGGCTGACATCCAGGATCGCCCGCAGCAGGAACGGGCTGGCCAGCGAGACCAGCGCGGAAGCGACGATCAGCGCCCCGACCACGGTGAGCTGGAAGCGGTAGCCGCTGAACAGGCGGAAGACCCGGCGGACGTCGCCGGGCCTACTGGTGGACGGAGCCCCCGGCGCGGTGGCGCGGCGCGGTCCGTCGGGTCGACCGGATCGGGTGCCGGTCAGCACGGGAGGCTCGAGAGTGGCTGTCATCGATGCCCTCCTTCGCACAGTCGTAGGAGTTCGTCCCGGGATCGAACCCGGCGGGGCGAACTCTGTGAGGATATCTCATTGTGAGGTAACATCACAAAATGGCCGAGTATTCCCGACCGACCGATGACCCCACCGGGGCAGTGCTGGACGGCCTGTTCCGCGCCACCCGGCGACTGCGCGCCGCGAGCACCCGCGGGCTCGCACCGCTGGGGCTCACCCCGTTCCAGGAGCGCGCCGTCCGGGTACTCACCCGGTCCGATCCGGACGGCATCCGGATGGGCGAGCTGGCCGACCGGCTCGGCGTCGTCCCGCGTTCGGCCACCGGTGTGGTCGACGACCTGGAGTCGGCCGGGCTGGTTCGGCGGAGCCCCGACCCGATCAGCCGACGTTCGGTGCTGGTGTCGCTGACCGATGAGGGTCGGCGGTTGCAGGAGGACCTGCGCTCCGCGCGGCGCGCGGCCGGCGAGGAGTTGTTGGCGGCGTTGTCCACCGACCAGCGCAAGACCCTGGCCGACCTCCTCGCCGCGCTGGTGCACGACGACCCGCACGACCGACACCCGCGCCGTTCGGCGCCGGCCGAGCCCGGCGGGTGAACCGACAAGGCCCACACGCCGGGAGATGTGGGCCTTGTCGGCTCTCTCGACGGCTAGAGCGCAACGGCGATGACCGCGGCGCCGACCACCGCGGCAAAGACCACGATGAGATCGAGCACGTCGACGGGCAGCCGCTTGCGCCGATCCCGCAGGAACCCGGCAACGCAGACCACGACCGCCAGGCCGAGGAGCACCCACGCCGCGGCGGCCAGGATGCGGTCACCGGCGGCCCGCCCGGCCGCGTCGCCTGCCACCAGCAGGAGTACCGGGACGGCGATCAGCAGTACTACCCCGATCACCGACGACGCCGTTCCGAACACCGTGCGCTGGCTCATCTCCGCCGAGGCGGACGGTCGGTCGCCTTCCGGACGGCGGGTGCGAGCGGCGGGCTCGTCATCGACGAACCTGCGGAACGCCGCGGTGTCGGCGATGCCACTGCGATCGTCCGATGGCGTGGCGGGCATGCCCGGAATCTCACACCATCACGGCGACGGACGAAAGGGCAGGTGGACAAGTCGTCGCAGCGTCATCGGAAGGCGTCGAACCGGCCGGACCGGAGGCTGGACGATGCATGTGCATGGGTTGTCGAGCGGCTCCGGAAGCGGCGGCGCCGATGATTCGAGGCCGGCCGCGACGTCGACACGGAAGACGATCCGAAGAGCCGAGAGAGGAAACAGCCATGGCGTTCATCACCAATCTGTGGTTCGACACCCAGGCCGAACAGGCGGCGCAGTTCTACACGTCGGTGTTTCCCCACTCGTCGATCGACGACGTCATGTACTACGGCCCGGAGAACCCCGACCGGGAGGGCACCGTGCTGCTGGTCAGCTTCACCGTCGACGGCCAGAAGTTCGCGGCGCTCAACGGTGGCCCGCAATTCACCTTCGACGAGGCGGTGTCGTTCGAAATCCGCTGCGCCGACCAGACCGAGGTCGACCACTGGTGGACGACCCTGACGGCCGACGGCGGACAGGAGAGCCAGTGCGGCTGGCTGAAGGACAAGTTCGGCGTGTCCTGGCAGGTGGTCCCGGCCCGGCTGCTCGAGTTGTTCGCCGACACCGACCGCGCCAAGGCGCAGCGGGCGATGAATGCGATGCTCACCATGGGCAAGATCGACATCGCCCAGGTGGAACGCGCCGCAGCCGGCTCCTGAACGACCGCCGACCGCACGATCCCCCACACCCGGCGACGACGCGAGCGGCCGGCCCCGGGACGGCAGGCCATTCAGGGCCGCCGCAGAATCCCGTTCTCGATCGCGCGCTCCGGGTCCGACCAGATCGCCATAGCCGTGTTCATCGGCAGGAAGCCGAGTTCGACGTAGAACGGTTCGACCCCGGGGTTCGCGTACAGGATGATCTTCTTGTGGCCTTCGGCGGCACGCACCAGCCGCCGGATGATCTCGGTGCCGATGCCTTGCCCCTGATGATCCGGGTGAACGGCGACGTCGGCGATGTACGCACAGTCCAGACCGTCGGCCAGCGCCCGTCCGGCCCCCACGAGCACCTGCCCGACGTAGGCGAATACGGCGAAGCGGCTGTTGCCGAAGACGATCCGCAGCGCATCGGGTGGCTTGGTGCCCAGCGGTGCGATCCGATAGAGATTCGACAGCTCATCCCAGTCGAGCGTCGAGCGGTCGTCCGTCCACCGCAGGTCGTCCACCGATGCCCCTCCCACAGCCGAAACCCGCCCCACCCGAGTAGGTAGCGTCCGATGCACTCGACACGCCGATGTCGTACGGCGTGTCGCGCATTTCGACGCTACTTGCCCTGGGTGAGTCGCCTGGCACCGCCTCCGATTCTGGGATTGCCTCGCGCCGGCAGCGGGCACGGCACCTGCAGCGGAAGGAGGCGGAATGCCCAAGACCACCAAGAGCGGGCGGCCGAAGCAGGAGGAATTGCCGAGCACCCTGCAACGCTCCGGCGAGTACGCCCAGGAGACATTCGCCAAGACCTACGACTCGGCCATCGAGCAGTACGACGACGAGCAACGCGCCCACCAAACCGCGTTCGCGGCGTTGAAGCACACCCACGAGAAGGTCGGCGATCACTGGGAACCCAAGGATCGTGAGGACTGGGGACCGTCGGACGCGCACGCTGAGGGCGGCCGCAACTCACCCGAGCCCACGGCCGGCGGGGTGGACGCCAACGCCACCAAGGCGCATCTGTACGAACTGGCGGCCCGTCTCGACGTCCCGGGACGTTCGAGTATGACGAAGGCCGAACTCGTCGAGGCCCTGCAGAAGGCCAACGATCGGGCCAGCGCGAAAGCCCTGCGCCAGGACTAGCCGCGCAGATGCCGGTGAAGCCGAAGGGCGGCACCAGCAATGGCGCCGCCCGTCGGGCCGGGACGTTCGCTCAGCGGTTGCGGACGATCAGCGGGGTGCGCTTGATCGTCGAGCCGACCACCACGTCCGACCGCTGCACCGATTCCAACGAACGCGAGCCTGCGGAACTGGCCCGGACGGCCAGCTTCATCACCAGTGATTCGCCGTCGCTCGGCAGCACCGAGGTGATTGCGTACGACCCCGACGGCACTCCGTCGATCTGGCCGCCGGCGGTGCCGCTCAGGTTCTCCGCCCCGACGGTCAGACCTGCAGCCGGGGGAGCCCCGACGCCGTCCGTACCCGCGGCGTACTGGTAGCTGATGTCCTGCTGCCCGTTCAACCCGATCCACACCTGCATGGCACGCTGCCCGGCCGGCGTCGTGTCCCCGGCCAGGTGGACGTTCCACTGGATGACCAGCCACTGCTGACCTGCGGAGCCAAGGGACGCGACGCGGACGCCCGGCGAGCCGGTTCCGTCCAGGTCGGTCCAGTACGGCGCGAGAACGCCATTGGGCTTGGCCGGATTCGGGAAGCGCTGCGGGACATTGCTGATGTCCGCCGAGACGCCGCCGCCGAGCACGACGTAACCGTCCGACGCCACCCCGATCCTGCTGAACGTCTGACCGCCGTAGACGAACGGCGCCACGTTGAAGTTGATCAGCTCCTGGTCGCCGATGGTCACCGCCCGGATGCCGAGGCCGGCCAGATCGAAGAAGCCTTCGCCGGGCGTGTTCGCCGGGTCGACGGCGGCGATCGACGGCACCGAATCCTTCTTCGCCGCCAGCAGCACGTTGCCCGAGGACGCGGTCCTGGTGCCGGTCGCGGTCCCGCCGGTCACCGACTCGATGCGCAAGCCCGATGACACCGTCGAATCCAGACTCACGGTGGAGTCGGCGCCGTACCCGCCGAGATTCTGCGCAGTCACCGTGCAGGTGGTCAACGCTCCGACGGTGAGCGCGGTCGGGTCGCACGACTGGGTCAGGGTCACCGCGCCCTGGGTGTCGTTCCAGGCGACCGGTATCCGCACCGAGGTCTGCCGGTCGGAGCGGAACACGATTGCGCCGAAGTACCGCCCGCTGTCGGCGGTCGAGGTGACGGTGACCTTGAAGGTCTGGGTGCCGCCCGGCTTGATCCAGCCGTTGTTCGGCGACACCCTGATCTTCGAACCTGTTGGAGCCGTGGTCCCGACCGAGAAGGCGTAGGGCCGTCCCGAGACGTTGGTGGCGGTTCGGGTGACGGTGATACTGCCCGGCATCGTGGGCAGGTTGATCGATGGCAGGTTGAGGTTGATCGCCGTCGCCGGGTTCGCGCCATCGGTTCCGAGCTTGGTGCCGGATTCGTCGAACACGATGGGCGCCTCGGCCGCATCGGTCAGATCCACCCGGCCGGCCCCCATGTCGAACGGATCCGCCGCGGTGGTGAGGTCTTCCTTGCGGAGGTCGGTGACCGAGGTCGTCATCAGCGCCGACTTGATCGCGCCGGGGGTCCAGCGCGGCCGTAGTGCCTTGAGCAGGATCGCTGATCCGGCGATGGCCGGCGAGGCCATGGAGGTGCCGGCGATGGCTTGGTAGTACTGCCCCGCCGGGCCGCTGGCGACGACGTCCGGGGTCGGGGTGTTGCCGGCCAGGATCTGTACGCCGGGGGCGGTGACGTCGGGCTTGAGGAACAGTCCACCGGGCCCGCGACTGGAGAACGCCGCCATCACGTCGGCCTGGCCCCGGGTGGCGGTGCCGGCGGTGAACGTGGCGGTGGTCCCGGGGTGGGTGGAGAGGAAAGCTACGAACGCGGCGCCGTCCGCGAGATGAACGGTCGGCAGGAAGTGGTTGTCGGTCTCCACGTCGGACACCGGCACGTTGTAGAGGATCATCCCGGCGGCGCCACCCTGCTTGACGTTGACGCCCTTCTGCGCCCGATCGATGTCGTTGCCGCGCTGGCAGGCGACGATCACCCCGGTGGCCTGCCCGGCGGTCAACGGCGTCGAGCAGTAGGCGTCGTAGCCGGCGATGTTCTGGGCGAGCACGACCGGGGTCGCCGCGTCTATCCCCTTGGTCAGGGACGTACCGGTCAGCTTCAGTCGTCCCTTGTCGGAGTTCAGGGTGAGGACGGAGGTGTACTGGCGGATCTGGGTCGACGCCGCGACCGTGGTGACCCACGGCGCGAAGTGCCCGGTCGTCCCCGCGCCCGGGCCGTCGTTGCCGGCCGACGTGGCGACGAAGACGCCGGCGTTGTACGCGTCGAGGAAGGCCATCTCGGCCGGGTCGGTGTACGGGTCGGTGCCGCCCGAGATGGAGAAGTTGATGACGTTCGCGCCGTCCAGGATCGCCTGCTGGATCGCCGCGGCCGAGTCCGACGCATAGCAACCGTGGATGCCGCACACCTTGTAGGACAGCACCCAGGCGCCGGGAGCGACGCCGCTGATCGGGCCGCGGTTGATGCCGAAGATGGCGGCGCTGGTCACCGCGTTGCCGGCGGCGGTCGTGGTGGTGTGGGTGCCGTGGCCGCCCGAGTCGCGGGCGCTGTCCGGATAGATCTGGTCGTTCCACTTCGAGTTGTACGTGGCGAGGAACGGCTGGCCGCCGATCACCTTGCTGTTGCACCGGAAGACATCAACGGCGCCGGTCAGCGGGTTGTCTCCGAAGAGGCACTTCCGTGCCTGGCCGCTGGGAGCGGCGGGCGGACTGCCCAGCCGCCTGTTGTCGGCGAGCATCGGGTGCTCCGGCCAGATGCCGGTGTCGATGTCGGCGAAGATGACCCCGCGGCCGGCCAGGGACTGCCCGCCGAGCTGGTTCCACAACGTCGGCGCGCCGATGAACTGGGGGCTCTCCGGGATGGTTCTCGTCGAGCCACCGCCCTGGCCGCCGCCACCCTGCCCGCCGCTGCCCTGCCCGTTACCGCCGTGGCCGTCCGTCTCGCCGATGACCGACTCGTCCGCGGTCGAGCCGTCACCGGTGGAGCCGGCGACGGTTGAGTCGTCTGCCGGCACCGCGTCGTTCGGGATCGGGTGCATCGGCCGGGATCGGGTCTGCCTGGGTGGTCTGGGGCGGGTCGACGGCCGTCTCGGCGGCCCCTGTCGGGTCGGGTTCCGCCTCCGTCGTGGCCGGCGCAGCTGCGGTCGCCGCGGTGGGAGCCGTCTCGGCGGGTGCCGGCTGACTTGCAGCGACATCGGTGGCCGGCGTCGCCTCAGCAGTCGTCGTGCTGTCCTCCTGGCCCGCGGTCGGCTGATCGGTGGTTACCCCCTGCTCGGCCGAGGCTTCGGCGTCAGCCGACGTGCTCCCGGCGGGGTCGACGTCCGCACCGTCGTCAGCAGGTTGCAACAGGATGTCGGCCTGCACCGCGGCCACTCCTGGGATGTCCAGCAGGTCCTTGGCCTGGTCGGCCGGCAAGCGAACCGCTACCCCGCCGTAGACGGTGCTCAAGCTTGTGCCGGCCACCGCGCCGGGAACCTCGGCGGCCAACCGGCTTCGGAACTGTGCGTCGAGCTCGTCGGTGTAGTCCTGGTAGGCCTGTTCGGCCGCCGAATCGCCGGTCAGTTCCTGACCTGTCACCTTGGGACTGGTGGCCGGCAGGCCGGCAACCGACCCGTCGTAGCTCGCTGCGGCGTCGTAGTCCAGCTTGACCATCACGTTGACGGAGGCACTGTCCGTCCGGCTCAGCAGCTCCTGGTCGGACTCGGCCAGCTGGCCTGAGTTCGACTTCGGTGCCTCGTAGCTCGAATCTGCCTCGACCGTGGTCGCAGAAAAGCCCGCGGGGTCTGCTGTGGCTGCCTGACCGGGCGCGGCCAACGCGGACATCGTCAAGATCACCGAGCCCGCCAGCACGCAGACACGGTGGATCGTGCGGTTCATCCGATTGCTCCTTGCGACAGTCACTCAGCGTTCCGAAGACAAGATCGCTGAACGGGACGATAGCGACTTACCTGCAAAGAAACGAGATGAAGTTTTCGGATGGCCGACCACCATCAGCGTGAAGTTTGCATTGTGAAGACCTCGCGCGGGTCTGCTTCCCAGAATTCACCCGACCGAGCCGCACCGGGGGCGGGTCGGCAGAGTCACTCCGCAGATGGAGTTCCGCGCCTTCGATCGTGACACGAACTCACGGAGCGTTTCGGACGAAATGGATTCGGGGGACGTGTTGCGCGCAGGGCGTCTGACCCTCTGCCGTCAGAGGTCCACCGGCGAAGGGTGATAGGTCAGCACCGAAGCTGCTCGTCCCGCCTGGCAGGTCAGCTGGTGCGGGCTGGACCGGCCGACCCGGACGCGGACGATCCGCCGCGCGCCGTCGACGTCCAACTCGACATCGGTGGGTCCGTTCGGCGCGCCCTCCATGGCCTGCAGTCGCACTGCGCGGAAGTCCAGGCCGGGTTCGGCCGTCAACAACCCGGCCAGGGCTGCCTGCGCCTCCGGCGGCCAGCCGATCCGACCGCGCAAGTGTGCGGGCAGCGTGCGGCCGGCGTCCACCGCCCGCACCAGTGCCTCGCCCAGCCGCTCGGGGACACTCCCGTACAACAAACCGGACGGCACCACCAACACATTCGCGGCGAATCGATCACCGCCGACGTGGCTGCACTCCCACACCCGCCCTGGTCGCAGTACCTCCAGCGCCGCGGCGACCGGTCGCCCGCGCACCGCGCAGCACACGTCGTGCGTGCCGTGCGCGCAGACCAGATACAGCGGTGCCGGGTCGACCCGCACGCCGGTCAGACTCTCGGGGAAGCCGCGGCGCAGGAGGTCCAGCAGCTCCGCATCGTGCCGATAGCTGCCCCAGACCAGTGTTTCCTGATCGGACCGGCAGTCGACGTAGGCCCAGCGCCGGTGGGTCAGGTGATGATCCCGGCCCGGCCGGCGGATCGCCAACAGTCGGATGCCGCGCCGGTCCAGGCTGTCGATCAGGTGGCGTGCGACGCCGGGGTCGAAGTCCGATTGCAGCAGCCCGGCCTGCCCCCACGGCCCCGGTTGCTCGACGAGGAACAGCTCACCTGAGGGAAATGCCGTGCCCCACAACGGGTCCGACCGGAGCTCGGCTTGAACGGCACAGCGGTCGGGGGTTTCGATCGGCACCGGGCGGTGTCGATCCGCGGATTCGGTCCCTCGCTCATCCACGCGCGGCAACGGCCGCCTCGGCCGGGACGACGATGCCCTCGCGGAGCAGCCTGCGCACCAGCAGTAGCCGGTCGTCCTCGGAGAGGCCCGGCAGCTCGGCCGCGGTGAACACGTTCCCCGTCACCACCCGGGCCAGCGCGTCGCCGCAGTAGCCGGGCCAGGTGACCCCGGTGCTGAGGAAGCTGAGCGTCACCTTGTCGCCCGCGGAGCGCAATTCCGCCCGTAGGTCCGGCCGGATGACCAACGGCATCTCGGCGGTGACCGCCTCGACGGCAGCGAGCTGAGCCAGCGGAGCAACGGGTTGCGGACGGGTGTTGCGCACCAGGTCGGCGCCGACCCGGCGCGCGATGTCGTCGAGTTGCTGGTCCGCGGCGCCGGCGGCAACGGTGGCGAGCCGTCCGGCGGCGACCCGAAGTGCGTCGGCGAGCACAGCTGGATCAGCCAGGTCGACGCCCATGGGCAGGGACCGGCGCAGTTCGCGGTCGTTGCGGGCGTGCTGGAGAACGTCGCGGACCAGGTCGTAGGAGGTGATCGGGTGGATGCCGACGGTCAGGTGGATCGACAGTTCGCCTTGGGCCACGGCTGAATGCAGGTAGCCGCGCGGCAGGTACAGGGCGTCGCCGGGCTTGAGCAGCGCGTCGATCAGCGGTGGCTCGGCCGCGCGTTGCGAGACGGCTGCCTTGTGCTGGTCCCACGGTTGATCAGGAAGCGGGTCGTCGAGCACCGGCTGGTGAATGGTCCACTGCTTGGTGCCTGCCACCTGCAGAACGAACACGTCGTGCGTGTCGTAGTGGGCCGAAAACCCCTGGTTCTGCGCAGGGGTGATGTAGGCGTTGATCTGAATCGGATGGCCCAGCTCGGCGGCCAACGCTGCACCGAAGGACACCAGGGGCGGCCAGGTCCGGTGCAGCGCCTGGAGAACCAGAGTGGCGCCGTCGGACAGCAGGGCGAGCACCCGGTCGTCTGCCACCTGATCGGAGATGGTCGCGCCCGAGCCGCCCGGGCGCGTGTACGCCGACGCCGGTAGCACGGCGCCGTTCTTGGCCATCCGCAGGAACGGGGTACGCAGCCCACGCCTCGACACCAACTCGTCGACCGCGTCCGCCGAGAACAGGTCGTCGAAAGAGCCGGTGAGGTCGTGTCCGGGGGTCAGCAGCGGACGTGCGCTCCAGACGGTCTGGGCGAACTCGTCGATCGGCAGTGCGGTGCAGCGGGCCAGGGCGGGCGCGGTGCGGGCCGGCGCGAGGAGCGCCGGCCCCTGGTCACCGCTCATCAGACCCCTCGGTCGGCGCCGCCGTCCGCGCCGCCATCGGCACCGCCATCAGCGCCACCGTCGTGCACACCCGGCACACCCGAAGCCCCGCCGTCGGCCGGACCCTCAGCACCCGAGTCCGCGCCACCGTCGGCACCGCCGTCGTGCGCACCCGGCACACCCGAAGCCCCGCCGTCGGCCGGACCCTCAGCACCCGAGTCCGCGCCACCGTCGGCGCCACCGTCGTGCGCACCCGGCACACCCGAAGCCCCGCCGTCGGCCGGACCCTCAGCACCCGAGTCCGCGCCACCGTCGGCACCGCCGTCGTGCACACCCGGCACACCCGATGCCCCGCCGTCGGCGGGACCTTCGCTGTCACCCGGGCCGCTGGTCGTGACGTCGTCGTCATTGAGGGACATGAATGATCTCCTGCCGTGAAAGGGACTGGTGCTCATCTGGTGCCCACGCTAATGGAGTTCCAGCGACCCCGCGTCGGCGGACCCCCCGGCGCACACGGGCGCGGCCGGGTTCCGAGTTCGACCGGTGTTGATCATGGCGCTGTCGGTGGTCATGTGCCTGACTCATGCCGATGTGACGGCATTGACGCCGAGAGCGCCATGATCAACTACGGCCAGGGCCGCCCCAGCACCGGGCCGGCCAAGCTCGCGAGCAGGCGCGTCCGATGCGAAAGCACCCGGCCCGTACAGCCCCGGGCCGGGTGCCAGTGACTTCACCCAACCACCCCACGGGCTGGTTCGACACACCCCTAGGTGGGTACTCCGGCACCATGGACCAGCCCTCGAGGCCTCTCACCATCGCGTTGATCGACGACTACGACGTGGTCGTCCTCGGCATTGCCAGGATGCTGGAACCGTTCGCCGACCGAGTGGTGATCGCGGAGATGGACACCAACGAACCACTCAACGATGCGGTGGACGTCGTGCTCTACGACTCGTTCGCGCAGTCCGAGTCGGACGGCGGCGCCGACATCGCCTCGCTGGTCCGAAATCCCAAGGCGCGCAGAGTTGTCGTCTACACCTGGAGCTTTCACCCGGACCTGGTGGCGGCGGCCCGGCGGCTCGGCGTCGACGGCTACCTGTCGAAGGCGCTCCCGGCACGACAGTTGGTCGAGGCGCTCGAAGCGGTGCATGCCGGGGAGGTGGTGATCAGCGACCCGGCGGGCCGGGTGCGTTCGGCCCCCGGACTCAACTGGCCCGGCCGGGAGGAGGGCCTGACCGATCGGGAGTCCGAGATCCTGGCGTTGATCACCCAGGGACGGAGCAACGCCGAAGTCTGCGCGTTGACCTTCCTGTCGCCGAACACGGTGAAGTCCTACATCCGCGGCCTCTACCGCAAGATCGGCGTCTCCAGTCGCACTCAGGCCGTGCTCTGGGGGGTCGCCCACGGGTTCACCCCCGACCATCGCCGCATCGACCACTGGCGCGGCGGTCCGTGAGCCCACGGCCGCGGTCGTCACCGCCAAGCCTCGGGAGTAATCCGCAACCGTTCGCGTCAGCAACACCCGAAGCGGACATCAGCAACCCGCCGGCATGTTGCGCATGTCCGCAACGGGTGCGGATCAGACAGAGCCATGTCGGATCGGGCGCCCTGGTGTCCGGGTGCCTGCGGACCAGGTGCATCGCCGAACTCAGCGGTTGGCCCTGCCGTCCAACCGCAGCTCGGTCGACTCGTCACGATGCGAACCTGTTGTGCCGACATGCTTGTCGCTGATCGTGGTGCCGTTCTTGACGACATGGAAGAACGCCATGGCATGGCCGCGGCCGATGCCGTAGTCCTGCTTGAGCCAGTCCACCACCTCGGCGGCCTTCGTCGTCGGCCCGTAGCCGCGGGCCGTCGCCTCGTCGAGCAGGGCGGCGGGAGTCTTGCCGGTCTTGTCCTCGATGGCGTCGAGGTAGGCCTGGAACGACATGCGTGCTCCTCGGTGTGCTGTCCGGGCCGCTGGCCCCGTCCACATGGTCTCAACCCTTCAGACACCGGAACCGCGTGCCGCTCATCGGTGCAGCCCGCCGCTCCGGTATCCACGCGTGGGGATCCCTCCTGACCTTCGTGACTGCCGCTCGTGTTGTCCGAGCTCGATGCCACCTCGTGCGGGGCGTCGTCGGGGTGGCAGCCGCCTTGACCCCGGCCGCCTGCACCCGGGTGATCGAGGATCGGGTGGCGAGTGCCGAGCGCGCACCTGCCGCCGCGTCCACGACGGCATCGGGGACCGCCACTGCGGCGACGCCGACCCACCGTGGCCGGCGCTGACCCTGGCTGGCACGCTCAGCTTCCCGGCACTCCGGACGCGGTGTTCCACGTTGAACGGCACCGTTCACCTGACTGCAGGCAGCGCGGTCGTCGCCGAGGCAGCCTGCTCGGCGGATCCCAACCTGGACGTGACACCGACCGTCGCGAACCCGCGCGGCGCCCAGGCGCTCTGCTCTGCGGAACGCACCACGCGCCGGAGACCTCATCGGCGCGACGGCGCCGCCACGGGCGGATTTGCGGTCACCAGCAGGTGACCGGTCGGGTCAGCGGTTGACCCGGTAGTTCAACACCAGTACCCCGGTCCTGGTGGCCCGGTGACCGGACAGCTCGAGTTCGAGCGGCTGGTCGAGCCGGCCGAACAGGGGCCGGCCCTGGCCGAGCAGAAGCGGATGCACGAACAGCACGCACTCGTCGACCAGGCCCAGCCGCAGCAACTCCTGGGCCAGCCGTCCGCTGCCGAGGACGGCGAGCCGACCGTCTCCGTCGTCCTTGACCGACTGGACGTCGGCCGCGAGGTCGCCCGACAACACGGTCGTGTTGTGCCAGGTGGGGTCGGAAAGGGTGCTGCTGACCACGTACTTGCGTGCCGCGTTCAGGTTCGCCGCCATCGGATTGCTGTCCGGCTGATGCGGCCAGAACCCGATCATCTCCTGGTAGGTCCGTCGGCCGAACAGGTAGGCGGTGGTCTCGGACAGGCCCTCGCCGCCGGCCGCCTCGACATCGGGATCGGCATGTGCCGGCCCCCATCCGCTGTGTTCGAACCCGCCTTCGGTGTCGGGGTTGACCAGGCCCTGCATCACTCCGTCCAGCGTGATGAACTCGACCAGCGCCAGGCTTCGCACGGCGTTCTCCTCCTCGGATCGATGGACACGGTGCTGACTCGCGGCCGTTCCCGGATTCAGCGTTGACCACCCTTTCGGCGCAGCCGAGAGCGTTGCGGGACGCTGACCAGTTCACTCGGCTGGTCACGGACAGTGCGTCACGTTGTCGCTGCGTTGCCGTCGGTCGGCCCGCAGCCTTGTTCTCCGGCTGCCGAACCGGTTCCTGACACGCGAGGTGACCAGCGGCGATGCCTGACGGGTCGACCGGGTGAAATTCGCTCCGCGACCGTTCGAATCGGGCCATTACGGGAGACTGGTAGGTCATGGGACCCGGCGAGGTGACGTTGGCGCCGCAGGGCGTCGAGCGTGCCATGCGCCGGTTGTTCATGCGGATCGTGATCATTTTCGGCCTGGCGTTCGGTGTGTGGTTGGCCGGCGCGACGGTGGCCCACGCCGATGACGACGGAGTCACACCGACCGGCGGCAAGCTGGCGGGTGCACTCACCGAGGCGGTCGCCGGCATCTCCCAACCGGTGGCCGAGGCAGTGGAGCCCGTGACCGCCCCCGTGACGGCGATTGCCGGGTCAGCCACCGAGGAGGCGGCCGACGCACTCGAGCCGGTCACCGAGAAGGTCACCACGGCCGCAGCCCCCGTCAGCGAATCGGTCGCCAAGGTTGCCCAACCCGTCGCCAAGGTCGCCGAACCCGTAGCGCAGAAGGTCGCCGACGCCGCCAAGCCAGTCACCGACACCGTCGCCAAGGTCGCCGAACCCGTCGCGCAGAAGGTCGCCGACGCCGCCAAGCCGGTCACCGACACCGTCGCCAAGGTCGCCGAGCCGGTCGCCGAGGTCGCCGAACCCGTAGCGCAGAAGGTCGCCGACGCCGCCAAGCCAGTCACCGACACCGTCGCCAAGGTCGCCGAGCCGGTCGCCAAGATTGCGGAACCCGTCGCAAAGGTCGCGGAACCTGTGGCCACGATTGCCCGACCGGTCGTGCAGAAGGTTGCCGAGGTCGCGAAGCCGGTCACCGACACCGTCTCCACCGTCGCCGAACCGGTCGCCAAGGCGGCTGCCGAGGTCGTCAAGCCCGTGGCGGAAGCCGCGAAGCCTGTCGTGCAGACGGCGGCGGCGATTGCCGCGCCGGTGGTCAAGGAGGTCGCGACAGCGGCCGCTCCGGTGGTGAAGGCCGTTGCTCCGGTGGTCGAGTCGGTGACCCCGGTGGCGAAGCCGGTGGTGCAGGCCGTGGCGGCGGCGGCGAAGCCCGTGGTCGCGGCCGTCGAGCCGGTGCTCGAGCCCGTCTCCAAGACTGTCCACGCTGTCGTCGAACCGGTGACCGACGCCGTCGCCCCGGTGGTCGAGCCGGTGGCCGCGGCCATCGAGCCGGTCGTGAAGGCCGTCGAGCCTGCGGTGACGCCGGTGGTCGAGGCCGTGAAGCCGGTGGTCGAGCCGGTGACCGAAGCCCTCGAACCGGCGCGGGATCCGGTCACCGAAGTCGACCCGCCGGCCGTCACACCAGGTAACGAGGGCGCGGACCCGAAGCCACCCACTCCGTCGAGCCACGTCCCGGCCGCCGCCGCACCCGATGGCACTCCCACCGTCGCCACCCCCGCTCCGTCGGCAGGGCAAGCAGCCACCTCTACCAGCGCGCCCGCCAGGCACCTGGCCACCCCCGCCCGGTCGGCTACCCACCCGCGGGCGGCAGCGACACCCGCGGGCGGCGCCCGAGCGTCGACGTCGGCGAAGCCGGCCATCGCGCCGGCGGGCCCGACCTCACGCGGTCGGCTGTCGAGTGCCGCGCCAGTCTCGGCCCCAGCTCGTGCGACCTCCACCCCGGCGCGCCACGGGTCCGACGCCGATCGCCGGTTGGACCCGTCCGCCGACCGGACTGAGCCAGGACAGCAGCGGCAACCCGGCTGCCGGCCGGCCAGCTCACCACGTCCACCCCTGCGCCGGTGCCCGCGCCCGCATCGCCGGTCGACGGCGCTGCCATCGCCGGCGTCCGGCTCGGGTGGATCGTCCGGGAATGGTGGCGGCGCACGCCAGCTCAGTGCCATTGCCGCCTCCTCGACACCGCCTCCCGGATCCGTCTCCACGATTCGGTATCTGCGCGACGATCGCCTCACCGGCACGCCGGCCGAAGATCCTCCCGTCTCCCCTGACTGACCCGCCGGTCAGCAGGGGCTGACGCGCGCCCGGCCACTCGGCCGAGGCTGTCCGACAACCCCTGCGCCGGGACCACGACCCCTGGGTCGTAGGTCCGAGACTCCCCGAACCCGGACGCGCACTCGAGCGTCCGCCCGTACTGAGGGGTCTACGCGGGTGTCGGCCGGTACGTCAGCGACATCGGCGCAGAGGGCGGTCCGCCGCGGCTGGATGCCGACGGCCGGATCCGGATTCGGGTGAGCCTCCGTCCCGCTTCGCACGCCACTCACCGGCTGGCCGCCGGCAATGTCGGCCGCCCTCAGGTCAGTGGCAGGGGACGTGCGGGCACAAGGGGATGGAGGTAGGGCACGGGCCCGGCGGCACTCCGGCGCCGCCGGGCCCGGGTCCACGCACGGACTACGCCGAGAATCGGCGGCGCCCCCGTGCGCACGCGAGTCGGTGCTGCTTGTCCGGGTCCGAGGCTGGGCCTATCGTCCGGCCGTGAGCGCTGCGGGTTCGACGACGTCACGTGCGATCGCGCGGATGGCGGGCGTAGCAGCGGTCCTTGGTGTCGCGCTCGCCGCAGCACGCGAGGTCTACCCCGAGCAACCGCCGGCGCAGTGGGTGCCTGACGCGCTCGTCGGAGGGGCAGCCGTCACCCTCGCCGTGATGTCCTGGCGAAGATCCTGGGCGACGTCCTCGTTGGCGCTGCTGGTCGCGGCATCGTGGTGGGCCGGGACGCTCTTCAGTCCCGCGCTCTACTGGCATCGCGGCGCTTTCGCTGCACTGGTGCTGAGCGCACCCGGGATCCGACCGCGGTCCCGGATCGCCTTGACAGCACTGGCGATCGTGGCGGTCGCAGCCGTGATCGCGCCGATCTGGAGCAGCGCTCCGATCACCCTCGGCCTGGCGACCGTTGTGCTGATCGGTGGCGCAGCGGAGGCGCAGGTCCGTGGCAGGCGGCGTTGGCTCGTCGCACCCGCCCTGCTGGCGGCGACGGTGGCGGCCGCGGCGGTCGCTGACGCCGCAGGCATGGCTGAGGTCGTCGTCCTGGTGGCCTACGACGCCGTGCTGCTGGCCGTGGTGGTTGTAGAGGGGGTGGTCACGCGCTCACCTGGGTGGTCGACGCTCACCGATCTCGCCGTCGATCTCGGCCGGGAGCCGGTGCGGGACGTCGCCTCGCTCACCGCCTTGATCCGTGCGGAGCCGGGCTTGGAGGACGATCTGTCTGCGGCGATCGACGCAGCCCGGCGTTGGGAGTCGAGCAATGCACGCACTCGGGCGGAGCTCCGGCTCGCCGTGGTCGAGGTGGACCAGTCCCGGCGCCGGCTGGTCACCGCCGCGGCGGAAGCACGCGCGCGGCTGGCGAGCGAGATCGGAAGCAGCGCCGTCGTCACCTTGCGGAGCCTGGCCGGTCGCGCGGACGTTGCCGGTCTCACTCCAGGTGTGCAGCGGGCGCTGGCCAGCCTCGAGGCCGCGGTCGCCGGACTGCGGCCGCCCGGGCTGGACTCCGGGGTGGCCGCGGCCGTCCGGGACCTGCCGTTGGTGGCGGAGCTGTCGGTGCAGCTGGACCTGTCGGACACGCGGTGCCCGACGGTCGTGGAGGACACGCTGTTCGCCGTGGCGGCGGAGTCCCTCGGCAATGTGGCCAAGTACGCCGGCCCGTGCGGAGTGACGGTCTCCTACGAGGTTGTCGCCGGATCGGCGGAGCTGTCGGTGTCCGACGACGGGAGAGGTGGCGCCCGGCCCGGCTCGGGTTCAGGGTTGGCCGGTTTGGCCGACCGGGTCGAGGCGCTCGGCGGGCGGTTCACGGTCAGGTCGCCGGACGGGGCGGGCACGACGATCACGGCCGGGGTGCCCATCAGCCAGGGGGCCGCTACGGCCCCGGCGGCGGAGGAGTGGTCGGTAGCTTGGCGCCATCCCCCGTCCGCGGGGCGCAGGCCGGCGGCAGCCGATACGGCGGAATGGTGAGGGTGCCCGCGAGGTGCTCGATGGCGGCGATGACCTTGCCGGTTGCCGAATCGCCACGGAGCCGAGCCACGACGGGCGCCACCCGAGCGCGCATGGCGGCGAGTTCGGATCTGGTTGCCATCACCGCGCGCCTTCCGCCCTCGCAGAAGGACTCGGCCATGGCCTCGTCATCGGCGGTGGTCGCCACGGCAGCGCTCGCCGTGTCCACGGCCGCGCGCCGCAACGCCTCCTGCTGCTCATCGCTGAGCCGGGCGAAGGCAGTCTGGATTGGCCAGCAGCACATTGAATTTCGGATAGAACACCACATTGGCAGTAAGGGTGCTCCCGACCGGGTAGTCGGAATCAGCGATGTCCCATTGGGTCTCCATCGCGGAATACAGCCTCACCGGTGGTGGCGAAATGGGTGGCTGGTGCCGGCGTCGGGCAGGCTCCAAGGGCGTGGAACATGTCGAACGTCATCCCCGAGATCGGCACCCTGATCAGCAACCCATCGAACTGATCTGCCGCCGTGAGCGCGCCATGCGGGGCGAGCGGACGGCGCAAACCGTCATAGACAAGGCCGAGCCCGGTCAGTCCTTGCTGATCGGAAGCTCGCGCAAGCATGCCCGACGCCGATGTCGCCGGTCGCTGATCGCCCCGGCCAATTCGGCCGAGTCGATCAGCATCGGCGTCTGCAGAGCCTCGAATCCATGGATCCCGATGGTGTCGAACACCCGCGGCGGGACCATGGCCAAGTCGGTTGTGCCGTCCTTCGCCATGGCCGGTCACCCGTTGCTCGGACTGGGGTGATCACGGTGCGTCAGCCGCCAGCAGCAGCGTCACGGTGACCGAGCCCTCGGTCAGCACGCCGACCCGGTCGGCGAAGCGGCGGGCATCATCGATGTATTCGGCGCCGGCGTCCTCCACGTCGCCAACCGCAACGTCACAGCGGGCGGCTCCGGCCCCGCCTTGGTTCCGGTAGCCGTGCAGCCGGCCGACACCACCGACACGGCCAGGACGGCGACGCCGATCGCCGCCGTCCTGGCCATGCGGCGAACGCATCGTCACCCGATCCGCTCCCAGATCTTGCCGGCCATCAACAGGTCGAGGTCGCTTCGCTTTGCCGGTGGTCTCCAGCAGACGTGAGCTTGAGATCGCCGCTGTCCGTCACGCTGAACTGGAAGCGATCCATCTCATTGTCGAAGGCCGGGAACCAGAAGGTGAGCTGTTCGCCGTCGATCTGATAGGTCCCGTCGACCTCGTCCGGGCTGGTTGTACCGGCCGGATGGAACTCGTGGCCGCTCGGATCCAGCGCGTAATGCACCTTTCCGTCCTTCAACACGAAGGTCTGCACGCCCGGCATTGTTGATCGCCGACTCCAGCTGACAGCCCAGCTTGCTCGAAATCTTCGGCGGTGACGGTGAATCGGTAGGTGCCGTTGAGCGCGGACTCTGCGGAACCCGGGGCGTGCGTGTTGACGGTGGCTGCCGGGCGCGCAGGCGGTCCGCCATGCCAGCCGAGGGCACACTTCTCCTTCAGCGCGGCGATGTCCGCGATGACGTCGGGATGGGCGGAAGCGATCGCTTCGGCGACCGGCTTGGTGGCGGCCATCAGACTCGCCAGGTCGTCGGCGGAAGCGTGGACCAGAGTTCCACCGTCGTCGCAGAATGCCGTTCCGGACTCGACGTCGTCGGTGCGGTCGATCGCCCACTTCTGCGTCTCGGCGGCAGCTGCGGCCAGCACCTGCTTGGCCGCGTCGTCGAGCTTTCCGTAGCTTTCCGCGTTCGCGTACAGCACGTTCACCTTCGGGAAGAACGTGACGTTGGCGGCGCCGGTCCCGTTGGGGCTGTACGCGTACTCGGACTGGATGCCGACCATCGTGGTGGCGTCCGGGTCCTCGGCGGTGGTCTTCGCGCCCAGCGCCTTGAAGATCGCCGTCGACGCCAGCGGACTCGGGCGAGCGCATCGTCTTGCCCCGGTACTCCTCGGCCGCCAGCAGCGGACCCGTCGAAGCCAAATGGGTGGCGCAGGCCCTCCGGCCACAGGGCCAGGCCGGTGACCCCGGCGTCGGACATCCCGGCCATCAGCTTGCCGGACAGATCGGGGTCGGAAACGATCGCGGCGACCAGCGGCGTCGGAGTCGACCAGGAACGGGCTCTGCAAAGGCTCGAACGACTTGACCTTCAGCACATCCCAGGCCCAGGTCGGGCCGAGGGCCAGGTCGAGTTTGCCGTTCTGCACCATCGCCGCCACCTGCTGGTCCCAGTCCAGGTGGCCCTCGCCGTCCGCATGCCCACTTCGGCTCGACGGTGATCTTGCCGTTACTGAGACTCTTGACGGTCTGGACGAAGTGGCCGATCTCATCGGCGTTCGGCACTCCGGGTGAATCGTCGGTGCCGATCGTCAGGGTGATGGCGGGGCCGCCGTAGGAGGTGCCGGCGGCTGAGTCTTCCGGGGAGACTGGTTCGCTGACTGGTCGCCGTCGGCCTCGCGGCGCCGGACGTTTCCGCGACGGGCGAGGCCGTGACGCGGGCGGTGGCCGTTGACGCGAGCTGGCGCTGCGGATGACGCGGCCGAGGCAGCGGTACCGCTCGAAGAGGTACAGCCGGCCAGCGGGCCGACCAGGCACAGTGCGGCGATCGCGGCCGCCACGCGGGTTCGGGTCTGGATCATGACGTCGACGTTAGGAACGGTCGCACGGCGTCGGCGTCCGTGCGAGTACGGAGCGCGTACCCGGGCTGGCACGGGAATCAGTGTGCGGCCGGGCGCCGACAATGTCACTTGTGTCGGAAATCGACGGCTCCGGGCGGCGGGAGTGCGGCCGGTGTCACCCGGCCGGCCCGCGCCACCGAACCGATGCGCCCCGGGGTGACGCGCAGGGTGCTTGCCACCGCGCTCTGCGTGGCATCCGCCGCGGCGATCGTCGCGCTGCTGGGGTGGGGGCTGCAGAGCGGCCCGCTGGGCGGAGAGCCCCTGCTGTCCGGGCTCACCGCCGGCGCAGCCGTGCTGCTCGGCCTCGGCGGCCTGACTCTGCATCTGGATCCTCCCCCGAGTCGACGTCGGGTGGCATCGCGACGGTTGGGCCGCTGCTGCGATCCTGGTCAGCCTGGGCGGGATGGTGGTTCTCGGCTGGACCAGCGGACCGGCGGCGCTCCGCTCGGCCGGCGGGGTCGTCGGACCGCTGATCGTCGTCGCGCTGCTGGAACCGGTCGCGCGCAGAGCACTCCCGCAGCGGACGGCGTCCCGGCTGATCTGGGCTTCGGCCGGCCTGGTCGCGGCCGCCTCGTTCACGGTCTACCTGGTCCGCGACCCGTTCCACGATCCGGAGTGCTGGGCCGACTGCGCGCTCGAGGACGTCGCGCCGTTGCCGTCCAGATCGGCCGCCGAGGTGGCGGTGCGGGTCCTCGCCGTCGTCATGGTGTCGATCGCCATCGTCGCCTGGGGCCTGATCGCGCGGATGCTGGCACGTCGACGTCTACCCCCCGACATGGTCGAGATTGCGGTCGCGGTGACCGCAACTCTCGCCCTCACCGCCGCGGTCTCGGCGATCGCGCCGGAGGACCACGACGCCAGGGCGCTGTCCGTCGGAATCCTGGCCGTGGCGCTGGCCGTCCTCGGCGCGCTCTTCGCGGTCCGGCCGTTGTCGGCCCTCGAGCGGCGGCGGCGACTCCGGGAGCTGGCCTTCGCTCTGGGCGAGGCGCCTGCCCCTGGCACCCTCGAGCCGGCGCTGGCCCGGGCGCTGGGCGACCGGGAGCTGCGGGTGGCGTATTGGCTGCAGCGGTCGCAGGTGTACGTCGATGCGGGTGGGCGGCCGGTTCCCGAGGCGGCCGGATGGACCGTGACCCTGTTCCGGGACGAGGAACCGCTGGCCGCGCTGCGGCTCGGTCGTACCGACCGGAATCCGGCCGAGGTGCAGGAACTGGTCGGGTCGGCCGCGCGGCTGGCCATCGACAGTGAACGGGTACAGGCGGAGATCCGGGCTCAGCTCGCCGAGCTACAGGATTCCCGGCAGCGCATCGTCGCAGCCGCGGACGACAGTCGCCGTCGTGTCGAGCGGACCATCCACGACGTGGTCCAGGCCGAGCTGCTCGGCGCCCTGTTCGATCTGGCCCGGGCCAGGAACGCGGCGGTCAAGGCGGGCGACCGGGACGCCGGCGAGCGCCTCGCCGAGGTTTCCGGTGAGGTCGGCACAGTTGTCGCGAACATCAGGGAGTTCGCGCGTGGGGTCTACCCCGCTGCTCTGGACACCGCCGGCCTCGCCGCAGCGCTCGGTGCCCTTGCCGACGACGCCCCGGTCGTGCTGACGGTGGACAACGCCCTGACCGCCCGACTGCCCGCCGAGCTGGAACGCACGATCTACCTGGTCGTCCAGCACGTCGTCGGGCGCGCCGTCGGCGACTTGTGGGTGCGGATCGACCGGGTCGGCCCTGCGGTCGTCGTGCTGATCGCCGACGTTCGCGAGCCGCTCCCCGACCACCTGACCGACCGCATCGGTGCGCTGGGCGGCCGGTGCCGGGTGCAAGGTGTGCAGGTGGAGGTGGCACTGCCGTGCGAGTGATCCCATGCCCGTGATCCTGCGGGTGATCCCATGCGGGTGATCCCATGCGCGTGATCGTGGTGGACGACTCCATGCTGATCCGGGAGGGCCTCTCCCGGTTGCTCGAGGACGCGGGCGTGACCGTCAGCCACCGGCTCGCCGACGCCGCCCCGCTGGACGCGATCGTGTCCACGGATCCACCGGACGTCGTGATCGTGGACATCCGGATGCCGCCCACGTTCACCGACGAGGGCCTACGAGCCGCCGAACGCATCCGCAGGGACCACCCGGCCGTCGGCGTGCTCGTGTTGTCCCAGCACGTCGAGCCCGGCTACGCGCTGC
Organism: uncultured Actinomycetota bacterium; assembly: GCA_963834185.1. GTDB lineage: Bacteria > Actinomycetota > Actinomycetes > Mycobacteriales > Nakamurellaceae > Nakamurella. The sequence goes on from CAWIAR010000011.1 coordinate 624,353, forward strand.
AACTCGTCGAGAACTTCCCACGGGGCAGCGGCTACCTGCTCAAGGACCGGGTGACGAACATCGACGTCCTGCTGGACGCCCTGCAGCGGATCGTCGCCGGCGAGCTGGTGATCGACCCGACGCTGGTCGCCCGGATGGTCGGACGGCGACGGCGGACCGAACCGCTCGAACGGCTCACCGAGCGCGAGCGTGAGGTTCTCGGGCTGGTCGCCGAGGGTCTGTCCAACGAGGCGATCGCCGATCGACTGCACATCACCGACCGCACGGTCGAGTCGCACGTCACCAGCGTGTTGCACAAGCTCGGCATCGCCGACGACGGACGCGGACATCGCCGGGTGCTCGCGGTACTCGCCTACCTGCGCCGGGCCGAGTGAGCATGGCCGGGGTTACCGACGGTCGCTGTTACTTCGCGGGCAGGCTCCGCGCGTAGCCGACGCCCTTGTCGACCCAGGACGTCAGTTCACGCCTGCCCCGCACGCCGTCGGCCGCCACCCTGATCCAGCCGCGGGCATGCCTGCCGTTCATCTCCATCGGCGCGGTGTGCGCCCGGGAGAGCAGCGAGTCGGTGTCTTCGGGTGGCACCCGCACCATGAGCCCGCCCTTACTGCTGGCAGCCACCGCCATGTTGCCGTTGATCAAGAAGGCCAGACCACCGAACATCCGCTTCTCGCTGACGCCGGACTCGGGGTCGAGCAATTCGCGGATGCGTTCGGCCAACCGCTCGTCGTAGCTCACCGGCCGATCATCCGACCGACCCGCCGCCTCAGCAAGGCCGGGTCACAGTCCGCGGAACACCGTGCGCAGGGTCGCCACCTCCGGGCTCTCGGCGACACCCGACGGGACGTGCGCGGGATCGAGACGGCCGTAGACCAGTCGCAGGAACGCCTCGGCCGGCAGGGTCAGGGTGGCGTCGACGTCGTCGCCGTCCTCGGCTTCGGTCACCGACACCGCCGGCCCGGTGACGATGAGATACCGGTGGTCCGGATCGGTGACCGTGACGCCGATCGTTCTGGGCTCAGCGGTGGGCTTGGCGCCGCGAGCTGCCAACGCCGGCACGCCGTCCAGCAGCAGGTCGACCGCGTCGGCTGACACGGTCGCCGCCGGGTCCAACGCGGTGGCCACGTCCCAGGTGTGGATCGCGTGCTCGGCCAGCTTCATCACCACGAACCGATTCAGGTCGGCCTGCACACCGAACAGATCGGCGGCGAATTGCGCTCGCTGCTGCGCGGACAGGCCCTCGATACGGCCGACCAAAGCCTCGTTCGCTTCGATGCTGCCGGCCACCTGCTCCTCGGGCGTTGAGGCATCCCAGCGGGCCCAGGTCTGTTGAAACACCGGCATTCCGGGCATCTCATCGCCGGTCAGACCCGCGTCGAGCATCAAGCCGAAGATCTCCGCCTGGCTGCCGAGGTGGGATGCGACCTGGGCGATCGGCCACCCCTCGTCGTACGACTCCTGCCGGATGCCATCGGCGTCGAGGCCGTGCAACAGGGCGGTGAGCCGGTCATGGGAATGACGGAGCGCGGTGATCGCCGGGCTGGGATCGGTCGCTGCGGGATCGGTGCTGTGGGATCAGACGCTGTGAAATCGGACGCTGTGGGATCGGTTGCTGTGGGCACCCAACCCACGTTACGGGAGGGCGAGCAGCGACGACCCGGGGCGGTCGGCGGCCGGTTCGGGGTGGTCGCGGCCGGTTCAGGGCGGTCGCGGCCGGTTCAGGGCAGTCGCGGCCGGTTCAGGGCAGTCCGCGGCCGGCCAGCCAGTCCGCGGCTCGCTTCGCGGAGGCTCGGCTCAACCAGGCGTCCTGCACGGTCTCGGCCAGTTCCTGATAGCTCAGTCGCGGGATGTGCGCCGCGCGCAGCAGGACCGAGAGATGGCCCCGGAAGTGCGGTGTGCTGAAGAACGGGGTCGACGGATCGTTGACCAACGCGGTCTTCTCGTCCTCCGACTCCACCCAGAACACGATGACGTCGGTCATCCGCTGTCCGGTGTCCGGGTCGACCGCGTCGGGACGCGCGGTCCGATAGAAGATGAACGACTTGCGGCCGACCTGGTAGACCGGATTGCCCTGACCGCCGTGTTCGACGGTGACGAACGGCATGCCCATGGCCAGCTCGTGCACGTCCTCGGGCCGCGCCCGGCGTTGTCGCGCCATGCCCGTCGAGAGTAGTGCCGCCGCCGCGCCGGCAGCCGTAACGAGAACCCGGAAACACCCTTCTTGTTGTGCAGCTCCGGGATCGGGGAAGATGCGCGACTCAGGCCGACAGATGCTCCACCAGGATGCTGATGCCGATCCCGATGAGGATGAGTCCCCCGATGACCTCGGCCGGTCGCTGGAACCGCACGCCGACCCGATGGCCGATGAACACCGCGCCCAGCGACAAACCGAAGGTGATGAGGCCGATGATGCCCGCGGTCATCCAGATGTTGACGTCCAGCACGGACAGCGAGATCCCGACGGCAAGGGCGTCGATACTCGTGGCCAGCGACAGCACCAGCAGCTCGTGCAGCCCGATCCCGTCGGCCGATTCGTCGCCGCCGCCCTGGTCGTGCTGGAACAGCGCCTCCCACAACATCTTTCCGCCGACCAGCACCAGCAGCCCGAACGCCACCCAGTGGTCGTAGTCCTGGATGACGGAGGCGAAGGCCGAGCCCAACAGCCAGCCCAGGATCGGCATGACCGCCTGGAACACCCCGAACGCACCGGCGATCAGGAGCGCCTGCCCCCAGCGCAGGGTGCGGATCTTCAAACCGCGAGCCAGCGAAACCGCGAACGCGTCGGCCGAGACTCCCAGGGCGATCAGCAGGACCGTCCAGAGCGACATAGTTCCCCTGGTGACTCAGTCGGACAGGAACAGACAGAACGGATGGCCGACCGGATCGAGCATCACCCGGACGTGGTCCTGCGGCTGGTACTCCGCCTGCCTGGCGCCCGCGCCCTCGGCCCAGGCGACCGCCTCCGCCACGTCCGCGACGGCGATGTCCAGGTGGGTCTGCAGTTGCTGTTCGCCGGGCCGGGACGGCCACACCGGAGCGACGTAGTCCTGCTCGTACTCGAAGTTCAGCGTCGGACCGACCTGGCCGTCCGGTGGCCCCATTTGCGCCCACCCGTCCTCGGGCGGAAACCCGGGGCGGGCCGGTTCGGTCACGGCGATCGGCCAGCCGAGCAGGCGGCTGTAGAACTCGGCCAAGGAGCGCGGATCCGGCGCCGCGACGGTCACCGAGGTCACCCGCAACAGCGGCTGGGACATGCGGCCAACCTACGCTGCGCCATCCCCCGGTCACCCACCGGCAGCAGGCTCGGCCGGACGGATCAGGTCGATGAACCCAGATCGTCGCCGGCCAGATGGATCGTGACCGAGGCGGCTCCGCCGTCCGCCAGCACCTGGGTGGCCGCTCCGGTCCCGTGCACCGCCACCGGAACACCGTCCTCGACCTCCAGGGTGGTCGCCTCGTCCAGCGCCCACCCGACGCCAGGACCTGATGACCCGAGGACGGCGTAGATCAGCCGCTGCAGGGTGCCCCACTGGGCGGCGTGCACGTCGACCATGAACGGCACGATGCCAAGACCGTCCGCGATGGTGAGCCGGTCGAGGTCCTCGCCGACGTCCTCGTGGACCGCGGCCACCGTCCGGCCGTTCACCTCCGCCTGCCAACCGCCGACCAGGGCGTGCCGCGCTGCGATCGCCGAGCCGGCGGAGAACCCGGCATAGATCAGTCCGTCGGCCCGCACCCGGTCCAGCCAGGCGGTGCCGCCATCGACCAGGACGTCCCGGTAGCCGGGGGTGAGCCCGCCGGCCACATAGACACCCGCGGCGTCGTCGAGGTCATCCGGTCGGGCCGGCCGCTCGGCGGACACGGTGATCACCGTGCTGTGCGCAAGCCCGGCCGCGGCCAGTTCCGCGGACCAGCGGTCCGGTTCGGCGTCCTGCTCGTCGAGCAGGTACACGATCACGCGGTTGGCCGGGCCGACGGCGTCGACGAACGGCCGGTGGGCGGCGGCGCTGTCCCGGCCGCCGCCGATCAGGAAGGCACGCATCCGGTGATCATCGCCGGTCGCGCCCTGTCGCGTCGACCCACCCCGGAAGTAGCGTCGAATGCAAGGGACACGCCGGGCTCAGCGGCGTGTCCCTTGCATGCGGCGCTACTCGGCGGGGGTGCGGGATCAGGTCCAGTTCGCCAGCAGGGTCAGGCAGAACGGGTGGCCAGCCGGATCCTGCAGAACCCGCCACCGATCCTCGCCGGGCTGGTCGTCGGGCACCGTGGCGCCCAGCTCGACGCACCGGCGCTCCGCGTCGGCGATGTCGTCCACTCCGAGGTCGAAGTGGAACTGCTTGGTGCCCCTGCGGGTTGGGCCAGGCCGGCGGTTGATAGTCCTCGACCTTGCCGAACCCGATCGCAGCTCCTGACCCGCCTGCGCCCTTGAGCATGGCGTAGGACTCGGCCTCGTAGGCCAGCTCCCAGCCGAGCACCGCCGACCAGAAGTCGGCTTCGGCCTTGGGGTCGGCGCAGTCGAGGGAGACCATGGCAAGTTCAGCGATCGCTGTCGCGGTGGTGTTCCGTCATGTCGGTGAGCCTGCCTACCATCGCCAGGATGGGTATTGGAGAAACGCGACAGTGACCGACCTGGCGGGTGATCACCTCGGGTCCGGCTCCGCCAGGACGGCCGCAGGCCCGGATCCGGCGGCCGGGTCGGCGACGACGTCGGGAGCCGGGGTGCTGCATCCCGAGCGGCTGGACAACGCGGCCACCCTGACCCGGCATGCCTGTAAACCGGCGCTGGCCCGTTGGGTGGAGTGGTACTGGCGGCTGACCTGGGACCTGCCTTCCGGGGCCGGATACACCAGCCACACGCTGCCGCACCCCACCAGCAATCTGTCCGTCGAACTCGGCTCGACCCGGCGAGAGGTCGGTGCCGATCCGGTGGTGCTCACCGGTGTGGTGACGCGGCGCTTCGACGTCACGCTCACCGGTAGCGGGCTGGTCGTCGCGGCCAAGTTCCGACCGGGCGGACTGACCGCGCTGACCGGTGCGGGCGCCCGTCCCTTGCGGGACCGGGTCGTACCGGCCCGGTCGGTGTTCCCGCATGCAGCGCTGGCGCCGCTGTACGAGCTTCACGAAGCGACGGCGACCTCGGACGGGGTCACCGCGCTCGACCTGGCACTGCTCGCGGTGTCGAACGGTGCGCCCGAGGACCCGCGCTACGACCGCGTGCTGGCGATCGTCGCCGATCTGCTCGCCGACCGATCGTTGACCCAGGTCGGTCAGCTGGAGCAGCGGTACGGCCTGTCCACCCGCTCGCTGCAGCGGCTGTTCCTGCACTACCTCGGCGTCAGCCCGAAATGGGTGATCCTTCGCTACCGGATCCACGACGCGGTCACCGACCTCGACGCCGGTTACGCCGGTCCGTTGGCCGACCTCGCCGCCTCCCTGGGCTGGTACGACCAGGCGCACTTCATCCGGGACTTCACCGCCCTGGTGGGCCAGACCCCGGGTGACTATCGCCGCGGCCTGGACTGAGCACCGGTCATGCTCGGTCGGTGCGACCGGCGAGCCGCGCCGACGGCTTCTACCCGATCAGCGTCGACGGCAGTCCGAACGCCGGGAACAGGTCCGGCCCGAACGTGGTGATCTCCGCGATGTGCCCGTCCTCGACACGGAGCACGTCGAGTTTGAACGAGCGGAACTCGGCATCGCCGGGACGCCGCAGGTAACTCGCGGCCGCAGGGGACCGGTTCGCCGCGATCGGCACGAGCCGCCACTCGCCGAGGTCGACGGCCCGGGCCATCAACGGCACCAGCGACTCCCGCCCGTCGTACAGGTAGGGCATCGGCGGCATGGTGACCCGCAGATCCTCGGTGGCCGCGGCCATCGCCGCATCCACGTCGCACCGTTCCGCGGCATCGATGAACGCCGCCAGCAGCCGGCGCTCGTCGTCGCCGGCGGTGGGTGGGGCCGACCACTCGGTTCGGTGCGAGGGCAGGTGGGCACGCATCGTCTCCCTGGCGCGCTGGACCGCGCTGTTGGCGGCCGGCACCGACGTGCCCAGCTGATCCGCGGTCTCCGCCGCGGTCAGCCCGAGAACGTCCCTGGCCAATAGCGCCGCACGCTGCCGGGCCGGCAATACCTGCAGGGCGACCAGGAAGGCCAGTTCGATGGTCTCGCGGTCGACAGCGCGATGTTCGGGTCGTTCCGATTCGTCGTCGACCGGCCCGGCCTGGTCGAGCAGTTCGTCGGGATAGCAGGTGAGCCAGGCCACCTCCGACCCGCTGGCCGCGGCCGGCCGGCGCCCCCGCGCCCGCAGCCGGTCGAGGCAGACGTTGGTGGCGATCTTGTACAGCCATCCGCGGAGGTGCTGCCCGGTGAACCCGTCCTGGGCGCGCCAGGCCCGCAGGTAGGTGTCCTGCACGGCGTCCTCGGCCTCGTGGAACGAGGCCAGCATCCGATAGCAGTGCACGTGCAGTTCTCGACGGTGCGCTTCGACGGCGGCCGCGTCGAGGATCGGCTGCGCAGCCTGGTCAACGGGCATGGTGTCGGATCTCCTGCACGGCCCAGGTGTTTCCATCCGGATCGTCGAAGTACAGGAAGGTCCCGTAGTCGGCCCGGCTAGGCTCGACGCCGGGCGTTTGCACGCCATCGGCGAAGTGCACCGGTCCGGTGTTCTCCACGCCTCGCTCGTCGAGGTACGCGTGCGCCGACTCGATGTCGTCGACGACGAGGTGGGTGCCCTTGAGCGAACCTGGGGCCACTCCTCCACCGAGCCCGGTGCCGAACACGATGGAACACGCCGATCCCGGCGGGGTCACCTGGATCACCCGGAAGTTCTCGTTCGGCGCGAAGTCGGTGTCCAGCCGGAATCCCAGCGTGTCCACGTAGAAAGCCCTGGCGCGTTCCACATCGCTCACCGGGGCGATGACGACTTCCAGCTTCCAGTCCATGAGGCCCTCCTTCTGGTTCGGCGTCCCAGGGTGTCAGGGACGACTCGATGGGTGGAACGTGCCCGGCCACCGAAACTCATCGGTTCATCGATGAGCGGCAGACCGACCCCTCGGTATCAGGCCATTCGGCGATCGGCTCATTTTCTGAACATCGCAGGTCCGGCCATCGTCAGCGCCATCGTGTTGACCGGCCTCGACAAGCCACCGTCAGGGGGAACCATGACCCGAACACTGCGCGCAGGACTGGTCGGTGCTGCGCTTGGCGGACTGTGTTTGCTGGGCGCATGCGGCAGCGACCCGTCGCCGAGGGCCGGCGGGGCCGTCATCGGCACCGGAGCTGAGGTTGCTACGGCCGAAACGGATGCTGGTTCAGCGGGATCTTCGGGGGCCGCGCCCGGCGCGTGCGGGCTGGTGAGCCCTGACGCCCTCACCACGATCCTGCAGACGGCGAAGCCGGACGAGGAGTCGATCACCGTCGAAACCACGGAACGCGACCTGGGCGGGGGCAGCGTCTGCAACGTCACGTGGGGAGGCGCTCAGTCCACCGGGCGGGAGTTCCAGATTGACGTCTTCAGCGCAGGCACCCTGCCCTTCGTCGTCGAGACACCGCAGCGCAGCGCCATTCCCGGCATCGGCGACGAGGCCTATCTCGGGCAGGAGGGCAACTTCTACGCCCAGGTCGGCGACTGGGCCGTGCATGTGGTCAACGTCCAGATCACCGATGAGGTGTCCACGCGGATCCTGGCCGCCGCGGCGAAGGGCCTGGCCGGATCGTGAATCCGGCCGACACTAGGCTCGGTCGGTATGTGGCCGGCCATCGAACCGTTCGCCTCGGGGCTGCTGACAGTCCGCGACGGCAGCCAGATCTACTGGGAGACCAGCGGCAATCCTGATGGGGTGCCGATGGTGTGGCTGCACGGTGGGCCCGGCTCGGGGCTACCGTCGACCGGATACCGCCGGCAGCTGGACCCCGAGCAGTGGCTCATCGTCGGCCTCGACCAACGCGCCTGCGGGCGCAGTCGCCCGCTGGCGACCGAGGCCGGGTTCGACCTGTCGACGCTGACCACCCAGGCGATGATCGCCGACCTCGAGGACCTGCGCGAACACCTCGCAGTCGAGCGGTGGCTGGTGGCGGGTGGGTCCTGGGGCGCGACGCTCGCCCAGGCCTACGCGCAGGCCCACCGCGACCGGGTCACCGCCTTGGTGCTGGTCGCGGTCACCACCACCAGCCGGGCCGAGGTCGAGTGGATCACCGAGTCGGTGGGCCGGATCTTCCCGCGGGAGTGGGACGCCTACGCCGGGGCATCCGGTCGACGGCCGGGCCAGCGCGTCGTCGACGCCTACCTGGAACGGATCACCGATCCGGATCCGTCGGTGCGATCGGCCGCCGCCGGCGCCTGGTGCACCTGGGAGGACGTTCACGTCTCGCTCGACCCGGCCCACGCACCGACCTTCACCGTGATGGATCCGGCGCAGCAGGAGCTGAGCACACTGCAGGTCGTGCACTGCTGGGCGAATTCCGGATTTCTCGGCGACCACGGAATTCTCGACAACATCCAGCTGATGGCCGACGTGCCCGCGGTGTTGATCCACGGCCGGCTGGACGTGAGTGGACCGCTGGCGACCCCGTGGGAGCTGCACAAGCGCTGGCCGGCAAGCCAACTCGTCGTACTCGAGCACGAAGGGCATGGCGGCAAGGGCATGTCGGCGGCGGTCAGAGATGCGTACGCAGAACTCCTCCCGCACATCCGCTGACCGGTCGACGACGGCTACTCGTCGACCACCCTGACGGTCACGTCGATGTTGCCCCTGGTGGCATTCGAGTACGGGCACACCTGGTGCGCGGCGTCGCCCAACTCCTGCGCGGTCGCGCGGTCCAAGCCGGGCAGCACCACCTCCAGCTCGACCGCCAACTGGTAGCCGACGCCGTCGTCCCGGGGTCCGATGCTCACCCGCGCGCCGACCGCCGAGTCTCCGACATCGACCTTGCGGCTGCGGGCCACCCGACGTAGCGCCGAGTGGAAGCACGCCGCGTACCCGGCGGCGAACAGCTGTTCGGGGTTCGACCCGTCGCCCGACCCGCCCATGGCCGTCGGTCGCTGTAGGTCGAGGTCCAGCCGGCCGTCGCTGGTCCTGACGTGCCCGTTGCGGCCGTCGCCGGTGGCGAGCGCCTCCGCGGTATACAAGATCTGCATGCGTGCCCTCCGTGGATCATCGTTGACGTCCTATTCCCTTGTTACCCCTGATGGACACCGGCCGTTACCCCTCATGGACACCGTCCGGCCCTCCCGACCCGCGATCCGCTGGACTTCGCCCGGCCAGCACCCCGGCCATGGTGCGATGATCGGCGGAACAGCGGCCGGAGGTGCCGATGTACGCATTCGGCGAGTTCGAGTTGCATCCCGCGCGGTTCGAGTTGCTGCGCCGCGGGTGCCCGGTGCACGTCGAACGGCAGGTGTTCGACGTGCTGCGTTATCTGCTCGAGCATCACGACCGAGTGGTGCCGAGAACCGAACTGCTCGATGGCGTGTGGGGCGACCGGTTCGTCAGTGACGCCACCGTGGCCAGCCGGATCAAGGCAGCCCGTCGCGCAATCGGCGACGACGGTTCTACCCAGCGGTGGATCGCCACGGTCCACGGTGTGGGTTACCGGTTCGTCGGTCAACTCGTCGACGAGGCGCAGACCGACCACGACCGGCCGGGCGGGGCCCCGGATTCGCTGACGGCCACGCCGAGATCAGCCCAGGCCCAGCAGATCCGCTACTGCCGGGCCGGCGGTGGCGCGCGGATCGCCTACGCGCTCAGCGGTTTCGGCTCGCCGCTGGTGAAGGCGGCGAACTGGCTCACCCACCTCGACCTGGAGTGGGAGAGCCCGATCTGGTCGCACTGGATCGACGCGCTGTCCGCCCGCCATCGGCTGGTGCGCTACGACGAACGCGGCTGCGGACTGTCCGACTGGGACGTCACGGACTTCGACCTGGACACCTGGGTGGAAGACCTGGAAGCGGTCGTCGACTCGGTAGGTCTCACCCGGTTCCCGCTGCTCGGGCTGTCCCAGGGCGCCGCGGTCGCGATCGCGTTCGCGGTCCGTCATCCGGAGCGGGTCAGTCACCTGGTGCTTGTCGGTGGCTACGCCCGTGGCCGGCTGGCCAGGGCGACCACGGACGAGGAACGCGAGGAAGCGGCTCTCGACCTCCAGATCGGGCGGGTCGCCTGGCGCCGCGACGACCCGGCATTTCGACAGGTGTTCGCCGCCCAGTTCCTGCCCGACGAATCGCGCGAGCTCTGGAACGCGTTCAACGACCTGCAACGGTCGACCACGTCGACCGCCAATGTCACCCGCTTTCTCGACACCTTCGCCACCATCGATGTCTCCGACCTGGCCACCCGCGTCGCCTGTCCGACGCTCGTGGTGCATTCGCGCGGGGATCGGCGGGTACCGCGCCGGCAGGCACACGAGTTGACCGCGCAGATCCCGGACAGCCGACTGCGACTGCTGGACAGCCGCAACCACATCCTGACCGCACACGAGCCGGCGTGGCCGGAGTTCCTCACCGAGCTCGACCAGTTCCTGTCCTGACCACGGGTCGAGGCGGCCGCGACGTCTGCAACGACGTCGCCGTCAGACCGCGGGCGCTCGGTCCAATGCGTCGACCACGGCGTCGACGGCGGGGCCACGTCGTCAGCGTCGGTCGACCAGTTGCTCACCGACACTCGCAGGACGGCCCGGCCGCGCCACTGCGATGCCGACATCCAGGAGACACCCGATCTGTTGATCCGGTCGGTGATCCGCCGGGTCGACTCGTCGTCGGCGAAGGCGAGGCAGACCTGGGTGTAACAGACATCGTTGAGCACCTCGACGCCGGCCACGCCGCGCATGCCGTCGGCGAAGGCGGTGGCGCCGGCCGCAAGCCCGCCGACCAGGTCGGCAACGCCCGCGCGGCCCAGCGAGCGAAGCGCGGCCCAGACCGGGACCCCGCGGGCGCGCCGGGACATCTCGGGGGTCTTCTCGTACGGGTCGCCGGGCCCGTCGTCGTGCAACAGGTAACTGGCGTGCACACCGAGGGCGCCGCGGAGGGCGGCGCGATCGGCGACCATCGCGAGTCCGCAGTCGTACGGGGTGTTCAGCGTCTTGTGCGCGTCGGTCGCCCACGAGTCCGCGGCGGAACACCCGGCCATCAGGTGGGCCAGGCTCGGCACTGCCGCGGCCCACAGACCGAAGGCACCGTCGACGTGGACCCAGGCGCCGCGGCGATGGGCGGCGGCGATGGTCTCCCGGAACGGGTCGAAGGCACCGGAGTGCAGGTTGCCGGCCTGCAGGCAGACAATGATCGGCGCGTCCTGGGGAATCCCGGCCAGAGCCGCGTCCAGCGCGTCGGGGCGGATCCGTCCTTGGTCGTCCGCGTCGACGAGGCCGGCCGCGCCGAGGCCCAGGTAGCGCAGCGCCAGGTCCACCGAACCGTGCCGCTCCGCGCCGGCCAGTACGTACACCCGTGGGGCGCCGGTGAGTCCGTCCCGCTCGACATCCCACCCGACCCGCTCGAGCACAGCGTGACGCGCGGCGGCCAGGCAACCGAAGTTCGCCATGGTCGCGCCGGTGGTGAACCCGACGTCGGCGGTCGCCGGCAGTCCCAGCAGGTCGAGCAACCAGGCGGCGGCCGCCTCCTCCGCAGCGACCACCCCCGGCGTCGCCTGCCGCATGCCCGCGTTCTGGTCCCAGGTACTGACCAACCAGTCCGCGGCCAGCGCGGCCGGCAGCGTGCCACCCATCACCCACCCGAAGAACCGGCCTGACCCGATCGCCATCAGCCCCGGCTCCACGCCGGTGACCAGCGCCTCGATCACGTCGGCCGCCGGGGTCGGGCCGTCGGGCAGTGGGCCGCCTAGCAGGTCGAGTGCCTGCGCCGCGGTCACCTCCGGGCGCACCGACCGGTCCTGGACCGTCCGCAACCAGTCGGTGGCGTGGTCGACGGCGCGGCGCAGCGGGGTCACGTATTGCTGGTGAAATGTGCCCTGGTCGTCGGTCGGCATGCGGGAACCCTCTCGTCGGTCGGCTTCGTCCGCTCCGAGGAGCATCGCGGGGCGCGGGGTGATCCCGGTAGTACAGATCGTGTAGCACCCCGGCCCGACCGGCTCAGGATGCCTCTCAACCGCTGAAGGCGCGGGCCCGCACCTCGCGGTCCAACGCTCCGGACAGGAACGAGGCGGTGCCCGAGGTGAACAACTCGAGCGCCGCCGAGGCCAGCGCGCCGTACGCGGTCCAGGCCAGCCCGCCCCCGACCGACACCCGCCGAACCCCCACCCCGGCCAGGTCGGGAACGGTTGGCCCGTGCGGCAGCAACAGAACGTTCACCGGGGCATCGACCGCGTCGACAACCATGGTGATGTCGGCGAGATCGACGAGCCCGGGGGCGTAGAGCACGTCGGCCCCGGCGTCCCGGTAGAGCCGCAGCCGGCTGATCGTGTCGTCCAGGTCGCCGACCCCGTACAGCGGGTTCTCCGCGCGTGCGGTCACCACCAGTCCGTCGGCAGCTTGGACTGCAGCGGCGACCCGCTCGGCCGCCCGGCCCGGATCGATCACCGTCCCTGCAGCCGGGTCGTAATCCTCGATCGAGAACCCGGCGGCGCCGGCCTCGACCAGCCCGCGGACCGTCGTCCGTAGGCCGGGCAGGTCGTCGGCGTAGAGGAACTCCGCATCGACGGAGACCGGAAGGTCGACGGCGGCGCTGATGGCAGCGACATGGAGCAGCAGCTCGTCGCGGGTGACGTGCTGGTCGGATCGGCCCAGCGACGCGGCGAATCCCGAACTGGTGGTGGCGATCGCCGCTGCTCCGCAGGCCTGGAGGACGCGCGCCGAGCCGACGTCCCAGGCGTTGGGGATGACGAACGTGCTGCCGGCGTGCAGGTCTCGGAAATCGTCGCGAAGGGCCATGCCGCCGAGCTTACGAACGCCGTCGGACAGTGGGCGGGGGCCGCCGATGGTCCCGCGGATCGGCTACCGGCGGCGTTCCCGTTGGAACGCCTGCCGGCTCCGCGGCACTTCAGATGCCGACCGGCTCCAGATCCAGCCACCCGGCCAGGGCGGCGATCTCCGCGTTGATCGCCTTGACCATCGGCTTGGTGAGCCGGACGTCGGCGTGCAGGGCAACCACCTCGAACACCCCACGCTTTCGGTCGGCCAGCGCGTCCAACTTGCCGACCAATCGGTCGTGGTGCAGCACGGGCAACGGGAAGTACCCCCACCGCCGGGCGGCTGCCGGCTTGTACATCTCCAGGATGTACTCGTAGTCGAACAACTCCTGCGAGCGGATGCGGTCGTGGATGAGCCGATCGAACGGCGACAGCAACGCCACCCGGCCCGCGAACGGACGGTCCAGCGCCTCCGGGTCCACCCGCCACGCAAGCGCGCTGCCCTCCACCTCGGCGGCCACCCCGGCGCCCCCGGTTGTCGCCGCCCGGGCAATGCCGAGTGCGCGCAGCCGCCGCCGGTCCAGTTCCCTGGCGGCCCCATCCTCCGGAACCGGCGTCATCCCGGTCGGGTACACCCGCTCGGCCAGGTCCCAGAGTCGTTGCCGGCCTTTGCGTCCGGCGATGGCCACTTGGCCCCGGGCCAACAGCACCTCGAGCATGGTCGTGACGTTGCGATTGCCGGTCCAGCCGGTCGACTGCCATGGTCGGGCGCAGGTGTCGGCGATCTCCTTGGACAGCAACGGACCTGCAGTGCGCAGCCGGGCCAGCACATCCGACCGGAAGGATTCGTTGTCCGCCAGCCACTGCCGTGTCTCCTGGTACTTCGGCGGACCGGCCATCCGGGCGAGGAACAACGGCAGGTCGGCCATCGGCCGCACCATGGCCACCGGCGGGCTCTTCGGCTCGTCCTGCGAGGTGATCTCGAACAGCGCCCGGTCGTCCAGTGCGCGGGTGAGCTGCTCGGGCCGGTAGCTGTTGCCCAGCCGGGTCCAGGCGATCAGATCCGCGCTCGGCGCCACCGCTGCGGTCGGATCGAGCTGCAGGAACATCAGGTGCTCGACGAGAGCGAGAAGATCGGTCGGCCGTTCGGCGTCCAGCCGCTGCGCGCCGACAGCGATCCGGCGGGCTTGTTGCCGGGTCAACCGCAGCACAGCCATGCGGGTCATCGTAGGGAGGCGGGCCGACGGTCAGCGGTCAGACGCCGTCGGCGAGGAAATGGGTGATCGTACGTATGCGATCGCCGCCGGGGGTCAGCACCATCACCCCGGTCAGGAAGTCCGGCCGATCGCCCGTGACGTACACCCGGAAGCCGGGTTGCCGATTCATCCCGACCGGCTCGGTGCGCACCATCCGCGGCCGCCGCCAGGTCGACCTGGCCGCGAGGAAGCCGGCGATCGCCGCCCGGCCGTGATACTCGTGCGGCGCCGGCGGCATCGCCAGCCAGGCGTCGTCGGTGAGCAGGTCGAGCAGGGCGTCGAGATCGTCATCCTGCAAGGCGACGGCGAACCTCTCGGCCAACCGCCGATCGTCGACCGACACCTGCACGGCGACTTCGTCGATTCCGGCCAACCCGATTCGGCCGCGCTGGATCAGTCCCTTTGCTGCCGTCGGCGAGCAGTCGAGCAGCTGCGCCACGTCGGCAACCGGAAACCCGACCACGTCGGCCAACAGCACTGCCGCGGTCTGCCGCGGCGGCAGGCGCTGCAGCGCCGCCACGAAGGCGAGCGCGATGTGCTCGCGCCGGCCCATCCGTTCGGCTGGGTCCTCGTCCAGCCAGGAGTCCGGATACGCCTGCAGCCAGGTGACCTCTTCCCGTCGGGTCGGTTCGGGCGTGACGAACGGCGGCTGCGGCGCCGGTGGCGGTCGTCGACGCCCGTCCCGGATCGCATTCAGGCAGCGGGACGTCGCGATCGCGTAGAGCCAGGTCCGCACCGATGACCTGCCCTCGAATCTCGGCAGGGCTTGCCACGCTGCCAGCCACGATTCTTGGAGTGCGTCATCCGCGAGGGTCACCGAGCCGAGCATTCGGTAGCAGTGGACGTGCAGTTCGCGCCGGTACCGCTCGGTCAACGCGGCGAACGCGTCCGCGTCACCCGCCCGGCAGCGGAGCACGAGGTTGGCCTCGTCCCGGTTCTCCGGCTCACCCACGCTGGATCATCCTGCCAGCGGAGCCGCTGCCTGGGTTCGATGTGAGCGGGATTCGACGTGCACAGGTCGGGGCACGGCAGCGTGCACAGGAATGAGTACGACGTGAAGGAGCGGTCATGACCCACACCGAGCCTGACCCGGAACCCGGCGAGTACCCCACGGAGTTGCACCCCGATCAGGTCGCGCTGCCCGGCGGGCCGGACAGCGGCGACGAGATCCCGTCCGACGAGGCGCTGGAGAGCACCGCTCCGGAGTACAACCCGGAATAATCCCGCGGTGTGAACCCAATCCGTACCGGACGCGAGCGGCCGGTGTGGTTCGTCGAGGGGTTGCTGCTGGTCGGCGGGTACGTCGCCTTCGGCTTGGTTCGGTCGGCCGTCGATCGCGGCAACCCGGCGGCCACCGACAATGCCCGGTTCGTGCAACGGCTCGAACAGACGCTTCACGTGGCGGTTGAGTACCCGTTCAACCACGCCGTGCTCGAGCATCCCATCGCCGTGTACGGGACGGGCTACTTCTATCGGCTGTGCATACTCGCGGTGCCGGCCGTCCTGATCTGGCTCTACCTCCGGCACCCGGCGCGTTATCGCTACCTTCGCAACGTTCTCGTGGTGGCCACCCTGATCGATCTCCCGCTCGTCTGGCTGTTTCCCGAGTCTCCCCGCGATTCGCCCAGAACGGCATCGTCGACTACATCGCCGACCACAACATCGTCGGCGGTGCCTCACTCCGAGATCCGAACGCCGGTTTGAACCTGCTCGCTGCCATGCCGAGCATGCACATCGCCTGGACCAGCTGGTCCGCCTACGCGGTGTTCGTTGCGCTGCGCCGGCGCCATCCGCGGGCGGCGTGGCTGGCCTGGCTGTTCCCGGTACTCACGGCGTTCGTCGTGCTGGCGACCGGACACCACTACGTGCTGGACATCGTGGCCGGGGTGGCCGTCCTCGCCGTGGCGATCGCGTTGACCCGGTGGGCCGGTCGCATCCGGCACACCCACCGGCCGGGCGCCGGTCAGATCGCCGAGAAGTCCAGGAGCGCGCGGTTGAACCCGTCGGCGTGACTGACGGTGCAGCCGTGCGGCGCGCCGGCGATGACGCGCAGCAGGCTGCCGGTGATCGCCTTGTGGGTCCGTTGACCTGAACCGGCAAACGGCACCGTGCCGCCTGTTCCACCAGGACTCGCCGAACAGCGGCCACCATTCCGTGCTGGGCCGTTACCTCGGTCATCGAATCCCTCCCGCGGGGTGAACCGGCCGCCTCGTCATCGCAGCCGTCCAGCAGGATTTCGGAACCGCAGCTCGCTCTGCTGGGCCCTGCCCTGGTCCGCTCACCGGAAAGTCCAAGGAATGTGTTCGGCGTAAGGCGGGTAGTCGTGGGTGCACCTGGGTACTGCCAACACGGGGAGCCGCGCGCCCGGGCGCGCGGGCTTCCTAGGCCCCGAGGTCGAACAGCCGCGCCTCGGGGCCGCCCTATGCGCCCGACGTGGCGGTGGCGCGGGCTGCATCGAACGGCGCGCGGTCGAAGATGATCCGCATCCAGCTGATCCGACCGTCGACGACCTTGACGACCTCGGCCCCGGGAGCGTCGACGACGGGCACGGTGTCCGTGTCGTACATGATCACCGCGGTGTCCTGGTCGCCGAACGCGGCGACCTGCCGGTAGCTGGTGACGATCCGGCTGAACGGCTCCATGAACCCCCTGAAGCCCTCGGCACCGTCGATCCGCCCGGCCGGCGCGAGGACGACGACGTCGTCCGCCACGTACCGCATCGCGGTTTCCATGTCCCGGTTGGTCCATGCCCGGTGATAGGCGAGCAGGACCTCAAGGGCGGGACTGCTGGTCATGGTGGATCCTTTCGGCCATCGCGCGCCTCACTCCGGTGGACGCCGTATTCGACTGGACGTTGCACTCGGGTGGACACCGTGGGCAGCGGGATCGGAACGGTCTCCACGCGTTCTACGGTCGTTCTGCACGCCGCCTCCATGTGCGCGGCCTGGCAGGTGGCCAGAATCGACGGGTCCGGTTCATCGCGCCTGGGAGTCGTCATGCCCTTCGGAGGCTTGGTTCACCCCGCCTCGGTCGAGCGCGGGTCGAACAATGCAGGCGCGCCCGCTCGGCAGCACGGATCCGGGCTGACCGGCCACCTGTTCGCGCCCTTCCGCCCGGA
Source organism: uncultured Actinomycetota bacterium (assembly GCA_963834185.1). Taxonomy (GTDB): domain Bacteria; phylum Actinomycetota; class Actinomycetes; order Mycobacteriales; family Nakamurellaceae; genus Nakamurella. The sequence continues at coordinate 641,575 of CAWIAR010000011.1, forward strand.
GGCGAGGACGACCGCCACCGCTGCGGACCCGCGCACTCCGGTCCGTCCCGGTCGGCCGCACGCCTGACCCGGCGCACTGCGCGACCGAGTCGGCTCGCACCCTGATCGTCGGCCACCGCGCAGAGCCTCTGCCTTGACCGATGGTCCCTATGGGATGACGATGTATTAATCCCAATGGGACTATCTCCTGTGGAGCGAAAGGAGGATGTGATGACCACAGACACGTTGGCCGTGCTGGCCGGCCTGGCGGCGACCACGCTGTTCGTCGTCAGCTACCTTCCGATGCTCCACCGCGCCTGGCGGACCAGGGACCTCGAGTCATACAGCCGACCGAGCCTCGTCCTCGCCAACGTCGGCAACGTCGCCCAAGCGGTGTACGTGTACAGCCTGCCGGTCGGACCGATCTGGTTTCTGCACGGCTTCTACCTGGGCGCCAGCGCCTTGATGCTCGGCCTGCATCTACGCCACTCCCGCCCGTTACCCACCACTGCGCTCGAAGGAGGTCGCCATGACGGCGACGTTTTCTGACCCGGTCTCCGACCCGGCGCCGGCTCCGGCCGACCACATCGGGTGGCGACGGCTGGAGCATCGACTGCACGGCCGGCTGTTCCTGCCCGAGGACGACGGCTACGACCTCGTCCGGCGCGCCTGGAACCTGCGCGCACAGCACCGACCCGCCGGCGTGGTCGTGGCGGAGAACTCCGACGACGTGCGCCGCTCCGTGGAGTTCGCCACCCGCCACGGGCTGGGTGCCGGCGTCATGGCGACCGGACACGGCACCGGAACACCTTGTGACCAAGGAGGTTTGCTCATCAACACCTCCCGACTACGTCGAATCGACGTCCGGGCCGGGAGCCGCAGCGCCCTGGTGGCGGCCGGCGCACGATGGCAGCAGGTGATCGACGCGGCGGCACCGCACGGCTTGGCCGGCCTCGCGGGCTCCAGCCCGGGAACCGGCGTCGTCGGCTACTCCCTCGGCGGTGGGTTCGGCTGGCTCGGCCGCAAATTCGGCCTCGCCTCCGGTTCCTTGACGCACGCAGAGATCATCACCGCCGGGGGCGAGCGGCAGCACGTCTCGGCCGACCAGCAACCCGAGCTGTGGTGGGGACTGCGCGGCGGAACCGGCAACTTCGGCATCGTCACCGGTCTCGGCTTCCGGCTGCATCAGGTGGCGCGGGTGTACGCGGGCAACCTGTACTACCCGCTGGACCGGGCTGCTGACGTGCTCGCGTTCTTCGCGCAGTGGACCCGCGGCGTGCCCGACGACCTGACGGCGGCGGCCACGTTCCGGAGCTTCCCACCGCTGCCGACGATCCCGGCACAGTTGCGCGGCAAGTCATTCGTCGCCGTGCGCGGCTGTTGGAGCGGCCATCCCGCCGAGGGCGCAGCTGTGATCAACCAGGCGCGGGCGACGCTGGGCGCCGCTGCGGTCGACACCTTTGCCACCATGCCGACGGCGGCGCTGGCGCAGGTGAGTATGGACCCGGTCGATCCGCTGCCGGCCGCCAACCACTCGGACCTGCTCACCGACCTCACCGACGAGACCATCTGCACGCTCGTGGATCTCGCGGGCGCCGCCGCCCGGTCACCCCTGGTGATGCTGGAGATCCGCCACCTCGGCGGAGCTCTCACGTCTCGACCGGACGAGCTGAGCCCGATGGCCCACTCCACGGCCCGATTCAGCCTGAACGCCATCGGCATCACGGCGACTCCCGAGCAGGATCGAGCCGTCCGGGACCATCTGGCCCGCGTGGCGCGCGAGATCCGCCCCTTCGTCACCGGAGCCAACTATGTCAACTTCCTGGACGCGGACGGGGCAATACCGGAGCGGGTCGCCGCCGCCTACTCGGCCCGCGATCTGCGTCGATTGCATCGCCTGAAGTTGCGTGTCGACCCGACGGACACCTTCCGCTTCAACCGGAACATCCCTGCCCCAACGTCTTGGAACGAGGAATCGTCATGATCAATCCAGAACCGACCGCATCCGCCGTCCTGGTGACCGGTGCGTCCGGAACAATCGGGAGTCGCGTCGTCCGCGAACTCCGGCACCGACGGGTCCGCGTCCGGGCTCTGGTCCACCGCCGCACGCTCGACCCGGATCTGTCCGACACCGATTCAGTGCAGGGTGATCTCGCGGATCCCCTGGCTGTGCGGCGGGCGGTGAGCGGCATCCACACCGTGTTCGTTGCCTGCGCCAACGTGCCCGACCAGGTCGAGATGGAGTGCTCACTCATCGACGCCGCGCAAGCGGCCGGGGTCCGCCGCATCGTCAAGCTGTCGGCGCAGGGTGCCGAAATCGGCTCCCCCGTGGCATTTTGGGACTGGCACGCGCGGATCGAGGCTCACCTGCTCCGGTCCGGCATTCCTGCGGCCGTCCTGCGGCCGAGTTTCCTGATGAGCAATCTGTTCGCAGCTGCGCCGCAACTCCGACACACCGGATCGTTGATCGCGCCGGCCGCGGCCGCCCGGATCACCATGATCGACCCGGCCGACGTCGCGGCGTCGGCGGTCACGGCGCTCCTCGACGGCCGCCACGACGGCCGCGTCCATCAACTCACCGGACCGGTCGCCGTCAGCTACGCGGATGTCGCCGCCGAGCTGAGCTCGGCGGTCGGCGGACCGGTCGGCTACGTGAACGTGCCCGGCGAAGCGGCGAGGCAGTACCTGATCGGCGCCGGTGTCCCACCGTTCGCCGCCGACCAGGTCGTGCGGATCTTCGCCCAGCTCCGCGGCGGAGCTCAGGCGACGCCGATCGATGCGGTCCGGCAGCTCACCGGCAGGGCGCCGCGTCGGTTCGCCGAGTTCCTCGCCGACCATGTCGCCGCCTTCACGACACCGGAGCCGGTCAGGGCTCCGGGCTGACGTCCTCGGCGTACCGAGTTGCCCTGGCCGTTGCCTGCCTGACCGTCTCGGCCAGCGCCGCCAGATCCGGCCGGGCCTTGGCCGGATCGGCCGGCCAGTCCGCGACTTCTGTTTGGGCCCAGGCCGCCCACCGGTCGAGCATCTCCAAATAGTCGTCGATGAACCGACTGGTCAGCACCAGGATCGGAAGGCGGTCGGGAAACGGCCCGGTGCCACCGAGGTAGGCAGTGCCGGCCCTGACGTTGCGTTCCGTCGGTCCCTGCACCCACGTCCGCAGATCCGCCAACGTGCCCAGCAGATCGGCGGTGGCCCCGTTCTCCGCATAGAACACCTTGAGCACGTGTTCGGACTCCAACTGCGGCGGTTGGCTGTCAGTGGTGAGCCACGAGGCCAACGCCTCCCGGCCTCGAGCCGTGATCGAGTAGAGGGTCCGCGGCCGGCGGCCGTGCGTCCCCTTCTCGGCAGTCGCGAGACCTTGCGCGACCAGCTTTTTCGGTTCCTCGTAGAGCTTGCTGCGGGCACGGGGCCAGAACCTGCTCAGGGTCCGATCCATCTGGGTGGCCAGCTCGTAGGTGGTCCAATCCTTGACCGCGAGCAGGCCGAGGATCGCGTACGACGTCGGCGTGAGGTCACTCGTCGCCGCCATCGTTCCCTCGCATCCGGCTCTACCTGTCCCAGCGACTTTTGTCCCCAAGGGACTGTAAGGCTCCCCGGTGGGTAGCGCCGAATGCCAGGGACACGCCGTGCGCTGCGGCGTGTCGCGGGCACTCGACGCTACCCAGCGCGGTTCATTCGGTCAGCGGTCCGTCGCCGACCGGCAGCAGGCCCGCCGAGATGAGTTCGACGGTGACGCTGACCGCGATGGCCTGCACCAGCAGCAGACTGATCAGCACCAAGGCCTGGACGGCGCCGGCCTGCGCCGCGGGTGCACCTGCGAGCAACACCCCGACGAAGGCGCCGGGCAGCGTGACCAGACCGACGGTGCGGGTCTGGTCCAGACCGGGGACCAGCGCAAGACCGGCCGCCGGACGGGCGACCACCGTGACGCTGTCCCGGCGGGTCAGACCCAAGGAGAGCGCTGCTTCATACGCGCCGCGCTGGCTGGTCAGCTCCTCGGTGAGCCGGCGGCCGGCGATCGACGTCGCCGTCATCGCACCACCGATCAGGATCCCGGCGGTGGGCAGCACGGCGACCGGGTCCAACGGCAGGACACCGGAGAGCAGGATCGCGGCCAGCGGCGGCAGCACCCCACCGGCGATCGGCACCACCGTGATCATCGTGCGCAGCCGCAGGCGCCCGGTGATCCGCTGCGCCGAGGTGGCCGAGGCCACCAACATCATCAGCGTCAGGAACGCCGCGGTCAGCCACAGCGAGCGCAGCACCACTGCGATGACCAGGCTGACTGCGGCGAGTTGGACGACGGCTCGCACTGCCGCGATCGGCACGGCCCAGGTCGAGCCGAGTTGCGCCGCCCGGGTCAGGACGGTGGCGGCAATCACCAGCAGCCCTAACAGAACCGCCAGCCGCCAGTCCAGGGTGACCGTCTCCACCTGACCTCCCCTTCGCGAGCCGACAACGATGTCCGTAGGGCTCGTCCATCGCGACCCGCCGCTCTGCACCCGCCGCGTCGCGAGGATCGAACGCTACGGGGCTCCACGGGCGGCGGTGCGCACGCCCACGGTCAGGATCGCCAACCCGATCCCGACACACAGCCACCACACCGGCTGCGTCGCGTCTACCAGCTCGGGCCCGAGCGCCGCACTGGCCACCAGCGAACCGCCGACGGCGACGCCGATCGCCTGGCCGACCTGGCGGCTGGTGGTGGCGGTCGCCGCGGCCACACCGGACCGGTCGGCCGGCATCCCCGACACTGCTGTGGTGGTGACCGGGGCATTGACCATCCCGGCGCCGATGCCGAAGACCAGCAACGCCACCTGGATCACCGGAATCGGCGTGGTCGCCGACAGGGTCAGCAACAGCGCGGCGCCTGCCGCCGTGCCGGCCCCGGCAATGCACAACGACGGACGTGGCCCGTACCGGGCGACCAACCGGCCGGACAGTGGCGCGGAGGCCATGACGGCGACGGCCAGCGGCAAAAGGATCAGTCCGGCCTGGACCGGTGAGTATCCACGGCCGTCCTGGAGGTACAGGGTCATCACGAACAGGAATGCGGCGAACGCGGCGAGCGCCATGACCGCCACGCCGACCGCCGCGAGAAACGGGCCCCGACGAAACAGGCGGAGCTCGATGAGCGGCTCCGAGAGCCGACTCTCGACCGCGATGAGCACAGGCAGCGCCACCGCCGCGAGCACGAAACCGGCGATGACGTCGGGTGAGTCCCACCCCCGCCCCGGTCCCTCGATCAACGCGTAGATCAGCCCGACGAGCGTCAGGATCACCAGGACCTGCCCGACGGGATCCAGCCGCCGCGGAGCCGCCGCCCGGCTGTTCGGCACGAACCGCCAGGTCAGGGCCATGGCGACGAGGCCGATCGGCACGTTGACCCAGAAGATCGAACGCCAGCCCAGGTGCTCGGTCAGCACCCCGCCGACCACCGGGCCGATCGCCAGCGAGATGCCGAACACCGATCCCCACAGGCCGATCGCCTTCGCCCGCTCGGCCGGATCGGTGAAGACCGAGCGGATGATCGACATCGCGACCGGGTTGAGCATCGATCCGCCCACCGCCTGCAGCACTCTGGCGGCGATGAGCCAGCCGATGCCGGGCGCCAGGCTGCACAGCACCGATCCGAAGGTGAAGGTCGCCAGCCCGACGCCGAAGATCGGCTTGCGTCCGACCCGGTCGGCTACCGACCCGCTGAGCAACAGCAGGCTGGCCAGGGTCAGCAGATAGGCGTCCATGGTCCACTGCAGGGCCGACACCGACGCCTCGAACTCGCGTTTGAGTGACGGCAGGGCCACGGTGAGGATCGTGTTGTCCATCGAGACCACCAGCAGGCTGGTGCAACAGATGGCGAGCACGCCGTAGCGATGCGGAGTCTGCAGCGTCGTGATGGTTCGACCCTACCGGCCGCCCAGCCCTCGAGCAGGTGGCCCACCTCTCGAGTAGGTAGCCCTCTGGAGTAGGTAAGCCCGCCTTGGGAGTAGGTAGCGTCCAATGCAAGCGACACGCCGATGTCATCGGCGTGTCGCTGGCATTCGGCGCTACCTGGCGGGGGTCCAGCCGGGGTTGCGGCCCACGAACGCCATCAACTGGTCGACCACCGGAGCGTCCGACGCCACGGGGACCTTCGGGCCGTACTGGCCGGACGCCCTGAGCATCTCGTCGATCGGCTGCATGCCGGCCAGCAGCGCTCCGGCGAAGTCCGGGTCGAGCCCGGGTTCGACGTCAGCAGCTTTCGCGAGATCCCAGGTGTGCATGAAGATGTCGGACGTGTAGAACTGGTCGATCGCGTCGGTCAGCCGATGCGTGCCGACCATCGGATGGACGAATTCGCGTTCGCCGTCGTCGAACAACTCCTGCACGGCCGCTGCGTGCGCGGTCCAGGCCGCGGCCGGATCGTCGGCCACCGACACGGATACCGGCGCCAGGGTGACGCCGCCCCCGGACAGGAACCCCGGGAACCAGTCGACCAGATGCGCGACCACGTCCCGTGCCCTCCAGTCCGGCACCGGTGATGACGCCTCCCAGTCCGTGACACCGCCGGCCACCGCACCGAAGTGGCCCGCCACCTGCCGGTGCCGCTCCGCCGGGTTCTCAGAGAGAGCCATCGGCCAGCAATCCGTCGAGCTTGGCGTAGCCGTCGTTGACGCCGACTTCCATGCCGCTCCGTAGCCACTGATCGCGTTCGGAGATGCTGTCGCACAGTGACTGGGTGCGAAGTCGGGTCCAGCCGTCGCCCAGGTCCTCGAACCACATGGTCTCCAGCGCCACGCTGTCGGGCATGCCTTCGAAGGTGAAGGTCTGCACGATGCGGGACTCCGAAACCTCGTGGAACGAGCCGTAGAACGCGTACTCCTGACCGTCGTGCCCGTTCAGGTAGCGGAACGCGCCGCCGCGGCGGGCATCCCAGTAGTCGATCGTGACGTGGGCGTAGCTCGGACCGATCCACCGGGCGAACAGGTCCCGGTCGGTGTGGGCCCGCAGCAGTTGTGCCGGCGTCGCCCGGAAGTCCCGCTTGATGCGTGATGATCGGCAACGTCGGGTGCGCCTCGATGGTCGCCTCGGTTCGGGCGGTGGTGGTCATGATGCAGCTCCTCTCTCGTTCCGGTCGGGCTCTCCCGACTCGGTGTCCTGCAGATCCGCCAAGACGGCGTCGAGCCGGCGGAAGCGCTCCTCGGCCTGTCGCCGGTACCGCTCGATCCACTTCTCCATCAGGTCGAACACCTCCGCCTCCAGATGAACCGGACGGCGCTGGGCGTCCCGGCTCCGGGTGACCAGGCCGGCCTCCTCGAGCACCCTGAGGTGCTTCGAGACCGCCTGCAGGCTCACTTCGTACGGCTCGGCCAATTCGCCGACCGTGGCGTCGGCGAGGGTCAGCCGGGCGACGATGTCCCGCCGCGTCGGGTCGGCCAGAGCCGCGAACACCCTGGACAACTGATCTGCCATCGCCTCACCCTCCTAAACCATCCGGTTGAATAGTTCTATCCCGTCGCTCACACGTTGTCAACCTTTTGGTTGAGAACAGTACGGACGACACTGCGGGCCTCGACATCGCCGGGCATGGCTCATGCTGGAGGGGTGGGAGAGTTGACCGCCCGGCGCGCACCAGCCCGCGTGCGCCCCGCCGGCACGGCACCACGCCGTCACACCGGACCGGACCTGGCTACCCAACCGCACGCCCTCCTCCAGCTGCAGCGACAGGCCGGCAATCAAGCGGTGGTTGCACTCCTCCAGCGATCGGCACGAGCTGCGCCGGTGGGCAGTGTCCAACGGGCACCGGCAACCCATCCGGAGAATCCGCCGGTCACCAACCTGCATCCCTCGGGCACGCTGAGCGACGATGACTGGAAGACCGCGTTGACGGCCGCCAGGGCCCAACCGTCGGAGGCGGCCTACCGCCCGCTGTTTCGCGACATTGCCCGCACGGCGGGACTGGGTGACCTGCCCGGTTTCGACCTGTCCTCGATCCCGTTGACCGACCAGAAGACGGCGAAGCCCGGTCTGAACATCTCGTTGACGAACTCGGGCGAGCCCGGGCACACCGCCTGGGTCGACTCGGGCGGAAAGTTCGCCGTACCGCTGAACCTGACGCGTGCCGCGCCGACGGTGTCGATCGCGGTCATCCTCACCGCCGGAGCACTCGACCCCGACAAGGGACTGTCGCTGCGCACGGTCCGGCACGAGATGGTTCATGCCCGACACAAACTCAAGGTGCTCGAAGCGGTGAAGGCCTGGCAGAAGACGCCCGGCAAGCAGAGCTTCGACGAGTGGCTGACCGGCCAGGCGAAGCGCGGGAAGATGACCGACCTCGATGTCGCCCTGATCGGCAAGGGCGCGAAGGACGCATCCGCCAACACCGAGGTGCTCGGCTATGTCGAGGGTTTCATGCACGACTTCCACCGACGGCCCGCGGAATGGGACCAGGGCCGGCTCTCGCTCGCCGAACTACTGGGAGCTGTCCGCACCACCCGGCTCGACACCTGGCGCCAGGCGGACAAAGCGGTGCAGGACGAGGCCATGGCGCGGCTGCAGGCGTACTACGCCACCCTTGACCCATCCCACCAGCGACTGTGGAGACAGTTGTTGGACGACCGCAAGTCCAAGGTGTCGGCGAAGGACACCGCCAAGGAACTCGAGTTCATCGGCCGGTTGGGCGCGTTCGTCGTCTGAGTTCCACCCGCTCGAACCTGAAAACTCGCCTCCAGTTGATGGCGTCGTCGGGAGTCGAGCGTGGGCCGGGCGACGGTCTCCGACTGGAGGCAACTTTTCGTGATAGGAGCGGCGGTCAGTCGGCCAGGAACGACAACACTGCCGATGCCACGACCTCCGGCTTGCCCCACTGATCCCGGTTCTGCGTCGCCCCGTGGTTGGTGCCGGGCAACTGCGCGACCTGCGCAGCGGGAATGACGTCGCCGAGCGCATCGACCGCCCGCCGGAGATACGGGCGGGTTTTCGTGCCGGCAAGCACCAGCGTGCGCGTGCTGTCCGGGTCCACCGCGCCGAACTCCTCGAGCCGACCGGCCTCGTCGGTGACGATGCGGAAGTCCTGCCGCAGGGCTTGCACCAGGTCGATGAGTCGGACGCGTCCGGGCGCGTCCGCGGCAGCTGCGTCCTTGGCGAGCTGCCGGCGGCACATGCCCTCCAAGGCGAACCTGGGCACAGCGCGCAGGAACGGCGGACCCATCTGCGCGCCGAGCATCGCCGTCACCATCGCCGCGGCCGGCTCGCCTTGGCTGAGCTCATGGTCGAAGCGGGTGATGAAATCCAGCGGGATCGACCCATCGACGATCAACGGCGGCTCGAACAACACCGCTCTCTCCAGGGCCGGATCGGACAGCGCGGCCCGGCCGACGAGCAGGGCACCGGAACTGACGCCCATGGCCGCGTGCGCCCCGGTTGCTGCCAGCACGGCGGCGACGTCGCCGACCTCGGTCTGCGTGCACGCGCCGATCGGGTACGGACCGCTGCGGCCGCGACCGCGGCGCTCCATCAGGTGGACCGTGTGCTGGGCGGAGAGCAGCACGGCGAGATCGAGTTGGCTGACAGCCGATTGCATGGAGCCGTGGACCACCACCAAACCCGGCCCGCTGCCGAGCGAGAGGACGGCGAGGTCCGTACCGTCGGCTGCGGTCACGCCGGCCCACCGGCCGGTGGACGTCGTGGTGGTGATCTGGTCTACGCGCTTGGTCATGGCTTTATCTTAGCTACTAACTATCTTAGTTGTCGAGAGAAAGGACCCGAGTGCCCCGCACGGAGGAAGGCGACCGGAAGGAGCTGGTGGCACGGCTGGCCGTTCTCGGGCAGATCGACGCCACGTCGACCGCCCTGTTCCAACAGCGGGCAGCTGCGCACTACGGGCTGGGCATCACCGAGATGAAGGCCCTCGACATCTTGGTCAGGGAGGGCGCGCAGACCGCCGGTCAGCTCGCGGTCGCCTTGAACCTGACCTCAGGGGCGGTCACCGGCGTGGTCGACCGGCTGCAGCGGCGCGGCATGGCCCGGCGCAGCCCAGACCCGAGCGACCGGCGCCGCGTGGTGGTCGAGGCGGATCATCAAGCGCTGGCCGGCGGGCACAACGTCTACCTCGCCATCGGCCAGGCTTTCGCCGAGCTGTATGCCGGCTACACCGTCGAGCAGCTCGCATTCCTGGTCCGCCATCTCGAAGCCTCGGTGGGCATCACCAGGCAACAGACGGAACTGCTCGGCCGGCACCCGACCGGCTGATCAGTCCGGACCGGACGACGGATGCTCACCTCGTGATGACAGCAACGGAGACTGTTGTGAAAGCAGCCCGGTTCAGCCGATTCGGCTCCCCCGACGTCCTGGAGATCGTCGACCTCGCCGATCCGCACCCCGGCGCCCCAGGGCGTCGACCGAGCCCTCGACGTCGCCGGTAGCGGCGTCCTACCCGACCTGATCGAGCTCGCGGGCGCGCCGGCCAACGTCATCACGATCGCCGATTTCGCCGGAGCGCAGCGGTACGGGGTCCGCTTCAGCCGAGGGGAATCCGGCCGTGCCACGTACGCGCTCGCCCTGGTCGCCGACCTGCTCGCCGCCGGGCGGTTCACCCTTGCCGTCGGACAGACGTTCCCGCTCGCCGACGTCGCCGAGGCGCACCGGGTGGGCGAGTCCGGCCGCGTCCGCGGCAAACTCGTCCTGCTCGTCACCTGACGAACGACGACCAGCGAGGACGGGCCGCGCCGGAGCCAGGTCTGGGGACGCGAAACCTGACAGTTGCCTCACGTTCGCCCGGCCCGGGTGCGGGGCCGCGAGCTGCACCTGGGGGCACCCTGGGAGGTTTCCGCCGGTCAGGCGCTGTCGGCCAGGAACAGAGCTCGCTGGGCCCGCGCGCTGATACCCCGCAATTGGCGCAACATGCTGTCGGGAATCGCCACGAATTCGTAATCGGCATCGAGCTCTCCCAACGCGAGCATCACCCAACTCAGCGAGTACCGCATGGTGACCTGGGTGCCGCGATCGGTCTCGGTCACCGTTGCCCAGCGGCCGACCTTCTCCCGGACGATGTCCGCGTCGAGCGCCACCAAGGCGATCACCTCGTCGTCGGTGCGACTGCGGCTCAACCCTTCCCGTACAAACGCGGCCGGATCATCGCCGGGAAGCCGGCGCGGGCGGAAGGAGCGGCTGGTCGGCTTGGGCGCGGTCATCCGGTCCAGCCGGAACATCCGCCAGTCGAACCGGTCGAGATCGAACGCAACCAGGTACCAACGCCGGCCGACCGGCACCAACCGCAGCGGCTCGACCTGCCGACTCTCGGCGGCGTCGTCCGCCGCCCCGGCCTTGAGGTACTCGAAACCGACCTGGACCTGGTCTCGGCAAGCCAGTGCGAGCGTGGACAGCGTCTCGGCGTCCAGCGCCGGACTGCCTCCGAAGGCTTCCGCGACACTCATCGATTGCACCGCCTCCACCCGGCGGCGTAGCGGTTTGGGCAGGACCTGCGTCACCTTGGCCAGCGCCCGGACCGACTGCTCGGCCAGACCGGCTGCGGCTCCGCTGGCCGCACTGCGCAGTGCCGCGGCGATCGCCACCGCCTCCTCCTCGTCGACCAACAGGGGCGGCATGGCCGCGCCGGCCGCAAGTTGGTACCCGCCGCCATTCCCGCGGACCGACTCGACCGGGTAGCCGAGGGTGCGCAGCCGATCGATGTCCCGTCGAACGGTGCGTGGCGTCGTCTCCAGCCGCTGGGCCAACTCGTCGCCGCTCCACTGGCGGTGCGCCTGGAGCAGCGCCAACAGGCGCAGCGTGCGTTCAGTGGTGTCGGACATGCCTCCAGTATCGGTCCATAGCGGTCAGTTCTTGTCCTTTGAAGACACTCGGGTAGAGGACAGTTTGTGTCCGCTTGGCTTCGTAGCGTTCGGGGTGACCGCAGAACCGCACGCCGAGGAGATCGCGATGACCCAACTCGAAGACCGGGCAGCCGCTGCCCCGACCACCTACTCGATCGCCGGCCCCGCGCACGACCGACCGATCGCCGGTCGGGCTCGGACAGTGGCACTGTGCTGCCTGCTGCTGGCCTCGTTCATGGAACTGATGGACGCCACCGTCGTCAACGTCTCGCTCCCGGCGATCGAACAGGATCTCGGGGCGGGAGCTGCGGCTATCCAGTGGGTGGTGGCCGGCTACCCGCTCGCCTACGCGGTGGGTCTGGTGCTCGGTGCCCGGCTGGGCGACCGGTTCGGTCGGCGCCGGCTGTTCGTCATCGGGTTGGCGCTGTTCGGTGTGTTCTCGCTGGCCTGCGGGCTGGCGGCAGATCCGGCGCAACTGGTGGCCTTTCGGCTGGCTCAGGGCGCCGCGGCCGCGCTGATGGTGCCGCAGGTGCTCACCAACATCCAGATCATGTACTCGCCGCGAGAACGTGGTGCGGCGATGGGCCTGTTCACCGGTGTCATCGGTATCGCTGCGGTGGCCGGCCCGATCACCGGCGCCCTGTTGACCGATGCCGACCTGTTCGGCCTGGGCTGGCGTCCGATCTTTCTGGTCAACGTTCCGCTGGCCGCCGTGGCCGTGGTGGCGGCGCTGCTGCTGATCCCGGAGTCGCGCGCCGACCGGCCCGCTCCGATCACCGTGGGATCCAGCGTGTTGCTGGGCTCGGCGATGGCCGCACTGATGGTGCCCATCACCCTCGGCCCGTCTCGGAACTGGCCGTGGTGGGGTTTCGTCGTCATGGGTTCCGGGCTGGTCCTGCTCACCGTGTTCGTCCGTCGCCAGCGCACCGAGGCCCGGGCCGGCCGCATGCCGATGGTGCCGCCGGCGTTGTTCGCGGACCGGTCGTTCGCTCGGGGTCTGGTGGCCTTCGCCCTGTTGTCGATCCCGACCGGCGGCTTCTTCCTGGTGCAGTCCATCCATGTGCAGCAGGTGCTGGGCTGGTCCGTCGTGCGCACCGGACTGGCCTATGTCCCGTTCTCCATCGCGACCTCGGTCGCCGCCGGGATCGCGGCGGCCAAGCTCGCCGCGAGGTTCGGCCGGCTCGTCCTGCAGGTCGGCGCGGCGGTCTTCGCGCTCGGTCTCATCGCACTCATCGCCGCCGAGCGTTCCAGCGCACCGGCGGGCTGGATGCTGCTCGGACTCACCGTGAGCGGGATCGGCTTCGGCCTGATCGTCGGCGCCGCCGGGCTGTTGATCCTCAACGATGTGGACGTCGCGCATGCCGGTGCGGCGTCGGGTGTCTTCAACACCACCCAGGCGCTCGCGGTGGCCGTCGGCGCGGCGGTGTTCGGCAGCATCTACGTCGGCCAGCTCGGGCACGGGACGCACGGCGCCTACACGGTGACGATGCTGGCCATGGGCGGACTGCTGGGAGCGGGCGCGGTGGCAGCCGGTTGGCTGCCACGGCACCGCGCGAGCGATCACTGAAGGCGCCCCCGCAGGCCGGCTCCCCAGTGGGTAGCGTCGAATGCGAGCGACACGCCGGCAGGATCGGCGTGTCGCTTGCATTCGGCGCTACCTGCCCTGCCTGGCTCTACCCGGCCCTGCCTGGCCTACGTGGCTCCTACCTGGCCTACCTGGGCGGCGTCTCGCAGGCGATGCCATCCTTGTCGCCGTCCAGCCCCGGCCGATAGCCCGGTTGACCCTTGTACAGCGGTGCCACGCCGGCCGCCCAGGCGTCGGCGCACTTCCCGTAATAGACGTCGCCGGCCGGGGTGCTCGAGGCGGTCGGCACGACGGGTACGACCGGCCGGACGGGCGTGGTGGGCGCGGGGCTCGAACCGACGGGGGTGGCCGGGCCGGATCGGCTCGACGACGCCGTGGTGATGGGGTTCGGCGCCGTGGCACCGCAGCCGGTGAGAACGCCGATCATCGCGACGCGTTCGGCGGGGGTGACCCACAACCCGTAGACCGACTTCGCGGTGATCTGTCGAGCGACGTAGCTGCAGCGATAGTTCTTGTTGGCCGGTAGCCAGGTCGCGGCGTCACCGTCGCTCTTCTGCGCGTTCATGGCGCGAGTGGTGGCCTGCAGGTTGGCGGGGTCGTTGGCCAGATCTTGTCGCCGCTCCGCGGACAATTGCTGCGCCCCGGTCTGCCAGGCATTGCTCAGCGCGACGACGTGGTCGATCTGCACGGCGGCCGCGTCGGCGCTCCGGGAGAAGGACACGGACTTCGCGCTGTACGGATCGTGCAATACGCCGGTGAGCACCACGCAGTCCCGGGTCCGCGGCTTGAAGGTGGTCTGCAGCAGGTCCCGGCCGAGGATGTCATTGCGGGTGTCACAGCCGTTGTGGCCGCCCGCGACGTCGACATCGTCGGTCCAGGCGTCGCCGAACTCCGCGCGGGAGTACCCGGTTTTCGGTGCCCGGCCCTTCACCGGCAAGGTGACCAGGACGGCGACCGCAGCATCAGCCTGCGCCGCGGACATGGCCGGCGTCGGCGGCTCCCGGGTCGGTGATGGTGCGCTCGGTGATGCCGTGGTCGGTGATGCCGTGCTCAAGGATGCGGGGGGCGGGGATGCGGGGGGCGGGGATGGGGATGCCGTGGGCGTTGGCGGCACCGAACCGGAGGTCGCCGTCCGCGTCGAGCGGGAGAGCGACGGACCGAGGGTCGTCGTCGCGGGCCGACTCGTCAGCGCGCCGACGCCGGGCGCCGAGAGCTCCAGCTCGCCGGTAGGTGGGCCGGGTCGGAAGAAGCCGAACACCACGGACACGACGATCGCGACGCCGATGACCCCGAGCCCGAGCCAGACGCCCACCGCGCCCCTGCGGTGACGAGCGCGGCGTGGAGTCGACGCCGGGTCGCTCACGCCAGGTCGATGACGAAGAAGGCGCCGCCGTCGTCGTGCTGGATCCGCGCCGAGCCCTGCCAGCCGGCGAACCCGCCCGTCCCGGTGCCGGGAACGATGTGCCCGAACCAGGTCTCGGGATCCGACTCCAGCCCGCCGTGGTGCACGGTGACCGATCCGTCCACGCCGTCGGCCGTCCGACCGGTGATGCGCTCGACCGCGACGTAGGAGCGGCTGCCGTCCTCCCCGGAACTCAGGAACACCGTGGTCGCCTCACCGACGATGCCTTCGGTGAACACCTTGGCGAACGTCAGGATGCCGAACCAGTCCGCCTCCAGGTCACTGACCTGGCGCTGTTCGAACCCATCGATGCTGAACCGGGCGATGAGCGACATGGCAGATCCTCCTGAGCGTCGGCGAACCCGGTACCAACCGGATCAGCCGAGAACGTCCGGTGCCTCACCCGAGACGTCGAACACGTTGCCGTCCGGATCTGCCATTGTCGTCCACCGGAAGCCGGGCATCTCCTGATCGGCGATTTTCGAGGCACCGGCGCCGATCAGCCTGGCCACTTCGGCGTCGAGGTCCGGCGCGACCAGGTCGAGGTGAAGGCGAGCCTTGCCGCCGGCCGGCTGGTCCACCTTCTGGAACGCGAGCATCGGACCCGTGGGCAGTTGGACCACGACGAACCAACCGTCGTTCTCCTGCACCACCCGGCCCGCGGTCTGCGCGGCCCACCATTGCGCCAAGGCCCGCGCGTCGAGGGTGTCGATCGTGACCATGCCGAGGGTGAGCGCCATGGCCAGAACGGTAACTACGACTTCGGACACTGCGCGGGAACCACCTGCCGGGCATGATCCGGGGGGCGTCCCAGCTCGATCCGACTTGGGCCTTGCCCCGTACGGAGAGTGATCGTCCGGATGGCCGGAGCTGTTGCCCGGGGTTACCTTTCCGGTGATCCGCGTGGCGATGGGGCTGCGCGGCTGTACGGAGCGGAGTGCGCGGATGGCGCGACGCGGTTGGGTCCGAATCATCTTTGCGGTCGTGGTGGCGCTCGGCCTGAGCGTGCCCACCACCGGCGTCGCCGCCGGCACCGGCACGCCCGCCGCGGGGGCCGACGGCCACCCGGGCGGGCCGGGCGGCGACCACGGTGCCTCCCGGCTGACCATCACCTCGGTGTCCAATCCGCATGCCGACCTGGTCAGCGGCGGCAAGGTACTGCTCCGGGTCTCCGCGCCCGCTCGCGACCGCGGCACCGTGCAGGTGTCGCTGAACGGCAGAACGGTGACCTCGGCGTTCCACCGCCAGGCAGACGGCAGTTGGCTCGGGCTGGTGTCCGGGCTGCGCAACGGCAAGAACACTGGTCGTCGCCGGGGTCGGCCGTGACCGGGCCCGCCTGGTGGTGGAGAACCACCCGATCACCGGTCCGGTGTTCTCCGGGCCGCAGCAGACGCCGTTCTACTGCGAGACAACCGCGTTCGGTCTGGCCCCCGCCGCGCAGCCGCTGTGCTCGGCTCCGACCGTGGTCAGCTACCAGTACAAGAACACCGCGGGGGCGTTCGTGCCGCTCGCCGATCCGTCGACCCGGCCCGCCGATCTGGCCACTGCCGCGGTCGGCGGCAAGTCCGTGCCGTACATCGTGCGGGTGGAGACCGGCACCATCGACCGCGCCGTCTATCAGGTCGCCGCGCTCTACGACGGCAGGAATCCCTCGCCCTACGCCGCCGACACCAGCTGGAACGGCAAGCTGGTCTATACCTTCGGCGGCGGGTGCAACGCCGGATACCACCAGGGTGCCGGCACCGGTGGCGTGGTCAACGACCTGTTCCTGGCCCAGGGCTATGCGGTGGCGTCGTCGAGCCTGAACGTGCTCGACACCAACTGCAGCGCCATCATTTCCGCCGAGGCGGCCATGATGGTCAAGGAACACGTCATCGAGACGTACGGCCCGGTGCAGCACACCATCGGCTGGGGCGGGTCGGGCGGCGCCATCCAGCAGTATCAGATCGCCGAGATGTATCCGGGCATCGTCGACGGGATCATTCCCGGGGTCTCCTTCCCCGATCCGTTCACCACTCTCGAGCCGGTCACCGATTGCCGGCTGCTCAACACGTTCTTCGCCGGCGCCGGCGCGTCGTTCTCCACGGCGGCTCGCACCGCGGTCGCCGGCTTCCCGTCCTACGACACCTGCGTGTCGTGGGACGCGACGTTCGCCAGCCGAGCGACCGCGACTCAGAGTTGCAACCCGGCCATCCCGGCCGAGGCGATCTGGAATCCGACGACCAACCCGGACGGCGTCAAGTGCGCCGCGTCCGAGCAGTTCGTCAACCAGTTCGGTCGCAACCGGCGTACTGGATTCGTCCCGTCCACGCTGGACAACGTCGGCGTGCAATACGGTCTCGCCGCGCTCAAGTCCGGAGCGATCACCGCGGCCGAGTTCGCCGCGGTCAACGCCGGTATCGGCGGGTTGGATTACACCGGGGCTCCGCAGGCCGCACGCACCGAAGGTGACGCGGGGGCACTGGCCAAGTCCTACGCCGACGACCTGATGAACAGCGCCTCACAGGGCCTGAAGACGACGCCGATCATCGACCAGCGCACGGACCTGGACTTCGCCGGGTTCGGCAACGACATCCACACCTCGGAGTGGTCCTACGTGATGCGGGCCAGACTGCAGGCCGCCAATGGCACCTCGGCCAACCAGGTGATCATCACCAGTCAACCGACCCCTGACCAGATTGCCGCGTCCTACATCTACGAACTGGCCGCGATGGACCAGTGGCTGACCAACATCGAGGCCGACGGGTCGCACCGCAGCCAACAGGCCAAGGTGATTGCGAACAAGCCCGCCGGGCTGGGTGACGGCTGCTATCTCTCGGCGTCGAACCGGATCGTCGAGCAGCTCACCTATCCGGCCTCCGGGCAATGCGGTGCGGTGTACCCGGTCGGCGCGAACACCCGGTTGGTGGCCGGGCAGAAGCTGTCCCAGACCGTTCTCAAGTGCCACCTGAAACCGTTGAACTGGGCCGACTACGCACCGATCACGTTCACCGCGGAGGAGAAGGCCCACTTGCGCTCCGCGTTCCCGGCCGGCGTGTGCGACTACAGCAAGCCGGGTGTCGGACAGCAACGCCCGCGGGGGGTGTGGCTGGACTACAGCGCCCACCGGGGTCGCTGACCTGTCACCAGGCGCACGCCGACAGGCCGGCAACACGCGGAGCCGGGCTGTGAAGGGCGATCAGCGCGTGGCCCGATTCTGCTGTCAGCGGACCTTCTCGGAAGGGTCCGCCCACGCGACCTAGGGTCGCGATATGTCCAGCACACCATCGACTTCGAGCTCCTCGGCTCCGCACGAACGGCGCGACATCGCCGAGTCGTTCGGTGCCGAGGCGCACCGCTACGACCGCGCCAGGCCGACCTACCCGAGTGCGCTGATCGACGCCATCGTTTCGGACCTGCCCGGCCGTTCGATCCTGGATGTCGGCATCGGCACCGGCATCTCGTCTCGACAGGTGCGGGACGCCGGGTTCGACGTGCTCGGTGTCGAGGCCGACCCGAGGATGGCCGAGATTGCCCGCCGGCATGGCTTCACCGTCGAGGTGGCCAGGTTCGAGGACTGGGATCCGGCGGGGCGCCGATTCGACGCGGTGATCGCCGGGCAGACCTGGCACTGGATCGACCCGGACCGCGGGGCGACCAAGGCCGCCGACGTGCTGCATCCCGGCGGCTGCCTCGCCCTGTTCTGGAATGTCGGCGACCCGGAGCCGGACGTGGCCGCCGCGTTCGCGGAGCTCTATCGGACGGTGGGCACCGACCTCCCGTTCGTCCCCTTCGCGACGCCGGCGTTGGCCGGCCAGTCCCGCATCCTGACCGCCGCGACCGACGGCCTCCACCGTTCTGGTGCGTTCACCGAGCCCGAGAGGTGGGAGTACGTCTGGGAAGCCACGATGTCCCGTGACGCCTGGCTCGATCAGGTACCGACTGCGGGCGGCCACAGCCGACTGCCCGCCGCGCAGTTGGAAGCACTGCTGGCGGGAATGGGAGCCATCGTCGACAGCCGTGGAGGATCATTCGTCATGCACTACACGACCGTTGCGCTCGTAGCAGCTGGAGTCGAGGTGGCCTAGCGTGCGGAGCATGCGTCGATCGATGGTGGTCGTGGTGGTAGGGACGGCTTGCCTGGTCCTCTCGTGTTCAGCCGGTCCGTCAGCCGGTGGCCCCACCTCGCTGGCGTCGCGGTCGTCGAGCACCGCGGATGGCACGTCCTCGTCCGGCCCGGCGCCGACCGCAGCGTCGATGACAGTTCGCAGTTCGAGTCCTGGGGTTGCTTCCACCAGGTCGCCCGCGACGTCGCAGCCGCCAACAACGACCGAAGCATCAACCGCGACCAAGGCGCCAACCACGACCAAGACTTCCGGCACCACCAGGACTCCCACCACCACCAGGACCCCCAGCACCACCAGGACTCCCGGCACGATCACGTCGTCCCCGAGCACCGCGCCCCTCACAGGCACCGAAATCGTCACCGCCACCAGCCAGTTCGGCGACATCCTGTTCGATGCCGAGAACCAAGCGATCTACCTGTTCGGCGCGGAGGATTCGACCACGCCAGGGTGCTACGGGGAGTGCGCGGTCGCCTGGCCGCCGGTGCTCACCGACGGCGATCCCCGGGCCGGCGGAGCGATCGACCCGAAGCTGCTCGGCACCACTCGTCGGTCCGACGGCTCGACCCAGGTCACCTACGGCGGCCACCCGCTGTACTACTACGCCCACGAAGGTCCGGGCGAGGTGACCTGTCACAACGTCGACGAGTACGGCGGACTCTGGTTGGTGGTCCAGCCGGACGGCGCCGCGGTCGGCACCTGAGCGCCGACCGATCGGGCAGCGCGGCTGCTCGAAGGGCAAGGCAACGCGCAATCCGATGCGGGGGCACCCCGCCGCCCGGTACGGCCGGCTCCGTGACCGTGCAACAGGATGCGCGCGACACCGCGCGGAGCTCAGCGCTCGGACAATGGGCCGAGCACCGGTTTGAGGTCGAGAACCGGTGTGCCGTCCACGGCCTCGATCCCGCTGACCCTGATCGCATCGGATTCAACTGCGAGCACCTCGACCTCGTGCAGGCCGATCGGGTTCGGCCGGTGCGGTGACCGGGTGCTGAAGACGCCGAGCGGTGGGTTCGCCGGGTCGCCGCGGGGATGCACGGTCAGTACGGCCCGATCGGCCCGATCGAGAAACGTGAGCACGACCAATTGATCACCGACCGCCAGGTCTCCCCACGCCGGGCGGAGCGACCGTGCGGTGAACACGATCGTCGCTTCCGGAGCACCCTCGTCGCCTTGCCGCGGCGCCTCGGCGAGATCGCGCAGATTCGAACGGACATGGCCGACGGGGCTGACCACGAAGTCCGTCATGAGGCCAGTGTCGCGCACCTCTGCATGCTCGACAACTGGCGTCACACCGGCGGGAACGGATGCAGCGGCGGGGTTCCTGATGTGCGCAGGGCGATCCCGATCTGGGCCACCAGCTCACGCAGCGGCGCCGGCACGGCGCCCGGTGGCATCGCCTCGGCGAGCGCGGCGGCGAACCAGAATTTCCGACCGGAGGCGATACCGGCGAATCGATGGAGTTGATCGGGCAGATCGCGCTCGCGCCAGAACTCCTGGTCCCGGAACCGGTCGAACCGCCGGTGCAGACCGAGCTCGTCGAGGACTCCCACCACCGCGTTGGTGCCCGACGCCCGGATCAGTTCGTCCTCGAGGTCGGCCCGGCACACATGAAACCCGAAGCGCGCCATGTCCGCCGCGGTTTCCACCGTGACTCCGTTGACCTCGAGTGCCCGGACGAAAAAGCGGGTCTCACCTTCGTCGCACAGCCCGAGAATCCGACGGCCCCGACCCGGCCCGGTGAAGTGGTCGAGCTGCTGGCGGATGTTGGTGACGCCGCCCATGTCGACCAGGTGAACCAGTTCGCCGTCGAGAATGCCGGCGCGGCGCAGTAGCACCGTCACCGCGGCGACATCGCTACGGCCCTCGACCAGTACCACCACCGGCGCCTGCCTCTGCGCGCCGGCGTGCTGGGCGGCCGCGCTCACGACCTGATAGGCGCCCGGCCGGCGAAATCGTCCACCGGATATTTGCGCCCGGCCGCCGCGAGCTTGGCCGTTGCCGCTGACACCAGGTCGACGTCGGCCTGCTCGGCAATGTTCAGGAGGTAGATCAGAATGTCCGACAACTCCTCGGCAACCCGCGCGTGCAGCGTGCCGGTACGCACGTCCTGGCGCACCGACGCGGCCGGCACCCACTGCAACAATTCGGCCAGTTCGCCGACCTCGCCGACCAGGGCAAGGATCAGCGACTTCGGGTCATGGAATCGGTCCCAGTCGCGTTCCGCGTTGAACCGGCGGATCGCGGCCGCGAGGTCGGCCAGGTCGGACATGGCATCAGGGTCGCATGCGCGTGGCGCCGAGTGCCACGGCCCCCACCGGCGCTCGGCCCCTCCATGCGGCCGGACGGTCGATCTCGCCGTACGGTGGGTGGCGTGACCGTTGTGCCCGAATCACTCCGCGCCTTGGTCGACGGCGGCACCCTGGCTCACGTCGCGACGCTCGATCCCGACGGCAGCCCCCAGGTGACCGTGGTGTGGGTCGGCTGGGACGGAGACGACCTGGTCAGCGGACACATGTCGAAGCGACGCAAGGTCAGCAACGCGATGCGTGATCCGCGAGCGGTCGTGTCCCTGGAGGCGCCCAAGAGACCAGGCGAATTCCTCACGCCGTACGCCGTGCTCACCGTGACGGTGGCCGTCGAGGAGGGCGGGGCCTGGGACCTGTTGAACCGGTTGGCGAAGGTCTATCTGGGTGCGGACGCGACCTTTCCGGCGCCACGGGCGGACGGCGGGTTCGTGCTGCGCTATCGGATCACTCGGATCGGCGGCGTCGGGCCCTGGGTCCCGACGACGGACTGAGCCTTGCGCCTGCTGACCCTGCCGACCCGGACAGCATCGCGGAGGGTCACGGTTGGCCGGCTGGCGGCGGAGTTGGTCCAGTCGGAGTTGGTCCAGGCAGAGTGAGTTCAGGCAGAGTGAGTTCAGGCAGGGTGGGTCCGAGCAGGGCGCGAGCTCTGGCCCCCGCCCTGCCCGGAGTTCAGGTGCGGTTGCTTCCCAGGCACTGCTGGAGACCGCCGTCGAATCCCTCTTGGAACCAGGAGACGCGCTGGGCCGAGGAGCCGTGGTCGCCTTCACCGGCCCATCGGTGGTTGTCGCCCATCGCCTGCAGCGAATCGACCAGTTCGTCGGTGTCGGCCGAGTCGAGCTCGAGCGCACCGGTGTCGACTGCGCCGGCCAGGGTGGCCCCAGCCATGCAGTCCGCCTGCAGCTCCTGCTGGGCGACGACGGTGTCGCCGGCTCCGGCATCGGTCAGCCGCGCCTGCGCGACGTGACCCCATTCGTGGGCGAGGACGAGGTAGACGAACTTGTCGCCGAATGCCTTGTACCCGGCGTTCAGCAGCTGGCGATCCCAGGCGACGAAACCGGTGTTGCTCTGGGCGCCGGTGTTGCTGTCGGCACCGCAGAAGAACGCGTTCATCGCCGGCGCGGGTTCGCCGCAGGTCGGCGCCTGCGCCGTGGACGAGGAGTCGTAGAAGCCGTCGCCGTGCCACAGCTTGGGTCCGACCCAGTCGATGTCCCACTTCTTGAACGTTGTCGTCCAATAGCTTTCGATCACCGTGACCGCGTCGGCGGTGTCGGCGTCGACTCCTGCACCCGGGGTGTCTCCCTGGTCGTTGGTGTCACCCTGGTCGGCGGTGTCGCCCGCGCCGTCGGTGTCGCCCTGGTCGGCGGTGTCGCCCGGATCAGCCGGAGCGGTCTGCGGATCGGGTTGCTGGTCGCCGGTCGACGACCCGGTTTCATCACCGACCGAGCTGTCGTTCGGTGCCGGGACCGTCACCGTGACCGTGGTGGTGGCCGGCGGAGTGTTCGCCTGGACGATGGCGACCGCCGGGCCGGCCTCCCCACCGACCATGGTCGTCGGCATCGCCACGGCGACGAGGGCGGTGGCTCCGGCGACCATCGCGGTCAGGAATCCGACCGCGATGGTCGCAGGACGAGTGCGGCTGTTGCGCATGTAATCTCCGTGTGAAACGCGTGAGAGTTGTTGCAGGACTTAGGTCCTGCCCACTCAAAGACGCTTCACCCAGCTGGAGATTGCGCGGCCGCCGTGTGATGTCGGTCACACGGCGACTCTCGGCGTTGTCAGCCGCAGGCGATCCGGTACTTCGCGAAGTAGCGGAACTGGCTGGAGGCCGACGCGGTGGACCCGAGGTCAAGACCGATGTTGACGCATCGGCCGCTGGTGTTGGGGATGGAAATCGCCCCGGCGTAGGACTTGTAGGCGCCGACGTCATACGCGACGTAGGGGTAGTACCCCAGATGTGAGGCGTCGCTGCGTTCGACGCGCAGGTTCATGAACGTCTTCTTGCCCTTCCACGCACCGGCCTTCTTGGCGATGATGCAGTTGGTGCCGTGGTGGGCAGAGCTGTAGTACACGTACACCCGCACCGAGCCGTACTTGGTGGCGATCGGATATGTCTTGACGACGCTGCCGGCGCACGACGACTTCGGCCTGCCGGGCACGTTGTCCTTCGCGACGGCCGGGGTGGCGCCGGCCAGCACGCCCGTGATCATCAACGCGAGTCCGACGGCCACGGCACCGAGCCGGCTCCTCAATGTTGTCATTCGCCATCTCCCCCTTGATGTTTCAGTGGCAATTCGATGGGGCGCGCTCACTTGCTGACCAGCTTGTAGAGATAGGACGATTCGGATTTCGACTTGATCGGCGCCTTCACGGTCTGCTTGTAGACCCTCACGTACTTGCACGGATAGACGAGCTTGTACTTGGTGACGGTGAAGGTCTTCGCCTTCTTGTACTGCTGCAGCTTCTGTGTCTTGCCCTTGGGCACGTTCAGGCTGTAGGTGAACGATGTCGAGCCCGTGTAAGAAGCTCCTACCGTCACCCCCAACGACGCGCTGGCCTTGGCGAACACCACACCGGCCTCAGCGCTGACTGTCGCCGTCATCGAGGCGCTGACCGTCCAGCTGCGACCCTTGGTGATGCTCACGGTTCCCGGTCCCTTGATGTAGGCACTGGAGACGGTGGTTCGTCTCCAACCGTTGTCACCGGAAGCGAACTTGTAGATCACCTTGGCCTCGTCGCACATGGCTGCTGCCGGCAGTGCGGCGGCGACGCTCACCGTCGTCGGCACCACGAGCGCGAAGATGAGACCAAGGATGATGCGTCGTGCTCGACCCATCAGGACCCTCCTGTCGTCGGGTGGAGGGTGACTCGACCGCCACCGTCCGTGTGCGCAGGGAATCAGCTGCGGCCGTCGGAACCGGCTCTTCCGGAAAAACTGTGAACACGGAAAGTTGTCGCTCCGTCACCGATAGTCTGCTGGCGATGACCGCTCTGCTGGAACCCGAACCGGATCCGGTCGCCCTGCGCGGCTGCGTGTTGCGGGCCTGGCGCGAGCACGCCGGAATGAGCGGGGCCGAACTGGCCAGGGCCCTTCCGGCGCAGCGATCGACGGTATCGATGTGGGAAGCCGACGGGCGGTCCAGGCGGGCCGCCACCCTCGAGATCGTGCACGACATCGCGCGCTGCCTTGGCCTGTCCGCGGCACACTCCATCACCATGGCCGACCTGTGGCGGGCCGCGTCCTCGATCGCCGACGGCCTGCCCCGCCGGGACTGGTCCTTCAACTTCGACGGCCCGAGCGGGCCGGCGTGGTTGTGGTTGCGCGGCGCGCCCGCCACGCATTCGCCACGATCCCGGATCGTCGCCGAGCTGTGGTGGGGCGAGCCGTTCCAGGCATCGATCGACGTGGAGGGATCGTCCGGCGGTGTGGTCGTCACCCTGCCCACCACGCTGCGCAACCCGGCCCTCGCGGTTCGACTGGCCCGGCCCGGCTGGGCCGACGTCGGACGTGGAAGCATCCCTGCCGGAGTTTCAGGTCGACTCGGCACCCAAGTCGTCGACGGTGCTTCGCTGCTGGAGCCCGCGCCGCAGGATCGTGGTCGGTTCCAGACCGCGACGACGCCACTGCCATCGGGATACGCGGGACTGCTGCGACGGGTCTTCGAGGATTTCGGTATCGGCTGGCGGGTTTTGCGTCCGCATGCGCACGTCGCGCACGTCGAGCGCGTTCCGGCGGGGACGGTCGCCTCCGGTCCGCCGTGCGGCGATGCCAGGTTCGATGACGCACAGACCCGGCTGTCGATGCCGGCCGACCAGCTCTGCCGGGTCCGCCAGGCGCGCGGTCGCTCCCGCCAGTCGGTGGCCGACCAGGCCGGTCGGCTCGACCCGGCAAACCCGTTGCCCGCCAAGGCTATCGAGATGCTCGAGACGGCAGGACGAATTCCGCCGATTACCGGCTTGGTCGCGCGGATCGATCTGGTACTGGGCCTCGACGGTCGGCTCGGTGTGGAGCGCACGTTCGACTCGCGAGAGTCGTGCCTCGGCCGTACCCGGACCCGCCACCTGGTGCCTTTTCCTCGGTATTGGGTCGGGCCGGTCTGGTTGCGGGCCATCGACCCGGAGGGCGACGCCACCGGTGCGATCGACCTGCGATGGGGCCCATGGCGCCGTCGGCAGACCGTCCGCTCCGGCGTTGTGCTCGACTTCCGTCGGGCGCCATCGGCGACCGCGCCGCTCGAGGTGATCGTGCCGGCCGGCTGGCGGGTCACCGCCGGGATCGGGCGGTGGCCGGATGCCCTCGACGTGAATCGCGACTGGTGGCCGGCGGATGTGTCGGCCGCAATCGGGTTGTTGCGCGGGGCGCTGTCGGACATCCGGGCCGGACAGATCAACGTCGTCTCGGCCGAGCACGCCGGCAGCGGCGACGCCGCGATGCCGCACCGATGTCGGTCGACACCCTGAGATCCGGCGGCGCAGGGGACGTCCGGTCAGGCTCCGGGCGCGCGCGCCGCGGCTTGTCGGGTCGTTGCCCGCAGCGACAGTGCGGTCGCCGCTGCCACCGCCGCGGTGACACCGGCCAGCGCGGCGAACGAACCGACGGGGCCGATCGGGCCGGCGGCGGACCAGGTGAGCAGTCCGGCGCCGAGGCCCGTCCCGGCGTCGAAGGCCACGTTCCAGGCCGTGCTGACGGTGGCGGCATCCCGTCCGGCGAACTGCATCAGGCTCACGCCGAGGGTGACCGACTGCAGTGCCCCATACCCGACGCCGGCGACGCCCACCGCGGCCAGCAGCAGGGTGACTCGGTCGGGCGCCAACGCGGGCCCGATCAGGAACACCCCGAGGACCATGATCGCCGACAACGGCACAACCAATCGGTGGGCACCGACCCGGTCCGAGAGGCCACCGACCAGCCAGCGGGAGAGCACCGAGGTGATGCCGAACACCAGCAGCGCCACGGCGACCGGCACGCCGGTGTCGATCACCGGCAGCAGGGTGATGATCCCGCCGCCGGCTGCGGTGACCACGAACAGCAGCAGACACGGCCACCAGCAGGCCCGGAGGACCGCGGCGGCGCCGGAGTGCTGGTCGGAGTCACTCCCGGCAAGTGGGCCGATGAACCGGCAGGCGGGGATGCCGAGGATCGGGACCGCGGCGATGACACAGACGGCGGTGAACGCTCCCCGTTCGGTCAGGGCTGTGCCCAACCCGGGCCCGAGCGCGATGGGAATGGCCGCCCCCAACCCATACAGGCCGATGGCTGCGCCCCGGCGGTTCGGGGTGACCGCCTCGGTCGCGGTCAGCGCTCCGATGACGGTGATCAGCGCGAACCCGGCGCCACGGAGCACCGACAACGCGACGATCGCGGGCATGGATGTCACCACGGCATAGAACGGGGCCGGCGCGCCCAACAACGCCAGACCGACGGCCAACAGCGCCCTGGCCGAGAATCTACGGAGCAACGCCGGTGTGACGAGTTGGACCGCCACGGTGGCGATCAGGGTCGCGGTGGTGGCTACGCCCGCTGCTCCCGGCGGGAAGCCGAGGTCACTCAGCCGGGCGGGCAGAGCGCCCAGCAACACCGCGAACCCGATGAAGCCGAACACGACGGCCGCGATCGTCGCGCGGACCTGCGGCACCCGCCACGGCGGGGCATCGACCCGGTCCGTCATCGCCGCCATCGCACCGGCCGATCATCGCAGCCGCCCGGTGCGTGACCCGCTTCGCCCTCCGGCCGCGACGACCCTCACCTCCATCGTCCGGGCCTGACCACGGGCATCATCCGACGCGGCGGTTGGCCCGGCCCATGAAGTGTGCGTACTCAGAGCCGTCGCCGGGTCGGTAGAAGGTCAGCGGCGTCCACGCGGTCTCGCCGGCCTGGCGCATGACGAAACCGCCGTCGTCGTCGACGGGAGTCAGGTCGTACTCCTCCGGCGGCGCGCCGAACATGGCGGCGATACCGCCGGTGGGTGTGGCCCGGAGCCGCAGCGACCCGTCCTGTCGGAAGACCTCGGTGTCCAGCGCGCCGCGGGTGTAACGCCCGGCGAACCGGTCGAGATCGACGACCGGTGGGGTGTCGGGCGGGACGGGCCGCGGCGGCGGGGCGATGCCGGCGAGTCCGCCGAAGACCTCGGTGGCGACGGCATGGAACAACGCTCTGGTGTCCGCGGCGTTGGTGAGCAGGGCGACTGCGAGCCCCCGGCCCGGCAAGACCCGGAGGTAGGCGGACTGCCCGATGGTGTCGCCGTCGTGACCGATCAGCGCGGTGCCGGCCCAGTCGTAGCGCGCCCAGCCGAGACCCCAGGACTCGCCGAGCAGGCTCCGGCCGGGCAGATCCACCTGATGTCCGGCCATCGCGGCAGTACTTTCCGCGGACAGCAGGCGGCTGCCGTCCGCGGCCTGCCCACCGTTCAGGTGCATGGCCGCGAAGGTCAGCAGGTCCCGGACCCGCGCGGTGACCCGGCCGGCCGGACCGGCGTTCCGCGGGAGGCCCCAGATCGGCGTCGGACGCCGGATGCCATCTCCTCCGGTGAGGTGTCCGACGGCAACGCGGTGCAGCACGGCGTCGTCGGCCCGGGTAACCGTCGCAGTCAATCCGAGCGGCTCGAAGATCCACCGGCGCATGGCGCTGTCCCAGTCGGTGCCGGTGAGCACCTCCGCGATCCTCCCGGCGAGTAGGTACCCGGCATTGCAGTACGAGAACGTGGCACCGGGTGGGTGGGTCTGACCGGCGTCGCGCAGGGCGTCCACGTATCGCTGCAAGGCGTCGTCGCCGGATCCACTGTCGACATAGAAGTCCCCGTCGAGACCACTGGTGTGGTTGAGCAGCCGGCGGATGGTGACGGTGCGGGCGACATCCGCGTCGGCGAGCGCAAAGTCGTCGAGCACGTCGGCCACCCTGGTGTCCAGGTCGATCCGACCCTCGTCGATCAGCCGCATCACCAGGCTGGCGGTCAATACCTTGGTGATGGAGCCGATCTGGAACAACGAGTCGGGACTGGCGCCGACCAACGTGCGGGTGGACAGCAACCCAGCGCTCACGTCGGTGATGGTGCCGTTCCACAGGATGCCGAGCGCGGCGCCGGGAACTCGGTGCTGCTCGATGAGTTCGGTGAGCCGACCTCGCCAGTTCGCGCCGTCCACGGTGTTCTCGAGGGTTCCGGTCACGTCCGGACAGTAGTCCGCCGTGAGCCGTATGTCCGCGCGATCGTGTCGAAGACCTGCTTCGGCCGCCACGGCAGGTCGGGGTAGCGCGGATCACGGGGCGCATCGTCAGGGAGCATGGCGACGGTGCCGTAGGAGACGAGATCGGTGTCCCGACAATCGTCGTCGTCTCTGCGCAGGGTGGAGTACTGGCCGAAGGTGAACCAGAACGCACCGTCGATCCCGGCCCGGTCGAATGCTTCCACGCTGCCGGTGAAGTAGTCGACCTGTTCGGACTCGTCGCGCACCAGCGTCCCGTCCAGCGGCGGGTCGGCGGTCGGATCGCCGACCAGCCAGCCGAGTCCGCCCTTGTCACCGGCGCCGCGGTAGGTGCAGCAGCCGAACTCGGTGACCGTCACCGGCTTCCCGTGCCGCCGTTGCCGACGGAGCAGGTGTTCGTAGTATCCGGCGTTGCCCTCGTCGCGGTAGGCGTTGATGCCCACCATGTCGAAGGGCGCCCAGTCGATCGACTCCCACTCCCAGATGCCGGAGGAATAGCTGACCGGGCCGTCGAAGACCGGGCCGGCGGCAGCCAGCATCTCCGCGAGGCACGCTTGGGTGGCCGCGCCGACGGCACCGGGGTCGACGGCTCCGGACATCAACGTGGTGATCCGGTCCGGCACGGTCGCACCGGGAATCAGACCCGAGCCGAACAGGCTGATCTCGCAGCCGACCAGCAACACCACGTCGCCCCCGTCCCGGCGCACCCGGTCGGCCACCGCGGCGCAGTCCCGGGCGATCCCGACCATCGCCGGAACATCCAGATCTGCGGTGAACGGCGAAATCCAGACCTGCAGGCCGGCGTGGACGGCCAACCGGGCCGCGGTGTCGATCCGCCCGGGGTCGCTCCCGCTGACCCGGACCGCGTTGCAATGCAGATCGTCGGCGATGATCTGCATCTCGCGTTCCACCGTCGCGGCGTCGAAGTCCGGTCGTGAGTTCTCGCCGATGACGAACCCGGTGTCGTAGTTGATCCCAGCAGTCTTCATCGCCCGTGCACTCCCAACTCTGTGGTGGCCAGTGGGGCTGCAGCCGCGGCGCGGTGCGCCTCGACCTGCTGCTCGATCAACCGCTCCATGGGTACGGTCACCGCACCGCCGAAGACGATCGAGACGCCGATGGCGAGCACCACCAGCACGGTGGACAGCCAGACCATGACATCGACCGGCAGCAGGAACGCGCCGACGATCCGCAGGCTGCACTCGACGAGAAGCGCGGCCGCCCAGATCATCGTGTAGCGAACGAGATATCCGGCAAAAGCGGTGGAGTCGCCCGTCAAGTGCTGCCACGCCCGGAGTCGCTCCGGGTTGCCCTTGGTCAGGTATGGCTCCAGGGCAGACGTCATCAGGGGCCGGCCCCGCAGCACCGACCAGATCATGACCAGCCCGGCCACCGATGAGATCGCCGAGTCCTTGGCGATCATCAGCCGGGCGTTGCCGGTGACGAAGGTCAGGACGAGTCCGGCCAGCGTGAGCCCGAGCATCAGGACAGCGACACCGTTCATCCGTCGGTCACGGACGGTGCTCCAGAGGGCCCGCGCCCCGGAGGCGGCGCTCGCCGCGGCCAGCGCCCACACCGGCGGGGCGCCCAGGGCCGCGCCCACCACGTAGTAGACCCCCAGGGGGAGGGCGATGTCGATGGCCAGTGGACGAAGCACCGCCAGCAGGCCCGCCGCGCCCTGCGATCCGGTGGCGTCGGACGGGGTGGTGGTGGCGGTGGTGGCGTTCATGACTGAATGTTAGGTCCGACCTAAGTTCAGGTCGATAGTACATTTGTCACGGATCCAGTAAGCTCCAGGTGTGGTGGCACCGGACGGTCTGCGCGAGCGCAAGAAGCAGCAGACCCGCGCGTCGATCTCGGCGGTGGCGACCGGCATGTTCATCGAGCGCGGCTTCGACGCAGTCACCATCGCCGAGGTCGCATCCGCCGCTGACGTTTCGAAGATGACCGTGACCAACTACTTTCCGCGCAAGGAGGACCTGGTCTTCGACATGCGGGACGGCATCGTCGAGGGTCCGGGGCGCGCGGTGCAGGACCGGGCGTCGGGAACGTCCTGCACCGAGGCCGTCCGCTCCTGGTTCCACGCCGGGCTCAAGGCCGGGAATCCGAGTCTCGGCGTCCAGGGGCCGGCCTTTGCCCGCTTGGTCCTCGCCAGCCCGACCCTGCGCGCCGCGGAGCGGGAGATGTGGGAGGCGCGGGAGGCGCGATTGGCGCTGGCCATCGTGGCCACCACGCGCCCTGTCGGCCGGGATGCGGCGGCCCGGGAGGTGCTCGGCCGGATCCGGGCCGCCGCGCTTGCCGGTGTGCTTCGCACCGTGCACGACGAGGCGCGGCGGCGCATGTTGTCGGCGGAGCAACCGCGGCCGGCCGTCACCGCCGCGGTCCGCCGGTTGGCCGACGCAGGGTTCGACCTGGTCGCTTCGGTGGCCGGCTAGCTGCACCGTCGGGAAGCAAGCGCACTCGTCAACCACGGACTGTCACGAGTCGCCAAGGGGGACCGGACATTTCGGCGCGCATTAGAGGCGGCCCGGCTCGGGAGTCCACCTGTCCGAGGGACTGACCACGGCGCCGCACCCTTCCTATGCTGATCCGACAGGCACCCAGCAGGGACACAGCAAACGCTCAGGCAACGAGGCCTTGGAGGCACTGTGAACGCGTCGCAGCCCAGTCGTACCCGCATCGGCAACCGGCCCAGCGGGCGGCGACGCCCGCTCCGGTGGGTCGCCCTTCTCGCGGTCAGCACGGCGGGGATGTCCTTGGTCGTCGGTCCGGCCGCCGCCACTACCGGCGCCCAACAGCCTGCGGCGGCTGCGTCCGCAGTGGACGCGCAGCCGGACGGCTTGCAGGTCATCGACCCGTACTCCGCGCCGATCCCCGGTGCGGGAGTACCGGCGGCCCAGCCCTCGCGGGCCGGCGCCGCCGCGGCCCCGGTCACCGTGCCGCGGATCACCGGGCCGATCAAGGCGACCGCCACGTCGTACCCGTTCGGCGCCGCCGATCACACCCGGATACCCGAAAATCTCGGCGCCATCGGATATGTCGAAGAAGAGTACTTCGTCAGCGGGTTGGCGAACATCTATACCTGGCCGGCTCCGGGCCCGGCGGTCGTGCGCACCGCGAATGCCCCGTACACCACCAGGATCCTGGTGCGGCGGCCGGCGAAAGCGGCCGACTTCAGCGGCAACGTGGTGGTCGAACCGCTGAACCCGTCGAACCTGTTCGACCTCAACCTGGGTTGGGGTCTGATGCACGACCAACTGATCCGCAACGGCGACGTCTGGGTGGGCGTCACCGTCAAACCGGTGTCGATGCAGACACTGAAGACGTTCGACCCGGCGCGATATGCGCCGCTGGCCATGGACAACCCGCTACCGCTGACCGATCCCGGCAACTGCGCGACCGTTCCGTCCGACAGCTCACGCAGCACCGAGAACGGACTTGCCTGGGACATCTACAGCCAGGTGGGCGAGGTGCTGCGGTCCGGCACCGCGAAGAGCCCGGTGTACTACGGCGGCAAGAAGCCTCAGCACGGGTTGAAGCTGTACGGGTTCGGATACTCGCAGACCGGCGGCTACATGTACGACTACATCAACGCGGTCGCCCCGCTCGTCGTGCAGCAGACCGGCCGGTCCATCTACGACGCCTACCTGGTCGCGGTGGCCGGGGGCGCGTTCGCCGGGATCTACCCGATCAACCAGTGCGAGGCTGTTCCGGCGCTCGACGATCCGCGCCGGCAGTTCTCCAACGTCGGCGTGCCGATCATCCACGTGATGTCCCAGTCGGACTACCTCCGCGGCATCACCGCCCGGCGGCCCGACAGTGACGTACCCAGTGACGCCTACCGGCAGTACGAGATGGCCGGGGCCGGCCACGCCACCCCCACCGAACTGAACTTCGCCGCCGCGCCCGCCGACATCGAGAAGGGCGGCCGGGCGGTGCCCCCGATGGACTGCACCGAGGGTCCGCGCAGCCGCTTCCCGAGCCAGATCTTCTTCGACGCGATGCTGCGCAACCTCGACCAGTGGGTTCGCAAGAGCGTTGCGCCGCCGCACGGTTCGCCGATCGTGGTGCAGAACAACCAACCGGTTCTCGACCGGTGGGGCAACGTGGTCGGCGGCCTGCGCTCGCCGTACCTGGACGTGCCCACCTCGACCTGGTACGGCAGCTCCACCGGACCGTCGTTCTGCGTGATCGCCGGCCACGAGGTGCCGTTCAGCGCGGCACTGCTGAGGCAGATCTATCCCAGCCACCGGGCGTATGTACGCGCGGTCACCAAGGACACCAACGCGCTGGTGAAGGGCCGGTTCATCACTGCCTACGACGGCGCCATGCTGATCGACGAGGCGCAGGCGGCCGACGTTCCGTAGCCCTGTCGGCCGGCCGCCGACTCGTCGAGCCGCTGCGGCCGGCCGGTGAGCGCCCGTCGACGCATCGACAGCGGAATCTGGTCGAGCCGCGCGGAGAGAAGCCGCATCCATGCGCAGCGGGTTCGTCTACCCGGATTTGAGACAGACTCTAGGCTCCGTCGAGTGAGCACTCCACTGGGCACGCCATTGAGCCCTGTCGAGCAACGCATCCTGGGCGCGTTGATGGAGAAACAGCGGACCGTGCCGGACAGCTACCCGCTCTCCGCCAACGCCCTGCGCAGCGCGTGCAACCAGGCGTCCAGTCGGGACCCGGTGATGGAGCTGGACGAGCAGACCATCCACCGGACCCTCGCCGGACTGCGCGAGCGAGAACTCATCCGCTTCGTGCACACCGGCTCCGGCGCCAGGGTCGTGCGCTTCCACCAACGGCTGACCGAGGCGTTGGAGCTGGACGAGCCCGCCGCAGCCGTCCTGACGGTCCTGCTGCTCCGGGGACCGCAGACACCGGGCGAGTTGCGCACCCGCACCGAACGGCTGCACGGCTTCGCCGACCGGGAGGCTGTCGAGGCCCTGCTGTCCGAGCTCGCTGATCGTGACGATCCGCTGGTCGTCCAGCTGGAACGCAAGGCCGGACACCATGACCACCGGTGGGCCCAGTTGCTCGGCCCGCTGCCCGCAGGGTCAGCGGGCCCGGTCGCCGAGAGCGTTGACCGGGAGAGCGTGCTCGCGGAAGGCGTGGAGGGTCGTGACGCCCGGGTGCTCGCCGCCTACGACTCCAGCGCGGCAAACTACGCCGACGCGCTCGACGACGAATTGACCCACAAGCCGTTCGACACCTGGCTGCTGTCCCGGGTGGTGGATCTCGCGCCGGCCGGGCCGGTGATCGACGTCGGATGCGGACCCGGGCAGGTCGCCGCCTTCCTGGCCGGCCAGGGCAGAACCGCGAGCGCGGTCGACCTGTCGCCTGCCATGATCGACCAGGTGCGGTCTCGCCATCCCGAGATCGACGCGAGAGTCGGGGATCTCACCGACCTCCTGCGCCCGGCCGCGGCGGCCGGATGGTCGGCCGTCACCGCCTGGTACGCACTCGTGCACCTGGCCCCGTCGGAGCTACCGGGAGCGATCCGGGCGCTCGCCCGCGTCCTGCTCCCCGGCGGGATACTGGCGCTGGCCTTGCATGTCGGCGAGGAAGTACGCCACGTGGACGAGCTTTTCGGCGCAGCGGTGGACGTCGAGTTCGTATTCCACGACCGCACGCAGGTGCTGGAGGCCTGCACCTCCGCCGGACTGGCCGACATCGAGTGGTACCTGCGCGGTTCCGACGCCGCGCACGAGGTGAACACCGAGCGGCTCTACGTGCTGGCCCGGAGAGCGACCTGAGCCCAGGACGGGTGTCGCTACGCGCAGGGCTAGGGTCGGCGTCCGGCGATGAACACCTGGGTCACCGGTGAAACGATCGATCCAGGCGACGAGCGCCCCCCAGGGGACGAGCGCCTCCCAGGGACCTCTGCCGCTTGCGGGTCGGCGCGTTACACCGCGCCTGCCGGGTGGGGCGGGAGAAGTCGAGCGGTCCGGGGCCGGGAGGGCGCCGAAATCGCAGGTCCGGTGCGGAGCAAGGCACCGGCACCCGGGATCTCCGGAACGAGGTCGAGCGCCCGCAAGATGCCGCGGGCAGTGGCGGTCGCAGCGGACAGGGTCGGCAGCCGGGTGCGTTGTTCGGCCGCTTCGATCGAGGGCAATGACGGCATCTGCACGCAGGCGGAGAGCACCAGGGCATCCGCCTCGGCGAGGTCGAGGTGGTCGGTGAGCCCGACCAGGGCAGCGGGGTCGAGCCGGCCGACCGCGCGGTTGTCCGTGACGTTCAGGCTGATTGCGTCGACCACCTCGATGCCCTCCGCCGCCAGGTAGGCGACCACCTTCGCGGTCAGCGGCGGCGCGTACGGGGCGATCATCGCGACCCGACGTGCACCGAGCGCCCGGATGCCGTCGACCAGCGCGCCGGCGCTGGTCACCACGGTCGTCCCGTCGGTGGCGGAGGCCAGGTCGGCGGCGGTGGTGAGGTGGGCGCCCGGCCCGGCCGCCATCACCGCAACCAGGCACGCGTAGGCCAGCACATCGCAGTCGGCGTCGGCCAGCTCGGCGGCACTGCGCCGCGCCGCCAGGTTCATCGCGGCCAGCGCCTCGGGCGTCACGTTGGTCAGCTGGGCGCGGCCGGAGTGGAAGGTGAACCGCTCCGGCGCGACACGCTCACGATGACGGAACATGGCCGGAAGCTCCGTCTCCATGGTCACGTTGGAGCTGGGCACCAGCAGCCCGATCCGGTACGTCATGCCACGCTCCGATCCGCGAGGCCGTGCGATAGTCCCGCAACAGCAGCCTGGTCTGCGCCTTGGGTCCGAGGACGAGCCCGAACCCGAACTCGGCGAGCACCTCCCGCACCACCGACGCCGGCAGGGATCCGTGCCGGTCGAGCACCAGATGCGGACGCGGATCGTCCGGACGGGTGAGCACGGTGTGCAGGCCAAGAATGGTGGTCGACATCGGCAGGTGCCGCGGGTACCGAGCGCGAGCGACCATCTCGTCGGGGTGGTCGAGGACGACAAACCCGGGCTGGTCGCCGAACTCCGCGCGCAGTCCGGCCGCCAGATAGTGCGCGGGCGAGTCGTCGGCGCCGGTCTGGTGTCGCGACCGATTGGCCGAGGTGATGTACAGGAAGTCATCCCCGGTCGCCCGAAGGGCCCGGACCAGGAACTCGTTGGAGGGGCAGGCATACCCGGGCGCAATCACCTGGGCCGTGCTCATGGAGCCTTCGGGAAAGGTCAGGTGGCCCGGCACGTCCGGGGCGGCGGGGCCGCGGAAGCCGAAGGGCCCCATGGCGAAGAACGTGTCGAGCAGGTTCAGCGCGGTCGGGCGGGACAGCCCGGCCGGAAGCCGGTCCAGATCCCAGACCGCGGGTAGCGCCGCCGGCGGCCCGGTGATGCTGCCGACCTGGCCGGGTGGGCGGCCCTTCATCAGGTTCACCCCCCGCACAGTGTCGGCGTCGGCCTTGGTGGTGATGACGTAGAAGTTGGCGAAGGCGTGGGCAACCGTGTCGCCGTCGGCCAGCCGCGAGGCGGCCCAGGAGGCGTCCTCGGTGATCAGGCGGATCGTGTTCGGTGCAGACATCTCTGGCGCTCCTCGACGGACGGGTAGTTCGTCAGAGGTCCCGGCCGTCACCGGTAATACCGTGCGCGAGGCACTCTCGGGTGGAACGTTCCTCGACTCCGCCCGCCAACTGTGCCGGGCCGGATGGGCTGAACGAGTGTTCCCGCTGCGTCTGCGTAACGGTGATCGCCGAGCAGGCACCCACTCGCAACGCACGCTCCGGCCCTACGACCGTCGGTGTTCTCGATGTCACCCGGTCCGTGCGCCGAGTCGCTCGAACGGCGGGCGACCACTCCCGAGAGGCCTCAGATGGCAAGGATACGCACCCTGACCGGAATACCCGACGTCCTCGTCGTGACCGGATCGGAACTGCACAACGATACGTACCGCGGCGATCTGCGCTCGGTGCTCTACGCGGCCGACAGCGACGCCAGCCCGGTCCGTCGTGGCACCCATCACTTCTGGATCACCTGGTTCACTCCGACGACGGACGGCGGCGAATACGACGACGGAGACGACGACGCCCGACCGGCCCGGCTGCGCGGCGTGGTCCGGATGGGCCCGACGCCCGGCGACACCACGCCGCAGACCATGCAGGGCCAGTTGCGCACCATGTTGGAGGAGATCGGACACCACTGGTTGGTGCCGGCCGACATGCGTCTGGGACGAGGCCGCGGCGACCGGCTCGCCACCCACGATGAGTTCACCGCGTACCTGAACGAGAACGTGCCGCTCCCCGGCGTTCCACTGCTCGGACGAGATGACCTGCACTGGAACAGCTTCCTGCAGGCGGACAAGTCACCGCTGGACGGGCAGTGGTGGACCGAGGAGACCCGGGACGGCCGATACACCCGGTGGACCAACCGCAGCCGGGACGTGGCTGCGCTCGAGTTGCCAGGCCACGATCCGGTCGAGCTGTCCACCGCCTACAGCGATCTGGATCTTTCGGTGTTGGGGCTGCTCGATCCGAAGGCGGCCTATCCGGAGAGTGGCAACGCGCTGCGCTGGATCGACCCGCAGCTGGTGGCACCACTGGAGTATCGGGCCGGCGTGTGTGTCTGCGAATCCGACAGCTCGGTACTGGTCTTCGGCTTCGAACAGGATCACCGCACACTCGGCGTGGTCCGGATCGACGGCCGTGGTGTCCACTCCCTCGCCACCGTCCGACCGACCCACGTGCCGAACCCGCCGACCGGTCTCGCTCTCCGCGTGATCCGCCGGGGCGATGTCTACCACTTCCAAGCCCGCGCGGACGAGTCGGTGGCTGCCCACCTCGCGCCCGAGCCCCACGACCTCCCCGGAAACGTCGCCACCAGCGGTCGCATTCGGGATGGCTTCGCCGACGTGGATTCCGTTCCGGCGGCGGGTGTTCCGACGGACCTGGCCGAGTTCCGGACGATCGCCACCGTGCGATCCACCTCCCGCCCGGTCGCCATCGGCACCGTGGTCGACCGGCGGGACCCGTCGGCGTTCGCCTCCGCCGGCTTCTTCAACCTGGAGATTCGCAGCACGGTGGATGGGCAGGAAACCGTGCACCGCTTCGACGCGGTGCCCGCAACACTGGCCGGCGCGTTCGAGGCCGCCACCGCGAAGCCCCGGTTGCATCGCGCCGGTGACGGCGTCATCGCCGCGCGCCGCGGCCGGTCCGTCCTGGTGCTGACCACCCCGTACCAGCGCCGGACCGGCACGACCTTCAGCAAGATCGCATCGCTCGCGCTGGACATCGGCGACGATCACGCCCCGAAGGTGCTCGTCGCGCCGCCCGGCGGCGACTTTGCGTTCGTCACCTCCGTCGCGATGCTCCGTACCGCGACAGTGCCGTGGGCCGCCGGGCACCTGCGGGACCGCCAGGTGTGGGGCCGCGTACACACCGTCCCCGTCGGTGGGCTGACCGTCTCCACGAAGGGGAAGGACCGGCAATTGCGGCTCGGCCGGAGCACCACCTTCCGCTGTGCGTTCATCGTCGCGGCGTCGTCCAAGTCGGACCTCGGGTCGGAGCTCGACCTGGCGCGGCGCATCGACCTGTTGCGTCGGTACTTCGAGCTTGCCCTGCCCCGGGCGTCGCGGGGACTGTTGCGGGCGAACACGAAGATCAATCCCTGAGGGAGCGAGTCCTGAGGGAACAAGTCCGGTCGGCGCTCGCGGGCCGGCTGGTTCAGCTGGTCGTAACCGGCCGCTGCTCGGCCGTGGACGACAGCACGTCCGTCGAATCGTCCCGTGGGTCCGCGCCGGCGCGCTCCCCGGGCTCGGCCGGGCCCGCGGTGTCGCGGGTTCCGGCCCGGTCCGCCGTCCGGGATTCCGCGGTCGAACCGGGGTCGGAAGCCGGGTCGGCGGCAATCGCCTGCTGATCGGTGGGTACGTCGGGATCGGTCATCATCGCTCCTCAGATCTGATCGCTCGTGGTCGGTATGTACCCGGCAGCTGGACGGATCACCCGGAACTGCGGTGATTGAGCACGCCAGGGCACCGGGTACGAGCCATACACCTACGTCTGCTCCGGGGAAGGACTCATCGATGCCCGCAGCGCGTCCTGTCGACCTGTTGGTCATCGGTGGCGGACCGGCCGGTCATCATGCCGCGCGGGCATTCCGCGAGGCGGGCGGTGCCGGGACGGTGGCGCTGGTGTCGGCGGACACCTCCGCCCCGTACCACCGGCCGCCGCTGTCCAAGGACTATCTGCGCGGCGAGGCCGACGAGCAGGACCTGCCGATCGAGGGCGACTCCTGGTACTCCGAGCACGGCATCGACCTCGTGCTGAACACCTCCATCGACCACCTGGATCCGGCGGCCCGGGCGGCTCTCGGTGCGTCGGGCGAACGGTGGCAGTACCGCTCGTGCGTCGTGGCTACCGGTTCCGTACCTCTCACCCCGGACCTGCCGGGCGCCGACCATCCCGGCGTGCACTACCTCCGCAGCGCCGCCGACGGGCAGCGGTTGCGGGAGCGAGCGGCCGGCGCCGGCTCGGCGGTGGTGATCGGATCGGGCTTCATCGGGTGCGAAGCCGCGGCGTCGCTGGCGATGCGCGGGCTGACGGTCACGCTGGTCACCGACGAGCAGCTGCCGCAACAGGATCGGCTCGGGTACTGGGCGGGTGAGCGGATCAAGGAGTGGCTGGCCGAGGTCGGCGTCCGGTTCCGCGGTGCGGTCGAGCTGGTGAGTATTGCTGGTGGTCATCGGGTCTCGCTGTCCGACGGCGCCGAGTTGGACGCCGACCTGGTCCTGTGTGCCATGGGCATTCGGCCCAGGAGCGAGCTGGCCCGCCGGGCGGGTCTGCCGGTCCAGGGCGGGCGGGTCCCGGTCGACGCGGCCATGCACTCGGCGGTGCCGGGGTTGTTCTTCGCCGGTGACGTCGCCCTGGCAAGGAACGACAGTGCGGGCCGTCGACTGATCGTCGAACACTGGGGCGAGGCCGAACGCATGGGCTCGATCGCCGGGACGGTGGCTGCGGGCAGGCGCGCCCGGTGGACCGAGGTCCCCGGCTTCTGGTCGGAGATCGGCACCCACACGCTCAAATACGCGGCCTGGGGGGACGGCTATGACCAGGCCGTTCCCGTTCCGGAGCGGGATGGCGTCTTCACCGTCTGGTACGGCCGCGACGACCGGGTGGTCGGCGTGCTCACCCACGACGCCGACCCCGACTACGAGCAGGGTGCGTCGATGGTCAAACGCGGCGATTCCGTCCCAGCCGGCTGACGGCCACCGGCAGTCCTCGAACCGAGTCATCGAAGAGTTGCACGGGCATGCTAGATTTTGCACATGCATGCAAGGACTGCGAGGAAGCCGTCGGTGGCGTCCGAAGCACGTCGCCGGCAGATCCTGGACGCCGCGGTGGCCACCATCGCCGCGGACGGCCTCGCCCGGGCTTCCTTCGCAGCCATCGCCGAACGCGCCGGGCTGTCCTCGGTCGGGTTGATCTCCTACCACTTCGCCGGCCGGGACGAGTTGATCGGCCAGATCGTCGCCGACTACTACGACTCGATCACCACGCACCTGCAGGACCGAATGGCCGGGGTCGGCTCGCCGGCCGCCGCTCTGGACGCTTACATCGGCGGCGTCATCGACTACATCGGCGCTCATCCGGCGGAGATGAAGGCGCTCACCGAGATCTTCCTGCAGGGCGCAATGACCTACGGGCCGCCCGAGGAGGCCGCCGCGATCGGCCCGGTCGAGGACATTCTGCGAGCGGGTCAGCGGGCCGGTGAATTCCGGAAGTTCGACCCGGCAATCATGGCCGCGCTGATCCAGCGAGCAGTGGATGGTTTGCCGTTCCTGTTGGCGTCCCGGCCCGAACTCGCACCGCAGTCGTTCGCCCAGCGCTACGCGGCTGAAACGCTGACCGCGTTCCGCCTGGCGACCCGGGCCGAGCCGGAACGATGAGCGTGACACCGCCGGCCCGCCGCACTCGTCCGGCCTACTCATTCGCCGGGATGGCCATTGACCTGCTGCTGCCGATCGTCGTGTTCTACGGGTTGCGGTCGATCGGAGTGGCGGCGATGCCCGCATTGCTGGGGTCCGCGCTGCCCCCGCTGGTCAGCGTGGCGGTGACCGTGATGCGCGGCCGCCGGCTCGACGCGCTCGGCTGCGCGGTTGCGGCCGGCGTGCTGGTAGGGGCCTTGCTCTCGTTGACGTCCGGTGACCCGCGGGCGCTGTTGATGCGGGATGCCTGGCTGACCGCCGCGTGGGCCGTGGCGTTCCTGATCGGCCTGCGGTGGGGCCGACCGCTCACCTTCACGCTGGCGCGGCCGTTGCTGGAGGGCCGTCGGATCTGGGATCCGCGCAGCGGCGGCCTGCAGACGCCGCGGCCCGAGTCCTGGGATGAGTTGTATGCGAGCGAACCGCGATTTCGGCGCATCTGGCGGGTGACCGCGGCGATCTGGGCGGCCGCGTTCGCGGTCGATGCCGGGCTGCGCGCGGTGATGGCCGCCGCGCTGCCCGTCGACGTGGTGCCGGCGGCGAGCGCGGCGTTGTGGCCGGTGACAGTGATTCTGCTGCAAGTGGTCACGAACGTGTATCTGGCGGTTGCCGGATTCTGGCGCATCCTGCTGGCCGAGCCGGTGCCGGCCGGCGAACGACGCCCGTGACTACACCAATTCGGCCAGGCGCTCCACCGAGACACAGCTGGTCAGGCTGCGTTCCTTGGCGTTGCCGGTCAGCGTGGCCACCCAATCGGTGAATCCGCCGTCGCCGAAATCACTGTAGGAGTCGCCGTCCTCGAGCACCAGGCGCAGTGCCGCGCTGGTGTAGTAGCCGCGGCCCTGGGTGCGGGTCGGATCGGGCCGGACCGGGACCGGGCCATCGTCCAGCGCCGGGAGCACCGTGTCCGCGATCCGCTCGGCGACGACACCGTCCGCGAAGTTCGTGTAGGTCAGCGCCGGGCGGCCGTGACCCACCAGGTCGGCCAGCACCGACTGCCAATACCGAAGGTGCTCGATCAGCAGATCGGCCTCGGTGCGACCCGAACCCCGGTCCCGGGCGGACGAAACCAGCGCGAACAGCCGGAAGTGCGCGAACTGTGCGGATCCGGAGAAGAGCTGGGCCCGCAGGACCCGGTGACACGCAGCAAGGTCGACCCGGTCCCCCGGTTCGCGGCGGCGACGGTGAGCGGCCTCGACCGCCAACGCGTTGGTGGGATCGCTGAGCACCTCGGTCCCCCGCACGGTACTGACCACCTGGTTCTGGTCGACGGGGCTGACCGCCGAGCAAGTGCCGAGCGGGACCACCGGTGAGAGTTCCACCCCGCGAAATCGGTCCGGCAGCAGGTCCCACAGTCGCGCCTCGACCCGCTGCAACTCGCGCGGGTCGGCCGTGGACGGTCGCACGAAACGGTCGTGGTCCCACTGCCGCATGACATCCGCCGGCGTGACCTCGGCCGCCCTGGTCCGCGCCAGGTCGAGTTGCAGCGACCGCAGATCGCTCGGCGGCAGTTCCACCTCGAGGGCACGGCGCGCATCCCCGGGCAGCTCGGCCCACACCCGTTCCGTCGCAGTCTTGCGGTCGCTACCCATCCTCAGAGGATATTTCCCGGCCCGCGGGGAGTTAATCCGCCCAAACCGGACGTGATCCTACGACGAACTCCCCGCGGTCCGGGGGGATCAGCGCGCCTGGACCGCCAGGCCGTCGATCAGCGCCGGCGGCTGATGACCGGGCCGCGACCCGCCTGGAAGCCGGCCGCTGTTCCGCCCCCACTGCGGTGCCCGCCCCGCCCGGATGGCTCGCTAGGGTCGGGCGGATGGGCGATGCACACCCGGGTCGCCATGGGACCGTAGGGAGACCGTGATGGAGTTACAGGTATTCGTGGGCGACCGGGTGCTGCCGATTTCGCAGGCCGGCGTGTCTGTGTTCGACGCCGGCTTCCAGTCCGGCGACGCGGTGTGGGAGGGGTTGCGGGTCTATCGGGGGCGGGTGTACGCCCTCGAGGAGCACCTGACCAGGTTGGAACACTCGGCCGGGGCGCTGCGGATCACCCTTCCGATGGACCGTCACGGGATCAGCGACGCGATCGCCGCAACGTTGGCGGCCAACGGGTTCACCGACGGCGTGCACATCCGGCTGATGGTCACCCGGGGCACCCGCTCGACGTCCGGGATGGATCCACGCAACGCACCGGCGCACGGCACCCTGGTGATCATCCCCGAGCCCAAGCCCGTCGAGGAACTCCCTTCGCCGCAACGGCTGCGGACCGCCAGCATCCGCCGTCCGCACCCACACTTCGTCGACCCGAACATCCACCACAGCAACCAGTTGAACTCGATCCTGGCTCGCCTCGAGGTGATCGACGACCCGGACGTGGACGCGGCCCTGATGCTCGACGCCGACGGGTACGTCGCCGAGGCGGACACCGCCAACATCTTCTGCGTCACCGACGGTGTCGTCCGCACCCCGGTGCCCACCGCCTGCCTGCACGGGCTCACCCGACGCACGGTGCTGCGGCTGAGCCGCGACCTCGGCCTGCCCACCGAGGAGGCCAGGCTGACCCTGTTCGACCTGTATACCGCCGACGAGGTGTTCCTGACCGGCACCGTGTGCGAACTGGTTCCGGTGGTCGAAATCGACCGGCGACCGATCGGATCAGGGACGCCAGGTCCGGTGCACGCCAAGCTGCTCGCCGGCTACCGCGATCTCGTCGCCCGCTCTGTCGACGGCGGAATCGTGAGCTGAGTCAGCGCGAGAGCCGGTCGACCACCGGCACTCCGCCCCTCATGACGACAGCGAGATGGGCGCCCTGCTCCTGCAGCACCGACAGGTCGTCGAGCGGGTTGCCGTCCACCACGAGCAGATCGGCCAGGTACCCGGGGCGCACCTGACCGAGTCGGTCACCGAGGCCGACGACCTGAGCCCCGACCATGGTTGCGCTGCGCAGCACCTCGATGGTCGGCTGGACCTGCGCCCTGAGCACCAACTCGTAGCTCTGGTGCTCCCGCGGCGTGCGGAACAGATCCGATCCGAGCGCCAGGGCCACGCCGTGCCTGGCCGCCAACGCCACCGCGCGCACAGCGTCCTCCTGGACCGCGGCGGCCCGCTCCCGATGCTGCACGGGCAGCCCGAGGCGATCACCGATCCGGGTGACCCAGTGGTACGGCGACAAAGTCGGCACCATGATCGCGCCGCGTTCCGCCATCGCCAACGCCGCGCGGTCGCCGATCAGACTGCCGTGCTCGATCGTCCGCACGCCGAGCTCGGCTGACCGGGCCACCGCCTCGTCGCTGTACGCGTGGGCGGCAACATAGCTGCCGGCCCGGCCCGCTTCCTGCACCGCAACAGCGATCTCCTCGTCGCTGTACTGCGAACCGTCGAGCAGATCGGTCGGCGACGAGATACCCCCCGACACCATCATCTTGATGTGGTCCGCCCCGCGCCGCAGGTTGTCGCGCACCGCTTGGCGCACCTCGTCGACGCCGTCCGCGATCCTGCTGTTCTGCGGGCCGGTGGGCACGTCCTCGGCATGCCGGGCCCGGACGTCGCCGTGACCGCCGGTCTGGCTCAGCGGACGG
The DNA here is from genome assembly GCA_963834185.1 of uncultured Actinomycetota bacterium. Lineage (GTDB taxonomy): Bacteria > Actinomycetota > Actinomycetes > Mycobacteriales > Nakamurellaceae > Nakamurella. Next base: position 685,462 of record CAWIAR010000011.1, read on the forward strand.
CCCGCAACGAACAATCGCGGGCCGCGCACCAGCCCCAACTCGAGCGCGGTCTTGAACCCGGCGTCGGCCCCGCCGACGTCGCGCATGGTGGTGAAGCCGCGGAGCAGACTGTTCGTCAGCTCGCGATAGGCCAGACCCACGCTGACCGTGCGCTCCGTGCTCTGGTGCTCCACCATGGCGGCGGCATCGATGTGGACGTGGCAGTCGATCAGCCCCGGCATGATCGTCCGGCCGTCGGCGTCCAGTACGACGGTTCCGGGACCAGGATCCGGGACGTCTCCGACCGCGACGATGCGCTCGCCGCGGACCAGAACCGAGCCCGCGCTGACCGATCCGGTAGCCACGTCCAGAATCTGGCCGCCGCGGATCAGGATGGCCGCGCTGTCCTCCGCAGGCAGGTCGCCGGAGTCAGCAGGTCGCCTCGAAGCTGCAGGCACGAACGTCTCTCCCCTCGGTTGGTGACCCGTCAACCCTGACACAGCTTTGTCGGCTGGCTCGGCAGAGGGCCCCGTGATGCGGCCCGGGGAGACCAGTCAAGTCAGGCCTGGCCGAGAGAAGTCGTCACGCAGGGGGTTGACGTTGGGGACCATTAGCGGCACATTCACTCTTCTGGGCAGATCGATGGGTGGGTCGAGTAGTCACCAGGATTCGGGATGGGTTTGACCGACGGGTCAGGGGGCCGGCATGAACGGCGCACTACAGCTTCAATTGCACCCGGACGGCCGCTGGCGTGTGCTCGACGCCGGCGGCGCGGAGCTCGCAGCGACGGGTGGGCCGGCAGCGGCAGTTTCGTGGGCGATCACCTATCTCCACGAGAACGGCGGCGGCACCTATTGCATGCGGATGGCCAACGGCGTCGTCGCCGCACCGGTCCGGGTTGCAGGCAAGACCGGCTCGGCCATGGCCGGGGCAACGGAACCCATTCCTACGACTGTTCGGCGAACCGCCGGACCGCCGGGCTCGCGGCTGCTTCCTCCCCCGATCCGCCGCCACCGCCGGCACCGCCGGCACGAACACAGACGGCCGCGGACCCTGCTCAAGGCAAGGCCGATTGGCAGAAGCCTGTCAAAGATCTCGGCCAGATCGCCGACCAGATGATGGGTCGGCACGACCCGCCCGATCCCAACGCGGACATCACTGGCATCGAGATCACGTCGACGAACAAGACGGTCAAGCTCATCAACACGCACGTCTCTGTGTTCGCCGCGTGGTCGGCCCTGGTTGGCTTTGTGTTCGCCGGCGGCACCGTCTCGGGCGTCATCACCCCCGCGATACAGGCGACGTCGAGCAAGGCCACGGTCGGCTCATACGTCACGTTCGGCAACGCCTTCCTTGCCACCGTGAGTCTTTCGGTTTGCACAGCGCTGGTCTGGTTCTTCGTTCGATCGGGCCAGGTCCGCAGCTACGGGGCGCTTGCAGCGCTGGTCATCGGCTGCCTGGTCGTCGTCTACGTCTGCTACCAGGCGGGGCTGTACGGCCCGTCGCCCGCGACTGTCGCTGCCGCAATGAGCGCCGCACCAGGAGCACCTCCGTCCAAGCTGGGCACCCTGTTCGAACAATTCCTTGCCTTCTACGGATGGGCTCCTTTCCTTGTGGGCCTAGGTGCCGGCGCAGCCGCCGGCAACGTCGCGTATCACATCGATCAAGCCGAGACGGGGACCAGCTGACCGGACGCCGCGAGGGGGTCACTCCGGGACCGGCACGAGCCGGATCATCGACCAGGACACCGCCGGCAGCTCGGCAGTGAGCACGCCGTCGACGCTGACCGCCCGGTTCCCCGGCGTCGTCGGCCGGACGCTGTCCGGATGTTCGGAGGTGTTGGTGGCCAACAGGTCGGACCCGCCGAGCGTGACGTGATCGACGACCCGCAGACCCGGCGATGAGGTCACGCGCACGTTCAGCGTGGCGCTCTCGGCCGGGTGCCGGTTGACGGCGAATACCACAACCTCGCCGGTCTCCGGGTCTCTGGTCGCGACCACGTCGACAGCCGGCGCCTCGCCGCGGGCGCCGGCCGGGATCGTCGGCGTACGCGGCTCGATCCGGAGCACGTCACCCCGGGCGTACCGGGCGGTGAGTGCGAACGGGTGGAAGATCGTCTGCCGCCACGCCGAAATCCCAGGCTCGGAACGGATCGGTGCGATCACATTGACCAGTTGGGCCTGGCAGGCAATGTCGATCCGGTCGCTGTGCCGCAGCAGACTCATCAGCAGATTGCCCACGACGACCGCGTCGAGTGCAGTGTAGGTGTCCTCGATCAGCCGGGGGGCGGTCGCCCATTCCAGGTTGGTGTGGCCGACGAATCTTCCTTCGTACCAGACGTTCCACTCGTCGAAGGACAGCTTCATCCGCTTCGGCGACCGCCGCTTGGCCGCAATGTGGTCGCAGGTCGCCACGATGCCCTCGATGAACGAGTCCATCGCCACCGCAGATGCGAGGAATGCTTCCTGATCGTCGTCGAACTGCTCGTAATACGCGTGCAGCGAGAGGTAGTCGACGTAATCGAAGGTGTGGTCGAGCACCGTGGCTTCCCATTGGCCGAATGTCGGCATTCGGTCGTTCGAACTACCGCAGGCGACGAGTTCGATGCTCGGGTCGACCTGGCGCATCGCCTTGGCCGTCTCGGCGGCGAGCTTGCCGTAGTCCTCGGCGCTCTTGTGGCCGGTCTGCCACGGCCCGTCCATCTCGTTACCCAGGCACCACAGCTTGATGCCGTACGGGTCGGCAGTGCCGTGCCGGCGACGCAGGTCCGACATGGCTGTCCCTGCTGGGTGATTCGTGTACTCCAGCAACGCGCAGGCCTCGGCGATGCCCTTGGTGCCCAGGTTGACGGCCATCATCGGCTCGGTACCCACGGCCGCGGCCCACCGCATGAACTCATCCAGCCCGAAGCTATTGGGCTCCACCGAACGCCAGGCCAGGTCGAGCCGGGCCGGGCGGTCGGCGACCGGCCCGACACCGTCACGCCAGTCGTAGCCGGACACAAAGTTCCCACCCGGGTAACGGACCACGCTGACGCCGAGTTCGCGGGTCAGTTCCATGACGTCGGTGCGGAGCCCGTTTTCGTCGGCCGCCGGATCGCCGGGGTCGAAGATGCCGCCGTAGACGCAACGGCCCATGTGCTCGACGAACGACCCGAACAGTCGTCGCGGCACCGGGGCGATGACGAAGGAGGGTTCGAGGACGGCGTCGCAGCGGATCATGTCCGGTTACGTTAGCGCCCGTCGGGTCGACGTGGGTGCGGAGCCCATCCGCTGGTCAGCGATGGGATATCGCCGAATCCGTCGGACTCGAACTCCCCGGCGAGAGTCGGCTATCCACAAGGGCTCCGGTCGCCAGGACAGGTCGGGACTCCGGCTCGGACCGCTCGGGTGGCCGGGCTCATCGGGCTGCGGTACCGTCCGCCTCGGTGCGACAGTCGCGAAGGCCCTCACGTTCGGTGATGTCGCGCGGGCGAGCCTGATGAGCGGCGGAACGATCAGAAGGGGCCGGGCGCGAGGCCCCCCCGCACTTTCGAAGGTCGGTGCATTCCCGCGGTCATCCGGCGGGACCGAGCGCGCACGCAACGCAGCGATCGGTCCCTCTCCTCGAGCGTTCATCCACGCCACGGCACACTGAAGGAGACCCATGCATCACCCCTCGGCACGACGAATCCTGGCCACCCTGGTCACCACCTCGACCCTGTTGTCACTCATGGTGTTCGGCGCGGCCGCGGCATCCGCGGCCTGCCCGACCGATGTCCGCTACAGCCTGACTTCTTCCGCCGTTCGCGTCCCGTTTTCCGGAGTACCCATCTTCAAGAACGGCCCAGGGGGCCACGTCTCGGCGACACGCAGCTACTCCGGAACGGCGACCTACCAGGTGACCGCCGGCGCCGAGTCCGAGGTCGGCGCGATCTTCGCCAAGGCGAAGGTCAGCATCAGCGCCTCGTTGACCAAGTCGAACACCACCGGGACGACGATCACCTACAGCCACAACATCAGCGCCGGCAAGTACGGGCATCTTCAGTACGTCAGTTGGGGCAAGAAGGTCAACTGGAAGAAGTACGAAGACACACCACAGTGCACCACAAGGCTGCTCGGATCCGGGTCGATCAACTTCCCGGCCACCGAAGAGGGCTGGTATTTCTGGCAAACCGCAAGCTGAGGTCGTTCGCCACCGGGCGGGAAGAACGGGAGCCTGCCCGGTGGCGGCACGCGATCGCCGTACGCCGCACTGCGAACGCTCTGGGACGCTGTCCGGTCGGTTGATCGGGCCGGTTCCTGATCACTTTCCCGTATCGAAGTCCGATCTCAGCTCGTGAAGATCGCCGAGTCGTAGTCGAATCCCGGACGGACCTCCGCGACGATGTCCTTCGGGTCCTTGACGCCGAACGCCTGCTTGAAGCTGACCGACCGCCCCGGGAGCACCGAGGTACTCGGCGAGCCGCTGACGCCCTTACCGGAGTCGAAGACCTGGTCCGCCTCTTGATCGCCGCTGGAGACGGTCATGTAGAACAGGGACGGGTCGTACTTCGCTTTGGACCCGTTGGTGATCGTCACCGTCATGACGACGAACTTGTCGAATTGATCGGTACCTGCCGCCGTCTCGCTCGGCGTGAACGCTGCGGGCTTGCTCACCTTCACGGCCAGGCCGTCGGACCAGGTGAACGGTGCGCCGCCGAACTTCGCGGTGTCCGAACCGCTCGACGTGGCGTCGGTCTCCGACGTGGCCGTGGTCTCCGGAGCAGCGGACTCGGTCTCGGTGACCATCTCGGTCCTGGTCACGGTGACCTGCGACGTCGGCCCTGGGATCACCGAGCCGGATTCGGTGACCGTCACCGTGGTGGCCGCGGACATCACCGTCGTCAGCACCACCGTGCCGGCCGGTATCGCCGTCGGCGTGCTCGTCCCGCACCCGACGCACGCAAGTCCGATGGCTGCGACCACTGCCCACCTGGCGGCTTGTCGTGACACGTCGGCCTCCCCACAGCCCGCAGATGTTCCGCCGGGGAACTTGTCCGACCGGAAACGCTACCCCGGGTTGTCCCGTCACGCCTGGTGAAAGGCTTTCTCTGCCGCGTGGAGGTCAGTTGTCGGGCGCGTTGCCCAGGCAGGACTCGATGTCGCCGCCGAAGCCCTTTTGGAACCACGCGATGCGCTCCGCCGAGGATCCGTGGTCTTCGCCGCCGGACCACGGGTGCTCGTCGCCCATCGCCTCCAGCGAATGGATGAGCTCGTCGGTGTCGCCGGCTTGAAGTTGCAACACCCCGAGTTTCACTGCGCCGGCCAGCGTGGAGCCGGCCAGGCAGTCCGCCTGCAACTCCTGCTGGATCAGCACCGCCGGAGCCTCGCCATCGGCGATGAACCGCTCCTGCGCCACGTGACCCCACTCGTGGGCGACCACAAGGAAGGGGAAGGCGTCCCCGTAGATCTCGTACCCGGCGAGCATCAGCTGCCGATCCCAGGCCACGAACCCGTTGCCGACGCCGCGCCCGCAATAGAGCGCGTTGAATGGTGGGGCGGGCTCGCCACAGTACGGACCGGACGGCCCGGAGACCGAGTCGTAGAAGCCGTCACCGTTGTAGAGCGACGGACCGATCCAGGTGACGTCCCAACCGGTGAAGATGTCGTTCCAGTAGTCCTGGACGACCTCGACGGCGGTCGCGACGTCGGTTGTCGCGGGCCCGCGACAACTGATCGTTTGCGGCAATCCGCGGGTGTTCAGAACGCTCGCCGGCGACGATGTGCTCGCGGCCCTCGTTGCGGGAGAAATCAACTTGATACTTTCCCGCCATGACGGCTGACGACGGCAGTACTGGGGCGCGAGCGGTCTCGGTGGCGTTCGCCGATGCGATCGACTCCCACCGCTGGGACGACCTCGCCGATCTGCTCGACGACGACTTCCGGTGCGTCCTGGTCCACACCGGCGAGGGGTTCACCAAGGACGGCTGGGTGCGCTTCAACGCCGAGTACCCAGGGTTCCAGCGGTTCATCGTCCAGGACGTGGTCGCCCAGGACGACCGCGTCGTGATCCGCGCTCATGTCACGGGTCTCGATACGGATGGCGCGCTACAGCATTTCGAGGTCGCGTCGTTCCTGACGGTTCGCGACGGGCTCATCGCGGCGCTGACCGAGGTCTGGGCCGACGCCGCCGCGGTCGCGCCGCCGGGGACGCGCGCCGGCTAGCGGGTCAGCTCACACCGTGACGATCTCCGTGTGGTCGGAGCGCAGACCGGCTACCTGCTCCTCCGGCGCACCGTTGTCGGTGACCACCGTGTCGATGGCCGAGAGCGGCGCGATGCGCGCGAAGGTGACGACAGAAATCTTGGACGAGTCGGCGATCACGATCGCCTTTTTGGCCCGGGCCAGGAAGGCGCGGTCGGTCGCCGCCTCCATCTCGTCGTAGGTCGTACAGCCCTCGACCGCGCTGAGGCCGTCGACGCCGATGAAGGCGAGGTCCAAGTGGTAGTTGGCCAGCATGGCATCGGCCGCCGGGCCGACCAGCTCACCCGACTGCCGAGCGATGCCGCCGATCACGATCAACCGCAGACCCGGCCGGCCGACGAGGTCAGCCGCCAGGTTCACCGCGTTGGTCACCAACGTCATGCCGGGCCGGTCCGCCAGGATCCGGGCCAGTTCGAGCGTGGTCGTGCCACCGGTCATGCCGACGACCGCCCCGTCGGGCACCATGGCCGCCGCCGCCCGTCCGATGCGCCGCTTCTCCTCCTGCCGCCGCGCGGCCTTGAGCTGCGTCGGCACCTGGTCGCTGCGATCGGTGGCCGTCGCTCCCCCGTGGGTTCGCACCAGTAGTCCGGTGTGTTCCAGCAATTGCAGATCGCGCCGGACGGTGGATTCGGACACGGCGAAACCGGCAGCCAGCGTCGCCACCTCGACAGATCGGGTCTCGCTGATCCGCTGGAGGATCTGACTCTGCCGTTCAACCCGTTGCATGGCGGGGAACTCTATCAACCGCGCAGCTCATATGCGCATCCGCGCATCCGCTGTGCGCATGTGGAGGTCATTTGCGGGCTGCCCGTTGACATCCCCGCAGCACGCTCCTAGCTTCTGAGCAAGACCGCGCACAGATGCGCAGGCAATGTGCGCAAACCGTGCAGAAGTGCTCACCGAGTCCCGCTGTCCATGGGTCCGACCGGCTCGTGGTTCCCGAAGGAGCTGCCGTGCACCATCACCTTCACCACCACCGATCCGGACCGCGAGCGCGACGGGGCCTGCTGCTCGCCGGGCTGCTCGCCACGTCGCTCGCTGCCGCGGCCTGCGGCAGCAGCGGCAGCGGCACGTCGGCCGCGTCCACTGCAACCACCGGCGTGACGATCAACGTCGTGCTCGCTTCGGACCCGCCGCCCAAGGCGGCGATGGACGAGTTCACCAAGGAGACCGGCATCACGGTCAACTGGACCAACGTCGACTGGGACAGCCTGCAGACCAAGATCTCGGCGGCGGCCGCCGCCAACACCTACTTCGCCGATGCCACCGACGTCGACTGGTCCAGGGTCGGCCAGTTCGCCAAGCTCGACTGGTTCCTCCCGATGGAGACGCTGCTGGACACCAAATCCATGGAAGCTGATGTGCCGCAGCTGGCCTCGTTCACCGAAGGCGGCCACGTGATCGGGGTGCCCTACGACGCCTCGTTCATGGTCACCACCATCAACAAGGAGATGTTCGACAAGGGCAAGCAGAATCCCGCGCCGACGACGATGGACGCGTACACCCAGTCGCTGAAGGCGCTCAAGGCCAGCGGCGTGCAGTACCCGCTCAACATCCCGTTCGCAGCGGCCGAGGGCCTGTCGACCTATTGGTACGAAACGACAAACGCGTTCGGCGGGCAGGTACTGGACAAGGACGGCAAGCCCCTCTTCGCCACCCCGGACACGCCCGGCTACAAGGCCGCGGTGTGGATGATCGATGCCTTCAAGAGCGGCCTGGTGCCCCCCGGAAACATCAACGTCACGGACAGCCAGGGCCAGCAGACCCTGATGGCCAAGGGACAGGTGGCCTCGACCTTCTCGGACTACTCCGGCGTGGTCGGCACCGTCTACAACATCCCCGACTCCTCCTCGGTGGTCGACAAGGTCGAGTACCTGCCGACCCCGGGCGTGTCCGCCGCGGCCGGCAATCTGAGCAACCCTGACGGCATCGGCGTCCCCAAGCAGGCCAAGTACCCGCAGGCGGCGGCCAAGTTCATCGACTGGTTCACCCAGTCCGACCGGCAGGCCGAGTTCGCCGGCCTGAACGGCCCGGAAAAGGCGTTCGCCGGATACTTCATGCCCTCGCACCTGTCGGCGGTGAAGAAGCTGGCCGACAAGGGCACGCTCAACGGCGGCGACATCCTGGCGACGTTGCTGGCCGCATCCAAGCCGGTCTTCGCCGAGGGTGCGCCGGCGGGATACCCGGAGTTCTCCAACGCGGTCTACACGAACCTGCACGCCGCCGCGGTGGGTTCGATGACACCCGAGGCGGCGATCGCTGCGATAGCCGCTGTGGCGAACAAGTTGGCGTCGGGCTCGTGACGGCGGCCCTTCCGGGCCGCTCAGTCGCACCGCTGCCGGCCGACGAGATCCGGCCGGCAGCGGCGAAACCACGACGGGCGGGGGTGCTCCCGTACCTGCTGATCACCCCGGTGACGATCTTCATCGTGGTGCTCGCGCTGTTGCCGGCCGGCGTCACGATCGTCCAGTCGTTCTTCACCGTCAACGCACTCGATCCGCCCGTACGGTTCTCCGGGCTGGACAATTTCCGGGAGCTGTTCGCCAATCCCGATGTCTTGTCCAGCGCGGTGAACACCTCGTTCTACGTGCTGGTCGGCGTGGTGCTGTCCACCGTGCTCGGTATCGCGATGGCCGTCGCCCTGCAGGCACCGTTCCGCGGCCGCAGCGTGGTGATCGCGATCATGATCCTGCCGTGGGCGCTGCCCGGCGTGGTCGAGGGCATCCTGTGGTCCGGCATCTTCGATCCGCGGGCCGGGCTGATCAACGGCGTCTCGGCGCTGTTCTCCAGCGGAGCCACCGATACCGTGCTGATCGGGCAGAGCCGGCTGCTGACCGTCGCCCTCATCGAACTGGTGCAGGTCTGGCAGATCACCCCGCTGTCGGCGCTGCTGATCCTGGCGGCGATGCAACTGATCCCTGGTGAGCTGTACGAGGCGGCCAGGATCGACGGCGCCGGCCCTTGGAAATCGTTGCTGCGGGTGACGTTGCCGTTGGCCAGGGCCGGCATCGCGGTGGCCATGGTGCAGGCGATGATCGCCACGCTCAACGTGTTCGACCAGCCGTACATCCTCAACGGTGCGGCCGCGACCGGCTCGTCGGTGACCATGGAGACCTACTTCATCAGCTTCCAGAATCTGAACTTCGGTGCCGGGTACGCGCTGTCGCTGCTGATCACCGTGACGACGCTGGTGCTCTCGGCGCTGATCGTCCGGCTCGTGTACCGGAGGGTGGACCTGTGAGCACCACGCAGCGGGCCCCCAAGTCCATCGCCCGGCGGATCGGCGTCGTGCTGATCATCGCCTGGTCGATCATCCCGATCTATTGGGCCGCCAAGACCAGCCTGCAGACCGAGGGCGACGCCAGAGCCTACCCGTGCAGTTCTTCCCGCTCCGGCCGACGCTGGGCAATTACGAAATTCTGCTGGCCGGCAACGGCGACATCGCCGCACAGATCCGGCAGTCGTTCGTCAACATCGTCATCGAGTGCGGCGCAGCGACCATCATCACCGTCGTCCTCGCCACGCTGGCCGCCTACCCGTTCGCCCGACTCAAGTTTCCCGGACGTAACGTGCTGTTCTACCTGGTGCTGGCCACCATGGCGTTCCCGGCCTACACCACGCTGATCCCGCTGTACCGATTGATGAGTCAGGCCGGGCTGGTCAACACCTACACCGGCATCGTGCTGGTCTACGTCTCCGGCTTCCTACCGCTGGCCACCTGGATCCTCGTTGGTATGTACCACACGGCATTCGGGAGGTGATCGCGTGTACTGTCCGTTCTGCCGCCACCCCGATAGCCGGGTTATCGACAGCCGGGCCTCCGAAGACGGCACCGCGATCCGCCGCCGCAGGTCCTGCCCGGAATGCGGGCGGCGGTTCACCACGCAGGAGTCGGTCATCTTGATGGTGGCCAAGCGCAGCGGGGTGACCGAGCCGTTCACCAGGGACAAGATCGTCCGGGGCGTGCAGCGCGCCTGCCAGGGCAGGCCGGTCGACGAGGACCATCTCGCGATGCTCGCCCAGCGGGTTGAGGAGACGATCAGGGCGCGCGGCCTGGCGGAGGTGCCGTCCCACGAGGTGGGGCTGGCGATCCTCGGGCCGCTTCGCGACCTCGACGAGGTCGCCTACCTCAGGTTCGCCTCGGTCTACCGGGGATTCGAGTCGCTCGACGACTTCGAGAAGGAAATCACCGCGCTGCGCGGTCGGTACCAAGACGACGTAACGAAGGACGCTGAGAAGGGGGCAAGGCAGTCATGACGGAAACGGTGAGCGGTTCGGCTGTGCGCAAGGGCAGGCGCAAGAGCCAGGGCGGCCTGAAGGTCCGCCGCATCCACACCACGCCGGGCGTGCACCCGTACGACCAGGTCACGTGGGAGCGCCGCGATGTCGTGATGACCAACTGGCGGGACGGCTCGGTCAACTTCGAGCAGCACGGGGTCGAGTTCCCCGACTCCTGGTCGGTCAACGCCGCCAACATCGTGACCACCAAGTACTTCCGCGGCGCGGTGGGCACGACGCAGCGCGAGTGGTCGCTGAAGCAGCTCGTCGACCGGGTGACCGACGTCTACACGGCCACCGGCAGGCAGCAGGGCTACTTCGCCTCCGACGAGGACGCGGAGATCTTCGACCACGAGCTCAAGTACGCCTTGATCCACCAGATCTTCGCCTTTAACTCACCCGTCTGGTTCAACGTCGGCACCGCCTCCCCGCAGCAGGTCAGCGCGTGCCAGCCTTACGGGGCTCTGGTCAGCACTCCCGCCGGGCTGATCCCGATCGGCAAGCTTGTCGAAGACGGCGCAGTCGGTGCCAAGGTCTACGACGCCGACGGACTCACCCGGATCGTCGCCACCAAGGCGAACGGCGTTAAGCCGGTGCTCCGAGTGCACACAAAGGCCGGCTACGCGCTCGACGTCACGGCCGACCACCTGGTCTGGCGATCTTCTGGCGAGGGGACCGGCAGCTTTGTCCCTGCCGGGAGTCTCAAGCCGGGCGACACGCTGCTCTGGCACCGTCGCGACAGCCACGGTGAAAAGGAGATCAGCGGCTACGAGGTCGCCGAGGCGGCACTCGCTGGCTGGCTGCAGTCGGACGGGTTCGTGGGCCAGTACGCGGGCACGAACCGGTCGCTGACGATCGAGGCCATGACCGTCACCGACGCCGAACTCGACTGGGTCACCGACGCCCTGAACCAGGTCTTCCCTGGCGTGCACCGGCATGAGCGCAGCGTCGAGACCCAGGACACCCGGCTTGACTGCCGGCGGACACGGCTCTACGGGGAGTTCCTCCGGGAGTTCACCGACCGCTGGGACCTGCGGAAGCGGGGCACGGAGATGGAGGTGCCCGCTCGCCTGTTCACCGCGCCGCTTCCCGTCGTCGCCGCGTACCTGCGGAGCGTCTTCCAGGCTGAGGGATTCGTGTCGGCACGCCAGGCGTCCACCGTCGTGGAAGTCGACATGATCTCCGAGCAGCTCATCAGGGGGATGCAGCAGCTCCTGTTGCGATTCGGCATCTACGCCCGAGTCGGCTTCAAGGCTGACGCGCGCCAGGACCGGCACGGCTGCTGGACATTGCGCGTCCAGTCAGCCGGTGACAGGCGCCTTTTCGCCGACGCCATCGGTTTCATCGACCCGGTCAAGGCGGAGAAGCTGGAACACAGCTTCGACAAGCCAGGGCTCGCCGCTCGTGAGACCAAGCGCCTTCAGGTCGAAAGGATCGAGCAGCTCGGGGACATGGAGGTCTACGACATCCAGACCGAGAGCGGCGAGTACCTGTCAGGCAACCTGCGCGTGCACAACTGTTTCATCCTTGCCGTCGATGACACGATGGACGCGATTCTCGACTGGTACCGGGAAGAGGGCCTCATCTTCAAGGGCGGCTCAGGCGCCGGCGTCAACTTGTCCCGCATCAGGTCGAGCAAGGAGCTGCTCAGCTCCGGCGGCACCGCGAGCGGCCCGGTCAGCTTCATGCGCGGCGCCGACGCCAGCGCCGGCACGATCAAGTCCGGCGGCGCCACCCGGCGCGCGGCGAAGATGGTCGTGCTCGACGTCGACCACCCCGACATCGCCGAATTCATCGAGACCAAGGCCCGCGAGGAAGAGAAGGTCCGCGTGCTGCGCGACGCGGGCTTCGACATGGACCTCGGCGGCCAGGACATCGTCAGCGTCCAGTACCAGAACGCCAACAACTCGGTCCGCGTCTCCGACGAGTTCATGCAGGCGGTCGAGGACGACATGCCGTTCGACCTGCTGGCCAGGCGGACCGGGGAGATCATCGAGACCATCGACGCCAAGGACCTGTTCCGCAAGCTGGCCCAGGCGGCCTGGGAGTGCGCGGACCCCGGCATCCAGTACGACGGCATGATCAACGACTGGCACACCTGCCCCGAGTCCGGCCGCATCACCGCGAGCAACCCGTGCAGCGAGTACGTCCACCTGGACAACTCGTCCTGCAACCTGGCCAGCATCAACCTGCTGAAGTTCCTCCGCCCGGACGACACGTTCGACGCGGAGCGCTTCGAGCAGATGTCCGAACTCATCATCACGGCGATGGACATCTCCATCTGCTTCGCGGACTTCCCGACGGAGAAGATCGCCGAGACCACCCGCGCCTACCGTCAGCTCGGCATCGGCTACGCCAACCTCGGTGCGCTGCTGATGGCCACCGGTCACGCCTACGATTCCGCGGGCGGCCGCGCGATCGCCGCCGCGATCACGAGCCTGATGACCGGCGCCGCCTACAAGCGCTCCGCGGAGCTTGCCAAGGTCGTCGGCCCCTACGACGGCTACGAGCGGAACGCCACGGCGCACAAGCGGGTCATGCGGATGCACGCCGACGCCAGCGGCAAGATCCGCTCGGTCGGCAGGCTGGACCGCGAGATCCTCGAGCTGGCGACCGCGGCCTGGCAGGAGTGCCTCGCGCTCGGCGAGGCCAACGGCTACCGGAACGCCCAGGCCAGCCTGCTCGCGCCCACCGGCACCATCGGCCTCATGATGGACTGCGACACCACCGGCATCGAGCCCGACCTCGCGCTGGTCAAGTTCAAGAAGCTGGTCGGCGGCGGGTCCATGCAGATCGTCAACCAGACCGTCCCCCGCGCCCTGAAGAACCTCGGCTATCAGCCCGAACAGATCGAAGCCATCACCGAGTACATCGCCGATCACGGTCACGTGGTGAACGCCCCCGGTCTCAGGCCCGAGCACTACGAGGTGTTCGACTGCGCGATGGGCGAGCGCTCGATCAGCCCGATGGGCCACGTCCGGATGATGGCCGCCGTGCAGCCGATGCTGTCCGGCTCGATCTCCAAGACGGTCAACATGCCCGAGTCGGCCACCGTCGAGGAGGTCGAGGAGATCTACTTCGAGGGCTGGAAGCTCGGCCTGAAGGCGCTCGCGATCTACCGCGACAACTGCAAGGTCGGCCAGCCGCTGTCCATCGCGAAGAAGAAGGAAGTGCCCGCCGAGGCGCAGGCCGCGCCCGTCCAGTCCCCGGCACCCGCCCCGGTGCAGGAGGACGTCACCGCCCGGTCCGCAGGCGCCTGCCCAAGACCCGCTCCGCGACCGTGACCAGGTTCGACGTGGCCGGCGCGGAAGGCTACATGACCGCCTCCACCTACCCCGACGACGGCGTGGGCGAGGTCTTCCTCAAGCTCGGCAAGCAGGGCTCCACCCTGGCCGGCGTGATGGACGCGTTCTCGGTGGCGATCTCGGTCGGGCTGCAGTACGGCATCCCGCTCGAGTCCTTCGTCGCGAAGTTCACCAACATGCGGTTCGAGCCGGCGGGCATGACCGACGACCCGGACATCCGCATCGCGACCTCGGTGATGGACTACATCTTCCGCCGCCTCGCGCTGGACCACCTGCCCTACGAGGAGCGCGCCGACCTCGGCATCCTGTCCGCCGCCGAGCGCGCCGCCCAGCTCGCGGGCCAGGACCCGGCCGCGATGGGGGTCGAGGTCGACCCGGTGGAGCTGGCTCAGTCCGCCGCGGTGGAAAACGGCATTCATTCGGAACGGGCGTGGCGTCTCCCAGCCCGACCTGCTCAGCCACCTCGCCGCCCCGGCGGCCCCGGCTGACCCGGCGCCGAGCGCCGCGCCAGCCGCCGCGAGCACGCCGGTCCGCCCAGCGCCCCCGCCGCCCCGCACCCACGGCCGAGCTGATCGAGTCGCAGCAGGGCCGCACGGCGGACGCCCCGCTCTGCCTCACCTGCGGCACGAAGATGCGCCCGGCCGGCAGCTGCTACGTCTGCGAAGGCTGCGGCTCCACCAGCGGC